>NZ_JBITPK010000008.1:0-628693 GCF_050467785.1 Paenibacillus sp. NRS-1760 | reverse complement strand
AATTGGTGTTTGACTTGCTCAATACTTAACTAGCTATTTTAAAACATTATCGGATCGACGTGATCCATTTGTTCAGTTTTCAAAGAACTTGTTTGTCACATTTTGTCGTGACAAGAAATGATATTATCATCTTCGTCCAACGTTGTCAACCGTTTGTTTCACAAATGTTTGTGAGTCATTCAATTGTTTGTCCGTGTCTCAGAAGCGACAAGAAATAATATATCACTTACGCAAACAGAATACAAGTTGAAAAAAATGACAATTACAATTTATTTTAACGCACTCATTATTCTGGTTTATGGATAGTAATCCATCATCATTTAACTAAAAACAAAAGGAGCTATGCCTCAAGGTCTGTAACCTTAAGAGACAGCTCCTTCTTATTAAAGCATTCAAAACAATGCTTTGAATGACGTCTTATTACTATACGGTTTCACCCAAAAGTCGCAATAACTCAGTTTCTTCTTCTATAACCGTAATACCAAGCTCACGAGCTTTCGTCAGCTTGCTTCCTGCGCTTTCGCCAGCTACAACAAAATCTGTTTTCTTAGATACGCTGCCTGAGATTTTGGCTCCGCAAGCTTCGAGCAGCTTCGCAGCTTCATCCCTAGACATCGTCGGCAGCGTACCTGTAAGTACGACTGTCTTCCCGCTGAATACACTATCATTTCTCGCAACCAGCTGCTGTTCCGCTTCAGCTTTCACACCAAGCTCGCGCATTCTGGCAATACTCGCAATAATAATGGGATCTTGAAAAAATCCAACGATGCTCTCAGCAACAATACCGCCAACATCCGGAAGCGTAATAAGCTCGGCAGCTTCCGCTTGCATAATAGCATCTAAATTTCCATAATGATCAGCCAGCATTTTCGTTGTTGCTTTGCCCGTGTTCGGAATGCCAAGAGCAAATAAGAATGACGCAAGCTCTCTATCCTTGGACTTTTCAAATGCGGCAAGCAGCTTGAGCGCCTTCTTCTCACCGAATCGTTCGAGTCCAATCAGATCATCGTAAGCAAGAGCGTACAAATCAGCAGGATCACGTACTCCGCAATCTTTGTATAGCTGTTCTGCTGTCATGACGCTGAACGTATCGATATCCATTGCATCCCGAGACGCGAAATGAGTGATCCGACCGATAATTTGCGGCTGGCAGCCCAGCTTATTATTGCAGAATAGGTGAGCTCCCCGCTGCTCGAGCTCCGTTCCGCATGATGGACATACGGTTGGAAACACAATTTCTTCACCAGGCACATCATCGGCCTTGCCCAATATTTCTGGAATAACATCATTTGAGCGGCGAATCGTAACGAGTGTCCCTAGTGCGAACTTGAGGTTTTTGCGTTCAATATCGCCAATATTATTGAGGGTACAGTTTTGTACAGTAACACCAGCGAGCTCAACAGCCTCGACACGCGCGACTGGGGTTATTTTGCCGGTACGGCCAACCTCCCAAGACACGGCTTCGAGTACTGTTGCTGCTTCCTCCGCTTCGAACTTAAAGGCAACCGCCCAGCGAGGGAATTTATCCGTATAACCGAGTGCTTCCCGCGTCCGCATATCTACAACCTTGATTACAGCACCATCAATGAGGAAATCCAGCTGCTCCCGTTTTTCTGTTACACGCAGCAGCTCTTCTTGAACCTCTTCGATCGTGTTTTGATATGTTACATATGGATTCACCTTAAAGCGGTTGTCGTTAAGAAACTTCTGCATTTCATGATGATCTGCAAAAGAAACTCCGTCAGCGTAGCCGACATTATAGAAAAATGCGTTCAGCTTCCGCTCGGCTGTAACCCGCGGATTAAGATTGCGCAGTGCGCCTGCTGCGGCATTCCGTGCATTTTTGAGCGGTTCAGCTGCCGTTTCATTATATTTTGCCAGCACGGAAAGCTGCATAATGCCTTCTCCCTGCACTTCAACAATACCATCAGCCCATGGAATTGTGAGTGGAACAGAACGTATCGTTCGAACCTGCTGCAATATCCCTTCGCCAACTGCACCGTTACCGCGCGTAGCTGCTTGAACCAGCTGTCCATCCTCGTAGGTCAGATTCAGGGTTAAGCCGTCGAACTTCAGCTCAACGACATAAGTAGGCTGCGGCAAAGGCTCTTCTTCCGGATGTTTTGCATTATAATCAGCGACTGCTTTAAGCAATCTTGTATTCCACGAAAGCAGGTCTTCCGTATTTTGAGCTTTGTCCAAACTCCATAAACGAGCACGGTGTTTGTACGGCTCAAAACCTTTGAGCAAATCGCCGCCTACTCGCTGTGTCGGCGACTCAGGCAAAAGCACGCCCGTCTCCTTCTCCAAAGCGACAAGCTCATCATAGAGCTTGTCATAATCCGTATCATTTATTGTAGGCTGATCAAGCGTGTAGTAGCGATAATTATGCTCTGCAATGATCGCAACAAGCTGCTGCATTCTCTCTAATTGAGCGTTCACGGAAGGCTCCTCCTTCTAATCGTCAAAAATGGCTGATCAACCTTATACTTTTGTTATCGGGGCAAAGCCGGCAAGCAATCGCTTGATGCCAACCGGAGCTGGGAATGCGATGTTAAGCTCCATATCCTTGCCCGTCCCTTTGACGGAGACGATAACGCCAATTCCCCATTTGCCATGCGACACGCGATCGCCTGACGCAAATGTTCCAGGCGCGGCATCGCCCGCCGCGCTGCTGCCCTGAGCCGCCCGAGCGGCTTCCTGCAGCGGCGTGCTGACACGCACGCCGCCTCCTCTGCCGCCCATCGCGGCTGGGCCCGTTCCCCCCATACCTGGGGAACGGCTGCCTGCACCGGGCGCACCGCCAGCTGGCGCGCGACCGGCAAACCCGCGGCTCGCGCCTTGCGCAGCCGCACCAGTACCGCCCGTGACGCTAACGCCGCTGCGAGTGCCCACGCTTCCACGTGAATAACCGCCGCTGCCGCTAGAAGCGCCTTCTCTTACGCTCTCTGGTATTTCCTGCAGGAAACGCGAAGGCATGTTGCTGCTCGTACGGCCAAACAAAGTCCGCATCCGCGCACATGTCAGATAAAGCCGTTTCTCCGCGCGGGTAATCCCTACATATGCAAGACGCCGCTCCTCTTCAAGCTCTTCATTATCAGCAAGAGCACGGCTATGCGGAAATACGCTCTCCTCCATGCCGATAATGAAAACGACAGGGAACTCAAGTCCCTTAGCACTATGCATAGTCATCAGTGTAATCGCATCTTTGTTCTTCTCTGCTTCTTCTTCATCCTTGTTCAAGGAATCGATGTCGGCTATGAGTGCCAAATCAGTTAGGAACGCCACGAGCGTCCGATCCTCATTGCGCTTCTCAAAATCCATCGTCACCGACAGAAACTCATCGATATTCTCAAGACGCGCCTTCGACTCCAGCGTGTTCTCTTGGTGCAGCTCCATCCGGTACTGCGACAGCTCGAGCACCTTCTCTGTAAGCTCCGTTACCGATAGATATTCAACCATCCGTGTAAGATTGTCGATAATCTCATAAAACTCGCGCAATAGCGTCCGTGTCCGAGCATTCACCTCAACCTCGCCGAGGTTGTTCAATACACGGTAAATGGAAGTGCCTCTTCTCGCAGCTTCATCCGCAAGCTTGCCAACCGTTGTATCCCCGATCCCCCGCTTCGGCACATTAATGATACGCACCAAGCTTATATCGTCATCCGGGTTGGAAACGAGCTTCAAATATCCGAGCAAATCCTTAATCTCTTTGCGATCATAGAACTTAATGCCGCCAACGATTTGATAAGGAATATCCGATTTAATCAAAATTTCCTCTATAACCCGCGACTGAGCATTGGTACGGTATAATATCGCATGATTGGCAAATTTATAGCCGTTATTCACATTTTTGCGAATTTCCCCAGTTACAAAATATCCTTCATCATGTTCAGTATCTGCTTGATAGAGTGCAATGAGATCGCCCGCGCCTTGATCCGTCCACAGCTTCTTCGGCTTGCGCCCTGTATTCAGCTTAATAACCGCGTTTGCTGCATCGAGAATATTTGCTGTTGAACGATAGTTTTGCTCCAGCATGATCGTCCGCGCCTCTGGATAATCGCCCTCAAAATTCAAGATGTTCGTAATGTCAGCTCCACGCCAGCGGTAGATGGACTGATCGCTGTCACCTACTACGCATATATTATGATGTTTATCCGCAAGCATGCGGGTCAGCATATATTGTGCTCTGTTCGTATCCTGATACTCATCCACATGAATGTATCTGAACTTGTTCTGATAAAATTCAAGCACCTCTGGAACATCTTTAAACAGCTGAATCGTCATCATAATAAGATCATCAAAATCAAGTGAGTTATTGCTTCTCAGCTTTTTCTGGTATTTCGTAAACACTTGGGCAACGATGCCCTCAAAATAGTCGCCGACCTTTTGCTCGAATTGCTCCGGCGTAATCAGCTCATTTTTCGCTCCGCTTATTGCAGCTTGAACCGCCTTCGGCTCAACCTTCTTCGTATCGATGTTCATGTCCTTCATACAGCCGCGGATAACCGACAACTGGTCCGAAGAGTCCAAAATAGAGAAGCTGGATGTAAAACCGATCCGATCGATATCTCTTCTGAGGATACGCACGCACATCGAGTGGAAGGTAGATACCCAAATGTCCCGCCCTGATGGTCCAACAAGCGCACTGACCCGGTCCTGCATCTCCCTTGATGCTTTATTCGTAAAGGTGATGGCCAAAATACTCCATGGCGCCACACGCTTCTTTTCTATTAAGTAAGCAATTCGATGTGTCAGAACGCGAGTCTTGCCGCTGCCCGCTCCCGCCATAATCAAAAGCGGCCCGTCAGTCGCTTGAACAGCATCACGCTGCGGCGGGTTCAGCTTCTGTACCGCCTGCTCGATACTCATATAATTCAACATGCTCAGACTCCTTTGTTCGCATATGTTCGCCTCTCACCAGTGTAGACAACGGCTACCGCTGTGTCAATTTGAGAATATAGGAATTAGCTTGAATTATGACAGAAAGTATGTCAACGCTATAAACAAATAAAAGCATCAGCCGTTCTGTCCCATAGTCAATTAAGTGCAACAGGATCAGATACAGCGAATGCTTTTTTTCATTGAGACCATGGCTATAGGCAAAACAGGAACAAATCAGACATTCTTAACAGCTGCCACTGTCGATAACGCTGCTTCAAGATCGCTGTAAATAATGTTTCCTACAACGACGGTATGAGCAGCTTCAGCCGCTTGACGAGCTTTGTCTGCATTGTCAATTCCGCCGCCATAAAATACCCGTGCTTGCGTGGCTGTCATTCTTGCCCGTTTCACCAGCTGCATATCGCCGAATCGTCCGCTATATTCCAAGTAAACAACCGGCAGGCGCATCAGCCGATCAGCCATTCGCACATGTGCGGTGAGCTCTGCTTCTGTCAGCTCCGTTTGCGCACCCGTAACTTTTGCAGCAGTAGCCTCTTCATTCAAAATAATATACCCTTGCGCCGCCGTTTCCTCCCAAGGAACGAAGGAGCCATATTCTATTAGCCCCTCGGTTTGCCGTCCGGTAATCCACTCTGCTCTGCTCGTATTAAGGACAAGCGGTACAAAATAGCCGTCGAAGCCGGGAACCGCTCCCTCTAAAGTAGAAACCTCTAATGCACAGTCCACCGCATACCTGCGAATTCGTGCCATAAGATCCACTGTATTCTCAAAAGTAACGCCGCTGGAGCCTCCGACAATAATTGCGTCTGTACCCGAGGTACAAATCGCGTCAAGCTGCTCATCGGAAATTTCTCGATCAGGGTCGAGCTTAAACACATGCCTCCAGCTTGAAAACCAAACCTCATTCATGAATGATCACGCCTCGCTTTGTCATAAATCAATTGTCGCATAATTACTTTCCTTCTATGCTATGTCAGCGAGAAATCCGTGTCAAACAGTTACTTTCCTTCAAGCTCCTCTTTCATATGCTTCATCAGGTTCTTGTCGCTAGCATTGGGGACTCTTACCCGCTCTAAATAAGTCAAGGCTTCCGCAGGATCGCCGTCTGCCTTCGTAATGCCGTAATAAATCAGTCTAGCTAGCGGACGCAATGCGTCATCGTTATCCCCTTCTAACTTGTAAGACGCGATGGCTTCCTCATATTCCCCTTTAATGACCAGCCTGTCTCCAGCAAGCATCCCTTCCTCTGGCATCGTGAAAAACGGGGGTTTCTGGATTAGAGCCGTGTAATAGCCGCTAGAGCTCGATATTTTGCGCCCGCCCGCATCATAAGCATCAACTGACCATATGAAATCTCCCCCGGGATAAACCGCGCCAAGCACTCCGATATTAGACAAAGCAACATTTCCTCCCGAGTCCATGCTTTTGCCAAATCCCAGCGTATTTCCTCTCAATTCCTTCAAGCTGTACTCCGCTGTTGTTCCTTTAAAGCGCTCATCTGAAAGCTGTACCGTATTAGCGCCAACAGTATTCCCATCTTTAATGCGGAAAATGGACGTTATCGAAAGCGTATAGTAATCCGCACCCGGATAGGCATTCCATTCGAATTGCAATTTATCCCCGGTTAGCTGTTCTTTATTAACTGGTGATATAACACTTACTTGCGGTACAAATTGAAAATCGTATGTTTCTGTTTTGCCTTCTAGAGCGCTCACATACTCTCGGTCAGACTGCGTTAAGTAATATCCATTTACCTCAGCAGGGGTGACACCGACTCCAACCTCATACTCATTAGCATCGACGTCATAAAAACGATAAACACCATGCTCATCTGTAATGGCTACCGGGTAATGAAGATAAGGCGGCGTGCTCCATCCGCTTGCATCCTTGCGGTGCAATATAACAAACACATTCGCAGCCGGTTTTTCACCAACCTTAACTTTCCCTGTTATAGTAGCCTGCTTATCAGGTATCTCCGTTCTTGTACTTAAAATCGCTAGATAGGTTCGCAGCTCCTCATCCGCATGGAATGTACCGGTATTCACATTTGCGTCAAGCTCTGCAAAAAGCCGTTCTGCTTTATCCCACTCCTTGTTCCACATATAAAGCTTGCCCAAATTAAATTTAACCCCATAAATATATGACGACGTTGAATATTGCTCCACCAAATGTTCGAGTCGGTTTATCTCGCGCATACGTTCCTCTGCCGTTCGTTCTCCTCCGCTGGAGGAGCTGCTGCTCGGGAAAATAAATATACGATCGTCGCCGCTCGAATCCGTAACCAGCTCAGACGCCTCAGACGCTAATAAAAGTGCAGATTCCGCGCTCTCGGTTCTAGGAAACCACTTCCACAAAACTTCGTATTTCTCCGTATGAAAAAGGAAAAAGGGAATTAGAAAATAGCAACTTCCCGCTACAATCATAAGAAAAGCGAGCAGCATAGCCATCGTTTTCACTTTCATTCGTATCATTTTTCCTTCGGCCACCCTTCAAGCAGCTCTGATTCATAATAAACGCCGCCTGCAATCATAATTAACCGATCGCTGCTTTCAGGCTGGGGCTTGGCATCCATCGTTTGCGGAGAATATACAGATGACGTTAAACGCTGCCAGCCGATTACGGGTACAGCGATACACATGCATAGGACTAAAACGACAGCAATCCCAGGTATACGCAGCTCCCGATTCCAAAATGAAGGAGGGCATGCTCGGTCTAAAACAGTCTTTTGAAGCTGTTCAGTGAACTGAACGCCCGCCAGCTCTATATCCAAATTTTCACGAATGCTTTTTGTATCATGCTCTTGTTTCATCCTGCCAGTCTCCTTCCTCTAATTGCTGCCTGAGCTGTCGCCGTCCTCGCAGCAGCTTACTCTTAATGGTACTTTCCGGCTCACCGAGCACCTGCGCGATTTCTTTAATGGTCAGCTCTTGATAATAATAAAGAACGATGACCTCACGATATTTGAATGGCATAACTTCAATGGATTCACGAAGCGATGAGGCCAGCAGCCATTGTTCAACTCCCGTATCACTCGGCGCTTTAAACATCATGTTATGTACGCTCAATTCTTCTCCTGTTTCCGCTCGAAACAGCAGCCTTTTCCATGAAGCGAGCCTCATCTTGCTGCGGCAGCGATTAATTGTCATTTGCAGCAGCCAGCCGCGCAGGCTTCCATCGCCGCGGTATTGTTTTATTTTTTGAAAAGCAGTTATAAATACCTCCTGGCTCACATCCTCTGCCAAGTGATGATCCTTCAGCAGCAAGGCGGCTGTCCGCAAAATATCGTTGCCGTACTGCTCCATCAGCCACTTCAGGGCGGAGCCGTCACCGCCTTTCAGTCGTTCAATCGCTTGTTGCTCCGCACTCATCCATTCACCTGCTCTCTCTATAAGTAAAGATGCGGTTTGAAACGCAAAAGGTTGCAAATCCGTCTTTTTAAAATTTCACAGCAAAAAATACCGCCCTCCCATTCGCAGAGAAGACGGTATCGCTTGTAATTTCGTTAGATTTATTTGACCAGTTGACCACGCGTAACGCCAAGCTGGTTAATGGCTTTCAGGCTGCGCCATACTTGCGTGCCGCTAATGCGGCCATCAAGCGCATCACGGTAAAGAGACAACACTTCAAGCACTTTCTCCGGCGTTTCTTCTAGAAACTCGACACGGAAATTGGATACGCCCATTCCTACAAAATTGCGAATGTACTCAGCACCCGATTGCTCGATTGCATTGTACACGGTGTTGCGGCAGCCTTCGTCTACGCGAACAGGATGCGCCATGCCAATACGATCCTGCAGGGAAGCACGCTTCTCCTCACAAGGACGTCCGCAGTTTGTGAAGTCAGTTCCTTCACTCATAAAGGTGCAATATACGCAATGCTCCGTGTGGAACATCGGCAAATGCTGATGGATAACCATTTCCAGCATCGAAGTATCTGAGCTTTCCAGCAAATCAACCATCTGCTGAATGTTCAAATCATACGACGGTGTTATCAGATCAAGACCAACCTCGGTAAACAGCTTCACTGCCTTATGATTGGCTACGTTCAGTGAGAAATCGCCAATCAGCTTAGGAAATGGCTTGTCCGGATTAGCTGCACGAGCGCGCAAGTAGTAATAAAGCGCTCCAGTGTTCCGAACAAGTACGGCATCGGGCTGCAGCTTCAATATATTCGCATGGTAGCCATTTTCGCCAGGCATGTGAATGCGTGGCGTAGCCAGAGCAATCGGCTTGCCTGCTTCACGGGCAGCGGCTACCGCTGCTGGAAATTGTTTGATAAACTCAAAATCGGCGTATACATAAGCGACATCGGTTTTGACTGCTGCCTGCACCTGCTCCAAGGTGCGGCATAGTGCGATCAAGTTTGCATCTTTTCCGCTCTGAGGAGCCAAAATATCTTTTTTCGCCACATCAGCCAAAACAGCATCCTCGCTTGCGTAAATTGCATTCTTCACATAGACAGGCGGCTTCGGACGCTCGCCTGCAAGCAGCTCTACCGCTTCACGGCGCAGTCTGTTCAGCTCACGAATCGGTACGATCAAATCACCTTGCAGCTCTACCTCCAGCTTCTCAAGCTGATAAACCGTGCCGCCCAGACGGCCCAGTTGATCCTCAAGCAGCGCTGCATCCATCGGACGCTTCTGTGCCTGCTCCAAATCGATCTCTGACGCGACTTCAACCGTCGTCCCTTTCTGTACATCTGTCCACCAGGTACGCATCGGCTGACCAAGCGCGCCCGTCACTCGAACATGAAGCGGGAATACGCGATATGGCTTTTCTGTTTCAAAAGAAGCTCTGAGGCGTCTGTCCAGCGCCGGATCATTCGTTTTCCACACACGGTCGCCTACATGAACCTTGCGCAAATCAACATCATTGCGTCCAGCTACCAGCTCGATCAATATGCCTTCCTGCGCTTCGCCCTCGATTTTCACGCCTTGACGGCGAATATCGTAAACGCGGCCTCCCTCTTCCTTTTTCGTCGGGTCGCCTGCGTCAAACACAATGCCATCTCCGCGCTTAAGCGGCGCTTCGATCTTCAGCGTAACTGCATCGCGCATAATGCGCTCTACTCGGCCGAGGTAGACACCGCGGCTTTTCGGGAACGTACCCTCAACAAGCATCTTGTTGTTTGTTCCCGACAGGAAACCATGCGTGAAGCCGCGCGAGAAGCTTTGCTGCAGCTCACGCACATCCTCCACAGACGGCTTCGACAAGTCGCCGTCAAAATATTTATCGATCGCGCGTCGATATTTGCTCACGACATTCGCAACATACTCTGGGCTCTTAAGCCGCCCTTCGATTTTAAATGACGTTACGCCCGCTTGGATGAGCTCCGGCACAATATCAATCGCCGCCAAATCCTTCGGCGACAGCAAATACGCAATGTCTCCCATCGGCTGTACCTCGCCGTCGACCATCAAATCATACGGCAGCCGGCAAGCCTGCGCACATTCACCGCGATTGGCCGAGCGTCCTCCCCACATCTCGGACGTGAGACACTGACCCGAATACGATACACATAGCGCACCGTGCACGAACACCTCCATTGGCAGCTTCGCTTGCTCGCCAATGGTACGAATTTGCTTCAAATTATTTTCGCGGCCTAGCACGACCCGCTCAAGACCAAACGGCTTCGTAAACTCGACAGCCTCTGGCGATGTGATCGTCATCTGAGTAGAGCCGTGAATTGGAAAGTCTGGCGACAGCTCGCGAATCAGCTTCACTAGTCCCAAATCCTGTACGATTACCGCGTCCACGCCTGCATCGATACACATTTCGATTAACTTCTGCGCGTCTCTCAGCTCATCCTCGAATACGAGAATATTAAATGTGAGAAAACCCTTTACCCCGTACGTATGCAAAAATGCCATAATTTCCGGCAGTTCCTCACTGCGAAAATTGTTCGCGCGTGCGCGGGCATTAAATTTCTCCACGCCAAAAAATATCGCATCCGCGCCATTTGCTACGGCCGCTCTCATGCAATCCCAATCGCCAGCCGGAGCCAGCAGCTCTATGTCCGATCTCATTATTGTATCTGTCATTTTAACTATCAATCCCTCTCATTCTTGAAACCTGCTTCCACTATCTTAACAAACCACGGACATCTATACCACTACACAATACTGGCATCGCGCAAGCTTTCACGGTTGACGCCTCATTTAAATGAAAAAAAGACCGATTCCCCAATAAGGGAACCGGCCTTCTACTAATTAAAACGAATCGATTGCACTGCGTCGTTGATGATTTTGAGGTTGCTGTCTGAAGCACGCACATCGTAATAGTTTAAGCTAAATACTATCGTTCCTTGTGCAGAGTCAAAAATATAAAACTCTTCTGTATACGGAATATCATCTTGTGGCTTGGATGTATGGATAACGACATGCTGTGCCGTTTTTCCATTAATCGTAACCGTATTGGATTGCTTCGTCGTACTTCCCTGCGCGCTGCCTTCAGTTGAGTTCACATATTGCAAAAGCGAATTTACAACGGTAGCCGCTGGTGTATCCGACTCAAAAATATTTATGCTGCCTGCACTAAACGTATACAAAACATCATCTTCGTTAAAGTTTTTCTGAATACCATACCAGTAGGTTGGGAGTTCAATAGAATAACCATAAGTAGAGCTGCGTTTTGTTGTTTTTGTGCTGCGATCAGCCAAATCATAACTTTCCTCTACATTGCCAAATGTTTTCTCAATTAAAGCAGTATCAATATCGACCGAAGCCAAAACTTGGTTGTACGTAAGCTTGCTCTTCGCGCTATTAGCGGTAGGATACATATAAACTAATGAATAGCGGTAATTTCCTGAAAATAAAGCAATCTCATTATACGTAAACCATGCGTCCTCACCTAACGAAAGCTCATAGCTTAACGCTACCGCCTTGCCATCAATCAAAGTTACTGGTGTTGTAACGAAGTTGCGAACACTGGAGTTAACAAAATCCTCACGAATTCTCGCTTCCCTCTTTTGTGCCCAATTGTCCATCGTAACGCCTGCTGTTAATGAAGTGAGAGAAAAGAAGAAAAGTTCCTTATCGTTTTGGAACGATGGTGTCGTGCTCTCATAATCTTTGTTCCAATCCGTTGGAAGCTTAACCGTTAGCCCATAATCCTCGTCTTTGAAGGTGATTACGCCATCTTTTACCTTCGTAACATCCTTAAGCGATTTATCTGCTGTATTAAAGGAAGGAGTAAAGCTATTTAAGAATGTATCATAGCTAGTCAAAACGGACTTATTCGCACCCTTAGCGCCTACAATAACAATGTAATACTTATCGCCTTTTTGAATACCGCGATACTCGTAGTTCATTTTTGTTTGTTTAGCGTAGCTTATCACCTTCTCGAAGGTTAAACCGCCTACTGTAATCGTGCGTTTGTCTACTGTAATCTCATCTTGATCATAATAGGAAATCATAAGCTCTCTCTGCTCTTCGACAGACAGCTTGTCATCGCCTACACGTTCCGTAATCACATTCACTTGCGCAGCAACCTTGGAATCATCGGCAGTATCTGCCCAAGTAATAAATTCGCCGTTATCGCTTTGATCCACTTGAATCAAGCCTGCTGGATAATTTAATGACCAGCCATGGTAGCTGTCACCAATTTTTGTTTTACCAAATTCGGAATCAATAGATGTGCCGCCAGTACCAGACGATTGTGCACGTACACCAATAATTATGGTTTCTTTAGTTGCATTGTCAGCTGTAATTTTTGCGCCAAAAGCTTCTACAATAACGCGCAGCGGCACCATTGTTGAGCCTTTAACTGCAACTGGAGCAACTGCTACTGCTTTGGCTGCACCGTTCACTTTTACTGTTTTGCTGCCAAAAGTTAAAACAATCTTGCGGTCATTGTAAGTAAGTGTGATCACATTGCCGTTTTCCAATTTAAGTCCTGCGCCAAAAGCATTTGTAATGACTTTTAGCGGAACCATCGTTGTTCCGTTGCTTACAAAAGGAGCCTCTACCGTAGTAGCTTTCCCATTAATTTTGACCGTTTTGCTGCCCGCCTTCAAGCGTACTTCAACCTTATTGTCTGCCTCTGCTGCGAATGCAGCTACCGGCAGCATCGCTAAAACAAGCAAAACCGGCAAAAGCATGGTTAACATTCTTTTAAACATATTTAATCTCATAATCTATATCCCCTTATAATTAAATGATAACTTTGATCTTAATTTAACTTTGCCGCCTAACCTTCTACTAATGTCAGCTTGCGGGTAACAAGGTCACCGTCGATCTGCAGCATTACCTCCACTTGTTGACCCGGCAAATAACTTTTTAGCAGCTCATTAAGCTCCACCTTTGCGGATACTTGCTTGCCTGCAACTTTATAAAGCAAATCGCCAGGTTGGATACCTGCTTTTTTTGCGGCTGCCGATGTCACCGATTTGACTGTTAACGGGTCGGAGGTCGGGATTCCGATGAGCGCAGACCAGCTTTCCTCAAGTCCAAGGCCAAGCGAGGCGCGTTTCACATGTCCGTATTTGAAAAAATGACTCGTTACGTACTGCACGGTATCCGCAGGAATAGAGAATCCGAGATTATCGACTCCTACCTCTACAAATTTTAAAGAATTAATGCCGATGACCTCGCCTTTCATGTTAACAAGCGGCCCACCGCTGTTGCCTGGATTTATCGATGCATCCGTTTGGAGCAGGTTGTATGCCGAAGAAACACTCCGATTCATGCCGCTCAGGATACCGCTTGTTGCCGTATTGCGAAGGGAGAACGATACGGGTGTGCCGATGGCTACTACCGTCTCGCCTACTTGAACCTTAAGCGGTGACGGGGCAAGCTTCGCGATTGGGAGCTTCGATGCCTTAATCTTAACTAATGCAAGATCACTCGCCTCATCGTGATGCGTGCGTTCTGCATCGTATTTCTTGCCGTCTGCTGTAACGACAACCAGATTGGTCATATCCTCAACAACATGCGCATTCGTCACGATCCAGCCATCTGTGCGAATAATAACGCCGGTTCCATGCGCCAATGCATACCTTGGATCTGCCGAGCCGATATCCTTCGGCTTACCGATAATCGCGACAACGGAAGGCGATACCTTCTTTACAACCGATGGGATATCGACTGGCGTATACGCATACGTGTTTGTCTTGGAATCAAACGTACCTGTTCCGCCTAGCGCGCTTGTTAATGAGCTTGCTTTGACATAAACCTCGCCATTAATTTTCGCAGCATTCAGCGTATGTGTAGCTGTGTTGCCTGCACCAGCACCCCATACCGTTCCTGCTGCAACAATCGCTCCTAATACAATGAAGCTGCAGACACGTAGCAAGCTGCTTTTCATGAAGCCACTCTCCTAGTTTTTGTTCATGCATACCAATCTCTTAATGAAGAAACTATGATGCATGAAATAGTAGTAATCCGTTGTAATATAGCATAATTTCCCATATACAACAATGAAAATCGATAGAATTGTTCTCCCAAAAAAATACTAATTATTAATCTCGATTCCTCGTACTGCGCTAGTTTTGTTTAGTTATTATGCGATTTTGTCAAATATGATTTCGGTTATGTGTTCTGAGAATAGAAGTGTTATACTAGACGGGACTACTAAATCAATCCATATCGATGGATTCGGGAGGTAAATGAACAAATGAAATTAGGAGTATTTAGCGTACTTTTTGCACAAAAGCCGTTCGAGGAAGCACTTGACTACATCGCATCCAAAGGACTTGATGCCATTGAAATCGGAACTGGCGGATACCCTGGAAACGCACACTGCGACCTTGATGGTTTGCTTGCGGATGAAGGAAAACTGAAAGCGTTTAAACATGCGGTAGAATCACGTGGTTTGATGATCAGCGCACTTAGCTGCCACGGTAACCCATTGCACCCTCAGAAAGCCATTTCGTCAGAGCATGATGAAGTTATTCGTAAAACGATTGAACTTGCTAACCGTCTTGAAGTTTCCGTTGTAAATACTTTCTCTGGCTGCCCTGGCGATCACGAGGATGCAAAATATCCGAACTGGCCGGTTGCTCCTTGGCCAAACGATTTCCAAGAAATTTTGAACTGGCAATGGGAAGCAAAAGTTATTCCATATTGGTCTGAGATCGGCAAGCTTGCTACAGCTAGCGGTGTGAAGATGGGCCTTGAGCTGCATGGCGGTTTCTCCGTTCACAGCCCGGCTACTATGCTTCGCCTTCGCGAAGCGGCTGGCAATGCAATCGGCGCCAACCTAGATCCAAGCCACATGTGGTGGCAAGGAATTGACCCTGTTCAAGCGGTACATATCCTTGGACGCGCTGGAGCTATCCATCACTTCCATGCTAAGGATACGACAATCGATCCGATTAACGTAAATCACCACGGCGTAACGGACATGCAATCGTATGCTCTTATGCTTGACCGTGCTTGGCAGTTCCGTACAGTTGGTTATGGCCATGACCTCAAAACATGGGCAGACATCCTTAGCGCGCTTCGTCTAGTCGGCTACGACTATGTTGTGAGCATCGAGCATGAAGACGGCTTAATGTCCGTTGATGAAGGCTTCACAAAAGCTGTTCAAAATCTTCAACAAATTCTTATCCGCGAGCCGCTTGGCGAGATGTGGTGGGTTTAATTTCTAGCAACAAAGAAAAAGGTCTGCCGGACAAGTCCGGCAGACCTTTTTTCTATGTATGCTGTTACGCCATCCAAACCTTTGTGATCATAATGAAATCAATCAACAAAAACAATGCGAGTGAAACGGTTGTAAAACCGATTGCAAAAATGTTTTTCTTCGGACGAGCGGTCAGTAGTCGAACCAGTCCGATTGCGATCAATACGGTAAAGGCCAACATAAACCAATCGAAAGTTCCAATTTTACTTGCTGTTTGAGCTGCTGCTTCTGCCAAAAACATGAAGGGACCTCCTTTTTTTCGCACGTAACCTATTTTACTATATGTTAGCTTTTTGTGGCTCAAGGCGCAAGTCCGAATCTTCATTCGTAACAAGTTTGTCACGATTTCCTAAAAAAAATGAATCTTTAGCTTAGAGCCGGCATTCACTAATAAGCCCTCATCTATAAATTGTCCATCTCTACCAAGATCTATAACAGCATTTTGACGGTGCTGAATGAACCTACGCTCTTGATAAAATAATAAAATAACTAAAAAAAGAATCGGGAAGTATTTCACTCTTCCCGATTCCTAACGAGCTACTTGCTATTCAGCAATGCTAAAATTAAAGTTACCGCTTCTGCCCTTGTTGCCTGATCCGCAGGAGCGAATATGCCGCCATCCCTACCTTGAAGAAGTCCCGCTTTGAATGCTGCTGCCACATAAGGTTTTGCCCAATTTGGGATTTGATCAGCATCTTTAAATGATAGCTCGGCATTGTTCTCTAGAGGCAGCTTCTTCGCACGGACGATCATAGCTGCCACCTCTGTGCGCGTAATCGCTTGAGCCGGACGATACGTATTGTCTTCGAACCCGCTTGCTATACCTGCGTTCACGACACTTGCAATATAAGGTCTTGCCCATGCAGGAATCATGTCAATATCTGCAAAATCAGCGTCGCCTTTTTCTTCTAGATGCAGAGCTCTTGCCAGCATAGCAGCAAACTCTCCGCGCGTTACACTTGCATTTGGACGGAAGGAATTGTCCGTATAGCCATTAATAAATTTAAGCTTAATCGCTTGCTGAATGGCGTCTGATGCCCAGTGTCCTTCAATGTCCGTTAGTACAATGTCCGTTGTCGGTTTCTCAGGATCTTTTCCACCTGGATTCACCGGATCAGGATTGGTTGTTCCGCCTCCAGGTGTTCCACCGGGTGATGATGTATCCACGTTCGTTTTCACGATAACACTTGGACCATCCTCACTCCACTTGCCGCCTGCGTTGCCCGCTTCAATCTTAAACGTGTAAGACGTATCCGCAGATAGTCCGCTGGCTTGGTAGCTATACACACTGCCTGCAACGCTCGCCAGTTTGACGCCATCCTTGTAAATGGCATATTCTGTGATGCTTGGCGCATCGACAGCCGGTGTCCAGTTTAAGGTTGCTCCCGTCTGCGTCACATTCGAAGCGGTCACTACTGCGTTTTCCCATGCTGGCGCCTCTGGCTCTGGTTGTTTTACGTGAAGAGTCAGTGCTTTTGTCGGCAATGAAACTAATTCGCCAGTCGAAGAATATTTAATATTGTCGAAAGCAAATGTACGTCCATTTGCAGTATCCCATAAGTAACCGAGTACGATTCTGTCGAAGCTTGCAATCGCTGTCGTTGTTTTCACCAATTGCCCATCGATATACATCTTTAAATCTGTACCTGATGTGTAATCCCACTTCAGTTCATGCCATCCGACGCTTCGTTTCACCGGAGTGGCTTCCCATGCGGTTGAAGATCCGCTTGCCCTTACTGAATAATACTCCAGCGACCCATAGGTGCCGCCGTCATACAATAAGCCCATGCCTGCAAGCAGGCTGCTTCTTGCATTTCCGACATGTGCGACAACCCGCGTCTTCGAGCTTTCGGAGCCGTCATCATAAAGCATCATCGATACGACGCCCTGCTGCTTGCCGCCAAACACCTTTTGAATGGCGTTACTGCCATTTCCAACAACAAATAGCGCACTTTGATCGCCATGATAAGCGACCTTATCCGAAATGCTGCCCGTCGTAATACTCGTACCGGTCTCTGGCAGGAAGTCATTCCAGCCGTTCTCGAAGCTTTCCGAGTAGACCAAGTCCTTGTATTCCTGCACCTTAGCAGAAACCTCAACCTCAGTGACACCTGTTAGATCGCCGCTCACCTCAAGCTTGCCTGTCAACGAGTCTACAACGACATTCTCATTATTCGTTGCATATTCTACTTGATGATAATCCGCATATTCAATCGCATTTTGATCCTCTGTCACGCCGTCAATTCTTAGCTGCAGCGTAGTCTTCTCCTCCGATAACTCCGTTCCGTCTGAAGCAACAAGGTAGGATACAACCTTTGAAGGCGCATGAACAATGACTCGAGCTTCAGCTTTCACATTCGGATTAATAGTGCTTTCAGCTGTAATGATCGTTTCGCCCTCAAGCAGCGGGGATACAAAACCTTGCGCATTAATGGCGGCCACTGCAGGATTGCTGCTCGACCATTTGATTCCTTTAAACCATGCGTTGTCTGGACCAACCGTAGCCGTCATCTTCTCGCCTCTATGCTTTGCATGAAGCTCCAGCACAGGCTTGTCAATGACAATCGTTTGCGGCATTACCTCTGGTGCCTGCTCGCTTGGCGCATCATTCGAATATTCATGCGCTCCAATATCCACTTTAGCAGCAGATGTGATCGCATTATTAAAGAAGTCTTTTGTTGCAGGAGCCCATACCGATGGCGTCAAAGCTGACATATCCTGCCCTGCATCGATTGCCGGTGAGCCTGGCAGCAATTTGTATCCGTTCAATTTCTCTACATCAAATGTGCTTTGGCTAGCATTAATGATATCTTTTGGCTCTTCACCCGCTCTTGCGAATTGCGGACTTGCAAACAAGTTTTGATCCAATGATAATCCAGTCAGCTTTAAATCCTTGTACTCGCTGCCCGGATAAAAAATATTATTTTTCACTTCGCCGCCAGCAAAGCGGTCTTGTCCAATCGATGTATTAGCCTTGGAGTAAAAGATATTATTGTACATTCTTAAGTATTTTCCAGGATCGCTGATCAGCTTCGTCTGCACCTGCGCATCCGTAAAGAAAGTATTGTTATGAATTAATGGAGCATCTCCAAGTGTAGTAGGAAGATAATGGAATATATATCGACCATCTCCATCATTTACACTAATATTATAGCGAACGAGAGAGTTTGTTGAGCCGCTCATAAATAATATGAATCCACCACGGTTGCTGTGGCTGTAGTTATATTGATAGAGAGTTCCTTCGCAAAACATATCTACGTCAAAGGCCTGCCCATCATTGTAGCCATAAATACCGCCATACACTTCATTGTATTGAATGACCATATCCTTAACGCCAATGACCCATAGGCCTGCATAATTGACGTTGCCTACATTTTTCGCCGAATGCCTGACGACCGTATTGTATTCCATTCTGCCGTTGCTGCCCACGTTGCTCATAACGAAGCCGTCACCCTGCACATCGGCAACATAGTTATTATTGAACACTACATTTCGCAGAACTCTCGGGAAATTGGCTTTCGTATCGCCCTCTCGGTAAAGACCCGCATTTCGAATGCCTTCGATATCAACCCGCTCCACCGTATTTCCTTCAACGAGCACATCCTCAATATTGCCAAGGATCAGAATGCCGCCGCTGCCTACCTTCCAGCCTGTAGGGTTGCCATCGACATCGTGGATATAGTTGTTCTTAACTACGATTCCTCGGTGCGGGTTAGCTTCCCATTCCGTTACATTGGTTGAAGCTGTTCTAATGTTAATGCCTGCCCGCTGCGAGACAACGTCAGGGTTTTTATTCGTTAATTCAAAGTTGTGAAACTGCAGGTAGCTGCCGTCCACAACGTCGATCGTAGCGGATAATGTTTTATCCTTCACGCCAGTATAATTTTGAATAATAGCTGATTTCTCAGTCGTTGTTGTTCCATTGCCGTTAATGATTGGTCTTACAGAAGGATCATCACTGCCATATTTATCGAAGATGATCGGTGCTTCTTTGGTGCCTGATATTCCTCTTAGCTTCAATGAGCCATTCCATACATCGCCAGCCTTGAATAAAATGCGATCGCCAGGCTTCCAGCCTACGCTATTAACCTTCTCTAGCGATGCCCAAGCTTTATCCTCCGATTTGCCATCATTATCGTCATTGCCCTCATTGCTGACATAATATGTCGAGCCTGTTACCGACTGCTCTGCTATAGCAAGCGGCTGCGAGTCCTCCAGCGGTACGCCCGTTTCCTGTGCTGAAACAGCGGGAATCGCTATTGTCGTTAAGAGTGCGACTAATAGAACCATGGATACAAGCTTTTGCTGCATATAATGCTTCAAAAAAATCATCCTCCTATTATTTTTGATAGACTTACGACATGAACGTTATTTTAGGAAACACCTCCTTATTAAATTCAATCTTCGTCTGTTTCAAACGCTTGCTCACTTCTTCTTCTAGCCGCTCCTGCACATACAGTTGAATGACGGCGTTCTTAACATCCTCATACTTTTCCATGCCTTTATCTCGCTTTGCTAGAAGCCTATACCTATACATTCCCTCGCCTGATTGATCGATATCGCTATACTCGCCTTCCGAGAGTCCAAGAAATAGGGTGTAAAGATTTTGCGATAGTGTATCCTCTTTGGAGGTTTCCGCCAAATTCAATGTCAGCTCCTCCTTCATACCCGCTTTGCTATCCAAGGAAATTTTCTCGTAATCGAATTCATACCCTTTGTGAAAATACTGCTGCTTCACCCTGTCATAATAAAGTTTAAGCTCTTGGTCGGGCAGCGTACTTTGCGCTTCTTTCGCCCATTTATCGATGAGCTTCTGAACGTTCATGCTTTGATAATAGGAGTAGTACTCTGCTTTCCCATACTTCTTGGGGCCGTAAATAGGCTGATTGTTAGCTGCTTTTTTTGCTCTATCCTTATTTTCTTGATCATAGCTCTTCAAGAACGCTTCGTAAGAAATGTCACTGAGGATACCATTCTCCTTCAAAATAATTTGCTCCATTTTCACCTTCACAAGCTCATCCATAGCTTTTTGCTTTGCATACTCCAGCGGGTTTTCACCGTTGATAGAAGCTGTCCAAAAATCTTTGTCATAATCGGCATTGTAGGTTCGCTTGAAATAACTTGTCGTTAAAGCCTTGTTGCTTTGTAAAAAAGCTTGAAATTCACTCTCTGATACATCGTAATTATCGATAGTAAACGCAGTCTTATCCGCAGGGTTTAGAGCAGGCATGTTACCAAGCGATAATGCTCCTGCAATAATTACAATAATCATGCTGCATGCGACGAATAACAGCTTTTTTCCTTTCACGTTGTCCTTGCCTCCTCCTCTATGTAAGCACTTACAATTAAACTTTGTACTATTATAGACAGAAACCAAACTTCGCTATAATGAACAGATTTGACTGATATCGTATAATTTTTACCTATTGTTAAAAATGCAGCTAAACCTCTTTGTCAATGCATCAACATAACCAATCCATTTCCGCCCCTCCATAAAAAAGGAGCTGTCCCAAAAGAGATTAACTCGCTGTAGAGATAGCTCGATACGATAATTGAAAAGATGGCGTTACCGAGATTTATTCCTATGACGCCATTTTTCTCTTTTTGGTCTGTTGATGCTCGATTAAGCAAACGGTGGGCAAGCGAATTTTGGAGTATAGTTGAAGCTGGAGATGAAGCAATAAGCACACAAAGGTTCTTACAGCGTGTGAAATGGCTAGGGGTGCTGTCAATAAGCACATATATGCGCTTATTGCGGTGCTGAGGCGTCTGATCGAGGTGGGAATTGGGGCTGTAAGCACACATAGGTTCTTACAGCGTGTGAAATGGCTAGGCTTGCTGTCTGTAAGCACATATATGTGCTTATTGCGGTGCTGAGGCGTCTGATCGAGGTAGGAATTGGAGCTGTAAACACAAATAGCTTCTTACAGCGTGTGAAATGGCTAGGGGTGCTGTCTGTAAGCACATATATGCGCTTATAGAGTTGCGGCGGCGTCTGATCGAGGCGGGAAATGAAACAATAAACACGTATATGTTCTTACAGCGAGTAAATCGACTAGATTTGTTGGAGGGTGCCCCTGAAGCTTAACGCTTTTGGGACAACCTCTTATTTATCAATATATGAATGGAACTTCTACCAATACCCTTTAATGCCTTTATTCATGCGGATTAACGCTTCTAAATAATAATAATCGCCCCAAATCATATAATCATCCGGCGCACGATCACCCCGCACATGATAAGAGCCATGCTTCAGCAGCCCCTCCGCATTCGGAAGATCTGTTGTTGCATAATGCTGGACTAATGAATTCATGCTGCTATGAATGGCCTTCTCGAATATAGCAAGGTCAGCATCCTCTTCAGCAAGCAGCTCCATCAGCTCCAACATGCCGCAAACGGCAATAGCTGATGCTGAGCTGTCACGAGGCGTATCCCATTCCATCGGTACATCAAAATCCCAATAAGCAACATGATCCTCGGGCAAATGCTCAATGAAGTAATGAGCCAGCCGTTTGGACGTCTCCAAAAAAGCGGCATCCTTTGTATAGCGATATGCGAGTGCAAATCCATAAATGCCCCAAGCTTGCCCTCTTGTCCAAGTCGAGCCATCCTCATAACCTTGATGAGTCCCGCCTCGAAGCGCATGACCTGTCTTAGGATCGAAATAAAACGTATGATACGATGATCGGTCGCCACGAACCAAAAATTTTTGACTGGCACAAGCATGTTTGTAGGCAATATCATAATATTTTTGTTCGCCGGTCTGTTCATAAGCCCAGAACAACAGTGGAAGATTCATTAAACAATCAATGATCATTCGTCCCCCGTTTTCCGGGTCATCCTCTTTGCCCCAGGCTTGAATGATCCCTATCCTCGGCCGCCAGCGTGAATAGAGCCTTTCAGCAGCTTCAAGCGCCACCATCCGGGCCTCTTCACTTCCTGTCACTCGCCACTCTGCAACGGCTGACAACGAATATAGGAAACCAATATCATGATGATCGAGCGCCACATGGCGATCAAGCCGGTCTTTAAAGTTCGGCAAAAAGGACTCCGCTGCTTCCTTATAGAAAACATCTTCACTAGATTCATAGGCAAGCCACATCATGCCAATATAAAAGCCTTCGATCCAGTCATCATTCTCTCCCCACTCATAACGCTGCCCCTCCGAAATATGCGGCAGCTTGCCTGGATGTTTACCTATATTTTGCTTCACTTTAACTATCGCATCGTCAATTGCTGTTTGCCACATCACTATTTATCACCTCAGAAGAATGTCATTATGAAGTATATTTCCGATGATTACTTTCCCCGAGCTGTCCCGCTCAACAGTAGGAGGGTTTAACCACTCCAGCTCGTTCTCTTTGCTGTTCGTCGCACCAAAGACAGCGGATATGAGTATATGCTCACCTTGTGTCAAACGAGCGGTTAGCGTCGGTATCATCGTTCGAGGCTTAAGCACATTCGTATTCGCCTCTGGATAAACCATCATCGCTTGCTCGAAGCCGGAAATGTTAATCATTCCACTCATTCCGTCTGACATTTTTGCAAGCACACCTCCGGTTACCGTTAGGACAACTGCTTGATCCTTTCCGTCACCTGCTAACGTCTGAACCGCAAATCCGCCCTCGGCGACATCAAGCTCGCGCCCCGCCTTGATTCGATGTACACGAACATGCCACAAGCCCGCCGGGATAATCCATGTCTGTACCTCCACATTTGGCCATGGCAGCCAGCGGGAGTAGACCGATTTCTCCTGAATTCGGAATTCCTCACAAAATCGCCGGACACGGTAATGCTCATCGCATTCACTTAGCGCAAGCGTCGAATCATATGCCCCCTGCGTAAGCCCGTAGTAACCTTTTGGCACGCTGAAGCCGAATAAAGTCGAGTAGGCGAATTTCGAATATTTTGCCGCGCTATGCGACATATCGAAGTTAGCCATTTGACCTGAGCCATAGGCAATGACATGCTTATGGCCTTCCGGACGGCTAATGGTCATACGTGCATGCGGCTGAGCGACAAGCGGCTTAAGCTCAGGCAATGCCTCTTCCTCTGCCTGCCAGAAGGGATGCTCATCCGGCAAAGCTAAAATAAGAAATGCTTTATACGACCAATAAGGAGATCCTGGCGCATTATAGCCTTCGCCCATCAGTAAATTCGGATAAGCATATCCGATACTTAGCAAGCCATCAGGTGTAAAGATCGGCTGTGAGAACCACCAACGCAAATGGCGCATAATAATGCCTTTCATCACTCCCATGGAGTAAGGCAGCACATCCGCAAAAACTAACGCACTCCAGAAAGAAACTTGTGCAAAACGATACGTGAGGCTGCGCCCGAATGGGATGCTGCTTCCATCCTCCGCGAACCAATGTATGAAATCCTGAGCGAATAGACTTGCACGCTCACGGTAACGCGCAGCCCGCTCCGCATCCTCTTTCTCCATCAGCTTGGCATAGAGGAGTCCATAATAATGCATGGCGAACGGAATATAATAGTCCCGCTGATCCGTCTTCCCATCCGAATACCAGCCGTCGCTTAAGTAATAGGAATCAATAGTGTCCAGGTAGTTGTCCATTATGTCTTGATCGTGCGGCAAACCTACTTTTTGGAAGCCCACATTCACTAGTACCGTAAACATCAGCCAGTTATTCGGATTGGAACGATCAACGAGATTTATTTGATTAAGCCAGCGGTATACATTGTCTTTTTGCTTGTCTGTTAGCGGTTCCCATATTTTATGGGGAGCAAGCGCGAGTCCCAAGCCAAGAATAGATTGCTCTACCATTCTCTGATCTTTCGTTTCGAAACGACCCCAATACTCCTCATGATCCGGATCGGTTCCGTGAATGATGCCCTGTACATACATCGGCCACAGCTCCGATTCTCCCCCGCCGCAGGCATGCGGAACGAGTCCCCATAATGGACGCGCAAAAGCTTCCATCAAGGCAATAGCCTCACTATGAATCGCTCCTGTCGCACCGAGATCCAAACCAGCGCATCCGGGAGTGAAGCGCTCCTTCAACGGTTCAAAGGCCTCGCTAACCGCTTGCTGCAAATCTGCTTTCGATTGTAATCTCACCTGATCTAAAACTCTCGTTGCTGCCATAAAAGCTCTCTCCGTTTCACTCAAAATGACCTTTGCTCCAAACCGAATATTCGCTAGGTCTCATGCCCATCTCACGTTTGAACAACTTAATGAAATAGCTTTTGTTGGCATAACCCAAATAATCGGAAATCTCTTCAACACTTTTGCTAGATTGCTGGAGAAGCTCCTTCGCTTTCTGAAGCTTGACCATATTGACGTACTCGATGAAATTTTGATTTGTCTCTTTTTTAAACAAGCGGCTAAAATAACTGGAATTCAAGTTCAAATGGTTAGCCATATCCTCCAGCGTCATTTTCTCCGTTACATGCGACACGACAAATTGCTGTGCCTTGATTACTTCCGTACGTTTAGAGCTGATCGCATATATACTTAACCTTCTGGATAGCTCATTCAAATGCTGGATCATCCATTCTTCCAAATGATCTAATGTCTCAATCGCATTCACCGCGTCATACAGCTTCTCTTCCGATAAGAATGGGTGATACTGCAGTGTAACTTTTGTTTTCATTTGCAGGTCCATAAGCAGCTGCAGCACTAATTCCTTTACGTTGCTCGGATGAAACCTTCTTGATCGAACCTCATGCGTCCACTCCACAATCGTTTTCCGCAGCTCGTCTGGTTCATTTAAAGCGATGCTTTGATTGATGCTCGCAAACAATTGAGAATACTCCGTATACATATCATCTTTGGAGAATGACACCACTCCGAAATTGTGTACTGCCGATTCTTTGAGATAAAAGCAATGCTCCGGCTCTTTCAGCATCGGAAGCAGGACCCCTTGCATTTCTTTCGGCCCTCTCGTTTCTCTTCCTTGTATACAGGAGACGGATATTTTTAAATACTTGTAGATCACGGCAATAGCTTCCTGCATCGCATAATAAATCTCTTGCTGCTCTTTGGCTGGATCATTGCTGCCGTACAAAATAACTAACTGCTTATTGCTATAACGAAAGGTCACCCAACGTGAAGCATCCAATAAGTCGTGCAAGACGTTTTCAACGGAGAACGCAATCGTATAATCATTCAACTTCCTGTTGCTTGCAACGGTCGACATGCGATCAATAATAACGACTAGTGGAATATAGCTTTTGGCATCGAGTGAAATACCGTTCGTCCGAGCTTGCTCCAACCATGCTTCCTTTGTCCAATAGGATTGAAACAAGGTGTCTTTCAAAAACTTTTCTTTAAACGCGGATTGATTCTTTTGCTTGTACAACACCATATCCGTCGCTTTTTTGTTCTCTAATTGCAAATCGGTCACGATATTTTTCAATATGGCTTGTAGTTGCTCGACATCCAAGCTTTCTTTCAAAATATAATCTTTCACATTCAATTTCAGCGCTTGCTGTGCATATTTAAATTCATTGTGGCAGGACAGAACAACGGCTCTGCCTTTTGGATTAATTTCACAAAACTTCTCAAGCATCTCAAGCCCGCTCATTTTTGGCATGCCAATATCGGTTAGTATAATATCGGGCGGACTCTGGCATGCTGCCTCCCAAGCCTCAAGACCGTTTGAATAACAGCCGATCAAATTGATATCAAGTTCATGCCACAAAACAGTTTGAGAGAGATAACGTACTACCGGATAATCATCATCCACTAGAATTGCCGTCAACATGCTGCGCACCTGCTCTCTTACACTCGAATGGGAATATTAATGTTATCTTCGTTCCGACACCTGACTCGCTTTCAATTGTGGTTTTGACATACTCTCCATAAACGAGCCGCAACCTCTGAAACACATTTTTTACGCCGATGCCCGAAAAGCTTTTATTTTCGCTTTCCTGCGGGTCGCGTATATCCTCACTTTTCGCTTGAAGCTCTTTCAGCTTATCTTTAGTCATTCCAATTCCGTTATCTCGCACCACAATTCGAAGCAGCTCACGTCCATTGTCATGCTCTTTGTTCGCATCGATAAATATTTCACCGTCAAATTGTTCGAATCCATGAATGATCGCATTCTCTATTAACGGTTGAATCATGAATCGCGGAACCAATGCTTGCTCGCAGCCAGCCTCAAAGTTATAAGCGACTCTTACCTGATTGGCATGTCGGAAATTCATAAGCTTCACATAATGGAGCACGGTGTCTCCCTCTTCATCCAGAGGAATAAACTCATTATCCCGATTAATCGTCATTCGCAATAAAGAGGAAAGCGATTTGATTAATTCCGCATTCTCCTGATCCCCTTGAATCAATATATTGAGCCTTATCGAATTGAGCAGGTTAAACATAAAATGCGGATTAATTTGAGCCTGAAGCATTTCAAGCTCCGCTTTTCGTTTTTTTGCCTGTTCTAATGTAATTTGCTCAAACATCTCTTGAATGCGATCCAGCATAAAATCTATCGTCTTCGCTAAATGGCCAACTTCATTATGCCCGCGTATATTATTGCGCTCGTCGAGCTGGCCACGTCCAATTTTCGTAACAAACACGCTTAAATCACGAATAGGCTTCGTTAATGCAGATATTCGGATCGTCAACAGCACAAAAAATAACGAGAAGAACAAGGCTTGAACGATGAAGCTAACGAACAACACCTGTTTGTTCTTATCAATGGCTGCGGACATTGGAATAAGGCTAACGACTCGCCAATCGTTGCTCTCTAATTTTTGCTCGACATAAACGTATTTTTTTCTTTCGATTTCGATCGTTCGGCCCATCCCCTCCGGCTTCCACCAAAGCAGCTTTTCTCCTATTTTGGATGGGTTCGCTTGCGAGATCACGACGCCGTTTGAGTCTAACAAAAACATTTCCTGATTTTCGTTTGTTGTAAGATAGGGGCGTATTAAGCGCTCATTTATATTAACGATCATATAGCCAATTGGAATACTTGCCGTCTTCTTGATCGGTCTTCCCATCGTTACGTAATTTGTCGTCATCTTTTCTGTTTGAATTTGTTCGCCAAGCCAATAGGTAGAAAATATCGGCAGCTCATTTAATTGATGAAACCATTTTCTCTCATACCACAATCTCGGGTTCAAATCACTGTGTGAATAGTTTGTATAAAAGGGTTCCTTCACCCCTAAAATCGTAACTTGAAAATCATTTTTTTGAATAAAAAGATCATCCAAAATTCGTGACAGCTTACTGAAATTAACCGCATATTCCTGCTTTTGCTTCTGCAGCGCTAATTCAGCTTTGTTGACCATTAGCATTTGACGTATTTCAGCGTTCATTAACACAAAATTCGATAAATTCAATGTCTGCTCAAACACGCTGTTAATTTCTGATTTAGCAACCTTGAGCGAGTCTTCCGCATTCATGACCACTTTGTCCAAAATAATATCTTTCGTTAAATAGTTGGTGACGAGGTAAATAACAGCAAGCGGAATGACAAAACAAATCAATGCTGACCAAACTAATTTCATCCGTAATGAATCTTGTCGAATTAACACAAGTGCAGGCCTCATATCTGAATAGAATAGGGACAGAAATTGATGCTCTTTCTGTCCCAAAACATTGTAAGCCCTTTAATACGAAAGATCAATTTCAATAAAACTCGTCATTAATTTCCGTTATTCTTAACAACCTCTGCGATATTTTTATCAATGTTCGCAATCGTTGTATCCACGTCTTGTTTGCCTAAGATATACAATTCCGCTTCTGGAATAACTGTATTTTTAGCTTCATCTGCATATTTGGCAGGTACTGGCGCATTTCCTGGAACCGTAGTGCTCATCGTATATTTCAATGACTCTACATCGATTTTTGAAGGATCTTTTGCAGCCGCCACAATAGTATCGATAAGCTTGCTGGAATCAGACTTCGCCCAGCCGGAGAATACACGGCCGCTGACAGCAAGGCCTTCAGAGGTATACCATCTTACAAAGGTATAAGCCGCTTCTTTATTTTTCGATTTCGCTGCTACTCCCATATAAGTCGGTTGTACTGGGGAATAATGTTTGCTTTCGCCATCCAATTTCGGAAGCGGTGCGAATGCAGTTACGAAATTAGCTGGAATGGCATCCGTACCTCCGGACTCAGCTACCATCCAGTCACCCATCGGCAGCATTGCAGCTAGACCGTTGAAATATTGGTTGCGGTAAGCAAGCTTTTGCGAAATAATATCCTCGTACATATTAGCGCTCTTGTCTTCGTACATCATTTTTTTCATCATTTCCAAGTTTGCTTTAAGCACAGGGTCCGTCGCATTGGATGTGCCGTCCGCTTTCAGGAATGTATTTTCCGAAGGCTTGCTCATCATTTGCAGTTGGAAGTAATCCGGCCAGTTATGCAAATAAGCTCCATAACGTTTCGTTGTTCCTTCGCCCTTCGTTAGTTTTTGCGCATATTCCATAAACTCTTTCCAAGTCCAGTCCGTTGGAACAGGCAATCCAGCCTCGTCGAGCATTTCTTTATTTAGTAGCACGAACCAACGCTGCATGGAGGAAGGCAAAGCGTAAATTTTATCGTTTACCTTCGTGTCTACCAGGTACTCGTCTTCGTATTTATAGCCATCCTTTTCGATATAGCTATCCAAAGGCTCCAGCAATCCAATATCGGCGCGCTGTGAATAGTTCGTGTAAGGCAATTCGATAATATCAAGCTGATCATTGGATGCAGCCATTAGATCCAGCTTTTGCATTGAAGCAATGGAATCACCTTTTTCATTCAAGAGGTCAAGTTCTACCTTAATATTAGGATGTTTTTCTTCAAAAGCCGAAATAACCTCCGTCCACTTCGCCTTGCCGTCCGTTTGCCACGTGCTTAGCTTCAGTGTTACTTGCTCTGCTGCTGGCTCTTTTGGAGCATTAGTCGCGTTTGTCGCGCTGCCAGCATTTGAATTTCCACCATTATTGCCCCCGGAACAAGCCGATGCGAATACTGCTAACCCCAATAACATCATCGATAATCTCTTTTTCATCGTAACCCTCCTAATATTTATAACACGACTAGTTATGAAAACGTCTACAAACAAATCCTACCACGTTCATTTCTGATTCGAAGTTCCCATATTTTACTGAAGAGAAACTATTTTGACTTTGTTACCCTTTTACACCACCAAGAGAAATGCCTTCGATAACCTGTTTTTGACCAATCGCAAAAATAATGAGCAAAGGAACGATCGCCGATACAGCGCCAGCCATCATAAGGGAGTAGATATCACCATATTGGTCTCCAAAAAGCCTAATGCCCAGCTGAATCGTAAATAGATCCTTCGACTTCAAAAAGATAAGCGGATACTGGTAATCATTCCATGTCCATATAAATCGCAGAATCGCGTAGGTCGCTAGACCCGGACGAATGAGCGGCAGCGCAATTTGAAAAAAGGAACGAAAATGGCCTGCACCATCCATACGCGCCGATTCCATATATTCATTATTTACGCCCATAAAAAATTGTCTGAGCATAAACGCTCCAATAATACTAAAGCTGTTAATAAGAATAAGACCAATATGCGTATCGATGAGGTTCAACCAGTTGAACAATAAAAATTGCGGTACCAACGACGCTTGTGGCGGCACCATATATAAGGCAAGAACAAGAAGGAACATCGTGTCTCTGCCTCGGAAACGTAGTTTAGAGAAGCCGAACGCTGCCAATGCACATACGAATACATTGATCACGGTTGTCGTTAAAGTAATGTATATGGAGTTCGTGTAATACCGGAGAAACCCTCCTGTCCACACTTGTTTGTAATTTTCGATCAGATGCCACTTCGTTGGAATCCATTCAATTGGAAAGTTGAATACATCTGCTTCCGGTTTGAATGAGGTGGTCAGCATCCACAAGAATGGGAGCAGCGACATCATGCCGAAGGCTGCCATAATAATTGTCCATACGATTTTGGACACATTCACATTTTTCATTGCCAATTCCTCCTTCCTGAATTAATAGTTCACCCATTTTTTTTGTGCGAGCATTTGCAAGCCCGTTATAGCAAGACAAATGACAAAAAGTACGAGAGCCATACTCGATGCGTAGCCTGTTTTCAATTGATTGAATGCTGTGTCATATAATTCATATACGATAACGGTCGTTGAGTTGGCGGGACCGCCCTGTGTTAATACTTGAATCAAATCGAAAATTTTGAAAGTACCAATAATACCTGTTACGAGCAGGAAGAACGTAGTTGGCGATATGCAAGGCACCGTAATTTTACGGAATTTAGTCCAAGTATTCGCGCCGTCAATGTCAGCTGCTTCATAAAGATCTTTCGGTATGCCCTGCAAGCCAGCTATGAAAATAATAATGTTATAGCCGAGCAGAATCCAAATTTGAATCATCATCAACGATGGCATCGCATAGTCGATATCGGCCAGCCACTTTGGTGGATTCTCGAATCCGATCGAAATTAAGAAATTGTTTACCGGTCCATACGAAGGATGGAAGAGCACCTGCCATACCATAGCTACAGCAACAACACTAGAAATGTACGGTAAAAAGTAAACCACTTTAAACATATCCTTCAAGTACACATGCTTATCAATAATGATCGACAGCACCAATGCCAGTACGATCGTAATGGGCACCGTAATAATGAAGATGAGATTGTTTACTAAACTTTTCATAAAAACAGAGTCATTAAACAGCCGTTCAAAATTATCAAAACCTACAAATTTTATTGCATCAATTCCCGCAACAAAATTCCAACTCGTAAAGCTAAGCAGCAGTGATCCTAATACAGGAATCAATGTAAGTACAACGAGTCCGATCATTAAAGGAGCAACGAATAAATAGCCTGCAATTTGCTCCCTTGCTCCCATACTGAGCTGGACTAACGTTTTTTTCTGTCTCATGAAGCTCCTCCTTCAAACTTTGTTTATATGCTTCATTTTAGAAAAAAAACGGGAGGCTCATAAGAATTAGATCTTTGTATTTTGGAACATATTTTACTTTTTATCTGTTCACACGTTTTTTTGAGCTTAATCACTTTCATTTATTCTTAATCGTTGTTTCATTATATTTAGGTTGAAAATATGCAAAAAAAAGAGGGAGCAAACTGAGTAAATACTCAGCTTGTTCCCTCTTTTCACTTCATTATTCGGCTGCCGCAGCAACCTTTAGATTCTCTTTATGACGCGCTGTTGTACGTTCGCGATCACGCTCAAGAATTGGTTTTAAATATTTACCCGTATACGATTGCTCAACTTTGATAACCTGTTCCGGCGTGCCTGTTGCCACAATCATACCGCCGCCATTGCCGCCTTCTGGACCTAGATCTATCAAATAATCCGCCGTCTTAATGACGTCCAAATTATGCTCAATAACGAGTACGGATTCACCTGAATCAACCAAGCGGTGAAGAACGGTCAACAATCTGTCGATGTCATGTACGTGCAAGCCCGTTGTTGGTTCATCCAAAATGTAAAGCGTCTTGCCCGTGGAACGACGATAAAGCTCAGCAGCCAGCTTAACGCGCTGCGCTTCACCACCTGATAATGTGGTAGCTGGTTGACCCAGCTTCATATAACCAAGACCAACATCAAGCAGCGTCTGTACTTTCCGATGAATACGAGGAATGTTCTCGAAGAATGAACAGCCGTCCTCAATGGTCATTTCCAGCACTTCCGCAATATTTTTACCTTTGTATTTCACTTCCAGCGTCTCTCGATTATATCGTTTACCTTTGCAAATCTCACAAGGCACATAGACATCAGGAAGGAAGTGCATCTCAATTTTAATGATTCCATCTCCGCGACAGGCTTCACAGCGTCCGCCCTTCACATTGAAGCTGAATCTTCCCTTCTTGTAGCCGCGTACTTTCGATTCCGTCGTACTCGCATACAAATCACGGATATCATCAAATACCCCGGTATACGTAGCTGGATTAGATCTTGGCGTTCGGCCGATTGGCGATTGGTCAATATCGATGACCTTCTCCAAATGCTCGATGCCTCGCATTTCCTTGTACTGTCCAGGACGCGTCTTCGCTTTGTTCAAATCACGCGCTAACGTTTTGTACAAAATTTCATTAACGAAGGTCGACTTCCCTGAACCTGAAACACCGGTTACCGCTGAGAATACACCTAGTGGAATCTTCACATTTACGTTTCTTAAATTGTTTTCCTTCGCGCCACGAACCTCTAACCATTTGTCGCTCGTCTTGCGGCGCTCGGAAGGCACTTCAATAAACTTGCGTCCACTCAAATATTGGCCCGTCAATGAGTTTTCATTCGCCATCACTTCCTCTGGCGTACCTTCTGCAATGACCATGCCTCCGTGTATACCCGCTCCAGGCCCAATGTCGATAATATAGTCGGCTGCCAGCATCGTATCCTCGTCATGCTCAACGACGATGAGCGTATTTCCAAGGTTGCGCATATGCTCAAGCGTCTCAATTAAGCGATCATTATCTCTTTGGTGCAGCCCAATGCTTGGCTCGTCCAATATATAAAGGACGCCCATAAGACTTGAGCCGATTTGCGTTGCCAATCGAATACGCTGTGCTTCTCCGCCCGACAGTGTACCCGCTGCGCGGCTTAATGACAAATACTCTAATCCTACATTTACAAGGAAACCTAGTCGGCTGTTGATCTCTTTCAAGATCAAGTTTGCGATTGCTATTTCCTTCTGAGACAGTTTTAGCGAATCAAAATACCGCTGTGCATCTCCAATAGATAAGGAGGTGACTTGGGAAATGTGCTGCGCGTTGATCGTAACCGCTAATGTTTCCTTGCGAAGACGTTGTCCCTTACAGCCTGCACATGGCTTAGCGCTCATATAGTTCTCAATATGCTCGCGCATCATATCCGATGCGGTATCTCTATAACGCCGCTCAAGGTTATGAACGATGCCTTCGAATGGAACATAAGCCTCTTTGCGATGACCAAAATCGTTCTCATATAGGAATCGAACACGCTCTCCGCCTGTTCCATATAATATCTTCTTCATCTGCTCCGGCTCAAGCTCGGATACCGGAACATCCTGCGGTATGCCATAATGCACGCAAACCGCACTTAGAAACTGCGGATAATAATTTGACGTACTGCCCGCCCAAGCTAGGAAAGCAGCATCCGCAATCGACTTGCTCATATCAGGTACGAGCAAATCTGGATCAACGATCATTTTCATGCCTAAACCATCACAATCCGGGCATGCCCCGTAAGGACTATTGAACGAGAACATGCGCGGCTCCAGCTCTTCGATACTAAAACCGCATTCTGGACAAGCCAGATTTGAGCTGAATAGAAGCTCCTCCTGATCGATGATATCAACGAGCACGCGGCCCTCAGATATTTTCAGTGCAGTTTCGATTGAATCCGCCAGCCTCGTTTGAATATCTGATTTCACGACGATACGATCGACAACCACTTCAATGCTGTGCTTTTTATTTTTTTCCAGCTCAATCTTCTCGCTGAGCTCTCGCAATTCGCCATTCACGCGTACACGAACAAAACCTTGCTTCTGAATGTCAGCGAGCAGCTTGGTATGCTCGCCTTTGCGGCCTGAAATAAGCGGAGCCAAAATTTGCAGCTTCGTCTTCTCCGGGTATTCCATAATCCGGTCAACCATTTGCTCAACGGTCTGCGACGTTATTTCGATCCCATGCTCTGGACAATGCGGCTTGCCGATACGGGCAAATAAGAGCCGCAAATAATCATAAATTTCAGTAACTGTTCCGACCGTAGAACGCGGATTGCGGCTTGTTGTCTTCTGATCAATAGATATAGCTGGTGAAAGCCCATCAATAGAATCAACATCCGGCTTTTCCATTTGCCCAAGAAACTGGCGTGCATAAGCGGATAATGATTCAACGTAACGACGCTGTCCCTCTGCATAGATGGTATCGAATGCAAGGGAAGATTTACCGGAGCCGCTTAACCCCGTCAGTACCACAAATTTGTCGCGCGGTATCGTGACGTCAATGTTTTTTAGATTATGGGCGCGAGCGCCCTTCACAACTATTTTATCGCTAGCCAATCGTTTCTCCTCCTACTTCTTAGCCCATCTCGGCACGCAGTTCAAGCAGTGCATCCCGCAGCTCTGCTGCACGTTCGAACTGCAAGTTTTTTGCTGCGTCTTTCATTTCCGCTTCCAGCCTTTGAACAAGCGCCAGACGGTCTTTCTTCGTCATTTTGTCCACGCCGGCACCGGTTAAGTAGTCGGCTTTCTGCTCAGCTACCTTCGTCGCTTCAATTACATCGTGAACCTTTTTCTTTATCGTTTGCGGCGTAACGCCGTGTTTCTCGTTGTATGCAAGTTGAATTGTACGGCGGCGCTCTGTTTCTTTGATCGCGCGATCCATAGAATCGGTAATCTTATCACCGTACATGATGACGCGCCCCTCACTGTTTCTCGCCGCACGTCCAATCGTTTGAATAAGCGCGCGATCCGAGCGAAGAAAACCTTCTTTGTCCGCATCGAGAATCGTAACGAGCGATACCTCAGGCAAATCGAGGCCCTCTCGAAGCAGGTTGATTCCAATGAGCACGTGGAAAACGCCGAGCCTAAGGTCACGCAATATGGCCAATCGCTCCAACGTCTTAATATCGGAATGGAGATATCTTACCTTAATGCCTATCTCCTTCATATAATCAGTTAAATCCTCTGACATCTTCTTCGTCAGCGTTGTAACAAGAACCCGTTCATCCTTCGCAATGCGATCCCGAATCTCGTTCAGCAAGTCATCGATTTGTCCCTTCGTTGGGCGGACATCAATAATCGGATCAATCAGCCCAGTAGGACGAATAATTTGTTCGATCATTTTGTCGGTGTGCTCTATCTCGTATGGACCTGGCGTTGCGGATACATAAACGAGCTGCTTGGCCTTCGCCTCGAACTCCTCGAAGCGCAGCGGCCTGTTATCCATCGCTGACGGAAGGCGGAAGCCATGATTAACGAGCATCTCTTTACGCGCCCGGTCACCATTGTACATCGCTCGAATCTGTGGCAGCGACACATGGGACTCATCAATAACAATAACCATATCATCAGGGAAATAATCAAGCAGCGTATAAGGCGTTGCCCCGCGCTCTCTAAAAGTGAGCGGCCCCGAATAGTTCTCAATGCCTGAGCAAAAGCCCATCTCCGCCATCATTTCCAAGTCATAGCGCGTCCGCTGCTCCAGCCGCTGTGCTTCGAGCAGCTTACCTGCTTCGCGGAGCTCGGCGAGTCGTTCCTCCAGCTCCCTCTCAATATTGACGAGCGCTACCTTCATCGTCTCTTCTTGTGTAACGAAGTGAGAAGCAGGAAAAATGGCAATATGATCGCGTTCGCCAATGATTTCGCCGGTGAGCACATCAATTTCTGAAATGCGCTCAATCTCATCACCAAAGAGCTCTACACGAATAGCCCGCTCATTATTGGCGACTGGGAAGATCTCAACAATGTCGCCGCGAACACGGAACGTTCCGCGCGTAAAGCTGATATCGTTGCGCTGATATTGAATATCGACCAGCTTATGCAGAATCGCATCCCGCGACTTCTCCATCCCTACACGGAGCGAAAGCACGAGGCCGCCGTATTCCGTCGGAGATCCGAGACCGTAAATACAGGAAACGCTCGCTACGATGATCACATCACGGCGTTCAAACAAAGAGCTCGTCGCTGAATGTCGAAGCTTATCGATCTCATCGTTTATGCTGGAGTCCTTCTCTATAAAGGTATCGGTTGAAGGGATGTATGCTTCAGGCTGATAATAATCATAGTAGCTCACAAAATACTCTACTGCATTGTCAGGGAAAAAAGTTTTGAACTCACTGCACAGCTGTGCTGCCAGCGTCTTATTATGGGCAATTACAAGCGTTGGTCGGTTTAGCTCCTCGATCATGTTCGCGATTGTGTACGTCTTGCCTGTACCCGTTGCTCCCAGAAGCGTCTGATGTCTCTTACCTGCATGAATACCTTCTATAAGCTGTTCGATTGCCTTTGGTTGATCGCCTTGCGGCGTATAATCCGATTTCAACTCAAACAGCCTTGTTTCTTTTGCGAGCTCACTCACGCCTATCATCCACCCCCATCATTCCGAAATATATGCTCTTATCATTATAGTCAAATATAGTCAATTCATTTCATCTGATATTTCAAAATAAGAATGTTTGTTCCCATCTATTATAACGTTATCCTTAAAGTCGTGCAACGTCGGAAAACAAAAAAAGAATACGTACAGCATAGTCAGTTATTCACCTGCGCTGAAGTATTCTCATTTATGCCGTTGTTCCTCTTTCATAAAAGCATTTCCTTGCCGTTTTTCTTCTCCTGCCATTGCTTGTACCACTCCGTCACCTGCAAAGGAACGGTAAGTCCCAGATCATTTTCTAGCGTTTGAAGAAGACGCTCATAGTGGAAAATCACCTTATCGTAACAGCCCAGCTCATCATAAAGCCTCATCACGATCAGTCCCTCTTCCTCCTGGTAAGGATCCATCGTTTGTATTCTTTCATACAATTGCAATGCATCGCTTGTTCGATCGCCTTGCCCCAAATAATAAGCAGCTAACATCCTCGCCAAACTCAGCCATAACTGACGCAAACGCTCTCGCTCATACTCCGCCCATAGATATCCGTAATCCTGTAAATAGTCGCCCTCATATTCACCTAGCAGCCGCAAAGCCTGATCCTGATCCTCAGAAATCGAACCGCTAAGCTTAACCATTCCTTGCTCCCACCGCTCCAAATCTAGAACGACTTGTCCCATATCGAGAATATAACCTTCTTGAATACTGGAATTATGAATCGCTATGTTCATGTTCATTTTCTGAAGGCATTGCCTAATTTGATAGATAGCCGTGTATAGCTGTGTCATCGCACGCTTCATGTCCATCTCCGGAAAAAATAAATCGAGCAGTATCGACTTGTGTACAATTTGCCCGCGGTGATGCAGCAGATAACAAAAAAGCTCCTGGGCTTTAGCCGTACGCCATTTCGGCAGCTCTGGGAGCTGTCCATAGGAGGATTGAAAACGCAACGTTTTAAAACAATAAACGGTCTGCTCCTGCTTCTCGATTTCTTTTGACAACGGTTTTGTACTCCTGCGCTTCAATAAACGTTCGATAGTTATCTCCACGCGCGATTTCTGAAGCGGTTTTAACAGATAATCAACTGCATTCAGCTCAAATGCCTTTATTGCATACTCATCATGCGCCGTGACAAAAACAATATCTGTTTGCGGACATATTCCTTGAATAAGCTCGGCTGCTTGAATGCCAGATAATTCAGGCATATGGATATCTAGAAAAACAACATCAGGCTTCAGCTCGCTCGCCTGCTCCACTGCTTGCTTTGGATTTTGAAACACATCAATACTCGTTATTTCCATCGATTGGCGGAGCACCCGCTCCAGTTGAACGAGAGCCAGTCTTTCATCATCGATTACAAGAACCCTCATTTTTCTACACTCCTATCACATTCACAATCATCCAATTTTGTTTACAATTAGAAATTTTCGTTAATCTATTTCATATCGGCTTTTTTCCCAAAATCATTCATGATTTTGTAAGTATATATGAGTAAAAAGACCTAACTTGTTCAGAAATTGTATAGTACTGTTCTATAGAATAAGAATTATGTTGGAATAGATCGTAATATGCCGAAATCGTGTACGGTTACCATGCATTTTTAACCAAAAATGCCATCAAGTACTCCTACCTCTCTGTCAGGTCGGCGCTTTTCTCGCAAAGCACCCTTATATACATAACTCTCCCAACTAACAGCAGGCCGATCACTACATGAAGCTCATTTTAATAGAGAAAGGAATGATGTTTTGCTGCTAGCTCCAAATAACTAGAAATAAATGAATACTCGAGCATTTTAAGATGGAGGATACCAAGAAATGAGAAAAAAGACAACTGCACTCATGATCGCTTTTTTGCTAATTTTTCAATACGTAAACTTTGCCGGTATTTTGAAGCCGGTAGAGGCAGCAACTATTAGTGATAACATTATTACTAAAATGACTTTGACTGACAACGAAAAGCCAAGCACTGTCATTGCCTCGGTTTATAATTCAGTATACTATGTTAACCCTGATATTCGTGTAGAGCTTGGCCAGGTACTCATATTAAACTACGATTGGGAGCTTCCTGCAGGCCATTCCTATCATAAAGACGATACGTTCACGTTCGATCTGCCTGCAGAGTTTGAGATGTACACTATTGATACTAGAGAAAATCCTCTGTTAGGCAGTGATCCTAGTGTAGGAACTTTTCAGGTAATCGGGAATACCGTTACACTTAAGTTTAACAAAGAGATTAGGGATGGCAACGACGGCATACCTGTTTCTGGTACCCTGAGCTTCTGGAACTATTTCACGAAACAAAGCGTTGGCGGAAAAACAGAAGTACCTATTAAATTTAATATCGGAGATACCATCACCATTCCGATTGCACCTAAAGGTGTAACATCTCCAATTAGCAAAAAGGGAACACCGGATAAGAGCTTTAATGCTGAAAACATTACTTGGACAGTTGACGTGAACAAGGATCTCAAAAAAGTTAACGGAGCCGTTGTCACAGATACGATTCCTGCTGGTCTGACTTTCACGCCGGGCTCGCTCAAGGTTTACAAAATGACTTCAGACACCGATGGTGTCCTGTCTAATCCAATACTACAAAATGCACCTGCTGACTATCAAGTGACTGCGCCCGCTTCACCTGATAATAAATTGCAGCTAGACTTAGGAAATATAAATTCGGTTTATCGCATCGTATTTGATACAGCTGTTACCGACATTACCAAAGCTAACTTCAAAAATACCGCTACATTAAAAGGCAGCAATATTACCGATGTTTCTGCTTCAGACACGATAACGAACAGCCGCGGCAAACTGCTTGAGAAATCAGGTACATATAATGAAGCTGCTCAAGTCATCGATTGGACCATTAAATACAATTTTGGCGAAGATACGATAGCAAGCGCAGTTTTGACTGATTTGTTCGATAAAGGCCATGAGCTTGTACCAGGTTCCATAAAAGTATTCCCTGTAGCCGATCCGGTTGCTGGCACGCCAGGAACTGAAATACCGTCGACTGACTATACTCTGGACTATGATGTAAGCAGCCATCCCAAAAATCAAAACACCAAGAACGGCTTTAAGCTGTCCTTCAATAACCCCATCACTGGCGCATATAAAATAACATACCAAACCAAGCCAGTTGGCAATTTGTATGACGATAAAGCAATTAAAAATACGGTTTATTCGGATAATAAAGAATCCAATACGGTCACCGTAGATGTTAAGCAGCATTTTTTGCATAAAACAAATAGTAATGCTAACTACAAAGATAGAACGATAGACTGGAATGTTGAAATCAATAGAGACAAATATAATTTGTTTGGTCTGAAATTTGAAGATACTTTCGTTAGCGGCGGCTTAAAGCTTGTACCTGGCACCTTGGTCGTTAAGCAAAACGGTATTGTCGTGAATAGTCCGCTTTATACCATCACGTATGATCCAGCCGGTGCAACTGACACTACAAACGGCTTCAAAATCGATTTTCCAGATGGCAATTCTACTTACACTATCTCATATACAACGGAATACGACTATACGGACGGATCCTATTTTTCTAATACAAACTTCTCTTTCAAAAATACGGGCAAACTGATCTGGAAAGAGACTGCTGTAGGATCAGAGAAAAATCAATCCGAAACGTCAACTTTTACGCCTAATAAGAACACACAGGATAACGGCTATAAGAATGGCAGCTATAATGCCACAGACAAAAAAATTACATGGAACATCGGCATTAACTACAATAGCAAAACAATTGCCAATGCCGTCGTAACAGATACGCTGGAATCGGTACAACAGCTCGTGGCTGGATCGATTGAAGTACGCAAGCTGACTGTGAACAGCAATGGCTCTACGACCCCTGGTGCACTCGTTGCTCCAACAGGCAATTACAGCGTTGTACTTCCAACGACCGCCAACAATAACCAATGGCAGATTGCATTTACTAATCCAATTAGTGAGCCTTACCTCATCACATTCAAAACGGATGTGGATGGAAAAGTGCTTGGAGCAACGGAAAAAACAATTAACAATCATGCTTATTTAAGCGGCACTGGTTATACAACGAAGGATCTTACTGCTTCCGTGACGATACCAAAAGCCGGTGAATATGTATTCAAAGAAGGTCAGCAAAACGATGACTCCGTCAATTGGACGATTTATATTAACCGCGGTCAGTCCACTGTTGACGAAGCAAAAATTTATGATGTGCCTAGCAAAAAACAAACGCTTGTCAAAGAATCATTTAAGCTCTATCTTACAAGCGTAAATAGCAACGGCAATGTAACCAAAACCGGTTCGGCTATTAGCCCTACAGATCCGGTTCATGGCTATAAACTAACTTTCAAGGAAAATACGGATTCAGCTATTTCAAGTGATGAGACATTTGAGCTCAGCTTCAACAATGAAATATCCAAACCTTATATTCTTGAATACCAATCCATTATTGATGCTAAAGACAAAGAAACCATTTCAAATACGGTTACTTTCACTGGTGCTGGAGGTATTTCCAAGCCCGTTGACAATGCGACAGAGGTGAAAATAGCATTATCCGGCGGAGAAGGCACTGGCAGTATTTATAAAGGCGATTTAAAGGTAGTTAAAGTTGACAAAGATGATCCAACGCTCAAGCTGTCCGGCGCTGTTTTTGAACTCACTCGCAATTCGACCGGCGGTGTAATCGTACCATCTAAAAACGCTAATGGCGAGCTTGAATATAACGGCTTGCGTTACGGTAAATATACTTTGAAAGAGAAAAGTGCACCAGCTGGCTACGCAATTGATGGTACAGGCATCTACGAAGTAACGATCAATTCAACGACCGTTCCTGTCGTGAAGGAAATCAAAAACGCGAAGCTTTTAGGCAGCTTGGAAGTAACGAAAGTTGACTCCGCTAATGCAACAACTGTTCTTGCTGGAGCGACATTCGAGCTTTTCAATAGCGCTAATGTAAGCCAAGGTACACAAACAACAGCCGCAAACGGCAAAGCAACTTTCACTGGCCTTCCTTATGGCAGCTATGTACTGAAAGAAGTTTCAGCACCTGCCGGCTATAGCATCATCGGAAACGGTGAAGTGAATGTTACGATTAATGCTTCTGTTGTTACGAAACAAGTGGGAAATACAAAGCTATTTGGTACTTTGGAAGTCACTAAAGTAGACAGCGCAAATCCTGCAATCTTTCTTTCAGGAGCAACATTCGAGCTGTTCAACAGCGCCAATGTAAGCTTGGGTCAAAAGACGACAGACACTAGCGGCAAATTATCTTTTACTGGCCTTTCTTACGGCACTTATGTACTAAAAGAAGTCTCAGCTCCTACAGACTACAAAATAATGGGCAGCGGCGAAGTGAATGTGACCATTAACGCAGCTGTAGTATCTGAAAAAGTGAAAAATGAAAAGCTAGAAGGCAGCCTTGAAGTAACCAAGGTAGACAATGATCATACGTCAATCGTTCTTGCCGGAGCTACGTTCGAGCTTTTCAATAGCGCGAATGTAAGCATGGGAAAACAAACGACGGCTGCAAACGGAAAAGCAATATTCACGGCTCTTCCTTACGGCAGCTACGTGCTGAAGGAAATTTCGGCACCTCATGGCTACAGCATCATCGGCAAAGGTGAAGTAAATGTTACGATTAATGCGTCTACTGTATCAAAAGAAGTTAAAAATGTTCAGCTGCTCGGAACCTTGGAATTAACGAAAGTAGACAACGATAATACTGCCGTTGTTCTTGCTGGAGCTACATTTGAGCTATTCAACAGCGCCAATGTCAGCCTAGGCAAAAAGACAACTGATTCAGCAGGCAAACTATCTTTCACTGGTCTTCCTTATGGCAGCTACGTGCTGAAAGAAATCTCAGCACCTGTCAACTATGGCATCATCGGCAGCGGTGAATTAAGCGTTGTGATTAATGCCTCTACTGTAAGCAAAGAAGTGAAAAATGCTAAGCTGCTCGGAACCTTGGAAGTCACTAAAGTAGATTACGATAATACTACGGTCGTTCTTGCTGGGGCTACGTTTGAGCTATTCAACAGCGCAAATGTAAGCTTAGGCAAACAAACAACATCTTCTAGCGGTAAAATATCGTTCACAGATCTTCCTTACGGCAGCTATGTGCTGAAGGAAATCTCAGCTCCATCCGGCTACAGCATGATTGGCAACGGTGAAGTAAACGTAACGATTAATGCGCCATCTGTATCTAAAGAGATCAAAAATACAAGAGATCCTCTTGGCAGACTGGAAGTAACCAAAGTAGATAGTGCGAATACAACAATCGTTCTTGCTGGCGCTACATTTGAATTGTACAGCACCTCTAATGTGAGCTATGGCAAACAAACGACGGCTGCAAATGGTAAAGTATCCTTCACTGGACTTCCTCTTGGAAGCTATGTATTGAAGGAAATCTCAGCACCTGCTGGTTACAGCATAATCGGCAGCGGCGAAGTAAGTGTCACCATTAATTCTATATCGGGTAATTCGGTCACGGTTAAAAACAACAAAGTTATCGTGCCAACACCGACGCCAACGATCGTACCGACACCTACACCAAAACCAACGACAACGCCGAAGCCGACGACAACACCAGTTGCGACGCCTGCGCCGACTACTTCTACAGAAAAGGAAGTTACGGAAGTTGACAAGCCAGTTGAAGGTGAAGTGGAAGTCCCTGATGGCAGCGTGCCTGTTGGAGGCGTAAAGCCTGATCATGGTAAAGTTGTCATTACACCAGATGGCAAATGGGTTTACACTCCTGACCCTGGATTTAAAGGAAAAGATACATTCTCTATCATCGTTAAAGATAAAGATGGCAATGAAGAAGAAATCTTCTTTGAAATCGATGTAGAAGAACCGCCTCGCGGCGGAATCACAACACCAGACGTTCCTGTATTGCCTAAAACCGGCGAGAACAGCTACCTGCTCATGCAGCTGCTCGGACTAGCAATGATCGTTGTTGGTGTTTCGACAATTGTGGTCAAAAGAAGAACAAGACGCTAAGTGATTAAACAATGCAAAAAAGGTGAATCAGGAATATCCTGATTCACCTTTTTTTTATTTCGAGCCTTTTTATTTCGAGCTATAACTAACTATCCATTCTCTCCGCCTGCGCATCGCGCCGATTAGAAGCATGATAGCTGCGCAGCAGCTGCAGCAAGGACGCTGGCCCAGCCGATGCATAATAGTTGGCTTGTTCATCGGGAGCTAGAATGACCCCGAGCTGATGGTGCTCACCAGCAAATCGCGCCCGTTGCGCAAATTTTAATTCGCCTTCAAGATTTAATACTTCCAGCTTGCAAAATGCGGAGTTTTGAACAAGCGCTTCATAAAGGTCTTCTTTTGTCCGCACACGCACACCATTAACCTTGTGCAAAATCTCGCCTGTCAAAAGCCCCATTAATGCCGCTGGAGTGCCAGGCACGATTCCTAATATTCGCAGCCCGCGTGAGTCATGCACATATAATGGCGATAAAGCCGCTTCTCTCACCCGGCTTCTCCATATAATGGCCTCATGCAGCAGCAGTGAAACCAGTGCAGCAAGCGGCAGCAGCATTGGCTGCCACCAAGCCAGAATTGCTGCGCCAGCTAAGCATATGCTGTACAGCAGCAGCCCTTTCGAGGCATGCTTCGCTTTTTCACGCGGCAATAAAGAACGTGTCATTTCCGTAAATCCGATAATCATAGGCAACGCTACGAACGACCAGCCTTGCGACCAATCTGCTCCAAATAATGGTGTCCACGGCAATGCCGTCATAGATGATCCGCTCGCCCCTGACGGTACCAGCATAAGCAGCGGAACTGGCCAAAAGCCCTGCAGCATATAGCCGCCAACGAGCTTTCCACGTTTACCCTCAAGAAATAATGGCGTCGATAATCGATCACCTTGCCAGCGAACAAGAACGGCTTCTGCAAGATGAAGCAGCGCAACGAGCACAAGCAAACCAGCAGCATCAATTCCTGCAAGGGAGACAGCCAATGACCCGAGCCAATCCGTCCGCTCCGAAAGCGTTGTCCACCCGAGCAGCCACTGAAGAAGAGTAATGACTCCTGCACTGTACGCAAAACATAAGTATCTAATTCGAATCAGCATTAAGATAGCCGCAACTGCCCAAAGCCAAAGAACAGCTTCTCCTGTCAACGATACGCCAACGAATGCTCCTGCAATGGAAACCGCTACACCAATCAAAAGACCCGTTAACATCGCCTTAAAAACCAAGCTTGGCCAATGATGCAGCTTTACTGCAAACATCTGCCTCTCCACTCGTATTTGCCTTGTATACTGTAAAATGATGAATAACACCGCAATATAATAAAATGGCTGTGCAACTAATTGGACAGCCGCTTGCCCGAGCATTTCCAATAACTCGATCGCCGTTTCCAAAGCTAACACTCCTTCGCTCGTTCCCCATATCCTTATAAACATAAAAAAATAAAAGGCCGACCCTGTTAAACAGAGTCAACCTCTTATTCATTCGACATGCGCGTATTATTTCCTGCCTACAGCCTTAATTGCTTCAAGCAGCTGCTTATCATTCTTTTTATCTTGAATCCATTTAATGACTTCCTTCTCCAGCGTTTCACCCGTTTGCTTATCGACCTGTCCCGTGGCCGGCAAGCTATGCTCGGATTGGAATTTCTTAACGGCCTCTGCCGTCTCCGCTCCGAAGTAACCATCCTCACGCTTTGGTTGGTATCCAAGACCATGCAGCATAATTTGAACGCTCCGTACTTGTTCGCCCAGCATATCTTGCTTTAACGTCTCGGAAAGGGTAAGTCTTGCAACGGTATACAAATCCGGCGGCTGCACCGTAAGATCGGGTTTTATGCCATTTTCATGAATCCAATTGCCCTTAGGCGTTAACCATTTGGCTATGGTCATCTTGAGCAGGCTTCCGTCGCCAAGCGCTTTGTTGTAGCTTACTTGAACAGTGCCTTTGCCAAAGGAGGTTTCGCCAACGAGCTTCGCTCCCGCGCTTTCCTGCAAAGCTCCTGCCAATATTTCCGATGCGCTTGCGCTCCCTTTATTCATAAGAACCGCTATGGGGTACGTTTTTTCTTGTCCCTTCGACAGCGTTTTTTCCCGGTTTCCTTCACGATCCTCTACCTGTACGACTGTCGTACCTTTGGCTAGGAAGGTTTGGGCTATCTCTACAACAACAGGAAGAACGCCCCCAGGATTGTTGCGTACATCAAGAACAAGCCCCTTCATCCCTTGTTCCTCCAGCTTCGCGAGCTCCTGCTTAAACCGCTCTGCCGTATGCAGTGAGAATTGTCTGATTTCAATGACGCCTGTACCATCCGGCTGCAGGCTGCCATATACCGTTTCCACATCGATATCGTCGCGAATGAGCACGAGCTGGATCGGATCAGAAAAACCGACACGCTGTACTTGAATTTTCGCTTTGGTTCCTTTTGGACCACGAATCTTCGCTACCGCATCCTGCAAATTCAGTCCATCGAGCTTCGCACCGTTAACCGATAACAAAATATCCTTCGCTAATAGGCCGGAACGTTCTGCCGGAGAGCCTTTAATCGGAGAAACGACGACAACCCGTCCATTTTCAAGCGTAACCTCTGCTCCGATACCTGTAAACGAGCCTTCGATCGATTCCGAAAAGTGCTTAGCTACGTCCTTCTCCATGTAAACGGAATAGGGATCATCCAGCGACGACATCATTCCGCTTACAGCACCATCAAGCAGCTCCATGCGATCGACCTTCTGATAATATTTTGTTTCAATTAATTCCAGCACCGCATTAAGCTTCGTCAGCTCTTCTTTTTTAAGCATGAAGCGATCACCGTCATCAGCTGCCGCTGCTGAAAGAGCAGGCGCTGCTGGCTTGTCCGGTTTAATCATTTGGTCCGCGATCGTTAGCGTAACGAGTACGGATGCAATCATCGTTAGCATAACGAACGCGAATACTGTCCGTCCTTTGAAATGCACCTGTCTACACCACCTTCTCATCTTACACGGTCTTAGATTTAAGACCACACTAGTATATGACAAGCCGCTTACAATTATTTGCATTATTCGGTAAAAATGATCACTTTATCATTTATTTTATGTTTGATTTTAAACAAGGCAGCCACAGGGGCTGCCTCTTGATGTATTTTATGAAAGATTGCCTATTTTAAATATCCACCTGGATTAACAGGGGTTTGGTTTTTACGCACTTCAAAATGTAAATGTGGCCCCGTTGAATTTCCTGTACTGCCAACCTCAGCAATTTTCTGGCCTTTCTTGACGGTTTCGCCTTTTTCAACTTTGATTCCACCATTACGAATATGTCCGTAAAGCGTCCACAAGCCATTACCATGGTCAATAATGACACAATTTCCGTATGTGCTCCACTTTTGGGCAACGAGTACAACACCGTCTTCCGCTGCGAAAATATCTGTTCCCTGCGGTGCTGCAAAATCCGTTCCTGTATGGGTGTGTGTTTTACCTGTAATCGGATGAACCCGTGTGCCAAAGCTTGAGCTTACGCGATAGTTATCTCTAATCGGCATACCCAGCTTACCGCCCGTATACGGATTCGATATTTTGTTTTTCTCTGCGTTCAACTTCGATACTTTCGCAGCAAGCGCCATAAGCAGCTCCTCTTGCTCCTTGCTGATGCCCTCGAGCTCCTCTAACGTGGAGTCAATTTGTACAAGCTTATTATCCAGTTGTTTGATATTTGTATTGTAGCTGGCTATCATAACTTCTTTCTCTTGCTCTTTCTTCACTAGATGAGCTTCATACTGCTCCAGCTTCTCATAAATCTTTTTCACTTCAGCAAATTGTTTCTCTACTTCTATTTTCTTCTGAGCAACAAGCTCCTTCTCTTCTCTTTGCTCCGCCAAAATATCCCGATCCTGCGACAGAATCGATTGAAGAGCATCGAATCGATCAATAAAATCTGTAAAGCTAGTCGCACTCAGTAGTACGTCCATATAAGATACAAAACCGTTCGTATACATAAGACGCATACGAGATTGCAGCAGCTCATCGCGTGTCACTACACGCTCTTCAGCCTGCTCCAGCTCAAGGCCGGTTTGCAGCAGTTCTTCTTCCTTCGCATCGCTTTGTGCTTGCATCTTTGTTTTGTTGATGACGACATTATCGATCTCTGCCATCAAATTAGCGATAGAAGCTTCCGCTTCTGTTTTTTTCCCAAGGATAGTTACCTTCTCATTCTCTGCTGTCTTAGCCTGATTATGAGCATTAGCGGCTTGGCGCTCAGCTTTAGCTGCCCGTTGCTCCGCTTCCTTCATTTCCGCCTTAGCGGCTGCTATTTGTTTCTTTATTTCGCTAAGAGAAGCAGCTTCTCCACCTGTTGGTTGCATAACAAATACCGCAAGCATCATCGTAACTGTGAATAACAGCCATTTCCTCTTCTTCACTTTCGCATCCTCCTACACTTTCAAATACTTGCGTATCGAGATCGTGCTGCCCCAAATGCCGATTAATGTTCCGAGTACGATGAGCAGCGTGGCAGTCAGCATTCCTGACTCCTCTACCGTGACGAGCTTAATCATCATTAGTGATAATTCCATTTGCGTAAACTTCACAAGCTGTGAGTAACCTGCAAGCACAGCTACCGTTGTTATCACCGAGCTAATAATTCCAATCAGTGCACCTTCAATGAAAAACGGCCAGCGAATAAAAGAATTCGTCGCGCCAACCAGCTTCATAATGCCAATTTCTCTGCGTCTTGCGATAATGGTCATTTTGATCGTGTTCGAGATCAAGAACATTGCTGTTACGGATAGACCTACAACAACGACGATACCTATGTAACGCAAAGCATTCGTAATTTTGAAAAGAGTCTCGACCGTGCCTTGTCCATATTTGATTTTGGCAATCGGTATAAGTTCATCTGCTTTATTGATCGCATCGATCTGTTTTGCGGCATCCTCGATCGATTGCGGCTCATAAACCTCTACCGTAAATGAATCCGGCAGCGGATTTTTTTCCTTCTCATAACCATCCAGCAAATCCTTGTTCTCATCACCTAGGTTTTTACGAAGCAGCTCTAGTCCCTCTGCTTTAGACACAAATGTTACTTGCTTTACCTCTGTTAAATTGCCGATTTTGTTCTGAAGCTCTGTTATCTTCGCTTTGTCTACATTTAGCTGTAGGAACACACGAATTTGTACTTGACTCTCGATCTGTGCCGCCATGGAATTGACGTTGAGTGCGAGCAATAAAAACACGCCAAGAATGAACAAGGATATAAATATCGAGCTTACTGAAGCAAACGACATCCAGCCATTTCTAATGATGTTTTTGGCGCCTTCTCGCAGATGACGGAGTATAGTTCTAAGCTTCATAGCCGTACTCCCCTCTAGCCTCGTCACGTACGATATTGCCGTTCTCGATTGCAATGACGCGCTTGCGTATGGAGTTAACGATATCTTTATTGTGGGTAGCCATTACGATGGTTGCACCGCGGAAGTTGATTTCCTCAAGCAAGTTCATGATGCCAAGCGACGTTTCCGGGTCCAAGTTGCCTGTGGGCTCATCCGCTACGATAACAGATGGGTTATTTACAATCGCTCGTGCAATCGATACACGCTGCTGCTCACCGCCCGACAACTGTGCCGGCAGGCTTGCATGCTTATGCTTCAGTCCTACGAGCTCAAGCACTTCCATCGTTCGCCTCTTAATGACGCGGGTTGGGGCTTCTATAACCTCCATGGCAAATGCAACGTTTTCAAATACGGTTAATTTGGGTAATAGTCTAAAGTCCTGAAAAATAACGCCAATATTTCGTCGAACAAATGGGATTTTTCGCGGCTTCAACTTTCCTATATTAAATCCATTAACAGAAATCTGTCCTTTTGTCGGTACTTCCTCACGATAGATCAACTTCATAAATGTTGACTTACCTGCACCAGATGGTCCTACTAGATAAACAAACTCGTTGCGATCTATACGAACAGAGACGCCTTTTAACGCATGCGTTCCGTCGGTGTACGTTTTCCATATGTCTTGCATCTCAATCACATTATCACATCCTGTTTATAGTCAGTACTACTATTTCGACAGTTTGTGCTGAATTCCTTCATAAGGAGCTCGCTTTCCTCATTTTTCACAAATCTCATAATCGAAGCAATTGTCGAATCAACCTCTTAATACGCATTAGACAAAATTGCAGAGTAAGCAGCATATACATATAAGACTGCTTTTTTAACATATAAGCATTTATAAGTTTGTTAGCTTATAAAGGGCTTATATTTCTCCGTCAAAACCGCTTCAGCGCCCTGAGGTCGCCGAAGGCGTTTTTGCTTGACACGCAGAAAGGAGTGTTTCGTATCATAAAACGTATCCATATTGGCATTATCATCGCAGCATCGCTGCTTCTTATTGCAGCAGTAGGTTGGGGCTTTATTTGGAATTATGCACAGCAAAAAACAGTTCCTGATGGGGTTGATGCCGGCGGCATCGCTGTTGGCGGCATGCAAGTAACAGATGCCCTTAAGCTGCTTGAGGAATATGAGAGCTCGCTGCAGCTGCGTACCATTACCATTCATGCGGCTGCTAATGCTGGCGACAGCAAGCAGTGGACGGTAAACGAGCTTGGGTATAAAGCGGAATTCAAAACCATTCGCGAGGCATTATTGAAACTGGATGAAGGTGAAATATGGGATCGTGCCGTTTACCGCTATCAGTTCCCCAAGCAATATGAGCTCTCGCAAGCTTGGAATTCAGACGCCTTTGATGCCGCACTCCGCAAGCAGTGGAGCTGGATTGAAAAGAGTGCTACCAAAAATGCTGTCCGAAGGATCACAGATACCGACCAAGTCATCTACGAACCGCATGTCGATGCTTTTCGCTTGGATACTGGAAAGCTTACCGATCAGGTAAATGATTGGGTTATCATAAAAAGGGAGAAGATCGGAGCACCTGTTGAGAAGACTTTTGAAGCTGAGCTGCCAATTACCGTCATTCATCCGGAAGTGACACTTGAGAAATTGAAGGATGAAGGCATTGAACGAAAAATCATATCATTTTCCACTGATTTCAGGACGAGCGCAGAAGGACGTGCCCATAACGTGACTGTAACGGCAGAAACGCTCAATGATTGGGTGCTTGCGCCAGATGAAATATTTGATTATGACAAGCTCATTACGAGAGCAGAGGAATTATATGAGTATCGCGAGGCGCCCGTTATTTTGAACGGCAAGCTTGTTCCAGGTATCGGCGGCGGTATTTGCCAAGTCTCAAGTACACTTTATAACGCTGTTCTTCGAGCAGGGCTAGAAATTGTTGAACGGCGCAATCACTCTTTGCCGGTTGCTTATTTGCCTATTGGCCAAGATGCTACTTATGCAGGTGGTGCGATTAACTTTCGTTTCAAAAATACAACGGGCAAATATCTCATCATTCGCACCTCAGTAGATGATCGCAAACTGACGATCAAGCTGTTCGGTACGATGAAAGAAAACGAAAAATATGATATCGAATCGGTAACGCTCAAAACGATTGCCCCTGCCATTCAGGAGAAAACAAATTCTCGCCTATCGCCAGGCCAGAAGGTTACTGTGGAATCAGGAAAACAAGGTTATGTGGTAGAAACATTCCGTACGTTTACGCGTGACGGCAAGGTTATCTCCCGTGACCGATTGTCGCGCGATACGTACAAGGCTCAGCCAACCATCATCGAGGTTGGTCCAATGAAAGGCGGCAAGGGGCCGTCGGCAACACCGACTCCGCCACAGCAAACGACAGAGCCGCTGCTTGAGGACGGCGTTTTTTAGGAGAACGGTGCAAGCAAAGTGCGGGCTGTTAACGAATATAGCAAAAAAAGCAGTTCAGTTCGCTGCCTCCAAGGCAACGCTGAACTGCTTTTTATTTTATAAACCTAATTTCGCTAAAGAGCGAACTCCATTATCTGCTGCGTTCAAGATACTCAGTCACCCAAGCTGCAGTTTGCTCAAGAGCCACCTCTGCGCGACCAATCGCATCTTGCACTTGTGTTTTTGCTGTGCCGCCATAAACGTTACGAGCATTAACAACCTGTTCTGGTTGAAGCACGGCATAAATGCGATCATCGAACAATGATGAGAACTTTTTGAACTCTTCCAGCGTCAGGTCTAGCAAGTATTTGTTTTGCTCGATGCAATACAATACTGTTTTGCCGATAACCTCATGCGCTTGGCGGAAAGGCAAGCCTTTGCCAACAAGGAAGTCTGCAATATCTGTTGCGTTCGAGAAGTCCTGATTAACGGCTTGACGCATCCGTTCCTTGTTCACCTTCATCGTTGCGATCATTGGAGCGAACAGCTGAAGCGCGCCTTGCAGCGTCTTCACCGTATCGAACATGCCTTCTTTGTCTTCCTGCATGTCTTTGTTGTAAGCAAGAGGCAGTGACTTAAGAACCGTCAACAAGCCAACAAGATCTCCGTAAACGCGTCCCGTTTTACCGCGAACAAGCTCGGGTACGTCTGGGTTTTTCTTTTGCGGCATAATGCTGCTGCCTGTGCAGAATGCATCGTCCAGCTCAACAAAGTGGAATTCCGTGCTCGACCAAAGGATGAGCTCCTCGCTAAGGCGCGAAAGATGCATCATGATGATCGATGCGTCCGCAAGAAACTCAACAATGAAGTCACGGTCGCTTACCGCATCCAAGCTGTTCTCATAAACGCGGTCAAACTTAAGCTGGCTCGCCACATAATGGCGATCGATTGGGAAGGTTGTCCCTGCCAAAGCACCTGCTCCAAGTGGAAGTACATTGATTCGCTTGTAGCTGTCCTGCAAACGCTCAATATCGCGTCCAAACATCGATACGTAAGCCATTAAATGATGTGCAAACAGAATAGGCTGCGCACGCTGCAAATGCGTGTAACCAGGTACAATGGTATCAATGTTAGCTTTTGCTTGCTCGATAAGTGCAGATTGAAGCTTATAAAGCATATCTACGAACTCAACAACGCGCTTGCGAAGCCATAAATGCATATCCGTCGCCACTTGATCGTTCCGGCTGCGTCCTGTATGCAGCTTGCCGCCTACAGAGCCAACATCGTCGATTAGTGTCTTTTCGATATTCATATGGATATCTTCGTCTCCGATTGAGAACTCGATATCATCACGTTTGATGCGTTGAAGGACGCGGTGCAGCCCGTCCTTAATCTTCTCAACGTCATCCAGCGGAAGAATACCTTGCTTGCCCAGCATCGTTACATGCGCCAGACTTCCTTGAATATCCTCTTCAGCGAGTTCCTTGTCGAACATGATTGATGCTGTGTATTCCTCTACCAATTGGTCCGTTTTTTTTGTAAAACGACCGCCCCATAATTTACTCACTGGTTCGTAACACTCCCTTGTAAACCTTATTTAGTGCTAACTGCCGACGATACTTTTAGACGCAATGCGTTCAGACGGATGAAGCCAGTCGCATCCCCTTGATCGTATGCTTGTGAAGGATCAGCTTCCATCGTTGCAATATCAGGGTTGTACAAGCTCACTGGGCTTTGTACGCCTGCTCCGATAACGTTTCCTTTGTACAGCTTCAAGCGAACAACGCCGCTCACATTTTTTTGCGATTCTGTCACAAGTGCTTGCAAAGCAAGACGCTCCGGCGCGAACCAGAAGCCGTTGTATACGAGCTGGCTATATTTTGCAATCAACGAATCACGAAGATGCATAACCTCGCGGTCCATTGTTAATGATTCCATTTTGCGGTGAGCTGTGAACAAGATTGTGCCGCCCGGTGTTTCGTACACGCCGCGGCTCTTCATGCCGACGAAACGGTTCTCAACCATATCAACGCGTCCGATGCCGTGCTTGCCGCCAAGCTCATTCAGCGTATCCATAATTTCTAGCGGGCTAAGCTCTTTGCCGTTAATAGCTGTGCAATTGCCCTCTGCAAAAGTAAGCTCAACATATTCTGCTTTATCCGGCGCGTTCTCAGGAGATACGCTTAGCACATACATGCTTTCGTTTTCTTCAGAGCTAGGATCGAACCAAGGATCTTCCAGCATGCCGCTCTCGAAGCTGATATGCAGCAGGTTGCGGTCTGTCGAATAAGGCTTCGCAGCAGACGCTGTAACTGGAATGTTGTGTTTCTCTGCATAAGCGATCATTTCCGCACGACCCGGGAATTCTTCACGGAATGCTTCAAGGCGCCATGGCGCGATAACGCCGATCTCAGGAGCTAGTGCAGCAGCAGTCAGCTCAAAACGAACCTGATCGTTGCCTTTGCCTGTAGCGCCGTGTGCGATATAAGCTGCGCCTTCTGCGCGAGCGATATCAACCATACGCTTAGCGATAAGCGGACGGGCAATAGAAGTACCGAGCAAATATTGACCTTCATAAAGCGTTCCTGCTTGGAACATCGGGTAGATGAAGTCTTTGGCAAATTCATCGCGAAGATCGTCGATGTACACTTTAGAAGCGCCCGTTGCCAGTGCTTTTGCTTCCAAGCCGTCCAGCTCATCCTTTTGACCGATATCTGCTGTAAATGCGATGATTTCTGCGTCATAAGTTTCTTTCAACCATTTGAGGATAACCGAAGTATCCAAGCCTCCGGAGTAGGCGAGTACGATTTTTTCTTTTGCCATAGTATTGTTTTACTTCCCTTCGAATAAATTCATATATTTATAGCTTTTAAGCTAGGACATAATTGCTGCCATAATCGCTTTTTGTGCATGAAGACGGTTCTCTGCCTGGTCGAAAATAATCGAACGATCGCCGTCGATTACGCCTTCGCTCACTTCTTCGCCGCGGTGTGCAGGCAAGCAGTGCATGAAGAGATAGTCTTTCTTCGCATATTTTGTAATCGCCTCATTGACCTGATACGCCGCAAAAGCAATCTCGCGTTCCTTCTGCTCTGCTTCTTGACCCATGCTCGCCCACACATCTGTGTACACGATATCAGCGTCAGCAATAGCTTCCTTCGGATCGCGGCAAATGTGAATTTGCGAGCCTGTTTCAGCAGCATGATCCTTCGTTTGTTGAATAATATCTGCATCCGGCTCGTAACCCTCAGGAGTCGCAACAGACATATGAAGGCCAAGCTTCGCAGCGCCCATCAACAGGGAATGAGTCATATTGTTGCCATCGCCGATATAGGCAATTTTCAAGCCTTCCAAACGACCCTTTTGCTCAAGAATGGTTTGGTAATCCGCAAGCGCTTGGCATGGATGTGAAAGATCCGTCAAACCGTTAATAACCGGAATCGTCGCTCCACGAGCAAGCTCAACCACTTTGCGATGCGCAAATGTACGAATCATAATACCATCTAGATAACGGGACAACGTTTGGGCTGTATCCCAGATCGTTTCGCCGCGACCGATTTGCAGGTCATTTCCACTTAGGAATAGACCTTGACCGCCAAGCTGGTACATCCCAACTTCGAACGAAACGCGCGTACGTGTAGACGATTTTTCAAAGATCATGCCAAGCGTCTTACCTTTTAGAATATGGTGAGTTTCGCCTGCTTTTTGTTTTTGCTTCAAATCAATCGCTAGGTCGATCAAGTAACGAATTTCCTCTGGCTTAAAATCAACCAGCATGAGAAAGTCGCGCCCCTTCAAGCTTTGCGCCAAATCCTCGTTTACTATTCCTTGCATGGTAGAGCCCTCCTTCAGCTTAAAACAATGTTCTAGCATTTATGATTTAACGACTGGTCGCTTCGCTTCCAATAGTTCGACTAATAACGCAACAGCAATATCTATTTCTTCATCCGTAACGAGTAAATTAGGCAATAGGCGGATGACATTTGGTCCTGCCGAAATCGCGATCAGGCCACGTGTCTGAGCCTCGTTCAAAATATCAGCAATCGGCTCCGCGCATGCAATTCCTACTAGCAGGCCAAGTCCACGAACCTCATGAACAAATTCATTTCCCGCAAGCTTCTCGCGAAGCTGCGAAATGAGATATTCACCCTTTTGCGCTGCGCGCTCCGATAAATTGTCACCAACAATTGTCTCTAGAGTTGCCTTTACAACTGCTGTTGCAATCGGCGTTCCACCGAATGTTGAGCCATGACTTCCTGCGGTAAAGCCTTCACGAAGCTTTTCCTTTGCTGCCATCGCGCCAACAGGAAACCCGCTTCCAAGACCTTTCGCCATCGTGAAAATATCAGGCTCAATGCCGTAGTGCTCATATGCAAACAGCTTGCCTGTACGTCCCATTCCTGTTTGAATCTCATCCACAATAAGAAGGATGCCTTGCTTCTCGCATAACGCGACAAGCTCCTTCATATAGTCTGGATCAACCGGATAAATACCGCCCTCCGCTTGCACCATCTCCAGCATGACCGCTGCTGTCTGATCAGACACAGCCGCTTCAAGCGCAGCAAGGTCGTTCAGCGGGATGGTTTTGAAGCCAGCCGGCAGCGGCGCAAAACCTTCCTTCACCTTATCCTGGCCAGTTGCCGTAAGCGTAGCTAGCGTACGTCCATGAAACGATTGCTCAAAAGTAATAATTTCGAACCGACCATTGTTCAGTACCTTCTGATTGTAACGGCGTGCAAGCTTGATAGCCGCTTCGTTAGCTTCAGCACCCGAGTTGCAGAAAAATACAGCATCCGCGCAGCTATTGTCGGTAATGAGCTTGCCTGCATCCGCTTGGTTCGGAATATGGAACAGATTTGATACATGCCACAATTCATCGAGCTGTTTAACAAGCGCCGCTTTGATTTGTTTAGGAGCATGCCCTAGATTTGTAACGGCAATACCGCTCATAAAATCAAGATATTTATTTCCTTTATCATCCCATAACCAGCTGCCTTCACCTTTTACCAATGCCATTGGATATCTTGCATAGGTTGGAAAAAGAGATTGGTCAGCTGCAGCTGTTGCATTCGTTTCACTCATCGACCTTACACCCGCCCTTCATGGATTTGAACAATTCGTGTACCAACGCCGCCTTCGCGTACCGCTCTCGTCAGCACCCCTGGCTCCTCGCCGCTTACGATCACAACTTCACGCACACGTCCTTGAATGCACTGAATGGCTGCGCGAACTTTTGGAATCATGCCGCCGTAAATCTCACCGCTCGTTATCATCTCTTCGATCTCAGCAACGGAGACAACAGGAAGCACCTGCTTCTGTCCATCTACTGTTTTGAGAATGCCTGGCACATCCGTTACAACGATCATTCGCTCTACTCCGAGATGGGACGCAACAGCGCCTGCAGCCGTATCCGCATTAATGTTGTAGCGCTGCCCTTGATCATCAATACCGATAGGTGCAATAACCGGAATGTAACCCATGCCCATGACACCTTCAATAATCTCAGCATTTACATCGGTTACGTCGCCAACAAAACCAATCTCGGCAGCATTCGCAACTGGCTGCGCTTGGATGAGCTTGCCGTCCACCCCGGATAGTCCGAGTGCCTTCGCGCCGTTGATTTGAATTTTACGCACAATTTCTTTATTGATACGTCCTGCTAGCACCATCTCAACGACGTCGAGCACAGCATCGTTCGTTACACGCAGACCATTAACAAATCCCGTCTCGATTCCCAGCTTGCCAAGCGTTTCCGATATTGCTGGGCCACCGCCGTGTACGATGACCGGAAGAACGCCAGAGAGCTGAAGCTCCCGCAACTCGTCAAAAAAGCTGTTAGGAAGCGCCGCTAGCGTACTGCCTCCGCATTTCATTACAAATCGTTGCTCCGTCACTGTTCCATACCCTCCAAGCATCTACTTTGCTTATGTCCGATATGCCGCATTAATGCGAACATAGTCATAGGTCAAATCGCAGCCCCATGCGGTTGCCGTTCCTTCGCCATTATGTAAGTCAACGCGAATAACAACGGTATCGCCTTTCAAATATTCCAAGGCAACCTCTTCATCAAATACAACAGGACGGGATTGCTCAAGCGTCAAAATATCGCCAAGTCGAATGTCCACTGTCTCCGGATTAACCGGCTGGCCTGCACGGCCTACTGCCGCAATAATACGTCCCCAGTTCGCGTCCGCTCCAAACACGGCCGATTTCACAAGTGACGATCCGATAACCGTCTTTGCAATCGCTTGTGCTGAATCGTCGCTTACTGCACCGTTCACCCGCACCTCAACGAGCTTAGTTGCGCCTTCGCCATCACGGGCGATCGCTTTGGCAAGCACCTCACATACATGACGGATAGCCGCTACAAAAGCTGCCCAGCCTTCGTGAGCTTCTGTCAGCTCCGAGTTGCCAGCAAGTCCACTCGCCATAGCAACCAGCATATCGTTTGTGCTTGTATCTCCATCAACGGTAATCATATTGAAAGTCAGATCCGTCGCAAGGCGCAGCACCTTCTGAAGCGCTTCGCTTCCAATGGCTGCATCTGTCGTTACGAATCCAAGCATCGTCGCCATATTCGGATGAATCATGCCGGATCCTTTGGCTGCACCTGAGACATATACACGTTTGCCGTCTAGCTCAAGCTCGACACATACCATCTTTTGAACCAAATCTGTCGTTAAAATCGCTTGGCAAAAATCATCCGCGCCTGTACGATTTCCATCCAGCTTAGCAGGCAGTCCATCGATGCCAGCGCGTACTTTGTCCATTTTCAAAAGCTCGCCAATAACGCCTGTAGATGCTACGGCTACCTGTTCAGAAGATACGCCGATTGATTCCGCAAATCTAGAACGCATTTCGTATGCGTCCGCTTCGCCTTGCTTACCTGTGCACGCATTCGCATTGCCGCTATTTACAAGCACAGCACGCAGGACGCCGCCAGCGCCGATACTCTCACGAGTTACTTGAAGCGGAGCAGCTTGAAATACATTCGTTGTATATACGCCCGCTGCTGCTGCTGGAACCTCGCATACGATTGCGCCAAGATCGTGACGCGTCGTTTTTTTGAGACCACAGTGCAATCCACCTGCTTTGAAGCCTTGAGGCGTTGTTATCGAGCCGTCAGCGACGACCGAGAACAAGGCTGTTTTATCCTGTCCCATCGTAAAATCGTATCTCCTTCACCTGTATGAGTATGGTTATAAGATCAGTAGGAATGTCTTCGTTATTGATTAAGGATAAACGGGAACGAATTGCAAGCCGAGCGTCTCGTCCCAGCCCATCATCAGGTTCAAGTTTTGAATCGCTTGACCCGCAGCGCCTTTAACCAGGTTGTCGATAACAGAAACGATAGTTACACGATTCGTACGCTCATCAACGGCAAAGCCGATATCGCAATAGTTGGAGCCCCAAACTTCTTTAGTAGACGGCCATTGTCCTTCTGGACGAATACGTACAAACTTACGTCCTTCATAGTAGGAACGATAGAGATCAATAAAATCGCTAGTGCTCCGCTCGCCTCGAACGACAGCATACATCGTAGACATAATGCCGCGCGTCATTGGCACGAGATGTGTCGTAAAGGTAGTTACGACTGGTTTATTAGCCATATTAGATAAAACCATTTCAATTTCCGGAATATGTTGATGCTGATTTAGCTTATATGCTTTTAAATTTTCATTAAGTTCTGAATAATGAGTGCCTAGTGAAGCGCCGCGGCCTGCACCAGAAACGCCTGATTTGGCGTCAATGATGATCGTGGATGGATCAATCCAGCCCTCTTTGACAGCTGGGAGAAGCCCTAACAGCGTCGCAGTCGGGTAACAACCTGGATTAGAGATAAATGGAGCATCCTTCACTTGATCGCCGTATATTTCAGCAAGGCCAAACACGGCTTGCTGCAAGTAAGCCTCATTTGCTGCTGGCTTCTTATACCACTGCTCATATAAAGCTGGCGATTTCAAGCGGAAATCTCCTGATAGATCAATAATTTTCAAACCAACTTCAAGCAAAGCTGGAACCAGCTTAGCTGCTACGCCAGCAGGTGTAGCTAGAAATACAACATCTGCCTTTGCTTTTATCGCAGCAGGATCGACATCATCAAGAAGCTCTTCACTAATGCCGATGAGGTGTGGATATCCTTCTGTTATTGACGTACCTGCGCTGGATGACGAAATGACCGATGTCACCTCTGCCAGCGGATGGGATGCGAGCAATCGAATGAGTTCTACACCGCCATAGCCAGTTGAACCGATAATCGCTATTTTCACCTTTATGCTCATGTTAATCTCTCCCCGAAACTAGATGCTGCAAGCTATCTTTTCCCCTGCTATGCAGCTTCATCTATTGCTCTTTCCGCACGCGGAAAGGATGTTTTCTTCCACAACTTATAATTGTACAACATTCGGAAGTTGATGGAAATACGCACATTGTTTCGTATTATTATACATTCGAATTCATATTAATACAACGAACAAATGATGATAATTTTGCTCAATTAATGAATTGTTTGAGAGATGCCTTCAACATAACAGGAACAAATGTTCCTGTTTCATTTTAGCACATAAAACTCGTTATTGGTATCGTTTGGATATTATTTTGTTAGCTGTCCAGCTTGAAGCCCTGACCAATTACCTCTGCTGTATTGCTAATTATCACAAAGCTGCCAGGATCAATGGACTTCACAATTTGCTTTAGCTTCGGCACTTCATTTTGACCGACTACTACCATTAATACCGTACGTCCCACGCCAGTATATCCGCCATGACCATCAAGCCGCGTCAAACCACGGTCTAAATCATTAAGAATCGCTTCGGCAACATCATCCGAATGGTCGCTGATTATAAAAGCTACCTTAGATAGCTGCAATCCGCTTTGTACAAAATCAATCGTCTTGCTTGTCACGAATAAACCAATCAAAGCGTATAGCGCAACCTCAGGAGAAATGATTATTCCAGCCGCAATAATGACGCAGCCGTCGAAACAAACGATCGCTAAGCTAAGCGGAAGGCCTGTGTAGCGATGTAAAATTTGGGCAGCTAAATCCAAGCCGCCTGTCGAAGCCCCTCCCCGAAAAACAAGGCCAAGCCCCAGACCAACCCCGATACCGCCATAAATAGCCGCAAGCAGCGGATTGTCCGTAGGTGATGGCCAGCCATTTGACAGCAGCACAAATAGCGGCAAAATAATCGATCCTAGCGCTGTTTTTGCGCCAAACCGTTTGCCAAGCAGCCACAAACCCGCGATAAACAGCGGTATATTAATCGCCCATTGCGTGACAGCAGGTGTAATGCCTGCTGCTCTTTGGACGAGAATAGATATACCCGATACGCCCCCAGAAGCGATTCCATTGGGTACCATGAACATATTGAAGCTAATCGCTACAATAGCTGAACCAATCAGAAGCTGAACAATATTCCATACGGATTGGGTTCGCGGACTATAACTGCGTCCACCTTTTCTCCGCTTCGCCGTGCTTTCTTTCATCCCTTTTTATCTCCTCGCAAGCCGATTATCGCAAAAAGAAGAGTTCCACACGTTTACCGTGTTGGAACTCTTCACTGAAGCTATCCATTTGTATATGGTCGCAAATTACTCGTGACGAATCTGATGACGCAAATATCCATCGATAAAAGGGTCGATGTCGCCATCCATAACCGCGCCGACATTACCTGTCTCTACAGAAGTACGGTGATCCTTCACCATGCTATAGGGATGGAAAACATAAGAACGAATTTGGCTTCCCCACGCGATTTCCGATTGATCGCCGCGTATTTCCGCCAAATGCTTCATCTGCTCCTCGATCTTCCGATCATACAGCTTAGAACGAAGCATCTTCATCGCACGTTCCCGGTTCTGAATTTGTGAACGCTCCTGCTGGCAAGCAACCACAATGCCTGAAGGGATGTGGGTAATACGTATAGCCGACTCCGTCTTATTGACGTGCTGTCCGCCTGCTCCACTCGCGCGGTACGTATCCACCTTCAGATCTTCAGTTCGGATTTCGATCTCAATGCTGTCATCGATTTCTGGGACTACATCACAGGAAGCAAACGACGTGTGACGACGACCCGCAGAATCAAACGGAGAAATGCGAACCAAACGGTGTACGCCTTTCTCTGCCTTCAAATACCCGTAAGCATTAAAGCCCTTCACCAAAATGGTAACACTTTTAATGCCTGCCTCATCACCGGGCAAGTAATCAAGAAGCTCAACCTTGAAGCCACTCTTCTCCGCCCAGCGCGTGTACATCCTGTAAAGCATTAAACCCCAGTCCTGAGACTCCGTACCGCCAGCGCCAGGATGAAGCTCAAGAATCGCATTAAGCTTATCGTAAGGCTGATTAAGCAGCAGTTGAAGCTCGAACTCGCTAATCTTGCGCATGAGCTTCTCCACGCCGCTCACGACGTCTGATGCAAGCGATTCATCGCCTTCATCTTCCGCCAGCTCCAGCATCATCTGAAGATCTTCCTGCTCGCTGTTCAACCCGTCGTAATGATCCACAACTGACTTCACCGCATTAAGCTCAGAAATAACGCTTTGCGCTTTGTCATTATCATCCCAAAAATCAGGGAATGTCATCTTCTCCTCGAAATTAGCAATCATTTCTTGCTTAAGATCTAAGTCAAAGGGACCCCCTAAGCTCTTGGAGCCGCTTGGCCATTTCACGCAGGTCTTGTTTAACCGTTATGTCTATCATAGCTTCCGCTTCACCTCAAAATAATGGTTCATTCTTTATTTTATGCCATGCTGTTTGATGCCGTTCCTTACTTGCCGTGGCACTGCTTGTATTTCTTGCCACTGCCGCATGGACATGCATCATTACGACCTACACGATCCTCACGCTTAGCAGGGCGCTTCTCCATAGCTTCTCCGCCGCCGCTTGTTGTAGTCGTTTGGCCTTGAGCTACTTCTTGACGCTCCAGGTTGCTCTCTACGCGTGCCTTCATAATGTATCTTGCAACTTCCTCGTGGATGCTCTCGATCATTTCCTTGAACATCTCGAAGCCTTCAAATTGATATTCACGAAGCGGATCCGTACCGCCGTATGCACGCAGGTGGATACCTTGACGGAGCTGATCCATCGCATCGATGTGATCCATCCATTTGCTATCTACCGCACGAAGCACAACGACCTTCTCGAATTCGCGCATCGTTTCTTCCCCAAGCTCTGCTTCACGCTCATCATAGGAAGCAACGACTTCAGCATAAATGTAGTCGATGATTTCTTCCTTCTCTTTGCCCCAAATCTCTTCCTTGGTCAAAGATCCTTCTTGCAGGAAGTTCGCTTGCGCATAATCAACGATTGCTTGAAGATCCCACTCCTCCGGAATATCCTCCGAACAGTGAGCTTCAACAATGCGTTCGATGACAGGCTTAAGCATTTCCATAACTTCTTGGCGGATGTTCTCCGAACCAAGAATATCACGGCGCTGCTTATAGATAACCTCACGCTGCTGGTTCATGACATCATCATATTGTAGAACAACTTTCCGAATATCAAAGTTATTGCCCTCAACGCGTTTCTGCGCAGATTCAATCGCTCTAGAAATCATCCGGCTCTCAATCGGTTGATCCTCATCCAGTCCTAGCTTATCCATCATGCCCATAATATTCTCAGAACCGAAGCGGCGCATCAGCTCATCTTCAAGCGATAGATAAAACTGTGATGAACCTGGATCGCCTTGACGTCCAGCACGACCACGCAGCTGGTTATCGATCCGACGGCTTTCATGGCGCTCTGTACCAATGATATGCAAGCCGCCCAGTTCAGCAACCTCATCACCTAGCAAAATATCGGTACCACGACCAGCCATGTTCGTTGCGATCGTTACGGAGCCTGCTTGACCAGCGCGCGAAATAATTTCTGCCTCTTCCGCATGGAACTTCGCGTTGAGCACTTTGTGCGTAACGCCTCTGCGCTTCAGCATATCTGATAATTTCTCCGAGTTCTCGATAGAAATTGTACCTACGAGCACTGGTTGATTTTTACTGTGGCGTTCTACGATCTCTTCTACGACCGCTTTGAATTTACCGAGTTCGGATTTGTAGACAACATCTGCAATATCCTTACGAATCATGGAACGGTTAGTAGGCACTTGAATAACGTCGAGTCCATAAATACGCTTGAACTCTTCTTCCTCTGTCTTCGCAGTACCCGTCATACCAGCAAGCTTGCGATACATACGGAAGTAGTTTTGGAATGTAATTGTCGCAAGGGTCATGCTCTCGTTCTGAACCTTCAGATCTTCCTTCGCTTCAATCGCTTGGTGAAGACCATCGCTATAACGACGTCCAGACATTAGACGACCAGTAAATTCATCAACGATGACAACTTCTTCTTCTTCCACAACATAATCCACATCGCGCTTCATAATGAAGTTCGCTTTCAGCGCTTGCTGTATGTGGTGGTTGAGCGTTACATTCGCATGATCGAATAGGTTCTCGATTTGGAATGCCTTCTCCGTCTTCTCAACGCCTGCCTCAGTCAGCATAACGCTGCGAAGCTTAATATCGATCGTGAAATCCTCTTCAGGCTTCAAACGGCTAATAAAGCGGTCTGCGGCGAAGTAGAGCTCTGTTGATTTAGCAGCCTGTCCTGAAATAATAAGCGGAGTCCGCGCTTCATCGACAAGAATGGAATCCACTTCATCGATAATGGAGAAATAAAGAGGACGCTGAACCATTTGTTCTTTGTATAGCACCATGTTGTCACGCAGATAATCAAAACCAAATTCATTATTTGTACCATACGTAATATCGCATGCATATGCTTCTTGCTTCTCGTCATGCGACAAGCCGTGAAGATTACATCCGACAGTCATGCCTAGGAAGCCATACAGCTGTCCCATAAGCTCGCTATCACGTTGCGCTAGATAATTATTGACCGTGATAACATGTACGCCTTTGCCAAGCAACGCGTTTAAATAAACAGGAAGTGTCGCAACGAGCGTTTTACCTTCACCCGTTCTCATCTCCGCAATTTTACCTTCATGAAGAACGATACCGCCGAGCAGCTGCACATCAAAGTGACGCATGCCAAGCGTACGCTTGGATGCTTCTCTAACTGTTGCAAAGGCTTCAGGCAATATTTTATCTAATGACTCGCCTTTTTCAATTCTTGCTTTGAATTCCTCAGTTTTCGCGCGAAGCGCATCGTCAGATAAAGCAGTGAATTTTGACTCAATCGCATTTATTTCATCTACCGTCCGTTGGATCCGCTTTACCTCGCGCTCGTTATGGTCACCAAATATCTTTTTCACTAATCCGAGCATGGAATTCCCCTTTCGTAGTAACGCCTCTTTGCATTAAATTGTATCAGTTTGTCGACACCGCCGCAACGAGGATGATTGTAAAAGAAAAAGCCTCTCTCCATAAAGGAGAAAAGGCTCTTCAAAGTTGTGTATAATGATTGCTAGCCTTGCTCAATTAAACCGTATTTCCCGTCACTTCGTTTGTACACAACACTGACCTCTTTGTTGTCCACATTCGAGAAGACGAAGAAATTATGTCCGACCATATTCATTTGCAAAATCGCTTCTTCCACATCCATTGGCTTAAGTGCAAAACGCTTCGTACGTACAAGCTCCAAATCATCTTCTTCCTCTAGAACGCCTACTGCTGAGCCTTCTTCCTTGAATAAGACGCGTACACCGCTACCTTGGCGGAACTTTCGATTCATTTTTGTTTTATGTTTACGTATTTGTCGTTCGAGTTTGTCCGCAACCAGATCGATCGATGCGTACATATCCTCGCTTTTCTCCTCGGCTCTTAGCATGACACCGGTGAGCGGTATGGTCACCTCAACTGCATGTTTACCTTTGGTGACGGATAGTGTTACGTTAATATCGGAGGTGATTGGTGCTTCAAAATATTTATCCAATCGGCTGAGTTTCTTTTCGACGTAGTCTCTCAATGCGTCTGTCACTTGAAAGTGTTGACCTCGAATGTTGTAGTTCATGGGGAACTCCTCCTTTACATAGTCTTATTATAGCATATGTAGGCGTTCAAATCAAAATAGTTTTTTATCAATTTAGAATATTCAGATAAATAAAACTGTAGAACTACTAGACTTGTCACAACTTAGTCACGGACACCTATTTCACTCTTCAGACAACAAAAAAAAGCCCCGGTTTCCCGGAGCTTGGTGTAAGTTACTTGTTTAATGATCCAAATTATAGGTTGGCTGGATCAGCCGGATAATTACAGTTTAACTACGTTAGCTGCTTGTGGACCACGAGCGCCTTCAACAATATCGAATTCGACGGATTGGCCTTCTTCAAGAGTTTTGAAACCTTCAGTTTGGATAGCGGAGAAATGAACAAATACGTCGCCGCCTTGCTCAGTCTCGATAAATCCATAACCTTTTTCTGCGTTAAACCATTTAACTTTACCTTGCATGTGCAAACATTCCCTTCATCTTCAAATACTGTGAGGCATCGCTTTGTATAACCCACAATTTGACTATAACACCCACTTTATTGAATTGTCAAACAATTTATTGTAAGCGAATACATTTTGGTTTTGAGCTGTTTATTCCGTTTATCGGATCGTGTCGAAAGTTAGATTTTATTGCCAGGGCATGGGATATGAAGAAAAAAATAAAGCCACCCATTGGGCGGCTCTCAAGCGTTATTTTAATTAAACAACCGTTGATTGTGTTTGTTTGAATGTGTTGCCATTCGCTTGAGCAGCTAATTGATTGTACTGTTTAGCAGCCTGCATCCAAGTTTCTTTTAAATCAATCAGATGGGCAAGCACTTCTTCTGCTGGCTCTATATCTTTCTTCATATTCGCTTCAATTAGGCGAGTGTTAAAATATTCGTATAATTTAAGCAAGTTTTCTGAAATAGGGTTAGAGCGATCAATCGTAATGATGAACTCACTTATAATGTCCTGTACTTTTAAAAGGCTTATATTTGCGTCTTCATAGCGTTGTTCCTTGATCGCTTCAATTCCTTGACGGCAAAAACGGATAGCGCCATCGTAGAGCATAATAAGTAGTTGTCCTGGGGTAGCTGTTTGAATCGTACTTTGAAGATACTTATTACGTTGTTGAAGTTGCATTGTTTATCCTCCTAGAACTAAATTAAAATGTCATTTATGTGCTGTGTGAGTTCATCATCTTACAATAATGAATTAGCCTTTCTTATCGATAAGTATACCAGCCATTTCCCACATTTTAGCGACAAAATCCAACGTTTTCTCTGGAGGAATTTCACGAATGACTTCACCCGATGTACTGTCTAATACTTTCACTGAAATGATATTCGTTTGTTTATGCACAGAAAACTCTAGATTTGTGCTTTTCCCTTCGATGGCCTTTATTGCTCTATCGATGGCCTTAACTAGCTGTTCTTCGCTAATAGCGACATGCTCACCGCGTGCCTCTGCCTTTTTCAATTCTGCTGAGCTAGTAAATTTAGATAGATTTTGCGAGTCGCTTGTCCCGTTAACACTTACTTTTTCTACTACAGAATTACTACTTTCAATACTAGCAGTACTTCGACTCAACGAGTTAATCGCCCCTGTTGACGGTATATTAGTGTTCATTACCTATCATTCCTTCCGCATCAATAGTCCTAATTTATATATCGGCAACTATTCACTTTTGTGTTAGATGAAAACTTGTGTTTTGTTAGGGTCATTTTTCCTAATTTTATGAAATATAAATAGGCTTCTCCAAGGAGAAGCCCATGATTGCTTTATTTCTTTTTATCAAAAAATGCACCATATGCCGAATAGGAACTGCCGTATTCGCCATACTGCTGATTTACCGCTTGTGTTTTCTTCATATTGACCATGTCTGATTCAAGGTCTCGTTTCCTGATATCCATGAGCGGAGAAATTTTCTTATCCGTTTCATAGGCAGGCTGAAGATACACCCTTTTTTGCGTATCTGTGAAAGAAACACCTTGCTCTAACAATTCTGAAATATGATCTATAAGCTCTTGTCTCTTACTTAGAAGTTCAAGCCACTCTTCGGGTTCACTATATTGGTCTAATACTCTCTTCTCTAATGAAAGCGTGTATATTAAAAAATCGTTGAGCAGAGAATCTAGAGGGGCATTCATAAGCACTAACCCTCTCTTTCTGAAGCTTCTATAAACTGAATACTTCTTTATGACTTAGCTAACTCAACCTTGTTGTTGTGATAACCAGTTTCCTTGAGCATTTGCTTTATTCATTGCAGTCTCCATCGCAGTGAACTTCTTCCAATATCTATTTTCTTTATCCTGTAACCGACTTTCCCATCTGCTTATATCCGAATTAATTCTTTTCAAGCCCTCACCAAGAATGCTCTTATCTACAAGCGAAGCATTACTGCCTGCTTTTTCAGTAAGCTTGGTCATCGTACTATTAAGTTGATTATATAAGCGCTCCGCTAGCCCACTCTCATTAAATTTTGTAGCAGGATCTGTGGAGCTGCTCGTCTTCGTAAACAGGTCCATTACAGCATTCCCATTTTTGGAAATAGCTTCACGTAACTTTGTTTCACTAATATATAGTTTACCATTCTCGTTATACGCACCCGTAGTAATTCCAATTTCAGTGAGACTATCAAGCTTCGTATCCATACCGCTGCCTTTTACATTAGACATCAAAGCCTGACGCATTTGAGATAGTCCAGTTGAAATCAGTGTGTCTTGTCGTAATAAACCACTCTTAGCCTTCTCTTCCCATTGCTCAACTTGCTTGTCAGAAAGGGATTGTTTCTCTTCTGCTAATAAAGGCTTAAAATCTTTGTAGGTACGTTCATCGACCTTTTTGTTAATTTTCTCAATTATTTCATTATATTTATCTACATAATCCTTGATCGATTTGAACATAGCATCTTCATCGGGTTTCAAATCGATCTTAGTGGTTCCTTTGTTTTTGATATTAAATTCCACACCGTCAAACGTGAAGGTTGTACTATTAACAGAATAGGATATACCATTAATCTTTACAGTTTGTGCTAGAGCATCAGCGGAGGATTGGAAACCTTTATTTGTAGAAAACCCTGTTATTGCCGCATTACTATTTACCGTTCCTGTTGATAAACCGAGTTTGTTATTAGCTGGCAAATCAGTACTGTTAATCGTGATAGCCGCAGTTGCCCCAGTAGCCTTTGTTGTAAATGTAATGGATTTATCATCCTGCAAATAACTTGCAGTGACACCTGTTTTCGAAGAAAGAGCATTAACTTTTGCCAATATACTATTAATGGAATCCCCTTTTTCCACTTTAATAATATCATTAGGATCTGAACCAATATTAAAAGAATACTCTTCATTAAGTGCAGTAGTACCATCTTTCAAACTATTATCTGCAGAAAATTTCACAGTCGCAGCCTTAGCTGCTGTTGGAAGCACATCTACTTCTACATTATATACAGTAGCGGTTGGATTACCTTTTTGTTTTGCTGATACGATTGTATCATTGTCAGATGCCAAAACCTTTTTTTGATAGGTTCCTTGTAGTTTCATATCAAATGTTTTGTTCTTTAGGTCAGACAAAAGAGCGTTCATCTCTCTATATTGGTCACGTCTCCATTCCTCAGTTTGCTTCTTCTGAAGAAGTTTATTTAACGGAGCGCTCTCTGCCTTCATTAGTTTCTTTAGCATAGATTCTGTATCAAGTCCGGAGACTAAGCCTCCCATACGAATTGAGTTAATCATGATAATCCTCCTTTTTCTTTGCATCTAAGATAATTTATTTGTATGATGTTCTTAACTTCATCCACTACACCATTTTAATCTGCTACTAGTAGTATCGGATCGAAATAGAATATAGTTTAGGGTTAATTCTGTGATAATGAGTTTCATTAGATTTTTAAATTGATAAATACTATTTCAAGATTATTGAAATAAAAGAGGGGTTACTCTATAGAGAAACCCCAAATGTCTGTAAACATCATATCTTAAATGTGACTCCTGTTTTATTTAACGATAGTTCCCATTTCAGATAGAAATCTAATAATCGGCATAGCTTCGTGATCTTTTCCTACTTTTATTAAATCAGCTGCTGTATCATCAAGTCTTTGTAGATATGTTTCAGAATAGAGAATACTCCTTAAAGTATCTTTTTCCTCTTCTCTAACCTGAATTGTTATACCCAGAGATTCCAATATAGAAATAAAATAATTAGAATCAGGAAACGTATCAACGGCTATCTTTGCAACTTCTATTATTCGTTCATTAAACTTTAAACCCATTAGGATTTTTAACCAAAGTGAATAAATAAAATAATCCTTTTGACTAATAGAATATGCATTTTCTATATATTTCTCTGCGATTTCCAATTCACCAATTTGATACAAACTATCGCTTGATTTACACAAAATATTTAGATATAGTTCATCTTCCACCTCGGTCTTATTCTGCAAATATTCATCGAAGAAATGAAGAGCTAAACCAAAGTTTTTATTTTGATAAAACAATTCTGCTGTTGCTAGTAATATTTCATCATTCTTAATTTTTTTCAGTACTTTGTCTATCTCCTCGTATTTAGATAAACGATAAAATTCCTTGATTATATCTAATACTAATTCTAACTCTTCTTGACTGTACTGGTTATTTTTTGGTTCATCAAGGAGTTCTTTAAGATCTATGCCAGTATTCTTATAGGCCGTTTGGAATACCTTATTCTTCGTAGTTTCATCTTTAGAAAGAAGAGAAGATATAATTGCCTTTTTCAAATATTGGAGTTCACTATCCTTCATATGAAATAGACTTAAAAATTGCTGAGAGGCTATAACATAATCTTCATTTAATATTGCGAGCTCTAATTCTTCCTCCTGTAATTCACTTGAAAAAGAGCGCAGCAAAGACATAAAGTAGTTTGCTAATATATAAGATCCATTATTAATGGCAGATTTCGATAAATATATCAAATCTTTTGCTACATCCACTCTGTAGATTTTCTCCAGAAAGTTTATTATGTTTGTTTCATCTTCTCGATTAATTAATAGTATTTTCATTAAGTAATTTAATAGAGAAAAATCATAACGATCCGTATTTAAAATCAAGGTAATCACATGAACCGTCTTTGAAGTGTCATTGGTATGATAATACAAATTAGATAACTGTTTATAAATAGACAGCAATAATCCTGATGTTTGGGTTTCACCCTGTGAAATATTATTTATTAAAAATAGTGCTTTCTCATACATATATATTGCATCCAAAAACTGTTGAGAAAATCTATTGTAATCGCCTATATAAACATAATAGTCTGGATATGAAGGATATTTATAACTTGCCTCTTGGATTATTCTTATCACTTGTTCGCTAGGATACTCTAGTTTCCTCAGATACCTTATAATATTCAAGTAATTTTTTTCTTTAGTCCCTAATAACTCTGTTTCCTTCACAGTATGGGCTTTTAAAGCATAAAATAGGGCTAATTCGTATTCCTTTATAAGATTGTATGTCTCAGAAAGATAAAAATTAATATCATGATTATTCATGTTCTTTTTTTCTTCAGCTAACAACAATAATAAATTCCTCTGTCCTTTTTGTTTCCTTTCAATTTCATTGCTTGAGTACCCTGTATGAATTAATGAAATTTGCTTACTGAAATCAATTACTTTAAGCTGCTTAGTGACATGCTTAATGGTTTCATGAATGGCTCCGAAATATTTTATTTTTGAATCTCTTCTAAATATTCTTAAATTTTGTACTGTACTTTGAATTTCAGTTGTTTCTGGATTGTAATTAATAAGAGATGATATGATTCCATCGTATCCATTAGTATTGGCAATCCTTACACAATTCTTTATTTCTATTAAACTATGTTGTTCGATATACTCGTCTGCATCGAGAAAAATAATCCAATCCCCTGTTGCCTTTGATAAGGCATAGTTTTTTGCTTTAGAGAAATCATTTTCCCACTCAAAATGATAAATAAAAGCACCCAAATCCCGCGCTATTTGAACTGTATTATCAGAAGACCCTGTATCGACTACGATGATTTCTGAAGTGATTTCCTTTAAACTATTTAAACATTTCTCAATGTTAGTTTCCTCGTCTTTTGTTATAACGCAACCTGTTATATTCATGTTCTGTCATTCCTTTTCGAAAAGACCTCGCAATTATTAGGTGTATAAATAAAAAAAGAGAGAGCAAGTTGCTCTCTCTCTTTAATTGATTATTAACGAAGCAATTGAAGAACGCCTTGTGGTTGTTGGTTAGCTTGTGCAAGCATAGCTTGAGCAGCTTGTGCAAGGATATTGTTCTTCGTTTGGTTCATCATTTCTTTTGCCATGTCTACGTCACGTACACGGGACTCAGCAGCAGTCAAGTTCTCGGAAGAAGTATTCAAGTTGTTAATTGTGTGCTCAAGACGGTTTTGGTAAGCACCAAGTTTCGAACGCTCGCCAGAAACTTTCTCGATAGCATTGTTAATCGTTGTAATTGCTGAGTTTGCAGTAGTAGCGCTGCTTACATCAACTTGGTTAACTCCCAAAGCAGTCGCACGCATGTCACCTACAGATACATACATGTTTTGGCCTTCGTTAGCGCCGATTTGGAAGTTTAGTCCACCATTTGCTGTAACTGCAACATCAGCAGCACCAGCAGTAATAGCAGCATTCACTTGTAGCTCCAAACCTTTTTGAGCACCACTTTGGATCGTAATTTTATTGCCTTCAGCAGTGTAAGATACTCCACCCGCACCGGTAATAGTAGCGTCTACGCCTTGAGCTAGACCAGCTGCTAGACCAGCGAAAGCACCAGTTTCTCCAGAAATAGTTAGTTCGGATTTGCTACCAACTGTTGAAGCTGTTAGTTTCAATGCGCCGCCAACAAGTTCAGCTTTAACACCAATGTTTGCATCGTTAATTTTATCAAGAATGTTCTGACCTGTGTCAGTAGTGCCGAATGAGAATGTAACCCCATTAAGTGTTACTGCACTAGCAGCAGCAAGTGTTGCACTTGTAGTAAATGTAGTCGCAGTCGTCGTAGCATTATCAGCTGTAGCTACAGTTGCAGCTGTGATTGTTGCTAACGAACCAACTTTTGTTTCGCCAGAGCCACCAATGATACTAATACCAGCAGCGTTTGCACCAGTTACAGTACCTGTTACAGAAGCTCCACCATTCAGAAGTTTCTTAGTATTGAACTCAGTAGTAGTACCAATACGATCGATTTCAGCTGTAAGCTGGTTGATCTCTTTTTGAAGCTCACCACGGTCAGAAGCAGTGTTAGTGTCATTGGAAGATTGAACTGCCAATTCACGCATACGTTGCAAGATCGAGTGAGTTTCGTTCAAAGCGCCTTCAGCAGTTTGAATTAGAGAGATACCATCTTGTCCGTTTTTGGAAGCCATGTCCAAACCACGGATTTGACCACGCATTTTTTCGGAAATTGCTAGACCAGCTGCATCGTCACCTGCACGGTTGATGCGAAGACCAGAAGACAATTTCTCGATGGATTTGCTAGTTGCTGCAGTGTTAGTAGACAACTGACGGTGTGTGTTAAGAGCTGCGATATTGTGGTTAATAATCATTAGTATTTCCTCCTTGAAATTTTCGTATTTCCGCATCCTTGCGGAAGCTTACGATAATAGTTCGGCCGTCCTATTATCGCGCTATTATATTTATCGGATTTCTCCATCAATTGTTTATAGCTTATATTTAAAAAAATAATTATTTTTTAAAAAATTTTGAAACATCCTCTATGGATACCGCACTAGTTGCTGCCGCACGATTTTCTGCTTGTATCGCCATATATATTTCTTTGCGGTAGATGTCCACTTCCTTCGGTGCCCGTATGCCTAGTTTAACATTATCGCCTTCTACGCCGAGTACGATGATTTCAACATTCGCACCGATCATGATAGACTCATTACTTTTGCGTGATAAAACGAGCATGGCTTTTCATCCTCCTTAGGTTCGATTGAGTGGAGCGCGCGAACTGTATGTATTATCGTGAAGAATTAGCTGTTTGCCTGCTAATGTTCTTTTATTCAAAATGATCGGAGCAAGCAAATTAATTGTTGCATTAGCAAAATCTGTGGATATAGTTATAACAGACCAAACCTCGACATCCTCTTCACCGTTAATACTTAGTTCTTGTTTCACGGTTTCAGGGAGTTCCCATTCATAATCTGGATAAAATAAAAATGGACTCGCAACCAGCAACGATATCGTTTCGTCCTCAGAAGCCTTCATAAGCTTCATTGGAAGTTCGTTTCCTACTTCTTCGAATACAAAGTCATTCAAATGCTCGAAACCTGGAATACCTTGTTCAAATTGATAAGTTAACTGTTCTGTATTCACTTCATAACCCCCTATTAGGATTCCTCATTTATTAAAAATAAAAACTATAGATCTCATGCGTCGTGCGCAAATGATCTATAGTCTAAAAAACAGTAACGTCTAAATAAGCTGATCGAGCTGTGGTGGAATAATCTCCACTTTAGGGTATTGGCTCATATAAATATCCAGCTTGCCGCGCTCATATTCATGAATAGGCTTGTTCACTTGAACATTAAGGTCGACTCGACCTGGAGTGGTATCAATCGTGAGTTCACCTGGAATATACTCGATATCAATATTATCATAGGAGGCTTCCCCGCGGAAATCATATTCAGGAAAAGTTCGTTTCCAATCCCTTGCCATTTCTGCAATGGGATTTCCGCCTAAATGAATCGAGGCCATTTGATCGCCCTTCTCCACAATCCGTGCAATGCCTTGCAATGCAATATCAGCAGCCATTGAATATATTTTGCTCATCGTTTGCAAATTGTTTCCAAGTGCTAACGCATCCCATACTCGATCTTGATTAATTTCAAGTCGTCCTTTGGTGGTTTGAAAATGTTGCTCTGGCCTGATTTGCTCCATATCTACAGTAGCAGCGGGCTGCTCAAGACGCTGTTTACCCATATCCGCATCAATAAAGAGCGCGGCATCCTGCGTACGAATCTGAATCTGCGGAATTTGCATGTTAATCTCCACCTATCTCAAGAAATCAACCAAGCTTGGACGTATAAGCTGTGCTCCAACAGATAGGGAAGCCTGATATACATTTTCCTCTGTCTTCATATTCGTAATCACTTCTGCCATATCTGCATCTTCCGTTTTTGCCTGTACCGTTTTTAAGTTAATTTCAATATCAGAAAGCCGGTTTTGTACAATATCGATCCGATTTACTTTTGCCCCAACTTCAGCCCGTTTCGTAAGCATCGTATTCATACGGCTTTCTACCTGTCCAATCAATTTAGAAATTCCATTTTGATCGCCGGAACTAAGCATATCATTCGCTCGTTGAAGCAGTAAAAAGACATTGTCACTGCTCTCTATTTCCGCTTTTGTTGCCGTAGGAGATATACCCGCCCCAAAAACTTCGTTGCCTGTAATATTAATTCCCAGCTTCATTCCTGCGGATAGTTCATATTTAATTGAACCGTTATCCGAGTTGACTTGATATGCTTTTAACAAAGGAGGATCAACTGTTAAATCAGCTGTACCTTCTACACCCATCGTTGGATAAGGCTTCTCACCTGTCATTTCACCATTAAATACTTGTTTACCGTTAAATTGACTATTTCCGATTTCCACCATTTGGTTATACATTTGTGACATTTCAACTTTAATCGCATCAAGGCTTGTTTGTTCGAGAGTTCCATTGGCACCCTTGACTAAAAGCTCCCTAACGCGCTGCATAATATCTCCTGCTTGACCAATAGCAGTATCCGTATATTCCAGCATAGATAATGCAGAACTTACATTTTTAGAATATTGGTCATTAGAATCAAGTTCACTGCGATAGCGCAGTGCAAAAGTGATACCAACTGGATCATCTGATGGTTTATTAATCTTCATACCCGTAGACAGCTGGTTTTGCAAATTATTCATACGTCCCATATTGCTTGTAATATTACGAAGCAACTGCGTATTCATCATTGATTGTGTTACACGAAACGACATAATGTCTCACCTCCGCTTTAAAAATTATAGTCCTACTCGGCCCATCCCATTAATAACTCTATCTAAAATTTCATCAATCATCGTCATATTTCGAGCAGCTGCATTGTATGCATGCTGGAACTTAATCATGTTGGACATTTCTTCATCTAGTGAAACTCCGCTAACCGATTGTCTGCGGGATTCAACTTGGTCGACGATAATTTGTTGATTCGATTGCATACGAGTGGCTTCCGCAGCTTGTACACCTAACTGGCCCACAACAGAACGGAAATAAGCATCCACCGTGTTTTTATTTTCACCTGTCCCCGCGTCGAAGTCGAAACGAGTATCTCTCATTTGTGAGAAAAGGACGGCCAAGGAGTTGTTGCCGCTTATAACTGACTCTGAACCATCTGCATTCGTAGCTACTCGCATAGATGTCGCAATCAAGTTAGAATTTGCAACAATTGCAGGATTAAGCGTGATGTTGCCGGCATTCAATCCAGCAGTACTGCCGTTTGCATCTGTAAAGAAAGGTAAACCCGCTTCTTGTCCAGCCAACGAGTATCCAAGCTGATGCAAACCATTCAAACCTTTTACCGTTACTTTTGTATCTTCGTTCAGTGTACGATTTGTGCCTGTATAGGTTACGTTATTCAGTACTGTTCCTTCTGGCAAAACAGATCCTTTAGGCAGCGTAACCTCAAACTCGCCATTCGCCATCGTTTGAACGAGATTATTAAGTTCTCCGATGTACCCATCGACGTAATGATCTCTTGCATATATCGTTCCATAAATAGCACCGCTATTTAAATCACCATTAGCAACCGCTGTAGTAATTGCTGCTGAATCCAGAGAAGCAGTAGCTGTTCCTTGCACCAGCTCCGTACCGCCCATCGTAATGCGGTATCCGCTCTCTTGGTCTTCTACGCGAATATTGATTAATCCCGAAAGCTGATCTGTAATTAGGTCACGCTGATCCCGCAAATCATTTGCGTTATCACCTAAGCTTTCAACCCGTCTAATCTCGCCATTTAACTGGGCGATGCTTGTTGTAATCGAGTTAACCGTATTTAAGTTAATCTCTACATTTTCCGTCAAATCAGCTTTTAAATCGCTGAGCTGCTTAGCAGTGTAATTAAAAGAATCCACAAGTGCCATCGTTTGTTCCATAACGACTTTGCGGCCATCCGCATTCTCAGGGTTTTTGCTGAGGTCTGACCACGAATTCCAAAAATTCGAGATCACCGTTCTAAGACCCGTGTCGCTTGGTTCATTAACGATACCCTCTAGTTTAGAGAGCGTGTCGAGCTGAACTGAGAAGTTACCCAGTGATTTATATTCATTGCGATACTGATTATCCAGAAACTTCTCTCTAATCCGAGTGATAGAAGACGCCTCAACGCCTGTACCCAGCTGACCAGCTGCTGTTGATTTGGAGAAACCAACCGCGTCTATCGGTCTTGATGCAGTCATATTCACCACTTGCCGTGAGTAGCCTGCTGTATTCGCGTTTGAAATGTTATGTCCAGTAGTATTCAGAGCAGACTGAGTGGTAAATAAGCTGCGCCTTGCCGTTTCTAAGCCATGAAAAGTGGATGCCATCGTATATTGTCCTCTCTTGTTACGTTTTCATATTAAAGCGGCCATTACGATTTAAGGCCATGCCTTGAACAGCACGATGATAGGTCGCTTCTTCCTCAGTCGGACCAAGCAGCAAATCTTGCGTAAAATGCAAATGCTCCAGAGTCATCCTTACGAGCTGTTGATTGAATTCGTTAATATCTTGAAGTTTCTTAAGTGCTGCCGATAGCTCATTCCATATCGCCTGAAGCTGCTGCTTCTCATTCGCTTGGTATACAGCTTGTATGAGCTTCTCCATTTTGAACGAACGATGGGCAGTCAGCTTCTGATCAAGCATATATTTCCCTATCAAAAAGATACGCTGCTGCTCCAGATCCATGATCCGCTGAAGACTCTTCTTCTCTTTGCTGGAAATATACGAGAGCGTCTCTACTTGGTTCACAGTAATAGCCGAAGTCTTCGCGTTGCCGTATTCAATAAGCTGCAGGTGCTCGTCTAAAAGCTCTTGCAAAATCACGATGATTTGCTGGATGTACTCATTCATTTAGAGGATTACTCCTTCAGGAAGGGAAGCAGCTTCTCGGCAATCTTGCCAGCTTCCACATGATAGTTGCCTGTTGCTACCGAACGCTTCAGCTGCTCAATATGTTCAGTTCTGTCCGCTCCGCTTGCTTTGCTTGTCGATAGCAATTCCTTAGCTGCAGCAGAGATTTGAACCGCGTCCTTCTGCTTTGCCTTGTCTGTCCCGCCTACTCTGGCTTCCGAATGCTTCTGGTAAGGATTAAGCGCTCCGATACGATTCGTCTCATTTATTTTCATTGTTTACCCACCTCATTATTTACAGGAACTAAAAAAGCCGATTACCTTTACAAGTATTATCGGCTTCAGTCAAGTGAAATTTTATAGTCAACAAAATATTAACTTAAATCATTTATCATTGTATCTTTCTAAGCCTTTATAAACACCCGTTTGCTTGTAAGCACTTTTTAAATCTTCTTTTCGCGATATGTCTTGGAACATCTGCTTCTTGTCCTTCTCAATTCGATTGCGACAATTGTCGCAAAGTTGATTATCACGAATTAGAGTTCCGCAAGATTCACAGGGGTATGACATATTAGGTGCATTCATAATGGAGATGCGTCCCTCGCGTATGAACTTCGTAATTTGTTTAATCGAAACACCCGTAGCATCAGATACCTCAGTAATAATTGAGCCTCTAAATTCACGCAAATAGTTTGCACAAAGCTCATATTCTTTATCAATTTCTCGCATGCATGCCGGGCACACGTCTCTAAAGTTTTTTGCAAAAAGCTTACCGCAGCGAGGACAATTATCTAGGTTCATCGCTCTGAGCCCTCCTTTTTTTGTAAAACCATACTAGCTATTAGTTACATTCTAATCGATAGCACTAACTTTTTCACTATGAATCTAATTATTAGATCTATCAGCCTAGCTGGATTATGAACGAGCCCATGTCAAAATATAGATATCGAGCGGAAGCTCCACATAACGGTGCAGAGCCTTAGAGCAGGCTTCTGCCGTGCTTCCAGTTGTGTAGATATCATCGATTAAAAGTATACGAATAGCTCTATCGTTTAGATGCTTTTTGCTATGGGATTCAGAGGCTAATAAGCTCAAATTGTTCGTATTCACTTCAAAAAGAGATTGCGTATCGCGCAATCTTTCGGAACGCGTTTTGAAGCTTTGCTTCTCTGAATGTCGCGAACGAATGAGTAATTCCAAAAGCGGCAACTGAAAACGCCTCGCGATATGGCTGGCGAGCTGCTCCGCTTGGTTGAACCCCCGATCAGCTGCTCGTTCTTCACTTACAGGAACGTAGGTAACAGCATCCCAACAGTCTGCTATCGATATTTTTGGTTTGCGGCTGTTGCTTCTTGCCTCGGTAGCCTGTTGAATAATTTCAAAGGTCATCGCCTCGAATGCAGGCAGAAGCATATCTCCGAGCAAAGGAGCAAGCTGCTCATTGCCCCTATATTTGTACAAGGCGAGCATGGCTCGCATGGCTTGATTATAATGAACCGCGCTGCGGTTGCATATGAATGCGCCATGCGGACGACGTATGCAGTCTTCGCATGGGATGCCGCGCCCGCATCTACGACAGGCGATGCGGGTCAGCCATGGTATTGCGGAGAGGCACGCTCCGCAAAGGGAATTGCGAAGCTGGGTCGTCAGCTTCGCGTGGTTGTAGCTGCTCGCGCTGCGAGCCTCGCTTTGCGGTTTGCCGCATAGGAGACATGCGGCAGACGTTGGAGCGAGCAGCTGCGCGGATGTGGTGAAAGCGGATTGCAGACGCTGCAGCCATGCTCTTGGCGAGACGTTCATTTTGGCGAGCCTCCTTTGGGAGTGGGGAGCAAGTAGCCTTGCTTGCGAGCCATGCGATTCATCGTTTGAATATGGCGTACCGCCTGCAGCTGTGGGCGATTGCGATCATGGCTGCAGAAGTACACTCGACCGAATGGATCATCCGCAGAGCGGCCTGCTCTTCCAGCCATTTGAACCAGTGAAGCCTCGTCAAATAACCTTCCATCTGCGTCGAGAATATAGACATCGCTTTTAGGAATCGTTACGCCTCTCTCTAAAATGGTAGTTGTGACTAGTACTCGTATATCCCGCGAGCGAAAATGCTGAACCTTCTCTGTTCGTTCTTCATCCTGTGAAGAGGTTGCCCCAACAGCAGCATGTGAAAGAGCAGCACGCAATAAAGCCGCCATAGGCTCGGTTTGAGCAATTTGCTGCACGAATACAAACAGCTGAGCGTCTCGATCAAGGGATGACCGCATGGCTGCTAAGAGCTTTGACGGCAGCTTGCGGTGCTGGAGCATCTGCTTTACTGTAGGCGTTTGTAGAAGCTTGGGCACTGGAAGAGGATGACGATGATAACGAACAGGTACTCTTGCATGAGGCAGCTTCCCTCGTTTTGCTGCTCTTTGCAGCTCACTAGGCGGCGTAGCGGACAGCAGCAAGCGAGCAGCACCTGGCGCACAACTTTTGTCTGCTGCAAAATGCAGCAGTGGATCGCCCGCAAAAGGAAACGCATCTAGTTCATCAACTACAACGAGATCAAAGCCTTGATAAAACCGCATCAGCTGATGCGTTGTCGCAAGTGTAATATCTCCACTTTCCCAGCGCTGCTCACTGCCACCGTATAATGTTACGACTGAAGCTTTAGGAAAAGCTTTCCGAATACGCGGGTCAAGCTCGATCACCACGTCACGGCGCGGTGTGGCAATAAGTGCCTTTCCGCCGCGCAGCAGGACAGACTCCACAAGCGGAAAAATCATCTCCGTTTTGCCCGCTCCTGTTACAGCCCAAAGAAGAAACTCTCTCATCTGGCGCTGCTTGTCCCGCTTTGACAATGCCGCATCTATCGGCGGCTCTTCCACAAACTGCAGCGCCTTGGCTGCTGCAGCTGTCTGCGCAGGGCTAAGCCCCCATTTATCAAGCCGCTGTTCATACGTCAGCGGCCTCAACCCCTTACCAGAGCCGCGAACCGTCGTCTCTGCCCAGTTCAACCCCGCGCGCTGCCCCGTAATAAGCAGCTCACATTCCCGGCTTCGCCCCATCCCAATGCACGCCATGCAGTAGGCGCAGTGCCTCCCGCACGCTGCACATGCCGTGCGGTGCATTTGCGCCTCGCCGCTCCCACAGCGCAAACAGCTGCGCTCCCGCCTGCGGCGCCCTAAAGCTTCCAATCGCCCGCCACCCACGGCGGCGATTGATCCGCTCAGGCGCAACTGCCCGAGCAGCGAAGCAAGCTGGAGCAATTCTCTCCAGCTTGACGCGGCCCCGGGACAGCTTGCGCTAGACAACAGGGCGTGCGCCTCGCTTCGCAAAAGCGCACGTCCCTGCAGCATACCCGCGGCAAGCTTCGCTCCTGCCGCGATCTCTCCCAGCTCTTCAGCGTTATAAGCTCCCGCTTCCTCGCCACCCACACGCTTAGCGTTGCTACGCTTTTCACCATTATTCGCAAGCGCTGCTCCTCCGATTTCCCCAACCACAGCTCCCCTTACCTTCTCCCACCTCTCCACTAAACCAAAAAGCCTCTCTATCGCCAACGCTCCTTTCCGCTTCCCTCGACTACCCAAAAAGCGCCAACGCCCCCCCAAACTAATCTTGCCATTATGAACTGCTTGCTCTACTCCTCCACTGTATTTCCGATAATTTCTCTCCAGCTCGCTAGAATTCTGATTACTACTATTCAACCCGCCAGTCGCTGCATCTCCACCCGCCCCATCAGCTTTTGCTTCCTCCGCACATGCCACCAACAGCTCAATCGCCTCATAATCAGCATTCCGTCCCCCCTCATTTAAGCTTTTACTCGCGTTATTTCTGCCGCCACTGCCACGTTTTATAGCCGCATCCCAAAGCTCCACTGCAACGCACGCATCCCCGAGCGGCAGTTCTTCTTTCAGCAGCCATCCCTCCTCTGCGATCTCGTTGTTCAAGAATCCCACTTCACCAAACGCTCCATGCATCCAGAAGTATTTATCCACCATTGCCTTGATAGTCAGTCGAGCCTGCCAGCAGCCTTTCACTTTCACAACATACAATTGTGCCTTCATCTCTATTCGCTCCCTCGACACTTTATAGAACTGACTTCATTATTCATCTGTTAAGTTAACTACGGCCTCTCCCTTACCTGACAAAAGGAGAATGATGTTGGCAAGCACGGTAAACAAAAAAAAGCACACCCAACAACGCATTTGCGTTATTGAGTGTGCTTCACTCCGACTATTTCATTACCGTAGAGTATATACTAAAATGGCATTTTCGACAAATCTGTCGGATTTTGCAAATCAATTAGCACCGCATGATCGGAAAGCGACACAACTCCTTCTGCCTGGAGCAGCCATAGCAGCTGAGTTCCATCCACACCCTCTGTTTGAGAGCGCTTACTGTCTTCGCTTCCAGACAATGAATTAGATCCATTAGAGTGAATCCTGACCTCATCACCCTTTCTAGCTAATCGTTCAACAATAGCCAATGTCTCCTCTGTAACCCCTTGATCTACGATCGTCAAACGAACGTTTTTCCCCATTCGCCGAGAGAAAGAAAACAGTGAACGTACATACCATTCCATATTGTTTTGCTGGACATCAGCAACGAGCACATAATGCTTGCTGGATTGCTGGCGCCCTCGCCAAATTCGATACGCCAGATGCACCGACAATGCAGCCAAAGCATAACAGCCAATAACAAGAAGTAGAAGTTCAAACATGGCGGCCACCTCCTCTTTGTGACACTATATGCCATGAAGAGCCCACTGGTTCCGCAATCAAGGGACAAGGTGACAAAATGTGTGTTATGCCAAAAATATATCCTGCTTTATGATGATTATTAGTCATTTTCTGACAAAGAAACACCCTTGAGCAATTTCCAATACATGTTATCATTTTAATATGAAAGCATGCATATCTAACCGGTGCACGCATATAGAAAGGGAGAGTGGATTTTCACAATCAAAATAACTAGGGAAGCGATGAAGTATAATCTACAATTGGACACTTGGATTATATGGAGCTAGTAGTGTAACCGGCCCTCTTGGAACCCCACTACGTATCTAAGAGGAGAGTGAAAGATGCGTTATTTTAGGAAAAAAATCAGTTTAGCCCTGGCTCTGTTATTAATTTTTTCGTTGTCGCTTAGTTCCCTTGCCATGGCGGAAGGTGATAGCAATCAAAGTACGAATGCTGCGGCACTCGGAGATGAGAATAGCTGTCCACAGTATTCATCGGATCGCAAGGATGTCATTGCCAAGCATTCCAATATCGTAGTCAATAATAACGGAACAGCTACCGCTACGTTCCAGACGTTAAAAGATTGTGTTAGAGTCAGCTTCTCCGGCTATGAAGGCCCTGCTGACTGGGCACCTGGACCCGGCGATACAACCATTCCATACAACAAGCAAACATTTTTTGAGGGACAGTCTATTATATATCCAAAAGCAGGTACTTACTCCGTTACGATTAACATTCCAAGATGCTTGCCTTATCAATTAGATATCTATAGCGGAGATTTAATTAAGACATTGGGTCCCGGCGCTCACGGTGACAAAATTTTAGCATGGAATCTAAAGCTTTCGAACAGCTGTACGGGCAATATCATCATCAACAAATTTTTAAATAATGTCGAAGGGGCTCCTCATGTCGACATTACCTTCGAGCTTTGGAAAGACGGTAAATTAGTCAAAAGCGGTGTTACCAATAGTGACGGTATTTTGCAATTCAACGAATTGCCTATCGGCACCTACACATTAAAAGAATTAACCTTAGATGGCTTTACCACCGATTTAGTGGCTACCCAGCAGATCGTAGTAACCACAGATAACTCTGTGCGAAAAGCAGTTATCAATACGGCTAAGCTCAAACTTGAAACGGCCTGCTCCGCCGACCCGAATAAAACAAGAGCTTGGAAAGTAACCAATGAGAGTAACATTGAGGTTTCTTATTCATGGGAAATTCCAAATTCCACTCAAACAGGAAACGGTGTAATTCCTGGAAAAGGTTCCGTAAGCTTTTCAACAAATACGGAGCTCGTCAACCCAACTGATCCACAAGCTGTACCTAATACGCTGAAGATCCATTGGGGCAAGGAGAAAGAGCTTTCACTTGTGAACGCAGGCGAAACCTGCTCTACGCCTACTCCAACACCATCATCGACACCTACTGCTACTCCAACTTCTACACCGGAGACTACGCCTACAGTTACACCAACTTCTACACCTGAGAGCACGCCTACAGCTACACCAACTCCTACACCTGAGAGCACGCCTACAGCTACACCAACTCCTACACCTGAGAATACACCTACCACTACACCAATTTCCACACCTGTGATCACACCTAACTCGACACCTGCTATCACGCCTAGCAGCACACCTACTGCTACAACTACGGTAACGACAACACCTACATCGTCACCTGAAGCAACACCAATCGTCGAAATTGATGATGAAGATCCACCTGTTGGAGGAGTTAATGAAGGTGGGGAAGGCCAGCCGCCAATCGATCCTGTTGTTGCTGTAGATGAAGATCAAGTCCCACTTGCTACTCTGCCAAAAACAGGCGAAAGCAGTCCAGTTCCTTATTATCTCATCGGGGCATTTGCCCTTTCAGCGGGATTCATTTCTCTTCGCAGACAAAAACAAAGAAAATAGTTAAGATTGTATGTTTCACCACGCACTTTTAGGCTGGTTTTATACAGCTTAGGAGTGTTTTTCTTTTACACAACCATCACAAGGCAACATTATATGCAAACAAAAAACCCCGCATCAACCGATACGGGGTTTTGTTCGATATGTAAGTAATGATCAAAAAGGCTACTACAGGGTAACCCATCCATATTTGATCGATTGGATAACAGCTTGCGTACGGTCATCAACTTCCATCTTTTGCAAAATACTGCTCACATGGTTTTTAACCGTCTTTTCGCTAATGAATAAAAACTCTCCAATGAGCTTATTGCTCTTGCCCTCTGCCATAAGCCTTAAAACCTCTGCCTCACGGCGTGTTAATGGGCTCTCATCGCCAGCAACGAACTTAACTCCCGGTTCCTGAGCAGCTGCAGCACCTGAGACAATTCCCATCTCATCCAAATACGTCATACGGCGAAGCTGGTTAATGAGCTTGCCTGTCACTTTAGGATGGATATAGGCATGACCTTGGACAACGGAACGAATGGCGTTAATTAGCGATTCTGCCTCCATATCCTTCAGAAGGTAACCTGTAGCCCCTTTACGAAGGGTTTCGAATACATAGCTCTCATCGTCGTGGATAGATAAAATGATAACCTTAACATCAGGAAACATACTTTTTAATCGTTCAGTCGTCACGACACCGTTCTCTATAGGCATATTAATATCCATCAGGACAATCTCAGGAATGGTATGATTGCAAAACTCCAAAACTTGAATGCCGTCACCACACTCGCCGATAACTTCAAGATCGTCTTCCATATTTAGAATCCGCTTAAGTCCTTCACGAAACAGCTGGTGGTCATCCGCAAGTAAAATTTTGATTGTATTCATATTGCTTGCAGCTCTTTGGATCATCATCATCTTACTCCTTTCTAGATTCGGCAGTAGTAGGTATATCTATTATAATTTTCGTCCCTCTACCGGGATTTGAGTCTATATCCATCCTTCCCTCTATTAGCTCAATGCGTTCTCTCATCCCTACCAATCCAAAATGTGCGTTTCGAGTAGCATCCTGCTCGATTAAATCGCTGTTAAATCCAACGCCGTTGTCTTGAATTACGAGTGAAATATGCTGTGGCTGATAGTTAATCTCGAGCATTACATGTGAAGCGCTCGCATGTTTTAGTGCATTGGTAAAAGCTTCCTGAACTAAGCGGTATATCGCCGCTTCCATTGCAGAGGGCATCCGAGCTTCTTTACCTATTAGCTCGAATATGGTATGTATTTTTGTTTTCTCTTCAAAATCCTGAGTGAATTTTCGAAGAGTCGGCACAAGCCCCAAATCATCCAACGCCATCGGGCGCAAATTAAATATAATTTTGCGAATTTCCTCTAGGCCGGAGCGCACTTGTCCTTTTAAATCTACTAATTCTTCCTGCACCATCACAAATTCCTGCTTGATTAGCATACGTTCTGCAATTTCTGTTCGAAGAACGATATTTGCGAGTGATTGCGCTGGACCATCATGGATTTCTCGAGCGATCCGTTTACGCTCTTCCTCTTGCGCCAAAATAATTTTCAATCCCAGCAGCTGCCTGGTTTTGGCAGACTCAAGAATACGAGTAACCTGATTAAGATCACCCGATAAATATTCAAGTACGACATTTATTTGCGAAGCAATCGTTTCAGCACGCTCGATTGAATTTTCTACATTTCGAACACGTTTTTGCAGATCGTCTCGACGTGCTTTCAAGTAGGATTCCTTCTCGCGGTACACCATCAAATCCAGCTGGATTTGTGTAGCCTTTTCATAAGCAGACTTAATGTCATCTTCCTTGTAGCGTACGAAATCTCGGCTCACTTCTGTCAGCCTTATACGCGCACGGCGATAGTCTTGCTCCAGCTGGTCAACCTTGTCAATTGTCTTCACCGTTTCTTGAAGGACAATTTCAAGCTCCTGCTCGAGTGATTCTAGCTCCGTACGCGCGGATTCACATATTTCATAAATCTGGTATTTGCTGTCTTCCATCACTTCGATTGCGTTTTTAATGACTCGATTTATATCGACTGTAAGGTGGTCCACTGTAGATCGGCAACCTTTCTATATTAAAGGTTAATCTACTCTATCATACCACAGATTGGATATATTTCGTCCATCGTTAATCGATGGTAATCTTTTTTGCTTTCCCGTCATACCCGACCTTTAGGCCTAGTTTCTCTGAAAATAAACGGACCGGAATAAGCGTCCGATTATTACGAACGATAGGCGTAATATCTGACGATTGCAGTGCGCCATTTAAAATTAGATCCTTTTTGCCAAGTGTCATTTCCATCAGCTTATTGCCGCGAAGAACGGTGACTTGTCCCGTTTTTCCGTCAAATAACAGCTTCGCTCCCATAGCATCGGATACGAACCGGACAGGTACAAATGTCGTTCCATTCAAAACGATGGGTGCTGAATCAAGTGTAATCGCTTTTCCATTAACCGTCGCAGCTGATTTGCCTACAGTCATTACGACCTTAGTTTGTGAATCAACCGTTACGGAAGGCGGATATTGCAGCTTCATATTATCTAGTCCAATAGAACCTGTTGCAGAACGCTCATCCTGCCCTTCGGCGATCGTCACAACGTAAATTCTTTTTAGTTTAACAGGGAATTTCATCCCGACAGAGGATAAATTCATCTTCACATTCTTCCAGCCGCTCCAATCAAGCTGTTTTGCAAGATCGACAAGATGTGCTTTGCCATCCGCATCAATGAACTCTGCGCGCACCCAGTTCAGGCTGTTATCGCCATAAAGATCAACCGTCATAGAAGTAGGTGAACCCTCAATCGCACGACCGTTTGTATTAAATACTACATACGATGCCTTAGTTCCGGTGCCGTTTGTGAAATCATAATCCAGCTTTAATGCTTTCGAAGAAGCTTGACCTTGGAAATCGGATACTAAGCTTACGCTTCCTGTCGTTGTCGCAGGAGTGACTTGTGATGTAATGGGGTAGGTCGATTTTTCAAAATCCTCAAAGGTGCTCACTGCTTCCCCTTGTGTGAATGGAATCATTGTCGGAAAACCATCATAACGAGCAATGGCATACCCGGTGCTTGTACCTGCGTTAACCGACTGAACAGTTAGGTTGTCGCCACTTCTAGATGCGGTAAATCCAACAAACTCCCACTTCACGGAGTCGGCGCTAAGCTTATATGAATTTCCGTTTTTAAGCTTTACAGTAAGCGGAACAGAAACCGTTGCTCCTTTTGCCAGCACACCGGCACTCGTATCAATGGAGAGCGATGCAATTTGGTCCTGTCCAATCACTTCAATTTCTTGTTTGGTAGAGATCGCTCCTGATTTCACAGTGAGATTCGTTTTACCCGCCTTTGTGGCAGTGAATTCATTGCCTTTGAACGTGCCAATGGCTTTCTCGGTACTCCATACGGCAGATGAATTGTCTACTTCAAACGGGTTATAGTACGTGTCATAGCCTTTTAATGAATACGACGATTTTTGACCGATAAACATAACATTAGCGCCACTCACAGAAATGCCTTTCAGCGAACCTGCTGGAGCAGTTGTGAATACACCTATGCCGTTTGCAACACTTCTTTGGGTGGTGCCGTATTGCGTAGGATGCGACAGCTTCAAATCATTTGTTCCCAGTGGACGCTCGATCATCGTTGTAGAACCGCCGCCATCCAGATTGACGCCTTTATATACGCCCAGCTGCAGCATAATTTGCTGAAGCTCCTTCAAGTTTACGCCCGTATTCCCGCCGCTGCGCTCACTCGTGATCAGATATACTTTAGTGCCATCCTGTGAATAGCCAACCGCTGAACGAGATGTATAGGAAGAGCCGCTTACTCCTGTAATATCGCGTGAGAATGGAGCTACTGCGCCCGCATTGACTAATAGCGTATGACCGCCTGCCATCATTTCAAATGAGTTCGGATCAACCTTCGCTCCTGTCGTTTGCGAAACGAGCGCATAATCCGCATTGATCGTTTGCCCAACCTGTAAATGCTCCTTCACATAATTAGCAGCAAGGCCATGCGACCGGAGTATGTATCCATCAGCAGGTGCTTGACCTGCGATTGCTTTATCGATTGAAATCTCCTCAATTACGCCATTGCGAACTAATACTTCGGTAGGCGTGGAGCCTGAGTTTTTCGGGCGTTCTGTACCGCCCCAAGCACTTGTATAGATATACATCATATTGACATGGCTATAATTTGAGCCCGTTGTCTCCGGAATATAAGCAGATTGGTTAAGCCCTTCCAGCGGGAAGGTAGAGCCATCTGCTGCCGTTACTTGGCCATTGAAGCTATAGTTGTCAATCATCGGTTTGCGGTCTTTAGAAACCGAGAATGCGTACATCCCCTTCAGCTTTGCAGGACTAGACATAAACATGCCGCTTGCGATTTGCCCTCCAAGCGGGGCACCCTCATTACCCATTACGAATACGTCTGCATTAATGCCAGCTACGGCTCCGTTTTCTTTTGTCATATTAAGTATTGTATTTAATTGACCTATGCTATTATTTTTTCCACTCATCGCATTTATGGATACGTAGGGATTTGTAAGATCGATTTCAATGACATGCACATCGGTTTGCACCTTTGAGCTGCCGCGCGTCGTTTGGAATACGTAGTCAAGGCGCTTAGCACCTGCTGTGATAAATGATTGCTGTGAAAGCTTAAGCGTAGGGTCAGCAGCAGCCTCTGCTGATTGAATGACTGCCGTCTGCCAGCTGCTAGGCAAGATTGAAGCTAAAGGCTGTACGAGCAGTGCTCCACCTAATACGACGATTATAACCCGTTTTCCTATGCCTTCTGACTGCCGATCTATGATTTTTTGAAACTTACTCATTAGATTTACAACTCTCCCATCCATTAATCTATTAGTTATAGACTACAAGAGTAGTAGAAAAGTTACGCATGATAGAAGACTGCTATCGCTTTCTATAGGGTGATAGATATCAGCTATGTACATCGTGGAAATGAATGACATAAAAAAAGCAGCTCGCCGTTTAGGCGAGCTGCTCTGCTTTGGTTCATTTATTATGACGAAAGAAATTTCACCTTCTGCAGTAAACGAAGAAGCATAACCGTTCCTTCTGCGCGAGTTGCATTGGTTTGAGGGCTCAATGTTGTTGCTGTTTTACCGCTAATCACACCAATGTACACTGATTTCGCCATGTCTGTCTGCGCCCAAGCGCCAACCTTGCCTCGATCCGTATACTTCTTGAGATAAGTTGCGGCCGATTCTGGCAGCTGCACCGTTAGACCAGCAACCTTCGCTGCTCTAATCATCATAACGGCCATTTCCTGACGTGTAATCGGGTTGTTTGGCTTGAAGGTGCCGTCCGTATTGCCAGCGACGATACCAGCCGCTGAGGCGGCTCCAATATACGCCCCCATCGCTGTGTTTGCATTTACATCCTTGAACTTAGCTGCTGCACTCCTGTCGCTGCTGAGGCCAAGCCCTTTAGCGATATAGGTCGCAAATTCACCTCGTGTAATAGCCTTCTCTGGTTCAAACTTCGTTGCCGAGCGCCCTTCCACGATGAATTTGCGCGACATGATATGGATAGCAGAAGCTGCCCAATGCTTCGATAGATCGGAGAAGCTGGATGAATTGCTAACAAGCGCATAAGCGCTGTTTCCTTTTCTTTTAAAAGTTGCAGTCGTCTTCCCGCCGCTTGTCGTAAGATCGGTCGGAACATAGGAGAGCCCTCCTGTTGTTGGATCGAACCATACTACGGCAGTATTTTTAAAATCCGCATTTTGATACGTCTGAATTGTTCTTGAAACATAACCGCTAAAATCATTGAATGGTTTTTGAATCGACCCACTCACAGCATTAATATCAAAATGATAAGGACCTGCAAGCAAGCTTGTATTTGAGCTATTAATTTTTGTGCTGATACTTCCAGTTAGCGTTGATAACCCTTGGTCAATCCGAATGATTAATTGACCAGTCGCGCTATTACCGTTTAGTAACGTATTGATTTTCATATAATCTGCTGCATTTAATTGCAGCTCATATGTGACATCTCCATATTGAACAGCAAATATCGAGTTCGAATTCAAGCGATACGCTGCGTCAAGCGCATTGATTGGAACAGCTACAATAGCAGATCTCTCTGATGCTGGCACTTTAAAGGCTACACGGGGACTAGTTAAGCCAGCTGCGCGTGCCGTCTGGAAAGCAGTAAGGAGCTTATCATTCGATAAGGTATATCGGTTGGCTTGAACACCAGCAGGCGATACGTCAAACATTGTCGTTGCTGCCGTTGTTTTCAAGCCGATGCCGCCGCCATCAGACGTTTCAAAGTCACCTGATAACCCATCAAGTATCGTCGTTTGGTTCGCAGCGTTTATGTTCGTAAAGCTATTGATCGTTGAACCGCTGTTTGTTCGAAGCCCTGACGCAGATGAATAGTAAGTTACTGAAACCGTCTCTCCTATGGCAAAAGGAGAGGTTAACGTTAGTATAACGGACGATCCGCTAACATCTACCCTCGATATCGATTTAACAGAATTACTTGCGTTAACAGCAAACTGAACAGTAGAAGGTACGTAGCTTGTATTTAATGATTCTGCAAAATTAATCGTAAGTGTAGAGCCTTTTGCAATGACGCCATAAATGTTGCCATTTTGCCCTCCGCTGCCTCCACCACCTGTGGTTACATTGTTAAAGGAAGGTGCTGCATTGCCTGCAAGATCTGTTATTAACGTTACTGATGCCAAGTAGGAAACTGCCGTAATTTGGCTTCCTGTTACTGCTGATGAAAGAGTCAACAAAACTGTGCTTCCAGAAATCCGAACCTGAATAACAGAGCGCGCAATATTATCTACCAGAACATAAAATTGCCCCACTGATGGAACGCTTTGTGGATTTAAACTTTTATTATAGCTCAGCGTAACAATATTACTGCTCACACTAATGGACTGAAGATTAGGTGTACCTGTGTCTGGCGTACTATAGAGGCTGTAGTTATTAAATGCAGCCAAATAATTGCCTGCCGTATCACGGATGGGATACGTGCCCGGAGCATAGGTCACATAGACGTTCTGGTAATTTTGTATCGAGCCATTAATCGTTAACAAAATATTGCCGCCTGTGCTTGAGATCGAGGTTGTACTGTAATTTACTCCGCCCGCATTAACCGTAAATTGCAAATAGGCGTAGCTGTTCACGGTCGCTAGATCCTTGTTAAAAGATAAAGTAATCGCTGTACCCGAAGCATTCCCGCTTACAATGGTTGGTGCAGAGACATCCTTAGCACCTGATACGTCCTGATTTGCAATACTAATCGCTTCATTTCCTGAAGTATCTTGAATTGGGCTAACTGCTGCTTTGGAATAAGAGAGCTTCACCACTTGTCCGGCCACAATAGGGCTCGATAACGTTAGAATGACTGTTTCTCCGCGAACTTGAACACCGACAACAGAACGAGGCGCTCCATTAACTGTCGCATAAAAGCTTCCTGTCGAAGGCACCGCGTGCACATTCAGATCTTCATTATAGGTCATCGTAATCGTTGATCCGCTCCACTCGAGCTTGCTTAATGTAGGAGCTGTCGTATCAGAACCAAATGATTGAAAAGTCCATTGATATTCATTTAATATTCCAGCAAAACTATTGCCAGCCAAATCGGTTACTGCACTCGCATCAATCGTTACATAATAAGAAGTTTTTGCAGTGAATGGCTGTGTTGGCGCTATGACTAACACATTATTATTGTTGCCATCTACATAATAGTTTGCCATGATCGGCTGCAGTGATTTGTCCCCAATTGGGTTAAAAAGGATTGAACCCGTTGCACCCTTTTTTATCGGTTCGCTAAACGTCGCTGTAAAAGCTTGATTTAGCCCTACTGAAACCGCATTGTTAAGCGGGTTCAATAAAGAAAGCGTTGGTCTTACCGTGTCTTGAGAAACCGTAAAAGACCAATACGTCGATGAGGATATTCCTGCAAAATGATTTCCTGCTGCATCACGAATAGCCCGGTTTCCAATCGTTATATAGTATTTCGTATTGTTGACGAAAGCTTTCTCAGACTCTCCGTTTATCGCTTTATTGGGGTCTATCGTTATCTGATAGGTACCGCCGCCAGTCACGCGTTCCGAAGTAATTGGAATAGTTCGGAACAAGGATCCTGTTGCAGTTTCTCTTATTTCAATGACTCCGCTGCTTGGGAAGACCGGTTCATTAAAATTAATTTTGAGTACAGAATTTAAGCTGGTGATAGATCCATTCGCAACCGGCAGTAATTCTGTTGCAAGAGGCGGAGTAGTTTCATAACCCGGGTCTGTACTAAAATTCCAAACGGATGCTCCAGCAATACCGTGATACCATTGAGATCCATTCGGATCTGTCTGGGTGAAGGCTCCAGCATCAATTAATACATAATAAGCTGTATTCGGTTCAAAGTTAGAGCTTGGCGTTATTTTTACTTGATTTTTGGTAACTGTAATTCTCGAAGAAAGAGCACTAAAACGCTCAAAAGTAGTATTATTGCTAATTCTGCGTATTTCAATATATTTGTCCGCACGTGCTTGTATAGCTTTATCAAAAGTTATGAACAGCTCTGAGTTGACCGGAACAGAGGTAGCATTATCTGCCGGAACAAATGGTGCAGATACGTTGACCGGTGCTGCGTCCGTTGTAAAAACCCATGATGTGCCGTAATACAGGTTCCCCGCTGCATCTTGAAATGCAGTATCTGGAATTGTAACGGTGTATGCTGTATTAGGCTGCAGCGCAGCAGGTGGTTGAATGACGATTAGGTTCGTTCCGCTTCCTCTTACCGCGTTAGATGTAACAGCAATGGTACGGCTGTCCTCAACCGAGCTAATTTGAATGTTGCCACTTGCAACATAAACAGGCTCATTAAATGAAATCGTAATCGGTGTAGTCACCGCAATTGGAGCGACTGTTGGCGACAAGCCCGTATGAGAAGGCCTGGTTACATCAACTTCAGCAACAGTACGAAAATTCCAGCTGCTAGCACTTTTTATACCGGCATAACCAACACCATTGGATTGATTAACAAAAGCACCGGCATCTACCAATATGTAATAATTCGTGTTCAAAGCAAAATTATTAGACGGATCTATTGTCACGACACGCTGTGATGAATCAATAGTAATTCGATTAGACGATAGAGGTATACTCTCTACCAAATTGCTTGTTGCATAGTCATAAATATTAATAGACGTTGAACTAGAGCCTTTGCTTACATTTTCATCAAAGGTCATCTTTAAATCAGCGGAGATCGATACGTTAATTAGATCGTCGGCTGGGCTCAAACTAAGTACGACGGGACCGGAAGCCGCTGCCGCCGCTTGCTGCGGAGCCGATGACCAGCCTGCTAGGCTTAATTGGAGCAACAGCATAACAGCGATAAACGAAGATAGCTTGCTCGTTCGATTCATTTCAATTCACTCCTCAAAAAATTACACTCGTACCTTATTTGTCGGTTACTAAGCATGAAAAATTTAGGTTAAACTACTTTTTTGTACCGAATGAATAACAAAAAAGCCGTCCATGAAGTAGTCATACTACTTTGTGGACAGCTTTTTTAGCCTAGAAAGGCTTTTATATTGTATATCGAATCTTAAACTCCGCTTTGAACGCCAGCGTCTGCTTTAAGCTTCTCCGCTTTATCAACGCGTTCCCAAGGAAGATCAACATCTGTACGGCCGAAGTGACCATAAGCAGCTGTTTGTCTGTAAATTGGGCGACGTAGATCAAGCATTTTGATAATGCCTGCAGGGCGAAGGTCAAAGTTGCTAGTGATGATATCAACAAGTTTATCTTCACCAATTTTGCCTGTTCCATACGTATCTACGTTAATTGATACCGGTTGAGCAACACCAATTGCGTAAGCCAGTTGGATTTCGCATTTGTCTGCAAGTCCTGCAGCTACGATATTCTTAGCTACATAACGGGCAGCATAAGCTGCTGAACGGTCAACTTTTGTAGGATCCTTGCCGGAGAATGCGCCGCCGCCATGACGAGCGTAGCCGCCATACGTGTCAACGATAATTTTACGGCCAGTTAGACCAGCATCACCTTGAGGTCCGCCAATTACGAAGCGGCCAGTTGGATTAATGAAGTATTTTGTATCAGCATCAAGCCATTCCACTGGAACAACCGGCTTAATAACATGCTCAAGAATATCTTTTTGGATTTGCTCAAGCGTGATTTCTTCCGCATGTTGTGTAGAAACGACAATGGTATCTACGCGAACAGGTTTACCGTCTGCGTATTCAATTGTAACTTGCGTTTTACCGTCTGGACGAAGGTAAGCAAGCGTCTCGTTTTTACGTACTTCAGACAAGCGGCGAGCGATACGGTGAGATAGCGCAATTGGAAGCGGCATAAGCTCAGGTGTTTCGTTTGTAGCAAAACCAAACATTAGACCTTGGTCGCCTGCACCAATATCTTCGTTTTCTTGCTTCATATCTTTGCCATCACGAGTTTCTAGTGCAGCGTTAACGCCTTGCGCAATGTCAGCGGACTGCTCATTGAGCGAAGTCAAAACTGCACATGTACTGGAGTCAAAGCCGTATTTGGCACGTGTATAACCGATTTCTTTAATCGTACGGCGTGCAATTGAAGAAATATCAATAAAATCAGCACGGCTGCTAATTTCACCAATAACAAGTACAAGACCTGTTGCTACAGAAACCTCACAAGCTACACGCGCGTATGGATCTGCTTCTAGAAATGCATCTAAGACAGCATCGGATATTTGATCACAGATCTTATCCGGATGGCCTTCAGTAACTGATTCTGATGTAAACAAATGGCGTCCTTTAACCGACATCCGTATCAACCTCCTACAACCTTAGTATGATATAAGTGCGGACATTCTACACAAAAAATGAACCTTTTCCCGTAGGAAAAGGTTGTTTTACAACTCTTCTAAAACAGTATGATACCGAAAATGTCGCTTTGTGTCAATGGACGCCGGAATTTCCAATAATTATTGATAACCGCCAAGCACCGATTCTGCTTGAGCTATCAGCCTTTTGGTGATCTCTCCGCCCACTGAACCAGCTTGCCTCGTTGACAATGCTGACCAGTGTACGCTGTGGCCTCCGGCTCCAGAGGATGCTCCTAGTTCGCCAGCAAACTCAGTGTCCGCTCCTTCGCTTGCATAGCCGCCTGAGGTTAAACCAAATTCTGCAGCAATTTCATATTTCAGTTGATTTAATGCTGCTTTACTTGTTGGTACTACTACTTTATTCGAACGACTCATAAATGACACCTCCAAAGAATGTAGGAACACAATTGTATTGTGCATCCTTTCATGTTCTTTAAAGCGTATAATCTATTGTCATTTCGGGTAAAATGTTGAACATCCATCCATATTATTGCAAGCTGTATTTCCCTTTAACCAATACCGTCAAGCCATTCTTTTGATTAGGATCTGGCAATATGCCGCGGCCCTCACGTGGGAAAAGCAATAAATGGTTGGTTGGAACAGCTTTCCCTTTAGTTAAATCCGTACCGCCAGTTAGATCAGCTATACCGCTTGCGTCAGAGCTGTAAGCAATTGCCTTGCCTACACGTACAATGACCTCTGTGCCTTGGCCAGCCATTAGCGTCTTGCCAGCTGGCACTGTGACAACTTCTAGCGCGGTGTCCGCGACAGGAGTCGTCGTACCGCCTCCAGGAGTGCCTCCGCCTAGCTTGGCTAGTTGTTCATCCACATAACTTTTGGTGACAACAGGATCTTCTACAGAGCCCGGAGTCAGCGCATTCGATTCCGCTTCAAGCGGTGATGCAAAGTTTACGCCGACCCACACACCAGCTCCTACTAAAACAACTGCAATTAAACCGCGTATTACCTTTTTCTTCACTTTTGGAAGTCTCCTCTCTATCTCTCATCTCCTATAAAGATACTAGATTTACTTAGGAGAAACCAGTTTTTTATAAGTTTAGTGCTTTCCGTCTAGCCAGTTAATTGATGAAGAGAATGAAATAGGCATTGTAGCTAATTTTTTTCTATTACCGTTAAAAGTCTCATAGATATTCAATTGATAGTTCTCCCAAAGCAATGTATCTCCCATTTCTTTATCAGGATCGCTATAATTGGCTCCAACTTTCCACTTCACGCTTTTTTCAGCTTTTCCATCAAGATCTATCACTTGTGAAATAAGAACTTGTTTTGTTTCCTCATGTTCAATTTCAAATAACAATTGTGATTGTGTGTATCCATCAAAATTAACATCCTTTTGAACATTGCCTCCAACCTTGATATCCATTCTCGTACCGTTCATCCATACATTAAAGAAATTCATATCCACGGTATACGGTCCAACCTTCAATCCCGTAAAGTTGCTACTAGCTGACTTCTCTTCTGGCAAAGTAAATTGCGCTGCTCGCAAGAATCCCTTTGCGGTTGCAGTTCCTTGCAATAAACCATTATCATCAAATGCTTCACCCATTAATAGTTGAATACCTGAGCGATCTACATTTTGCGGTAATTCTGTCCATACGATGAGCTGATCTTTACTTTCTGATTTAATCGTGTTTGTTGCTTTCGTGAATTTGGCTTCATAAAGATTTCCATCTGTAGTTTTAAAGTACCCTGCTAGTAATGGAAGTGATCCAATTCTTTTTTGTTTATTTGTCAACTCAACGAATACGGCGAACATATCCGCTTTGTCTCCACTATATGTTTTAACATCAGTAACAAGGGCATTATATGGAGCCCCGTTATTTTGCTGAACAAATACAGAACCTAAATCTACTTGCTTAACAGGTACGATCGTTGATTTTGTAAGCTCTCCAATTTCCGTAATCGTTTCTCCCGTTTTCTGTGATAGTTTCAGTTTAAACTTCTTCCATGAATAGTTGTACGGAATCGATCCAACATAACTAATCGTTGTCGATGCGCCTGGAGCTAGTCCAATGTCGCCGACTTTCTTAATCGCTTTGCCATTCAACTTAATATTGTCATCAACAAGGAGCAAACCTGATAATTCAGGTAATGGTAAATACACAGATCCATTGTTTCTCACAATTAAATCAGCAATGACATTGTCATCATTATTCCAAGGAAATCTCTGTACTGCATTTAATTCCACTTCATATGTACCATCATCATTGGTAAATGTTGTTTTGGTTGAAGTAGACGTTGTTGTAGTTACTTTGAATGGAGTATCAAACACGACAACCGGTATTTCAACTTTATTAGTTTCAACGCCAACATTATTAGTAACAATAAGTTTCCAGCCAGTTTTCGCAACAGACAAAGGGATGGATCCCGTCAACTGAACGGCATTAAGTACGGATGGTTCTAATGTCAGTGTTTCATCTGTTTTATTTCTTAAAGCCAGCTTATATAAGCCTTTAGGCGTTTGGGCATAATAGTTATATTGCGGTAATGGTACACCGAATTTCCCTGTATTTCGTGCTACATAAGTCAAATTAACATTATAGTTTTTTGCAGACTTTGTTATATTAATTTGATCAATGCGCAAGTTGACTAAAGAGTTATTAACTAGCACACCCTGATAGCCACCTGCTTTAACAAAGTTAGAGTATCCTTTTGGAAAAGTATACTGCCCAATCGTTTTTTCATATCCAGAAACGCTAAAATCAAATTTTATAATATTTACAACGAGTTGATCTAATGTAACTTTTGATCCAACTTCACTATAGTAAGTTAAAGTTGTTGTTGTTTTGGGTAAAGCCTTCTTTTTTTTGTCGGCTTCAAGTAAGGTCAACGTATATTTTGTTCCTCCCGTTGTCTTTAATCGGGCCCAATAATCGACCAAGTTAATTGCGCTGCTGTCGCCATTATAAATGGTAAAAGTAAAGCTAGCGGTTGCTCCGGTTGCACTTGGAATTAAATTCGCATCTGTTAATTGAATATAGGATGACTTTGTAATACTTACCCTCTTAAAAACATTGGAAGCCGTTGCAGCCTCAACTGACTTTGGTACAGGTACTGCGCTTACCAGTACCACTAATGCAAGAAAGAACGATAGTATCATAGACATTCTTTTTAAACTCTTCTGCATTTTCATTTCACTCCGTATCTTTTGGTATACATATCTAGACGCAAACATTTACCAATAAGTTTCGCATAAAAATAAATTCCTTCATATTCTCCTTTCGCAACAATAATGAATATATCCTAATTAAAATATAACCTTTTATTATGAACGATGTATGAACAAAAAAAAGGCTGAGAGACGAGCTCTCAGCCTTCTTCCATCATGCGAACATGATTACTATTTTCTTTTTACTACGATTACAGCAGCTTCTTTATGATTTACATCATAAACGCTACCAGTTTCAGCTACAGTTACGCTAGCAACTGTTGTGCTGTTTGCAATAGTACCATTTTGCTCTTTAACATCTGTGTAGTTACCTGTGTAAATCTTGTTGCCATCTGCAGACACTACGTATACAACAGTGTTAGGAGTAATGATGTAGTTACCGTTGTTGCTACCAAATGTGTTTTCATTTTGGTTAGCTGCAATGGATACTGAAGTTAATGAAGTTCCAACCACAGCTGCAGTATCATAAAGTTTGCTTGTGTTAGGAAGATCAGTCAATTTAACGATTGTGTTTTTAAGAGTACCATCAATGCTAGTGAAAGCATCGCCAGTTACTTCAGTTGTAACATCTTGACCATTTACGTTCAATACAACATTGTACGTAGAAGTAGTTGCTGAAGTAGCAGTTTTGTTAGCTGATACGAACAAGCCGTAGATTGCTGGAGCTGTTTCTGCGTTTGCATCTGTATCAGTTTTCAAAATGATGTAGTTAGCAGTAGCACCTGAAGCATTTACATATACTTTATCTGCTTTTGTTACTTGTGCAAGTGTACCAACTACCAATTTACGATCTTCAAGTTTAGTTGCATTAAGCTTAGTAGCATCAATTACAACAGTGTTTGCATTGACGATGTATTTAGTAGTTTCAGTTGAAGTAGTATCAAGAACGATTTCTGTAGCAGATGCTTTAGAAACATTGAATCCAGCACCTTCTACATCAGTTTTAGCAGTAACACCAGTAAGCTTAGCATCAGTGAATACCAATTCTACCAATTGGTACTCAAGTGGAGCAAATGTTGTAAGAGCAACATCAGTGTACTTCACTTCGTTTTTGTTAGCTTTAACGTCAAAGTAAGTTACTTTAGTTTTGCTAACAATCGCTTCGTTTTCAAGGATTTGAGCTGTTTTAGCTTCAAGGATTACTACGTATGGTTTGTTTACAGCTGCTTCTGGAGCAGTTGCTTTAACGATTTTGCCGTCTGCGCTAAGTAGAAGAGTAAACTCTTTACCAATGTTTGCAGCGATCAATGTAGCTGTGTTATCAGATGCAGCTTTGTCCGCTTTCTCATACACTTTACCAGCAACAGTGTATTTAGCAGTACCATTTGTAGTACCTACAGCTTCAAGTTTACCTGTAGCTGTGCTACGAACTGCATTAACTTTGATAGCAACGTTACCGGATTTGGAAACAGCGCTGATTACATCGTCTTTTTTCAGGTCAGTAACTTTAGCTACTTTACCGTCAATAGTTACAGATGTAGCATCATTGATGAATGCGCTAGTTTGGTTCGTGTTAACACGAGCATCACGGTAAGCATTTTTCTCTTCAACCGAAGTTACAAGAGCATCTTTGATAGACCATTTTTCAGCAGTTGCAACGCGAACTTGATCGTTAACCAAGTACAATGTTACAGTGTCGCCTGTGCTTGCAGATGTAATTGCTGTTTCTTCACCGTTTACGAAGTAAACTGTGCTAGCAACAGTAGCTTTTGTTTTAACTTCTGAACCTACTTTGATTTTAACGGAACCAGCAACTTGGCCAGCTTCCAAAGTACCAGTCAATGTAGCAGAAGTATCTTGTGCATCAGTGATTGCAAGAACTTTACCGTCTTTGTTCTTAACAACTGTTACGTTGTGACCAAGCAAATCAACTAGTGATTTACCGCCAGTAACGATGAAGTTAGAAGCAGTTGCGATAGTGTCAGTTTTCAACTCGTCGTTACCTGCAGTGTTTTTCTGAGTCCAGCGAAGTTTAACTTTGCCGTCAACTACAGAACCTGCAAGAAGCTCAGCTGAAGATGAGTTACCAAGTTTGGAAATCAATGTGCTGTTGGAAAGTACTTCGTTACCATCAACATTGTATGAAACCAATTTAGCGTTAAGAGTGTTAGAAGTCAGTTGAGCTACAACACCACGAAGTGCTTTTGCACCAACGTTAAGATCAACGTTGTTGAACAAGCTAAGGTCTTGTGCTTTCAATAGGTAGTTATAAGGCCATACGCCTGACAACTTCTTCTCTTGGTAACCAAGGGAACGAACCAATACCGCAACAACTTCTTCAAACTTAACTGCATCACTTGGACGGAAGTTTTTAGTACCTGCGTCACCCAAGATGAAACCTTTAGTTGCAGCTGCGTTGATGTAGCCTGTGTACCAAACGTTTGCTTTAACATCTTTGAACGTTGGTTTAACATTTTGCATCAATTTAGCTGCGCCTTCGTTACCAGAACCGATAACGATTACTTTTGCCAATTCAGCGCGAGTAATTGTGTTGTCTGGTTTAAATGTACCATCTTCATAACCTGCAATGATTCCTAGTGCAGTTAGTTCTTCAACTGCTGATTGTACCGGTTTGCCAACAACATCAGATGGTGTTGCTGCAAAAGCTGGAACTGATAATGGTAGTACTAGCGCAGTAGCTAGCACAAATGCTGCTATTTTTTTCTTCATAACCTTTATTTCTCCTCCTCTAAATACGTGCGGTTGTTGAGAGTTTTGTTTAAATAGTGAATTGCTCTTTTCCCTCATAGCCGATTCACCCCCTTTCCAGAGTTGAGCACAGATTTGATATAAATGATGTCTACAATCATGATAAACCCATTTGTAAAATCATGTCGTAGAAACTTGTAAAAAATGCGAGAACATTGCTAGAGTCACGGCACCACTTTAACATTATACAATGGGCAGGTCGTACCGTAAAGAGGAAGTTGAGAATTCATTCCAATTTGTTTCCAGCATGAGTAGGTCTCGCGCATCAAATCATGTGTTTGTTACAACGTCATGTATTTAAACGCACGTGACAATGAAAAGTTGCGATGTTCTTAAAAAAACTTTAAAAGTTTTTTCTTTTTCCGTTTTTTCTTAATTATGTACATCTAACTGTAATCTACTCCCTGCTTTGTTAGTATAGCTTGTTTTCATAGAGCTCGTCGATGCTAAACATTTTCCATGGATAAAGTTTCTCATGGGATGCAAATGCTTTGATGCCGTAAAAAAACTGGCCGCAGAAAAAATCCTGCGACCAGATTTTTCTAACTTATACTTTTAACCGATCTTAGGAAGCTTACCTAAATCCGCCAAAATTCGAGCTACGATAATCGCAGCATCAGAGCGCAACAAATTCGAACGCGGTTCAAACACTGAACCACCTTTTGGATTGCTTGGATCTACAGGAGATCCCTGAATATATTTTTTCTTTGCAATAGCAAGTACAGAACTTTTCGCATAGAAATTGACGTTGCCAGCATCTTTAAATGTTTTCTCAAGATCTTTATCGATCTTCGAGGAATCAGTAGCTAGTTTCATGTCCAGTGCTCTTGCAATAATAACAGATGCCTCTTCCCTAGTCAGAGCAGCGCTTGGCTGGAACGTACGTGGACCCGTTCCTCGTATGATACCTTCCCTCGCTGCTGTCTCTACATATCTATAATCCCATAATGCATCAGGATTAACGATAGCCGGTACATCATCAAAATGCGGCTTGCTAAGCTCATAGTTTAGCGGAATATCGAGTGCCTTAACCATCATTCTTGCAAATTCACCGCGAGAAATATAAATGTTGGAGCCAAAATCATCAAAACCTGCTGCATTCATAATTCCTTTGGCATATATTGCTTCAAGGAAGTTTCTGGCATATGGATGCGACGTCATATCTGTATAGGAATAAACCATTTTACCAACTACATAATATCCAAATTTATTGAACGGAACCGTAATTGTGTTTTTCTTCACATCTACTTTACCGCCAATATTTTCCCAATACTTTGCTTTAACATCGTAACGATAAACGGTGATAATCGTTCCAATGCTGTCCTTCATGTTAGGATCGAATCCAAGCGTCAAGGTTCCCGTCTTAGAAGTTACCAACTCACGATTGTCAGGGCGATCATCATAAGTAGGAATTTTTGTTCCGCCCGTGCCTTTAGCGTTCGGGAATTGATAAGGGTCTACACCCATTTTCAAAGGATCGTATGCACCCGTAGCAGGATCATCTGCCAAACCTGCATCAATCCAGTAAACTGGGCTTGCCTTTGTAAACCTTGTCGGGTAAGACAATCTGAATCTTGTCCCGAAGCTTTCCATAATAATATTAAAATTCGGCGGCCACGCTTCTAATTCACGGCGATCAACAACCCCATCCTCTGGATTGGCAATTGCAAACAATAAATTATGACCACTAAATACTTGGTTCTTTAGATTTGCAGGCACGTTAAAATCTGTACGGATCAACGTTGTACCCTTTTCGAATTTTAACGAAAGCGCTCCGTCAAAAATTTTGTGACTGCTATCCATTGGCTCCATGAATTGAGCGCCCGGAATATTCGTTGGAGCATACGTTATCTCAATGCTGCTTTGCACCTTATCATTTGCACTTGAAATAATAAAGTCAATTTTGTTTTTGCCGACTTTTAGCTTATTTACATAGACACGATAGGTGTTTTTATAAAGCTCTTCAATAGTTGCTGGATTATTATCCGAATCATAATCAATTTTCTCAGCAATTTGCTTGTTGATGGTAACCGAGCTTGCACCTGGAGCATCAATAATAACCTCAATGAAATTTTGGTTTACGATCGCTTTATTTGGCAAAATCGGACGCAAAATCGTATATGGAAGCGAGGTTGGATCCACTTCAAGACGATAAGAAGCTTTAGGACCAGTCTCTCCATTGTTGTATGCTGTGAAAGTATACACACTCGAACTGCCGTCAGGATTTAGAGCTTGTGAATTTAATACAAAAGAGAACGTCTTGGTGTCTATATCATAACGTACAGCTAGGTTAGCAATATTGTTGGTCGTACTTTCATTAACTTTACCTAGAACTGTTGCGCCCTTCATAATGACTAACTCATTGCTCAAATTCCAACGAATTGGCGTTTTAAGTGAGCTGCTCTCAATCTTCAAAATGTATTTATCTGGATCTGTAAGTTCTGTACTATCTTTCATCAATTTAATATTAGCTTGAATATTAGCCAAAATATCCGTGTTCGTGCTGCCAGTGGCTATCAGATCGATAAAATCGAATGTACCAAAAATATTCATGTTCGCTTCGTTAGTCGTGAAAATTGCGCCGCGCTTCACGAAGTTTGGATCATTCGGAACTGGTTCCGTATATTTGCTGCTGTAAGGATATATACTTGTTCCTTCTACTGGTATAACCGGCAGGTTTGTTGGAATCAAATACAATTTGATCTTTTTCTCATAAGAGTTCTTACTTCCTTGGAAAACGAATTTGATCTCATTCTCGCCGCTAAACAATGCATTGAATGCATTTGTCCTTTGGCCTGGAACAATTTCAAAATTAGTTACAGGCTTGCCCGCTTGCTGCTGCAGCTGAATCGGCGTGTTATTCACGTAGAAAAATACTGTTTGAGCTTCATTTGCTTGAAAAGTGTAACGAACCTCAGAAGTATTATTAATATTATTCATAATACCTTTAAAGTCACTCAAAGCGCCTGAAATAGCCGCTGTGATTCGTTCAGATTGCAGCTTATTCGTGTCATCATATACAGTCATGTTGTCAAATACACTTGTATAGCTTACATAAGGTCCGAAGAGCATTGTAAACTTAACATCTTTCGTCACGCCGCCAACTTTAAGCGTTACCGTTTGAGTACCTTCAAACGGGAGTTTGTGAAATACAAGAATTTCACGCTTATATACTTTTCCATTAATGTTTACAAATTTATTGATCAAATCACTCGATACATTTTTTATGTTGCTTACGTCATCGAAATCGTAGCTGCTCGGTGCAGCTGCATTGGAAACATTTTTGATCCCTGTAACTGAAACTAGATTAGCCGTCTTCGATACATCAGCATTACCAACCAACACTTCCATCGCGAAAGGAACACTATAGATATTGGCTCCTTCAAGCGGAGTACCTGTGAGTGATTCACCTGTCCCTGTTTTATAACCATTTAAATAATTAATATTGTCGATGAACTGAGCTGCTCCGTTACGAAGCGAGAAACTCATTAGCCCCGTACCTTCACTGCCATTTTGGCCGAGCGATTCTGTTTTTGCATTTTTTGCTGTTAATTGAATATTATAGACCTTATTATAATCTAGTTTACCCGTATGATCCGTACCGATTGGTCGAGTAAAATTATAAATAAAGAATGCTTCCTGACCCGTATATGTACCTAATGGTGCTGGTGTAGCAGTAGCACCTGCTGGTTGTGTCAATTTAAAAGAACTGTCTCCATTTTGCGTAATCGTATATTCGATAGGTATGCTCTTCGTTGGATCTGGATGAGGATCAAGCTTACCGTCACCGTTATCGTCCTTTAAAAAGTTAGGCACGATAATTCTACCTGTGACACTTGCTGAATTCAAATCCGTTACTAGTAGATTTGGATTGTACTCTAATGGCTCCGCCGTATCAACCGCACCATTTTTACCATTAAGATTCACATCTAAAAAGGTCACTTGTCCGTTATAAAAAGCGATCTCGCGTGTTGTCTCAACTGTCTGATTCGCATTTTTCACTTTAATAGTAACCAAGTTTTTTCCTTTGTTCACCGTAATCGGAGAAGCGGCAAACTGATAATTGTTGGAGCTGTTAACCGAATAGGTTTTGCTGCTCCCGTTCACATCCACCGTTACCTGCTGCGCATTTGGAGCGAAACCAGTAATACTGATATCAGCGGATTGTCTGCCAGCGGAAGTCGTTGAATGCACAACCGTTGTTCCAGCTTCTTCAATTGCAAATTTGTTACCGTCTAATTGGGCAACTAAATCGTAAAATACAGGCCCGTTGTGATACTCAATATAGATCGAGCTTGTTACTTCGCCGCCGCCTTGAATACCTCTGAACGTAATGCGGTTCAAGCCAGGAAATAATTCTACGTTATATACCTGAATATTAAATCCGCTAATATAAATATTGCTCGTTATGTTCTCACGTTTAGAGCCAAGATCGTCATCTGTAGGGTCAGCAGTGCCCTTGTTATTAATAACTTGAACAATACTGTAAGAAACCGAAGTAGGATCTACACCAGTGATTGATCCATTCAATGTAAAACGCGGATCGGTTGTGACTCTTGCTTCCGTAGATAGTTCCTTTTCCGTTGGAAAGCTGAAGCTTCCTGTTGCAGCTGTTACCGTTTGTGAAGCTCCGAACGGCGGCAACAATGTAATCAACAGTGCCAGCGTTAGCGCTAATGATAGTAATCTTTTCAAAACAATGTTCCTCCTTTATGTATATGACGAGCATGGGTATTTGAATGATAAATGGCCTGACGACTATGCGGCTTACCTTTGAATAAATCTTCCTCCCTTTTCCTCTTTAGTCAGCTTTGATGCAATTGCAGTTAGGCGCACTGACCGCAGAAAAGTTCTGTACAGTTGTTATCGGCTTTTGGCTCCCAATTTTTTAGCTATTTGGTCGATTTTCAACAAAAAAAGAGCCCTGATTCCGTTAAAGGATTCAGAGCTCTTGTTTATTTGGAACGGGATTCAGCATCCAGCTTGAGTCGAAGTCTCATTCGAGCTAGGAAATTAATAAGCGGCCTGCGTGTTTTGTCCACGATACCGGTTACTTCTGCCCCGATCTGCAAGAAAAACATTAGCATACATATGACGGCAAAAGTGATCCAGTTCGCCGCGCTCGACTGTACGACAGCCGATTGCACGATTGCGAGTCCGCCGAATATAGCAGCTACTCCCCAAATGATAAGTACGGTACGACGGTGGCTGAAGCCAAGGTCGCGCAGACGATGGTGCAAATGCCCTTTGTCTGGAGCAAATATCGGTTTCTTGTTTACCCAGCGGCGAACGATTGCGAAGAAGGTATCCGAAAGCGGAACGCCGATAATGAGCAGCGGTGTTACAAACGATACCATCGTTACCTGCTTGAAGCCAAGCATCGAAAGCGTTGCTAGACTGAAGCCGAGAAACAGTGAGCCTGAGTCACCCATAAATATTTTTGCAGGATGAAAGTTGAAAACGAGAAAGCCGACAATTCCGCCCAGCAGCAATGTGCTCAGTAAGATAACTGGTTGGAAGCCCATCAGTGATGCCATCACAACAATCGTTGCAATCGCGATGCCTGACACGCCGGCTGCAAGCCCGTCCAAGCCGTCGATCAAATTAATGGCATTCGTTACACCGACGATCCAGAGAATCGTAAGTGGAATGCTGATCCATCCAGCAATTGGCTGCATCGTTTCACCGAACGGAATGTTCAGCAAGTCGATCTTTACGTCGAAGACGAAAACGACTACGCATGCCGCCGCGATTTGACCGAGCAGCTTCACTTTAGCTGAAAGCTCGAAGCGGTCATCGAAAGCACCTAAAATAATAATCATCGTACCGCCGACTAGCAGCGCGTTGATCATATTGGAATCTTGCGGACGGAGCAAGCCGTCTGGTATAAATGGCGATAAAATAAAGAATGCGCCAACGAATGCAATATAAATAGCTAGACCGCCAAGACGCGGCATAATGCGCGTGTGTACCTTGCGGTGATTTGGTTTGTCTATTGCGCCTACTTTGAAAGCAAATTTCTTAACAAGCGGCGTCATCGCAATGGCTAGAACAAGAGCGATTATGAACCCAATTGAATACAGCAAGCCTACCGGCATGTGTGCAACTCCCCTTTTCTTTCTACCGAAGTGAATTATACTCCGATTGGAAAGGAAACTCCAACCCCGTTTTCAACCAATTTTCATGGTTTTAACGAGAATTTCACGGTGTAGGTCGAGGTTTTGTAACGTTTTCTTTGTCGCGAACCACTTTCACTACGAATTTCGGCAAAACAAGCATTCTTTTGTAGCGTTTAGGCTCTTGCAGCAAGCGATAAAACCATTCGAGCCGAAGTTTTTGGAAAATATTCGGAGCCCGCTTTAGTTTACCCGAAACAACATCGAAGCTTCCGCCAACGCCCATAATCAATGGTACGCCCAGCTTTTGCTTGTATTTCACAATCCACGGCTCCTGTGTATCCGCACCTCGTGCCACAAACAATAAATCAGGAGCAGCCGCACGGATTTCTTCGATGACTTCCTCATCCTGATCAGGGCCAAAAAATCCGTTCCGATAACCTACAATTTTCACTTGAGGATATTGCAGCTGCAGCTTCTCTGCCGCCGCTTCAATAATTTCCTGTGAGGTGCCAAGCAGGTAGGCCTTCCATCTACGCTTTTCACCCTCATGCAGCAAGCGGTGAAGGAGATCAAACCCCGTCACACGTTCTGCAACAGGCTGTCCTACGTATTTGGCCGCCCATACAACTCCTGCACCATCAGGCACAATAAGGTCTGCACGCCGCATCATCGCACTATACTTGGGGTCCTCGACGGCAGACATAATCATGATCGGATTAGCGGTAATCACATGGGTTACGCGTCTTTCTTCGATCGCTTCTATTAAGTAATTGACTGTGTCATCCATGCCCACTTTGGAGAATGGTATGCCGTATAACGGCACAGTTGGTAGTTGTTTCGACAAGAGGAACTCACCTCGATAATGTATGACGCAGCAAATGTACAATTTGTTGCGCCGGTCTTTGCGATTGTTGTTTTAAAAGGTCGATTGCTGGCTTGTGCTTTGCCTGCCATCCTTCTTTGTCAGACAGCAGAAAACCTGCTGCATCTGCGAATTTTTCGGCATCGAGCTGCTCCGTCGTGCCGATGGCTTTGATGCCAAGACGACCCAGAAATTGGTCGATCTTCGGGTCGTACGAGAGGCCAAGCATAGGAACCCTTTGGCCGGCGGCATAAATAAGCGCATGGAGGCGCATGCCGAACAAAGCGTCGCACCGGCTGACCTCAAGCAGCATTTGCTGGGGGTCGTCGCCGGGCGCGGCCAGCTCGGCGGTGGAACCGTCGCCGAGCCTGCCGCGCAGCCGTTCCAGCACCTGCTCCGACGCTACAGTGTCGGAGGGTGTGTGGAACGGCAGGAAGCGCAGCCGGACAGGCATGCGCTTCGACAGCGCGACTAGCGCATCGGCGGCGCGTTCAAGATCGGCCCCGTCACTGCGCCAGGGGCGCAGCGATACACCGACCAGCGGCGCAGAAGCAGGGTCGGAAGCTTGTCCAGCCGCTGATGAACCTGCAGGGAGCGGCAAGCCCATGACCGGATCAGGAACAACATCGATCCGATCACTAGGCACGCCGATTCGTCCAAGCAAAGCAGCGGATTCCTCATCCCTAACGGATACATAAGCGCTTTGCTTCATCACTCCGCGAATCATAGGGTCCATCCAGCGCCGAATCACAGGGCCAATCCCTTGCGAATAAGCGAATGTAGGCTTACCCAGCAATTGGGCCAGCTTCATGACGCCAGTATAGTAAGGAATCGTTTTGGCGCCTGTAACATCCTGCAGGAGGCTTCCGCCTCCGCTTATTAGACCATCGCTGCCTTTCAATGCTCTCCATAGATCTCCTGGATGCATGCGGCGGACAGCTTCAACGCCGTACATACGGCTTGTCCAATCTGGATCACCTGATAAAACGATCGGCTGAATTTGTACGCCCTGCGCTTTGCCTTCTTCTTCTAGTGCTAGCAATATCGATTTGAGTACCGCTTCATCACCGCTGTTGTAGAAGCCATAATAGCCTGAAATTACTATTCGACGAACTTGCGGATGATGGCTGGTGCCCATTTACGAATTGCTCCTTCCACGATCTGCCATGCCAAAATCAAGATACATCCGATTATGATACCTGTACCCAAGCCGAGCGCTACACGAATCATCGAAATGTGAAGTGGTGTATGAAGATGTGCAAACGTATCAACCATCGTCAACTGACCAATCGAACCAATGATAACAAGCAGCCATGCCGCACGATAACGAAGTGCAAGGAACAAGCCAAGCAGCAGCGGCGGATGACCAAGCATGAACTCTTTAAAGCGCGGTCGTACGCCGAATGTATTTTCCAGCCAGCCGCGAATTAGCAGCTCAATAGCAGGTGCTTGTCCACCATTCCCTGTACGAGATAAGTAATAGAAGCCGATTATGCCAATGACTCCAGCTACTATAATCCACGTTAAGGTAATAGGTTGAGAAAGCAGCTTGCGCAGCTTTCCGATTGATGTTTGACCGTTATAGAAAAACACATAAATGGCCACAAGGATAATCGGAGCCAAATGCAGCACACTCACGCCGCGGAATTGTTCCAATACAAGATTGTACGTAATATTGTTCAACAATCCGAATATCATCGGCGCTCCCATAAGAGAGATGAGCGTCGCCACAATAAACCAATTCAGAGCAAGGCCAAAACGCCTTCCCGTAGATATGGCAGGGAATATCCATTTCATACGATTGCCGTTCTCATATACAGCACCTGGCTGCTGAGGAGTCTGCCCTTGCTGGCTTCTTCCTACTGACCAATTCGTTCCGCCAATAACACGACGCTCGCCAACGGTACGGGAATAAATCCGATTCATTACCCATATAAGAGCCAGCGTAGGAGCTGCAATTGAAGCACCTAATGCAAGTCCTTGCTCCATAAGCGAGCTATTTAGCTTGTACAAGCCTGCGCTTCCAACTAAGCCAATCGCATAAACGGGTATATAAACGCCTGGAATAAATGCGCCGATTAACAAAGTAATCAGTGCTACTGCAGCCGCAGCAACGATTGCACGTAGCGGTTTATTCCAAGAAGGCTGCTCATGATCAAACGGTTTTGGCTTGCCTGGCGTAAAGCCGGCGTCCGAGAGCTTATCTACGATTCCGCCCTCTTCACTCATTGCCTCAGCAATGCGGTCCAAGGAGTGAACCACCTTTGCTTTATCCGTATTGGACTGAGCTGTCCCGTTCAAGAAAAACATCCGGATATTACGATCCTTCGCCGCTAAAAGAAAACGATCAGCAATAGCTTCCGGCGTCATCGTCATACCGTCGTTCTCCGACAATGAATATAATCTGACTACATTATAATTTGTAATATAAGCTAATTTATTTATGCCTTGTTGCGGTTTTTTCAAATTTTCTATGGTCGCTACGCCCATATCGTATTTTTTGAGTAGTTCTCCGAACTGATAAAGGCTGTTATCCATCGCTTGATCGGATGCACCCTTTACTTTGTCACCGTCGAACAATACGCGGTCTACATCGTATTCCTTCAATTTCGCAAGCATAGCATCTGTTGCCTGCTGATCATAAGGCTTAATACGGTCAGATAAGCGAGGCAATATTTGAAGTCCGGCATTATGAATCGTTTCAAGTGAAATCGGATCAAAATCCATCGTCTTCATAACTGCCTCTGCAATCGGCATCTCAACGACTAAGCCATTTCGGCCTCCGTACGACCAATTGCTATACACAGCCTCGGAACGATCAAGCGCTTCGCGAACAATCGGACCAATCATTTCTTCTTCTTTGGGCCCATTGAACAAAATATAAGTAAAGTTTTGGCCTACCGGCTCAAATTTACTTTGAAGTAGTGCAGCATCTCTAGAGCTGTAGAAAGTAAGTCTGCCAGAGATTTGCAGATCCTTCAGAGAGCTCTCATAAACAGCCATTGTAGTGACGCCAGCTTCCCTCAGCATCTCCAGCTTCTCCGTTAAAAATTGCTGCGGACGAGCCTGACGCTCCGCCACCTCAATAATATCCCGATAATCAAATACATATTCTACTTGCTTCGACGATTTTTCCATTTCCATACGAACGGCACCGAGCGGCAATGCTGCCGCCACCCCGATAATTGCAATGATCCATAATGCGAATCTTGCGCGCCGATTCCATTGCTGCCAACGTAAAAACACACAATTCCTCCGTTCTAAACAGGTTAATTATTGTACTATTCGGTAGAGTCTACCCGTTCCATAACGGAGGTTTGCAATGTTTGCAGCGCCTCAACAGCAGCATCCTTCGACTCACTTTTAACCGCAAAATAAACTTTGATTTTTGGCTCCGTGCCAGATGGACGAAGGCAGAACCATGAGCCATCCGCGCGCAAATATTTCAATACGTTTTCCGGACGCAAGCCATCTTGGCCTTTGCCGTAATCAAGCACACGCTCCACTTTGACGCCGCCGATTTCTGTAGGCGGGTTTTGACGCCAGTCATCCATAATAGCGCCTATTTTTTGCACGCCATCAAGTCCCTTAAGTGTACGCGACTCCAGGCCTTCCAAATAGAAGCCATGCTCAGCGTATAACTCTAAAAGAACATCATATAGCGTTTTCCCTTGACTGCTATAATAAGCTGCAGCTTCAGCAATTAATAGCGCAGCAACGATCGCATCTTTATCACGCGCATAAGTTCCTGTTAAATAACCGTAGCTTTCCTCGTAGCCAAATAGGAAGGTATGCTCTCCTGTTTGCTCATAACGAGTCATTTTTTCACCAATATATTTGAAGCCGGTCAACGTGTTCTCAACCGCTACACCATAGGAACGGGCAATATCTGCGCCTAGTTCACTTGTTACGATCGTTTTGATCACTACGCCATTGTCTGGCAGCTGTCCACGTTCCTTCAACTGGCTTAGCACATAATGAACCATTAGCGCACCCGATTGGTTGCCAGTGAGTACCACGTACTCGCCCTCATTGTTTTTCACAACCGCACCCATACGGTCTGCGTCAGGATCAGTACCGATAATGATATCCGCATTCACCTGCTGCGCCAGCTTAATCGCAAGCGTGAATGCTTCGCGCTCTTCCGGGTTAGGAGACTTTACCGTGCTAAAATATCCATCCGGCTGCTCTTGCTCCGGTACGATGTGCACATTTTTAAAACCAACCTTTTTCAACACTTCGCGAACAGGCATGTTGCCAGTGCCATGTAGAGGTGTGAAGACAACACTAATTTTTTCTCCAACTTCACCTTTAATAAGGTCAGCATTCAAGCTCTGAGCAACAACCGTATCAATAAATTGTTGATCGGCGTCATCTCCAAGCCAGCGCAGCAATCCTTTTCCTTCCGCTTCTTCGCGGCAAACCCGTTTCACTTCATCGAAACCCGCGATTTGACTGATAGCAGAAATAACCTGTTCAGCTTCCTCAGGAATAAGCTGGCAGCCGTCAGCGCCATATGCTTTGTAACCATTATATTCAGGTGGATTATGGCTAGCCGTAATGACAATTCCACTTGCTGCATTCAGCGCACGTACCGCAAAAGAAAGCTGTGGTGTTGGACGAAGCGCCGTGAACAAATAAGTAGTGATGCCGTTGCCCGCAAGCACAAGCGCTGCATCTAGTGCAAACTCAGGTGAATTATTGCGGGAATCGTGAGCGATAACAACAGAAGGAGCCGCTCCATCCGCCGATTTTCCAGCAAGTAGCCAATTTGCAAGTCCCTGTGTTGCTTTACCAACCGTATAAGTATTCAAACGATTCGTTCCTGCACCCATAACGCCGCGCAAGCCGCCCGTACCAAATTCAAGGTCGCGATAAAAGCGATCCGTAATTTCTTTTTCTTGTCCTTCAATACTGCGAAGCTCGTCCTTTGTTCCTGCATCAATCAACGGATCATTAAGCCACGCCTCATATTTAGCAATAACATTAGCATTCGTTTCGTTCGTCATATTTAGCAGCCTCTTTCATTCATGAATTTTAATTTATGAAGGATTAGATAAAGCAAACATAAGCTCGCCTTCGGCAACGATTTGATCGCCAACCCGTGCTGTTCCTTGTCCTTTTCCAATAGAGCCCTTCAGCCTTGTAATTTGGACCTCTAGCGTCAACGTATCGCCAGGCTTAACTTGACCGCGAAAGCGGAAGCCGTCGATGCCTGCAAAAAAACCAAGCTTTCCACGATTGGCTTCAATCATCAGCATCGCTACAGTACCTACTTGCGCAAGCGCTTCTACTATAAGCACGCCTGGCATAACCGGATAACCCGGAAAATGACCAACAAAGTAAGGTTCATTCATCGTAACATTTTTAAGACCGACTGCGCGTACGCCTGGCTCAACCTCCAAAATACGGTCGATTAGCAGAAACGGCGGGCGGTGCGGAATGATTTCTTGAATTTGGTTAATATCCAACATGAAAAAAAGCCCCTCTCAATTGTTAAGTTAGGTAGTATAAAAAGTGTCATTCTGTACGACACTATACATATCCCTCATAAACTGCAGTTTATGAAGGTTAAGATAAGAGGCTTGGCTGCTTGGACCCGAAGTGTCCTCCGCCAAGCCTCTTTGTTCATATGTAGTGACTTGATGATCACGAATGTCCAGTAGGTGTTTCTGTTATGTGTTTATTCAGCGCTTTAAACATGACGATATACATCATTGAAGTAATGAATGAAAAGCCAATAACGCCCCACAAATAAACATGAGCATTCGGCGCTTCAAAGAAAATGAGCATTATCGCTACATAAAAGAGCACAGTTGTCAGCTTTCCCATCCAGTTGGCAGGCACCGTCTTTTTCCCACGGAAGTGAAAATAGAATCCCCCCGCTATCATGCCCAAATCGCGCAAAAACATCGCTGCAGCCGCAGCCCAGGAAATATGGCCGGATACGAGCAGCGATACAATAACAGTGATCAGCATCATCTTGTCCGCAAGCGGATCAAGCATCATTCCAGCCGTTGTAATCTGACCAGTTCTGCGCGCGATATAACCATCAAGAACATCGGTAATGCCGGCAGCAACCATAATCAAAAAGGCAGGAATCATATGTCCTTCCGCAAAAATCACGATGTAGACAGGGATTAATAAAAAACGCAATGATGTTAATAGATTCGGCAGATTCAACTATTCACGCTCCTCTACCTATAACTGACGGTCCACCATGGTTCCCAACTATTATACAACTACCTCCCGTAAAAATAAAACTATCCGCTGTTCCTAATAAGCAAAGCAAATTGCAAAAGTTAGTTCTAACTGACTATTTGCAATTTTTTAAGTATACATTTTGCGATCGTTATTCATTTTCACCATCTTCTTACCGTTATAAATAGAATACCAATTACTTTAAACAAGAAAGGACAGGGATGTAGTGAATTTTAGTTTACGCTTGAATAAGTCGTTGAAAATAACTCGCAGGTGGCTTGCAGCTACAATTGCAATCGTAATGGTTATGACTTCCATGACCGGCATTGTCAACGCCGCAGAAGATACGGTTACCGGCCTTGATTTCACCTATGACCCATCGGATTACAACAGCAACACATCATCACTGGAAACATTTGTTGAAGATGATAAGGTTAATCTAGCCGTTTTCGCAACAGGTTCAGGCACTAGAAAAGAAGTTACTGCCGATGCGACATGGAAATCATCGAATACCGCTTTCGTCAAAGTGGAAAAAGGCGTTTTAACGGGTGTGGGCAAGGGAACCGCAACGATAAGCGCTACTTATAAAGGCTTCACCATTTCTATCAAAGCTTCATCTGACTATATCTATGATTCCGTAAGCCTCATGCAGAACGGAGTAACCGCTCCAACAACGCTGGATATCGAGATTGGTCAAAATCTAGCCTTCACACTAAACGGCTTGAAAGCAAACAAAGAGCCGCAAAATGTAACAGGTGACGCTGTCTGGACAACATCGAACGCAGCGATCGCAACCGTGGATGAAGGTGCTATTAAGCTGCTAGGTGTTGGAGCTGTTACAATTACCTCCAAGCTTAAAGGTAAATCCGATGCGATTACATTAAATGTAACCTCTCCTTACAAATCAATTACGATTGATTCAGGAACTTCTGGCAAGCTAGTCGAAATCGACATCGGCAATGATGATAAAGTATTAACCGCATCCGTCAATCCAAAGATCGGTTCGATCCTTGATGTAACAAAAGATGCAAAATGGGTTAGTGCTAATGAAAAAGTTGCTACAGTTAAACAAGGCGTAGTATCTGCAGTAAGCGCCGGAAAAACGACGATCACCGTATCTCATAAAGGCGTTAGTACAACGATCGATGTGGTCATACGTACGCCTTACCAATCAATCAGGCTCTCTCCAGAGAAGGAATATCATCTGCAGCTTCAGGACACAAATCTTCAAGTAACAGCAGATGTGCTCGACAATAAAAATGTCGCTTCTCCAGTAACTACCTTAGCCGATTGGACATCTTCAAACGTTGTAGTCGCTACTGTATCAAATGGATTGGTTAGCCCTAAATCCGTCGGTACAGCTAGAATTACAGCCAGCTACAAAGGTGTAAGCCGCAGCATCGAGATTACAGTGTATCCGAGCATAACTGAACTTAGTATTGAAACGGAAACTATCGATGGTTATACCGATATTAGCGAGGATCTTCCTAGAGTCATGGCAACAACATTTGATGGCTCGAAGGTAGATGTATCCAAAATCGTAAAATGGTCATCCGCAGATGAGAAGATTGCAACGATTAAAGATGGTCAATGGACAGCCAAAACACTCGGAGAGTCCGTTCTTACAGCATCTCTTCAAAACTATAAAGCGGATGTAAAATTAGTCGTTCACATGAAGCCGTTAAAGCTGATTGCCGACGTTAAGGAACTTAGCATTATTTTAGGAAAAGAAACGCCTTTCCCTTCCGTAACCGTTATTAATGAAGACGGAGAAGAAGAGAATATTTCAAGCAGAGTGAAATGGAAGGCTTCATCAGACGATATCGTATTGAAGGAAACGACGATGAAGGGCTTAGATGTGACAAGCATCACGCTCACTGCTACTTACCTGACTAAGAGCGTAACGGTACGTGTAAGAATAGAGGAAGAAATCGTCAAGCTTGTTGTTGACCCTATCTCTCTAGATCTTTACCCTGGTAAATCCAAATCCGTTAAGGTTACAGGTTATTACAAGAGCGGCAAGCAGGTTTCACTAGGTTCAAAAATGAACTGGGAGTCTGGCAATCCTAATATCGCAACCGTTAGCAGCACCTCGGTTAAAGGAATTGCCGTAGGAACAACTAAAATTACTGGTTCATACCAAGGCAAAACAGTCATTGTCCCGGTTGTGGTTTCACCTAAACTGAAATCACTTGTTCTATCCAGCAAATCGGTTCAGCTCAGCCCGGGAGGAAGCTATTCGGCTAAGCTGCAAGCTAACTTTACGACTGGAAACCCGGCTGACGTTACCGACAATGCCGTTTGGACATCCTCCAAAGCGAGTGTCGCAACCGTGGTTAATGGTAAAATCATTGCAGTTAGCAAAGGTTCCGCCTCTATTAAAGCAACCTATGCAGGTAAAAGCGTTACGATTAGAGTAAGTGTAAAATAGTTCAAAAATGCAGCAAGTGAGAAGCTCGTTACCTCTTTACATTACGAGTTTTTCACTTGCACAAATAAAGTATTGATCATCAAAAAAGGGATGCCCGCTGCGCAGCATACACTGCAAAGCGGGCATCCCTTCTTCTATTTAATTGATTACGATTCAGCAAACACTAAGTCATAGAGATGCTGCCATGTTGCCCAGCTAAAAACCTCATCCTCAGGCTGCTTGCCTATTACAGCGTAACCAATGTACAAGCCTGCCACAAGCATAATGATCATTATGAGCGGTACGATGCTTTTGCGCAAAAGCCACAGCAGCATGCTTACCCCTTTGGGCCGTTGCTTCTTATTGGAGCTCTTCTCTTCAGCCTTCACGCGACTGGCGCGCTTCTGCCTCCCTGAGCTTTTCTCTTCCGCTTTACTCCCGGATCCGCTTGCTTCGTGGTCCATTCGCTCATCGGCCATACTCATTCACATCATCCTATCCTTATGCGCGCAGCCCGTTGGTAAGACTCATCATCGTATCACTTGACGATAACGCTCTAGCTGCCAATTGATAAGCGCGCTGCACATTAATAAGCTCGGTGATCTCGTCCGTCAGCTCGACATTTGACTGCTCCAAGTAACCTTGACGCAGCACAATGTTATTTTCCGAGTTCGGCACGGTCTGCTGCACGACATCACCAGCATTAATTCCGTTTGCAACGACAAACAGGTTATCAGAAACAGCAGTTAGTGCCGCAGGACGCGAAGCTTGGAGCAGCTTAATGCTGCCAAGCGGAATTGTGCGCTCGGAAGATACTCCTAGCACCGTTCCATCTGGATTAACCCGCAAACTGTACCCTTGTGGTACTACGATATTGCCCTCAACCACGTTTCCTGTCACAGCATTTCTTACATTAGCTACGACTGGATATCCGTCTTCCGTTGCCAAAATCGTATCACCGTTTGCGCCGACCGTCAACTGAAACGCTCCATTGCGTGTATAAGCACGGTTGCCAGCGTTGTCCACTTCCACCTCGAACAATGCATTTCCCTCGATCGCAATATCCGTGTCCTTATCGGTTCCCTGCATTGGACCTTGGGACAAATTAGGCTGAACCATTGTCATTCTTGAGCCCCAGCCTTGTGTGAAATCCATCGGCGTTTTACGGCCAGGCTGATTGAATGCTTCAGGCTGAGTTCTTAAGTTCGTAAGAAGATCCTCAAAGGTAGCTTCCTTCTTTTTGTAACCAACCGTATTCACATTAGCTATGTTATCCGCTAGAAGATCCAGCTTTTGTTGAAGACCATTCATCGATACCATAGCGTTAATCATTGAACTGTTCATGTTTCGTGCACCTCCGCTACTTCAACCTGTTGTTACACGCGACCGACTTCGTTGACGGCTTTGCTTAAGCTTTGATCATAAAATTGGATAACCTTCTGGTTAGCTTCATAAGCACGAAGCGCCGACATAAGGTCAATAGCTGCTTGCGCGGTATCAACATTAGAACGTTCTATGTAGCCCTGTCTCACTTCCACGCGTTCATTCGGAGCGATAGCGACAGCTTCGCCGCCCTCTCCCGAGAATCGGAAGCTTCCGTTTCCTTCGCGCACAAGCATATTCGGATTATCAACACGGCTAATTAGCAATTGAACGCCGATATCTTGCCCATTGGCATCAACGAAGCGCTGATTATCAGTCAATACAAGTCTGTCTAGACCTACACCGGCAGGCATCTGAATGGGCTGACCGTTCGTTCCAAGCACGCTCGAGCCGTCACTTCCCATAAGAAAGCCATCCTCGGTCAGCGTAAACTTCCCGCCCCGCGTATAACGAACCTCGCCATTTTGATCCTGTAGTGTAAAAAAGGCTTGAGGCTGAAAAGTAATCTCTCCGTCCGGGCTTATATTTTTACCGGAAGCGTCAAAGGACAACCCGTCTACTTCAATGTTGGAGATCAAAGCAAAGTCAGACGAGTTGTTCGTCTGTGTGAGATCGCCCTGCAAATGAATAGACAAGCTTTCTTCCGCAAATACACCATTAGTCAGTTTACCGATCTTGGTGAAATTCTCCGGACCAGCGCCTGTCAATGACAGCATCATCTCCGGAAACGAACGAGTTACAGCGTTTGTCTGCTTATAACCAGGCGTATTAATATTCGAAATATTGTTCGTCACCGTATCATGTCTGCGCTGCTGAGAAATCATGCCTGACGCCGCGGTGTACAATCCTCTTAACATCCGTTGTTACCCCCTTAGTGCTTCCAATCGATCCTAGCTATATATGTTATCGGTTGAAAGCAAGGCTGCCTGAATAGCTTGTCCATGCGACCTATGACTCATTTACGCCTCGGCTACGCCCCCCTAAGGCTCCCTACCCGCGCAAATCATCTATTATATAGGCCGCATACGGTCTTTACTTCTTCCCGAGCTTGTCCAAGTTATCTAGAAGGATTCCCGTTCCCTTAACGACGCAGTGCATCGGATCTTCCGCAATAAGCACAGGCACTTTAAGCTCTTCTGCTAAAAGCGAATCTAGTCCGCCAAGCAAAGCGCCTCCACCTGTCAAAATAACACCACGGTCAATAATGTCCGCTGACAGCTCAGGCGGCGTGCGTTCCAGCACAGCCTTAGCAGCCGATACGATGGACATTACGGAATCCCATAGCGCCTCACGAACTTCTCCTGAACGAATCGTTAATGTGAGAGGAAGGCCTGAAACCATGTCGCGACCACGAATATCAATCTCTTCCTGTTTTCCGCCCTCTAGCACAGTACCAATTTTAATTTTAATATCCTCGCTTGTTCTTTCACCGATTAGAAGCTTGTATTTGTTCTTGATAAACTTCATAATCGCATCGTCAAACTTGTCCCCTGCGACTTTAATGGAGGAGGCAGTGACAACGTCGCCCATAGAAAGAACGGCTACATCTGTCGTGCCTCCGCCAATGTCAACGACCATATTGCCGCTAGGCTGGAAGATATCCATTCCAGCCCCTATCGCAGCGGCTTTTGGTTCATCCTCAAGAAATACTTCTTTTGCTCCGCTGCGTTCTGCAGCTTCACGAATAGCCTTCTGCTCCACAGAAGTAATGTTGGTTGGAGCACAGATAAGAATACGGGGACGGCTAAACCATTTCCGTCCCTCCACGCGATCAATAAATGCTTTAAGCATAATTTCCGTAATTTCAAAATCCGCAATAACACCATCACGCAGCGGACGAATCGCAATAATATTGCCCGGCGTTCTGCCTACCATGCGATGCGCTTCCTCGCCTACTGCCAGCACGCGTTTCGAATCACTCTCAATGGCAACTACAGAAGGCTCATCGAGAACAACGCCTCTTCCTTTTACATGTATGGATACATTAGCAGTACCAAGATCAATCCCAATATCCTTGCTCAACATAAGGCTTAAGTCCCCCAACGAATAATAATTACAAAACGTACATTTGGTTCCCTTGACACAGAAACCGCTAACGTTTATTATTCGCCAAAAAAGACAAAATTCCTCTATAATTCGTGAAAAAACTTCAATGCTTTCCTGCTGCGAGCACTTCACGCTTTTTTGTACTCGTTTTTTTATATTTAATTTTGGTCGCTTCTCCTCCCCTCAGATGCCTAATCGATTTGTGGTACTCGAGAATGTGCTTTACCTGATCGGCCAAATCGGGGTTTATTTCAGGAAGCCGCTCAGTTAAATCCTTGTGCACAGTGCTTTTAGACACGCCAAACTCCTTGGCGATCGTCCGCACCGTATGCTTCGTTTCCACGATGCAGCGGCCTATTTTAATGGTTCGCTCCTTAATGTAATCGTGCACGTTCCCGCCTCCCTACTCGAGATAGTTTGGTACATTATATGAGTAGGCACCGTATATATTCGTTGTGGCCAAGCTTGACAGGCAGGAATGTGAATAAATTTTCATAAAAACGTAAAACAGGCAGGGAATTGCTCCCCGCCTGTACGACTAAAGTCCTATTTTCACTAACCTGACGTTATGGTTTAACTTGTATTACTCTTGGACTAACGAGCTTGGGTTTATCGCCTTGCCATTGCTTCTTGTTTCATAATGAAGGTGGATGCCCAAATCGCGTTCCAAATCATTGCGACCGGCTTTTGCGATTATTGTTCCTTGCGTAACATCATCGCCTTCTTTAACTGTTACATCCGCTAAGCTTTGGTAAACAGTCACTAGACCGCCCTCATGTGTGATTTCGACGGAGTTGCCGTTAGTTGGATGCTGCTCCACATAAGTAACCTTGCCTGATAATGCTGCAAGCACATCAAATGTTTTTCCATTTGGGTCAACAAAGTCGATACCCATATGAGGAGAGAACTTGTCACCCGTTTGGATCAATGCAGCTTCGCGTTCTGCGTCACTTGCTTTTGCATCGTAGAATGGAAGCTCTTCTTTAAGCACTGTTTTGTCAGCTAGCGGCCAATGGATTGATTCGTTGGCAGCAATAACTTCTTGCACTTCTTCATCCTTGCCTTGCGTTCCTGACGCTTCCCCTTGTGTAACTTCAGAAGGCTCGGTTTTTCCTGTTGTCGCTGTCGGTTTTGTATCCGCCCCCTGATAGATCCACATTAAGGTTACGATAATTGCTGCCGCGGCCATGAAGATTGCTGGAGATACCCATCGCTTTGCAAAAAGGTTCTTCCATCCACTGCTAGATTTGGCGGCAGACGTTCCTCCCAGAACAGTTTTGGGAGTTTCTTCTGGTCTTTGCTTCGGTTTACTTTGATTTTGATCATTCATTTTCTATCACCTCACTAGCCATTGTTACCAGATCTGCTAGGTTTATACGTGAGGTGAATACGAAATATTGAAAGAGTTCAAATTACGAGCGAGCTCTCAGCTCTTCCGATAGCTTCGAAGCTTGTTCCACTTGAACGCTAGAATAATAATGAGCCAGAATAGCTTCGGCTTTTGCCCCTGATTGCGCCATTCCATTGGCTCCCCACTGGCTCATGCCGACGCCATGCCCATAACCAAAAGTCGTTATGGATATCGATTTATCTTTTATATTCCAAATAAATTGAGAGGAAGCAAGTCCTAGCAGCTCTCTCACTTCTCGGCCTGTGAACGTTTTGTCTCCGATAATCATCTTGCTGATTCGATTTCCTTCTGTCTTCTCTATTACACGAATGGAAGGTTTGGCAGAGTTCTTCTTCGCTACTCCTAGCTTACTGTAAAACTCGTTAAGTGACAGCTTGACCGTTTCTTTATATTTCGGCGACAGCTCTTTGTCCCATGGGCTTGCCACGCTGCGCAAATATGGAATTTCTTGCGTCCAATAGTCCTCCGAGTTTTCGGTGAATCCATTGCTGGTAGAGAAGAAAGCGGCATCTATCGGTTCGCCTTTATAAGTGATAACCTTGCCCTTCGTCTGAATGATCACTTCATTGAGCTTGCTCATATTGTTTTTCTGCTCATTCTTTGGCCATTTGGCTGCGAGCTCTGCAACGGAAATATACACTTGATGATCGGTCGTGTCCGTCACATCCGCTCCTTTTACCGGAACTCCGCTGTCATTGCCAAGAAAAATTCTACGAATCATATACGTACGTGCTGCAATGGCTTGCGCCTTTAACGCCTCAAGCTCGAATCCGATTGGCATTTCCGCAGCTACTACACCGCGAACATACGCTTCAAGCGGAACTCGCTCTATCCGCTTTTCCTTCGTCAAATAAACACGAATAACGAGACGATCAATCGCATCCAGCGTTTCTCCATGCTTCCCATCACCAGCCGTTGGCCGTTTTAAAAGATCATTTTCAGAAGATGGAATGAGCGCATCCACATCATCCAATATGCCCGTTTTCGGCATCGTTTGATTACCCGCTTTAATAGATGCGTTGTCTGTTAAAGGCCTAGCAGCCTTCGCATCGTGAAGCTCGTCAACTGAAAGCCTTACTAGAATGACAGATGCGCCAAGCATCGCTCCGATTGCAAACAAGGCCATCGGTCTGCTTGTCCGTATACGATCGATCATCGAAACTATTGAAAACGTCCCTCTTCTTCGCCTCATGAGCTCTCCTTCCATCTTGGCCGGAAAAAGGAAGCAGGAAGCAGCCACTGCCGCCCCCTCTCTCTTAATACGGGTCCTGATGGTTCATTCTATGAGCACAAATAATAGGGTAGAACCTTAAAGTCTAATCATGGCGAAGCGCGTCAACCGGCCGCAGACCAGCCGCTTTATTTGCAGGCAAATAGCCAAATATAACGCCTACGAGGGCAGAAAAGACAAAAGCTAGCCATACAGTATCTAAAGGTACTTCCGTTTCCGTCTTCATAATCATTCCAATAGTAAAAGAGGCGATATATCCAAGTCCAATTCCTAGTGCGCCTCCCAAACCGCTGATGCACACAGCCTCTACTAGAAATTGAAACATAATATCCCGCTTTTTTGCTCCCAATGATTTTCGAATGCCAATCTCTCGCGTTCGCTCTGTTACAGACACTAGCATAATATTCATGATGCCGATTCCACCTACGATAAGAGAAATGATCGCTACATAAATGAGTTGCCTGTTCATCGTTTCATTAACGGAATTTAATGTTTTCATCGCTTCCTCTTGATTAAACACCCTGTAGGCATTCTCATTGCCTCGGAATTTCTCATAGAGAACAGCTTCTACGGCAGTAACCGTCGCAGCCATACGATCTATATCCGAGACAATTAAGTTAATAGTAGAAACGCCGCTTGTTTGAAATATTTTCTGAGCTGTCGTTATCGGAATTAATATTTTCTCGTCATTTGAGCCGCTGAGTGAGCTTCCTTGCGATTCCAGCAATCCAACAATCGTGAAATTATAACCGTTTATAGTTATCTTTTTCCCTACTGCCGCCGCAGGGTCCACTCTCTCATCCTCAAATAAATCCTTCGCGGTCTCCACACCAATAAGCGCAACCTTGGTGTTGTTTGTTATATCTGGAGAGGCGATATATCTGCCATCCTGTACGGGAAAGCTTTTCACTTCCTCATAAGCGGCGGTTATTCCTTCTACGGTAACGGATACCTGCGTCTTGCCGTATTTCGCATATCCTGTTGTGCTCGTCACAGGCGCAACACCCGCAATATTCATAACATCACCAAGCTCATTCGCTTCATCGACTGACAGCGTCGTAACTGTTCCACGTCCAAGAATATTAACGGAAAGCGAGTTAGGGCTGCCAAGGGAAGATACCTGATTAGCCACTTCATTGGAGGAAGCCTTTCCCATAGCAACAAGCGCAATGACCGTTGCAACACCAATCAATATACCGAGCATCGATAATATTGTTCTAAGCTTGTTGGATAAGACGCTCTTGACTGCCATCCTGAGACCTTGCGTAAGCTTCATCGCTGTCCCTCCTCTCTTGCTTCCGCTCCGTCAACACCCCATCCCGAATAATGACCGTACGGCTTGCTCGTTTGGCTACTTCCATATCATGTGTAATCAAAACGATAGTCTGACCTGCACGATGCAGTTCATCCATCATATTGAGCACTTCCATGCCTGTCTTAGAATCAAGCGCGCCTGTTGGTTCATCGGCAAGCAGTATAGGCGGATTAGTCGCCAGAGCGCGCGCAATGCCAACACGCTGCTGCTGCCCGCCCGACAGCTCGTTTTGGCGATGGTTCATTCGATCACCGAGCCCTACTCTATCCAGCGCTTCCATCGCGCGCATACGTCTCTCCTTGCCCGGCAGCCCCCGATAAATAAGCGGAAGCTCGCAGTTCTCAAGTGCTGTGAGCTTCGGAAGCAAATGATACCCTTGAAAAATAAATCCAATTTTTTTATTTCGTATTTCTGTCAGTTTATTATCGCTTTGTCCAGTCACCTCAAGCCCCTCAAGCTTGTAGCTTCCTTCGCTCGGCAAATCAAGACAGCCAATAATATTCATAAGCGTCGATTTTCCAGAGCCGGATGGACCCACGATCGCTAGAAAATCACCACGTGCAACCGTAAGAGAGACCTCATGGAGCACTGTCATTTTTTCACGCGCCATCGTATAAAACTTCGTGATCTTGTTCATTTCTATTAATGGTGCATTCAGCGTTGAACTCATCGTGGACCACCTGTTCCAGTCCGCATTCCTCCGCCCATGCCTCCTGGGAAGACCATTACGTCGCCAGCAAAGCCGCCCTGCCGCATTGTCATCTCCGCAGAGCTGCTGCCCATGCCAGCCGTTCCTTGGGCAATCGGAACAAGCACACTGTCCCCTTCTTTTAGCCCTGAGACAATTTCCACAAAATTTTCATTGCTGAGTCCTGTGGTCACCTCAACCAGCTGGCCGCCAAGCGCATCCGGCATGCGGCCGCCACGACCGCCAGCTGCAAATCCGCCACCAGCGGCTGCACGACCTGCTCCCGATTGTCCTGCTGAAGCCGAACCATCAGCTGCAATGGATTGACCTGTGCCTGCTCTTGCACCATTACCTTGCGCACCCTGAGCACCTTGCCTCACAGCTCCTGTTCCCGTTCCCCCCGTCGGAGCTTTCTGTGCTCCGCTTGTTGTAGTGCCTTGTCCCGTCGCCGTTCCTTGTTTCCCGTCTGCAGATCCACCAGGAGCACCTGCCCCTTCTTGCTGCTGCCCAGCCTGTCCAGCGCCTGCCGATGTACCCGCTCCGCCATTTTCGGACGGAATACGAACGAAAGATCTTGTGCCCATTTCGACGACGGCATTTACCGGAACAAGAATGATGTTTTCCTTAGACGCAATCGTAATGGCTGCTTCACCAGACATCCCCGCCTTCACGCCTTCGATGTTTTTTAGCAATAAATTCACTTCAAATGAAGATGAACCGTTATTGGAAGTACCCTCCATCGCAATATCCGATACGGTTGCATTGATCTTCTTGTCAGTCAGCGCGCTTAAGGACAAATCTGCCGATTGATTAACCTTTAAAGCAGATATATCAAGCTCATCCACAGATGTAACAAATTCCAGCTTCGTATAATCTACAATTGTAGCTATTGCCGTATTGGCATTCACCTCATCGCCTACCTCAATAGACAATTCGGTAACTTCGCCATCTATGGAGGCTGTCACTACTTTTTCCTCTTTTGCTTGTGCTTCATAGATATCTTGTAGTTGATCTTGGTAGTCTGCGATCTCATCGTTTGCATTCTCAATATTCTTTTGAAGCGATGCCTTCGTGGCCTCTTCGTTTTCAGTGCCCGTTGCTTCCTTATAGCTTTGTTGGTATTCAGTAATCGTTTCTTGTAGTTTTGTGATGCTTTTATTGATCGATTTAATTTTGTCATCATTGTCGTCCGCAGACTCAAAGGTAACAAGAATTTGTCCCGCTTTAATCTTATCTCCTTTTTTGACATTCACAGTAGCTATGGTGCCGCTCTTGCCAGCAGTCACTGATTCCCTCGAATTAGCTGCTACCGAACCTGTCCCGCTAATTTGTTTTACGATTGACCCTTTTGTCGCCTGCACCGTCAGAGACGTAGGCATTACACCTGCTGCTTCCTTATCCTTAGCAAAATAAAAATAATAGGCACCTGCTCCAGCCGCGGCTAAAATAATTAAAATGCCGAGCCCTATCGTCCACTTCTTCATCTGCTTTAATCCACCTTCCATTGGTCTTAGTGAGATCGACTATAGCATTCAAAAATGAACGGAAGATGAACAAGCTTGACGACAAAATGCCCCCATCTAGTGTTCATTTGGGAGCAGGCGTATGATGTAAAAGATTACGTAAGGCGGCAAAAGTTCAGTAATAATAGGGTTCCTACTGAATAACGATATAAATGGGCTAAAAAAAGAGCGGAAATCCCCCTCCGCCCTCATTCTTTATATTCTGGTGAATTGGTGGTATGTTTTGCGGTCAATGAAGTTACTCATGACAGCCTTAATTTCATCCTCCGTCAATCCAACGGGCTCGCCATCTTCATCCGTTCCAGTGAAAATAGCATTTCCAATAACGGATACTTTAGGCTCGTATTCATCTTGGTTTCTGATTCGCGATTTCTCGGTCAGATGGAAATTGAATGCTGACCCATCGGACTGCAAATCCATGTTAAACCATAAAACAACGTCATTCCATATCGTGATAGATTCTACGTTGCCTTCAGCTATTTCATCTAATGCGTCATAGATGTTTCCCTTTATCTCTATTTCTTTTACTTCTAATTCTTTTTCGATTTCTGCAACAATGACTTTCATCGTAGCCAATTGACAACACACCCTTCGTTCTGCCAAAACCATTATTTTAATTCATTCTATGACAAGTGCTTACCCAATTACAAACTTTCACTTGCATGCACATTTATCAACGTTTGCGAGTACTTATAGCCATTCAGTCGTCCATTCAAAAAAAGAGTATGTTTCATTCTCCCGAATTGGCGAGAAAAAACATACTCTCTAAATAGATACAGCGTTGATTACAAAGGAGGAAGCTCCTGCAAAACAGGCAGCGACGAAATCGCGCCTGCTCTTGTTGTCGTAAGAGCAGCGGCGGCGTTCGCAAACGAAACCAAACGTTTGGCCGTATCAGCATTCATTTCGCTTAACGCCTCTTCACTTCGCTGGATCTGGTACAGCAGCGCTCCAATAAAAGCATCGCCAGCTCCAGTCGTATCCACAACGGCTACTTTCTGGCCAGGAGTAGATACTTCGTAGGAAGACGTATACCACACCGCACCATCCGCTCCCTTTGTGTATACAACAGCTTGAACGTCTCCGACAAACAAAGAAGCAATAGCCTCTTTATCGTCTTCAATTCCCGTCACAAAAGCAAGCTCATCCGAGCTTATTTTGACAAGATGGCTCAAAGGAATGAATTGCAGTATCGTTTGTCTGCACTGCTCATGATCTGCCCATAGCGGCAGGCGCACGTTAGGATCAAAGCTGATGAGTCCTCCTGCTGCTTTCATCCCCGCAATCGCTTTGAGATGCGCATATTTCACAGGAGCTTCAATAAGATCTACTGAGCAATAGTGCAAAATATCTCCCTTAGCGAACCACTCTTCGTTAACCTCATCCGCTGAAAGCAGCATATCGGCACTTGGATTTCGGTAGAAAGAAAAATCGCGGTCCCCGTCGGCTTTTAAGCTTACAAACGCAAGAGCAGTATTTGCTTCATTCGTTTGGAGCACATGCTGGGTATCAACACCTGACGCTTTCATCGTTTCCAAGAGAAAGTCACCGAAAGCATCTTTACCCAGCTTACCTATGAAGGCACTGCTGCCGCCTAGCTTCGCAACCGCACAAGCAACATTAGCTGGAGCGCCGCCTGCTTCCTTCGTGAAACCAACGACATCTTTGAGCTCAATGCCGCGAGTATCCGGAATAAAATCAATTAATGCTTCACCAATCGTATATAGTTTAGACAGATTAAGCCCCCCCTAGCTGATGTCCCATTTTTTAAAGGATACCATAGTACAAGCACCTTCTGCGTAAGCGAATATGCCGAGAGATACAGCACCTGGGTAAATACGGCCTGTCATCACCTTCTCGCCGCCTTGAATGAACACCTCGACGGAGGATTTATCGACGAAGATGCGCAAAGCCAGCAAACCATCCTTCAGTTCAACACTAGTCCTGCGCTCACCGCCAAGACCGATCCCTGACTTATCGCGATTAAAACGGAATTTGCCTTCTGCTTGCTGATAAGACAATACGGTTTCTTCCTCGCCGTGCACCCTCAGCTTCAAACCAAATTCCTTGGCTTGATCTGCCTGGAATACGACCTCCAGCTCATAACAATCGCCGCTAACTCCCATATCTTTAACAATATCTGATAAGTTAATATCGCTTGCCTCATAAGCATTTTTCCGGTAATTTTTCATTTCCTCAAGCGGCTTGAACAATAACGACTCACCCTGCAAAATAACTTCACGCGGCAAAGTCATAGCGCCGGCCCAGTAATGCCCAAGCTGCGTCGGAATTTCTTGTTCCCATGTCTCCATCCAGCCGATGATAATGCGTCTGCCTCTTTCATCAACGGTTGTCTGCGGAGCATAAAAATCAAAGCCGCAGTCAACCGGCTCATACCGATCATACTGAAAGCTGCTTTGCTTAATATCCAAGTGTCCAATCATATAGGTAGTGGAATGCAGATTACGATAGTCATCTCCTTGCGCTGGCATACGCTGCGGCGACATTACCAGCACATCACGCCCTCCGAGCTCAAACAGATCAGGACACTCCCAGTTGTCGCCAAGCTTCCCATCACTGCGCGCGATTTCCCCACTAAAACTCCAACTCACAAGGTCCGTTGAACGATATAGCAAAATCAGTCCGCTGCCCCGTCCATCATTTGACCCTAAAACGGCATAATAAACACCGTCGCGCTCGAATACCTTCGGATCTCGGAAATCCTTCTGGCTGAATCCTGACGGTATTTGGTCTGAACCAATGACAGGATTTCTAGCCAGTTTCTCAAAATGGATGCCATCGTCGGAAACAGCGATATTTTGATTTTGACTATAATCAAGCTCCCTATTAGGCCCCGTTATCAAATGTCCCGTATACATCAAATACAACTTGCCATCCCGCTCAACAGCACTGCCAGAGAAGCAGCCGTCACGGTCATAGTCCTGATCGGGCGCAAGTGCAACCGGGAGGTACTTCCACTTGATGAGATCATGGCTAACCGCATGTCCCCAGTGCATAGGCCCCCATACGGGCTGATATGGATAATGCTGATAGAACATATGGTATTCACCGTTATAATAAACAAAACCATTCGGATCATTCATCCACCCAAACTCGCTCATTAAATGATAAGCAAGGCGGTATTCCTCTTTCAACAAATACTTGCGTTCTGCAATAAATGTGTCGGCATTTTCTCTTGTATACAAAATAAAGCATCCAACCCTTACTTATTATTTAATTGAGCCTTGCATGACCCCTTGGATAATATATTTCTGCGCAAACAAGTAGACAACAAGCACAGGCAATATGGTCAGCATAAGCCCTGCCATTAATGGTCCATAATCAACCGAATACGTACCGAAGAAATAGAAAGTAGACAACGGCAGTGTCCGCTCATCCGGCGAAATCAACACGAGGGAAGGCAATAAAAAGTCATTCCAAATCCATAATACATTCAAAATGGCAATCGTAACCGTCGTCGGAGCAAGCACCGGAAATACGATACGGAAGAAAGTTTGCGTCCGCGTGCAGCCATCGATAAGCGCCGCTTCTTCCAGCTCGGCTGGTATGCTTTTTACAAACCCATGATAAATAAAGACGGCCAGCGGACTGCCAAATCCGACATACATATAAATAAGGGCCCATTTGCTATTAAGAAGACCAATGGTTCCGTATATTTTGACGAGAGGGATCATAATGGCTTGGAAAGGTATGATCATAGCCGCAACCATAAGGAAAAACATATATTGGTTCGTTTTTGTTTGGTTTCGCACAAAATAATGAGCCGTCATTGCCGCTAAAATAGAGATAAGCACAACGCTAAGCACAGTTATGACTACAGAGTTCATAAATGCCGATATGAAGTTCATTTTTTCAAATGCATTTGTGTAGTTCGTGAAGCTTAGGCTATCCGGCAAGGAAAGCGGACTTGATGTGATTGTCTTGTTTTCCTTAAATGAGTTGATGAGCAGCATAAAGAAAGGAACGACGAACAGAACTAAAATAACGAAGAGGGCGATGAACTTTGTCCATGCGAGCCATTGGTTCTTTTTCTCCATCACGCCTCAACCTCCAGCTTCTTGCTAAAATAAACCTGTGCTATGGTAATCGTCGCCACCAGCAGGAACAGAACAAATGCTTCTGCTTGGCCTACGCCATAATCCCGCGATAGAAATGCCTTCTCGTAAACATGCATCGATACCATTTCCGTACTTTTGAACGGTCCGCCTTTTGTGAGTGAAACGTTCAGGTCATAAACCATAAAGCATCTTTGCAGTGATAGGAAAACACAGACGATAAACGATGGAACCATCAGCGGCAAAATCATTTTGCGCATTTTCGTCCATAGGCTCGCACCATCAATACTTGCTGCCTCCAAAATATCCTTAGGCACATTCATAAGCCCAGCTACATAAATAACCATCATATAACCGGCATATTGCCATACCGTGACGATAATCATCGACCAGAAGGCTTTGTCCGGGTCAGCCAGCCATGAGGAGCTGAATAACGGAATACCCCATTCTTTGCCTAGATACACGAGTACATTTGAGAAAATAAATTGCCATACAAAGCCGAGTACAATGCCGCCTACCAAGTTGGGAATAAAGAAGCCAGCTCTAAAAATACTTTGCCCCTTCAATCCTCTCGTTAATACGTAAGCTAGCAAAAACGCAACTACGTTAATAAGAGCAACAGAAATAAAAACATATTTTAACGTAAGCAAAAATGATTTCCAAAAAACAGCATCCTTGAATACCGCTACGTAATTCTCAAATCCAACCAAACTGCTTGTCGTCGATATGCCATCCCAATTCGTAAAGGTCAAATAAATCCCATACAAGAATGGAATAATCATTACAGCAAGAAAAGCAAACAAAGTCGGTCCGGTAAACAGCAGCCGCAATCGTAATCGATTCCACAGCCCTTTTTCCGTTATCATCATGATCCCTCACATTCAAGCATGGTTTTGTAAGTCAAAATACGATAAAGAGTAAACAGCTTACCCCGTCGGTTGGCGGGGTAAGCCTTCTATAAGCTATTAAGAATTACTTAACCGTCTTCCAATACTCTTGAATGTCTTTCGTCAACTCCGCACGATCCGAAGCACCTGCTAAATATTTCTGCATCGATGCGCCAAGCTTAGCCCAGTGGTCAGCTGGCAGCGTGCTGATGGAATCCTCTGTTTTGCCGTTTGCGATATGTTCAGATATGGACTTTGCAAGCGGATCTTTGGCTTCAAGTGTAATGTTCTTGAACGCTGGAATAATATTCGCTTTGTTTACGAGGAAGTCTTGACCCTTCTCACTGTATACCATCCACTCCAAAAACGTTTTTGCAGCAGCCTGCTGCTCCGCCGTATTTTTTTCCTTGTCGATGACCAAACGCTTCGAAACCGCAGAAGACACTTGTGTATTGCCAAAATCATCTGGATTGTTGCTTATAGGGACAGGTAGAAAGCCGTATTGTCCGCTTGCCGTATCAAAGCTGCTAATTTGCGGCCAAGCCCAGTTCCCTTGGAACCAGATACCTACCTCGCCTTTACCCAGCACCTCTGGACCGCGCTCATAGGTACCAGACAATGGGGAAGCTTTGTCGATATTGTATTTCGTCATGACGTCGAACGTATCCATTAGTCCATTGAAAACCGTATTGCTAGCTAAATCGATTGTTCCAGCCTTCAAATCGTCTATAAACTTTGCAACTGCAGCCGTATCCGCTGATTGACCCGCGTAAGCCAGCGGCAAATAATGTGCTCCCAGCGACCAATCCATTGGAGAGATAATAAGCGGCGCTTTTCCCGAAGCTTCGATTTTCTTGAACAGCTCTTCAAGTGCGCTTGTTGTGTTGATCGTTGCTGGATCAAATGTTCCGCCTACCGCTTGATCTACAACCGCTTTGTTATAAATAAAACCATAACCTTCAACTGCAAGCGGGAAAGCGTAGTTTTTACCATCAAATGTCGTTAGCGCCGTGCTGCGGTCAACGGCATCCGCCATCCACTTCTCACCGCTAAGATCAAGAACACGATCCTTGAATTTCTCAACATCTCCTGTATCGAGCATCGTAATGGTAGCCGGGTTTCCTGATGCATAAAGCGCAGACGCTTTCTCAAAAGGCGACTGTCCTGCAGGTACCGGTATAATTTCAAGCGTAATGTTAGGATTATCCTCTTTAAATACTTTCGCAGCCTCTTCGAGCTGGGCTTGAATCTCGCCCTTCGAGTTAAGCAACGATATCTTTACTTCAGAACCTCCATTAGACGATCCCGCGTTATTCGAATTGCCACATGCCGTTACAACCATAACTACCATTAGCGATAATGCTATCGCTTGCATCCATTTCAATGATTTCATTTGATTGCCCCCAATTTTTTGAGATTGAAAAAGATTGAAAGACGATTTACCGATCGTGTAAACCGCTTACAAAACGTATTATATAATTGTGAATAAGAGTATGTCAATCGTTTGACATGTTAAACGTTTGACATACATTTAAAAAAAATAAAAAACCCATGCTGCGCTTGGGTTTTTCACGTTTTTTAATCTATGTAGAAGCTCGTTTAATCAGTTCAACCGGTAAAATATTTTCGAATTCGAAAGCTTCCTCGTTCATCTGCTTCATAATCAAATCAATTGCCATTTTCCCAATTTCTGCAATCGGCTGTTTCACCGTTGTCAGCTCCGGTGTGAGCCATCTGGCTGCGCTAATATCGTCGTAACCGATAATTTTCACATCCTCCGGGATTCGTTTGCCGGCGATCACACACTCCTTAACTGCAAAAGCAGCAATAATATCACTCGTTGCGAAAATGCCATCCAGATCGGGATGATCCTGAAACAGCTGATGTATAATTTGCTCGTACTGGAGTTGATCAAACACATTCATATCAGTCTGAATGATCACATGCTCGATCCCCTTCTCCTTCATCACGGCTTGAAACGCTTCTGTACGCTGATTTGCGAGCAAATGCAGCTCCAAATTACCGCATATATGCGCAATTTTTTTGCAGCCTTCACCAACCAGCAATTGTGCCGCAAGGCTCCCGCCTGCATAATTATCGGAAGAGATATACGGAATTTCACTGCTGATCTGACGATCAATCGTGACAATTGGCGAGTTCAAATGTTTGTACTCATCGACCTGAAGCGTATGGCTGCCCATAATAATGCCATCCACACGATTGCGCTTCAGCATTTCGATATAATCCTTTTCTTTCTGAGGGTCAAGCTGGGAATTGCAAAGCAGCATTTTGAAGCCGAGCTCATAAGCATAGTTTTCTATGTGATTCGCGAGCTCGCTAAAAAAAGGATGAGCTACACTAGGTATAATAAGACCAATAACGTTAGATTGTTTTCTTAGTAATGAGCGGGCAATCTCGTTAGGCTGGTAATTCAATTGCTCCATCGTTTGATAAACCTTCATTCTCGTTGCTTCACTAATATAACCCCGATTGTTTAAAACGCGGGAAACCGTCGTCACGGATACGTTCGCTATTTTTGCCACATCGTGTATCGTTGCCATGGCCGCCCCTTTGCTTATTCCAGTAGTAGTAACCATTATAGCTAAATGGTTAGCCTTATTATACTTAATAAATATTTCAAAAGTATAGATTGTCCAAACAAAAAGAAGCTGTTTCAGATAAGCCCTTTGCGACTTATTTGAAACAGCTTCTTTATCTTGTTCTTAACGGAAAATTAAGCCCACGTCGGCTGAACTTTGAGAACCGCAACCTCTTTCTCACGCTTAAAGGAAGCAGCTGTATCCACATCAGAAGACGATGAAGAGATCGCCACTACAGCAGCCGAATCACGCACTGCCGATGTAACTTGGACCGAAACGGATGGCTTGCTTGCCGCCGTGTCTTCCTCGCTAATCAACTCAATACGATGAATATCAGCCCCAAGAGCTGCAAGCTTGCCTGTAATGTTGACATAACCACGATCCACATGATGCAGACCTGTTACCTCAGTCTCGCCTTCCGCCCGCAAAGCCGCACAAATAAGTGCTGCTCCTGCTCTTAAATCGGTAGCGCATACCTTTGCACCCGTTAACGGCATACCGCCATTAACGATAGCTGTACGTCCATCAACTTTAATTTGAGCGTTCATCTTCTGGAATTCCTCGACATGCATAAAACGATTTTCGAAAACCGTTTCCGTCACAACGCTTGTTCCCTCAGATACGAGGAGAAGAGCCATCATTTGGGATTGCATATCTGTTGGGAAACCTGGATGCGGCAATGTTTTCACATCAACCGATTTCAATTGCTTGCTCGATTGTACACGAATTCCGTTATCGCTCTCCGTAATTTCTACGCCCATTTCCTGCAGCTTAGAGATTACCGGCGTCAAATGATCAGAAATTGCACCTTCAACGAAAACGTCACCGCCTGTAATAGCGGCCGCAATCATGTACGTGCCTGCTTCAACACGGTCAGGAATTACATTATGGGCTGCGCCATACATCCGGTCCACGCCTTCAATACGAATAACTCCTGTACCAGCGCCACGAACTTTGCCGCCCATAGCATTGATATAGTTGGCCAAATCCACGATTTCCGGTTCTTTGGCTGCATTCTCAAGAATCGTTGTGCCATCTGCTAAAGCAGCTGCCATCATAATATTTTCCGTTGCGCCTACGCTGGCTACGTCTAGGTAAATTTTCGCACCCTTAAGACGCGTCTTTGTGCTGGCTTCGATAAAGCCCTGCCCAAGCGTAATTTCAGCGCCCATCGCTTCAAAGCCCTTCAAATGCTGATCAATCGGACGAGTGCCGATCGCACAGCCGCCAGGCAATGAAATTCTTACCTTGCCTATCCGACCAAGAAGAGGACCCATAACTAAGAAGGATGCCCGCATTTTTCGAATAAGCTCATAAGGAGCTTCATAAGTCGTAATGGTCTGCGCTGTAATACGCATCGTTTCATTATTATAGGATAATTGTGCGCCTAAAGAGGCAAGCACCTTCTGAATCGTCATAACGTCGTCGAGGAGGGGTACGTCATAGATGACGCTGTCTCCTTCTGTCGCCAATAATGAGGCCGCTAAAATGGGGAGTACTGCATTTTTTGCTCCGCTAACACGGACCGTTCCCTTTAAACGCTGGCCTCCGCGGACGATAATTTTGGTCATCTTTTGGTTCCCTCCGCGAACTGCATTTTCTATTTCCTATTTGTGAAAAAAAAGGTTTATCTCACTTTACCCAACCTTCATCTTATCACTCAATTACACCAATCGACAAGCGTTATATTATTACCATTTTTTACATGTCATTCCCAGCGCATTTTATGACTTTTTTCTCCAAAAACGTCTCTTTTTCACGAAAAAACTACGTTTCCGCTTCGATTACGGGTCCTGATTTATACCTATTCGCAAGCCAACTGCTTTTTGAGACCGTCATGTATTACCCATTGTTGACATGTTTCGCTTTTGTTATTCGACAAACGATTTGAGAAGAACGGTGTAGCCCCAATATTCCAAGATGAATTTTGCTAACAAATGACCCATTATAATTGCAACAAATACTTGAAACAAACGAGCCTTTGGACTCTTTGGAAAACGAAAAAAAGCTTCCCATTTCACCTCTTGCAGTACAAACCACACCAAAATAATGCTAAGAATAACAATGATAATAGAAAACAACCCGGTCATTCCGGTGTAGTTTTGCAAACCATTTATAAGACCGTAATTTACGTCCATGATGCCTCCTGAGCTTTTTCATGTTTTAAGCTTCAAACTCAAGCAGCTTTAAAAGCAACATTTATCTTGCTTCATATTATTAACGTAACTGGAAGTCATTTTGTTTGATGAAAATATTAGGCGATAAATCGGTGGAGCAGCACCGTATAATCTGCACGGCTAGCCTGCAGGCTAGGTTTATACAGATTTGACTCTATCCCTTCAATTTGTTTGTTCAACTTCATGGCATACAGCATGGGTGCTGACCAATGAGACTTTGGTACATCGGCGAACGGATCAATGACAGGCAGCTTAGGCCGTACACCTTCCGCATAACCGATAATCATTGCCATTTCCGCCCTTGTAATCGGCTGATCCGGCTTGAACTCGCCATTCGGGAATCCTTTTACCCAGCCTTGCTCTACAGCCCTCGTAATCGCATCATTAGCCCAATGTTTTAATGGGACGTCTTTGAATCGCTTCCCTTGCACGCGACTTGATGAAGCTGGCTTATATGCCTTCACAACCATGGAAACGGCCTCAGCTCGCGTTATGGAGCGTCTAGGCTCAAAGCGATTTTGTCCTGTTCCGTTAATAATGCCTTTTTTGTTTAACGCGACGATTTCATTTTGAGCCCAATGGCCTTTAATATCACGGAATCCAGCAATCAACTCCTCTGATTTCACCTTTAAGCGATAATACTGCTTGTCAAAAGGAGCATCTGCTTCCAGCTTCACGTAATACACTCCAGGCTGCAGCAGCTTTTCTTCGGTTTGCAGCTTCCCGCTTGCTTTTGTTTTGGATGCCGTAAGCTGCTTCATCCGTTTATCATAGAGCAAGAGGCTCAAATCAACATCAAGCGGTACACCGTTTACCGTCATGCTGATAATGCTGGCGTTTGAAACCCGGATTTGAAACCAATCTACGTCGGAGTAGCTGCTAATTACACCAAGGTACTCCGTACCTGGATTAATCATGAACGCCTCGTACGATTTATTGTTTGGTTCATTCGGATCATCATATTTTGGCATATAATCCATCTTCAATATGTAGGTGCCTATGGTCGGACTAGCTTCTGAGGAGATTGCATTGTGAACACGAATATAATATTTACCAGGAGTCACAGTTATGACTGGTGACTGCTCAGTCTCCCCTTCACCCTCATCATCGTACACCATTAATTGCTGACCTGCCTTCTGTATAGCAAGCCCTGGATCAATACGTGCCGTATTCGTACTAAGCGTCAGACTTAGCTTTCCGCTCTGCGTAAAGGTTACCGTAAACCAGTCGCGATCGGCGGTTTGATGAAAGTTGCCCGTAATCGACTGCGTACGAGGCTGCAATGTATAAGCTTCAAAAGATTTATCATTTTTTTCGTAATCGTCCGGCTTCATCGTAAAAGTAGACGTGAGCAGATAAGGCAATTCATCGTTGCTGCTCTGATTGATGAGCTCCAGATGAATGAGCTGCCGCCCTTTTTTAACCTCAAGATCAATGGACCTGCTTGCAAGCTTCGTATCGCTCGTACTTTGCTTCACGCCATTCATGTAATGGGTGAGCCTAACAGGCGGAACAATCTTTCCGCTAGGAACAAGTCCTTCATATTGTATGGTCAACGTGCCATCATACGGCGCATCGATTTGATACCAATCATGGTCGGATACGCCCTGCAGCAAAGCCGAAATTTGGCTGTTCAGCGGAAACCTTGCAGCAGTTGATTGGGTGTCATTTGGTTCGAAGCCGTCTGGTTTCAAGGTTGAACGTACCGCTTGGTCGATCTGCAGCACACCGTAACCTGACGTGCTGTCCGCACCTGGCGGCCCAATATCCTTAGCTGTTTGGCGCAGCAGCTCGCGTATCTGGTAAGGCTTCATGTCCTTGTAGCGAGCCCATATGAGCGCTGCAGCAGCTGCGGCTTGCGGAGCCGCCATTGAAGTTCCTTCTTCTTTCTTATAGAGTCCACCAATGGCTGTTGTATATACATTCCAAGGTGCGACAAGGTCAAGCTCAGTCCCTCGATTCGATCGACTATCGACCGTATTATTCGACTTGACGCCACCGACAGCGAGTACCGTCGGATAAGCTGCCGGGTATTTTACCGCAGCTTTCTCTCCAAAGGTGACGCCGTCATTGCCTGCCGCTGCTACAAGCAGTACGTTTTTGCTTTCCGCATATTGTACAATGTCGAGCATGTACGGAGAATATCGATGAAGGCCAACCGACAGCACAACGATGCTTGCTCCGCTGCGAACGGCGTACAATATGGCTTCGCCGAGCTCCTGCTCTGTTCCGTCACCTCGGTGATCCAGCGCTTTTATCGGCATGATTTTGGCTTTCCACAGTATGCCTGATACGCCAATGCCGTTATTTCCTACAGCTGCGATAACACCCGCTACACTTGTACCGTGCCCATTGTCATCATCGGGCGACTCACCAGGGCTCACTAGATTAGCGCCTGGAACAAGATTAGGCTTCAAATCCGGATGTTCCAAATCAACACCTGTATCCACGATCGCTATCGTAAGCTGCTGCTGCTCGCGAACGGTTTCCCACGCCTTTTGCGCGCCGATCTGACTGAGATAAAGCTGCTTAGACAACTCAGGATCATTTGCTTTCAGTACTGTTGCCGCTGCCGCAATCTTCGCTGTGGAAGCAGCCTCAGACTCCTGCGGCGCCGCTGGCGGTGTCGATGGAGTCTCTGGAGGCGATGCTTCGGTAGGTACAGAAGCTGCCGGTGATACATTGGATGGTGATGACTCTTTAGTCGACACATCAGTAGATGCAGCTCCTGAGAGTGATGCCTCTGAAGATACAGAGGTTGTAGGCGACACATCAGAAGACGCAGCTCCTAGGAGTGATGCATCTGAAGATTCAGAGCTTGCGGGCGATACATTGGATGGTGAAGAGCCTGTAGGCCGCGCATTGCTGCGCGCGGCCTCTGAGCCTGCCGAGGCTGCGTCCTCCGACTCGCCGGCAGGCAGAGCAAGCATATGCACCCTATTGTTCGGGTGCACGTACTCTACGCCCGGCAGGCTTCGCAGCCGGTCGAGCCATTGCTGTACGTCCGCGCCTTCAGCGGCCGGACGTACGAGCATGACCGCCGCCTCATTCTGGCGGCGGAGCACCTCTGTCCCGCGCAGCTCTTGCGCTAGCGCGGGGTCATGCCATTTGAGCAGCCAGCTTTGCGGCTGCTCTGCATCGGCGCCTTCGGCGCCCTCAGCCGCAGGGGATGCTGCGGCCAGCGCCGTAGGCGCCGCTCCGGGAGCGAACCCTGCGGGGGCTATGCCCCCGAGGGTGATGCTCCCGATCAGCAGCGCGGGCAGCGCGCGACGAAGGAGCTTGCGCGCGGCGAGCGTGGCAATGGCGATTGCTTGCAAAGACAAGCGAGCTGTATGCTTTTTGAGCGCAGAGCCCTGTCGATCAACAGATGGGCGCTGACTAATCATTTGTGAATTTCGTAATCGCTTTGGTTCTTTTTGAGTGCTCATCATTTTCTGCCTTTTCGTATGAAACGGGTTATGGTTTGTTCCCATTTTCAATTGGATATTCCTTAACTACAATTTCTCTTTACAGGTATCATTTCCCTTGTTTCTGCAAGACAAAAAGGACGAAAGTCCTACAACTATCCCGCTCCATAGCTCGGAACGTCAGTATTCGGCACAAACTATTATTTCCCGGTAAATATAGACGAGCGGCAACACTGGTCCACATAGATAGAATAGTACTTCATGTCTACCTATACGATGAACCTATACTCCCCCTGCTGCACATTACCCGCAACATTCTCCGCTGAAACACCGAATTATATTTCTGCTCGTAATTCCTGATTAAAACAGCGTTAGACAGCTTCTTCTCTTTTTGCTATATGCAAGGAAAATAAATATAGAAATGACTATAGTCCATCTATTACTATCATCATATCTAAAACTGCCGCTACAGTCTGTGTCCTTAACAGTAACTTTAACTATGATGCTGCTTTTTAGCTTATAAACTACTTTCTATTTCCCCTGTGCCACCTCGAAAATCCCCTTCATCGAGTAAACAAAAAAATAGATCGTTTAAATAGACATCATTTCCTCATCTACTTAAACGACCTATTATTTTCACACCTTTAGAATACGAATGCTTCGCATCACTCTACTACAATCTGCTCATCCCATTATCATTAAATCGCCCTTGATCGAGAATATGGCATCAATCCATTGCATTAACGGTCCTGGGAAAATACCTAGTGCAATCGTTGCTGCTGCACACAGCCAGATCACAACTCCCGTTGCTCCAGATATTCGCACTTCATTATTTTCTTCTCCGCTGCGCATGAACATTTGACGAACAATGCCAAAGTAGAAATAGTAAGAAATGACGCTGCTCACGACGATAACAGCTACGAGCCAATAAGCTTTAGCATTCGCTGCTCCGAGCAAGATAAACAGCTTCCCAAAAAATCCACCAGAAATCGGCAAGCCCGATAAAGACAAGATAAATACCACCATAGCCGCTGCCGTCCAAGGCGCTCGGTAGTACATACCCGCGAAGCTTTTCAGCTCCTCATGCCCCGATGCGCGGCTAACTACCGTAAAGACAGCAAACGCGCCTATCGTCATAAACAAGTACGCAACCAAATAATAAACAAATTCAGAGAAGTTGCTGCTATGAACCATCGTTATCGAAATACCGATAGGCACCAGCATGTAACCCGCATTGGCTACTCCTGACAGGGCCAGCAATCGCTTTACGTTCCTTTGTTTAAGCGCAGCTGTCGTTCCGACGAGCATCGCTGCGGCAGCCAGCACCAGCAGGACCAGGAAGAGATCATTTGATATTTTTGCCGCTTCTCCCGCTGCGCTGAATAAACTAGTACTAAACATAACTCTAAATATAGCAGCCAGCGCAGCACCTTTGGCAATGACCGCTAGAAAAGCCGACACAGGCGTTGGAGCTCCTTGATATACATCAGGCGCCCATGCGTGAAACGGAGCCGCTGCAATCTTAATACCGAATCCAGCAATCATAAACAGGAAGCCCACATAGGCAAGCGCTTTGAAATCCTGCATCGCCCGCGGCAAAGCATCCCCAATTACACCCAAATCGACTGATCCGGTTATGCCGTAAATGTACGACATGCCGAACAACACCATCGCCGAGGAAATCCCGCCCGTAATGACATACTTGAATGCCGCTTCAGCAGACAAAGTTGATTTGCGCCTAATGCCAACCAATACATAACTTGTAATACTAAGAAGCTCTAATCCGATATACAACGTAACCAGGTTACCTGATGAAGCCATCATCATCGCGCCCATAAGCGCGGGAAGCACCAAATAGAAATACTCTGATTTGTCTGTTATCTCCTCTTCATCCCGATCCGATCCAATTGCGAGCAGGATGATAAGCGCAGTACCTGTTAAAAATACAATTTTCAGCAGGCTGGCGAAATCATCAATGCGGTAGCTGTTGCTTAGCAGATGGATAGAGTCGGCAGATGCTCCGCCCTGATTCATATCCAACATCCGGAGCACGACTAGCAGCAGCGATGCAAGAATGCCCGCTAACGTCAGCCACCCTGTAAATTTTCTGTTCACGCGCTTCGGCAAGAACAAATCCAATACAACAAGAAACAAAAACATGGCGGCCAGCATAAACTCAGGGGCAAGGTAGCGCATATCCGTCCATGTCAGTGGTATAAATGAAACGCCTTCGTACATGGTTTATCCCCCCGCCCTTGATGCAAGTAATTGTCCGAACAGCTTATCCATGCCATGCTGCACAGTATCCGTAAGGACGGAAGGAAAACAGCCGAGAAGCACAATGAATGCAAGCAGCACAATCATGGGAGCCGCCTCAATTAGCCTTGCGTCCTTAAATGCTCCAAACGCCTCACGCTGTGGACCAAATGTAATCTTTAGTACAGCGCGAAGCATATAGACAGCGGTCAAAATAATGCCAAGCGCCGCAGCCGCAGTCAACCAGCGATTCGACTCGAATAGGCCGAGCAGCGATAGAAACTCCCCAATAAAACCGGATAAGCCCGGCAAACCGAGTGAAGCGAGCCCCGCAGTCAGCAGTACGCCGCTTATAAATGGCATAGAGCGCGCTAACCCACCCAGCTCTTGCAGCTCGGTCGTTCCCGTTCGTTCATAGATGCTGCCTACGATCAGAAATAACAAGGCAGATATGAGTCCGTGCGATACGAGCTGGTATACAGCTCCCTGCAAGCCAATCTCATTTATTGCTGCTATCCCTAGCAATACGATACCCATATGGCTGATGGAGGAATAAGCAAGCACTAGTTTAAACTCACGCTGCCTGAAGGCTAGCAGCGCTCCATACAATATATTTATGACGCCAAGCACAGCGAGCACTGTCGCAAATTGTCGCGCTTGATCAGGGAAGAGCATAATCCCAAATCGCAGTAATCCGTAAGCGCCCATTTTCAGCAATATCCCGGAGTGAATCATGACAATCGAGGTCGGAGCTTCCGTGTGCACCTTAAGCATCCAAGTATGGAATGGAAATATTGGAAGCTTTATGCCGAAGGCAACTAGCAGCATAATAAACAGCACCCATTGCATCGTATCCGTCAACTGGAATGGATTAATTGAACCAAGCTGCTCATTAGTCAGGTTAACCCAAGCGGATGCGTCCGCCATGTTGCGGAAAATGTCTGTATAGCTGCCGCTGTAAATAAAGCTAACTTGTTCGCCTACTTGATCTACGTGGAAGCCAGCCGTGTTCACGAGAATAACGAACGCAATCAGCATAATGGCTGAACCAATTCCGTTATAGATTAAAAACTGATTGGCTGCACGCTCGCGATTGAAGTAACCCCAAATTCCGATTAAGAAATACATCGCAACAAGCGTAATCTCGAAAAATACAAAAAACAAAAATAAATCACGAGCTAGAAACACGCCAAGCATTCCGAGCTCCAGCAGCAAAAACCATATAAAAAAAGATTTCCACCTTTTCTTGATATGAACTGCTGCAAGTGCAGCCATTGCAGATACGAGCGTTGCGAGAAGCAGAAGCGGAAGCGACAGGCCGTCAATGCCTAGCTCATATTGAAACGTAAACTTAAATTCAGATACGCCCGATGGCACCTCTTTATTTAGCGGCACATCCACCCAGCTATATTGCTCGTCATATGCCGCCCCGCCCTGCTGCTTATTATAATCAGCATAAAGCCACAAGGAGAGCAGCAAAGGAACTAATGTGGTTACGACAACCGTTGTCTTCATCCAGCTGCTGCGCTGCTTCGGAAGCAGCAGCAGAACGATTATACCAAGCAGCGGTGCCAGTAATATAAGTGATAATATCGGAATGTCACTCAGGATGCTCATGGCAGGAACCTCCTTCCAACGATAGCAGCCACAAGAATGACGAACCCGATAACAGCTGCCAAACCGTAGGTTTGTACTTGACCGTTCTGCAGACGAGCAGCCACTCTTCCAGCCGAGGTAACAGCCGTGCCTGTCAACCTCACAATCCCCCCTATGACATAAGAATCAAACGCCATAAGCGCAGAACCAATCAGCTTCAGCGGCTTCACTATGATAACGGCATAAAGCTCATCGATGTAATAACTATTTTCCAGCAATTTGACTAGCTTAGGCATTTTTTCTTGCAGTACATCTTTGTTCACACTGTTTTTCCCATAGATGAGCCAGCCGATATAAATACCTAGAAGGCCAACCGCAATGGATGCAACAATGGCGATGCCGCTTTTATGTAGCGACTCTCCCTCATCGGTGATCCATGAGCCAAATGCTCCGTTCCATGGCGTCTCAATAAACCCGACAACAATGGCGAGAGCAGCCAGCACGATCATCGGCAGCGTCATCGAAACTGGTGATTCTTTCGCATGTAAAGAGGCCTCGTTTGGTTTTCCCATAAATACAAGGAAGAACAACCGAGACATATAAAGCGCCGTACAGAAAGCGGCTGCCAAACCTACAATAAATAATAGTGGATTCGTCTCCCAAGCAACCGTCAAAATTAAATCCTTAGACCAAAAGCCGGATAATGGCGGAATGCCAGCAAGCGCTAAAGCGCCGATCGCGAACGTCCATGTCGTCACTTTCATTTTCGAGGCAAGTCCGCCCATCTCATGAATGTTCTGTGTATGTACCGCATGAATGATGCTGCCAGCACCAAGGAAGAGCAGCGCTTTGAAGAAAGCGTGCGTGAACAGGTGGAAGATGCCGCCTGTTAAGGAACCCAGACCGAGCGCCATCATCATATAACCCAACTGGCTGACCGTGGAATAGGCTAATATCCGTTTAATATCCTTTTGTACGAGTGCAATCGTCGCAGCGAATATAGCTGTAAAACCGCCTACATATGCGATGGTCTCCATAGCAGCTGCAGAATCCTGAAAAATATCATACGTTCGTGCAATAAGGAATACGCCTGCCGCAACCATAGTAGCAGCATGAATCAGTGCACTGATCGGTGTCGGGCCCTCCATTGCATCAGGAAGCCACACATGAAGCGGAAACTGGCCTGATTTGCCGATCGCGCCTACAAAAATAAGCAAAGCAATCAACGTCGTAATCCCGTTCGTAATTGCACCTGATTGCCCATCAAATACGCTTTGAATCGTAGTGAAATCAAGGGCATGATCCGGCATATACCAGAAAAGGAGCAAAATAGCGATCAGCAAGCCAACATCGCCGATTCTTGTCACAATAAATGCCTTCTTGGCCGCCGCTCGCGCTTTGGGCAATGTAAACCAGAAGCCAATTAGCAAGAACGAGCATACGCCAACTAGTTCCCAGAAAATATAAAGCGATAATAAATTATCGGATAATACAAGTCCCAGCATAGAAAATGTGAACAAGGCAACATAACCAAAAAACACAGTTATTCGCTCATCATTTTTCATATAGCCGGCCGAGTATACATTCACGAGAAAACTGACGAGTGTCACGACCACCAGCATAAGCGCTGTCAGGTTGGTCACCTCGAAACCAATCTTCAACGTATAATCTCCGATAGCAATCCAATCAAAGGAATAATTATAATCCACTTCATTGGTACCAAGTCGATCAATCATAATAAGCAAGGATAGAACGAAGGCGCCAAATGATCCAAGCGAGCCGATGATAACGCCCGCTCGTCGATAGCTGCGACCGAGCGCCGTCAAAACGAGGAATGCTGCCAGCGGAAACAGCGGAATTAACCAAGCCGTCTGTGAGTACATATTCATACGCCGCGCTACCTCCTCATTTTGTCAAACTCATCGACATTAACTGTCCCGCGCAATCTGAACAATGCTATTAATATAGCTACCCCAATCGCCGCTTCTGCCGCTGCAACTGTAATTGTAAATAATGAAAAAATTTGCCCCGTCAATGACGGAACAACACCGTATTTGGAGAAGGCAATAAGATTCAAGTTGACCGCGTTCAACATTAGCTCAAGCGAGAGCAGTACGACGACTGCATTTCTTTTCACTAATGCGCCATATAGCCCAATGCAAAACAAAATAGCCGCCATCGTTAAATAGGAAGGAAGCATGTAATTATTCCTCCTCCTTTTTGGCAAGTACGATTGCTCCAATAAATGCTACCGTCAGCAGCACCGAGAGCAGCTCGAACGGTATCACATACCCTGTATATAATAGCTCGCCAATTGCCATCGTATTGTCTTCTCCAGCTTGAAAAGACTGCGGCTCTGGAAAAGTTGTTGAACGGATCGCATAAAACAATAGGCCAAACAAGCTGAGCGCGCCTACGGCGGCAAGCGTTTCATGGAGCGGCTTCACCGGCTCACGCTCTCCTGGCTGATGCTTCGTCATCATAATGCCGAATATCATCAGAATCGAGACTGCTCCAGCATAGATAAGCACCTGAACAAATGCGACAAACTCAGCTTCCAGAAGCACGAACATTCCGGCTAAGCCTAGAAATACAGCAGCCATAGAGATGACCATATGTACGACCTTCTCTAAGCTGATCATTAGGACAGCGCCGCATATCATGATGGCTGAGAAGATAAAAAAAGCGACAAATTCGCCTGTAAAATCAATATTGAACAACTATTTTGCGCCCCCTTTGGCCGGCGCTCCGATATTGTTATTGTCCTGCCGAGTAAGTGTATTATTGTCTGTCAGCCATTCTGCATCCTTGAACAAATCATCGCGGCTGAACGTTGCCAGCTCGAAATGATTGGACATAACGATCGCTTCGGTCGGACAAACCTCGGTGCACAGATCACATAAGATGCATATTTCAAAATTAATATCAAACGTATCGATTACCTTGCCCTTTTTATCAGGGTCCGGGTTCGGTTTGCCGGTCAGCGTAATGCAGTCGGTTGGACAAATGCGTGCGCATTGGTTGCAAACGATACATAAATCCGGGATAAAGTGCTGGATACCGCGGAAGCGATCCGGCATGACAAAGGGTACATCAGGATAGGAGGTGGTCACTTTTGGAGCCGTCATTGATTTGAGCGTTACACCCAGTCCTTGCAGCATTCCTTTCATTTCCTTCTCCCCTTTGCTAGTTCTTGATAAACAGCTCTAAATATACAGCCGTTAAAAACACATTAAGCAGCGACACAGGCAGCAGCACCTTCCAGCCAAGACCCATAAGCTGATCTACTCGTATGCGCGGCAGTGTAGCACGAATCCAAAATAAGAAAAACACAATAAACGCAAACTTGAGCAAAAACCATATAATGCCCGGTACAAAATCAAGAAATGGCGCCGGTGCGTGCCAGCCGCCCAGAAACAATACTGTTGTTAATGCAGCAATGGCATAAACGTATACGTATTCCGAGAGCATAAAAAATGCAAACCGAAAGCCGCTATATTCAACGTGATAACCTGCAACAAGCTCAGATTCCGCCTCCGGCAAATCGAAGGGCGTACGATTGAGCTCGGACACAGCTGCAATAATAAAGACAATGAAACCGATAATTTGAGGAATGAAGTTCCAATTCCAAAACCAGCCGCCTTCCTGCGCCGCTACAATATCACGCAGATTCAAGCTTCCGCTAAGCAAAATAACGCCTACTACCGAAATAACAAGCGGTACCTCATAGCTTATCATTTGTGCCGCCGAGCGCATACCCCCAAGGAGTGCATACTTATTATTGGAAGCCCAGCCGCCAAGCACGATGGCAAGCGTCGAGATGCCTGAAAGGGCTACATAATAGAGCAAACCGACATTCAGATCTGCGAAATATAAGTTTTGTGTATAAGGCAGTACAGCGAGTACGGAGAATGCCGGTATGTATGCTAGGGCAGGTGCAAGAATGAACAATGCCCGATCTGCCTTGCGCGGAATTGTGTCCTCTTTAATGAGCAGCTTAAAAATATCTGCTACCGTCTGCAGCAAGCCAAAGGGCCCTACGCGATTGGGACCGATGCGAAGCTGCATCCACCCGATTACCTTACGCTCGAAATAAATGGCGTACGTGACGAAACCAAGCACAATGAATAAAAATACGACAGCCCAAAGGAACAGCACAAGTGCATTTCCCCAAGTTAGCGATTGGTTAAGCCATGACTGCATTAGCAATCGACCTCCCCGACGACAATATCAATGCCGCCTAATATCGTAATGAGGTTTGTCATCGTTTCGCCTACGAGCAGCTTCGGCAGTATTTGTAAATTAACGAATGACGGTCTTCTGAATTTGAGCCTATAAGGTTCTGCTTTGCCTTTGGATACGATATGGCAGCCAATTTCGCCGCGCGGCGATTCGATCCGCACATACACCTCGCCAGCAGGGGGCCTTATTGCGCGCGGAACCTTCCCCATCGTCTCCCCGCCAGAAGGGAATTGCTCGAGCGCCTGCTTCAAAATACGCAAGCTTTGGCGGATTTCTTCCAGCCGAATCCGATAGCGATCATAACAATCTCCCACTTTTCCAAGCGGCACGTCAAATTCAAATTGGCTGTACAAGCTGTAGGGCTCCGCCTTGCGAATATCAAAGTCTACACCTGTACAACGCAAGTTGGCTCCAGATAAGCCATAATCAATCGCTGTTACCGCATCATATTTTCCTATCCCTTTAATGCGGGCAAGGAAAATTTCGTTGCCGCTGACGAGCTTATCATACTCTTGCAGCTTATTCTCCATATAAGGAATAAAGTCGCGCACTTTGTCCAGCCAGCCTGGAGGCGCATCCCACTTCACTCCGCCAACTCGCATGTAATTGTAAGTTAATCTTGCGCCGCACAGCTCATTAAATAAATCGATAATGATTTCCCTGTCACGGAATGCGTAAAGAAACGGACTCATTGCCCCAATATCAAGCAGATAAGTTCCCCACCATACTAGATGGCTAGCTATACGCTGCAGTTCCATAACGAGAAGCCTGAGATACTCCGCCCGCTGCGGTACTTCAAGCCCCATCATCGTTTCCACTGCATGCACGAGAACATAATTATTAGTCATTGCAGAGACGTAATCCATTCGATCGGTGTAGGGGATGATTTGCGTGAAATTCAAGTTTTCCGCGATCTTCTCGGTGCCTCGGTGCAAATAACCCATAACAGGTGTCGCTTCGGTTATGACTTCACCATCGAGCTTAACGATAATCCGGAATACGCCATGCGTGCTTGGATGCTGAGGACCTACATTTAAGAGCAGTTCTTCTGTACGAATCAAGGGCTGCCTACACCTCCGAATCTATCGACTCATAATCTTTGCGCAGCGGATGGCCCACCCAATCATCAGGCATCATAATCCGCCGCATATCGGGGTGTCCAGGAAAATCAACTCCCAGTAAATCGTAAATTTCACGTTCATTCCAATTCGCTGTTGCCCAGACTGGTGTTGCCGAATAGACGGCTGATGCTTCCCGCTCTGTCTTTATCTTAATTCCGACCTCTCTTTTGGTTCCAAGCGAGATCATATGATATACCACTTCTATGTGGGTCTCGTAATCGACACCTGACACATTACGTAAATAATTAAATTGAAGCTGCTCGTGCTCCTTAAGCAGCTTTGCAGCTTCCCGCCAGTGTTCATTGCGTAAGATAATCATCGGCATATCGCCATTCAGTTCATTTACATAGGCATCCTCAACCGCTGCTTCTGCTACCTCCTGCTTCAGAAGCGCGACTATGGCATCAAGCTCAGGCTGCCTTGGCGAAGGTGCTTTCGGCTGCTCCGGCTCTGCTTCACTCGCTTCCGCTTCGGCCTTAGCTTTTGCTGCCGCTCTCGCAGCGCGTGCTTCCGCAGCTGCCTTCAGCTTGGCTTCCTTCTCCGGGTCTACGGGAGGCGTCTCTGCGACCGGTTTATCCTCTTCGCTCATCGACTGGTCACCCGCTTCCCAGTCTTCGCTTCATAGCGAATTTTCTCCTGCAGTTTATTAATGCCATAGATCAGCGCGGCCGGATTAGGCGGACAGCCCGGAATATACACATCAACAGGTACGATCTGATCGACGCCTTTAATGACTGAATAGGATTTAATATAAGGTCCGCCAGCCGTTGCGCAGGATCCCATTGCAATAACCCACTTCGGCTCTGGCATTTGATCATAAAGCCTGCGTAAAAGGGGACCCATCTTCTTCGTCACTGTACCGGCCACAATCATCACGTCAGACTGTCGCGGCGAGGTTCGGAACATCACTCCAAAACGATCCAGATCATAATGCGATGCGCCCGTTCCCATCATTTCAATCGCACAGCAAGCAAGACCGAATGTGAGCGGCCATAACGAGTTGCTTCTTGCCCAAGCCTTCAATTGCTCCAAGGTGCCCATAAATACATTGCGTTCCAGCTCTTTGCGTTCCTCTAACGAAATTGATTCTAAACTGAATTCCATTTCAGCACCTTCTTTTTCCAGGCATATAGAAGACCAATAAGCAGCATTCCCGCAAAAATCAACATTTCGACTAGCACAAATAAGCCGAGCTTATTATATGCGACGGCCCAAGGATATAAGAAAACGGTTTCTACATCAAAGATGACAAACATTAGTGCAAACAAGTAATAGCGGATGTTAAAACGGACCTGTCCCTCACCTACCGGCTCATTTCCGCTTTCATAGGTGGTTTGTTTGAGCTCACTTGGCTTATTCGGCCTTAGCAGTCTTCCTACAGTTAATGCAACGACGGGAAGCATAATGCCAAGCACGATAAAAATAGCCACGACGACATAATTATTGGAGTAGTGTTCCACACGATCGCCTCCGTAAATTTGAGTAGGTAGCCGCTTGGTCAATTTTCCTCACAATTATAACAAATGCTTCCACCGCCGTCTATGATGGAGTTGTGCCCAAGGCAGGTTCCTTGTTCGTTATATCGGATTCCCCTTCTGCTGCGTCATTCCCTTTTTGCCTGCGGCTGCTGGACTTCTGTTCATCTTGAAACCGTCCGTCGCTCGTATCTTTTTTTCCTCTAACAACGGCTACCACCAGCAGCAATAACGGTATAGCACAACCATGCAGCAAGCTGTAAACCGTCCATACTCCTATGCCAAACTCATGCGCATGAGCCGCATTTCGATATATCATGAGCGATATAGGCACAATGACAAATGCATAGGGAATGACCAATGGACGATAGGTAGAAAGCTTAAGCATTTGAGCCGTTAAGACCGTCAGTACATAAACGCAAAGTGCAAGCTTCATGAAGACCGTTCCAATCCAAACCATCGCAACTAATATTTCAACACGCACCAATATCTCTTCGATATTAATGTTTTTCGCCATATCATAGACGGCAAACGGACTTCTACCCGCTTCTTGCACCCCCATTACAGCAACCAAAAAAATCGTAATCAGCGTACTTACAAAAGTAATGGCGGAAACAGAAAGCTTCAGTTTTTTTCTTAATTTTTTGCGGTCCTCCTGACGTACAAGCGGGAAAATCGTCGTTATAAACACGAATTCCGCAATAGGGAACCCGAGAATCGGATAGATCCCCTTAATCGGCCTTACCCAGCCGTCGTACAAGAAAGGCTCAAAGTTTTGAAAATTAAATTGATTGAACAAAGCAAGGAGAACAATCCCAATAACTAAGGCAGCCCATCCAAATAAAATCTCACCCGTTCTCGCAATCGTCTCAATGCCTAAAAGAACACCATATACAACAACAATCATAAAAGTGAGGTTGATGAACCACTCCGGTGTCTCGGGCAATACAGATAAATTCAAAAAATCGGATATATTGCGCAGTACCAATGCGCTTAACAATAAGAAATAAAAAATATATAGGGTAGTCAATACCTTTCCGAGCCAAACCCCCAGCAGCTTTTCTGAGTATTGCGCTAAGGTCAGCTTTGGAAAACGATCAGCAAGCGCTAGATAAATGAGCAGTATGAAATAATTAAACGGTCCTGCGAGCAGCATTGAAATCCAACCATCCTGCTTGGCAATCGACGTCACCATTGTTGGCAATATGAGCGCTGCACTTCCGAGTGCAAATAAAAACAATATTTTGGCGCATTGCCCCGATGTGATTTCGGCATTGTTTATTCCCGCAAATTTGCTCATCTATGCTATGCCCCCTGCTCGATCCACTTTAATATAGGTTTATACACGGGTGAGAATATAGCTGTAATCCAATCTGCCGGATTAGGTATCGGTAGATGCATTTGCTTTGCCGTCATAATTCCCACCCCTATGATCAAAATAACCAAAGCCCAGCCCCCTTCACGCTGGCGGTTATTTTTGCTGTTCCTTCTCCATATTGCCGTTCCAACCATAACGGAAAATAAGAAGAGGACAATGAGAGAAATCATACTACCCACTCATTTCGATATAGATTCGCCCCGTACACCTGAGCCTGTTATTTGAGTCGTACAGATAACTTCGCTTTTCACTTGAGGGAATATATCTTCCCAGTCCGCTTCGATTATCCTCCAAATATTCGGCTCTTGAAAGTAAACCTCTTTTCCCCACCCTAATACATCCGTGTGGAATTTCTTCTGTACGCTATTGATCGTGCCCGCTACCTCTTCCTCAATCGCTTTATCTGTCATTTTGCCGACCTTGATCAGTACACTTTCCTCCGTGATGTTGACGCCGTGGCACATGATTTCTTGAATTCCACCCACTACACTAATATGGACCTGTATAATTGGATGACCATCCGGATCTTGTTTAACCTTATACACGGTCGCCGTATCCTGTACCTCAACAATGAGCTCCCCTTCTGACTCCGGACATCCAAGCTTTACGACAGTGCTCTCCACTTTATTTTGAAGCCAAGATAGACCTCTTGAATCCTTGGACTTCAAATAACCAACAAGCTTGCCATCGCGAAAAACAGCCATCGTCGACAGCACTGGAATCGCTTTTGCAGGAATGCTGTTTAAATTGTCATTTGAATGTCCCATCTCCTCACTTCCCTCTATCAGAATAGAAGGCAATACAGCTTGCTGCTTCCCTCTTCCCAATAGTCTCGTTAAATCTTTGACTAATACGACATAACTCGACGCATACGCAGACTGATTGACTTCAACTATTTCCCGAAGCTGATTAACAGGAATAGACTCCATTTGAGTCGTTAATTGAAGCAAATCCTCCGCTCTCACGCCTCGTGTAACAAGAACCGAAATATCAGTGCGTATATCCGGGTTTCTCTCAATTAAGTCAACTAAGGGGTAGATACCTTTTCTAGCCATACTCTCACTAATAATCAGCATTTGTGTGTGGGAGAAAAAAAGCCGTCTAGATGTTTTTGTCGACATTTTTCTTATCGCCTCAAACAGGGTATCCCCTTTTTCCGTAAACGTCGTCACCGCGGTGCCGCCAATGGCCCCTTTGGTTTCCGCTGCAACGTTTTGGGGCAATACGACCTGAACGGTCAACTGAAGCTTGTTTTTTCCTGTTGGGTCATCGTCAACTCCTATGGCGTATACGACGCCAAGCTTGTCCAAATATCGTAAATCCCAACAGCCGTTTAATAGCGCCAGCATACATGCTGTCCATACAAGAATAAGCTTCCGTCCTATTTTCCTAATTGAAAATATCCGTTTCCTTGCATTGACGCTGCCATGGCTCATTGCTGCGGCTCCTTCCTATGCTCCGTTTCAATGTCTTGTCTAACTCTATTTCTCGAAGCAAGCTTCTCTGGCCGTTCACGCATCATCCAAAGTGGCGCCCTAACCAGCGTATCCTTCATATCCTTTAAATACATAGGAGCGAATGGTTTAATATAGGGCATGCCAAACGATCTTAAATTGCTCAAATGCAGCAGAAGCAGCAGCACAACTAATCCAATTCCATAAAAACCGAGTGTCGACGCTGCTAGAAGCAGCAGAAAGCGCAGCAGCCTAGCCGCAATTCCAAGACTGTAGTTAGGAGATACGAAACTGGCAATCGCTGTGAAGGAAACGACGATAACTACGGCTGGCGAGACGATTCCCGCCTCTACGACCGACTGTCCGATAACAAGACCTCCAACGATTGATATCGTGTTACCCGCAGCACTAGGCATTCGTACAACGGCTTCCCGTAATATTTCAAATACAAACTCCATAATAAAAGCTTCCAAATAGGCAGGAAAAGGCACGCCCTCCCGCTGTGCTGCAAGCTTTAGCAGCAGCTGAGTCGGTATCATTTCCTGATGATATCCAACGATTGCGACATAAATCGACGGCATAAGCAATGCGATTAAAAAGGATACAAAACGAAGCAGCCGCAGAAAAGTCGCGATATCAAACCGCTGATAATAATCTTCTGAAGCCTGAAAAAACATATTTAAAATTGTAGGTACGATCAGAACAAATGGCGTCCCGTCAACAAAAATCGCTATTCGGCCTTCAAGCAAATTGCCTGCTACAGCATCCGGCCGCTCTACGCTCATGATGGTAGGAAACGGCGACCACTTCTGATCCGTAATTAATTCCTCGATATAACCGGATTCAAGTATGCCGTCAATTTGTATTTCTTCCAGACGTTCTCTTAAATCCTTAAGCACATTCTCATCCGCCAAATCTTTGACATACATGATGCATACGGGAGTTTGTGAAATTTCTCCGATCGTCCATTGCTCCATCCACAGCTTCGGACTTCGTATCTTCCTGCGAATCAGCGATGTATTTGTTCTAATCGACTCCGTAAACCCTTCCCTAGGACCACGTATGGCCATCTCGGTTTTCGGTTCTTCTACGCTTCTTCTTGCTCCCCCTACTACATTGGTTCCTATTGCCTGAGTTGCACCCTCTATCATGATGACGCAATAGCCCATAAACAATTTTTGAAACAATAGCTTCCAATCGCATAAATCATTAATAATACCGGTTGAGAGCAAATTGTTTTTCATAAATGCAAGCAGCTCAGCAGGTTCTAAATTAGCCTCCTCCGGGTATTCGCCTCCATGCATCGGTTGAATGACAAAATGGTCAAGGCGTTCATCGTCAACCATCCCTTGTACATAAACAACTAGCGCCTTCGTGTGGCCTCTATCCGTTAACGTCAGCTCACGATAAATAATATCCTGACTCTCACCCAGCTCACGCTTCATGGTCTCCATATTTTGCTCCAGGGAAGTGGAAAGGGCCTTCTCAGCAAAAGGCTGAAGCTGCTCCTTTTCATGCATCTCCGCTTTGGTTATGCGCTTATCAGCCTTGTTGCCAGCGCTGCCATTGCCCTGCTTATAGGTTCGGAACATTTACCCATCTCCTTTCTGTTGCATAATCGGATTGATGCTTAGGATAACTCTTCCATGGCATAATTATGTATTGAGTCTTAGTTGATTAAAGAATGCATCGCATAAAAAAAGAGCCGCAGCTCCGTTTACACGGACTTCTGCAACCCTATCTCGTTCAATTATCTTATTCGCGACTCCGTCAGCTTAAACTGGCCAACAAGCTGCTGAAGCAGCGTCGTTATAGACTCCACACTCTGAGAGGTTTGTCTCACATTCGTCATTTCGCCAATGAGCTCTTGCACTTTGCTCTCTACATCGGAAGAAATCTTCCGGTTTTCTCTGCTTACCAGTGCGATTTTCTCCATTAGCTGCACGACCTCATCAACGACCTGCGTCTTGCGATGATCCTCGGCATGTGCTAAAGCAAGCGTACTGGCAGCGGCTGCTACAAGCTGATTGCCCTCCTCAACTACGCGAGTACCTTCATCCATAGAGGCGTACGCTTGTTTCGCTTCATCATAAATGTGACGAGTAATTTCATGCACTTCCTCGGTCGATTTTTTGGTCATATCGGCAAGCTTGCGAATTTCCGATGCCACAACGGCAAAACCTCTGCCTTGCTCGCCAACCCTCGCTGCCTCGATTGATGCATTAAGCGCTAATAAATTCGTTTGTGCAGATATTTCTTCAATGACATGCAAGACCCCTTGTATTTCTTGTACCGTATCCATAAATTTATGGATGGTTCCGTTGGTTTCCCCTACCTTGGCAGAAATGTGAAACATCTTGTCCCCGATGCGATCAACCTCGGCTTTGGCTACCTCAATTTGTCCAGCTGCCTGCTCTTCGATCTGTTTCAGCGTTGCCTGCATATCGCCTGCAGCATCCTTCGCCATATCAATATCCTTCAATTGCAATCTAATGCTTCCAATCATATCAGATACTTTTCCGCTGACTCGTTCCGTTGAAGCTGAAGTGACAGCCGCTGATTCGTTTAGGACAAACTGGCTGGATAGAACATCAGAGGAGGCAAGCTTAACCTGCAGCATAATGCCTTCCAAGGAATCTATCATATTATTTATCCATTTTGCTAATTCTTTTGATTCATCATTATCAAAATGATTAAGCTGCAAGCGCTGCGTCAAATCTCCCTTTCCTTCTGCATTTATGCGAATAAAACGATTAATTTGGCGCAGATGCGATACGACACGCTTCGATTCCCTATTTTGAAAGGCAAAACTGAATAACAATCCAAATACAAGATTGAATAAACCTGCCGCTGTTGCAGTCACCCAGATTGGAGCATGAACGGCAATAAATAACATAAGCAATGCCGACAAAATACTAACACTTGTAATCGATATAAGCTGCAGCTTGCGTTGTCTCCAGCCTATACTGCGAATGCGGTATACTTCCTCTAAGTCACCCTCGCACATCATCCCCCATTTATCCGGACAATGCGGCAGCTGAAAGGTCACTCCCTTGCCAATAACCGATATATGCCTATAATCCGAATAACCTGGATATTCAACGAATAGATTGCTGTCGCTTGCAATGGTATTCGCAACCCCAGGATGAAGCTGTCCAGTTGCCGGATCATTAAAGACAATTTCAAGCTCTGTATGCTCCTTGATCGAAACTTTGCCCCAATCGGTTGTTACGCCATCCTTGAGATTTTCACCATGTGTGAAGGTTCGATCCTCGAACCTGCTTCGAGATAAAGCCGTCCCTGGCGCTATATGAGTATTCAAGCCTGCCTTCGCCATAAAGATATAATTATCACCCGAATCTGGATAGACATGGCCCGATTCCCGCTGAATTAAATCTCCTAATACATCATTCGGCACACGCGCACACAACGTCCCAGCAAAGCTGCCATTTACCGTAATTGGAAGCATAAATAATAGAGTCATTTTGTCATGAAAAGAGGAGGAACGAGCTCCTAGCTTTAAGGTGAGAGAATCACTATAAGGCCCAAACAAGCATCGACGAGGGCTGCTCAACTGCTTAGTGTAGCTCAGTCCAAGCTGCAAGCTGCTATCTTCCTGATAGATTGTCCCAATATGCGGCCTATGTGTGGAACTGATAACAGTTTGCTTCACATCGAGTAAAAACAGCTCGGTTATATCGATCGCTCGAGCATATGTTCTTTCAAATAATCGTTCTATATGCGACTGTTCAGTAGAAGTAGTAAAATCTTTGTTTGGAGCGAGGAGCTCCGTCAGTTGGCCGCCCAATTGATCGATGTAATTCCAATACTCCATTGCCCATGAAGTTAGCAATTCCTTACGCGTCTCCGCAATCCCCTCGAAGCTTTGCTCGACATCTGTTTTCATATCTTTATTCAATTGCCATGAAACCCAGAGCGGAAACCCTACTTTCATACCTAGCCAATCAAACATATGATTCTCCCCCCGCTATTCTCATCGTCTATGATGTTAACTATATTAACATATATTAGAGGGAATTATATACAAATAATTAGTTTTTTTGTCGAAAATACGCATATTTCAGAATACATAACACCAATTAGGGGGTGAAACACGAATATTCGAATCAACCTGACATTCGAATTCAGCACTCACTTTCATTTAGACAAGAATATGTTACATATAAGCTATCTTTATATCTAACCTCTCTATTCCTATAAAAAAAAGCACCGCCAGCGCCTTAAAGGCGCTGACAGTGCTTTGGTGGTTGTTGCTTATTTGTGTTTAATATGCAGACGATTCATCGCACGCTGCAAAGCAAGCTCTGCACGGCGGAAATCAACTTGGTCTTGCTTCGCAGCAAGACGCTGCTGAGCACGCTGTTTAGCGGCTTCTGCACGTTCAACGTTAATATCAGTTGCAAGCTCAGCGCTCTCAGCAAGAATAACGATCTTATCCTTGCGTACTTCGATGAAGCCTCCATTAACTGCTACTACATCTACTTGATTACCGCGTTTGATAACGACAGGTGCAATACGAAGCGGTGTGACAAGTGGAATGTGATTTGGCAATATGCCAAGCTCACCTTCAACGCCTGTTACACTAACCATATTAGCAGTCTCTGCGTATACTTTACGCTCAGGTGTTACAATCTCTACTAAAAAAGAACTCATGTGGATTCCTCCCGCCTTTCGCTATTAAAGCGTTTTGGCTTTCTCCACGGCTTCTTCAATCACACCAACATATCGGAAAGCTTCTTCCGGAAGGTCGTCATGTTTGCCCTCGAGAATTTCTTTAAAGCTGCGAACCGATTCTTTTACAGGTACATATTTACCTTTAGTTCCTGTGAACGGCTCAGCAACGTGGAACGGTTGAGAAAGGAATAGTTGAATTTTACGTGCGCGAGACACGGTCAATTTATCTTCTTCACTTAGCTCATCCATACCAAGGATTGCGATAATATCTTGAAGCTCTTTGTAGCGCTGAAGAATTTTCTTAACGCCTTGAGCTACGTTATAGTGTTCTGCACCCAAAACAGATGGGCTTAGGATACGTGAAGAAGACGCGAGTGGATCAACCGCTGGGAAGATACCCATCTCGGAAATTTTACGCTCCAAGTTCGTTGTGGCATCCAAGTGGGCAAACGTCGTTGCTGGAGCTGGATCCGTATAGTCATCGGCAGGTACATAGATCGCTTGGATCGAAGTAACCGAACCTTTTTTCGTAGACGTAATACGCTCTTGCAATTGACCCATTTCAGTTGCCAATGTTGGCTGGTAACCTACCGCGGAAGGCATACGGCCTAGAAGGGCCGAAACCTCGGAGCCTGCTTGTGTGAAACGGAAGATGTTATCGACGAACAATAGTACGTCTTTTCCTTCTTCGTCACGGAAATACTCAGCCATTGTCAGACCAGTCAAAGCAACGCGTTGACGTGCGCCTGGCGGCTCATTCATTTGTCCGAATACCATCGCTGTTTTGCTTAGTACGCCGGAATCTTTCATCTCGTGGTAAAGGTCATTACCTTCACGAGTACGCTCACCAACACCCGCGAATACGGAGATACCGCCGTGCTCTTGTGCGATGTTGTTGATAAGCTCTTGAATCGTAACCGTTTTACCTACGCCCGCGCCGCCGAAGAGGCCGATTTTACCGCCTTTTGCGTATGGAGCGAGAAGATCGATTACTTTAATTCCTGTTTCAAGAATTTCCGCTTGCGTGGACAATTCGTCGAAAGCAGGTGCTGCGCGGTGAATCGGAAGGTTAACTACCGATGAAGCATCGCCAGCTTCGTCAATCGGTTGGCCTAGCACGTTAAATACGCGACCAAGCGTAGAAGCACCAACCGGAATAGTAATAGGTGCGCCTGTATCTACGGCAATCATACCGCGTACAAGACCGTCTGTCGTACTCATAGCTACGGCACGTACCTTATTGTCACCGAGGTGAACGGCTACTTCAAGCGTCAAGTTAATATCAATGCCGCCTGCTTCGCCCTTTTGCTCGATTTTGACAGCGTTCAAAATTTCCGGCAAATTGCCGCGTTCGAACTCTAAGTCTACGACCGGACCCATGACGGATACAACATGTCCTTTTTTCATGGTTTTCCCTCCTGGTTCCTTCTTGTAACTGCACGCCGGTCAGCTTATCGCAAGCGCCTGGCCCTTGCAGTGTATATATTAAGATTGAGCATTTGCCCCAGCAACGATCTCGGAAATTTCTTGTGTAATCGCTGCTTGACGCGCCCTATTGTAAGTGAGCGTCAATTGGTTGATGATTTTCGTCGCGTTTTTCGTCGCGCTTCCCATGGCAGTCATACGTGCCCCGAACTCACTTGCTTTTCCGTCTAGAACTGCGCTGTAAATGAGCGTTTCCGCATATTTAGGCAGCAGCACTTCAAGCACGCCCTCCGGTGATGGCTCGTATTCATACGATGTGACAGCCGTGTTCCCGCCTACTTCTGCAAGAGGCAGCAAACGTACGTCTGTCGGCACTTGAGTAATCGCATTAACGAATTCGTTATAGTACAAATACAACTCATCATAAGCGCCTTCTGAGAACATATTAACGGCTGAATAAGCAACCGATTTAATGTCTGCGAATGTAGGAGCATCCGGCAAGCCGATAACTTCCTCAACGATTGTCATATTGCGGCGGCGGAAATAGTCGCGACCTTTCCGTCCGATAACGAACAATACATATTCATCCGTCGACTTATGATTCTCTCGAATCGTTTGCGTTACTTTACGAAGAATATTCGCATTGTAGCCGCCCGCTAGTCCACGGTCCGATGTAATAACGAGATAACCCGTTTTTTTCACTGGACGCTTCTCTAGCATCGGATGCTTCACATCTTTAGTGCCAGCTGCGATGCTTGCTACAACTTCCTTCAGCTTCTCAGCATATGGGCGTGATGCTTGCGCTGCTTCTTGTGCCTTTCTTAGGCGGGAAGCGGCAACCATCTCCATTGCTTTCGTAATCTGCTTCGTATTTTGTTTACTCTTGATTTCGCGTTTAATATCGCGCATACCTTTTGCCATTTGGTTTCACCCGCCTTTGTTGCTTTGGACCTGCTCCAAAGCCTGGTGTTGGTGGAGAAAGTTATCTAGGCCCGAACATAAAGAACGGGCTTCGATTTATATTGGATTATAAGAAGGTATAAGTTTCACCCGTATATGCTTAATTATGCCGATACAGAGAAGCTTTTCTTAAATTTATTGATAGCTTCAACGAGAGCTTTCTCGTTGTCAGCAACAAGATCCTTAGTATCGCGGATCGATTGGCCAATTTCAGGGCTGTTCGAATCGAGGTACGCGTGGAACTCTTCCTCAAAGCGAAGGATATCGCCAACTGGAATCTCATCCAAATGACCTTTAACAGCAGAGAAGATTGAGATAACTTGCTTCTCAACAGGCATCGGCTTGTTAACGTCTTGTTTAAGGATTTCCATCGTGCGCGCACCGCGGTTAAGGCGAGCTAGCGTCGATTTGTCAAGGTCGGAACCGAACTGCGAGAACGCTTGAAGCTCACGGTAAGCCGCAAGATCCAGGCGAAGCGTACCAGCAACCTTTTTCATTGCTTTGATTTGAGCGGAACCGCCTACACGGGATACAGAGATACCAACGTTAACCGCTGGACGCTGACCGGAGTAGAACAGATCTGCTTCTAGGAAGATTTGACCGTCTGTAATCGAGATAACATTCGTAGGAATGTATGCCGATACGTCTGATGCTTGCGTCTCAATGAATGGCAATGCCGTCATTGAACCGCCGCCTCTAGCGTCGCTTAGTTTAGCCGCACGCTCTAGCAAACGGGAGTGAAGGTAGAATACATCACCTGGGTATGCTTCACGACCCGGTGGACGACGAAGCAATAGGGAAAGCTCACGGTAAGCAGCGGCTTGTTTCGATAGATCATCGTAGATAACAAGAACGTGCTCGCCTTTGTACATGAAGTACTCACCCATTGTACAACCAGCATAAGGAGCTAGGAAGAGCAATGGAGCCGGCTCAGATGCACCAGCAGTTACTACGATCGTGTATTCAAGAGCACCGTGGCGACGAAGTGTTTCCACTACGTTTGCAACAGTGGATTGCTTTTGACCAACAGCAACGTAAATACATTTTACGCCGTTGCCTTTTTGGTTGATGATTGCATCGATTGCAATGGATGTTTTACCCGTTTGACGGTCACCGATGATAAGCTCACGTTGTCCGCGGCCTACTGGTACCATTGCGTCGATAGCTTTCATACCTGTTTGCATAGGCTCATGAACCGATTTACGGTCAATTACGCCTGGTGCTGGAGATTCAATCGCGCGGAATTGAGTCGTGTTGATTGGACCTTTACCATCTAGTGGCTGTCCAAGTGGATTTACTACGCGGCCAAGAAGCTCTTCGCCGACAGGTACTTCCATGATACGGCCTGTACGTTTAACTTGATCGCCTTCGCGAATATCCGTGTATGGTCCAAGGATAACGACACCGACGTTGCTTTCTTCGAGGTTCAAAGCCATACCGACTACACCGTTTGAGAATTCGAGCAATTCACCCTGCATCGCATTTTCCAAACCGTGTACGCGGGCGATACCGTCACCGACATTGATTACGGTGCCGACGTCTACGACTTGAATTTCGGATTTAAAATTTTCGATCTGTTGTTTAATCAGCGTGCTGATTTCATCAGGTCTGATACTCAATTCGTTCACCCCTATCTACAGTGCATTAGATTTTAAACGATTTTTGTAAACGTTCCAACTTGCCGGACAAGCTTCCATCATAAAGACGGTCGCCGATGCGTACTTGTACGCCACCTAGCAATGAAGGTTCTACTATTTGCTCAGCAATAATAGCTTTGCCAGTCAATTGTCCGAACTGCGCCGCTACGTTAGCAAGCTCAGCATCAGACAAAGCTTGTGCGGAATAAACCGTAGCATGTGCTTGACCGAGCGAATCTCCCGCAACCTTCGTATATGCTGCATAAACCTCAGCAATAATATCTTGGCGTCTGCGAGTAATAAGAATTTGTACGGTGTTGAATACCAGTGAAGATACACGATCACCGAATGCTGCTTTTAGAACGGCAATCTTTTGTTCTGGAGCAATACTTGGAACAGACAGGAACTTTTCAATGTCAGCGTCCTGCTCAAGAGCTTGCACGATCAGCTTAAGCTGCTCCTGAACCTCTGAAACAACCTTTTGCTGCTGTGCAACCTCGAACAGTGCTTTAGCGTAGCGCTTCGCTACGACTGCATCGCGGCTCATTTATTTCCAACTTCTTTCAAATATTGACCAACAAGCTGTTCTTGTGATTTCTCATCCACTTGCTTCTCAATAATTTTCGATGCGATTTTTACGGAGATGCCGCCAACTTCAGTACGAAGCGCTGCAATTGCTTTGTTTTTCTCGCTTTCGATATCTTTGAGAGCATCGTCTTTCAGACGGGATGCTTCTGTTTTTGCTGTTTGAACGATCTCGTCTGCTTGCTTCGAGCTCGTTGTTCTGGATTGTTCAATAATTTCGTAAGCTTCTTTGCGAGCTTGTTGGAGTGCAGCCTTCTGCTCTTCCATTTGCTGCTCAGCCGCTTTACGACTGTTCTCAGCTGTATTCATTTGTTCAAGCACAAGCTGTCTGCGCTTCTCCATTACTTCGAATAATGGGCCAAATGCGTACTTATTGAGTAACCAGTACAAAACACCAAACGCAACCATTGCGATTACTGTAGATTCCCAAACCCATGACATAGATGCCGCTCCTTTCTCACCACAATATTGTCTTAATCATAACGAAGGCGAAGAGGGCTAAGGCCTTCCCCGCCAATTTCAGTTATTAAGCTTGGAAGAAAGCCAAGAAGCCGATAACTACGCCGATGATAGGCACAACTTCGACGATACCTACACCGATGAACATTGTTGTTTGCAATTTACCTTGAAGTTCAGGCTGACGAGCGATACCTTCAACTGTTTTACTAACGATCATACCGTTACCTACACCCGCGCCAACTGCACCCAAACCTACTGCCAAAGCTGCTGCTAATAATTCCATTTTTAAAATCCTCCTCGAAAATTGTTGTTTTTTTGTATAACCAACCTCAATGTTGAATTAAGGCATAAAGCGAAAATTAATGTGCTTCCTCTTCATCGTGAATGGCAGCTTGTGAAATATATACCATCGTAAGAATCGTGAACAAGAAAGCTTGAATACCGCCTACAAAAAGACTGAAGCCCTGCCATGCAACCAGGAATGGCGTACCAATCCAGCCCATCATCAGGATTGTTGCAATCAGTACTTCACCTGCGAAGATGTTAGCGAACAACCGAAGCGCAAGTGTTACTGGCTTAGCGATTGTCTCAATAAGGTTAACTGGGAAGAATATTGGGTAAGGATGGAAATAATGTTTCAAGTAGTGCTTTCTATTCTGTTTCAGACCAAGGAAATGGACGATTACGAATACGATAAGCGCTAACCCTGCCGTTACTGAAATATCAGCAGTTGGCGATTTCCACCAAGCAAGTTCAACATGACCATGCTTCTCATCCAATAATTCCTGCGTAACACCGATATTTTCATTAACAGTACTAGTTTCGGTTACGATACCGAAAGGCAAACCGAGCAGGTTGGAGATGAAAATGAACATAATCAGCGTCATTCCTAAAGAAATGAACGGTCTGACTCGTTTTGCAGGCATTGTGCTTGAAATAAAGTTTTGAACGAAATCAACGACCCATTCCAAAAAGTTCTGCATCTTCGAAGGGTTGTCCACCGAAAGGTTGCGAACAGCCAGCTTAGCGATCAAGAACGTCACAATGACTGAAACCACAAGTGCTACCAAGGTCGAAATGTCAATATTAAACGGCCCCAGTGGCATCACCGGAAATTCATGCATCTAAAATTTTCACCCCTTTCCGCTAAGATTGTCGTTTATTGTGAATATATGCTGCTACCAAAAGAATAAACGGCATGACCATACAGCCAGCTAACGCGGCCGGCATGCTGAGATCCTCCGGAAAACGATAGGCGATCATGGCAACCAGCAACACTGTTGCGATGCGGTTTCCTAGACCAAGACCTCTCTTGCGTGGTCCAACCCCCGCTGCTCCTAGGGTGACCATTTCTACTCTGCGTCTTAGTAAAAACGCATTCATGGAACTTGCTGCCAATCCCACAAGAAGACCGAGAGACACCGTACGCCAGTCCGGCAAGAAAGCCCATACAATTAGGCATACCGCCATTGCATAAATAAGCGTACGTAATGCTGTCTTCATTATTTTATCCATCGGCGTCCTCCATAACCTTCTTAACAAGCAGAATGGCTGAGAGTAGTCCGACAGCCAGACCGACCAGTATGCCACCGAGCGTCCATCCCTTCGCGTCCCCAAAACGGTTCCCGAGAGAAGAGCCGATCCAATAGCCTAAAAAGATACATACAGCGACTTGCAATCCGAGTGCGCCGACTAGTCCGGCTGCGAGCAGTGGATTGTCCCTTCTGTCCTTTTTATTCATGGTTCATACCCCTGTCAATCCTCATTTATTTTATCCAAGCCACAACACGTTTGTCAATTGAAATCACTGCAAACTTTTGGTGAATTGATCGACCAAAACCCTTGATACATAAGGTGTTGTGCGTCCCGGAAACCGTACAGTACTACTGTATGCTGTACATTCGCCTCTCAGCTCATCACTCCTGTGTAATCTATGAACGTTCTGTGAACGAAACAGGACGATCCTTTAGTCTGCCAAAATGATGCAAGATCGCATCTACAATACGCTCGGAAGCGGTGCCATCCCCATAAGGGTTAGCAGCTTGACTCATGCGAGAATAAAGCTGAGAATCGGTTAGCAGTGCATGAGCTCTGCTGTACACCAGCTCCTCATTTGTACCTACCAACTCTAGCGTTCCTGCTTCGATGCCCTCTGGACGCTCTGTCGTATCGCGAAGCACGAGAGTCGGCACGCCAAACGATGGAGCCTCTTCTTGCAAACCGCCGGAATCCGTCATGATCATAAAGGCATGCGGATAGAAGTTATGGAACTCGAATACATCCAGCGGATCAATCAAGCGAATACGCGGATGATCGCCCAAAATTTCATTCGCAGGCTCTCTGACCGCAGGATTCGGGTGGACCGCATACACGACTACCACATCTTCGTGCTCGTCGGCGATTCGTTTCACCGCTCTGAAAATATTGCGATGCGGTTCTCCTAACGCTTCACGACGATGTGCTGTCATGAGAATCATCCGTTTCCCTTTAGCCCAGTCGATGACCGGATGCGAGAAAGACTCATCCACCGTATATTGGAATACATCAGTAGCGGTGTTCCCAGTCACATAAATGGCAGCATCCGACTTGTTCTCTTTGCGTAAATTGTTGGCCGACCATTCTGTCGGAGCAAAATGCACATCTGAGAGCACGCCGGCAAGCTGCCGATTCATTTCTTCCGGATACGGAGAAAGCTTATTCCAAGTACGAAGCCCCGCCTCAACGTGGCCAACTTTTATTTGCTTAAGAAACGCTGCATAACTTGCAAGAAACGTTGTCTGTGTATCGCCATGAACAAGCACGATATCAGGCTTCGCTTGCGTTAGAACAGGATCAAGCCCTTCTAGCACGCGAACAGTCGTCTCCGTTAACGTTTGACGATCCTTCATCACATTCAAATCGTAATTTGGATGAATTTCAAAAAAATCGAGTACCTGATCAAGCATCTGGCGATGCTGCGCAGTTACACAAACGATCGATTCGATTTCATCCTCTCGCTTCTGGAGCTCGAGTACGAGCGGCGCCATCTTGACTGCCTCCGGACGTGTTCCAAAAATAGTCATTACCTTCAGTTTAGACAAAAGATTCCACTCCTATTATCATTTCATACGACACTGTGCTAATTTGTTCCGAACATGCGGTCTCCAGCATCGCCTAGACCAGGGATGATGTAGCCTCTTTCATCCAGACGCTCATCGAGTGCGGCGATATAAATATCGACATCAGGATGCGCTTCTTGAACAGCCTTCACGCCCTCCGGAGCAGCAATAAGACACATTAATTTAATTTGATCGCAATTATGATTTTTCAGTGAATTGATCGCTGCGATAGCAGAGCCGCCCGTAGCAAGCATCGGATCGATAACAATAAGCAGACGATTCGGTGCATCTGTAGGCAAATTAATGTAATACTCTTTAGGCTGGAGCGTTTCATGATCTCTCGCTAGACCGATATGCCCTACCTTTGCCGATGGAATCAGCTTCAATATACCGTCAACCATCCCAAGACCAGCGCGCAAAATAGGCACAAGCCCAAGCATTCTTCCGGATACAACCTTCGAATCCGTCTCGGCTACAGGCGTCTGCACCTTAATCGTATCAAGCGGTATTTCTCTCGTAATTTCGTAAGACATCAATGTTGCAACTTCATCAACCAATTCCCGAAAATCTTTTGTATTCGTTTCTTTATTCCGAATAAAAGTCAGCTTATGCTGAATTAACGGATGGTCGCAAATAATTACTTTGCTCATGGAGCGGTATTCCTCCCGTTTGTTGTTGTTATTGTATAGTAGTCTTCACACAATCCCGTATATTATAGCATTGTAAACAAGCCCTTGCATCTTGAGTTTTGTGTTTTCGCAAATAAAGGCCAGTGATTCTAAAATTAGGAGTCACAGGCCGCTGTAAGTATATTCCTTTTAACTGCTGCAGCCTCCGCCGCCGCAGGATGATCCACCGCCGTCTCCACCGCTTCCGCAGGAGGAATCCCCGCCTGATCCGCTATCACCGCCGTCACTTCCACACGAATGGTCATCTCTTCCATCGTCGGATGAGCCGCTGCAAGCATAAGTGGTATCGCCGCTTCCATTCGCTTTACGTTCCTCTTCATTTTGAGCTTGATCCATCTGCTGGGCAAAATCATTCGGGTGCGATATTGAATTATAAATGAGAAGGCCTGATAATAGGCCGGTTGCTCCTAAAACAGGATCATACCCATAGCTGCTCGCGGAGCTAGGCTCTTTCCCGTAAGGCGCTTTGCCCTTTCCAGCAGCCAAAAGCTGAGATTTGGCTCTGTCTATCATGTAGTTAGCTGTCGCTTTCAAATCAGAGTGTCTCTCTGTCGTACTCACGTTAAACCATTGCTTGCGCAGCTCTTCTGTACTCCAGCTATCAAGCTCCTCCAGCCTCTGTTCCGACATTTGCGTTCGGTAAAAGGCTCCCCATATTCTGCCGCTAACCGGCGCCTGTCCAAACAGCTCACCATAAGCCCAGTCGAACATCGCTCTTTCTCCCGGGAGCGGCTGCGCACCCGGCGCATGAGGCGCATGATGAATCATTGCACCGGAGAATTTCATGCAAAACTGTTCATACTCCCTCGTGAACATAAGCATTTCATGCCATACCGCATCAACCTGCTTGCTATACATAGGAACACTGCGCATGATGCCGCACATAAGAAAATATCGCTTCAGCTCAAACCAGGTCCAATTCCATTCTTTATCTGATATTTTTGGGAATTCCTTTAATACTCTGTCCTTCACTCGGCTCTCAAAATCGATACCTAGCGCGGACTCCAAGCATTCCGCCGCAGTTCTCGCAGGGTGCCCATACGGCACGCCAAGTGCAGTCGGCAGCTCGGCATTTGGCCAAGGTGTAAACGCATTGGTACGGCCAGCATATTCTCTGCCTCTGCCGCCTGATTTAGCCTTGCTGTTTGAACTATTCGATTTTGATAGTGCACTTAATACAACAATAACCAAAACTACAATAATCAATATCGTTACCACTTGATCCATCCTAACCCTCCACGTCGGTTCGTCTTACCCATATATTAACACATCTCCTAATCGCACGGGTCATCAGGATAATGAAGGTCACACATAAAATCGAGGCTCTCTTCTGAATAGAAGCCTTTAAACAGCGCTGTACTGCCCTGTATGCCTACTTCATGATACGGAAGGGTTCCCCTCAGTTAACCCCCCAATGTCCAGTACAACCGCTCTACGATCCTGCATCTTGCACTTACACACGGCGAAGCCGCTCTCCTCAAACTTATATAGTGGGCCTTGAAGTCATTTTGTAAACTTCTATCCACAATCAGTATAAAAATAATAAATTATTTATTGAAAAAACGTTTAAATGATAAACTATCCACATTTTTGATATGAGTTATCCACATTTGTCCACATGTTATCAACATTTTTGTGCACAACCTACTAAAAGCAAAAAAAGATGAAGCAGGAATCATCCTTGCTCCATCTTTTTTCAAAAACTTATTCACAACTAGCTTTATGCTAGATAATTGATAATGATTAAACTGACGCATAGTGACAAGCAGCAAAATGCCCTTTTCTCACTTCAAGTAGAGCTGGCTCATCCACCTTGCATTTGTTTGTCGCAATCGGACAACGCGTATGGAACTGGCAGCCTGTAGGCGGATTGATTGGGCTTGGCAAATCACCAGTCAGTACAATACGCTCACGGGTAGCTTCAATCTCCGGGTCTGGAATCGGAATAGCCGAAAGCAAAGCCCTTGTGTAAGGGTGAGCAGGATTCGCGTACAGCTCGCTGCTCTCTGCGAGCTCAACGATTTTACCAAGATACATAACCGCTACACGATCGCTTATATGCTTAACCATGGATAAATCATGCGCGATAAACAAGTAAGTCAAACCCATCTTGCGCTGTAGATCCATCATCAAGTTAACAACTTGCGCTTGGATAGATACGTCGAGCGCTGAGATCGGCTCATCTGCAATGATGAAGCGCGGATCAACAGCAAGCGCGCGTGCAATACCAATACGCTGTCTTTGACCGCCAGAAAATTCATGCGGATACCTTGTAGCATGGTCTGGATTAAGACCTACGACATCCAGCAGGTTCTCAACTCTGTGCTTGCGTTCTTTCTTGCTTGCAACAAGCTTGTGAATATCGAGCGCTTCTCCGATGATGTCCATGACCGTCATACGCGGGTTTAATGATGCGTAAGGATCTTGGAATATCATTTGCATATCACGGCGAAGCTCTTTTAGCTTAGGACCCTTCAACTTATAAATATCTTGCCCGTCGAAGTTAACACCGCCGCTAGTTGGTTCATACAGCCGCATAATAGTACGACCAGCTGTTGATTTTCCGCAACCGGACTCACCAACTACGCCGACCGTTTCTCCTTTTTTGATGGAGAAAGATATATCATTAACAGCGTGGAGCGTCGCTCCTCCGCCTAAATTAAATGATTTACGCAAATTATTAATTTCAATTAATGGCGCACTCATACTGACACCTCCCGATTTGCATAAGGATGTGCTAGCCAGCATGCCGACTCATGATTCTCATTGCCATCCACTGGGAGCAATTCGGGATCATTGTCCACGCAAACCCGCATGGCTTCATCACAGCGAGCACAGAAGCTGCAGCCCGTCGGCGGCTTAATCAAATCCGGCGGCATACCGTAAATCGGTACCAACGGCTCTTCCTTCTTCTGGTCAAGACGAGGAAGGGAGCGCAGCAAACCTCTTGTATAAGGATGCTTAGGGTTTTTGAAAATCTCCCATTTCGTACCGGTTTCCACAACCTTGCCTGCATACATAACGATAACACGGTCACACATATCTGCTACAACGCCTAAATCATGCGTAATAAGAATAATAGAAGTGCCAAGCTTTTGCTGCAAGTCCTTCATGACTCGCATAATTTGCGCTTGAATTGTAACGTCTAGTGCCGTTGTTGGCTCATCCGCAATAAGAAGCGATGGGTTGCATGCAAGCGCGATAGCAATCATCGCCCGTTGACGCATGCCTCCAGAGAACTGATGCGGGTATTGATTAACTCGTGATGCAGGGTTCGGAATACCTACAAGATCAAGCATCTCAATCGCACGTGCTGTCGCTTTTGCACCGCTTATTCCTTGATGCTTGATTAGTCCCTCTGTAATTTGACGGCCAATCGTTAGCGTAGGGTTAAGAGAGGTCATTGGATCCTGAAAGATCATCCCCATCTCTTTACCACGAATGTCCTCCATTTGATTATTGGACATTTTCAAAATTTCTTGGCCTTTAAACATAATCGATCCTTTAGTATCGGCCGGAGGCGATGGAATCAAACGCATGAGCGATTGTGCAGTTACACTTTTGCCGCAACCGGACTCCCCAACGATGGCTACTGCCTCGCCTTTGTTGACGTGAAAATTCACACCGCGAACCGCTTTAACGATACCGCCTCGAACTTTGAAATTAACACGAAGGTCTTTTACTTCAAGTAATTTCTCCATCATTGACCACCTCCTACTTCTTCATTTTCGGATCAAGCGCATCTCTCAGACCATCGCCAAAAATATTAAAGCAAAGCATCGTAACGCTTATAACTGCTGCTGGGAAAATCATTCTCCACGGATACAGTGTCCATGCTTTAATTGCATCATTTATCATCGTACCCAAAGACGCAGCCGGGGATTGAACACCTAGTCCCAAGAAGCTGAGGAATGCCTCTGCGAAGATCGCACTTGGAACAGTAAGTGTCAACGTTACGATAATCGGACCCATTGCGTTAGGAATAAGATGTCTGAATAGAATACGTGGAGTGCTTGCGCCGAGCGCTTGAGCAGCCATAACGTATTCTTGATTTTTGAGCTGCATGATCTGGCCGCGCACAATCCAAGCCATACTGATCCAACCGGTTATACTAAGCGCAAGCACGATCGTGAACATGCTCGGCTCTAATATGACAATCAAAAGAATGATAATAAGCATGCTTGGAATGGAGTATAGAACTTCACAGAAACGGTTCAAGATCTCATCGACACGACCGCCGAAGTAACCCATAATTCCACCGATAATTACACCAAGAACCAAGTCTGCGAGTGCAGCATATATACCAACCTGCAGAGATATCCCTGCCCCCATCCAAGTACGGGTGAAGAGATCCCGCCCAAGATCGTCTGTACCAAACCAATAGGTAGCGTTAGGATTCAGGTTCTTTTCCTTCAAGTGATTCGTTTGAAAATCCTGCTCTGATATGATCGGGCCAAAAATCGCCATAAGGGTGACGATAAGCAGCACAATTAAGCTGAACATCGCTATTTTGTTGGAACGCAGACGCAGCCAAGCATCTTTCCATGCCGAGATGCTCTCACGAACAACTACTTCCGTGTGCTTCTCATCTTTGTTCAGCTTCGCGAATTGATCCGGCGTAAAGGTCTTATCCTTCATCCTTTTCCGCCTCCTCTTGTTAGCTTGATACGCGGATCGACAAAGCCATAAGCAACGTCAGTCAAGAAACGCGCAACCATCAGGATAATTCCATAAAATAAAGTAAGCCCCATTATGAGCGTATAGTCGCGGTTAGTAATACTTTGTACAAAATATTTCCCAATTCCACCTATACCAAAAATTTGTTCGACAACGACAGAACCGGTAATAATGTTAGCGGTCATCGGTCCGATATAAGTTACTACTGGCAAAATAGCATTGCGTAGAGCATGACGAACCAAAATAATGCGGCCGCTGAGACCTTTAGCACGAGCGGTCTTAATGTAATCAGCGGATAGTACTTCTAGCATCGTTGAGCGCGTCAGACGCGCGATAAATGCAGCTGGAAGAAACGAAAGCGCAAGAACAGGCATAATAAAATCTGTAGGATCGTTAAGTCCCGATACATTGAGCCAACGCAGCTTGCTGCCTAGGACGAACTGTAAAATTGATGCTGCCAAAAAGTTAGGAATCGATACCCCAAGCACTGCAATAACAATCGTGAAGCTATCCAAAAATTTACGATGATTAAGAGCTGCAACTATGCCCAGAATCAAACCTAATGCTAGCGACACAATAACAGCAAAAAGGCCGATTTGCGCAGAGTAAATAAAGCTTTCTTTAATAATGCGAGTAACGGACATATATTGCTGCTTCATTGACATCCCTAAGTCGCCATGAAGCAAATTGTTCAAATACATCAAGTATTGTTTCCATACCGGCTGATCAAGGCCGTACATTTGCAAGAGGTGCTCCCTTATTTTCTCAGGAATAGCCTTCTCCCTAATGAAGGGATCGCCCGGGATAATTTTCATAAGAAAGAACGTAGCGGACGCAAGAACAAACAACGAGACAAACATGGACAGAAACTTCTTGGATACATATTTTATCAACGCAATGGACACCTCCTTACAGAATATAAACAAGAAGTAATGCTAAAAAGTGATAAAGCCTGAATCTGTCAACAAGAAAGGGATATATGCGGACACCCCGCATATATCCCTAGCTTCAGGTGCTGGAAGGACGACTATTTCGCTTCGTAGAAACCTCTAGTGTAGTCGATGTCCCCTTTGTAGTCCAAGAAGATGTTCTTGAATCCAGGTTTAAGCATGTAAACGTTGCTGTAGTAGTAAATTGGCATGATCGGCATGTATTCCATAAGAATTTTTTCTGCCTCAGTCATAGCCGCAATACGTTCAGCTTGATCTCCGCTTGCATTCGCTTTTTTGATCAAAGCGTCGTATTCAGGTGAAGCAAAACCAGTATTATTTTGACCGCCGCCAGTTACGAACATATCCAAGTAAGTCATTGGATCGTTGTAGTCAGCTCCCCAACCTGCGCGAGCGATTTGATAGTTCATTGCAGTACGGTTTTTCAATAGAACAGCAAACTCTTGGTTCTCGATACCAACTTCGATACCAAGGTTTTGACGCCACATTTCAACGATTGCTTCAGCAATTTTCTTGTGGCCGTCGCTTGTGTTGAACGTCAATGTTACTTTAGGGAACTTAGCAAGCTTAAGCTCAGCTAGACCTTCAGCAAGCAATGTTTTTGCTTCGTCAACATTTTCAGTGAAGAAATCATCTTTTACTTCGTTACGGTAATCTTCTTTCAAACCGATGATGCCTGGTGGTACAAAACCAAACGAAGGAACTTCGCCGGCCATTGTTACGCTCTCAACGATTGCTTGACGATCAATCGCCATTGCAAGTGCTTTACGTACTTTTACGTTGTTGAAAGGAACTTCTTCTGTGTTGAATTGGTAGTAGTACGAGCTTGCGATACCTTTAGTAACGATCTCGTCTTTTTTAGATTCTTTTAGAACCGGAATTTGCTCAGCTGGGATTTCACCAGTTGGTTTACCCGTGTAATCAAGTTTGCCTGTCTCGTAGTTAGCAAGCTCAGTTGCAGATTCAGCGATCATTGTGAAGTCAACGCCTGCAAATTTCACTTGTGCTTTATCGTAGTAGTTTTCGTTAGGAACAAGCTTAATGGAAGTATTGTGCTGCCATTCGCTCATTTTGAAAGGACCGTTACCGATGATTGTTTTAGCATCAGCAGCCCAAGCCTCGTTGTCCTTCACAGAAGGATGAACAGGGTTGTAAACATAGAATGATGTAAGGCTCAAGAAGTATGGTGTAGGTGAAACGAGTTTAACTTCAAGCGTTTGAGCATCAAGAGCTTTGATACCCACAGCGTCTGTGTTTGTCGTTTTGCCTTCGTTATAATCTTGTGCGCCAACGATGTAGTAGAATTGGTACGCGTAAGTTGAACCTACAGCTGGATCAAGCGCGCGCTTCCAAGAGAATTCGTAGTCATTTGCAGTAACAGGGTCGCCGTTACTCCATTTTGCGTCTTTGCGGATTTTAAATGTGTAGGTTTTGCCGTCTTCTGATTTTACCCAGCTTTCAGCTGTTGCAGGAATGGATTCACCATTCTCGTTTTTACGAGTAAGACCCTCGTAGATACCAGTTGCAAGTGTACCTGATACGTTGTCTTCCATAAGTGCCGGGTCAAGTGTCGAAGGCTCAGAGTGAATGTTCATTCTGAAAACTTTCGCTTCGGATGCTCCTCCATTTGTAGCGCCGTTTGTTGCGCCGTTCGTAGCACCGTTGTTGCCTGTTTCTTCTTTAGGCGTACAACCAACAGCGACAATAGCAAGAATGAGTAAAGCAGCAATAAATGATAAAGCAGACTTTCTTGTTCTCATTGTAATCCTCCCGTTTTTTTTCTGCTCAGTTCAACATGGCAAAATCGTCCAACTTACTCGCTTTGTACACAAACGTTTGCATCTTCTTCTAGCTTGTCCAATGCAAATATACGTATCCTCTTGAGCAATGCTAAACATTTTCCCCATTTAAACAATGAGTTTAAATATAATAATAAATTTCACTATACAACCATGTTAATTATTTATCAAGAATATGTAAGCTGTAAATTTTTGTTTATAATTACTTTTATACACTGTTCTTTAACACATTAACGCGTTTATTCAATTAATTATTCTGTTGCGTTAATGCTGTACAGCGTTTATTCAGTTAATTATTTTAATAATATTTCACTTTAATATTTTTACAGTCATTTATTTACAAAAATAGCACTAATACTTAAAAATACAGATTAAATTGAAAATCCTTTATATTTCCATATTGTTTTAAATTACATATATATTCCACAAATATATAATGTGTTTTTTTCGTATTTATACTATAACACAAATAATAACGACCATTATATTTAATTATTATTTTTCGGTTGTGCAAAATGAACGTTTTTTCATTTCAACATTGACGTTTGCTCATTTATTCCAAGCGGCTTTTAACTTTATTATTTTTTTTAGATATATTGTTTATGCACGGCATATAATCAAAAAAAGACCTATTCATGCATATGCACAAATAGGTCTTTTTTAATTAATAATATATTTATGATTAGTAAGTCATGCCAGGGTAAAGTGGGTATTGTGCCGTAAGATCACGAACCATGCCGCGCGCTTTGGAGAGCACCTCTTGATCTTGAGGGCTGTTAAGCACAAGTGCAATAACCTCAGCAATAACCTTCATTGCGTTCTCTTCCATGCCGCGAGCTGTCGCTGCAGGAGTACCAATACGAATACCGGATGTTACAAACGGGCTTGTTGGATCAAACGGAATGGCATTTTTGTTAACCGTAATGCCTACTTCATCAAGCACATGTTCTGCTACTTTTCCTGTAATGTTCAGGTTGCGCGTGTCGAGCAGCATCAAGTGATTGTCTGTTCCGCCAGATACGATATTAAAGCCTTTTGCAACAAGCTCTTCCGAAAGAACTTTAGCGTTCTTAACAACTTGTGTTGCGTATTGCTTGAATTCAGGTTGAAGCGCCTCGCCGAAAGCTACTGCTTTAGCAGCGATAATATGCATCAAAGGACCGCCTTGCGAGCCTGGGAAAACTGCTTTATCAATCGCAGCAGCCCAAGGTTGACGACAAAGGATCATACCACCGCGAGGTCCGCGAAGGGTTTTGTGCGTTGTAGTTGTTACAAAATGCGCATGAGGCACTGGGCTCGGGTGAAGGCCTGCAGCAACCAAACCAGCGATGTGAGCCATATCAACCATAAACAATGCGCCTACATCATTAGCAATTTTGCCAAGCTTCTCGAAATCGATTGTGCGCGGATACGCACTTGCGCCCGCAACGATCAAACGAGGACGGTGCTTGAAAGCAAGCTTGCGAACTTCTTCATAATCAATAGTGAAGGAATCTTCTTGTACACCATATGCAACAAAGTTATAAAGCAATCCAGATGCATTAACAGGGCTGCCGTGTGTCAAATGTCCGCCATGTGCTAGATTCATACCAAGCACAGTGTCACCAGGCTGCAAAGCTGCAAGGTAAACAGCCATGTTCGCTTGTGCGCCGGAGTGTGGTTGCACGTTCGCATGCTCAGCGCCAAAAAGCTCTTTCGCACGGTTGCGGGCAATATCCTCTACGATGTCAACATGCTCACAACCGCCATAGAAACGTTTGCTTGGGTAACCTTCTGCATATTTGTTCGTCAAAACGCTTCCCATAGCTTCCAATACCGCTTCGCTAACGATGTTCTCGGATGCGATAAGCTCGATATTGTCACGTTGACGAGTAAGTTCTAGTCCTAGAGCTTTCAATACTTCTGGGTCTTGTTTGCGCAAATTTTCCATGATTAAATTCCTCCTCAAATTAGATAACCTTTATCAAGCAAAAACGTCTTCGGTGTCCTTTAGACGCTGAAAATCAAAAAATTATGGCTATAAATCAACTATTCGCAAGTTCCAGCAGATTGCTCCGCCGTTATATTCTCGCTGAGCTCGTATACTGCTCGGGAGCCGCCTATTAACTTTGGCCTTGTGATAGCCATCGTGACATGCGCTCCGCCAATTTCACGAATCGTCGGACGAACTGGAACAGCCACCCGCTTCAAATGCATACCGATAAACGTATCACCAATATCGATGCCCGCATGCGCCTGCACCGTTTCCACCAAACAAGGCTCCTTCAGCTGACGATAGGCATAGGCTGCCATGGAGCCGCCCGCTTTAGGCACTGGCACTGCACCTACAATATCAAGCCCCAATCGTTCTGCCGAAGGTTGATCAATGACAAGCGCGCGATTCAGATGCTCACAGCATTGATAAACGGGAATAAAGCCAACTTCGCTGCGAACCGCTTCAACGCCTGCGTAAATTTGTGCAGCCGTTTCAATGGTTCCCGAAGTGCCAATGCGATGACCAAGCACCTCACTAGTACTTACACCGATTACTAGCAGCTGACTCATACCAAGCTTGCCTGCCGCTGCCAGTTCCCGAACAATTTGCCCAACCTGTTCTGCAATGCTTCCAAGCTGTACGTTTTCGTCTACGTTCATTGCGAATGCCCCCTAATTAGGACTGGCTGCTGTACTGTTCTTCAATTTGTTTCACTTTACTAACACGACCGACATGACGTTCTCCATTTGAGAACGGCGTTTCAAGCCATATGCGAATAATTTCGAGTGCCACTCCAGGACCGATCACTCGTTCCCCAAGCGCCAAAACATTAGTATCATTATGCTCCCGAGTTGCTTTGGCTGAGAACATATCATTCACAAGCGCACAGCGGATGCCGCGTACTTTATTAGCCGCAATCGACATGCCGATACCTGTTCCACAAATGAGTATACCGCGCTCTGCTTTGCCGCTCGTAACAAGGTCGCATACGGGCAATGCATAGTCCGGATAATCGACGGATTGGTCACAGTTGCAACCAAGATCTTCAATTTCATGACCAAGCGATTGAAGAAACGGTACAACTTCATCCTTCAAACGATAACCTGCATGGTCAGCACCAATAGCAATTTTCAACGCAAAAGACCTCCTTAGAAATGAAACATCACAGTGCTAGTATACCTATTTTTGCCCAAAAAGACGAAAAAAGAGCAAGACATGCTTATTAGCATGCTGCTCTTTGCCCAGGCGACCGGCCGTATATTCCGATGCTCCACCGTGGTTACCCACTTCCGTCGCCAGTTACATCGGAAACCGTATATTGTCATTTTATTATATCTTATACAGCTGTAAAAATCAATCGAACGGAAGCAAAAATGACTTCTGCAACCCTAAATACTTATCTTTTGGCAAGCTTGTCCAGCAGCTTGACGAGCGCGTCCTCTATTTCGTTAGCACTGCTGCTGTATATAGCAAGCGAGCCTCCGAAAGGATCAACGATGTCAAAGCTTGGTATGCGACGCTCCAGCTCAAGCAATCGTCTTCTCTCGCCAGTCGTCAGCTGTTGGCCAAGCGCCTGCTTCATATGAAGCTCTGTATAGAGCTGCTCCAGCTCCTCAATATCCGCGAGCACTTGCGCGTCTTGATTTGCATATTCCTTTAACGTATAGATTTTGTCGACCGCTTCGGGATGCCATTGCAGCAAACCACGCTTATGATTGACCGTCATTGTCAAAATAATATCAGCCCAACCAACCGCCTCGCTCGTCAGCGCCAGCGACGTGCTCTTATGCTCGATGTCCCGTTGCCTAAGCGTCTCCACCGCATGAGCTGACACGGGCAGTCCATCAATAGTAGATATGCCTGCGGAGCGAACGGCTACGGTGATCCCTCTCAGAGCAGCCATTCGGCGAAGCATAGCCTCTGCCATCGGTGAGCGGCATGTATTGCCTGTACATACAAATAAAATACGTTTCACACTGCCAACTCCTTTTTGCACGTTATTCCAAGCTGTTCAACGATTAAGCGAAAACAACTGCAGCGTTCCTTAGATGCTAAATCAGCTTTGACTTGAAATTTAAAATAAGACTGAAATATTGTTCTGCTTTCTTACTTATATTCTAAAAGATAAACAAGATGCCGAACACGAACAAAATTCCTCCGCCTATGGCCTCTCCATATTCGCCAAGCTGACCGCTGACTTTACGCCCCAGCATCAAACCGCATATCGACATCAGCCCGCCGAGCAGACCGATAAGTAAAACCGTCATCAACATGTTTGCAGCGAACATCCCAAGTGTAATGCCTACCGAGAACGAGTCGATACTGACGCTAAGCGAAAGAACGAGCAAGCCCCATAAAGATTTATGGTCAAAAGATTGAACCGCCTCGCCGCGCAGCGAGCTATAAATCATATGTCCGCCGAGCAGCACTAGCAAAATGCCTGCCGCAGTCGTGGCTACATCTCCAAGCAAGGAGCCGACGTATTGACCTGTGAAAATACCTGCCAGCGGCATGATCATATGAAACAATGCAATTACAATGCCAAGCTTCAAAACATCTCGCAGCCTTATGCCTTTGAGCCCTATTCCGAGTCCCAGAGAAAATGCGTCTAGACTGAGTGCCACCGCAATAATAAGCAGCGTCAAAAACTGTCCAGCTTGTAATTGTGCTTCAATCACAGCCTATCTCCCCCATGTCCGCTTGTAGTCTTTACCAAACATATGCGGACATGAGGACAAACATACTAGTGCGGTTTCAAGCTAATTTTGTTTCAAAAATGATCGTTCCCCTTACAGTGCTTTCTATACACGAATAATTCGGTTTCCAGCCGCTTTGGCTAACCGATTCATCAGCGCAGCGCCGATGCCATGCTCCGTGCAGCCTTCTGCCCAAATACGCTGAGCGCCTGCCCCGTCAAAATCTCGCAATGCCGCATAAAGCTGATGGGCTGCTGTGCCAAGCTCCGCCTCGCTGCCTAATGAGAAAACATGATCTGCATCGTAGCAATTCAATCTCTCTTCGAAAGCAAGTACGCCAGTTACCTCGCCGCGCTTCTTTGCAGCTTCTACTTGATCTCCAATATACGCTGCGACAGCTTCAAATTGGCCTTGCACAAGCTCAAGCTCCCCTTGTGGCGCATAATGAGTATATTTCATGCCTGGCGATCGCGGAGCCGACTCCGGTTCTTCTATCGAGGCACTATCAATCAACGCATGGGGTGCCGCTTCTTGAAGCGCTTCGCGCGTAATGCCGCCTGGCCGTAAAATACGAATGCCATGCTCGCCAGCAAGCTCAATTACAGTGGATTCCAGGCCAACGCCTGTTGCACCGTCATCAACAAGACCATCGATCCGCCCATCCAGATCCTCCAGCACATGCTCAGCAAGTGTTGGGCTTGGCCTTCCAGAACGATTGGCACTTGGTGCAGCAATTGGACAATCTGCGATCTCAAGGAGCGCAAGCGCTGTTCTATGATCCGGTATTCGAATACCAACGGTAGACAGTCCTGCCGTTACGAGCGGCGATAACGCATCCTCACGAACGGGCAGTACAATGGTAAGTGGTCCTGGCCAAAACTGTTCCATCAACGATGAAGCCAGCTCAGAATACGGCAGCACCAGCTCATCTAACTGCTTGCGACCCGCAATATGCACAATGAGAGGGTTGTCCGATGGACGTCCCTTTGCGGTGAATATCCGCTCAACCGCCGCTGAGCTGCGAGCATCCGCGCCAAGCCCATAAACCGTCTCTGTAGGGAAAGCAATAATACCGCCTTCTCTTAATTGGCTGGCAGCTTCCGATAATTGTTCACGCAGCTGAGAATCATGAGCCTGCTTTACGCGCCATACATTTGTTTTAGTCATCTCTATCCTTCAATCCTTGCTCTTAATTGAAATTGTTCATTCATTCGTTATTATAGCATAAGCACCCGCAAACAAGCAGAAACGACAACTGCACCAATACATTCAAAGGTGCAGCTGTCGTTTCTTATGAAAACAATGATTTAATCCAATTGATAAAAGATTCGATCATTTCCCAAATAAAAAATTTTGCTTCCGGCGCTTCGCCTTGGGAAGGAGTATCTGCCGGAGCTGCTGCTAAGGAAGCTGTCTTAGCCGCTGCAGTTTCCGATTTCACTACTGACGCTTGCTCTGTCTCTGCTCCAGCTGATGCTGCTGATGCTTCACCGCTTACAGCGTCGATAAAACATAACGGAGGGAACAATACGCACCACCAATTTTGTCCGCCGCCTTCGCCAAGTGTAATACGAAGGGCTTCATAGTCGCCAGCGGGGTAAACTTGATTGCCGTACATTTTTGTCGGGAACGGTACCATTCCAAGCTCTGCGGACGAGCCATATTCAAAGCCGCGGCTCTTTAGCACTTCCGCTGTAATGCGTTCAATTTCAGGCATATTGGCGAGAATCGTCTGACGTGCTTCCTCAATCGTCTGAGGTCCCGTCACCCAGCTATTCATCGCTTTAACGATTTCATCCCGGACAAGACGTTTCACGACTTGATCAGCAGGATTATCGGAATTGGCTAAAATACGAAGGCGAATGGCTTCCTGCGGAATTTCTCCGCCTGCAACCGCAGCATCCATTTGCTGAGCTTCCCAGCTCATAATTAAAATGATAAGTGCAAAAATAATAAAACCATATGATTTGCGATAAACAAATTTATTAGCCTTACCCGAATTAGAATGAGCGGATTTAGAAATATTGGAATAGGAATGAATAGAATAATGGCTGGACATATAACACAAGCTCCTCTCGTCGCACCCGTCAGTGCGTCTGCTTGCGTTCCGGAACGTATCTATCCGTCATTATGTCCGTTATGCTTAATATATAAACCTATCAATCTATCTATTTTTTATCTTATCGCAGACGCTCTTCTAGCAAGTTATAATATTTTCAATAAATGAGAAGGATGGATGAAAAATGGATTTTCAAAAAACTTATGCAGCGTATCGGCCGTTGCTCCATTCCATTGCTTATCGGATGCTTGGCACATTCAGCGAGGCCGAGGATTTGGTCCAGGATGTGTTTGCAGACTACAGCCTTTTGGACCCTAGTGAAATTAAAAATGAGAAGTCCTATCTCGTTCGGATGCTCACTAACCGCTCGATCAATCTCAGCCAATCCGCGCGCAAAAGAAAAGAAGTATATGTTGGACAATGGCTGCCCGAACCAGACGTCAGCACCATAAAACAAGACCCTGCTGAAATTTATGCGGAGCATGAAGAGATTTCCTACGCGCTGCTTGTCATGCTTGAGCAGCTCACAGCCGTTGAGCGGGCTGTGTTTATTTTAAGAGAATCACTTCAATACGATTATGAGGATATTGCTTCCTGCTTACATAAAACGACAGCAAACTGTCGTAAAATATACAGCCGAGCCAAAGAGAAGCTTCAGGAAGATAGATCGATGCTACCCATAAACACGGATAAAGCCGAGACCCTCGCTGTTGCCTTCATGGAAGCAGCATCCTCTGGGAATTTCGAGAAATTGATTTCTCTTTTGTCCGAAGAAGCGATTCTTGTTTCCGATGGAGGAGGCAAGGTACGTGCAGCTATTTTCGCTATTATTAGCAGAGAAAGAGTCATCGCCTTTTTGAAGGGTGTTATTCCAAAGACCTTCTTGGGAGATGGCCATCAATTCGCTGACGTGAACGGACAAGCTGGTGTCATCGTTAACCAAGCCGGTATGCCAAGAAGTGTGATCAGCTTTCGGCTCGATGAGGAAGGGCAGAAGGTTGAGCGGATTTATGTCATGTTGAACCCTGATAAGCTGAAGCATGTTCGGATCGAATGACCATTTGAAAATTTACGAACCGCCAATTGCGAACACTGCATGACTAAAGTATGACTAAACAAAGACGACTAAATAAAAAAATTTTTAACCTTCTGTCACAACCGATAACTGTGTTTTGTCTTAGAGGATGAAAGCAAATAAATAGAACATAGAGGAGAATGAGGAACATGACAGAAAGAGTCCAAATAGCAAAAGAAATACCTGCTGCATATCAGGCAATGAGCGGATTGGAGAAATACCTAGGCACTACGAGCATCGACAAGCAGCTGCTAGAATTGATTAAAATTCGCGCATCGCAAATAAATGGCTGTGCATTCTGCATTAATATGCACACGAAAGACGCTAGAAGCTTGGGTGAGACTGAGCAGCGTATTTATGCATTGAGCGCTTGGCGGGATACGCCTTACTTTACGAAGGAGGAGCGAGCGGTACTCGCTTTGACGGAGGCTGTCACAGTCATTACGAAAGAGCATGTGCCCGATGCGGTATATGAAGAAGTTGCCCGGTATTTCGAGAGCAAACAAGTCGGCGAGATTATTATGGCTATTATTACGATCAACGGGTGGAACCGTCTTGCGATAAGCACCGGTATGATGCCGGAATAAGTGTGAGCGGATAAAATCGGTGAAAAAGCGCTAAGTGATGGGTTGTAGTGAAAATAAGCCTAGTATATAGGCTTATTTTTGCGTGTCACATAAAAAAATGCGCTAAATGATGTGTTCGAGCGAAAATAAGTCTAAAAAGTAGGCTTATTTTCGTCAAAGGAGCTGTTTTCTCGAAAATAGAGCTAGAATGTAGGCTAATTTTTACATGTCACATACAAAAACGCGCTAAATGATGTGTTCGAGCTAAGTCTAAAAAGTAGGCTTATTTTCGTCAAAGGAACTTTTTTCGCGAAAATAGAGCTAGAATGTAGGCTAATGTTTGCTCATGAGCTACAAAAAAGCACTAAATGATGCGTTCCAGTGAAAATAAGACTAAAATATAGGCTTATTTCCGTCAATGGAACCCTTTTCTCGAAAATAGAGCTAGAATGTAGGCTTATTTTTACATGTCACATACAAAAACGCGGTAAATGATGAGTTCGAGCGAAAATAAGTCTAGAATATAGGCTTATTTCCGTCAATGGAACCCTTTTCTCGAAAATAGAACTAGAATGTAGGCTTATGTTTGCTCATCACCCGCAATAAAGCGCTAAGTGACATGCTCCGGCGAAAATAAATCTAGGAAATAGATTTATTTTGCTGAGCCCAGTCAGGCTGCTGCTTGAAAATGGCTGCTTTAAATGAAATAGAGGCTTTCCCGAAGTAGATAAATCTACTTTTGGGGAAGCCTCTTTTGCTGCAAGCGAAGTTAACTCCTTGTTGCAATGACATGGCGCTCGATTCCAGCGTAGTCACTGATGATTCGAATGTCGTCCCATTGCGACATTTCGCGCATCATGTCGGCAACGATGCGAGGCTGGCCCATGCCGAGCTCGAATGCGACGATGCGAGGCATTTGCGCGAGCAGCGGAAGCTGCTCCAGCATGCGCCGGTACGGGATCAACCCGTCCGGCCCGCCTTCCAGCGCGAGATGCGGCTCATAGTCGCGAACTTCGCGCTGCAGCTCTAACATATCCGCCGCCGGTATATACGGCGGATTGGATACTAGCACGTCGATGCGAAGCTCGCCGTGCTGCAGTTCACCCTGCTCATGCCCATGTACAAATGGCATGAGCAGGTCGCCCTGCACGAATGTCAACCGATCCGCCGCTTCATGGCGGATCGCGTTCGTGCGGGCGACTGCCAGCGCGTCCGGCGATAGATCGGACGCGCATACGCGCCATGCGTGACGCTGCGAAGCTAGCGTCACGGCGATGGCGCCGCTGCCTGTGCCGACGTCGACAATGGTCGGCGGCTGCATATCCCCTGCAATCAGCGCAGGGGGCCAAATAATATCAGCTGCCTCAAGCACAGCCTCGACGAGCAGCTCTGTTTCCGGACGCGGAATGAGCACGGCAGGCGAGACTGTAAATGGCTGCCCATAAAACCATTGCTCACCAATAATATATTGAACAGGCTCCCCAGCAGCCTTACGACGTATGAGGTCTTCCCATTCTGCTAACCGCTCTGCAGGAAATAACTCACTGCCATCACGCAGCAATGCCGCTCGATCCATATTCAGCAAATGCATGAGCAGAAGCTCTGCATTGTTGCGCGGTTCTTCCACCGCTTCCGATTGCAAAATCGCTGTCGCTTGCATGCAAGCTTGCCGCAATGTTAATGGCGCAACAAACCATCGCTCCTCCGAATGCTTGCTCATCCCTGTATCGCCCTTCCCACTTTAAAATAACTTTCTTCTCCTTCATGCAGCAACTATAGCCTCTTTTGCCATTACCGCCTCACAGCTAGCAGTACATTCGACAATAATTCACTGCCACGTCCAAACTATTTATGCACTCCACACGACCATTTGCCTTACCTTCGCTTCCCCAAACCGAACAAAACGCCAGACCGCTGATTGCTTATTGTAAGCAACCAGCGACCCAGCGCAAATTTGTTAAGCCATTTCACGTTCCATAAGATCAGCTTGCTCTGCAATCGTCAGGGAGGAAATAACCTCTGTCAAATCGCCGTTCATCACTGAATCCAGCTTATGAAGCGTTAATCCGATACGGTGATCCGTTACACGGCTTTGCGGGAAATTGTATGTGCGAATACGTTCGCTGCGATCTCCCGTTCCAACCTTGCTCTTACGCTCGCCCGCATACTTTGCTTCTTCCTCTTGACGGCGAACATCAGAGATACGTGCACGAAGCACGGCAAGTGCCTTCGCTTTGTTCTCATTCTGTGATTTGCCATCTTGGCAAGTCGCCATAATGCCGGTTGGAACGTGCAATACACGTACCGCGGATTTCGTCGTATTAACGGATTGACCGCCCGCTCCACTGGAGCAGAACGTGTCCACGCGAATATCCTTGTCGAAAATTTCAATCTCCACATCTTCAACCTCAGGCATAACAGCTACCGTAGATGTTGATGTATGAATACGGCCGCCTGATTCCGTTACTGGAATCCGTTGTACGCGATGAGCGCCGCTTTCGAATTTCATCTTGCTGTACGCGCCCTTGCCCGTAATCATAAAAATTACCTCTTTAAATCCGCCAACGTCGTTCTCGCTGAAATCCATTAGCTCTACACGCCAGCCTTGTGCATCAGCAAACTTTGTATACATACGATATAACTCATATGCGAACAATGCTGCTTCGTCTCCGCCAGCCGCACCGCGAATTTCGACAATAACGTTCTTGTCATCATTAGGGTCCTTCGGCAATAGAACGATACGAATTTGCTCATCAAGCTCAGCTTGGCGTTTGCTCAATTCGTCGATTTCCATTTTAACCATTTCACGCATTTCGTCATCGAGTTTCTCAGCTTGCATCAGCTTAGCGTCGTCCAGCTGCTCGGTAACTTGTTTATATTCCGTAAAGGCATCATATGCCTCTTGTAAATCCGACTGCTCCTTGGAAAGCTCTCTAAGCCGCTTGGGATCACTGGATACATCTGGATCACACAATAGCTCACTCAGCTTTTCATACCGGTCTGCGAGTGCTTGTAAACGGTCAAACACGATCATTCACCTCTGTTTATTCCATTAGGATAATGTTCATTATACCATATCATCGAGTTTCTATCGACTGCTGGTTTCGATTTACAGCCAGCTAATCATGCCCATTTTTACGAACCGCTTCAATCTTCATATACCAGGCAACCGCCATTGGTTACTGAGCATCCAGCATGAATCTTGATTGCAACAAAACCCTGTAAGCGCAAAGCTGCACTTACAGGGCTCTATTATTCCCCTAATATTTACACGTTAAAACGGAAATGGATAACATCGCCGTCACGAACGACATATTCTTTGCCCTCAAGACGAACTTGCCCCTTCTCACGAGCCGCTACCATCGAACCCGCAGCTGCAAGATCTGTAAAGGAAACAACCTCAGCACGAATGAATCCGCGTTCGAAATCGGTATGAATAACGCCAGCCGCCTGCGGCGCTTTTGTTCCACTGCGAATCGTCCATGCGCGAACCTCTTGTACACCTGCTGTGAAGTAAGTGTATAGACCAAGAAGCTTGTAAGCTGCACTGATCAAACGGTTCAAGCCCGACTCCGACATGCCAAGCTCCTCAAGGAACATTTCTTTGTCTTCGCCTTCAAGCTCAGCAATCTCAGCTTCAACCTTCGCGCTGATTGGCACAACTTCAGCACCTTCAGCAGCTGCGAATTCGCGTACTTTCTGTACGTACTCATTGCCGTCTGAATTTGAAACCTCGTCTTCGCTCACGTTAGCGGCATACAATACCGTCTTCATTGTCAGCAAATGCAAATCACGAACAAGCAGCTTCTCATCATCGCTCAGCTCAAGGCTGCGAGCAGGCTTGTCGTTGTACAACGCTTCCTTGATGCGTTCAAGCACTTCGATTTCTTGAGCAACTTTTTTGTCTCCGCCCTTAAGGTTTTTACGTGAGCGTTCAATCTTTTTATCAACCGAATCAATATCCGCCAAAATAAGCTCCAAATTAATCGTTTGAATATCGCTAATTGGATCTACCTTGCCAGATACATGCGTAATGTTATCATCTTGGAAGCAGCGAACCACATGAACAATGGCGTCTACCTCACGGATATGCGCCAAAAATTTATTGCCCAATCCTTCGCCTTTGCTTGCACCAGCAACCAAGCCGGCAATATCGACAAACTCAAACGCTGTAGGCACGATGCTCTTAGGAACAACGAGCTCAACCAGCTTGTCCAAACGCTCATCCGGTACTTCAACAACACCAACGTTAGGATCTATTGTACAAAAAGGATAATTGGCAGATTCTGCTCCTGCTTGCGTAATTGCGTTAAACAATGTTGATTTGCCGACGTTGGGCAAACCTACTATTCCTGCTTTCAATGCCATGCTATAAGACACCCCTATTTTCCCGAAAGTAAACAACTCCAGCTATTATACCCCAGCGTCACCTACTTTGAAAGTGCCATCCGTTAAGCCTAAACGGCATTTGATGGCTTCCTTGGCAAATGAAGACGGTTTTCTGATCGATAAAAGCATTGTAAGTTGTGAAAACCTATAAAACCCTGTATTTGAACAGCCGTTTGTTTTTAACCCGTTTTATACCCCTAAACGGTATTGTATTTGTGCCTCGCCGTAAGATAGTCATTTCTGAGAATGATAAGCCGCGCTGCGGAAATACTATGTTGGCGCTGGCTTAAGCTGTGCACACAAGCACCTAAAATTTGAGGAGGCAAGCTTATGGAAAATCAGACTCATAAGGGTAATTACAAAGGAACGACGAATATGAAAGCCAAAAATCAAGATATGGCATTCGTAAATGATACCATTGAGGATACAAAATCTGTAACAAATTTTACCTCGAAAAAGAAGAAAACGGATTAAAGGATAACTTCCGAGCCCTTATCTATAAAAAACCTGGGTTCTGCAAGCGTATCATCCACTTGTAGAATCCAGGTTTCTTGTATTAAGAATACATTACATCCGAAGCGGCGCTTCTTGCAGCTCTGCGCGCGATTGAAGGTAACGGAAAAACGCTACCGATGCTTCGCCTCGCGTCACTTGTTTCTTAGGCAAAAACTTGCCATCCGATAAGCTCATAATTTTGAGACCTACAACAATGGCTGCCTGCCCCTTATTCTCGATTTGATCCGAGTCTTTAAACGAGGCTTTAAAAATATGATCATAATTCGCAAGCGCATTATAACCAAGTGCTCGCACGATCAGCTCCGCCATCTCATCACGGGATACTTTACCGCTAGGGTTAAAGGAGCCATCCCCAACATCTATCAAATTTTGTTCCAATGCACTTTCAACATAAACGAAATAGCTGGAATCCGCAGCTACATCATTAAATGAGGCTTTACCACCAAGTTGATTACTGAAAGACATCGAGAGAGGTGATACTCCGCTGCTGCGCGCTAGCACCAGCATTTTAATCAGCTCTCCACGTGTAACTGCCTCATTGGGACGCACAAGACCATCTTTCACATCAAGCGCTTTGTATGCAACCATTAGTTCAAGCTGACGCTGTGCAAAGTGTCCATCAATATCCTTAGCCTTTGGCTTCTCGAGCTGTGTGACATCACCTGTTTCCCGATTTCGCCAGCCGCCTGTCACTGCATCGAGGAACACCGACTCATCCATAAGCTTAGGCACTAATTGGTAAACTAGTTCTGCTTCTGTCTTTCTATCCACTTCGTCGCCTCTTATTTCACCTGAAGCAATCATCAGCTTATATTTCTCAATTGGAATAGGCTGCCCGTTCCATGTGAAGCTTTGCACAAGCCGATACGTAAGCTGTGTTCGGTAATAATTCAGCCAGCTGTCAACTGCCTGCTCCTTCTTAATCAAGGCAGGAGCCTCAGCTGGATATTCAAAGTTCGACAAATTAGCATCGTAATTTACAACTTCCCCAGTGCTTGAATGTATCGACAAGTTAATGTTGTCATATTCAACCACTGCGCCATAGGTTTTGTGTACAAAATTGAAATAGTATTGACTAGGTTGCCCTGCGACAATTCCCTCATATTGCTTCGGATCAGGTTTGACCAGATATAGCTCATCCGTTAGCCATGGCAGACGTTTCTTAATTGCCTCTACCGCCGCTGTAGTCGCTTGCTCTAGCGTCACCTTTGTCCCGCCTGATTGACTTTGTTCGTTATACATATACGTATTGAAATGGCGAACCTCTCCAGTGCGACCGTTAACGGAAGCTGAAGCTGAGCCCACTTCCTTGCCATCCTTTTTCACTGTCCAATTCAGCTGCCAATAGGCTTCGGTTTCACCTGTGCTCTCATTGCTATTTTCACTGTAGTTGGAACCGTTCAGCTCCACCCCTGCCGGCAGCGCAAAAGCAGCTTTTACCGCATCTATCGCTTGCTTCTCGGTAACTGCCCCCGCCTTCGGCTTTTCGCCTAAAGGTTTCTCGGATATAGGTGTTTCCGATATCGTTCCCGCTCTAAAATAACTGTCTCTCGACTGATCCTTTAGCTGGCCAGTCACCGCATCGATCGATATAGGCTGAAGCTCATAACTAAGCAAAGGTTTCCTTTTCCCCTGCATATTGTAAGGCACGATATAAGCTAACAGTGGAGCTGCTGCTGCTCGCAGTTTTTCATTTGCCTCTGCTGCCGACAGCTTTGCATCTACTTTTGGGAAAATAATTGTATCATCCCACTGCAAGGAAAATCTTCGGACATGCCCTTCACTATCCACTTCAAGCTCTATGTAGTTATCTACATAGGGTATGCCATTCACCAACCGATCATAACGAATGGAATGCACAACCTCACCCGTTAGCGGTGGACGCAGTTGAACACCATAGTCAGGATTGTATTGAATTTGTCCTTTATAATCAGCTGCAATTTTATCTATGAATTGGAGCGCAATCTGCTGTGCGGCATCACGTTCAACCTTAAGCGGATACGTTGGTTTGGCAGATGGGTTATCGGTATAAGAGTTGAACTCAAGAAGCTGACCTTTATCCGCATGAATACGAACGTAGATGCTTCCCAAATGCTTGCCGTTCACCTTCTTCACGAAATCCAGTCCCCAAGCATTGCGTTTGCCGCTAGCCATCACTTCCATATTAAGACTAGCTCCTTGGAGGACATACTCCTTCGGAATGCTTACATACTGCCTCGCTAGCGCTTCCGCTTTCTCCTTCGTTATTGCTACATCAACTGGAGCTGCAAATCCTTCTTTCATGATGTCTCCTTCCGACGATGGCACGGCTTTTGCTGCTGCATTCGTCACTGCTGGCTTGTTTGAGCTTTCAGCAAATGCCGTTGCTGGCAACATACTCATAAGCATCGCTGTGGATAGCACTACCGCAAGCCTCTTTCGATGATTGATCCTCACTGCTTCACCCTCCAATGCTTTTCCAATTTATTCATAAATTAGACGCGCCATACATTGTGGAAGTTGCACAATAAGCGAAAAAAGACTGCTCAAGGCACTTGTCCTTTAGGCAGTCTTTTACAATATGCAGTTAAAACTGCTACGCCGTTTTTCTACGTTCAATATATGCCCATATTTTTTGCAAAATATAAATACCGAGCCAAGAGAACAATATAATAAACAGGGGCATAACGGTAAAGTTATAACGATATTCCGGTACGAACACAAGTCTAATCATCGTCATGACGAAGATGACCACCGCCAGCATGGCTGCAGGATGTCTCCATCTCCATATAAGCGCAAGCAGCGGAATAATCGTGCTGTATATAATCAGTACATGCAAGTATGCTACCTTCGGATAAGCATGGTACAAAGGAGCATGTCCCGAGCCGAAGAACATATGCGTATAAGTATATTTAAGCTTTCCTACCGTATACCATTTTACATATTTCCAGGTTTGCTGCGTGAAGCCTGCTTTGATGCGCGCCCATGCAACCTCATCCTGTGTCAATCCCGTTGGATCAACGATCTTGTCTGTATAATCTTTATTCGGATAAGTACCCGCTTTGAATGGATTGGACTGTGAAGCAGTCAATACAAACTCATTTAATGAAACGACATTCCTTATCCACCAAGGAAGCATCGTAGCTGATAGGCAGAGCCCCGTAATAACACCCATTAATAGAACTTTTTTGAAAATAGCCCATTTGGATATGACCTCGGTCTGCACACCCGATTTCTTCTTGTACCATTTCTGAAGCAGAAATACTCCGTACAAAGGAACAAAAATCGGTAGAAATTCCGCCCTAACAAGTACTGTCAGGCCTAACAAGATACCCGCTAGCGCAGCATCGCGCTTTCGTTCGGTACGAAAGGCATATAACTGCATAGACAGATAGGCCATTAAGAGAAATAATGCGAGCGTTTCTGTGAGAACTGCTCCATTTGCCCAAATAAAGGGATGATAAATTGCACTAATAAAAAACGCTACGATTGCCACCCATTTGTTTCTTGTTGCCTGCATCGCAATCATATAAATGATAATGAGTGTAGCCATGCTAATTAACACCTGTACCCAACGAATAAGCGGGAACGGCTCTACGCCGATTTGATCAGCCACTAAATACATACCCGTCATAAATAGTGGATAACCCGGTGTTACCCTTGCATTTGGAACCTCTTCCTTGTAGGCGTAAATGCCTTCATCAAGCAACCGGTGCACCATCTCATCGTAATACTTCGAATCATGTGAAATGTTATGTTTGACCGATGTAAGAAAATCAACCCTCAGCCACAAGGCAAGCATAAAAATAAGAACGATCGCTATCGTCCATGCTTTGTTTTTCCTAACCCATTCCACCACGTAAATTGATCCTCCCCAATGTTGAAAGCGGCTTATTTCCAAGCGAGTACGATTACACCCGCCAAAATAATAGCTGCGCCTATCCAGCGCTGCAGCGGTACCGATTCGTTAAATATAAATACAGCTGCAACCAGCGCTATTACATAAGCCAAGCTTTGCAGCGGATAGGCAAGGCTAAGCGGGAGCTTCTTAAGTACGTACAACCAAAGAACGGTAGCAATTCCGTACAAAACAAGTCCCGACCATATATGAGGCGACCACAATAACGATACCCATGTGTCGCCTTTCGCCGTATCCATTTTGTTCATTCCTGTTTTCCACAATAATTGGCCCGAAACAAGCAGCAAAATATTAAGAAACAATATGATATATGCCATTATGAATCCGACCTTTTGCGTTCATGTAGCTCGTGATGTAAAATTCCAAGCTCTTGTGTAAGACGAATAACTTTCTCCGACAATTTGGATACAATGACTGTAAGATGCAAAATAAGCATAATACAAAATAAAATTCCGACTAGAAAAAGCAGCGCCGGCGCATAAGCAATACCAATCGCGTGAGCCAACGTATCAATAATCTGGACGCGTACGGACAATATCAGCATTACTACACCAAACAACAGCCAGAGCATTGAATACTGCTCACGGAGCAATCTCCGGTTAATCAACATAATCAGCACGAACAAAAAAACCACACTTGTGATAATCCACAAGGCTTGCATGGTGTATCCTCCTTAAAGTTTGCAGAGCAAACTCTCATCGTAAACATTTTTCTAAGATTGAACCTCGACTGGCTTCGTTGCTTTCAAGCTGCGAATGAATAGCGACAATGTTACCTTAACCATATAATAAACCGAACGCATCGCATTTATTGATGACGTACCGCCTGTACGTGCTTCCATTACGACTGCTACCTCGCTTGTACGCAATCCGCTGCGATGAATGAGTACGATGGAATCCACTTCTGGATAGTCTGTCGCATAATCGCTTTGGAATACGGCAATCGCACGTTTATTTGCAGCACGGAACCCTGAGGTTACGTCCAGCACACGCTTGCGTGTCATTGCAGTAACAATAGTAGATAAAATTTTGATACCGACTCTGCGCGTTGCAGAAGACAAGAAGCCGGTTTGTTCAATAAAACGTGAACCAATCGCCAAATCTGCTTTCCCGTTTAGCACTGGGTCCAAAATCAAATGAAGCTGCTCCGCCTTATGCTGGCCATCTCCGTCCACTTGAACGGCAACATCATAGTCATAACGGTGAGCATAACGATATCCCGTCTGCATAGCTCCGCCGATGCCCAAATTGGTCGGAAGTGTAATGACAGAAGCACCATTCGCTTCAGCTACTTCACGCGTACGGTCTTTGGAGCCATCATTAATGACCAGAATATGAGCAGATGGGCAATGTGTCTTCACATCATGTATCACATGGCTTATGCTGTGCTCTTCATTATAAGCCGGAATAATGATCAAAATTTTTGAAGATGTCATACCTTGCCGCAGGGACTCTCCGGTAACCGTTTTGTCCTTTTTCGTACTGACTGCGTTCACTACATCACCACTCCATAAATCAAAGTTAGGGCACGCTGCTGCGTACAATTATTTTTAATTCTACTAACTAAATTAGTATAAAGCAACAGATAAGGTTGGTATAATCGCTTATTATTTCCTTAACATTTGCTTAATTAGGTCGATTTTTACATTCACACTTAGTACCTTTTATACCAATATTATCTTACTGAAAATAAGAGTTTCCAGAAAAAAAATATCGCCTGACACCAGTTGCTCACTGATACCAGACGATATTAAGACGGTTATTTATTACAAAATGTTGCTTACATTTGGCCGGAAATTTTTGCTTTCAATGCATCTTTGGATTGTACGCCAACCATTTTGTCAACGGGTTGACCGTCTTTGAACAAAATCAATGTTGGGATACTCATAACGCCGAATTGTGAAGCAAGTTCTGGCTGCTCGTCAACGTTAATTTTAGCAATTACTGCTTGGCCTTCCAGCTCAGCGGAAAGCTCCTCAACGATTGGTAGCTGCATTTTGCAAGGTCCACACCAAGGTGCCCAGAAATCTACAAGGGAAACGCCGTTTTGAATGGACTCGTTAAAGTTTTCTTTCGTCAATGCTACTGCCATTTCAATCATCCTCTCCAAACAATGTGTATGATAAAGGGAATACCCGTCTCACCGTTAAATGAAACATCATTTGCTAACCGCATGCGTGAATTTGCTTCAACACATCCTGAATCGTAATCGCGCTAAAATGACTTTCCAGCTGCTTCTCCGCTGTACAAAATATGCCGAACATCACTTGATTCATATTCGACCCAACAACACAATCCATCTCTGGGTTGCCCGAGCACCAGCTCGGAATTAGCGAGCCTTGTGCCATCACGCGATAGATATCGGCAAGTGTTACCACATTCGGATCAATCGTCAGCCTATAGCCGCCTCCTGAGCCTTCACGGGTATCTACATATCCACTGCGGCGCAAACCACCCATTACCTTGCGAACACGAGCAGAATGTGTGCCGACATTCTCGGCGATCATATCGCTGCTAGCCATTCTTTCCGGTAAATAAGCCAAGTAAACGAGACTGTGTACGGCAATCGTAAATTCGCTGTTCACTGTTTAAGGGCCTCCCTGCTTTATACTGTAATTTTATCCGTTACAGTTAAGTTTGTCAATAGGTCAGGTCGCCATCTCGCTTTCTTAGGATACGGCAGGAGCAATCACGTTATTCCCCAACAGATTTTGGATTAAAGGCAAATGTTTTTTTGAGTTTTCTGTCATGTTTGAAGGCTTATGCTGAATAAATATGAAAGGTGCATCCTTATTTGATTTGAACGTATAAGAAGACATTCAAATCCAATGGGCACATGGCTTCCTACACTAGTTTTACAATGTAAAACTTTAAGGAGGTGACGCATAATGGCGTTATTTTGGAATCGATGGGTAGTCATTCGTACGGAAGGGGGTTCTAGATCGGAGCTCATAGACCGATTGGAAGCTCATTTCAAAACTAATGGATTGAAAACCAAAATCACCATTGAGGGCAATTCCTTGAAACGGATTCATGTGCTTAAAAAGGATGCCGATCTCGCCAAGACGCTGCTGGACGCGTTTGACGAGGAGCATTAAGATGTGCGGCAAAGCTTTGCCAAGCAGCGGCACCCTTGCAGGGCAGCCGCTGTTTGTGCTGCTTCCCTAGGACGAGCGTCCCACTACGGATGAATTCCTCATAAAACGATAGCCCTTACGAACGCCGTTCAGCACCCATTCGGGAACCGGAATCGGTTTTTTGGATAGAAAAGGCATGTAAATACGATTGTAGGCTTTCTTCAAATCATCCCACATCGCGCACGGCTCTTCCTTCAAAAAATCTGAAATATCAAGCACGATGCCCCTTCCATCCTTAATCATTACATTTTTTCCATGCACATCATGCGGGAACAAACCGCGGGATCTTGCATACTCCAATGCTTGATCAATATCTTCTATCGCCTTTTTTGGTATTGCTGCTCCATCAATGATGCACTGATATAAAGTTTTTCCCTTTAATCGCTTTAAAATCAAATAATAATGGCCTTTATATTCTCCGGCATGATAACAAGTTGAAAAGGCAGGATGCGTGCCAATTCGCCGGTAAACCTCGCATTCACTCTCCCAGCCGTCCCGGCCTGGCGCATAAACCTTCATAGCTATATCCGAATAATCCTGATGTGTAAATACGCCTGCGTAATTGCCAGCCCCAAGCAGTCTCCAACCGCGCGGCGTCTCCGCTACTCGGATTGGATTTGTGGGGTCAACGCTATCAAGCACAAGCTCCGAGAGCAATGACTGCTCCATAAGAGCAATAAACGTATTCAGCTGCTTCTCCTCCATAGTAAGTACTCCTCTTCTCCCTATCTACATACATGCTTTCCTTTCATTGTAAGACCAGTAGCTGCAAAAATAAAGACCGCACCAAAAAGCTTTACAGCCCTTTTGCACGGTCTCGCTTCGAATTTGATCCTAATGGCCTCCACTTACTACTTTCAGCCCGATAACGCCTGAGATAATCATAGAGAGAAACAGCATCTTGCGCCAATTTCTCGACTCTCCAAAAATGACCATACCTAGCACTACGCTGCCTATCGAGCCGATTCCGGTCCATATCCCATATGCCGTACTAATTGGAATCGTCTGTAACGCTTTAGATAAGAAGAAAAAGCTCACGAAACCAGCGCCAATCGCCCCTACCGTCCCCTTCCAGCGTTTAAAGCCATCAGAGAGCTTCATGAAAGTAACGCCGGCGACCTCACCGAAGCCTGATATGATTAAAAAGACCCATGCCATTTTATGAACCCACCTTATCTTGTTCTATGTTGGTTACAGCCTTTGGTGCTTTGTCAGGAGCTGGCTTGTCATTTGACACAAGCTTAAGTCCAACTATGCCCCCTACAAGCAATGTGATAAAGAACAAACGCCAAAAATCAGCCGGCTCATTCAGTATAATGATACCTGCGAGAACAGTGCCTACTGTTCCAATTCCCGTAAACATTGCATAGGCAACGCCTATCTCTATCGTACGCATCGCGCGGGCAAACAGCATAAAGCTTATGACAAGCAGCACCACTGTTATTATGCTTGGAACAAGCACTGTAAAGCCCTCCGAATATTTGAGGCCAAACGTCCAGCCTACCTCAAGAAACCCCGCTAATAATAAAAAGACCCATTGCATTTTGTTCAATCCTCTCTCGCTGTCATCGTCCAAATCTGCCATAATGATTGCCACACCATTTGCTTCCTTTTCTCAAGCAGCTCTTTTCCATATATTTGATTCTCAACAAGGATGCCATCTACACATACATAAAAGGTAGCAATTAACCGTTCCGTCTCTTCCAGGTTAAACAACCCTTGCGACGCTCCCTTTTCCAGCACGCTAATAATTCCCTTGTTCAGTTCATACTCATAGCGCAATAAATCTTGATTGAGCTGTTCGCGCAAATGGCGCGGCGGTACAAGCATCGTTTTCTTCAAGAAAGCTTGACCTGTCGTTAAATGAGTGAGATCAGTAAAAAAAGTAAACAGTCGATGTACTTGCTCCTTAATCGGCGCCTGAACCATATCGTGAAGAAGCTCTATAAACTGATTATGCTCTTCAACAATCATTTCCTGAATGAGCTGCAAGAACAGTTGTTCTTTGGATTTATAATGTGCATATATGGACGGCGTCTTAATGCCCACTGCCTTAGCAATTTCGGACAAGGATGCCCCCTCATAGCCTGATTCTGCAAACATCGTCAGCGCCGCCAGCTTTATTCGTTCCGACGTTGTTAATTCAGCACTCATGTCATTCCCTCCGATCCGCTTTCGTTCCCCTACCTAACGAACGTTAGTTTTTACAAATTTTAAAATGAAATAATCATTTAGTCAAGATGAAAATAACGATCATCAAATAAAGCCATGCATGCTCCCCCTTCATTGGAGATCATACATGGCTTTATTGTTATTGCTTTGAGGCTTGGCTATATTTCTTCCAAAGCGTAGATCCTCCATTAAAGATCATGCCGAGTGTAATGCCAAGCAGCGTAACGATAACGTTCAAAATAAGGCAGTAAACAAGCAGCAGTCCAAAATCGACCGTATTGTCCGAAAGAGGAAGCACTTGGCTTAGTATAAATGCGAGAAGCACGCTAAACGGGATCCAGAACAAAAATATGAAGATCGGAAAGTACCAATGCTGATTTCGAAAAAACTTTACGATCGGCAAAGCGAACGCAATAATCATAATCATGCAAATGATGTAGCTCTGCTCCACAATCCCGCTATAATAATAAGCTGTATATAGAAACACATTACTCACTGCAGCATAGATGGCACTTAAAACTAGTACCAACCGCATCGACCGCCGAAACAACAATTGCTCCTTCGTAACCTCTTCCATTACTCGCCTACGATTTCTTGGAGTGCTCGAATAAAGGCATCCATTTCTTCATCCGTTCCGATGCTCACCCGCAAATATTCATTAATCCGAGGTTGATCGAAATATCGGACCAGCACGCCCTTATCGCGCAGCTGCACAAAGATGTCCTTAGCTGCTATCGTTTTATGCGAAATGAAGACGAAGTTTGCCTTCGAGTCTGTTGCAGCAAAGCCGAGCTCCTTCACCTGCTCCGTTACACATTCTCGTGTAGCAATGACCTTCTCCGTCGTATCTCGGAAATAAGCGTCATCCTCAAGAGCAGCAATGGCGCCTGCCAAAGCAAGCCGATCCATCGTATAGGAATTAAATGAATTTTTGATTCGGTTCAATCCATCAATCAACTCCTCGCTGCCAAAAGCAAAACCAACGCGAAGGCCAGCGAGCGAACGGGATTTCGAGAGTGTTTGAACGACAAGCAAATTCGGATAGTCGTGAATAAGCTCCACTGCTGATTGTCCGCCGAAGTCAATGTAGGCCTCGTCGATAATAACAACCTGATCGGGATTGCTTGCAAGCAATGTACGAATATCCTCGAGCGGAAGCAATTGAGCCGTTGGCGCATTCGGATTCGGTATGATGATACCACCGTTGTCCGAATGGAAAGCTTCGACTTGAACGTTAAATTGCTCGTCCAATGCGATAAGTTCTGTTTGCAAGCCATATAACTTCGCATACACCTTATAGAAGCTGTAAGTAATATCAGGGAACAGTACCGTCTTAGCCGGATCAAAAAAAGCTGCGAAAGCAAAAGCTAAAATTTCATCAGAACCGTTGCCCGCAAACACTTGCTCTGCTCGCAATCCGTAATAGGAGGCAGCTGCTTTCACGAGCCCTTCGCAAGTAGGATCAGGATATAGCCGCAAATCAGCATTAGCTGCTCCTTTGATCGCATCAATTACCTTCGGAGATGGCGGGTACGGATTCTCATTCGTATTCAATTTGATATACGTCTTATCCTTAGGCTGCTCGCCTGGAACATACGGCACCAGCGAAGCAGTAAGCGGACTCCAAAATTTACTCAATGACAATTCTTCCTTTCGTAATCGATATTTCTATCGCTTTTTTTCAATTATTTTAACATTAAAGGATTTGTTAATTACAGAGTCCGACGAACGACAAGCCTAGTCATCAGCAGTCCAAGCAGCGCGCCAAACGTATTAAGAATAATATCGTCAATGTCGAAGCTGCCCACCCGCGTCAACATTTGAGTAAGCTCAACGGCTGTAATCAACATAATCGTGACCATTGTCAGTCTAAATACTTTCAAGTACTTCTTATTTAATAAGGGCAGGAATATGCCGATCGGTATGAATAAGACAATGTTTCCGAATAAGTTTTTGAACCAAATGTCAGGGTTGAAATGATCATAATGGATGATATATTTTTTTATCGTATAAAGCGGTACCAGATTATAGTTATACCCCTCGCCAAAATAACGGCCACGATGAAATAAAAGCCAGCACATGATCAAGGTGTAGAACAAAGCAATTACGGTAATCAACATATTCAGGAGAGAGCTTTTGAATATGGCTTTCGAATACCCGCGCATCCCTTACAATCTCCAAGGGACAGAATACACGTTAAACTCTGCCGCTCCTGTAATCGCTAGTCCGTTAAGCTGGTGTCCTGTTGCACATCCTCCGTCAACGCCAATCTTCCCTGCGCCAAACCAAACATCTGGTTTTCCATGAATATCGATGGTTTTTGTATGGCCGAAAATAACCGTTTTGTTTACATTGGTCGGCCTCTCAAGGAATGGTTGTTTTATGTAAAGAAAATCTCTGGCAGGCTGCTCTTTCCAATTCAAGTAATTCGGATTAAGACCCGCATGCACATATATAAAGTGTTCATCCTCATGATAATAGGGCAGGTTGTCTAGAAAAGTCATATGATGCGCGTAACGCTCCTGAACAGCTATTTTGGCTTGATCGATAACATACTCAATCGGACCTTGCTTAATGCCAGCATAGCTCTCTGCGGTTTGCCTGCCGCCATGGCCGGTAAACTTAAGCAGTGCCTGCTCGCTTCGCTCCAGCATAACATCAACGAGCCTCTCGTCGTGATTGCCTTGAATGGCGATTGCTCCATCCTTTTGGACTAAGCCGATGACCTGCTCTACCACTTCTCTGCTTTGCGGTCCCCGATCAACGAAATCACCAAGCAGCATAAGCTGATCCTCGCCGGGACAATAATTCATACGTTCAAGCAAATCATTAAAAGGTGTATAACATCCATGAATATCACTAATCACAAGCGTTCGCTTCATATACGCCTCCCCGAGATCACTAGATCTCTTTCTACACCGTCCAGTACCGCTACCTTAGGCAAATGACCCCAAACCTCAAATCCAAACTTACGAAGCAGAGCGAGGCTCGGCTCATTATGTCCAAATACAAAACCAAGCAGCGTATTTATTCCCAAGCCCGGACTTGCCTCAATCGCTTTCTGAATCAGTACCGTTCCAAGACCAAGCTTACGGTATTCTTCCGCTATATAAATGCTTATCTCGGCAGTCGCATTGTAAGCCGGCCTGCCATAAAACGATTGGAAACTAAACCAAGCTGCGATTTTCCCTTCAATCGTTAATACCCATAGCGGCCTGAAATCAGGAGAATGGTCATCAAACCACGCTTTTTTGCTAGCTACAGTAGCTGGCTCAAGATCAGCCGTCACCATTCTGCTTGCAATTGTTGAATTATAAATATCAACAATACGCCCCAGATCACTTAGCTGCGCATCGATAATTTCATATTTGAGTTCTTTGGTCATACCTGCCACCTCTTACCCTTCTACGTCTAGATGGATGCTGCTTTAAATAGGCCTATTACAACTTTGACAAATTATATCACATCGCTGAATGTTTAAGCATCTATGCTGCATGGTAGATTCCGTCTAATTCCGCCTATAAAGGGCGAGCTTCTTCAGTCCCCTTGTCCCTGCCTATACTTGTTATAATCTTCAGGCGTGTTGAGATTCGTAAAAACAGATACACCATACTCCTCTGGCAGAGAAACCTCGATGGTCTGAAGCCTGCGCAATAAACCCATGAGACGATAATCTTGATCCTCTAGCGCTTCTTCTATTTGAATGGCAATGCTAGCATGATAGAGTGCATGAAAAGGCTGGTCAGACGCATGGATTACGTCTACCCCTTTTTCCACATGAGTCATTAGCTCAGCAAGCAACCCTTCGGACAATTGCGGCATATCACACGCCATAACAAATACATAACCCTCTGCAATCATGGACAAGCCCGCGTGCATTCCCGATAACGGGCCGCATTTTGGATAATGATCCGTCACGAAGCTTACCGACTCTCCTAATTCTTCAAGGCTTTTACGATAAAGCTCTTCACGCTGAGGCGTTCCTACTGAGACAACTACATGCTGCACAAGCTCTGTTAGCTGTTGTACGAGACGATATAGGAGCGGTTTGCCTTCAATAAGCAGCAGCGCTTTGTCAGCTCCCATTCTCGTGCTTAAGCCTCCAGCTAGTATTAAGCCATAAATATCATGCTTCGCCATCTTCTCATCCCCCTCTAAACAGAAAGAAAGCCTGCCGAGCACTCAGGCAAGGCAGGCTTGTATTATTTTTGACGGGTTTACGCCTTGGACGGATCGAACGAGCTCTTTAATGAAACGATTCGGTTGAAGGCAAGCTTCTCATTTGTTGTATCCTTCGGATCTACATTAAAGTAGCCGTGACGGAAAAATTGGAATTTATCGCCGCCCACAGCATCTTTCATATTAGGCTCAACAAAGCCTTGCAATACTTCAAGTGAATTCGGGTTGATGCATTCCATGAAAGGTTTGCCTTCATCTTCCGCTTCGCTCGTAATGAGCGGTTCAAACAAACGGAACTCAGCAGCTATCGCCTGAGAAGCTTCAATCCAATGAATGGTGCCTTTCACTTTACGTTCATTAAAGCCGGATCCGCTCTTCGTCTTCACGTCATAGGTACAGCGCAGCTCAATCACATTGCCCTCTGCATCCTTGATCGCCTCTTGGCATGTAATGAAGTAAGCATGTTTTAGACGCACTTCATTGCCAGGGAACAGACGGAAATATTTGTTCGGAGGATTTTCCATGAAATCATCCTGTTCAATGTATATCTCACGCGAAAACGGAATTTGACGGATTCCCATCTCTTCGTTTTCCGCATTATTTTCGGCGTCAAGCAGCTCGGTTTGACCTTCTGGATAGTTTGTAATGACCACTTTAAGCGGACGCAATACAGCCATCGTACGAAGCGCCTTCAGCTTCAAGTCTTCTCTTATAAAATGCTCCAGGTTGCGCTCATCCACTAGGCTGTTGCTTTTCGATACACCGATCTCACGGCAGAAAGCACGCAGCGATTCCGGTGTATAGCCTTTGCGGCGCAAACCGCTGATCGTTGGCATACGCGGATCATCCCAGCCGTCTACTGCCCCTTCATCCACCAATTGCTTCAGCTTGCGCTTGCTCATAACGGTGTTCGTTACGTTCAGGCGGGCAAATTCATATTGATGCGGTGTGGAAGCCATCTCACATTCAGCTATCGTCCAATCATAGAGTGGACGGTGATCCTCAAATTCCAGCGTACAGATCGAATGCGTGATGCCTTCAATGGCATCGCTTAGCGGGTGAGCATAGTCATACATCGGATAGATGCACCAAGCATCTCCTGTACGGTGATGATGCGTATGCGCAATGCGATACAGCACAGGATCACGCAATGTGATGTTCGGTGATGCCATATCAATTTTTGCGCGCAGCACCTTTTCGCCGTCCTTAAATTCGCCTGCGCGCATGCGTGCGAACAAATCAAGGTTTTCCTCTACTGTACGGTTCCGATACGGGCTTTCCTTGCCTGGCTCTGTCAACGTGCCGCGATACTCGCGCATTTGCTCAGCTGTCAGATCACATACATATGCTTTGCCCTTTTGAATAAGAAACACCGCACGATTGTAAAGCTCTTCAAAATAATCGGAAGCAAAGCGAAGGTCGTCCCATTCGAAGCCAAGCCAGCGAACATCCTCTTGGATGGACTCTACATACTCAGTATCTTCTTTTAACGGATTCGTATCGTCAAAACGCAAGTTTGTCTTGCCCTTGAATTCATCAGCCAGCTCAAAGTTCAAGCAAATCGACTTGGCATGTCCAATATGCAAATAGCCATTTGGCTCTGGCGGAAAACGAGTGACGATTTCTTTCACTTGGCCGCTCTTCAAATCTTCGACTACGATGCTTTTTATAAAATTCGAGGATGAGGACTTGTTATCTACTGCATTCTCCATCTGCGACCAACCTTTCCCACGGAAAATATTTATCCTCTTATAATACACAAATTCCCGTCAAATTATAATACTTAGTATGTATCAGCCACTTTCAGAGCATGCTCCCGAGCCTAGCAATCCAGAGCACTAGAACGAAATAATGCCGGAAGAATAAAGAAATACGAGCAATACCAGAATTGGCGCAACATAACGCAGCATGAATAACCATACTCGCAGCCACCATGCAGACAAGCCTGACTCCTTAGCTCCGCCTTTCCATACATACCCGACAAATATAGTAACGACTAGTCCGCCAAGCGGCAGAACGATGTTCGTGCATACAAAATCAACCCAGTCAAAAAACGACTTCCCGCCAAACGTAAGCCAAGGTATTTTGTCACCAAGCGATAACGCCGATGGCACCCCAATAACGAAGCAAAGAATGGATAACAAAATAACTGAAAAGCTTCGGCTCCAGCCAAATTTCTCGCGAACGAAAGCAACCGGCACCTCGAGCAGTGAGATGGTTGAAGTAAGCGAAGCAAAGGCGATCATTACGAAGAACAGCCCTCCAAACAGCCACCCTAACGGCATCGCTGAGAATGCTGCAGGCAAGGCTACGAATACGAGACCAGGGCCTTGCGAAGCCTCGAGTCCAAATGCGAAGGTAGTAGGGAAAATAATCAGTCCTGCAAGAAGTGCATAAACAATATTGCCTGTACCTACTGCTGCTGTTGCTAGAGAAAGCGACTGCCGTTTATCCACGTACGCCCCATAAGTAATAATGGTACCCATGCCAAGGGAAAGGGATAGGAAGGCATGGCCAAGCGCTACGAAGGCAGACTCCGCTGTCAGCTTGCTAAAGTCAGGCTTTAGGAAAAAGGCTGCGCCTTCGCCGGCTCCATCCAGAAACATAACACGCACACAAAGTACAATGAGCAGTACAAGCAGCCCTGGAATAAAAATTTTATTAACCTTTTCAATACCTGCCGATACACCTCGAATAATGATCAGGCCCGTTAGAAGCAAGACGATGAATTGCCAGAATACCGGCATCCAGCTTCCATTAAGATCACTGAACTGCTGCGCAAAATCATTATTTTCAAACAGCTGCCCTGTAAAAGACAGCATCGCATAATGCAAAGTCCAGCCTGCGACTATCGCATAGAACGACAATATAACGAACGCTCCCAAAATGATAATAACGCCGAAGCCGCTCCACAGCTTATGCGCGCCCAGCCGCGTGAACGAAGAGGACGCATTGCCGCGGCCGCCTCGACCTACTGATAGCTCCGCTAGCAGCACCGGCAGCCCTACTAACAGCATGCATATAAAAAATAGAAGAAAAAAGGCCGCTCCTCCATATTTACCTGTAATATACGGGAACCTCCACATGTTGCCGAGTCCGACCGCACTGCCTATTGCCGCCAAAATAAATCCTGAGGACGTAAACCGCTCCCCTGTACCGCTCTCCTCGCTTTGTGAGGCTCCTTCTTGTTTTTGATCCTTCATAAGCCATTCCTCCTGTAGTAATCTAAGCTGTCTGCGACTTATCTATTGCTCCGATGGGTAGTATAACCTTTTTCAAAAAATATATCTGCAAGCGCACGTTCTGAGCCGGTATAGTTTCATTTGAAAATCACACAATCCAACAGGCTGGAATGTGTATTGACGATGGTTACTTTGTGCTTCGCCAATCATCAGAATGGTGTCACGAACGGTATCATAAATCAGCATATTTCACACTGCCTCATTGCCGCTCCGTTTTCACTTCTATTTATTCATTTGATTCTAGTTAACAGGACTGAATAACTTTTAATTTTGCATATATAAACCTTTTTAAACTTCGAATGAATCATGTACATGTAAAGGATAATTCCATATATAATAAAGCAATACGTTGAAAACGTAAAAAATTTTATCTGAATATAATTGCATATTTACAACTTTAATTCGTGATCGAAAAATGCTCGAATATCGAATTTTAAGATATTTAGGACCATCAAAAAATGGACAGAAACGATTAATCGTTTCTGTCCATTTTCAACTTCTATCTTATATTAATTTAATAGAGTATAAGTACGATATTTTCAAATGAATTGCAGTGTAGTAAGGCACAGTATGAAGTGCATGATGAACCCAACAATTAACTCTTAAACTGAGGTTAGGCCAATCACATTTTGCTTAATAGACGCTGTGTGAACGTGTAGTCGCATCCGTTGTTCTCCCAATTAAAAACCCATCTATTGCTCGTTGTTCACTCTATCAAAACCTCAGCAATTACCCTTTGATTTTACGGCATTGCGATAGCATATTGATCTAGCCTCGCACATCTCGTTGTCCGTAATGATCCTACTTTATTCTATATCACTTCTAAGAACCATCCGATTCACGCATATAGAAGTAAGCTTTGCATTCACTTCCAAAGGTCGAAGTATAGTCCTTCACATCGAAGAATGTTTGGTTATAAGGAAGCTATTCGTCATTAGACGCCAGTCTTACCTACAAAACGACTAAAACAACCATTAAATGGGCTTTTTTTCGCCCGGAAGCCGCATCTATTTCATTTTTAAGTGAGGGAGCACTATAGCAGCTGCTCGATATTAGCCTTCATATCGGAAGGTTCATCGGTCGATTCGAACCGTTTTACGACATTGCCTTCACGGTCAATTAGAAATTTAGTAAAGTTCCATTTGACTGAGTTGCCTTCGAGGTAATGAGGCAGCTTCTCCGAAAGGAAAGCATTGAGCATTTTACCGCTAGGGTTGCTTGTATCAAAACCTTGGAAAGGCGCATCTTCCGTTAGCTGCTTGAAAAGAGGATGAGCGGTCTCGTCCCGTACATCAGTTTTCTCAAAAAGAGGGAATGTCACTCCGTAGTTCAACTGGCAAAAGCTTTGAACATCAGAGTTTGCACCCGGCTCCTGCTCGCCAAATTGATTACTTGGAAAACCAAGAATCTCAAGGCCTTGGTCTTTATATTGTTCATATAGTTTTTGCAAATCCGCGTATTGTGGTGTAAAGCCGCATTTGCTTGCTGTGTTGACGACAATTAGCACCTTCCCTTTATATTGTTCCATGCTTTGTTGTTTACCATTAATGCTTTGCAGCTCATGTGAGTAAATGCTCATTGTTTATTGCCTCCTCTAAAATATGTGAGTTATAATAAATTAAATTGTACACAATTTAATTATTACATAGAATACCATGCAAAACAAATGAATGTCAAACCTAAAGCCTTTATAGGAAAAGCGAAGCATGGTTCTAAAACCGATAATCCAGTCTTTATATGTAATCCCCTACGCTGACCACCGTTTTTTTATAGCTGCTACGCAAAAAAAAAGACTGCTCCTCTTGCGAGTTACCTCGCACCTCAGTGCAGTCCCATTATTTATAATTGCGATTGCTTCTTTCTACTGCCCAGCCATTCCGTGAACAAAGCATAATCCTGCTCCACTTGATCCGCGTAGGACAGCGCCCAATTGGCAATTGACGTGCAAAAAGCATCCTCGTCATTGCCCATCGCCTTCACAATCTCAATCTCACTGTGATACGCAAGAATCCCTTGCGCTACATCGGCATCCGCCCGCGCATGCATTTTTGCAGTCAGCCTGCCCATGCTCGTCGTAACCGACAGCAAATCTCCAGCCGTATCAAGCGCTTCTAGCTTAAGCCGCTTCTTATATGGTGATCGCTCACGCACATAAAACTGCCGCTCTCCAATAGATAACCATCCAAGATACGGGTCTGCCTCATGGTGCATCGCTCTCTGAGTCATGGTGACGCGCTGTCCCTGATGCTCAAACATAGACCAAAATGTCTCATCATAAGGCATAAAATAAGCTGGAACTGGAACGCGCACTTCCTTTACCTCAAGCACGATATCGTCCTCGCCTTGTGCATCTTCGCCTGCTTCAATCAGTACATAGTATCTATCGAGCCCAATAGATGCTGTCCCCGAGCCATGCTTCACTGCAATATCCTTTACCTGAAAATGACGCAATTCCTCTGAGTCATCGGCTTTGACGGTATCTAAATACATCGGCCATGCTTGCAATAAAGCCTCACGTTCTTCGTCAGTCGGAGATACAATTTCATCTGTCGTTGCAAACTGCCTATGCTCCTGTACGAGCGCCGTAACCTTTTCAAGGAAGTGCTGATCCTTGCGTTTTTGCAGTTTTTTGAGCAGCTTCTTGACGGGACCTTCCGCACGCTCAATATCAATCACATAAGTGCCAGGGTCATCCTTGCCCTTTGCGAATCGACGCATCTGCTTGGAATAGGCCTGTAGATAAGCTTCAACCGCGCTAATCTGATTAGCATGGGTTTGTCCTTTAAGCCTGCCGACGAGCGCTATACTTACCGACATTCGCATCAAATCATACAAATACGAGCCCAGATAACCTTCGTCAAAATCATTCACATCATAGACGAGCGTACCTTGCTCATTGCGGAAAGCACCAAAGTTCTCAAAGTGCAGATCGCCCTGAACCCAAGTGGGACGCCCCTCTGGCGTGTGATAAGGAAACCAAATTCGTGATGCGTCAAAATAAAACAAATAAGCGCTGCCGCGAAAAAAAGAAAATGGCGTTTCCGACATTTTAAGATACTTTTCTTCACGTTTGCCGCGCTCAAGCTTCATTATTTTTTGATCAAATTCTTGAAAAATCGCAGATAGTGTCCGTCTTCTAAGTTTGCTCTGGGTCAGCTTCACTCGTTCTGTCAGCTTCGAATCCATACATTCTCCCCCATTCAACTTACATTTCTACTTTTTGCAGTCTCATATAATCACTAATCATAGCCAAGCGCCATGGTAGAATCATGCCAAAAGCGAGCAAATAGAAAACCGCCCCGGTTTGCGGAATCGACATATATTGCTCTACGACACTATGTAGAGAAAGCCTGATTATGAACAGCGTCAGCATAATAAATACAAACGCCTTAGATCGTCTGACATAGATTTCCGACTTCACGCGTTCCAAGCGGGTCGTGACGATTAATGGGAAAGCAAAGATCAGCATGCCGGTCAAAAAAGCGGCTAACCCCCAAAACCATGGAATATGCGTCTGGGAAAAGGCAAACATGACGAAGCCTGTTGCCATGCCTAACGGCGGTATGATGATTTTGCGCAATGAGGTCGGCCGTTTACCAGCGCGCATACGCAGGATAATAAGTGTAAGACCGGCCAGAGCTGATATGACGATGGAACCAACTTGAATCACTTGCGTTGACAGCAGCACCGCTAATTACCCCCGTTTTCATGGTGTGGATGCCCTATTTTTATAATCGCGAAAACGCTCTTAATCCTTTACAAGGCAGCAATAAACTACTCTTTATTCCATCGTACTTCAAAACCATAAACATCGCAAACATACGCTATTTTTTTAAGCCTATGACCGTCTATGGAAGCTTTTCTTCTGATCTAAAAGTTCCTCATTTTCATCTAGCTTCTTGGAAGCTGCGATGTAAGAAAGAAGCTGAAGCCGGTCGCAATAATGATTGAACCATTAATCCAGAAAATTAAGAAAGTCATGAGCGAGCTCATATCCTACGACTCGTTGTCGATTGCCACGATAAAGAGGGATAAGCCCTCCTTTTGAGCATAACTTTTTCAATAAATTTACTGCTGTTTTATGATCAATACCAAAATGGCGCTCCACATCCTTTGGCCTGATTAAACGAGCCTGTTGAACTGCAAGCCGTATAAATTCTTTATCTGCTAGTTGAATTCGTGTTATTGGTGCTCGCCTAGCCTGGTACCTGCTCATCACCATTTTGAGCATGGTCATACATATCTCAGGGTTTTTCTCAACATCATCATAAGCGAAAGAGATGACCGGATAGCCCATCGCATGCAAAAAGGTTTCGCGGTTTAGTTCATGGCAATATTTTTGTCGATCCATGTCTCTAACATGAGATGCAAATCCTTTGATCTCAATAATGAGCTTTACAGTACCCGAAAACCAAGCAAAATCTGCAAAATAGGATCTGCCGCGCCAATCCAACACTTCATACTCAGGATGCAGGTTTCGAAAATCTCCACACAAAGGCCACCAGACATTACACAAAATTTGGATTCCGCATGTCCATGCCCTCTTTCCAGCCTTCCGCGACGTTCCCCTGACCTTTTATCTAAATGGTATTGAATAAATGTGCGATGCGCCTCCTCATAAGTCACCTTCAATCATCCCCTCTGGAAAATAGAAAACGTCCCGTCACCACTCTAGAGTGAGTGGTAACGGGACGTTCTTCGTCTCTTGTCATTGATTATAAGGCATCTGGAATCATAAGAATAGTGTTGTTCTTGCATTCTTTTTAGCGTTATATCAACCTTATCCGTTGACTGAAAGTCCAACCTTATCCACCTCATATAAACGATCAGTTGGCATGAAACGCAACTAAAATGCTTCCTCAACTTGTCTCCTCAAAAGAAAAGTAACTTAGCTGGAATATGTACCGCTATTTCACCCTTTTTTACGGAAAATAATAATTTAACAGGAATTTCTCCTGTTAATTCAGTCCATTTCAGCGGAATTTGCTAATATCCAACAAATTAACGGGAGGCTTTCCTTCTAAATGAATAAAATCAGCCGAATTAGTAAAATTAGATGGAGGTTTTCCTGTTAGTGTTAATTGATATTGAGTGATTTGGTTAAAATGAACGTATCCTTCGCATAAGAAATGTAACTTACTTGCCTCCATAACTTGTCTCCTCAAAGAAAAGTAGCTTAACTGGAATTTCTACCGCTAATTCACACTTTTTTACGGAAAATATTAATTTAAGAGGAATTTCTCCTGTTAATACTGTCCATCTCATCCGAATTTGCTAATATCCAACAAATTAACGGGAGATATTCCTTCTAAGTGAGCAAAATCAGCTGGATTAGCATAATTAGCCGGAGGTTTTCCTGTTAGTGTTAGTTGAAATTGAAAGAATTAGTTAGTTTTGTTTGGTGGGTTCGTGGGTTCGTGGGTTCGTGGGTTCGTGGGTTCGTGGGTTCGTGGGTTCGTCGATACGTCGGTTCAATAGTTCGTAGATTGTTGAGTAGAGTACTGGGTGGTTAAAAGTTTCTTCATTTTTAGTTAAATCGCTCGTCTTGAATGGGTTAATCATTTAAGATTGACCGATTGTGGTTTCTCACAGCTGGAGGTTGCTTTAAGCTTGTTCATGGCTTCTAGTGGATTTAAGAATATGTAGATGGGAAACCCAGAAACACGCATATTCAGCGTGCTTCTGTCATCATGTTCCCGTTTGCTTTTGAATTAACTCTGAGGTACAAACTTGCGGATATCGACGCCCAGCGCTTGCGAAAGCTTCATGCCTAGTTCGCGATCAGCTCGGAAGAAGTTGCAGATGGCGCGGAGTCTTATATCATCGTTTGTTTGCTCCAGCTCACCAGTCAAATTGGCGATTAGGTTTGCTCGTTGTTCTTCAGGCAATGAGCGATAGCGCTCGCCCGCTTGAGTGAAATCGTCAGTTTTGTCGATTTTTTGGCGGCCAGCCTGTCCCTGAAGAGGTACATAAGAATCCCCGTAAGCCTTTGCTTCCTTTGGACTCTCTGATGAGCTATTAGGTTCGTAATTCACTGGAGAAGGATTTGCATGCATTGTCATTGCACCATCTCGTTGATAGTTGCGAACAGGTGCATACGGGCAATTTACTGGAATGTGCAGGTAGTTCGCTCCAAGGCGATAGCGCTGAGTATCCGGATAAGAGAACAATCGGCCTTGCAGCAATTTATCCTCCGATGGCTCGATTCCTGGTACAAGTGTGCTTGGCGAGAAAGCAGATTGCTCAACCTCAGCAAAATAGTTTACTGGGTTGCAGTTCAACGTCATCGTGCCTACCTTTTGCAACGGATACATATCCTCCGGCCACACCTTCGTTGGATCTAATGGATCAAACGCATACCGTTCCACATGATCGACAGGCATAAGCTGTACATGAAGCTCCCATTCTGGGAAGTTGCCGAGTTCAATTGCATCATGTAAATCACGTGTCGCATGGTTAAAGTCTTTGCCTTGCATCACGCTAGCTTCAGCTGCTGTAAAGTTTCGTACTCCTTGCAGCGACTTCCAATGGTATTTAACATAAGTCGGCTTACCATCATCATTAATCCATTTGAAGGCATGAACGCCGAATCCGTCCATTTCACGATAAGTAGCAGGCGTTCCGTCATCGGAGAACAACCAGGTGAGCATATGCGTCGATTCTGGGGAGAGCGTCATGAAATCCCAGTAGCGCGCAGGCTCTTGGACATTCGTATTTGGCGCCGGCTTGAGGGAATGCACCATATCAGGAAATTTCATCGCATCTCGAATGAAAAATACCGGCAAATGGTTTCCAACAAGATCATAGTTACCTTCCTGCGTATAAAATTTTACCGCAAAGCCGCGTGGGTCGCGCGCCGTCTCCGGCGAACCTGTTCCGTTAATAACCGTTGAAAAGCGTACAAATACAGGCGTCTCTACTCCCGGCTCCTGCATAAAAAGAGCCTTCGTATGATCCTTCATACTAACTTCCGTACGAAATACTCCATGTGCGCCTGCTCCCCGGGCATGCACGACACGCTCTGGAATACGCTCCCGATCAAAATGCGCAAGCTTCTCAAGCAAATGGTAATCCTCTATTAGTGTTGGTCCACGCTGCCCCGCTGTACGCGAGTTTTGATTATCGCCAACCGGCGTGCCTTGGTTCGTTGTCATATAGTTTTCCATGATAGCACCTCATCGATCATTTTATATATTTAGACTTGATCTAAATCTATAAAATAATCTTATCGAATCAAGGCTCAACTGTCATGAAAGCCTAATGAATGAAAAATGAATATTTCATGAACCACAGCATGCTGGTGAAATTCATTACCTAAAATGATGCACTTACCCCTTAGTCACGAATATCCGCTATCCGGTAGCCTACACCACGCACGGTAACTATATATTTTGGCGCTACGGCGCTATCCTTTAGTTTTTTGCGCAAGCTCTTAATATGAGCATCCACCAGATTGCTGCCTCCATAGAAATGCAGCCCCCAAACGGTATCGAGCAAAGATTCACGCGTTAGAACGGAACCGTCCGATGTCATGAAATGCAGAAGCAAATCATATTCCGTCTTCGTAAGCTCAATTCGCTGCCCCGCCCGATCAACGGTCATTTTTTTGAGATCAACTGCAATATCCTTAAACACACGAATGTCGCTATCCGCCTTCGCAGCTGCTGCTGGCTTATTCAGAAGCATACGGTTGATTTGTTTTATCGCTTGCTCAGGTTTAGCCGGCCAGACTAGCAGCTCAGATGCGCCAAGGGCAAAAGTTTCACGGCTATCATACGATTTTTGATCCATTAAAATGAGGACAGGAACCGCATGCAGCTCAGCCGCTTCCACCAGTTCTGCACCTGCTTGCAGCGTATGGCTCGCGGCAGCTTGAGCTACAGGAATCGCATCAAATACGAGCAGCTCTGGCTGCAAGCTTTGGAGCATGCTTTTATTGAAATCATGCAATGAAAACACATCAAAACATTCGGATGAAAGCGCGACAAGCAGGCTTTTGACCCTCTCTGGAAACGGACTAATAATCATGACCCGCTTCGTTATCGAGCAAAGCATCCCGTTTTGCAGCAGCTCTTCCTCTGAATAGCCAGCGGCTGAGGCTGCACTCTGGTCGAGCGGCATGTTCCCGTTCAAATAATCTTTGTTCATTGTGGTTGTTTCGTCGCGCATTGATCACAAACCCCCTCTAATACAACTTGCACATGCTCGATTTTGTATTTCGTCTCCAAAGCGACCTTCTCCATCCACTCACTCGGCAAGTCGGTCAATACTTCATCCACGCGCCCGCATACAGTACACACGATATGCTGATGTTCATCCGTCCGAGCATCATAGCGGCTAACTGTTTCTCCAAGCTTCAATTCTCTAATGAGACCCACGTCTGTCAAATAACGCAATGAGTTGTACACGGTGCCGTAAGCGAAGTTGAAGCCTTTGCCCCGAAGCCGTTCAATGACATCGGCCGCCGTCGGGTGATCATGGGCTTGCTGCACAACTTCAAAGATGGCCTTGCGCTGTATCGTTAAGTTAATTTTATTCATAAAAAGATCATTCCTTTAACTACTGATTTTAGACTAAGTATAAATTGAAGGTCGAAAACGGTCAACCTCATGAGCTTTCCTTTATCCTCCTTATTCCAAAAGGCGGCTCAAAGCCACAACCAATACTAGACGAAACAATATGGAAGCTCATTAACTTTACACAGAAGCCACACGCTATCTACAAAAGCACCTCGCAAAAAGTTGAAACGAACCCCAGAAGTCTTATTTGCTTCAATTTCACACTCTTGCAAACGTAACGAACCCAGATAACCCTATTAGCCTCCAAAATCAATGATTCAACTCATTTTTGAGCGTATAGCGTTCTCTAAGTTCGTTAGAATTCAGATTATGCCTAAATCATTATAATAACGACTTTTGAGTTCGTTAGAGGCAAGCATGAACTCCACTCATCATTAACTTCGACTTCTACGCTCATTACAAAAATGGTGACGGACACAAAAGTTACTGTTTGAGGTGTATGAAGTACAGGTTGAACGCTGGCGGGCATAATAGTCAATGTTTTGTCGCGTTTACAGCTCTTGCAACCATTTCTACATCCCCTACCATCATGCGCAACTTCCACTCACCATGATCAACAGCTTATACTACTTTAAGATGCAATTCCTACCCACCTCACACGCAAAATCACACCTAAAAAACAACACAAAATTTTTTGTCGAATTAAATAATCTGAATATTTACAAAATTCAAATAAAGGTGTATACTAAGCCTATCTTAAACGAGAGGGGATAGCCCATTGAAGTAGGTTAGCGATGCATGTCTCATAATCTCGGGAAGGAGCATTCAATCACTGCCGGACATGCTGGGACAATAGCGAAGACGGATGTAGTCGATCATTTGGATGAGAAGTACTTACAAGCAACAGGGATTTGAAACAAATCGAAAGGAAGTTGATCGAGGTCAATAAAATGAGGATCGAAGTCGATAGGGTTTGTAACAAATTCGAAAGGACGAAGAAGAGGCAAACAGCGGATTGGAGCGTTAGAATAAATTGAATAGTTCTCTACCAAGCACGTGAAGGGCTTCTGGTTATCTTAGATAAGCAGAAGCCCTTCTTATGTGCGTCTATAGGCTCGGACTAATTTGCGTCTATAGGATTAGACTTATGTTTATCTATAGAATTGGACTGAGCAGCCTGGAAATCGATTCTTTCAATCGATTGATGATTGGACGATTAGCATAAACTTGTTCCGTTAACTGCGTGCAATGTTTGACATCATCTTCAAAAATGCGTTGCAGCTTTGCCGATGTCTGCGTATCATAGATAAACGCATTCATCTCGAAATTAAGCTTAAAGCTGCGAATATCGACATTGGCTGTTCCAACGGACGCCACCTTGCCGTCGATGACAAGCGTTTTTGCATGAAGAAACCCTTTCTCGTACATATAACATTTCACTCCGCCTGCGAGAAGCTCTCCCAAATAAGAATGAGTTGCCCAGTATACAAAGAAATGATCCGGCTTGCTCGGCAGCATAATACGTACATCTACCCCAGACAGGGCAGCGATCTTCAGCGCGGTCATCAAGCTTTCATCCGGTACAAAATATGGCGTTTGTAAGCTGATTGTTTTCCGAGCTGAATAAATCATTTTGATATAACCATTTTTAATTTGCTGATATTGCGTATCCGGGCCACTCGCTACAAGCTGCATGCCAATTGTTCCCGTATCATCGCTCATAATTGGGAAATACAGCTCGTTAAGCTCAATTCGACCGGAAGCCGCTAAATTCCAATCCATCAGAAACTGCGCCTGCATCTGCAGCACGGCATTGCCGCGAACTCTAAGATGTGTATCCCGCCATTCGCCGAAATGCTCGTTTAATCCTAAATATTCGTCCCCGATGTTGAAGCCGCCAATATAACCGACTTGTCCGTCAACGATAACGAGCTTGCGATGATTGCGATAATTGATTTTTAAATTCAAATAAGGAATTCGCGATGGGAAAAACGCCGCTTCCCTGCCGCCTGCTGCAATCAACTCCGCAAAATAACGCTTCGGCAAGCTTGAGCTTCCTATATGATCGTACAAAAACTTGACTTCTACGCCCTCCGCCGCTTTCGCTGCCAGCGCCTTAACCAATCTTCTGCCAAGCTCATCGTCTCGGACGATATAATAAACGAGATGAATATGATGCTGGGCTGATTCTATATCCTTAAGCAGCGCATCAAACTTCTGATTGCCCTCCGTGTAGATCTCAACCGCATTATTGCTCGTATATACCGCATAGCTCGTTTTCAGACTCATATAGATCATGTCTTGATAACTTCGCATCGCCGGATCATTATATACAATTTCATCTTCTCGCAGCTGGCGCATTTGCCTCTCGACCGTATGCTCGATAATGCGCTGACTATCGCCCAGCAGCTTATACAGCTTTCTTTTACGTACCTTCTGCCCTAATATTAAATACAAAACAAAGCCGAAAACGGGGATGAAAAAAAGAATCATCAGCCATGCCCAAGTTGTACTTGCGCTGCGCCTCTCTAGAAAGATAACCGTAATCGCCAAAAAAATGTTTAGCAGCATAATAATTGCAGATGCATTTTGCATTATAACCATCCGTATTATAGCACCTCAGTTTTATGTTAAAGCTAATGCGATCATACTCCAAGCACGGTGTATGTTCAAGCCTCATTATATGCTACAATTCAAGCAACAAAGCATTTTTCCTAATTTAAGTCGTAAAAAAACCTATCTACAACATGTACTAGATGAGCTAATATATTTCAATAATACCCGCATAAACGGCACTGGAGGACTTACGATGGACATACGCAAGCTTAGATTGGACGAGAAAGCGCTCGGTACTTTAAGCGAGGAGCGAGATGAGTATGAACGAGATTATGCGAGACTCATTCAATCTCCCGCCTTTCGCCGCCTGCAAGGTAAATCACAAGTATTTGGCGCAGGTACGGGCGATTACTATAGAACAAGGCTAACTCACTCACTCGAAGTGTCGCAGATTGCACGCGAGGTTGCTCGCAAGTTAGGCAAACAATATGATTTCCTTGCACGCAAAGAGCATCCGGGGCTCATATTAGATCCCGCTGTCGTCGAGATTGCCGCGATCGCGCATGATTTGGGTCATCCCCCTTTTGGACATAAAGGGGAAGAAGTGCTCAACCATTTGCTCATGGAGGAGTATGGCATACCATACGAGGGCAATGCGCAAAATTTTCGAATATTAATGTTTTTAGAGAAAAGGGCAGGAAGCGGAAGCGGCCTTGATTTAACTGCAGCTGTCTTGCTTGCTATTAATAAATACCCTTTTAGCCTCAGTGAGCCTGGCCGTCTAAAAGGGCTATACAGCACAGAGTGGGGAGAGATTGAACAGCTTCGCTATTTATGGAAAATTCCAGAAGGCTGCTCAACATTGGAAGCACAGCTCATGGATTTATGCGATGACATCGCTTATTCCACACATGACATCGAAGACGGCATACGTGCAGGTAAAATCCAAATGAACCGTACTTTCTTTGAAGACAGCAGACTTATCGACCATGTTGTTCAGGAAATTGTCGAGGATAAAGGCAATACCGGAATCGGCTGGGGTGAGGTGGATATCCCTGCGATGGTGAAGCGTGTACTCGTCTCCTATTTCGAGCAGTGGCAGGAGTTGTATGCAAGCTGTGATCGCGAAGCCTCGCGTACAAGGCGGGAGATGAAAGCGCGCTGGGTCAGCTTGTTTGCAAGCAAAGTCGGCATTATAGACGATACATCGCGCAGCTGGAAAAAGGTCACGTTCGTCAACAATGGGCAACAGGATATCGAGTTACTCCGCACGATGGAGATTTTGAAGAAGCTTGCATGGGTAACACTCATTAAGGATTTCCGTGTTCAGCGCTTGCAGATGCGCAGTGAAATTATGATAAGACGGTTATGGGACAGCTTCAAGGTTCAAGAATCTGGTCGCCTTATCATTCCGCCAGACTGGATAGAAAATTACGAGATCCATAAGAACAAATGGAGCTGGCCGCGATTTGTTGCGGATTATATTTCGGGTATGACCGATGCTTACGCCGAGAAGGTATACGCCGAGCTTTATGCCAGCAAATCAGGTTCAATTTATGAAATGGATTAAACAAGCTAAAACGCCTTCGGCGTCCTTCTGACACTGAAGCAGCTTAGACCGTGAAATATAAGCTAAGTATGAGAAAATAATATACTTTCTTATATTTTAAAAAAAGCGCAGCCTTGGATGAGTGTAACTCATTCGAAGCTGCGCTTTTTGTTATGGTTTAGTCTTGCTTAACATTGTAGCTAACCGCACTTGCAGAAAGGTCCGTAATATAATCGAAGAATCGAACAGGATCAACATCATACACAAGGCTGACCGGGCGACCGCCCTCCACTTCCACCGTACGGCCTTGACTAGGTCCATCCTTAATCACGCCGCTGTGTACCGTCTTAATTTCCACGAGATCCGGGTTGCCGACAACAGCTGTCGTAAGCACATCCCACAAATAATATGTCGAGTTCGTCTCCATATAAACAAGTGGAGGACATGCAGCGTAACATTGACCGACAAAATCTAGTCCTTCATGCTTGCGAAGCGATGCCCAGCGGTTGCGTACATCCATCGTAAGAGGTACTTTGTTCGTGCTCTCAAGCGCAACAAGCAAAATCGGAATGCTGCTTGCCCATACGCGGTGCATAGATTCAGGGTCCCAGAAGGCATTCCATTCTGCGGTTCCGTCATGCTCAGGCTCTTGAACATTGCCCTTCTCATTAAACGTGCCGCCCATCCATACAAGCTTCTCAATCTTCGCTTCCACATCCGGAGCTTCATCCAGCGCTCTTGCTAGGTCAGTAAGCGGACCTGTAAACAGCAAAGTCACCTTCTCATCCGATTTGCGAAGCTGTTCAATCATATGTTGATGCGCTGGCAGCGCAGATACTTTCGTGTTAATCGTTCCTGATTCATTCAAAATAGGCAGCGCGTCCACAAAAAACGTATGCATACGCCATTCAGCAGGGAATGGGTTTACACCGCGTGAATTTGATCTAGCCACTTCAAGTGATTTATTTTTGATAGGGTCGCCAAAGCGGTCAATGATTTTGCTGCTGGCTTTGATGCCAGGCTCCAAATAGCCGTCGGCTGGAATAACGGATACCCCAAGCAGATCAACATCTTTCATTTGCAAAAGAAGAAAAAGCGATACCAGGTCGTCTACACCGGCGTCATGATTAAAATAAAGCTTAACTCCCATATCTATCCATCCTTCCTGAGTATAAAACGATATATCGTTTGTCCATCCTATATAGAGAGGAGGTGAATTGTCAATGGCTAAGGATGTACTGTGCGAAGTGAATTCATGCAAGTTCTGGGCAGCAGGTAATCACTGCGGCGCCTCTTCTATTTATGTGGTCAGCAATCGCGGCAAGCAAGCCAGCAACTCCGAAGAAACAGATTGCAAAACGTTTGAAGCAAAGATCTAACGAAGGGCATTACCAATAGCAAGCAGCGCAAGTGACTATCCTTTATGAACAATAAGGCTTGTCCGAATATAGCTTGCGCTGCGCTATTGCTTCTTATTTTGTAACAGGAACCGCGTCAAAATACTCTTCCAGCACTTCTCCGCTCTTCGCCATCTCAGTAGCCACATCCACACCTACATACCGCAAATGCCATGGCTCATATTGATAGCCTGTAATCTTTTCTTTGCCTTCCAAGTAACGAATGATAAATCCATACTCATGTGCATACTTCTCAAGCCACTGCGCTTCCTTTGTATCTGCAAAACAATCGGCAGCCGCACACTTGCCGTCACTACCCGACACATCGATCGCTAGTCCCGTTTCATGCTCGCTTGTACCAGGTAGAGCGCTATAGGTTCTTGCCTTTTCGAGTCCATCCCTCTTCACATAGCGATCAAAGAGCGTTGTTTGCGTCTTATGCGAGCGATAAGCGGATACACCGGCCAATTGGATGTTGTCTTCCTCAGCGGCTGCAAACAGCTTCTCAAGCGCTGTAGCTGCATCCTGTCTCATCAAGCGTTTTTCAATTTTCTCTGCAAATATAAACCGAACGTCAGGATAAACTAAATCCGTGGGATTGTATTCCTCCGGAAGCTTGTGCTGCTTATTCACAAGCACCGCGATATCCTCTGGTTTAGCAATAACGACCATTCCATCCTCAGTCTGCTCTGCTTTTCCTGTGCCGGAGCCCTTACCGTTATTGCTTGAATCGGGCTTATCCGTAGCTGTTGGCTGTCCATCTGTTGGAGTTCCGCCGCTCGGCTTATCCGTAGGGTCAGAACCTATGCTGCCCGACACTTCCCCGCCGTTAGCGGAACCATCAGCGGAAGCTTGCTTTGGCGGAATCGTGGTTGTCTCATCCTTATTAAATAAAGAGTAACCAAACACCATTCCTGCGCATACAATAATAAACAGCAGCAGCCTTCTTCTTCTTTTTTTCATGATAAGCCTCCAACATAATTTTTTACATATATTTCAAGTAATTATACTTGTAATCATGGTTTGTCTAATAGCATCTAATTAATAGACTACTAAATCAGCTATAATGTTTCAATCTAATAGCTTGGAAATGTTGTAATGAATAGGAATAAACAAAAATCCTTATAAATTTGTTATTTACAATAAATTATGATTGGACATGGAGGAGCCTTTTGCCTTTTGACATTCGACTATAATTAGGAGCATAATGGATAAGAATTTACAGAACGAACGTATATTATGATTAGCGGCCTGGCTGCCTCTGTGAGATGGCCAGTTTTTGCTGTGAAAGGTAGGCGGTTATATGACATTTTTAACTCCAAAACGATTATTAAGCACTCGTCCCATCCTTTTCTTTTCATTTATCATGCTTCTCAAAAGCTATCTGGCTTGGATGGTCATTTTCGAGGATGGTTTTTCGTGGACTACTATTTTAAAAGAAATTCCGTTTGTCCTCATTGTTTATTGTCTCATAGAGTGGTTCGCTTCGAAACGTAAACTTATTTACTATTTAATAGCAAATCTAGTAATGACACTCATATTATTTGCCGTCATTATGTATTACAAGTATTACGGCGTTATTGTAACCTATCTCGCTCTAGAGCAGGTAAACCAAGTCACCGCGGTAAAAAATAGCGTATTTTCACTGATGGACCCTTACTACTTGCTCATCTTTATCGACATTATCATTATGGCTGTGCTGCTGTTCAGGCCTAAGAAAGCCGTGAATTGGAAGAAACAAAGCTCCGTCAAGGAAAGCAAACGCCTTGTCCTTGCCCTGTTCAGCATTTCAATTGCGCTTTGCTTGTTCAATATTTTGCCTAACCGCGCCAGCATGAATGAGATCGTCAAAGCGGAGCAAATGGGCATACTCAATTACGAGGCTTATATGATTTTCAAAAACAAAACGATTGACTTTGTTGATCCAAATCATATCACGCAAGAAAAAATCGATTCCGTCAAAAAGATCGAAACACCTGCAGCTCCGCAGCTGTGGAAAACAGCAGCAGGCAAAAACGTCATCATTATTCAAATGGAGTCATTTCAAAACTTCCTCGTCAATTTGAAGATTGACGGAAAAGAGATTACGCCTAACATTAATAAGCTGGTCAACGAAAACTATTACTTCAAGCATTTCTATCAGCAAGTCGGCCAAGGCAATACATCCGATGCGGAATTCGTCGTAAACACGTCTTTCTATATTCCTCCACGCGGTGCGGCAACGATGATTTATGCCGACAAAGAGCTTCCGAGCTTGCCGAAACTGCTGAAAGCAAACGGCTATGATACAACTACGTTCCATACGAATGTTGTTGAGTTCTGGAATCGCGGCGAGCTTTACAAAGCGCTTGGTTTCGACCGTTACTACGATCAGAAGTTTTTTGGAGAAGAAGATACCGTATTTTTTGGTGCTTCCGATGAGCAGCTTTACAAGAAAACAGCTGCTGAAATGTCACGCATGAGCGAGAATGGCAAACCATTTTATTCCCATGTTATTTCGATGACATCACATCACCCATTCACCATTCCTGCTGACAAATACAAAATGACGCTCCCTGAGCGTTATGAGAAAACTTTTGTTGGTGATTATATCCGTGCACAAAACTACGCTGACTTCGCCCTTGGCGAATTCATTGCAGATTTGAAGGAACGCGGCATTTGGGACAACAGCTTAATCTTGTTATACGGTGACCATCTCGGCCTTCCAGTGTACTCGCTGGATCGTGATGACAAAGCGCTTATGGCTGAAATTTATGGTCATGAATATAGCTACACCGATATGATCAACATTCCGCTCGTTGTTGCATCGACAGGCGTAACTGAAGGCAAAGTATTCGATCAGCTTGGCGGTCAAGTTGACGTATTGCCTACGATCGCGAACATGCTTGGTATTTCCTTGGATGATCATATCCACTTCGGCCAAGACTTGTTTAATCAGTCGTATAACGTATTGCCACAACGTTATTATCTCCCGACTGGCTCATTCTTAAGCAGCAAAGAGCTATTCATGTCAGGCAGCGGATATGAGGACGGCAAGCACTATTCCTTAGCCGGAGACGGCATTACGGAGCAGGCTGCGACAGAAGATGAGTATCAGCGTGCATTAGAGCTCCTCAACTTATCTGACAGCTATGTTAGCCAACTGCCTTCTTGGAAGACCAAATAATAATAAAACTAAAAGGCTCCCCTTGAAGCGAATATCACGCTTCGAGAGGAGCCTCTTTTTATGCAAATGACAAAGCTAGCTGCTTTTTACCGCTTCAAGTACTTCCTTCACATGTCCATCTACGCTTACACTGCGCCATTCCTTAACAAGCTTGCCCTGTTCATCAAGCAGGAAAGTCGAGCGCTCGATACCCATAAACTCCTCACCGTTCCAGCTCCGCAGCTTCCATACGCCGAACAGCTCCGAAACCGTATGCTCGGTGTCAGACAGCAATAGGAATGGCAGCTCATGCTTGTCTACGAATTGCTCATGGGAGGCAAGATCATCTGGGCTGATTCCGATTACCCCCGTGTTGTTCGTGCCGAACTCGCCATTAAAGTCACGAAAATCACATGATTCAGTCGTACAGCCAGGCGTCATGTCGCGCGGATAAAAATAAATAACGAGCTTCTTGCCTGAGTAATCCGCAAGCTCAACTTCTTTGCCATTGGATGCTTGCAGCTTAAAATTCGGGACCTGGTCCCCTACTTTTAAATGTTCTCCCATCGTTGAATGCTCCTCTACTTTTTATTTTCAATCAACAAGCCTTGCTCGCCTTCCACCAAGTACAGCTCACCCAGCCCGCGCACGGTCACAACAACTGGGAAGCTCTCTGCGGTTTTGTTCGTAAAATGCCAGCGTCTTCCTTTTCCAACCACTATAAATATACCATTATCATCGCCGATTGGATTGAAATTGTCATTGCGCGTCCTATAGGTCATGATGCCAAGCTCTGCAAATTGATCGACTGCTGTAGGAACGTCGCTGGTCGTTATGCCAATTTCACTGATACAAAGAATGTCTTGCTGCGGGTCAAAGGGACGGTCAACACCGTTATCCATCGTATGGCGGGCAATCAGCTCTAAAATATTACCCGACGGGTCTTCAAAATAAACAGAATGCGAGTTCCATGATTCACTATACGACACATCCTGACCTGCCTCCGTACCAATCGGAACAAGCGCTTCGATCCACTTTTTTGCTTCCTCAAGCTTATTCTCTGGAATCGTAAAGGCAAAGTGATAACAATACGCTTCAGCAGCTTGATCACCAGTCTCTTGAAAAGTCAGCTCGCTCCAGCCTGCCTGAACGGTAAAGCTGTCCTTCTCGGAGCGAATAACCGGCAATGCCAGCACATCCCTATAAAAAGGCAAAATGCTTGCTGCTTTTTCTGTCAAAAGCACCAGCTTTTCTATAATCATTTTACACCTCGTTATGTTCGTGATACAAAACACTTTCCGTTACGAAAGCTTTTGCCTGTGCTTTATCATCATATAGACCATATGCGAGCATGAGCTTCGTTATTGCAGCCTCAACCGACAGCTTCTCAATTACAATGGCACCCGCTTCAATAAGGCGCAGTGACGACGAATATAGGGCTGCCGAACGATCTCGGATCGGACATATGTATACATCGATGCCAAGCTTTTTACAGTTTGCAATAAACGCAGGAAGCGAGTACGGCCCTGCTTCTATTGCGCTTGCAGTACCCGAATGATGCAAATCATGGAGGATCGCCTTCGGCCGAATCGTTGTAAAATCATACAGCGAATAATTCAAGCCCGGATATGGCCGAATATAGACGATGCTGGAATCGAGCTTAAGGGTGTCCGGCTCCCATGCAAACGACGCTTTAGGCTTAGTACTCAGCGCTTCCGGTCTTGGATTTCTCTCATGCTCCAGCCAGTTGAACACTCGATCTGCCATCTTTCCGTACGGCACGCCGTAGGGGCTGCCGAATTGATCCGTAAAGGACATCGCTTGCGTAACTCTAGTTGCTAAGTAAACAAGTGCATCCCCTTTGTCATCCTCGTAAACGACAAATACGCCCGGCAGCTGTGCATCCACTACAAAATCGATTGCATTTGCAAAATTACGGCGCCCATTGCTTCTTTCATCGGCAACCGGGTAATTGCTGGCGGTCAGCACAATTGGAATTTTTGTATCTGTGAACAAATAACCGATCATCGCTGCGCTATAAGCCAGCGTATCTGAACCATGGGTGATGACTATCCCAGCATACGAGTCGGTATCTATCCCATGGACAGCCTCTGCAAGCGCAATCCAATCCTCGGTCGTCATATTTTCACTTAACAAGTTAAGCGGCTGTATCGCATCAAGTCTAACATCATCGCGCTGCTCAGCACTGTTGATATAATCATCTATAAGCGAATAAGATCCCGCGTCATTAACATCGATGCCGTTTCCCTGCTTTTTGCTTCCAATGGTCCCGCCTGTAAAAACAACCAATAACTGCTTCACTAATGTTCCTCCTTATTGTCTTGCAATCGCTAGCCAGCGATAAAAAAAGATAACTTCTACTATCGTATATGCGGCTCTGCACTCTGGTCAAGGCACAAGCTCTATCCTTACATGTTGCCCTGTGCAACTCGCTTCATACGAGATCACATCGCCTATCCATCCAATTAAAAAAGGAGGTGCTGGGCATTTGAAACTAACATGCCTACAGCATCCTCCAGTCATTTAATCTCGCTCCTGTTTTCCTTGCTTCCGCCAAAAATCATCGAACTGCTTAAGCAATTCCTCCGTAGAAATGATATTCATCAAATGTTGTCGACCCAAATCCGTTCCCATTTGAAAAAATTGACTGTAATTTTTATAATAGCTCGGTTTTTTTACGCCCTGAAACCGATCGGGGTCATTTGCCATCAGCATATAAGGGGCATACGGCCCTGTAGAATACTTTTCCTCTTCAATCGTATTGTTATAGATGGATATAACGCCTGAGGCATCAGCAAAGGCACGATTGTTCTCAATCGATGACAAATAGGAAATGAATTTCCAAGCCTCATCCTTATGCTTAGACTGGGAAGCAATCCCCCAGCCGGCTGCACCAACGTTGTAATGAGAGATCCCATCAGGCCCTGTAGGCAAAGGGGCTGTTGCCCACTGGCTGCTCTCCAGCTTTTCCTTGATCATCTCTATCACGTCTGAGTCTTGGATAAGCAAAGCCGCATTGCCGTTCACAAATGCTTGAACCTGTTCATTAAAGCCCCAATCTATGGACGCAGGATCTGAGATCTCTGTATAAATCTTCTTGTAAAGCTCAACAGCCTCTGCTGCCCGCTTGCCTGAGAATATCGTCGAGCCATCCGTATTAAACATGGAATCGCTTATATCGACGTTCTCTCCGTTATAGTCCTGAACGATTGAAGACAACGTATTAACGGCACCACTGCCTCCTCGAAAGGAAAAGCCGTATATCCTCTCCATCGGCTTCGTCAATTGCTTGCCGACAAAGAAGAGCTGCTCCCATGTTTCTGGCACTTGCAGCGCCTTGGCATCGAACCAATCCTTGCGATAATAAAGCTGCACTTGATAAAGACTGCTCGGAATATAATAAGCAACATCGCCTGCATCTCTAGACATCAGCTTTGCATTATTGTTAAGCAGCATATAATTGCTCCATGATGAAATATAACTCTCCAAGCTGGTTATCAGACCACTTTCCGCAAGCTGATGTACCGTAACGTCCCGCACCTCAACAATATCAATCGCTTGGTTCTGCTCCAGCATCGTCAAGATCGTCTGATCAGCGGTCTCGTATTCTGACGAAACTCTCACAATCTCAATGGTTGGATTGTCGAGCTCAAATTGTGCAATCAATTTGTCTAATTCCACTGTCCGTAGAGGCGTCATTAGGCTCTCAACAATTTTTAAAGTCACCTTATTCGGAGCTGGTGTCTGTTCAAGCGGTTCCGGACTATTTGGATTAAGCGTACAACCGCTTATGAAAGATATCATGATAATTAACGAGAGCGGGTATAGTGCTTTGCCCATTAGATTGAGCTTCATAAATTCCCTCCCGATCATAAAGTAATGATGCATAACCATTACTTTATTTATCGGCTACATGCGCTTCAATCAATACAGCTGACCTCTTCTTTTTTTTTGCAGAATACCACAGATAAAATGGAACGAGCGCCCTCATTTATTGCGCGCAACTCATCAAATGCCTCACTGTCTCATCGATGAGCCCATCGTGGACGGTCGGATTATAGTTCAGCCGGTCGTGATAGCCGATAAAGATACATCTTCTGCGTGCATCCTTTTCCCTCAATCGGCGCCAGCCCTCCTCCAGCTGATTGCAATAATCACGGGAAGCCTCCGCTGGTACGAGGAAGAGAACGCTGCTGCAGCCTAGTTCAGCGATCTCCCTTAGCGAGCTCGTATCAAGAAATCCGATCTGGTGTGCCGATTTCGGATAGGTCATTTGCAAATCGTCATAAAAAAGGTCCTTCATCTTGCGGCGGCGCGGGCCAAATATTCGAAAGCCCGTTTTTCCGGCATGAACAATTAAGATAGGCTCATCGCCTAGACTATTTTTGAGCTGCTCACGCGCGTTTTGCACCTTCATCTCATAATAGGACAACCAGCGCTCTGCTACGGTGGACAAGCCTAATGCATTACTTATCTCAAGCAGCCGCTCCTTCCAGGAATAAGCCTTCCAATCGAGCATTAGAACCGGAGCGATAGCCGAACATGCCGCGTACATTTCCTCATCCAGCATTCCTGCCAATATGAGATCCGGCTCCGCTTCACGCAGCTGCTGGAGCACCCGTTCATGCTGATGAGTGCTCAAACGAATAAAGGACAAGCAAGTAGGCATTCCGATAGCTGATAGGTCGCCCGCGAACACAGATACAAGCGTGGCTACTCGTTTCTTCGCAAGCTGGGCATATTCCGTAGGAGCCAGTCCCATATGTTTCTTAAACAGCCGGCTAAAATAGTACTCGTCAGGATAGCCGACGGAATGGGCCACGTCGACGATGGAAGAGGACGTACCCGAGAGCATGCGCATAGAAGCATCGAGCCTCAGCTTGGTCATATATTTAAGCGGTGTAAGTCCTGTATAACTGCGAAAGGCTTGATAAAAACGGCTTGTACTCACCCCTGAGGATCTTGCGAGCTCCTCCATATCCATCGGTGTACTTAACTGCTCAATCATAAACTGCTTGGCTTGCTCGACGTAGCCAATTAAACCAGCTTCGGTCTCTCTCGGCTGCTGGACGGACTGAATGAGCGCAGCCACCATTGCATAAAGCTGTGATTGCAGCTGATAGTATAAAACCACATCATCAGTACCGCAGTCGCTTTGAAAGTCCTGAAGCCAGCTTCTCGCCTGCGGCAGCCTCAGCAGTTTTAATCCCATACTGTCTCGGTAAGGGAGCATCTCCGCGCCTGCTGCTGTCGAACCGCTTCGGAAGCGAATAAGTACGATTTCAGCTAGATGGTTGCCCTCATTAAGCAGCGTACATTCACAATGGGACGGAATGAGAAACAGCTCACCGCCAACGGCTTTTTTAGTCGTGTGCTGCCCCTTCTTCACAATGGAAACTTTTATTTTATGTTGAAGCACAAACGCAAAGCATTGCTCCTCTCGATTGTTCAACTGCATATGGTGCAGCGACGGGAGCTTAACTTCCTCCGTGCCAATATAGAACATTTCACCGTACTTTGTTTGATTCGGTTGCTGCGACATGCGCGCTCACATCCTTGATAAACAATATTATTTTATAAATTGTAAATAATAATAATTATCATTGTCAATGCTGTAAGTAGAGTAAGCTTATTCCAAATGACAGTTGATGAGCGATCCCTTACGTTTCACTTCACCCTCAAGCATTGAAAAACAAAAGCTTTCCTTATCATAAAGATCGAGGTGACTTAACTTGAAGATGTCTACTAACGATGTTTCCAAAGAGCATCATCAACATAGCAAGGAAGAGCCTAAAGTCAATCCGCGCAGCAGCAAGCGTTATTTTGGCCGCGGCGGCGTGAAGGCTGCACTTATGAAGCTGCTCATCGACCAGCCAATGCACGGCTACCAGATGATGAAGGCTCTAGAGGAGCAATCTGGCGGACTTTATGTACCCAGTGCCGGCTCCATTTATCCCACGCTTCAAATGCTTGTGGGATCCGGCTTCGTCTCCGTTCGCTTAGAGGATGGCGCCAAAAAAGTCTATAAAATTACCGAGCAAGGTCGTGCAGCATTACAGCTGCTTCCTGAGAAAACAAAGTACAATAAAGCGGAGGGCAGCAGCCCATCGCCAAAAGCCGAATCGTTCCGGAATGAGAAAATTCGGATTAAGCTTGGATTATCGATTGAATCCTTTAATCTGCTTAAGCTGGTAACACGCGCCGAACAAGAAGCATCCGCAAGCAAAGAGCAAGCAGAAGAGCTGCAGCGTCTGTTAACTGAGCAGCAGCAGCAAATCAGCGCCTTTCTCGATGGGTCCGTGAAAAATGCGAATGCAGCTATAGTTCCATACGAATTGGCCGGACGTTAAGTAACAAGAAAAGGGTTATCGCATAGGTCTTTGTCATGCACCAAAGACCCTGGATAACCCTGCTTTATTAACTAGTGAGTTGAATCATGCGAAACATGGTGACCCTTAAGCGTTTGACCGCTATGCAAACGATCCGTTTTCTCAGCATCCTGTTTGCGTCCCATAAACGGCCACCAGTTAGCAGGACCGAAAGTGCGTACCATAACTGGAATGAATAATGGAAGCATCAACAATGCATAGATGAACAGTCCACAAAGCACAATAGTTGCAATTTGCAGGAGTGACATCACTCCTGAAGGAAGCATCGCTGCGAATGTTCCGCCTAGAATAACGGCTGCAGACATAATAACCGTACCCATGTTTTTCATCGCTTCCAAAATGGCTTCCTGAGGCGACAGATGGCGGTATTCTTTAAAGCGATCCATCAAGAAAATACTATAATCAATTCCTAGTGCGACGAGCATGACGAACCCGAAAAATGGAACCGCCCAGCTAATTCCCGACTGCCCAAGCAGCCTTACGAATATGACTTCTGCAATCGCCATTGAGGAATAGAACGTAACGAGAAGCGATGCGATCATATAAAGCGGCATGACGATCGAGCGGAACAAAAGGATAAGGATAATTGAAATGCCGATGAGCATGAGAATAACCGTACGCGAATAATCCGACGCTGAAATATTGCTCAAATCGTTATTCATACTCGTTACACCGCCGACAGCTACCTGTGATCCGTTATAATCGGTGTTTTGAATCGCGCGGTGAACAGCTGCTTCCAGTCCGTCGATTTGCGCCATCGTTTCCTGTGCATACGGATTGCCTTTAAATATGACATCGAACTTCGCTGTTTGGCGATCCTCCGACATATACACATTAAGGGCAGCCTGAAATTCCTTGTTCGCAATGGCTTCCTCTGGAATATAAAAGCCCGTCATTTGCTTATTCGGCGATTCCGCTAGACTATTCAAATATCCGCCCGCGGATGTGAGTCCATCGGTTACCTTCGTTAAGCCGTCAACGCTTTGATCCAAACCGCCGGTCAATTCGCCCAGCTGATCGTTTAGCGATGCAAACCCTGCCTGCAGTTCCTTCTGTCCATCTGATAGTTCATTAAAGCCCTGCGTGACACCAGGCAGCTTCGATACAATTTGACCTTGGCCTGCGGCTGCCTGCTCAATTCCTTTTTGCAGTTCTCCAAGTCCTGCAGCAAGCTTGCCAAGACCCGAAGCTAGCGCCGTTTGCCCTTCACTTGCTTGCAAGAAACCGGCATTCGCTTGTGTCATTCCCGCTGAAATGCCTGTCAGCTGCTCATTAAGCTGAGACAACTGACCGCTGATTCCTGCTGCTCCTTGCTGGAGATTTCCAAGAGCAAGCATGGTTTGTTTAAAAGTCTCATCGGTTTGCAGCTCTGGGTGACTTTCCTGAAGTGCAGTCAGACTTTGCTGTACGCCGGATAACCCGCTCGCAAGCTTCTCCTGTTCAGATGCAATCGCGCTATATGCACCTGTAAGCTGTCCAAGACCGCCGCCTAGCTGCTCGTAGCTGCTAAGCAATTTACGGCTCGCGCCTGCCAGCTGCTCCGCACTCGCCTGCGCCTGCTTCAAGCCCTCGCTAAGCTCTCCCGCACCTGCAGATCCATCCTGCAGCCCTTGCTGAATCTTCTTCAAACCTGCGCCAAGCTGTACAATCCCAGCCTTCAGCTCATTCGTACCATTAACGAGCTTACCGGCGCCGTCAACAGCTTCATTTAATTTCGGCTTATTCTCGCTTAACGCGCTGCTTGCCTCGGAGAGACCATCACCGATTTTGCCCAAGCCTTCGCCGCTTTGACCAAGCCCACTCTCAAGGGTGGTTACTTGATCTGCCACGAGAAATTGCTCCATTACATCACCTGTCGGACGAGTTGCACTGCGAACGGCCTTGATGCCTCCAGAATTCGCAAGCTCGCGGCTGATTTGCTCTAGTACAGCAAGCCCCTCAGGTGTGTCCATCGGTTTATCAGCTTTGACAACAACGGTAGTAGGCAGTGAATCACCAGGTCCAAAGCTATCCGCAATAATGTTGAACGCTTTAACAGAGTCATATTTATCGCCAATCTCATCCAGCGAGTTAAAAGAAATTGTACCTTTATACGCTGTAAGGAAAGGTACGATAATTACTGCCAAAATAACGAGCGCCCACAAAGGGCGTTTTAGTGAAAACTTACCCACCGTACCCCAAAGCTTGCTCGGCTTATGCTCAAGCGAGCCTTTCGCCGGCCAAAACAATTTTGTACCCAGCACCGCCATAAAAAACGGCACGATCGTAAACAATGCAATAAGCAGTACCGCAACACCAACTGCAACGGCTACGGCAGAGCGGTAAAGCATAAACGTCGAGAATCCGATTGCAGAGAATCCCACCAACACAGCTAAGCCAGAAAATAATACGGTTCTTCCCGCAGTACGGTAAGTTTGAACAATCGCTTCTGTCTTGTCGCCGCCGCTATGCGTCAACTCTTCCTTGAAGCGGCTAATGAGCAGGATGCAATAGTCTGTGCCGATCCCAAATAATACGGCAACTAAGAAAATTTGCGTGAAGTTGGAAAGCGGAAAATCAAAATATTTGACTAAAAACGCAATAACGGATTGTGATATTAAATAAGTAAATCCAACGGCCACTAGCGGTACGAGAGGCGCAATCGCAGAACGGAATACAACAAACAAAATAATTAAAATAAATCCAAGCGTAATAAACTCGGTTTTCTTAAGCCCTTCCTGCGAGCTTTGTACAACATCCTCAGAAATAAGCCAGTTCCCTGTATAATAATGCTCCACTTTCACATCTGAAATCGTCTCATAGAGACCGTCTCTCAGCTCAGCAAGCTCACGGTCGCCAGCCTCGACATTAACGAGCGCAAGGATGGTGCTTCCATCCTTCGATACCATTTGCTCCTCAAGCTCTTTGGTATCAAAATGAGTCGTCACGGAGAGAACCCCGATAGCCTCGCCTTTGCTCTTCAGCTCATCGATTCCTCTCTTCACTTCCGCTAAATCGGCATCCTTCAGACCGCCGTCCTTATGGAATACAAGTACAGTTGGCATTCCGCTGCTGGCGCCTGCATTATCGCCTCCGCCAATCGAGTTCTCCAAGTCCCTGGCGACTGACGAAGAATATCCATCAGGCACGTTGATTTGCCCTTTCGTACGAACAAGCTCTTCCATATTCGGCGCGCTGAGCATTAAACCTACGGCAGCAGCAAGCCACAATATAAGGACAAACCATCTAAATTTCAAAACGGTTCTCATCTTTGTTCCCCCTCAAATATAATAAAACTATGGATTCATCATTTCTTTAGCAAGCTTCTCGAAGGTTTCGATAAAACAGTTCGCTTCCTGCTCTTCAAAACGATTAATGTATTTGGCCAGCAGCACTTGTATCTTATCCTCCATGAGGTCGCAAACCTGCTTGCCTTCCTCGGTTAGCGCTAAATAGATGACCCTGCGATCCTTCTCATCTGGAAATCTTTGAATCAAGTTTTTATCAAATAATCGCGTAATGATCGCGGTTATTGAGCTTTTGCCCACGCAAAAAATGTCCGCTAATTCGGATGATGTGCTCATTTCCTTCGAATGCAAATAACGTAGTGTCGCAAACTGGTCTACCGTTAGATCATCTGGCATTAACTCGCGGATCATCGCATTTAATCGACGGTTTACAAGAAAATTAGCCGCTTCGTAGCGATCGATGAGTTGTTTCAATGATGCTCGATCCACACAGGTGTCCCCCTTTATATGTAGTTTCTAAATATCCACGAAATTAATTCTATTATGAAACAGTTCGATAATAGAACTATATCAAACGATTTTATTTAAAACAACGCCTTAATTTAGAATATATTGTGAACAGATGTGAACAAGAGAAGGACAAGCCATTTGCTTTTTTCAAGCTGCCGTTTATATACTAGTGAAGTAATCAAACCAACCATTATTGGAGGTATGTCGTATGTACGATATCGTTATTATTGGTGCTGGTCCGGCTGGAGCAAGTGCAGCCATTTTTACTGCAAAAGCAGGAAAAAAGACGCTCGTGTTTGAGAACAACAAAGGAATGACAAAACGCGCTTGGTTCGAGAACTACTACGGAATATCAGAAATTGGCGGCCCTGACCTTGTGGATACAGGCAAACGACAGGCTGAGAAATTCGGAGCAGAGTTCAAGGAGGAAACCGTACAAAATATCGTTGCCATTACTGACGGCCTGCGGGTGGAAACAGACGGCGGAAGCTATGAAGGAAAGCATGTACTTATTGCAACAGGCGTTTCGACTGAGCTGGCTGAGCATATCGGGATCTCTACAAAACCGGGTACCGAGCCTCGTATCAAAACCGTTATTGCGGTCAACGCGGCTGGTAAAACGAATATTGACAACATTTGGGCGGCAGGAACGGTTGCTGGCGTAAGCGTGCATGCTGTCGTTACTGCAGGGGATGGGGCAAAAGCTGCCATTAACATCATTAGCGAATTAAACGGCGAACGTTATGTGGATCACGATATTTTAAAGGTTTAACAGTATCTTCCTGAAACAAAAGCAGGATATTAGAAAAAATTGTCGAATAACAGGGAAAATAATCAAACTCTTTTTACGTTCCTAGCCTTGTCAGGGTGCTTCGGCACCCTTTTATTTGAACGTAAAAGGTTTTGTCACACTTCCAGGAGGCCGACGGTGAGCAACCCATTGTTTCAGCAGCACAACAAACAATTGACGATTGCTTTCGCATTTGCCTTATGTGCGCTTCTTGCGCTAATCGCCGAGTCGAACCATTTTCAATTTTTGTATGGCATTACCTTTTCATTAACGAGTCTATTTACACTTCTTGGCTTGCGATTATTCGGTTACTGGCCAGGACTCTTAATGAGCGCAGTTGTCCTATTCCTAGGCACTTTTTTATTAAAGCAGCCCCTCTTTCATTACATCATCCTTATTGAAGCTGCCTTTACGGGCTTGCTTCTTCGCAAATACAAGAATCAACTGTTTGGGATTGACGCCGTTTTCTGGGTTCTAGTCGGAATGCCCACTATCTATTGGTTCTACTCCTTTCATTCAACGCTCATAACGCAAGATTTGCTTCTTATTGCAGGAATTATTGCCATGAATGGCCTATTTAACGCACTGTTCGCTGAGATTATCTACCAGTACGTGCCACTGCGCAAATGGAGTGGGTTTGCCCGCTCGCAGCAAGGACCAAATTCCTTCAGCAAGGTACTGTTTCATTTCTCCATCGGTATCGTATTCCTTTCGTTTTTACTCAACATTTTCATTAACAGCTTGAGCTCAATTAAAGAAGTAAGTCTATATGCCGAGCGAATCTCCTCGATCGAAGTCAATCGCATTTCAGAATCATTGGATAAATGGCAGGCGATTAGCACAGATCTAGATAAGCAAGATCAGATTGCTTTCCTTCAACTAGCCCTTGGCAAACATTTCGGGAATTCTATCATATCTGTGACGAACGCCGACCATAAAGTTATTGCATCCAGCGCGCCTGAGACTGTAGGTGAAATGCTTGATTTCTCCAAAGAAAGCAGCATTACTCCCATGAACAAAAAATCGTATTTAGTCATGCCTGACATAAAAAAATACTCTTGGCATTTCCAGACCTGGTATGATGGAAATTTGATATATAAAGATAAACTTCAGGCAACAGATTGGCTTGTTTACATTGACTTTCCCATTAAAAACCATCAAAAATATTTGTTTTCCAAATATTTTATTCATTTTGTTTATATGATCGGGCTTGCCTTCTTTGCCGTCATTCTAGCGTATCTCATTAATTGGTGGCTCTCTCGCAGTTTAACTCGGCTAGCGAGAGCAACAACGAACCTTCCGCTAAAGCTTCAGGAGATGAACACATTGGAATGGCCACGAAGCAGCATTGTAGAAATTCATTCGTTGATTGCTAATTTCAAGCATATGTCTACCAATCTCATTCACATGTTTCAAGAATCGCAGCGAAGCAACGAGAGGCTGGAGGCTCAAACTTATTTATTGCAGCAATCGGAGGAGAGACTGCATCAGCTTGCCTATTACGACATGCTGACTGGTCTACCGAACAGGCTGCAATTCACACTCCATTTTCAAGACATGATCACTATGAACGCTGCTATGAAAAAACCGATAGCCATCATGTTCGCTGACATCAATCGCTTTAAGCAAATTAATGATACGCTTGGACATGCTGTAGGTGATATTTTGCTCGGCAAGGCAGCAGAACGCTTCGGAGCAGCGGTGTTTGATGAATGCAACGTCTTCCGATTGGGTGGAGACGAGTTTGTATTTGTCGGACAGTATGAGAATGAAGATGAACTTGCTGCAAATGCCCAAGCCGTCGTAGATTCCTTCAATGAGCCTTTTATGATCGACGAAACGCTGCTTTATTTAACCGTTAGCGTCGGCGTTAGCGTGTACCCGCAGGATGGCAGCGATATGGATACCATTATCCGAAACGCCGATATTGCTATGTATAGCGCCAAAGAGCAAGGTGACGGCTGCTACCGGTTTTTCAAGCCAACGCTGGTGTCCGCGATGACAGAGAAGATGCAGATCGAGAACGGGCTTTATAATGCGCTGCAAAACAAACAGTTCTCGCTACATTATCAGCCAAAAATAAATGCTGCAACCGGCGAGCTATGCGGCATTGAAGCGCTCATTCGCTGGCGTCATCCCGAGCTTGGCATGATTCCGCCCGATAAGTTTATTCCACTTGCCGAGCAATCAGGTTTTATATTAGATATTGACAGCTGGGTCTTCCATGAGGCCTGCCGGCAAAATAAAGCTTGGCAGGATGAAGGATTGCAGTATATATGCGTCTCAGTGAACATTTCAGCAAGACATTTCTACCAAGGAAACTTATCTGAAATGATCGTCAAAGCGTTAAAGGACACCGGCCTTGATCCGCAATATGTAAGCCTTGAAATTACTGAAGGTGTATTTATGCGGAATATGGATCAAGTGATCGAGACCATTCTTTTCCTTCGGGGGCTTGGCATTCAAATATCAATCGATGACTTTGGCACGGGTTATTCATCCTTGAATCAGCTGCAGCGCCTGCCTATATCAGACGTAAAGCTGGATCGTTCCTTTATTCAAGGCATTACGAATGACGAGAAAAAATCATCGATCGTCAAAGCAATTATTGAGCTTGTACATAGCATGAATATGAAGGTTGTTGCAGAAGGCGTGGAGACGATTGCCGAATCGAATTTCTGTACGGAGCTGCAGTGTGATGAGCTGCAAGGTTATTTATTCAGTAAACCGCTGCCGCCACAGGAGCTGGCACTCCTTCTCGGTAAGAATGAATAAGCGAGACAACAGACATGAAGGAGCTGCCTCAAGGTCATAGACCGCGGAGCAGCTCCTTCATCTTTTTAAAGTCTACACGGACTTATTGAATATTTCGCCTACAAAACTGTTATGCAGTTGGAGCTGGAGTTGCTGCTGCGGAGGTATCCGTTGTGGATTCACTTTTCACTGCAGCATCACTCGGACGTTCGCCACGCGGTCCTTTTCCGCCGTGTCCACCCTTGCCATGACCTCCACGCGCTGGGATTTCTCCATTTACATGTTTTGTTGCATGATCGACAGCCTCAGCCAGCTTCGTATCATATTGCTCCTGCGTAATCGTTCCCGCTGCCAGCTCCTCCGCCAACTTCGCTTTTTGATCCTTTACTTGCACGTCAATGATCACTTGGATCGCAACACCCTTCTCCCCAGCGATTGCTGCCAAGGTCTTGCCTGATTCAAGCTCCGTCTTTAATACATCTGCCGTTATGCCTAGCGCTGCAGCTATGCCATCTACGTTTTTCTCAAAACCGCCTCCTCTTTCACCACCGCCGCCATGTTTGCCAAAACCTAATCCTTTGGAATCAAGCAGCTTCTCCGCCTGTGCAGCAGCATCCGGCTTTGCTTGCTGTTGTCCAGTTTTTGCAAGCTTGTCTGCTTCTACTTTTGCGTCAGGTTTCGGATTAGCTGCTTCGGCTGCCTCCAGCCATTCAACAAGCTTAGCCTTAAGATCAGCTCGCGTTTTCCCGCTCGCGACTGCAACCTCTGCCAGCGTTGACGTTTGCAGCTTAGTCTGAAGCGCCGCTTCATCGAGCCCTAAGTACGTTATTAACTGTTCCTGTATTTGTTGAAAGCCGCGTCCGAAACCGCCATGTCTGCCTTCATGATCCTTCTTAGCTGTGCTGCTATCTGCTTGTGCACCTTGCTCTTGCTTTGTGTCGCTGCTTGCTGCTGCCGCATTTACATATTGGCTAGCCCATAGGCCTCCGCCCCCTAAGGCAAGCGTTAGCGCAATAGCACCTGCTGTTATAGCTTTTGCTCTCTTCATTGAATATTCCACCTTTCGCTTTCAAATTTGTTGTTACAAGACCTAGCATAGACAATAAAACTTAAGCCTCCTTTAATCCCCGCTGAATGTTGGCTGAAGACATGCTGCAATTGAACACTTTTCTAACATAAAGCCCCGTATTTCTCTAATAAAAGTTTGTTATTGTAATAACAGATGTCATTCATTGAATTGTAAAAAAATGGACTGTATTGTTACTATTCATTTTTCGACATAATTCGACGATAACTTATCTTATCTTAACTTTTCATTATGGGGTGTGATTGCATGTTCCGAATTAAGGACAGAAGTTTAGTCGTTACCAGCTCCATCGTATTAGCCATTCTCCTCGTTATTGTCATTAGCGTCACCGAGTATTTATCCTACAGCTCGCAGAAAAAATCCTATTTAGATGAAATTGAACGGATTGGACAAACGCTTGGTTATCAAATCGAAGCTGGTCATGATCTGGTTACTTTTGGATACAACGAAGTATCCGCTGGGCGTGATACCAATAATGCTACGTTCAAGATGCTTAAGCTGCAGCTCGACGTCATGATTAAGAACGATATCGTCGCAAATGCATATGTGTATATGCCTGAGGTGATTGAACGCGACGGAAAGAAATTTATAAAGATGATGCAGAGCAATGAGTCTCTCTCCGCCGCAGGCCTTGGTCCTGGAGATGAGTATGAAATGAGTGACGAGTTCGCTGGTAAAATTGATGATGCCCTAAATGAGGGATCAGCTTTGACTGAAGTCGTTACAGATGAATATGGGCAGTGGATTTCTTATTTAGCCCGCGTAAAAGACCCAAGCGGCAAATTAATCGGCATATTTGGCATCGACGTTGATTTCAAACAAATTGATGATGCCTTAAATCTTATGTTTTGGAAAAGCATAGGGATTGCAGCGCTGCTAGCCTTTATTGCCATACTTATCATTGTTGTACTCGTAAGAATGACGTTGAAGCCGCTCAAACGACTTGCGGAAGTATCCTCATTAGCAGCGAAAGGCGACTTGACGCTTGCCGTTGCGGTCAAAGGAGGCAATGAAATAGCTCAAGTTTCTATCGCCTTTAATGAAATGATCGCAAGCCTTCGCCAGCTTACAGGCAGCATTCGAATAACATCCGATGAGGTGGCTGGCTCGGCTTTCAACATGCAGCAGAGTGCAGAGCAGACCTCCCGTGCGACTGAAGAAGTAACCGAGGCTATTCAAGAAGTTGCCTCCGGCTCTGAAACACAGCTGCAAAGCTTGCAAGAGTGCCAGCGCGCGATGACAGAAATGACGATCGGCATTCAAAGAATTGCAGAGTCGACTTCTTCTGTATCTGATCTGGCAGCGGACACTACGGCAATGGCTACGGAAGGCGAGACCGTTATTGATCAAACATTGCATCAAATGAATACTATCGAGTCCAATGTAGTCGAAACGGTAACGACCTTGCATGAGTTGAAGGAGCAGAGTGACAAAATTGGCGGCATCCTCGCCTTGATCGGCGATGTAGCCAATCAGACTAATCTGCTTGCGCTTAATGCATCTATTGAAGCGGCGCGTGCCGGCGAGCACGGCAAAGGTTTTGCTGTCGTTGCCCATGAAATCCGCAAGCTGGCTGAACGCTCCAAGGAATCCTCCGAGCAGATTGGAACTATACTGCATAGCATCGGAAGTTATGCTGCAACAGCCGTTTCGTCAATGGAGCAGTCTGTGGAAGCCGCTCGTTTCGGCTCTAACATCTCGGCGCAAGCCGGCGAGTCCTTCCGCTCTATCGTTACTTCCATTCGTGATGTTTCCAGTCAAGTACAAGAAGTATCCGCAGCGTCGGAGCAAATGTCAGCTGGCAGCGAGCAAATTGCAGCTTCGCTAGATGCGCTTGAGGGCATAACGGCTAATTCCGCAGGAAACTCGCAGCGTGTCGCTGCGGCGTCAGAAGAACAGCTTGCTTCCATGCAGGAGGTTGCAAGCTCCTCCGAGCAGCTGCGTAATTTAGCTTCTACCTTGAATGAGGCGATCAGCCGCTTCAAGACCTGATGTACTAACAAACGATAATATCTGCCCAAATAAAAAAGGCTAAGCGGGATGACTCTCGCTTAGCCTTTTTTTGCCGTTTTCTATGATGCAGATGCTGCGCCGAATTGCAGCTGATACATCGCGTAATATTTGCCGCGATGCTCCATAAGTTCATCATGGCTGCCTCGCTCCACAATGACGCCGCGATCAAGCACTAGAATTTGATCTGCACTGCGAATCGTCGACAGGCGGTGCGCGATGACGAACGTCGTGCGGCCCTTCTTCAGTACATCAAGCGCCTCTTGAATGATCGCTTCCGTCTCTGTATCGATGCTGGCTGTTGCCTCATCGAGAATAAGAATAGCGGGATCATAAGCAAGCGCCCTTGCAAAGGAAATCAGCTGCCTTTGACCAGCAGACAGTGTGCTTCCCTTCTCAATAACAGGTGCATCAATGCCGCCTTGGAACTGACTGAACATGTCGTAAGCGCCAACGTCACGCAGCGACTGTACAATTTTCTCGCGGCTAATCTCTGGATTATCAAGGCTAATGTTCGATGCGATCGTTCCGGTAAATAGGAATGGGTCCTGAAGAACGATACCCATATGCTGCCTTAGCAGCTGCTTCGGCATATCGCGTACATCAGTGCCATCTACGATGATCTTGCCCTCATTCGAATCGTAGAAACGGAACAACAGATTAAGAATCGAGCTTTTGCCTGAGCCGGTATGGCCTACTAGCGCAACCGTCTGGCCTTGTTGAGCGTGGAAGGAAATATTTTTCAGCACATATTCATCCTTCTTATAAGCAAAAGAAACATCCTCGAACTTAACATCGCCCTTATATCGGTCCATTTTGCCGGAAACGACATCGATTCCTTCCTCGTCCATCAGCTTAAATACTCGCTCTGCAGATACGCGTGCCGTCTCGAGATTGGATAGCTGGTTTACGATACCAACGATCGGCGCAAACATACGGTTCATATAATCAATGAATGCGTAAAGCACGCCGACCGATACCGCTCCGCGGAGTGAATCGCCCCAGAACATAATGAGTACAATGAGGAACAATGTATTCCGTATAACATTGACAAGATTATGCGATGTTACCGAGTTGAGGCTGAGCAGCTTGTTTTGATATTTATAATAATGCTCATTCATTTCCTCAAATTCCTTCGTCGTTTCCTTCTGACGGCGGAACGCCTGGATAATCGTCATCCCTTGTATCGATTCATTGATCATTCCGTTGATTTCACTCAGCTTTGATCTAATGATACGGTTATAACGAGCAGCGAATTTCCGGTAAACGATAATCCAAATGATGAGGATTGGCACAAGCGGCAAAGCCAGAAGCGCCAAGCGCACATCAAGCAAGAACAAGGCTCCATAAATAGCCACCATATAAATAACACCTGTAAAGAAATTCGCCAGTACTGCGACATACAGCTCGCGTATAGCTTCTGTATCATTTGTCACCCGCGAGACAACCTGCCCAGCTGATAAATTATCATAATAATTGACCGGCAGCCGCTGCGTGTGAGCAAAGATATCCGTACGCATCTTGCGCACGATACGATTCGCTGACGTTTGCAGCATTAGCCGCTGTCCGTAGGTGAAGACAGCTACGAGCAGCAAAAATCCGAAATACATAGCTGCTAGCCTCATTAACGCCGGAAACTCCGGCTTATAGAAGGAATACAGCTCTTGTGATGTAAGCTGTGTTACTGGATACGAGACCGTTTCGCCTGTTTCCTTGTTTGTCACCGCGAGGTTGTTCCCCTCTACGACACGTTTGCCTTGATCGGATGCCAGCGCATCCTCCAGCCAATAAAATTTGCGTCCAACCTGCAGCACGCGAACCTCCTTGCCCTTCTGTTCCGAAGCGGCAAAGTGATCCTCGCGCTTATACCATTTATCTTTATAAAGAACCGCATACTCTTGTTTTGCTTCGACTTCATGCCATTTCTTCTCGATGCCGAGAATATTCTGGTCAATCATCCGTTTTGCAATTAGCGGTCCTGCAAGCTCTGCGCATACAGCAAGCACGAGCAGAAGAAGCGCAAGCAGGATCGGTTTTTTATAAAGCATGGCGTATTGAAACAATCGTTTTCCTGTGTTGCCCATTGCTCTTCACGCCTCCAATTTATTACGTTTCAATAATAGCCTCAAGCTGCTGACGATCATACTGCTCGCGATACCAGCCGCCCATCTCCAGCAACTGCTCATGCGTGCCTTCTTGCACAATTCGTCCTTCGTCGAGCACGATAATCCAGTCCGCATGCTGTACTGCGGATAACCGGTGCGTCGTAATGAATGTCGTCTTGCCTGCTCTTTCTGTACGGATGCCCTCAATAATCTCGGATTCCGTCTTCCCGTCAACAGCTGACAAAGCATCGTCCATTAGCAATATTTCCGGATCGGCGATAAGGGCACGCGCAATACTTACGCGCTGCTTCTGTCCGCCGGACAATGCCACGCCTCGCTCGCCTACCATCGTCTCTAGTCCATCCGGCAAAAATTTAATATCTTTGGCGAATGAAGCCCGCTCGAGTGCTCGCTGCAAATCGGCGTCTGTGCCTTCTTTTAGGCCATAGAAAATGTTTTCGCGAATCGTCTTCGAGAACAAGATCGGCTGCTGCGGCACATATCCGACCCAGCCCAGCATGTCATCAATTTTCAAGCTGCCAAGCGGCTCTCCAGATATATGAATACTGCCGCGTCCAAGTGGATATTCCCGAAGCAGCTGCTTCAGCAATGTAGTCTTGCCGCTGCCTGTTCTGCCTACGATACCAAGCGTCTGCCCCTGCGATAACGCAAAGGAGAGATCAACCAAGTTGTCGACTTGGGAAGACGGGTAACGGAACGTCACATTTTTGAATTCAACGGACGTTGGTTCATCTACTTTCACCTGCGTTGCTGCATCAGCAACATCAGGCTTATAGCCAAGTGTTTCACTTACACGATCGAGCGAAGCATTACCGCGCTGCATAATGTTAATGAGCTCACCGATTGCAAACATCGGCCAGATCAGCATACCAAGAAACACGTTGAAGGATACGAGCTCCCCGAGCGTAATTTCATTATGGAATACAAGATATCCGCCATAACAAAGCCCGATCAAATAACTTGTTCCAACGAGTATTTTCATCGTCGGCTCGAATAACGCGTCGATGCGCGCAACAGCAATATTTTTGTTAAGCACTTCATTTGTTTTGGCGCTGAAACGCGCTTCGCTTGCTTCTTCCTGAACGAATGCTCTAATGACGCGAACACCAGATACCGATTCCAGCACCTGATCGTTCAAATCGCCAAATGCGTCTTGCGCGTCCATGAAACGTTCGTGAATTTTTTTACCATAATGCTTCATCGCAAGCGCCATAAGCGGCAGCGGCAGCAATGCGGCAAGCGTAAGCTTCACGCTTATCAAGCCTGCCATAACAATTAGAATCGTAATCATAAATAAGGTCGAATCGATTAGCGTCAAAATACCGAAGCCGGCTGTCTGCGCAACTGCTCCTAAATCATTGGTCGAGCGTGCCATAAGGTCGCCCGTCCGATTGCGTTCATAAAAGGTGGGGGTCATTCGTAAAAAATGTCCCATCAATCTCGACCGCAGCAGCTTCTCCAGCACGAATGCTCCGCCAAACAGCTTGTAATGCCATATGTACGTAATGACATAGCCTACTACCGTTAGTGCGATCCAGCCGTAAAGAACGCGATTAAAATCGGCTTGACCGAGTAAATCCTGATGTATGCCATCAATCGTATAGCCAATAAGCCAAGGCGGGATGACATCAATAATTCCTGTTAGAACTAGAAGTGTTATAGCAACCGTATAACGCTTCCAATGCAATTTAAAAAACCAACTTAATTTTTTGAGTACACTAAACATGCTTCTCTACCACACCTTCCGCTATCCATCCAAGCTTCGTTTACCTTCGATTTACTCCCGAGAACACAAAAAAAGCGTGTCGTCGTAACGACACGCTTCTTCCCCTCAAAAAAACGCGACTTAGAACATAGTCAAGTCTCGCGAGGTCATAGAAAAGGCGCATAATTACGATGACGTAATCATGCGCCTCTGATGATGGGGTTTACCCTTAATCAAAGTGAAACAACGCGCGGATGGATTACGTTATTCATGTTCAAATGATGGTTATTCTTCGCTGCAAATTGATTGTAATCGTAAGTGTTCATGTAACGTAACCCTCCTCTCGCTAAAATATATTAGTCACTTTACCATCCATAGAAATTACTGTCAATACCGATTGGTAAAAAACAAAATAAACTACTATCTGTAGAGAACCCTCTAAATGTCACAAATCGTTGCAAATTGCTGTGATCCTAATCACAGGGCTATGTGCATTCTAAGGTCTATACTATGCATATTAGATGCAAACAGACATTGGAGGGGTTATTCATGTTAAGTGCACAATGTATTCAAATTATTAAATCTACGGTTCCTGTATTAGAGGTTCACGGCGTGACGATTACGAAACGCTTCTATCAGCTTTTGTTCACCAATCATCCTGAGCTCCTGAACCTGTTCAATCATGCTAACCAAAAGCAAGGCAGACAACAGGCCGCGCTTGCCAATGTCGTTTATGCAGCAGCGCTGCATATCGAGAACCTTGCAGCTATTATTCCGGTTGTGAAGCAAATTGGACATAAGCATCGCAGCTTAGGAGTGAAGCCAGAGCACTATCCGATTGTCGGCAAATACTTGCTGATGGCGATTAATGATGTGCTTGGAGAAGCTGCTACGGATGAAATATTAAATGCATGGGCGGAGGCTTATGGCATAATTGCGGATGCTTTTATAAGCATTGAGCAAGAAATGTACGAGAATACTCATTCGCAGGCGGGCGGCTGGGAGGGCTTCCGTGCTTTTCGAGTGGCGCGGAAGGTGCAGGAGAGCCATGTAATCACTTCTTTCTATTTGGTTCCGGAAGATGGCGAATCCATTGCAAGCTTTGAACCCGGCCAATACGTAAGCGTCAAAATCAAAAAGGACGGCGTTGAACACACGCAAATACGCCAATATAGCTTATCCGATGCACCTGGAATGCCCTATTACCGAATCACTGTAAAACGCGAGGATGCTTATCTAGACCGTTCCGCTGGCGAAGTATCGACCTACCTGCACCAGCATATTGTTGAGGGTGCCACTTTATGGCTATCCGCTCCTGCGGGAGACTTTATTCTGAATAGAGCGGATGAGCGTCCCGTCGTATTGATTAGCGGAGGTGTTGGGCTCACGCCGATGCTCAGTATGTTAAATACACTAACCGAACATGATTCGAAACGTCAGGTAACCTTTATACATTCCGCCCAGAACGGTGATGTCCATGCCATGAGGGAGCAAGTGAATCTACTTGCGAATGAGCACCCTCAAGTCTCTGTCTACTATTGCTACGTGAAGCCGACAGAAACAGACCTGAAAGAGCAGCTTTTCCATAAGGAAGGTTATATCGATCTGCCTTGGCTGCAATCCATTATTGCGGATACTGACGCTGCATTTTATTTCTGCGGTCCGACTCCATTCATGGCGGCAATTAATCGTTCTCTACAGCAAATGGGCGTTGCAGATTCGGACATTCACTATGAATTTTTTGGTCCCTCAGCCAGCCTGGAACTTGAAACGATAAGCTAGCTGCTCTTATCTCTGCTGCGCCCGCAGCAGACGATTGACCGTTTCACGGCGAAGGCCGATGAGCTGCCCGATCTCATCCTGTGTCAGCACATCGGTTATCGCAGTCGATCCAATATATGCTGCAAACCATTCCTGCAGCTTTCTCAGTTTATCGGCAGGCGTCACTTGTGTTAATTGATCGATTCGCTGCTGCATCATCCTCAGCTTACTTTGAAGGAGCAGTGCGATTTCAAGGCTTTTCTCCGGATTCTGCTTCAGCTCGTCGTACCATTGCTGCGGCGATACTAGATCTATCTCGCAAGCAACAAGCGCTATCGCTGTGCCGTGATAAGGCAAAGGACTAATTAACGAATGATGAGGTATGATCTCGTTCGGTACAATGATATTGACTAGAAACGGATGGCCATCTTCATGAACGCGAACAATTTTCAACAAACCGCTCCTTAAGTGAAACAACGACCCGCTTTCCCCTTGGTTGAACAACGTCTGTCCTTTATGCAGCTGCATGGTATTCTCCTTATCAGTAAGCTCAGCCGATATTATGGCTGGGCTTATTTTAATGTCTTACTACAACATAGTGTACGCTGTCATCCGAATTGACAAATATATACGATTGACGGTACAAGAACTGTGAGGGTAAAATGTAACATGCTGCGTAAAGTTAACCGTTGCAATCCACCTGGAAAGAAGGCGAGCTCACGGCATGCGTATTAGAACTTATGCAATCTGCTTATATATCATCTTGATTTACTGGGTCTCGTTACATATTCCGTATATGCATTCCTTGTTCTTCCCTACCTTGGGCGCTTTCAGCTTACTTTTCATTTCACGCCCGTTCGAGAAATCACAACTTCGCAAAATCGCACTTGGCGCCGTCTTTTCCTCATGTATCGGCTCCATACTTAATCATTGGAATCCTGGGGTACTATCGCTGCTTCTCACACTACTCATCGTTATTTTTTGCATCAATCGACTTAACTTGAACGCTCCTCCCATTTTGGCCGTTGCTCTTATTCCTTTTTTCACGCAGCCAACGCAATTGTGGGTCATTCCTTTATCCGTGTGCGGAGCGCTGCTTGGCTTGCTGGTCACCTTATCAGCTGCAGTATATATAGAGAAACGATTTGAATCATTGCCGTCACTTCTCAATCGAATAGTCAAAACGGAATCCGATTCCGTCAATTGATTATCCCTTCCACTCTTCAGGCAGAAGCCGTTGATACTGGGTCTGCAAATACCGATCGTCGATGAGCACGAGTGTGCCGCGATCGGTTTCCGAGCGGATGAGCCTTCCTCCAGCTTGCAGCACCTTGTTCATTCCCGGAAATACGTAAGCATAATCGTACCCATTCTTGCCCTGCTCGTTAAAATAATCCTTCAGCATATTGCGTTCTACACCAAGCTGCGGTAAACCTACCCCAACAACGATAACGCCGACCAATCTGTCTCCGACGAGGTCAACGCCTTCCGAGAACACGCCGCCCATCACCGCAAAACCGATCAAGGACCTCCCGCTCCCAGCCTGAAATGTACCTAAAAAACGATCCCGCTCTTCCTCTGCCATATCGGGCGTTTGCAGCAGTACCTCTGCATCCGAGGCCGCTCCTGTTGGAACAGACCATTCCTTCAGCTCCATATACGTCTCATAAACGGCATTCATGTAAGCGTAGGATGGGAAAAATACAAAATAGTTGCCCGGTCGCTCACTCATCAGCTCCATAATCAGCTTCGCTATCGGCAGCTTAGATTGATCGCGGTCATGGTACCTTGTAGAAAGCGGATTAATGACTACATCAAGCTGTTTCTTCGCAAAAGGAGACGGCACTGCGATCGTATAATCATTTTCTCCCGCTCCCAGCATGTCCATATAATACGAGACGGGAGAGAGCGTTGCAGAGAAATAGATATGCGAGCGATAACCCTTGCCGACCTGCTGCAGCAATTGAGAGGGATCAAGGCAAAACAGCTTAAGCCGAACATCGCTCTTCGAAAGCTCGATATAGACGACATAACGCTCATCAAATAACTTAGCTGTCCGCACAAAATTTTGCGCTGCAAAATAAGTATCCAGCAGCGTGCTGTTTCCGCTAACACCTATAGCTATCGCCTGTTCCGCAGCCGACGCGAATGCATCCACTAATGCGACCAGCTCCTCCGGCAGCTGCCGCTGAATCAAATGCGGCGCCCCATCGCTGCTTTTGCGCAGCGCGATGAAATAATCATTGATTGCCTTAGCGGTGCGACACCCCTCGTTATGTACGCCCTTCAGTTCACGCTGCAGCGCAAGAAACGGAGCTTTCGTCAGCTCCGCAGAGAACATCTCCCGCGCTCGATCCACAAGGTTATGCGCTTCATCCACCAGCAGCGCTGTCCGTTTCTTCATCTCCGCATACTGACGCTTAAATGAAATGCGCGGGTCAAAAATATAATTATAATCACAGACAACCGCATCCGATGCATACGCCAAATCCAGCGAAAATTCGAATGGGCAAACCTTATGCTTATGGGCATAGGCTTCGATAACAGGCCTCGTCATAATCGTTTCCTGCTCCAATATATCAAGCACGGCGCCATTAATCCGATCATAGTAGCCTTCCGCGTAAGGGCAATGCTCTTTCTCGCAGCGGACTTCCTCCTGGAAGCATATTTTATCCTTTGCTGTAATCGTCACAGCGTGCAGATGCAGCCCTTTCTCGCGCATAAAAATCAGGGCGTCCTCGGCTGCCGCTCTTGTTGTCGTCCTTGCTGTCAAATAGTAAAAACGCTGCAGCATGCCTGCTCCTATCGCTTTGATCGTTGGATAGGTCGTCGATATGGTTTTCCCTATACCCGTCGGCGCCTTCGCAAACAAACGAACGCCTTCCTCAATTGATTTGTAGACCGCTCCGGCAAGCTTGCGCTGCCCTGCTCGGTACGTCTCAAACGGAAAAGCCAGCCCCTTAATGCTCTCATTCCTTAGCTGCTCATGCTTGCGAAGCTGCTGCACATAGGGAGCGTATCGTGCAGTAATCTCATAAACATATTGCTCCAGCTCTACGAAGCTGACTTCCCGCATGAACCGCCGCTCTTCCTCTGTCTTTGTCTGCACATAGGTAAGCTGTACACGCATTGCGGACTGTTCATGCTCCTTAGCATACATATAGGCATAAAATAGCGCCTGCGCCCAGTGGACAGGATAACCGTCCTCCGCTATACGATCCAAGTCACCGCCAGTCGATTTGATTTCATCTACGGTCAATATCGGATCTGTCCCAAGCAGTCCATCACAGCGTCCGTCCACGACAAACAGCAGATCATCCAACTGGATATCCGCTTTGACATAGACCTCCTTCTGATCCTGCTCACCATAGGTTAGCTGTACTCTCTGATGCGCTTTCGTGCCCTCATGCATCGTATCGATGGCATTTAGCCTTACGTCGATGCTGCCGCTCAGAAATACGTATTCGACTAAGTTTCTCACCGATATCGTGACCGTATCGTTTATCAGCATATTTTCCTTCTACCGCTCCCATAAAGAACATTTGTTCCTCTATTGTAACATAAGCATCATCATCATCGCACAACAGTTATGTTTGTTATTCGCTTGGCTAAGCTACTTATCGAATGTAATAAATCGACAAATAGACGTCAATATTGTATGGAATACAACATAGACGTCTATTATGGAAGCCTTATTCTCCAGCTAATCTATTCGGATCAGTAGTTAGAGCTCTTCCGTCTCATCCTCAGGGTGATTGCCGACACCGTTCAATAGGTCAATGCCGTGGAATTCCTCACCGGGAGACGCAGGATCGATCGGACTGTCCTTCGCCATAACATCCGCATCGGGCACAGAAGCCAGCTCCTCAGAAATTTCCTCTGCCGTATCGACCTCGTCGTCCAGCCCCGCACGATTATCCAGCGAAGCAGGAATATGAGATTCAAGCACATGTGTATCGGGATGCTGCTTCTCCAACAGCTCCGATGCGAGAGGCACAGCTGCGCCACTCGCATCCTCCGTAAACAAACCAAAATCAGGATCGATATCCTTTTCCGTTGCTAAGCTTTTAGCATGCCGCACATTATGTTCATTATCCATTATAAAGACCTCCTTCTTCATATCACCTACCTTATACTACCCACTATCTGGGCGTTTCTAACCATAAGCCTACACACAAGCTAATATGGCTATCGTTGCGTTATCCTGGTAAGGCCTTTGTTCTGCAAGCACATGCTGCAAAATAAATGCTGCGGCAAGCGGAGGATATAAGCACGACGCCTCCTCCAGCAGCTTATCTGATAAATCGTCATAGAGCCCGTCACTGCACAATATAACTAGATCGCCCGTCAAAAGGTACAGCGGCTCTTGATTGGCATCGATTTCTGTTATGCGAGGGATACCTAAATAACTTGTTAACAAATGGCGCTCCGGGTGCGACTCGGCTTCCTCCTGTGTTAGATTGCCCGCCAAAACATACTCCCTTAACCGATTCGCATAAATATGATCCCTCGTTAGCGGCATGAGCACTCCGCCTCGAAACAAATAAATTCGGCTGTCGCCGGCAGATATCCAGTACAGCTCTCCATGATGGATGACGGTCGCAATAAGCGTCGTTCCGACACTCCATTCCAGCTCATGACTTAGCGCCATCTCATATACAGCTTGATTGGCAAGATGCAGTGACTGCTCCAATGCCCGCGGGATAGACTCCTCTGCTGAGATTCCTATATATTCATTCAGCATCGTTTGCACGGCAAGCTGCCCCGCCTCCTTCCCCATAGCGTAGCCGCCCATGCCATCCGCAAGCACAGCAAGCACACCATGACGCTCAATAGCTTCTTCATCTTCGAGTGACGAGAAGCCATAAGCATCCTGCTGCTCCTCACGCTCGCCAATATGCTGGGCATGACCGGTAATGACCTTCATCGTGATGACAGCATTACGGCTATTCGATATTAACTCAGCGGCAGCGTTTGCAGCTCCAACGATTTGCTCGATTGAAGGTGTTTTTAGAGGGACGGGTGGCGGCTCCCATGCAGGCGTTACGGCAACCCCTGGCCTTGACTCCGTCTCCGCTCCAGCGGCTTCAACCACTCCATGGCTGCGATTGCTTATGCGGCTGTTGCCAGCTGGCAGATCGAATACAATAATCAGGATTAGCAGGGCCCCAAACCCGATCATGCCAATTGCGATCGCTATCTCAATAATCTCTCCTTGCTCACTAGTCCACAGCTGTTCCAGCTGCTTATCCGGAATCGCCGCTACTCCGATATAGACGATTACAAGCAGCAATAAAACAATAGCCAAACCTTCAATGATCCCTCTTCTGTTCATTAGATCCCCGCCTCGCCTCAGCTTGTCACCCACCATCTACCATTTTATTTGCGTTAGCAGCGATTTATGCCGAAACCATAAGTAGCAAACGTGCATAATAAGCAACTTCTTAGACGGAAAGGAACCGATGCACAAAAAGATGGTGCTATTCAAAAAGGTAAGAAGCCATGGGACATGCCCTCATCCGCCTCTGCTCCTCACAACTAAAATAGATCTAAAATATAGGCTTATTTTCATCAAACGCTGCCATTAATCAAAAATAGAGCTAGAAAGTAGACTTATACTTCCTCATTATCAGCAAATCAGCATGATTTAGAGACGTTTCAGCGAAAATAGAGCTAAAATATAGCATTATTTTCTTCAAACAAGCCCATTTTTCAAAAATAGAGCTAGAAAGTAGTCTTATACTTCCTCATCAACAGCAATCATCATGATTTAGAGCCGTTTTAGCGAAAATAGAGCTAAATTATAGTCCTATTTTCATCAAATAGCCCCATTGATCAAAAATAGAGCTAGAAAGTAGACTTATACTTCCTCATTATCAGCAAATCAGCATGATTTAGAGCTGTTTCAGCCAAAATAGAGCTAAAATATAGTCCTATTTCCATCAAACAACCCCATTGATCAAAGATAGAGCTAGAAAGTAGTCTTATTTTCCCATCACCAGCAAATCAGCATATTTTAGAGCCGTTTCAGCGAAAATAGAGCTAAAACATATGCTTATTTTCAACAAACAAGCCCATTATTCAAAAATAGAGCTAGAAAGTAGTCTTATACTTCCTCATCAACAGCAATCAGCATGTTATAGAGCCATTTCAGCAAAAATAGAACTAAAATATAGTCTTATTTTCATCAAACGCCCCTATTGATTAAAAATAGAACTAGAAATTAGTCTTATACTTCCCCATCACCCGCAAATCAGCTTGATTTAGAGCCGTTTCAGCCAAAATAGAACTAAAATTTAGGCTTATTTTCATCAAACAAGCCACTTAATAAAAATTAGAACTAGAAATTAGTCTTAAACGTCCGCATCACCCGCAAATCAGCATGCTTTAGAGCCGTTTCAAACAAAATAGAGCTAAAATATAGTCTTATTTTCAACAAACAAGCCCATTATTCAAAAATAGAACTAGAAATTAGTCTTAATCGTCCTCCTCACCAGCAAATCAGCATGATTTAGAGACGTTTCAGCGAAAATAGAGCTAAAATATAGTCCTATTTTCTTCAAACAAGCCCATTAATCAAAAATAGAACTAGAAATTAGTCTTAAACGTCCGCATCACCCGCAAATCAGCTTGATTTGGAGCCATTTCAGCGAAAATAGAGCTAAAGTATAGGCTTATTTTCATCAAAAACTGCCATGAATCAAAAATAGAGTTAGAAACTAGGCTTATGTTTGTTTAACCTCGTTCAGTTAAAATTAGTGAAGCTGTTTTTTTGAAAACAACCACTTAAAAAGAAACAGAGGCTGTTCCAAAAGTAGATTTACCTACCTTTGAAGCAGCCTCTCGATAAACTTTGCAGTTGTCTAAGCTAATAATCTTGCTACATCACTCAACGATAATATCGCGATAGGACGCCAGCACATTGCCTTCCAAATCCGTCGCAAATAGAACCGAGCGTTCACTCTCCAGCACGAAGCTGTAGCTCTTGTTGATTTTTGCATCACGCACAGTAACAGGACAATCCATACCCGCTTCCGAGATAAAAGTATACAGGCTTCCTTGCTTAAATTGCAGCTTGCTGCCAAAGATCCCCGGGTGGTCTCCGCCTGCTTCCCATACGATGCCTGGCTTCAAGTCCTCAGCCTCATGCAGCGCAGCCTCATAAAGCGCAATAAGTGTATCCGTACGCTCGTTAAGCTCCAGCGGCAGCGGACACCACATCACTTTGCCTAATCCGTGGGCTACGGTACGAACGGTTGAAATGCGATCCGAATAGCTTCCGCTGCTGTCCAAAGCAATTTCTTTGTTCAGCTCGCCAATTTTCTTGCCTGCGAAAGAAGCTTTGAAGGTACGCTCGCCAATTTGCAGCGTTTCCTCCCGCGATATATTGCTTAAACGATACGGTCCCACAATCGATTCCGCCCGTGAAGTTGGCTTCCAATATTCGTCCAGCCCAATTGGTCCTGTGAAAAGCAGTGTGCCTCCATGCGCTTCAACATGCGCAAGCAGCTCCGTCAGCGCAGCATCGCTGAAATTGTGCGCGCTCGGAACGATAATGAGCTTTGGCTTGTCGCGCTGCAAGGTTTCCAAGTGAAACTCTCCAATGCCGCGATGCGGAAGCTTCATTTCGTAGCCCAGCACACGAGTTAAGTTTCCTGTCGCTTCGCAAGCAAAACGGCGGCTGGAGAAATCATTGGAGTAAGGAAACACTACCGCAATCTCCTCTAGCTGGCGTTCCTCAAACAATCTCGAAATCCGCCCAATAAATTTGCCGAAATCATAGGATACATCCGCTTCCGGCTTTTGTGTCCCGTCAGCCCGCAGTGCACCGATATTCGACTCGCAAACATTGTCCATGAAATAGTTTGTATTCCACAGCCACTGCACCGCACCTGCGCCGCCTGCGGCAAAAGCATATGCATATTTGCGCTCCAAGATGTTCCTCAGCTCTTCCTCTGAACGCTTCGCCCGGTTATCCGGCATTTCCACATACATAATGCCCGTTTCTTGAATCAAGGTCGGCTTGCTAGGATCTTTGCCATATACACTGTCCCATAGCAGCCTGTCATTCAGCCACCAAGTGTGTACGGTTGTGTAATCTACGCTTTCCGCATAAATTAGCGGAGAAGGACGCGGCCCCATGCCAAGCGCCTCGTCTTGGCCAACTGTCACGAGCTGACGCGGGGAAATGGCATGAATCGTTGCCGTAAGCTCCAAGGCCCAGCGGTTATGCATATCCATCGAAAACCGTGTATAGTCCAGCCAGCGCGTATTTTTCTTCAGCTTCTTCACGTCTTGAATATCAAACGCGATGTCCGTTTGCTCCGGCAAGGTGACCGCTTCAAAGTCCGGCAGCTCCGTGCTCGTCATATTCCACCGCGCCTGCAGCTTGCCAATCGATGCGTGCCGCTGCTTTAGCCAATTCACATAGGCTGCTTTTTCAAAAGGATCATGCATGGAGCGAGGCCCTGAGAAAATGCGCATATGATCAAATAATGAAGGCTCATTGATCAAATCCCACTGTACATTAGAAGTGTGTTTATGCCTGGATACGATCGCTGCAATAAACCGTTTTTGTGCTTGTACGCTTCTCGGATCGAGATACGGGTTTTTGCCTTCCCAAGCTTCGGGAGCAAAGGCGAAGAAGCTGAAGGTCATTTCAATCTCATGTTTAGCCGCTGTCAAAATAAAAGCATCTACAGCTCTGAGCAGCTCTTCCGATGCATGTCCATCCTCGAACATAAGATGCCGCCACGCCGTCCATAAACCGGTACGAATCAGGTTGATGCCCGCTTCCTTCATCGTCGCCATATCTTGATCCCAGATCGCAGCATTTGGCATAGACACGAATTTCCGGCCAACATCCGAGGTCATATACGTCATTCCTACAATAGGGAAGGGCTCGCCATTTTTCTCAAAATAATCCCGACCAACTGCAAGCGGCGTACCTCTCTCCAGCAAATCGCGGTCATACCCCCAGAAGCCCTGCCGCAGTACTCTTTTTTCTCCGCTTTCAGCTTCGGCTTCACATACGATCTCATACAAACCAGGCTCAATAGAGAACGGTACACTAAAACTCATATACTCGATTTCGCTTCCAACGCTCACGCTCAACCGATGCTCCCATACCGCCTTAGCCTCTCCTTGCTTATAAATAGAAATAGCCATCGACCAGTTCTCTTGCTTGCCGCTTTGCTTATAGCCGTATGCCGCTTTAATCTGCTGTGCTTGAAGCGTCAGATGCGGTCTCTCTGCTTCATAATAAACCGCGTAGCTCGGCTTAATCCAAAGCTCAGTCACACCCCTCGCACAAAATGCCGCCCATTCTGCAAGAGCATCCGCACCTGCGCCCGACCAGAAACGGTCAGTCAGCTGTTGATTCACAAACAACCAGCGTCCGCCTGCAAAATCGCCCTTGTTATGCTCGATCAGAACGACAGGAGCCGATACCTCCCGGCCGCCTGCAGACATTCCCTTCAGAAGCGGGCGAATGTGTGCATTCATCGGTCCCTGCGAGCCCGTAGCCTGATTCAGCTGATCCCGCTCATGCGTCACATGCAAAATAAGGCCAAACGTAGGTTCAATCGTGAACAAATGCTCCTTGCCCTGCAGCAAAGGCAGCTCCTGATTGTGGCACAATGCAGTTGACCGCGTATGATCGACAGCAAGTGCCTCATGAATAAATAGTTCCTGATGGTACGCTGTCATCTCCTGCTCGACGTCCCACTGCTCGCCATCCCGGCTCACCGGCTGTTTAAAAGGGGCTCCGCCTGCATGAATCAATCCACCGCCCCGCTTTACAAAAGCGAGTATTTCCGGCCATGATGCTTTTGGAAAATACGATCCGTGCAAATGAACGAGGCAGTCTACCCCGTCTTCTTTAAGAGCTGCTGACAATCCTTCCGCATCGGTTACTTTAAACAGACTATTCAGCTTTTGAAGTGCCTCTGTATCTGGCGCACAGCCTTCTAACGGAAAAGTAGGGTCATAAAATAGTACTGCTTTCATGGTTCTCGCTCCTATCATTTCTCTATTGTTTATGGATCTTTACTTTCCATGATCCGCTATTTATTGCATAATGGAAGACTAAGCATCATGATTGAACATGGATTACAATTACGTACTGGAGGCGAACACAGTCGTGTCAAAGCTCACAAATAAGTCAACTTCGTTGTCACGAGCCAAAATAAATTGGAATCATTTGAAATCAAGCTTACTTCTGAAATACGCCTTGTCGTACATACTTATCTTCCTAATCCCTTTGACCGGAGTTACCATATTCGTTTATGAAAACGCAGTCACTGGTCTTCGCTCAGAGATAGAACAGTCCAATGTAAATCAATTGAATCAAGTAAAAATGACGATTGATGACCGGATGAGAGAGCTTCAGGAAATCGCCAGCAAAATAGCCTACGACGAGCAATTAACGCCTTATATGGTTCGTGATCCCTATTTCGGCTGGGAAGCTATTCGTCAACTTTCTACCTACAAAGCCAACAGCAGCATTTTGGAAGATTTATTCCTATATTTCCATGATGATTCTACTATTTACTCATCTCGCGGCCTTACCAATGTAGATGTTTTATTCAGCCAAACCTATCAGTTTAATCAAGTGAGTAAAGAGGGTTTACTTCATGACCTAAATGAAGCCAAAGGTCCGATTATGCGTCCTGCTGAGCAGGTCAACGTTAACTATCGCAAGGAATCTATGCTTACTCTGCTCGTTCCGATTATGCCAAATGATCCTTTTCCTTATGGAACCGTTGTCTATTTGATGGAAGAGTCCAAGCTGACCGGAGTCATGGATTCCATCCTCAACAACTTTTCCGGCAGCAGCTATATCTTTGATCAGGACGGCAAAATGCTGACGGCCAATAATCATGGAGCAAGCATGCCGCAGGGTGACTTAGCTATCCTCTCTGCTTTGCAGCCAGGCATTCACAGCCTGACACTGAACGGCGAGAAGCAGTCTGTTGTTGCTGTGCTATCCCAAGAGAATGGATGGACTTACGTCGCCGCAATGCCGAGCCATCAATTTTTCAGCCGTGTCGTTCACATTCAGACTCTAATTCTGCTTGTATTCAGTATCGTCGTACTGACGGGCATTGCCGCAGCTATGTTATTGGCCAAGCGTCAATACCATCCCATTAAAGATTTAATGGAGTTCGCCAAACAAAAGAGCAAAAGCACTGCATTAGATTCAGCAAAAATCAGCAACGAATGGGATTGGATCAAGCAGACCATTCATGATTATAATGCTCGAATAGATATTCAGGTGCCTTATGTTCGCAATCAGTGCTTACTGCTTCTACTCAAGCATGGCAAGCCTGACGACCCAGAGATCGAGCAGCTAGTCTTGGATGCAGGGCTTGAGCTTCCGCAGGGGCAAGGGTATTATTTCTCTGTTATTTTGGCTTGGAATGCTTCCAATACGGGCGAAAATTCCCGTCAGGAACGCCAGCAGATGCAGGAAATGCTCCATGAATTGGAGCTGCCGGATCTCCATTCGCGAGTTTATGGGATCGAGTTCTCCCCAGCAGAGCAATTTGCGTTCATGGTTAGCCTTGTACCAGCAGAGTCCGTACCTTTGCAGGAGCAGGTTGAACAAATCGTTGAGTCCATAAAGCTCATGATTATGGAAAACTCGCAGCTGCTGCCATCGCTAGGAGTTGGTACGCCATACGAGAATTTGGCAGAGCTTAATCAATCCTTTATCGAAGCGGCTACCGCGCTGGAATTCCGATTGGCAGGCGGCAATGGCCATGTCACTTACTTTGAACACTTGGCAGAGCTCAGCTCGCCTGATACAGAGACCTTCTGGATCTCCAAGAAATCGCTGCTCAAGCTTGAGCAAAGCTTAAAGCAAGGAAACGCAATCGTAGCCAGACAAATGATTAGCAGCATCATCCTTGATATGAAAAACGAATCATTATCGGTATCCTTACTGCGCTGCTTTTGCTATGACCTGCTGAATGCCTTACTGCGGGCAGCCTCTGAAATGGGCATGCACAGCGTTATTCAGCATATTTCCGCCTTGGCAACCTTCGATACACTCGAAGAAACCGAACAAAAGCTGAACAGGCTTGCCGAACAAATTTGCGACCAGGTGGAACGAAATACCGAGACCGAGCAGCATTCTTTAATGGACGATATCGTAGCGTACGTGGATCAGCAATATGCGGATTACACGCTCAGCCTGGAGCATATCGCCTTGAAATACGCGATCTCCACTTCCTATTTGAGCCGCAGCTTTAAAGAAAAAACTGGCCTCAACTTTTCACAATATATTTCGCGCTGCCGTATGGATGAGGTCATGCGCCTGCTGCTGAGCACCGATGCTCCACTTAAAGACATTATTGAGCAAGTCGGATACTTGGATACACCGAACTTTATTCGTAAATTTAAGAAAGAAACAGGCCTTACCCCTGGGCAATACCGTAAGCTTAATGCTCCCGAAGTCCACCATGTGGAGTAAATCCCATCATTGTCATCATGCTCATAATCAAAGCCAACTCTTAAGCACCGTTCCCGGTGCAAGAGTTGGCTTATTTACTTGGATGTTAGCTCGTTTTCCAGCGGTCGTATGCCGTCTGATAAATCTCCGCCATCCGTTCTCCACCCATTTTCTTGATCGTACCAACGTATTTATCCCAACCGCTAATCGAATCTTGACCTGTAATAAACTTAGCTTCCATTTGCATAACATACGTGCTTAGGTCAGAGCGAAGCTTTGTAACCTCAGCCGACTCTTCTGCAGTTAAGAACAAAGCTGGAAATGGAACTCTTGCACCGCGATCCAACAGCTTTTCCTTATTTTCCTTGGTTACCCACTCATCGAACTCTGTTTTCAAGCCCTTTGTAAGGTCATCACTAATCACCATAGGCGCAGCAATACCATAGTTAGGCGTAAGTGTTGAGCGGTATTCCTCACGATCGCCGCCGCCTGGAACAGGCAGCCATTCCTTCGTCATTGAAGCTTTGTCTGTGTATTTCCAGAGCGTACCTTCAGGTCCTTTGTCAAACAGCATTGCTCCATCATAGGAGTACAAATAATCGACCCAACGCATCGATGCTTCCGGCGCTTTGTTGCTGCTCGTAATGGCGAAGGCGCCTGTTGAATAACCTCTATTTTTTGCAATTGCAGGAGCTGCTACCATATCGCTCTTCACAGGGCTGAACAGCACGTCTTCTGTGTCTGGCTCGCCGCCGAGTGTAAAGTATGCATGCCACTCCGAGAACAATCCGACTTGATTGTTTTTAGCTTTTGCTTTCTTCTGATCATCCGTTTGAGAGAAGGACTCATGATCGAGCAGTTCCTCACTCCAAAGACGATTCATGTATTCCAGGTACGCCTTGTAAGGCTCTTCCATAGGCGTATAGTGAACAACATCCTTGTCATCTACATAAATTTCTTCCTCATATGCGCCAAACGCTCCTAGAATCCACGTCCGCAAATCTCTCATCTTCGAGGAGGAAGCGAGTGGAATTTCATCTTTTTGGCCATTGCCGTTCGGATCCTCTTCTTTGACCCGCTTCAAATAAGTGTACAATTCCTCCGTTGTTTCAGGAATTTTCTTAATATCAAGCGCTTTCAGAAAGTCGCCGTTATACCAAAGCGGATTGCGGTACCATGGCTGGTTTAAATCAAATCTTGGCAATGAGTAGATATGCCCGTCCGGTGCTGTGATGGATTTACGAATATCCGGGTAAGCCTCAAGCAGCTTCTTCACATTCGGTGCATATTCGTCAATAAGGTCTTCTAGTGGAATAAGAATGCCTTGTCCACCATAATTAAGCTCCTCAGCCTGAGTTAGCTTAGCGCCAAACAATACATTAGGATAATCGCCGCTTGCAAAAACTAGATTTTTTTTCGTATCAAAGCTGTCTCTAGGCGCATTCAAATACTCAAATTTAATGCCCGTCAATTTCTCCATTTCGTCCATTACCGGCATGTCATTCCAGTTCTGAATACCGATGTCCGGCGCCATTAGCGTCAAGGTAAGCTTCTCATTAACGATTGGAAAACCTTCCTTATTCACGTTTGCAGCTGCTCCTGCTCCCGCTCCAATCGTATTTCCTTTTTCCTTGTCGCCGTTCGAGCCGCAGCCTGCAAGCAATGTAACCGTCATCACACCTGCAAGCAGCAAGGACGCTGCTTTTCTTGATTTGTACATTTTTAAATCCTCCCTTTTTTTCTTCTATATTATTTAAATGATGCTATATAATAAGCGAAGGAATGATTTCCTTCGTCCATTATCTCACAAAGTCCTTCGGAAAAGCTCCGAACAAGGCAACTAACCCTTTACAGAGCCAATCATGACGCCTTGTACGAAGTAACGCTGCAAAAACGGATAAACGGCAATGATCGGAAGCGTCGATACAATAATGACTGCATATTTGACCAAAGAAGCCGCATCTGCCTTGGAATTCATCGCCATTGCTACTTCACCGCTAACCGCGGCACCTGTAGTCTCTGCTGTCATTTCCTGCAGCACAAGAATTTGACGCAAAATCATTTGAAGCGGATATTTCGCCTCGTCATTCAAATAAATCAATGCAGAGAAATAACTATTCCAATGACCTACTCCATAGAAGAGAGCCATAACCGCAATAATCGGTGAGGATAGCGGTAAAATAATACGGACAAATAGCTTCAAGTTCGTACAGCCATCCATATGTGCAGCCTCTTGCAGCTCCTTCGGAATCGTAGACTGGAAAAAGGTTCTCGCCACGATGATATTCCATACTGAAGCAGCGACTGGCAAAATAAGCGCACCCATGCTGTTAATGAGGCCTAGGTTTTTAATTAACAAGTAGCTTGGCACAAGGCCACCGCTGAAGAACATCGTAACTAGAATGATGCCCATGAACAGCTTGCGCCCGATGAAATCGGTTCTGCTCAGCGCATAGGCAGCAGGCAGGGTAACGACTAGATTGAGCAGCGTACCCACGACCGTGTAAATGATCGTATTGAGATATCCGTTCCAAACCTTCGCGTTATCGAATACCAGCTTGTACCCTTCCCACGTAATCCCCTTCGGAAACAGCCACATTTCGCCTGAATTGACGTATTTCGGATCACTTATCGAAGCGCTGACCATATAGAGCACCGGGTACAACACAACGATTAACGCTAGTAGCAAATAAATATAGTTCAAAATGAGAAACAGCTTATCGCCCTTTGATTCTTTTACTGCTGTAACCATACGTTTCTGCTCCTCCTTCCTACCAAAGACTGGTTTCGCTTGTGCGTTTCGCAATTTTGTTGACCATGATAAGCAAAAGCGCATTCACGACTGAATTGAACAAGCCCACGGCTGTAGAGAAGCTATACTGTGCATCTACTAGCCCGGTTCGGTAAACAAATGTAGAAATGACATCCGATGACCCCATATTTAATGGATTTTGCAGCAGCAAAATTTTCTCGAAGCCAACGCCCAAAATATTGCCCATGTTCAAAATCAATAAAATAGTGATGGTCGGTACAATCGTCGGCAAGTTGATGTGCAGCACTCGTTTGAAACGGCTTGCGCCATCGACGATAGCTGCCTCATGAAGCTGAGGGTCTACGCCAGACAATGCTGCAAGATAAATAATTGTCCCCCACCCTGCGCTTTGCCACACGCCTGATAAGACGTACACCGTCTTAAACCATTTTGGATCCGTAAGATAAGCAGCCGGCTCCAAGCCAACCAGCTCGATTAGCCTCACAAGCATTCCCGATGACGGCGACAAGAAAGTGATAATCATCCCGGCCATAACAACGACAGAAATAAAATGCGGTGCATAAGTAACCGTTTGCACGGTTTTCTTAAAGTAGCCGTTCTTAATTTCGTTAAATGCTAACGCTAGAATAATGGGCAGCGGAAAACCGATGGCCAGTTCATATAAGCTAATGCTGAACGTATTCCACAATAAGTCCCAAAAATAATAGGAGTTAAAAAATCTCTCAAAATGCTCGAAGCCTACCCACGGACTTCCCATAATGCCTTTTGTCGGAATGAAGTTCTTGAAAGCAATCTGGATACCGTACATCGGACCATAATGGAAGATAAGAAAGTACAGCATGACAGGAGTCATAAATAAGTAGAGCTCCCAGTTTTGCAGCATCTTTTTTGCGAGCGACTTGTTTCCGCTTGTCTTCTTGTTTAATGGAACAGCTTGCAATTCGTTTCCTTCCATCTCTCTCGAATCCTCCTCTCTCTATGTTGTTATTCGCAGCTTCACTCTACCGGCAACCGGCATTGTAATTGACTAGCGCTTACATTCCAAATTGTAGTCATTTTCACCATCAACGGTAAATATGTATGATCTGCATTGTCATTCGAAAACGCCGTAACCATAGGGTTTTACAGGCTTTTCGCAATGACAGTTGTCCTATTTTTGCTCATCAGAACGCTCTTAATGTGTTAGATATGCTGTCCGAAAATGGGGTGCAAGTGATACATATTGTGCTTTGCGGATAAATGTGTGAACCTTTCTTACGAATGCCTGCTTCTGAACAGCCGTTATCAATTAACCCTTATGAACACGCATACAATTCCAATCCAATTCAGGAGGCTTTTGACCGTGACAAACAAAACCGCCCATCTTATTTCACACACACACTGGGACCGCGAATGGTACATGCCTTACGAATACCACCATACGCTGCTTGCAGAGCTAATGAACGATTTGCTTCGCATCTTGGAAGAGGATGACAGCTTCCGCAGCTTTCATCTGGACGGACAGACGATCATTATTGAAGACTATCTGCAGATTCATCCTGAGAAAAGAGAAGTGCTCGAGAAATACATTCGAGAAGGCCGAATTATTATCGGTCCATGGTATGTGCTGCAGGATGAATTTCTGACAAGCTCCGAGGCGAATGTCCGCAACTTGTTAATTGGGCATCAAGACGCTGCTTATTATGGCGTTATTTCAAAGCTTGGATATTTCCCCGATTCCTTCGGCAATATGGGGCAGGCTCCACAAATGCTGAAGCAAGCAGATATTGATACCGCTGTGTTTGGACGGGGCGTTAAGCCGACCGGCTTCGATAATATGGTCGGCGAAACGACCGGCTCCAGCTATGAATCTCCATATTCAGAAATGCACTGGACCTCTCCGGACGGTTCGTCCGTGCTGGGACTGCTATTTGCCAACTGGTACAACAACGGGATGGAAGTGCCGACAGATCCAGAAGAAGCGAAAGCCTATTGGATCAAACGGCTTGGCGATGCCAGTAAATACGCTTCTACGCCAAATCTTCTATTCATGAACGGCTGTGATCATCAACCTGTTCAAACCAACTTATCCGAGGGCATTCGCACGGCAAGCGAGCTTTTCCCGGACGTCAACTTTGTTCATTCCAGCTTTGAGCAATATATCGAAGCATTAAAGGGACAGCTGCCTTCCCATTTGACGACAGTTGAGGGGGAGCTTCGCAGCCAGCACACAGACGGATGGAGCACGCTCGTCAATACGGCTTCCGCTCGGGTTTATTTGAAGCAGCTCAATCAGCGGGGACAAACCTTACTGGAGAAAGGCGCTGAGCCTTTAGCTGCACTTGCACATCTTGTCGGCGGCCAAAGCTATCCGCATCAGTTATTAACCTATGCTTGGAAGACGCTTATGCAAAATCATCCTCATGACAGTATTTGCGGCTGCAGCGTAGACGAAGTGCATCAAGAAATGGTGACGCGATTCGATAAGAGCCGCCATACGGCCGAATCCATTATAGCGGAGAGCCTAAGTGCAATTGCGGGACAGATCGATACAAGCGGGGTTAAAGCATGGGGAGAATCCAGCGTGCCGGTTACTATTTTTAACATGACGGGTTGGGAGCGCAGCGGCACAGTAAGCGCGGAACTCATCGTTGCCAAAGCTTATTTCAAGGAAGGGCCTAACCCTGCTGCCATTGCTGAACGGCTTGAGAAGCTCCCGTTTCATTTGGAGAATGGGGCTCTGCTGGATGACGAGGGTTGTGCGATTGCTGCCAAAGTGGAGGATTTAGGCGTTCATTTCGGTTATGAGCTGCCGAAGGATAAATTCCGCCAGCCTTATATGGCTCGCAAAATAAAGTTAACGTTTGAAGCAAGCCGGGTTCCGGCACTTGGCTTCAAAACATATGCTTGGCATGAATCCGCTGCAGCCCCGGCTTTAGCGCCTAACAGATCACTAATCGCCAGCCCAAGCGGCATGGAAAATCAATATATTGCTGTAAGCTTTGAAGCAGACGGCTCTTATCATTTAACGGATAAAGCAACCGGAAAGACATTCCAAGGACTTGGCATTTACGAGGATTGCGGCGACATTGGCAATGAATATGTATTCCGGCAGCCTGAGGGCGAACAGCCTCTTACGACCAAGGGTATTCCGGCAACGATAACCCTTGTTGAGAATGAAGCTTATCGAGTCACGTACGAGATTGTCCATGAATGGGCAATTCCAGCCAGAGCTGATGATACATTCACCACTGAAAAACGAAAAATGGTACGTTTCCGCGATCGGCAGGCCCAACGAGTCGAGCATATGGTGCCGATGCGCATCGTCACTCGCGTTAGCCTAGAGCAGTCCGGCAAAGGGCTGCAGCTGGAGGCATCCTTCAATAATCAGGCCAAGGATCATCGCCTTCGCGTATTGTTCCCTACTGGGCTGAAGTCGGACAAGCATTTGGCCGACTCGATCTTCGAGGTCGCTTCCCGTGATACGACGCCAGCGGAGGAGTGGATAAATCCAAGCAATGCCCAGCATCAACATGCATTTGTTAGTGTGTCCGACGGCGAACACGGCTTAAGTGTCGCTAATAAAGGTCTTAACGAATACGAAGTGCTTCGTGATGGATCGAATACCATAGCGGTTACGCTTCTCCGTTCTGTTTCTGAGCTGGGAGATTGGGGAGTATTCCCGACACCAGAGGCGCAGTGCCTTGGCGAGCATACCGTAGAGTTCTCCCTATTCCCGCACGCCGGCGATGCTATTTCTTCGGAGGCATTTGTGGAAGCTTACCAATTCCAAGCGCCTTGGTTCCACCTGCAAACCAGAAATCAACAAGGCTCGCTCCCGGCAACCTATGAGCCACTGAAGTGGGAAGGCAAAGGGTTCGCTTTGTCCACCTTTAAAGTATCGCAGCAAAGCGGCGATGTCATTATTCGTTGGTACAACCTTGCGGGCGAGCCGCAGGAGCTGGCGTTTGAAGCTAATTTTGGCGTAGATCATATTTATCAAAGCGATATTTTGGAACGCCGCCAAGAGGCCGCGAGTATTCAGAACAGCTCTGTGCGCCAAACCATTGGAAAAGCAAAAATTATAACCTACTCATTACAATTGAACTAGGGCGTGTCTGAGAACTCTGAGGACAGCAAATTTTGCCGAATTTTCGTTCCATGCAAGGCGCGTTTGTGAAGGCGTACCGGGGGTACGTCAAGCAAACGGAACGCAGCAGGGGGCGAAAAGGCGGTGAAAGGTGCCACTGAACGGGTTTTCAGACACGCCCAAATCAGGAGGCTAACCTTATGAAATTACCAGATTCTATTATTAACGTATTGGCTGAGGCGGACCAGCGCCTTGCGCATCGTCCCAAGCTGCAAAAGCTGTTCAAAAATTGTTTTCCAAATACGCTGGAGACAACGATCAAGCTGATGGACGATGGCACAACCTTTGTCATTACAGGAGATATTCCGGCGATGTGGCTGCGGGATTCTACGGAGCAGGTTCGTCATTACATCCCTTATGCCAAGGAGGATGCTGAACTGCAGCGTATTATTAGCGGCGTAATTCGCCGTCAAATGTTCTACATTAATATAGATCCCTATACGAACGCATTTAATGAGACGGCAAGCGGCAAACATTATAATGCCGGCGATCAATCCGATATGACAGCTTGGATGTGGGAGCGTAAATATGAGCTGGATTCCTTGTGCTTCCCTACTCAGCTCGCCTATATGTACTGGCAGGAAACGGGCAAAAGCGATATTTTCGACGATGCCTGCTATCAAGCCTTAAACTCGATTGTCCATGTAATCAAAACAGAGCAGCGGCATGAAGAGAAGTCCCCTTACCGCTTCGTGCGTCCAGGCTTTAAAGAAACCGAAACGCTGCAAAATGACGGGTTAGGACTTCCGGTCAACTATACAGGCATGTCTTGGTCGGGCTTCCGTCCAAGCGATGATGCTTGCCTGTTCGGATACAACATTCCTTCCAACATGTTTGCCGTCGTTATTTTGGGCTATATTCGGGATATTGCGGATCAAGTGTATGGCGACAAAGAATTGGCTGCAAGAGCAGAGAAGCTGCGGCAGGAGATCGACTTCGGCATCAGAGCGTACGGCATCGTCAATCATCCGGTATTCGGCAAAATTTATGCTTATGAAACGGATGGGTATGGAAACTACTGTCTTATGGATGACGCGGGTACACCTGGACTGCTGTCTATTCCTTATTTCGGCTATGCGCCTGTGGACGATCCCATTTATCAGAACACACGCAGGTTTGCGCTGAGCCATGAAAATCCGTTTTACTTTGAAGGCAAATTTGCCAAAGGCATAGGCAGCCCTCATACGCCTGCCGGACATGTATGGCATATGGCTTTGTCGATGCAAGCGTTGACTGCCGATAATAATGAAGAAATAAAAGAGCTGATCGATATGCTCGTGAATACGGATGCTGATACGGGCTTTATGCACGAAGGCTTCCATCCGGACGATCCGTCCGTATTCTCGCGAGAATGGTTCGCTTGGTCCAACAGCCTGTTCGCCATGTTGATTTGCGAGGCGATGGATAGAGAAATCGTATAATCTCGTGTACGGGTAAGCTCTCTCACGAATAAGAGGCAGCCCCTTAGGTCAATAACCTAAGGAGCTGCCTCTTTTATTATAGAAGATACGGGAGCATCATGATCTTCTGATTGCTCAAAATATTATTTTTTCACGATATCCTGTACCGCTTTATCGAATTTTTCAAGCAATTGATCGCTAGTAATTTGCTTGCCGAGATATTCTTGCATTGCTGCACCCCATTGCTGTGTAATGCCGTCAGGGAAACGATCCCAGTTCCAGCTTTTCACTTGCTCAGGATTAGCATTCGCGAAGGTCGCGAAGTCGCCGCCGATTTTGCCTACCGCTTCTGGGTTCGGCTCGATGGAGGACAATGCCGGTACAAATTTGAAATCGGTTGAAATGAATTTTTTTCCTGTTTCCGAAGTAACCATCCAGTTCAAGAAGGCTTTCGCTTCTTCCACTTGGTCGGATTTGCTGTTGACGATCCAGTTGTTCGGTACGCCGGTAAATACGTTAGGCTTGCCTTGAAGAGGGACAGCCATCATGCCAAGGTTAAGCGCTGGATCAATTTCATCAATCATGCCTTGAATCCAGTTGCCGTGCTGAATCATTGCATATTTGCCTGCTGCGAACTCCGCTACCTGCGTATTGTAATCCGTTGTCAGCGCATTGTCTTGACCATTCGCAAACATAATGTCCACTAGGCGAATCCACTGCTTCATGATCGGATCATCTTTCAGCTTCACTTTGTCTGCTTTCACATCTTCGATAAATGCCGCAGGATCAGCTTGGTTAGCGAATGCGATATTTAGCGTATGAATGCCCATCGACCACCACTCCGAAGTAAGCGCGAATGGAATGATGCCAGCATCCTTCAGCTTTTTGGCTGCTGCTTCTAGATCCTCCAGCGTTTGCGGCAGGTCGGTGATGCCTGCTTTTGCAAATAGATCCTTATTGTAGGTGAAGCCATAAGCTTCAAGGTTCATCGGCATGCCAAGCAGCTTGCCGTCACGCGTAATTTGCGCTTTCGATGCTTCAACCAAATCCTTCGCCCAAGCCTCGCCAGTCAAGTCCGTCGCACGGTCCACGTAAGGATCGAAGCCTGCCCAGCCGCTTGAGTTGAAAATTTCCGGCTCCTCGCCGGCTGCCAGCTCTGCTTTCAGCAATGCGCTGTAGTCTTCCCCGCCGCCGTGTGTCTCAATTTCCACTTTTACGCCGGTTTCCTTCTCGTATTCAGCAGCCATTTTGGCAAGTGCATCAGCTATCTCTACCTTGAATTGAAACACTTTAATGGTAACGTCCTTCTTCGGCGCTGCCGTCGCTTCTGTTCCACTATTTTTTTCAGTTTCTTTTGGTGCATTTGTTGCTTTCCCGCTGTTACCGTTGTTGCTTCCACAGCCGCTTGCCAGAACGATGAGCATAATAGCAGCTAGCATAAGTAAGGAAACTTTTTTCATCATATGACCTCCCGCAAATTTTATATATCATTTCGTTTTTGTATCGCTTACATCGTCATTATAATTGTGCAACAACGTGGCACAACACCGAATATATTGTACTTCTAGGTGTAAAATGTTGATAACTTCCATAATAAAACTTTTTATCGTTAACCTTTAACTGAACCGGCTGTAATTCCTTCAATAATGTGCTTTTGCAAAAATAAAAAAAACAAAATAATCGGAATCGTACTCAGCGTGAGTGCAGCCATTGCGAGATCCCACTTGCGCAAATATTGGCCAAAAAACTTTTGCACGGCGAGCGGAATCGTAGTCAGCTTATCATTTATAACGAGCACTGGCAGCAAATAATCATTCCAAATCCACAGCACGTTCAAAATAATGACCGTTACCGTGATCGGCTTCAGCAGCGGAAACACGATACGCCAGAACACGCCATAAGGTGAGCAGCCATCCACAACTGCCGCTTCCTCTACCTCTAGCGGAACAGATTTAATGAACCCATGATACAGAAACATCGATAAGGAAATGCCGAAGCCCATATAGCATATAACGATACCATACAAATGTCCGCGCAATTCGAACATCGACGTAATGCGCATCAGCGGCAGCATAACCGATTGGAACGGAATGATCATGGCAGCAATAAGCACCGTCAGCAATATTTTATTAAAGGTCGTCGGACGCCTAACCAAGCGGTAAGCCATCATGGAGCTGACGATGACAAGCATAAGGACGCTAATCGAGGTCACCATAAACGAATTCAGAAACACCGTCGGAAAATCGATAGCAACCCATGCGCGCTTGAAGTTGTCCAGCCCCAGCTTCTCCGGCAGCGAAGCGGCGTTGAGCAAAATAAATTTGAGCTCCTTGAACGAGTTGATGATCAAAAAGTAGAACGGTGCCAAGAAAATGAGCGCAGCCGCGATACCTATAATTTCGAGCAATAAAATGAGAGGTGTATAGCGCTGTTTGTTTTCCATTACGCCTCCACCTCCTTCTTCTTCGTGAACCATACCTGCGTGACTGTAATTAAAGCTACGCCGAAGAAGAATATCATCGCTTTCGCTGTTCCAAGTCCATAACGGTTGTTAACCAGCCCCTCGCGGTAAACGTTTAGCGCGATCGACTCCGTTGCATTGCCAGGACCGCCAGCGGTGAGCGACAGGTTCAAATCGAACATTTTGAATGAGTTTGATGTCGTAAGGAACAAGCAGATCGTAATGGCTGGCATAATAAGCGGCACGGTGACTGAACGCAGCATTTGCCAAGCTCCTGCCCCGTCTATTTTGGCGGCCTCGATTAAATCCTTCGGCACACTGATCATAGCTGCGATATAAATAATCATCATATACCCTGCCGTCTGCCATACGAATACGATAACGATGCCCCAGAAGGCAGTATTCGGAGTACCTAGCCACTGAAGGTTAAAGAATCCGAAGCCCATCGCTTCGCCGATAGCACGAAAGCCCCTTACGAATATAAAATACCAAATGTAGCCGAGCAGCAGTCCCCCGATTACGTTAGGCAAAAAAAATACGGTTCGCAAAATGTTACGGCTCTTCAGGTTTCGCGTAAGCAGCAGAGATAACAGAAATGCCAGCAGATTGGTGACGATAACCGCGGCAGCCGTAAACTTAGTCGTAAACCAGAATGCATTCCAAAAACGCTCATCGTCCGAGAAAATCTTAACTATATTTTTCATTCCTACCCATTTGGCGTTGCCGAGGTCCATCCCGTTCCACTCCGTAAAGGTGTAGTAAAAACCCATCACGAATGGCGCAAGCACAATCAATATAAAGGCAATGAGTCCCGGTCCAACAAATACCGTTTGCTGTATCCATTCGTTCCACTTGATTTTTTTGGACATCATTCTCGTCCCCTTTCTCTTCCCTATGTGTCAATGTATCTGTTGATATTCACAGTATAAAACCGAGTCCCCCATCAAACCACAGAGGATGATGATAAGGTAGGTGGACTATATTGACCATCCGCAGCAGGATCGGTTACTGTGTTTATGCAAGAGTGACTTAGACAGAAAGCGGGCGATTGTGATCATGAATACGATTAAGCCATTTAACACGATTCGCAAAAAGCTCATGCTTTTGCTGCTCGCAGCTACGATTTTGCCGATTGCAACCTCGATGATTATCTCTTATAATGCGACAACCAAATCGATTACAGAGGATGCGATTGCTCGCAACAATCGACTGCTGTCGCTCGGGAAAACCAACATTATGAACTACATGAACAACATCAATCAGAAGTCGCTCGCTGTCTACAACGCAATGAACGTTCCGCGCTCCTTGTACTATATTTTGGAGCACAGCATGGAGGATGAGGTATTCCCGAACGATATTACCGACGTCATTCGCAATCGCAACCTGCTGAAGGATCATTTGTACAACATGTATCAAAGCGTCAGTGAGTTTCATAAAGTAAGGCTTTATGCGGTCAACCAAAACGCAACGTATCTACTATGGAATGACGACATTAAGGTTGGGCGAAACAATGTCCCCATTCCACAAACCTTTAAGAAAGCTTATATAGAGCCTACGCATATGAGCCATAATTACGGACTCGTTGATCTCAAATCTTCGGCAAGCGAGGAAATGGTATTTACGCTCCATCGTCCGATCTTCCTCGCCCCAAGTGATGAGCTGCTTGCTGAATTGTCTATCGATGTAAGATTGAATGTATTAGAGGATTTAAATCGCCAGCTCTATGACGGCGGCGAGGAAAGCTTCTATATTGCGGATTCGAATGGTCAAATCGTGCTTTCTTCAGATAAAAACGAAATCGGTACGTCTGCTAAACAGAGCTGGCTGGGGACGATTTTGGGCTCCGGGCAAGACAGCGGCCATTTTGACTGGAAAGAGGAATCGTTCAAGGGCATGATTTTTTATGATCGAATTAAGACGCCTTACATGGACTGGTATTTAATTAAACAGACGCCCTACAAGCATCTCTTCAGCGCTGCCGATCGGATTGCCCGTATTAACACGGCAGTCGGAATCGCTTTTCTAGCCATTGTCGTATTAGCCACTTTGTTCATTTCAATTCGGTTTACGAAGCCACTGCTTCGCTTAATCGGTTACGTGAACAAGATTGAGACGGGCAATTTGAATGTATCGATCGACATACACAGCAATGATGAAATCGGCCTGCTCGCAAGGCGGTTCCGCTCAATGATGCAGACCATCAACAATCTCATTTTGACCGAATATCGGCTTGAGATTGCCAATAAAACCAATGAGCTGAAAGCGCTGCAAGCTCAGGTAAATCCACACTTTCTCTATAATGCGCTGCAATCGATCGGTACCGTTTCACTGCAGCACGGCGACACCAAAGCGTACTCACTCATTACGTCTCTTGGAAAAATGATGCGCTATCACATGAACGCCATGGATTCGGTCGTAGAGCTGCGCCGGGAGCTCGATTATGTTCAGGCCTATCTTGATCTGCAGAAACAGCGTTTTGACACAGCTCTCCATGTGCAGCTGCTAATTGATGAGCAGACAAGGCAAATACTCGTTCCAAAAATGATTCTGCAGCCGCTGCTCGAAAACTTTTTTAAGCATGGGTTTGTGCAATCATCGGAGGAGCCTTCGGAGCTTCTGATTACCAGCGTTTTGGATAAACAAGGGGGATGGCTTTCGATTACGGTTCAAGATAATGGCTGCGGCGTGTCCGAAGATCGGCTTCAAGAGGTGCGGCTTCAACTGGAGAAAATGCCTCCAATCGGCACCGGGCAAACGAATGATCAAGAAGAGGGCGGCATTGGCCTGCCTAACGTGCTTTCGCGTCTGCGCCTGCATTTTAACAAAACGGCTGCTATGGAGCTGCGTCACGTGAAGCCGCATGGCTTTTCCGTTACGATTCATATTCCGCTCGCAAAGGAGAATGAACGATGAAGGCATTAATCATTGACGATGAGAAGCATGTGAGGGAAGCGATACGACTGCTCGTCCCTTGGGATGATTACGGCATCGATACACTGCTTGAGGCACAAGATGGTATCGCCGCTACTGCTTTAATTCGCACGGAACGGCCAGAAATTATTTTCACCGATATGATGATGCCTAATATGAATGGCTCGGAGCTGCTACAATGGGCGGCTGAGCATGCGCCCTCCAGCAAAATCATCGTCATTAGCGGCCATGACGACTTTAGCCTCGTTCGCCATGCGGTCAAATACGGCGGAATTGATTATATTTTGAAGCCCATTGATGCTGAGCAGCTCGTTAGTGCATTAGCGAAAGCAGTGAGCTGCTATACCGCGGAGGAGCAGGAGCGATGCCGCAAGACGAGGATGAATATCGAGCTTAATCAGCTTAAACCGATGTACTTGGAGCAATATTTTTCAGCAATGATCAATGAACCCGGCTCCTACTCTAATTTTGCTGATACGCTCAGACTGGAATTAGGGATTACGAAACCTATATCTCGTGCACGTGTAGCGCTGGTCAAGCTAGAGCTTGCTTCTCCGTTCATTAGAGAAAAATTTGCCTCAGGACTCGATTTGCTGCTGTTCTCCTTGACGAATATTTGCAATGAATTTCTAAAGGAAAAAGAAATCGGCTTCGCGCTTCGCCACCGCGGACAGGAACAGGAGCTATTGCTGCTGTTTTGGGGAGATGGAGAGCTGGCGCCTGCGCTAATCAAAGAAATGAACGATGCGATATTTGTGATATTGAAGACGCGGTTTCATTTTGGACTCGGGCATGCTGCAGCCTTTCCTTCATCAGCAGCCACCGCTTATCAACAAGCGAAGCATGCGCTTTTGCGCCGGAATTTGCTCGTTAACGATTCGTATTGCCATACTTTTGAAGCAGCTGTTCATCAGCACAAAAACACGCTTCTGCTCTTTAGCGAGCACGAAGAAAAAATTAAATTTGCTGTGCAAAGCGGTAACAAAGAACAAATCCGCCGCGCTTTAAAGCCTTGGTTCGATTCACTTGATCAAGCAGGATTCATCTCGCAAGAGCAGCTAATGAACTGGCGTCAGCAATTCGAATTCGCCAAGTCTATATGGGAATACAAAAGCGACAAAAACAAAACTGGAAACAAATCAGATTTAATTGAGGATCAGGCACTCTTATCCTTGGATGCCAATGGTTTTTTTGATTACGAGCAGTGGAAACAGGGCGTTTTTATAGAAACGTGTGATGTTTCCTTGCGTTTGGCTGAACATGACAAGGAACGCAGTGTCATTGAGGACATCGCTGCCTATATTGAACAGCATCCTCACGAGGAGATCACGCTGCAGGATATATCCGATCGCTTTTATTTAAGCAGAGAATACATTTCGCGCAAATTCAAGCAGGAGACGAATGGCAATTTATCCGATTTTATTGCGGAGGTAAGGATCAAGCGGGCAAAGGAGCTTTTAGCGAACGGGCAGTTAAAGATCGCTCAGGTTGCAGAGCTGGTAGGCTTTCAGGATGAGAAATATTTTAGCCGTGTCTTCAAGAAACGTACAAACTGCTCTCCCAACGACTATAGGAAACACCATTACAGCGGGGATAGTTAGCGGAAACCTACTTTCGCATAAGGGTTAAGTCAGCTCCATAAATTGATTCAAAGGCAAAAAAAAGCTGAGCTTCGTTCAATTGGCGTTAACCAACCGAGCAAAACTCAGCTTCTCTTTGTCTAAGAAAGACACCTACATAATCGGTGTACCCTTCTTCAACGTCTTCATGTCACTATTGGAGTTATTGAGCGCGGGCAGCATCTTCTCGCCACTGACCATTGGTTCATGGCAGATTAAACAAGTAGGAACGTGATCAAACGCAAAGTTATCGCGCATCCAACTGTTGCACCCTTCCGTCTCGCATGTCCATACCTTCGTGTTTTCTTCCGGAATTTCTTCAAGCGGTTTTTTACGATTGTACATATGGTCAGCCCCCTTCGCGATAAAAAAGGAAAAACTGCCTCGAACTTAGAGTAAGGGGCAGTTATCATTTATAAACAGCAGTGTATTGTGAATATTTGCTTCAAACTTGCAATTGATTTTATTGTACCATATTTCGTCCAATAAAGGCAAATATCAGCCTATATTTTAGCGCCTTTTTTTTGGAGAGTGGCAGTAATGCGCAAACAGCTGCTCAATCGGTTTGAAATACAAATGCCCATCCTCCCAAGGTTGAAAATGAAGATCCATTCTAGAATCGCTCCAATTGGCAGGAGTCCCTGTCGTACTAAGCTTTCCTGGCAATATTGGCTCCTCGACGACAGCAGGAAATTCCTGATAACCAAACAGCAAATTCTCATGCATCGCAATGATTTCATACTTCGGCCCATGGAAAGCCCGCTCCTCTTGGAGCTGATAATGAAAATAAATATAGCTTGCTGCCATTTCCGGCTTTAAGTGCGCCACTCTTCCAACACGACGTTCAACTGCTTCTTTGCGAAGCCAATGATCACAGCTGGCTGGCTCGTTGAAATGGAAGACATCAATCATCGGAATCCATTTTCGCGCAGCTGACTGTCCGGGCCAATTCTCCAAAAAAGCAGCCATCTCTGGAAGCAGCTCTTCAGGTTCAAGCACTCGTTCGATGCATTCACAATAAATGAATACATTTCGCTCCCATTGGAAGCAGCCAACCGTCATAATCTCCCCTTGCTCTATTAGATGCTGTACAGCATTTGACTGTTTCGCCGCTTCGATGGCTTCCATCTCGAAGCCTACTTTCATTTGCGCCCTCGCTATGACTCTAAACATGATTATTCTCGCTCCGCTCGTACGATCAATTGAAGTGCATTCGAATTTAAAGCTTCCCTGTATAGTTAAACGTGAATGACTGCATCAACATAGTAGTATATATCGGTATCATAAGGGAGCCCAATGCTGCAATCAATCGATTTTCTCAAAATAAATGACGCTAACGCCAGTTTTTTAAAATGTTGGATATTCTAATTAAGGAAGTTGGAAAGAATGCCAAAAAAACGAGGAGGAAATACAATTGGAAAGCACAAGTGAGTTTGTCCAAAAGGTACAGGCTACGCAGCGTAAAGCCGAACTCAACAAAAGAAGAAACGGCAACGGCAACCCTGCAGAGAGACTTGTAAATAAGCAGCACAGCACCAATAAATAAATGATTGAATAAGGCTTCGATCGGGTGCTGTCGCCGCAGGGTGGCAGCACCTTTCTTGTTTTGCAGAGAAGGTCATCTCTTTCAGCAGTTGGACAACTCCGACATGTATAGACACAAATAAAAAACCAGCCCTACATGTGAAACCATGTCTGACTGGCCTATGTGTACAGCGAATTGATAATTGCACATGATTGCCTCGCGCTTTTAAACCGAATACTCATGAGGGTAATAGGCAATATGAGAATCCGCTACAATCGTGAGACTGTTCTCGTCAGCGTTATATTCAACTGGACCGTCTTTGATGTAATACCACGTTTTTAGCGTTGGCTTATCATCAAACTCTTGGAAAACAAACACGTTCAGCTCAGCTTTATGTGCAAGCAGCTCTTCGATACTTTCGCTCCATGGCACAGAAACCGTGAATCGCCAGCCTTCCCCCTGTGGAACAAGCGTATAGGGCACTTCCAGCTTATTCGAATCAATAAACATCCGACCACCCACCGCATGTTTAACAAGAAACGTTTGTTTCATTTTTATCCCTCCTAAAAGTTTGCGATAGCAAACTTACTTCGAAAGCGTATGCTTAAGTTTGTGAATGCAAACTTACTTCGAAAGCCTAAGGCAAATCGATCAGCATAAAAAAGGCTGGAGCCGCAGCGGTGAGTGTAAGCTCCTCAGCTGCCTCAATTTGTGCCTCATCACCGGTAAAGAGCGTTTCGCCGTGAACCGACAGTTTACCTTCAATAATATATATAAATTGCTTCCGTCCCGGTTCAACAACGTATTCAAGCTGTTTTCCTTGCTCCAGCTTGCTCAGATAAATCGTCATATTCTGATTTATGGAGGCAGCCTGTTCCAAAACCTGATTTGAAACGACAGGAAGCAGTGCATTATGCAGCTTGTCTACATCGAATCGGCTCGCTTCATAGGATGGTTTCATACCTCGTTCCTGCGGCATGAACCACAGCTGGAGCAAACGCAGCTCTTGATCTTCAGATGCATTAAATTCCGTGTGGATAACGCCCGTGCCAGCTGACATCCGTTGCACCTCGCCAAACGAGGAAACGACAGAGTTGCCCATGTTATCCTCATGTCTAATGCGACCATTCAATACGATAGATACGATTTCCATGTCGCTATGTGGATGCGCGCCAAAACCTTTTTCCGGAGCCAAATAATCGTCATTGCACACACGCATCACACTAAAGCCTGTTCGATTCGGATCATGATAAGCTCCGAAAGAGAAGCTTGGGTGGCTGCGCAGCCAGCCTAGATCCGCCGAATGCCGCGATGCCGCGGGGAATACATCGATCATCGTTTCTCCTCCAAACAAGTTTTTATTTACTTACTTATATATAGCAGTTTTTCATTCTCTGAGCAAGCTTAAAATTGAACAGTATTCAGCAGCGGCTCGAAACCATCGATATGGCAGCCTACTATATCTCCGCCGCGAATAACGACAGCACCTGGTGTTCCTGTCATCATAATGTCGCCCGGCAGCAGCGTCATCACTTTGGAGTGAAAAGCAACAGCTGCAAAAGGGCGAAACTTCATATTGAATACCTTATTGCGATGTGCGACCTCGCCATTAATTACGGTTTCCACATTCAGCTCTAGCAAATCAGGAATCTCATCCTTCGTAATAAACTCCGGCCCGAAGCTGAAAAAGGTATCGAAGCTTTTGGCCCTCGATAAAAACCTCGGATGTCTAGCATGAATATCAGCTGCCGTAACATCAATTGTCGTCGTATACCCGGCAATGACGTCGTATACTTCAGCTTCTGATATATTTTTGCAGGTTTTTCCGATAATAATGCCGAGTTCAGCTTCTGCTGTAATTTTCCCAACTCCTTCTGGAATTTGAATCGCATCAAGCGGGCCGATAATCGTCGTATCCGGCTTGATGAAGCTGACTGGCTCTTCATTTGGGTCCGCCAACGCTAATTCTGCCGCATCCTTTACGTAGTTCATGCCGATACCCCAAATTTTGCGAGGGTGACGGTATAGCGGAGCATACTGTACCTCCTCATAAGGAATCGCCGGCAATCGCTTCAACTTTTCTTTCCCTGCTCCTTCGTACCATTCTGTTAAAAGACCCAGCTCGCCCAAACGATTAAGCTCGAATAGCTCTGTACTCCAGCTGGCATTCTCCGCCTCATTAATCGTTTCTATAAGAACAAGGCCCTTTGCACTTGGTATCGCAGCGAGCTCCTTGCCATTCCTTTTTACTGTTGATATTTTCATTGCCAGCAGCTCCTTTTCTTTAACTTAATGGCTTTATTCGTGTCGAGACGTGATCAGCCACCCATTTTAACAGCCTCATATCCTGGCTTCTTCCCGCAATGAAGGAGAGGCCAATTGGACAGCCCAGCTCGCCTGCAATCGGAACCGTAACCTGCGGCAGCCCTGCCAGCCCTGCTAAACAGCTCATTTCGAGCGTTTGAGCACGACGCCGCTCAACCTCCGAGCCCGATAATCCGAGCAGCGGCGCTATCGCAGGCACGGTCGGCACAACGAGCACCGTATCCTCTCCAAGCCATTCATCCATAAGCGCCCGCGCTTCATCCCGAATGGTGAAAGCTGTACCACTATCCTCTTCCCGCAGCGTGCTCGCCCAAGCAAACCGCTCCGCTATGCCCGGTCCGAAGGCAGGCTGCTCGCGCAATATCCAGTCCCGATGCTCACGCCAAATCTCTAATCCTTGAATGATACGAAAAGCATTCACCCATTCTCGCAGCCCGTTTGGCGCAATGATGGCTTGTTCATGCCTTCGGGCTAGATCATGCAGCATTGGAAAATATTGCGACAAAGCTGTAGATGTGTGCTCATCCGTCAATGCCCATACATCCTTCGCAAACACCATTCGCGTGAATGTCTGCTTACTGCTCCCTTGTTCATCAAGCAGTACACTGCCCACTTGAAGCAGTGTCTGCGCATCTCGGGCCATCCAGCCTACCGTATCGAAGCTAGGCGCCAGCGGTATAAGCCCATTCGTATCCACTGCACCATGCGTAGGCCGTATTCCATAAATTCCACAATAGGCGGATGGCACTCGAATGGAGCCTCCCGTATCCGTACCTATAGCGAAATCTGCTAATCCTGCCGACACCGCAACAGCTGATCCGCTGGAGGAGCCTCCGGGTATGCGACCAAATGCTTTAGGATTCACCGGGGTTCCATAATGAGCATTTTCCCCGTTGATGCTGTACATCAATTCATCCGTAATGGTCGTTCCTTTTAATGTCGCTCCGTTTCTAAGCAGCCGATTTATGACCGAAGCGTGCTTATCCGCCTCGTCATGTGTTCGCAGCCAATCGGGATTGCCTGCACCAGAGATATGTCCAGCAATATCGAATACATCTTTTGCCGCATACGTTTTACCGCTTAAGACACCTTCAGCTAAAGGCTCTATCTCAAGCTGTTCCGTCGCATACGCATTCCAGCTTTGCTTCATCAAGATCCCCGCCTCCTCTTTACCATCCCATTGCTGCGCCATCGCAGCGCGGATCCGATCCGCCTTGCAGTAATCCTTGTTCATCTCGCATAATCGCATGAGCATGGCCCATAATGCCGTCGAAGTCCTTCACTTTCTTTACCGAGTGACCTGCCTGCGCCAGCGATGCTAGTACGTCTGCAGAAACACGTCCTTCTATTTTCAGCTCCTGCGTTGGCTCTCCCCACGTTCGGCCCCATACCCATCTAGGTTCATTGATCGCTTGCTGAGGATCCATGCCATAATCAATCATCCGGGTAAATATCGCCGTTTGCGTCTGCGGCTGGCCCTCGCCGCCTTGCGTGCCATACAGCACAGCAGGTTTGCCATCACGACATGCCATCGCTGGCATTAAGGTGTGAAATGTCCTTTTAGCTGGCTTCAGACTGTTCACATGATTCGGATCAAGCGAGAAAAACGAGCCGCGGTTTTGCAATAAAACACCCGTATTGCCCGCTACGATGCCCGATCCAAACTCGAAGTACAAGCTTTGAATGAAGGAGACGGAATTCCCTTCCTCATCCACAACTGCTGCATAGGCGGTATCGCTGCCCAGCACCTCTGATTTCTCGCATGAAGCATGATTTAACTCAATTGAAGCAGCAAGCGCTGCCGCATAGTTTTTATCCAATAGCCGCTCAAGCGGTATGTTTGTAAATACAGGGTCTGATAAATATTTGTTCCGGTCACGGAAGCTTAGCTTTAATGCCTCGACGCATAGATGATAATAATTATGGGAGCCATGTTCAATTTCACCGAGCTTAAACTGCTCTAGTATTTGAAGCGCCATAATAGCGGAGAAGCCTTGTGAATTGGGAGGCATCTGATGAAGCGTATACCCTCGGTAAGTGCCCTCAATCGGGAGCACCCAGTCGCCATGATGATCCGCAAAATCATCTGCAGCAAGCAGACCATTTTGTTTGCCCAAAAAACTCGTCATTTCCTTTGCGGTTTCGCCTTTATAAAATTCATCGCGCCCAAATTCAGCTAAACGGCGCAGCGTCTTCGCAAGCGCAGGCTGCTTAAATCGCTCGCCAACCTTAACCACCTGCCCGTTTGGCAAGTATATATCTGCTGTTTCGAGTGTTCTTGCAAGAACGATTTCATTATGAACCGTATTTTGATATTGATCATTCGACATGGGGAAGCCATTCGCGGCGTAATCAATAGCGGGTGCCAGCACCTGCGCCCAGTCCAATCTGCCATACTCTCGGTGAACCGCATCCCAGCCGTCTACCATGCCGGGCACCGTTACGATACTGCCAATGCCCCGATTCGGAATCGCCGCCAAGCCATCGTAAGCACTAATACTAGCTTTATAACCAGATCGGCCGCTGGCATTATAGCCGCGCACCTTCCCTTCACTATGATGATAGCCGAGCCAGAAGGAGTCTCCTCCAAGGCTTGTCATATGCGGATAAACGACGGCAAGACATGCGCTCACAGCGACAGCTGCATCATAAGCATTCCCACCTTGCGCAAGCATGCGAGCGCCAGCTGCAGTAGCTAAATAATGAGGGCTGACAACCATAGTTTTGGTTCCGATGACCGATTGATTCATATCTACCACCCCTAAAAATGGATATAACTCTAATCAAACTCGCAATTCACTTATTTATATGTTAGATAATATAACATTGTGTATTCTTTTAAAATACCACCTCAGAGAATGATAGGCAATAAAAATGTAACTTCATTTTATTAATTGTGTTGAAAACGAATGATGATGTGTATATATTTATACATATGGTAATTAAAAATAGGTATTACAAGACACCTTGCAAAATAGTGAAATAAAATAGGAGCTGATGAACAAGTGCAAGAAAAGCTTTTTGATGAACCAAAAATAATGGAAATTGATGATATTGATCGTAAAATCATTGCTGAGCTCAATATTAATGGAAGAATATCTTACACAGACTTAGCGAAGGAGATTGGATTGTCGCGAGTAGCTGTCCAATCCCGGATTAATGCGTTGATGGATGGCGGCGTAATCGAACGATTTACGGCCGTCATTAACCCTGAGCGAATCGGCATTAATGTATCGGCTTTTTTCAATGTAGAGGTAGAGCCTAAGCATCTGCACGCCGTTGCTGATCAGCTTTCGACTGAGCCGTTTGTCACCAGCCTCTACCATATGACTGGACCGAGTAAACTGCATATGCATGGTCTGTTTCGCAACAATCAGGAGATGGAGCATTTTCTCAAAGATAAGCTTTACACACTGCCCGGCATTATGAGCGTCGATTGTCAGGTGTTAATTAATCGTTACAAGAGTCGAATGGGAATGAGGCTGTAGATGATGGCTGGCAAAATAATGAATAACCGCTACATGCAGCTTTCATGGGCGATGATGAAGACAGGTATTCTTGGCTACGGGGGCGGCCCGTCCGTTATCCCGCTAATTCGATATGAGGCAGTTTCGAACTATAAATGGATTGAAGATGAGGAATTTGGCGAAATTCTTGCGCTTGCGAATGCATTGCCAGGTCCGATTGCAACAAAGATAGCCGCCTATTTAGGGTATCGCGAAAAAGGTACTCTCGGCGCTATCGTGTCTGTTCTCGCCCATATCATTCCTTCTGCTGTTGCGATGATTCTGCTATTAACGACGGTTCAATTCCTCAGCAGCGCAGCCTTCATACAAGGTATGATCGGTGCGGTAACGCCCGTCATCGCTGTTATGCTTGGCATGATGGCCTATGAATTCGGAGAACGTGCCGTCAAAGGACTTGGCAAATACGTCGGCTTTGGTTTTTTTGCATTAGCATTTGGACTGCTGCAAGGCATTCATATTCATCCTGCTATCGTCATTCTTTTATTTCTTGTTTACGGTGCTTTTCATCTAAAAACAGTTGCAGCCCTTCAGCGCAAAAAAAAGCAGAAGCAGCTCCGAAGCAGCCAGCAGAAGGAGGGCGTAACGCGTGGAATGGATTAATTTAATTATCGGATTTTTTATCGCTAATGTGCTTGGCTACGGGGGCGGACCAGCCTCCATTCCGCTTATGTACAGGGAGATTGTAACGAATCATCAGTGGACGACCCCAGTAGAATTCTCAAACATACTGGCGCTTGGCAATGCACTCCCAGGTCCGATTGCGACTAAAATTGCTGCTTTTGTCGGCTACGATGTCGGCGGCTGGATCGGCTTAATTGTCGCATTAGCTGCAACGATTGTTCCATCCGCTGTTGCGCTCATTCTACTTCTTAAGGTGCTGCAGAAGCATCGTCAATCGCCTGTAGTCAAAGGAATGACACTGCTTGTACAGCCGGTAATTGCCATAATGATGTTGCTGCTTACATGGCAAATGGCTGAAAGCTCTATCGAATCGATCGGAATTGTGCAATCGCTCATTATTGCAGCGGTCGCCTTCTGGGCGATGCAGTTCCGCAAAATCCATCCTGCCATCGTCATTGTTATCGCATTCGCTTATGGCGGTCTTGTTATTCCTCATTTGAACGTATTATAAATAACTAATAGGGCGAATCCGAGCAGCAAATGTCTGCTTGGGTTCGCCCTATTTTAGGTTTGATAGAATTTATAGGCAAAAAAATCATTAAATCCAAACAAGCTTCGATCAGCAGTTAGGACTGCAAAAAAACCTCCAGCTACGCTTCAGTAGACTAGAGGTTTTCTTAAAAAACTAAATGATTATTCCTTAGGATTGCTCGATAACGCAAACCTCAATACTCTGCTTATCGCCGCTGGCAGCACACTGACATGACTCTCATCACAAAATTTTACCATTTCAGAATAAAAGCCTTTTGCCGCAAGGGGCAGCAGCCGCTCAGCAAGCTGTTCTGCATCCTTCACCATAGCCGGAAGCTCGTCTGCACCAATAGTCAGCATCAGCCTCGGTAGATTGCCCTCTTTTATGAAACTTTTCTCAAAAGCTTCGGCTTCCTCCAGCACAGCAAGCAGCGTCACAACATCATTGATGATTTTTCCATAAGCAATTAGTCTGCTTACCCATCCATATTTTATGGCTCACGATGCGCCTCCCTTGGCTCTGTAGTAAAGTTTACTCATCATTTAATTTCTTTCGATGTTTTCTCCTTCATCATAGTGTATTTTTAGAAATAGTTACAATAAATTACTATTCCATTCTTACATATTTGAGGATTTCAAATCCATTTTCAATTAAGTCAGCACAAAAATACCGCTAACCTAAAGTGATAAGGCTACGGCATTTTCTGAAGTATTTACTTCTTTTTTAGATTCAACCGATAAACAGTTGTTAGCGTTTAGTTAATGCACGCAAAACCTCTTTCGGAAATTACCAAACTATCTTTCGTTGCTTGCGCTCTTTTAAATCAAATATAATTTAAATGAAATAGGAATTTAGTCCCTTGGTACAAAAGTATTGTCATCTCTATAATCAATGGAAGAGTAACATTTCTTTTTTCACTGCTTTCAGTATCTCCTCTACCTTATCGGATATTTTCTTTTACACTAACAACTACAGCAAATATACGAGGAGCGACCGAATTGCATATCGATTTTTTGTTTACATTACTATTGAACATCCTCAGCTGCTTGATCCTCATTTGGTCCTTCTACAATGAGCATAAACAATTTCGGATATTTAAAAAATCCAAAAAAAATGTTCAAGTTTATAATCCATCTTTCCTTATTCCCGACAAAAAATTTACGCTCACGGTGCTATCATATGTAGCTATCGTTACGACCTTATGGATACTGCTTATCTTTGGTTTAACGGATATCGTTTATAAGCACTGGTTTGCGTATGTTTTTCCCATTATGCTCACCACTATATTCTCTGGCGGTAAAATCAATTATTCAATTGGTGAAGATGGCGTGTACCATGCAAAAACAGTCATCCCTTGGGAGGATGTTGTTTATTATCAATTGACGGAAACAGATCCTTTCCATACAAAATTTTCACTCGACATCCATACAAAACATCAGGTTTTTCGCGGAGTAGTTCATGCTGATTCCAAAAAAAAATTACTTGTGCTGCTTCGAAATGTTCCGACTTCAGGTAATGTAGATCAAATCCCAACTGAATAGGACGGGCTAAACCGTCTTTTCCAATATATAAAAACAAAAACAGCAGCCCTCGGGATTTCCCATGGTCTACTGTTTTTCACTTTTAAGCCCTTATACACGAGCACGAATTCCATCTATATAAGCCTTTGACTCCGCCATCTGATGCTCTTTCGCTTCTTCCATGATGATGTGTACATGCGGCTTATATTGATTCAAAAGCTTCATATACAGCTCATAATTCATCTGTCCGAGGCCAGCCGTTACGGTAGCCAGTTCGCCACTCCCGAGCAGCATGCGATCCTTCGCATGAGCCGCAATAATACGATCACCGAGCAGTTCGAACGCTTGCCCAATGACCTCATCCTGCCTCGCAAAATTAGAAGATGTCAGCAGATTGCCAGGATCAATAACGACACCGATATTGGAGGAAGGAACCTCCCCCAGCATCCGAGCCAGCTCAGGAGCAGTTCCAATTAAATGGTCGTTTGCCGCTTCTAGACCGACAAAGACGCCCCACTTCTCAGCTTCCTCTACTAACTCCTCTAATGTCGCCTTCATCACGGACCAATCTCGGTCAGTGTAGTCTCCGCCTTCATTCCGTCCCGTTTCCGCAGCTACCATTGGCGCTCCGAAATACTTCGCATAACGCAGCAGCTCCTTGAATCGATTCACATTGGCACGGCGCAGCTGCTCGTCTCGTTCAAATAAATGAACATAGCAGCCAAGCACCGAAATCGAAACGCCATGCTTATCGAACTGCTCGCCGATTGCATTCGCAAGGCCTGGGCTTAAGTTCCCAGGCTTGCTGAAATCAACATCGCTAATCGCCTTCCACAAAGCTAGCTGCACATGGCTGAAGCCGCTCTCCGCAACCTTAGGAGCGAGCTCCTTGTACGGCAAGCTTCCGAATAAATGAGCGAGTACACCGACTGACATCTGATCGTCTCCTTCAAATTTAGGCGCTGCCCTCGAGTGCGACATCCACCTTCGGCGCGTACACTTTTTTGGCTAAATAAGATTGTGCAATCATGAACAACCCACCTGTTACCCAGTAAAGTGAGATAGCAGCCGGTGCCGATAGAGCGAATACGCCCATCAGTATTGGAGATAGGTAACCCATGAAAGCCATCTGCTTCTGCTGTGCAGCATTCGCATTGGGCTGCGTCGTCTGCGAAACCTTGAATTGTACAAAATAAACGAGCGCTGCGATAATCGGCAGAACAATATCCGGCGAGCCTAGCTTAAACCAAAGAAACGAATGATCCGCCAGCTCTGGCGTAAGCTTGATCGCGGAATATAGACCCATCAAAATCGGCATCTGAATGAGCATTGGCAAACACCCGATAGCGAGCGGATTCACCTGATGCTTCTGGTAAAGCTGCATCGTTTCCTGCTGCAGCTTCTGCTTGGATGCTGCATCTGACTTGTTTTTGTATTTATCTTGGAGCTGCTTGAGCTCCGGCTGAAGGATAGCCATCTTTGTTTTCATCTGGTTCTGAGAGCGATACTGGCGCATCATGAGCGGCAGTAGAACAAGTCTGATCATAAGTGTAATGCCAATAATCGCAAAACCGTAATTTCCGCCAAACATATCAGCCAGATATTGAAGCACCGCTGATAATGGGTAAATGACATAGTGGTTAAAAATACCCGGTGTATTTCCATCAATCGTTCCACTAGCCGTACTACAACCGCTTACTAGAAGCAGACCTGCCAGCATCAAACCGGCCATTAATACACGTCCGTATTTTAAAGAAGTGAATACATTGTTCGTTTGCATAAAAATCCTCCTCGTTTGTTTGAAAATAGCTGAACAAACGAGTTGGAACAGTCTGCTATGTCATCATCTGGCGATTCTTTCCGCTTTACCTTGCGAACTAACCAATGATGCAGCGGAATTGAACGAATCAATACCTGCGGCAGCAAACTATACATTATACTTACAACCTGATTCCGTTCCCAGTACTCATAGGCACCAGAATGCAGATGCGAAGCGTAAGCATACGCTAATGAACAAAGTAAGCTGATTGAAATGAGATACGGTATGATGTCATGCAGTTCAAGCTCGAACAATGTACTCACCTCCCTTCATCTAAAAATAGTTTTCTTTCTATCTGGATATTATAACAGTAATTCTGATCAAATGACGACTGTCAAAATCTCGAATATGCAAACAAAAATGGCAGGCACTAATTTCTTCAATAAATGCAGTCTTTTCGCATAAATTATTCAGCATAAATATAAGTGGGTATTAATAAATATGCTGAAATTTTCACAAAAGCAAACCTTTGGTTATTTACAAAGGATAGTGAACACCATATAATTTCTAATGTTGCAGGCGCATACGGCTGAAACGGAGCTATTATATCAATATACACTCATCTCGTGATGACAGATAAGCCTGTTAAACCTATCAACTTAGAAGAAAGAGGACACCATGAATCGAAAAAAGCTCAAAGTCATTTATTTATCGCTTATCGTCTTTACGGTTCTGCTAATCGGACTTGGACAAGCCTTCCCTATGGGGAAAAGCAGCGCTTATTCCGTTAGTGCAGAGAGTGCATCAAGCACCACAGTTAATGGTCAAAAAAAGAAACTAATAATGGGCACATCCGCCGATTATCCACCTTACGAAAGCGTCGATGCCAAAAACAACGGCGAATTCGTTGGATTAGATATCGATATAGCCAAGTATATCACTAGTCAGCTCGGATACGAACTGGAAATCACACACATGGATTTCAATGGGCTTGTTGCTGCGCTTCAGACCGGCCGAGTCGACTTCGTCATGTCCGCAATGTCCGCCACGGATGAGCGCAGGCAAAATGTCGATTTCTCTGATACGTATTACGCTGCCCGCAATACGATTGTCTCAAAGAAGTCTGCACCGCTCGAAACAGAAGCTTCTTTATCGGGTAAACTAATCGCGACGCAGCTTGGCTCCACACAGGATCTTTACGCAGAAACGATTGAAGGAGCCACGCTTAAGAAACTTAATAAGATTCCAGATCTTATTCAAGAGCTGAACACCGGCCGCGTCGATGCGGCTATCGTAGAAGACGCTGTTGCTATTGAGATGACCAACCTTAACCCCGGTTTGGCGATGCATTTCCTGCCCGCTGAATCGGCAGAAAATGGTTATGCCATTGCATTTCCTAAGAAGTCCACTATTGTGAACGAGTTTAATGGTGTTCTTTCCGAAATGAAGGACGACGGCAAGCTCGATGAAATCGTACAGAAATGGTTTACTGCTGAGAAGGAACAATCCAATTCTCTGCTTAATTTGAACATCGACTTCAGTATACTGAAGGGATACACTCCTTACATTCTGAAGGGTGTATATGTCACGCTGCTCTTCACCTTTGTATCCGCATTATTCGGACTTGTGTGGGGTACAGTGCTTTCCCTATTCAAAATATCCGGCATTAAGCCGCTCGAGTGGTTCGCAACCGCTTATACATCTATATTCCGCGGTACGCCGCTGCTTGTACAGCTGACCATTATTTATTATGCAACGCCGCAGCTATTCAATTACGATATACCTGCATTAATGGCTGCTGGCCTTGCCTTCGGACTCAATTCAGCTGCCTATTTGTCTGAAACGATCCGTGGCGGCATAATGGCCGTGGACAAAGGACAGCGCGAGGCTGCCATTGCACTCGGCATTCCGTACCGGAAGATGATGCTTCGCATTATATTCCCGCAGGCGCTTCGTAATATTTTGCCGGCGCTCGTGAACGAATGTGTTGCTTTGCTTAAGGAATCGTCACTCGTATCTGTCATTGGGGTATCCGATTTGATGCGCCGTGCAGATGTAGTGCGCTCCACTGAGTTCCGCTCCATCGAAGTATTATTATTTATAGCTGCAATCTATTACGTGCTTGTGCTCGTCTTAACATCGTTTGCTCGAATGCTTGAAAGGAGGCTGCGCCGCAGTGATTAATGTAACCGACTTAACAAAAACCTTCGGCAAAAACCAAGTGCTAAAAGGAATTACAACAACCGTTGAAAAAGGAGAGGTCGTTGCTCTAATCGGACCATCCGGCTCAGGGAAATCCACCTTTCTACGTTGTTTAAATATGCTGGAGACACCGACTTCCGGCGAGATTACAATAGATGGGACAGCCATTACCGATCCCAAAACAAATATTGCCCGCGTGCGGCAGCGGATCGGCATGGTATTCCAGCATTTTCACCTATTCCCGCATATGACCGTGATCGACAATATTACGTTTGCTCCGATTCAGGTCAAAGGAGTATCGCAGCAGGAAGCCCGTAAGAAAGCGATGGAGCTGCTAGCTCGCGTAGGTCTCTCGGACAAAGCAGATAGTTATCCATCCCGCTTATCCGGCGGTCAGAAGCAGCGCGTTGCGATCGCAAGAAGCTTAGCGATGGAACCCGACATCCTACTGTTCGATGAGCCAACCTCTGCGCTTGATCCTGAGATGGTCAAAGAGGTGCTTAATGTTATTCGCAGCCTTGCCGACAGCGGCATGACGATGCTTATTGTTACGCATGAAATGAAATTTGCCCGCGAAGCTGCGGATACGATATATTTCCTAGATAACGGCAAGCTTGTTGAAAAAACGAAGCCTGAGCAGTTTTTCACTAAGCCGCAAAGCGAGAGAGCGGCACGTTTTCTGGAGCAGGTGCTTTAAATTAGCATATTAAGGATAACAGGTGCTAAGCGCACATTTAAACAAAGCTCTGCGGCTCATTCTGCCGCAGAGCTTTCTCTTTTATCCGCTACTCCTTCCGATCAACAAGCGACTCCATCTCAACACATGCCATAATGAAAGCGCCGACGCCGTGCAAATCGTTCTGACTCGTTGGGCGCGTGACGTAGTTTTCATAATCGCCAGCCGAGGTGCCAATGCAAATATCCGGCAGGATGAAACGCCCCTGCTCGTCAGACTGCACCACTCGAACAAGCCCTTCAAACCCTCGCCTTGCCGCATCCAAGCACTCATCTCCTACAAGTCCAAGCTTATAGGCTCTTGCGAGCGTATAGACAAATAAACAAGTACAAGAAGTTTCTAGCCAATTATCAGCCAAATGGCCTTTGTCCACGACCTGATACCAGAGCCCGCTCTCTCCATCCTGATACTTAATCAGCGACTGGGAGAAATCAGCCAGCACGGCTTCCATCTCAGCATGTCCCACTTCGCCTTCCGCTATTTCATCAAGAAACTGAGCCACTGCAAGACCGTACCAGCCGAGTGACCGACCCCAAAACTCTGGCGAACAGCCGGTCTCAGGATCTGCCCAAGGCATCTGCTTGCTCTCGTCCCAAGCGTGATAGAGCAGCCCCGTCTTCTCATCCCTCATATAGCGGCGCATCAGCTGCTCTTGATGCAGCACCAACTCGCGCAGCCCTATTTCTCCGTAGGCGTTCGCATATTTTAGCGCAAATACTCCGCCCATATACAAGCCGTCCAGCCACATATTGTAGGCATATTTATCCTTGTGCCAAAAGCCGCCCTCCGAGGTGCGGTGCAGCGTGTCGAACAGGCCGCGCAGCTTATCGGCTGCGATTCGGTATTTACGCTCATCGCCTTGTTCATCTAAACGGAACAATAACAGCCCCACTTGGATAGCATCCAGCTCGTCACGGGCAAAATCAAAGTTGCCGCATTCATCCACCAGCTTGTCTACGTAGCGCTTAATATAAGCAGCGTAACGTTCATCCCCCTCCGCCTGCCAAAGCATCTCCATCCCGCAAAGAAACACGCCTTGGTGATAATGCCAGCGGCCAGCAGGAGGAAGCTTTTCTGGCAAATAGGTGTCCATTAATGAGTCACAAGCGGCTCTCGCCCAATCGATAGGTGTCATTTTCACATCATTTCGCATCCAAACAGTACTCCTCTCCATTTTCCACTGTAACAGTTCAAGCTCAAACAACATCAACCTTTAATCGAGCCCAGCATCGCACCCTTGGCGAAATGCTTTTGCAAGAACGGATATACGATCAGAATAGGCAGCGTCGCTACAACGATGACAGCCATCTTCACCGTCTGATCCGGCGGCGGAACCGCCGCATCCAGGTCGGAGCTGTAGTCTAGGCCGCTAGCCAGCACGACGATTTGGCGGAGCAGCACTTGAATCGGCCATTTGGCGCTGTCATCCAAGTACAGAATCGCACTGAGATACGTATTCCAATACGTGACCGCGTAAAATAATGAAATGGTAGCGATCGCGGGCATCGATAGCGGGAGCACGATACGGAACAAGATGCCAAAGTCGTTGCAGCCGTCGATTTTGGCAGATTCCTCAAGCCCTTCGGGTATATTTTGAAAAAAGTTTTTCAAAATAATAAGGTTGAATGCGCTGATTGCCGACGGAATAATGAGCGCTGCATAGCTGTCGATCAGCCCCATCTCGCGCACAACGAGGAATGTCGGAATGAGTCCGCCGCTGAACAGCATCGTAAATACGACGAGAAACATAATTCCCTTGCGTCCGTCGAGATCTCTTCGCGACAAGCCATAGGCCATCAACGCTGTTGTGAACATGCTGAACAGGGTACCGACGATCGTAACGCCGGTCGATACCGTCATGGCACGAAAAATCGTATTGGTCGAGAATATGAATTTATAGGCATCAAAGCTCCAAATCGTTGGCACGAGGATGAACTTCTTCATCGCCATCTCAGCGCTTGTGGTGAATGATCCGGCAACAACATGCAGAAACGGAAGCACCGTAACGAGCGCGATAATGGCAAGGAGCGTGAAGTTCACAATGGAAAATAGCCGCCCGCTAAACGTTTTATCCTCTACCATGCTGAATCCTCCTTAAGTTTTTGTAGTGAAGCTTCTGGCGACTTAATCTTCGAGCGCCTTATCCTAATAGATGCCTTCCTCGCCCATCTTCTTCGCGAGCCTATTTGCCGTTATTACAAGCACAAGCCCGATAAAGGATTTGAAGAAGCCAATCGCCGTGCTGTAGCTGAATTTCCCCTGTCTAAGTCCAGCCGTATAGACATAGGTATCGATAATCTCAGCAACCTCGCGATTCATCGAGTTCAGCAGCAGGTACACATGCTCGAAGCCAAGCTCAAGCACATCGCCGATCTTTAGAATGAGCAAAATAATAATAACGCTGCGAATGGCAGGCAGCGTAATATGCCATACCTGTCTAAGCCGACCCGCTCCATCCATACGTGCTGCCTCATAGAGGCCAGGATCGACGGAGGCGATGGCCGCCAAATATATGATCGTTCCCCAACCCGCTTCCCGCCAGATCACCTGAATGATATAGGTTGGTCTGAACCACTCGGGGCTGAGCAGGAAATTGACTTTTTCGAATCCAAAGTACTCAAGCAGCTCGTTCACGATACCGCCGTCCGACGTTAGCATGACGAAGCTGATCGACACAATAATGACCCAAGACATAAAATGCGGCAAATACACAAGCGTTTGAAACGTCCGTTTGAAAAAAGAGAATCGAACCTCGTTCAGCATAAGCGCCAGCAGAATCGGGATCGGAAAATAAAACAATAAATTCATGCCAAACAGCAGCAGCGTATTCGTCAAAATGTTCAAAAAATCAGGCTCCGTGAACAAACGTTCAAAATGCTTGAAGCCAACCCACTCACTCCCGCCAATACCCTTGAACGGCTTATAGTCTTGAAAGGCAATGGCAAGCCCAAACATCGGAATATATTTAAAAATAATAAAGAAAAGCACGCCCGGCAGCAGCATGACATAGAGCCATTTGTTTTTCCAAAGCCGCTTCTTAAGCTCGCTCGTTCTAGGCTGAGGTACCCTTACCAGTTGAACCGCGTTTTCCTGATGAGCTTCTTGCATATGGGTTCTTCCTTTCCACGGGAGGTTATAGAGGCTGCTCGAGCATGCGAGCAGCCTCTATGGGCTATTCTTTATTTTTTGTAAGCAGCATTGTATTCCTCGATAATCTGAGCCCCACCGCGCTTCTTCCAATCCTCAACCGCTTTGTCGAATCCAGCCTTATCAATCGATCCATAAATATATTTGTAAGTGGCATCCTTTATAATTTCCTGAAGCTCCGTGCCTTTCTCGGTATACGTTTTCGAATCAAGCGGCGCAGTAGGATCGGCAATGGCGATTTTCTCGTTCTCGATAATGAGCTGCTCCGCATGAATTCTCGCCGGAAGCTCGTGGAAACCATCGTACATACCGTTTGTTTCCGGCTCACCAATAACGCTGTCCTTAAAGCCTTTGACCTCGCGCTCCGTCAGCTCTTTATCTGCCGATGCTTTTGCCTTGCCATCCACTACCGTATAATGAGTGCCTTCAATGCCCCAGAACATCATGTTCGCCACTTCCGGCGTCATCAGCTGATCGAAGTAAGCCAAAATTTTCTTCAGCTCGGCTTCGTCTTTAATTGCAGATTTCGGGAATAAGGCTACGTTGTTGTAGCCCGGAATGGACCACGATGCCAGCTTCCCGTCTGGTCCAGCGATCATGCTGTGTGTATCAACGACTGCGGTCGGCACGTTTTTAACAAGGTCCTTCACTAGTGAGTCGACATCCTGCATGGAGCCGATGTATACGCCTGCCTTGCCGCTCGTGAACATATTGACTTGATCTGTTTTGCTTGTCGCTGCAAAGTCTACGTTCATCGCTTTGGCGTCGCGAATTTTTTTGATAAAATCCATCGTGGCTGCATATTCAGGCGTCGTAAACTCTGGAACAAGCTGGCCGTCCCGCTCACCCCAGTTGTTCGGCGTGCCGAACCATGCGGAGGCCGTTTTGAACGCACCATATACGAGATCATTCCGGTCAGCTAAACCAATCGTGTCCGGCTTGTTGTTGCCATCCGGGTCGCCTGTCGTAAATTTCTCCATCATCGCAAACAGCTCATCCACGTTTGCCGGTGCGGCGAGGCCAAGCTTATCTGCCCAGTCCTTGCGATAAATAATGCCTTGTCGAGCAAGCGGTCTGCCGATGTATAACGAATATAGCTTGCCATCCACTTTTGTATTGTTCAAAATCTCTTCCTTCAGCTTGCTCAGGTTAGGAAACTCGCTGAAATAAGGTCCAATTTCCCAAAACTGACCGTCCCTGATCGCTTCCTTCATTTGAACGAAGGTCGCTTGGTTCTTCAAATAAGTAACCTGCGGCAGCGAGCCCGTCGCAAAGGATGCGTTCAGCTTCTCCTCATACGTGTCTGCCGGAAAAAATTGATACGTTAGTTTTGTGTTCGTCAGCTTCTCCAGCTCGTTTTTGATTGTATCTGGCGGTGTCTCTGCGATGTTAAGAGGCAGCATGATCGTAATTTCAGTCGGCTTCTCCGGCTCTGCCGGTTTGTCTGTCTCTTCCGTCTTTGCTGCGCTGTCATTGGTTGCTGCTGGCGGCGTATTATTTTTTCCATTATTGCTGCCGCTAGAACAAGCTGCGAGCAATAAACTAAATGTCAAAACTACGCCCATCAGAATCGAAAACGATTTTTTCTTCATACAGCGTTGACCTCCATATATCGTTTTGGTTGCTACCTCTTCAAGCTACCACCTGGAAGAAGAGTGCCGAAACAATCATTTGTTCATATGGCATATCGTTTTAGAGGCATCTGAGCTAATGATTATCACCGCTTCTGATGACACTTTTGACTAAATACCGCAACACAAAAAGGGTGAAGATCGCTCTTCACCCTCAAATCATGTATTTTATATGAAATGGCACTTATTTCATGGCGCCCTTTACTTCCAAGCAGAAACCTTGATCTTCTTATATTTGTTCACGAATCGTCTCTCCAGCTTCTTAAAAAAACCTTGGGTCTTTTTCTCTTCTTGTATGTTGCGCAGACCTCGTATAAGCAGCTGGTATCTCCATTCGTTATCATATCCGAGTTTATGTACTTCTTGGAAAAAATCAGGTTTCATCATACGTCACACTCCATGTCGTCTTATTCACTTTCTGCCAACACTTAAGCAGATTCTTATTATATACTGCTGTTCTATGCAATTTCTAAACAAATTACGGGATTTTTCGACAATTATATATCTTTTTTATTACAAAATCGATATTTGTACCTAGTTCTTTATACTCATATAAATTCTCTGCTATTTTTTCTCGACGGATTGTACTATGAAGTGCGACAGCTAAAAACAAAGAAGCCCATGATTCATATGTTTTATATCTCTTCCTTATAAGCGAGATACATTCGGATCTAAAATCGTATCGGTGTGTGCAAGCAAACTAACATCAAGATAGGTTCTTATTCGTCTTTGAATTCTAAGCGAAAAGCTTTGTAATCTGGATTACAGAAGAGGAAATTATGGTGGTTTATGATGAATGTAACACTCCGCTATAGGCTATGATACACGAGGAACGATTATCGCGGAGAGTGGAGCGGTTGTCGTTCGCAACATTGAAAGGAGAGGCAAAATGTTACATTTTGAGGCGATGGAAAACATAACATCATTTTTGCCACAAATAAAGATATTTGAATCGCTTCCGGCAGAAATTATCCGTGAAATCGAACAATTGGTAACAAGATCAAATACGTATAAGCTTTCAAAAAACTCTATTCTTCAGACGCCCGGTAATGAAAGGAATGGCTTGTTTTTCGTAATCGCCGGTAAACTTCGCTTATACAAAACCAATTCGGCCGGCAAACAACATACGGTCTGCATCCTAAGCGAAGGCGGCATGTTTGGCGAAGTTGAAACGTTTTCATTGGGCACAAGAGGGACTTATGTGGAGACGATGGAAGACTCGATTGTTTTTTTGATTCCGACTGAACAATTCGAACCGCTTTTAGGAAAGTATTCTGAATTGTCTTTACGATTTTTATCGGAAATAAGCAAACGCCTGCGAGATCAGGATGAATTGGTGGAAAAATTGGTTTTTAGGAATCTACGTGGTAAAGTGCTTTACTTTCTCAACCGACTATCTAAAAAGTTCGGCATAGAAGAAAATGGATACCGAAAAATCGATATTCCCCTGACTCATCAAGAGTTGGCCAATATGATCGGTGCCACAAGAGAAGCGGTATCGCTTACCTTACAGGAACTATCCAATGAAGGTATTCTCGTGACCAGCCGTAGAATGGTCATGATTCATATCGAAAAAGCAATGAAAGAACTGGCTTGATTTCATGGCCCGTATGAATTTCCCTTCGACTGTATGCTTTTCGACGTAATCTAAATTACAGACGAATTATTCATCTAGCGTTATGATAAATGCCGTAACGGAATCACTGCAAAATATGAAACTTATAGGAGGAGTCAACATGTCCAATCAACAAGTTCAACTGAATATTCGATTCAAAGCTAAACCAGGGAAAAAAGAAGAATTCAGCAAGGAGCTATCTTCCCTTATTGAGGAGATGTCATCCGAGAAGGCTTTCATTAGCGCCATTGTTTCGGACGATCTGGATCAGCCGGATGACTTGATCATTTATGAAACATGGCAAGGCACGAGAGATAGCTGGCTTGCGGAAGAACTTAATAAACAATACCGCAAGAATTACGAAGGAATACTGGGCGATTTAATTGTGGATAGAAGCGTCAGCTGGTTGCAACCGAAGGGAGAATGGGGAAGTCATATAACGAATGCGTGATGACGTTGAATCTTTAACGCTTTAAGGTCCAGAAGGATGCATAATTTCATAGGAGGCGTATAGACATGGGGAAATTTGAAGGTAAGGTAGCCGTTGTCACCGGAGGAACAAGCGGTATCGGACTTACGACGGCACAACGATTCGTTTCGGAAGGGGCCTACGTATTCATTACTGGCCGTAGACAAAGCGAGCTGGACGCGGCAGTAAAATTGATCGGTGACCGGGTTACCGGCGTTCAAGGTGACATTTCGAATTTGAAGGACTTGGATAAACTGTTTGATACGGTAAAGCAGGAGAAAGGACATCTGGATATTCTATTCGCAAACGCTGGACTTGGCAGCTTTCTGCCCTTGGGTCAGATTACGGAAGAGCAATACGACACAACCTTCAACGTGAACGTAAAGGGTACCTTGTTCACCATCCAAAAGGCTTTGCCGCTGTTTCCAAATATGACAGGAAACATCATCATAACCGGCTCGACGGCGGGTACGATCGGCGAAGCAGCTTTTAGTGTCTACGGAGGTACCAAGGCGGCTCTCCGTCAGATGGCGAGGAGTTGGATAATGGATTTGAAAGGCACAGGGATACGACTTAATGTAGTGAGCCCTGGCACGATCCACACGCCAGCTTATAATGATCTGTTTGGCGAAGCGCTAAATCAAGTTCTTGAATCGGCGAAGAATGTCGTTCCGTTAAGTCGCTTGGGCAAGACGGAGGAGATTGCCAGCGCGGTGATGTTTCTGGCCTCGGAGGAAAGCAGCTATGTGAACGGCGTCGAATTGTTCGTAGATGGCGGTATGGCTCAAGTCTGACCTTGAATCAGAAGGGATGAGCTGTCATTTAAGCAATTCCTAATAAGCCCATGTATCAACTCAGGCAGAGGAGTCTATATAAGCTCTCTGCCTTCAAGACGATCTATCGGTGTGGCTCTATGACGGCAAGCTAACGGTATCCGAGACGGAAGTGCTACGCCACAAAGAGAAGCGACGCAAGCCTATGGAAACACGAGGGCGTTTCCTTGTTGGCACAGCCATTCATCAGCGTCCCAAAGAAGTACGCAAACGGACGACTTTCGGTCACTGGGAGCTGGATACCGTTGTGTCCAGCCGTGGACAGAGCAAGGCTTGTGCAGCTACGCTTATCGAGCGTAAAACAAGGCTCTATCTCGCTATCAAAATGCCGGATCGCACAGCACACTCCATGGAAGTCGCTTTTGGTGTAGCAGCCAGCCAATACCCGCAAGGTGCCTTTAAAACGGCTACGACAGATCGAGGCAAGGAGTTTGCTTGTTATAATGCGCTGGAAAACATCCACGACATCAAGGTTTATTTTGCAGATCCCTATTCATCTTGGCAGCGCGGTTCCAATGAGAATGCTAACGGGCTGCTACGCGAGTTCTTTCCTAAAGGACATGATTTCGCTACGGTGTCGGAAGAGGAACTAGCGAAAGCTATTCGCCTCATCAACCATCGTCCCCGTAAATGTCTAGGCTGGAAATCTGCTTACGAAGCATTCATGGACGAACTGTCGCACTTAGCTTGACAATCTGTCTCTCGCAAAAAAAAATAGCAGCCACGCAGGGGATAAATAACATGCTTAGCTGCTCTATGAATAATAATATTTCCTACTGCTCTTTTAATATGCTGTCACTTGGATTTCACCCCGATCATTGCTTCTTGAAATACGCATCCGTATACTCGCTAATCATTAAGCTGCCGCCGCTGCGCTTCCAGCGTTCGACCTCCTGATAAAATCCTTCCATACTAATCTGTCCGAGAATATATTTGTATGTCGCGTCGGAAATGATTTTGTACAGCTCCATGCTCTTCTCATCGTACGTCTTCGATTCAAGGCCAATGACCTTGTCCGTCACGAGAAACTTTTCGTTATCTGCGCTAAGACGCTCCGCCATCTCCCACATCGTTTCTTTCTCTGCTACCTTCCGTACATTTGGATTGCTTAGATCGGCAATCATAAGCGGATAAAGCGCGTTGACCTCGGTTACGCGCAGCTGTGACGTCTCTTCAGGCAGCTGAACCTCTTCACCCTCCATAAGATAGTGCTTGCCTTCGATCCCGTACCGCATAAGATTGGCAACATCCTTATCCATCGTACGGTCGAAGAACGCAAGCTGCTCCAGCAGCTCCTCCTCCGTCCGAATCGCCTTTTTGGAAAATAAATAAAGCCCGTTATAATTCGGAATCGACCAAACACGATATCCTTCCGGTCCTTGAATGCGATTCACCAAGGTGAAACGCGCAGCTGGGTTGATCTGCTTCGCTTCATCCGAGAGCCGCTGCACGTCGGTCATGCTTCCGATATATACGCCTGCTGCACCTCGTATAATGTTAGCCCGCTGCATCTCCTTGCTCGTTACCGCAAAATCCGCGTTTATAAGCTGCTCATCATACAGCTTCTTCATGAAATTCATCGTATCCATATAAGCTGCCGTTTCGAACTCAGGAACTACCTTCTTATCGACGATACCCCAGTTGTTCGGCGTGCCGAAATAAGAGCTCAGCGTCTTAAAGGCCCCAAATACCAAATCATTACGGTCAGCCAGCCCGACGGTATCCTTTTTTCCATTACGGTCCGGGTCACCGAGCGTAAACTGCCGAATGACCTCATACAGCTCCTCAATCGTTCCTGGCTTGTCCAGCTTGAGATTATCCAGCCAGTCTTCCCTTATAATAACGCCTTGTCTAGACGATGGCCGCTCCGTGTAAAGCCCGTATATGCCGCCATCTATTGCGGATTGCCCCAAAATGCCGCTATTCAAATGCCTTAAATTCGGGAACCGCTCCAAATAAGGGCCGATCTCCCAGAAAGAGCCCGAGCGAATGGCATTTTTCACAAAAATATAATCGGTATGCTTCACGAAAGTCGCCTTCTTCAGCGAATTTGAGGAGAGAGCTGTGTTCATTTTATCTGTGTAGATGCCATCCGGTACCCAGTTAATATCAAGCTTCACATTTGTTAAATCCTCGATGAGCGCAATGATCTCTTCACTTGGCGGATGGGGAAAGTGCAGCGGTGCCATAATGGAGATCGTCGTTTTTGTGTTTGCGTCTTTTCGCTCATTTGGAGCAGAAGATGCGGTGCATGAAGCGCAAATGAAAAGGATAAGCAGCACGATAAAAAAGCGACAGCCTGCGCGTACTCCTATGTTCCGTGAATGGATTACCACCTTAATCCCCCTTGTCTTATCAGCCTTTTCTCTTCATAATCTAAGGAAATGATTATTTGCGCGATAGATGATTATTGCTCAAAATGTATGCGTTTACTAAAATAAAGCTAATGCTCGCTCATTACTAGACAAGGTGTTGATAGCTGTGCGATCTTTAACCTTTTTAAGCAAGATGACGATCTTCGGCTTTCTGCTCAGCACGCTTCCCGTCATTTTTATCGGCGCATTCTCGTATGCGACCTCTTCCAGTGAAATTCAGAAAAATGTAAACCGTGGGAAAATGCAGCTTATCATGCAAATCAACTCCAATGTAGAGCAGAAATTGACGACTGTCAACCACACGCTGAATCAGGTTATTAACTCGACCGTGCTCAAAAAAGCGATGAATCAGCCGCTAACTGTCAACGATTTTGTGATGTATGATGACCTGCGGAACGAGATCCGCCATATGCAATCCTTTGACACCAAGCTTGAGGATGTCATCCTGATCAATGAGCGCCATAACTGGATGATCAAAAATTCCGGGCTATATTCGTTTGAACAATATGCTTATTTCGATGAGCTGTCCAGCCTTATGCAAATGCCTGAAGGAACCTCATGGGTGCTTAACCCATCCAGCTGGTTTTATAGTGAGGAAGCCGCGGAAAGTGCTGCTTGCAGCTACAGCATCAGCCTCGTGAAGAAGCTGCCGACGAATGGGCTTGAAAAATACGGCTTGGCGCTCGCCAACATTCCGACCTGCAGCTTGCAGGAGCTGCTTAAGAGCGATGAGGACCCTTTTTCGACCATTATGATTTTGGATGATCAATACCGTATTCTGCTCCATCCCGACCAAGCATTGATCGGCAAGCCTGTGCTCGAGAGCGGACTGCATATGGGTCAGCTCACTGAGCCCTCTGGACAGTTTACACAATCGATTGAACAGAAAGATTATTCCGTCACCTATTACCGTTCCGATCTAAACGGCTGGATCTATCTCTCTGCCACGTCCATTGCCGGCATGACGAAGGAATCAAATAAAATTGGCACGTATACACTTTATGTATGTCTATTTATGCTCACGCTATCCATGCTGCTCGCTTGGATCGGCTCTCGGCATATGTATTCGCCAATTCAATTGCTGCTGAATCAAATCGGCGAGCGCCTGACTGACATTCAGAAGCGGAAAACAAATGAATTTCAAGCGATTGGGGAACGCGTCACCCATTTATTCCAGTCCAAAACCGAGCTTGAAAAAGAGGTTAGGCAGCATATTCATCAAGTGCGCACCTTCTTCTTCATGAAAGCCTTCCAAGGCAACATCAAGTCAAGTGAAATCCCGGAGAAGCTGGCTCAATTCGGCTATGACTCTCAACTAAAAGAGTGGAAGACGATGGCTGCGATTACGCTGCAAATTGATTTTCCTGATAACAGCCGTTACTCCAAAAGTGATTTGGAGCTGCTCCTATTCGCTGTCCATAACATCATCGAGGAGCTTATTCCCTTCGAGCAGCGACTTGCCCCGATCATTATGGATCAAACGATTGTGACGATTATCGGCAGCGCAGAAGTGGGCAAGGACGCTTTCCACAATGCCAAATATGCGTTAACAGAGCATCTGCAGCAGCAGATCGCAAGCTACCTAAACGTGCAGGCCAGCATTGGCATGAGCTTGCCGTTCGACTCCTTCTCATCGCTGTCGACAGCGTATAGAGAAGGCCTTGAGGCACTGAAGCAGCGCATGAAATTAGGCGAAGGCATCATTATTCAGTATGAGAATGTGAATGCCGGCAAACATTATTTGAATCTCAACTACCCAGGGCATATCGAGAATGAGCTTATCGATGCAATTAAGCTGGCCGAGAAGGATAAATCGAAGGAGCTGCTGCGAGCTTTTTTGCAGGCGGTATTTGTCGTGGAGCTATCGCCGCAGGAATATCAAATTCCGCTTGCCCGGCTGCTCAATAATCTGTTGATCGTTATGCAGGAATCAGGCGTAAGCCTAAATCAAATCCATCCGTTAAAGGGTTCCCTGCTGGAGGAGCTGCTTGGGCTGCATACCTCTGCTGAGATCGATGACTGGTTCTGGACTAGCGTTGTTTATCCGATGATCAACATATTCAAGGATCGTCAGGAGGCGCAGTACCACAACATTTCGGAGAAGATCATTGACCTCGTGCAGCATCTTTACGACACCGATCTTACGCTTGAAGAATGTGCATCGCGGCTCCACTATAATGCCAATTATTTAAGCAGCGTTTTCCGCAAGGAGACGAAATATTCGTTTAGCGAGTATTTGTCGATGTACCGTTTCAAAATGGCAAAACAGTGGCTCGCTGATAGCGAGCTGCCAATTAAAGACATCGCTGCAAAGCTGTGTTACAATAATCCGCAAAACTTCATCCGTTCCTTCCGCAAACAAGAGGGAATTACTCCAGGGCAATACCGCTATAAAAAACGCAGTGGATAGCCGATAAAAATAATGAAAGCTTTTGGAAAATAAATGCTCTTCAATATGAATGGGAGGCTTTACGCATGACACAACGACCGTCACGGGATGAATACTTTGATTATTATGAACAGTATATCGGCCTAGTAGGCGAAGGATCTGTTACGGAATGGCTTACAAAACAGCTCGCAAGCACAACTGAATTGCTTTCCGATATTCCCGAGGAGCAGGCTAATTACCGCTATGCGGAAGGAAAATGGACGCTTAAGGAAGTCATCGGTCACATCTCGGATAATGAGCGCGTCATGAGCTACCGTTTGCTTCGAATCGCACGGGGTGACAAGACACCTCTTGCCGGCTATGATCAGGACGTATTTATGAACGGCGCCACCTTTCAAGAATGGTCTTTATCACAAATTATCGAGGATTACATCTCGGTTCGCCGGGCTACTCTCGCTTTGTTGCGCGGCTTGTCGGATGAAGCATGGCTTCGCATTGGCGTAGCTAATGGCGGCAATATCTCCGCTAGAGCTCTCGCTTACATTATTGCTGGACATGAGACTCATCATTTGAACATTATTCAAGAAAAATATTTAGAAAAATAAATCATTTACTCTAATTCGCTCATTAACCTAATGAATAGCTAGATAAATCCTATATGTAAACCTTTTATTATGATAAAATGGTTAACATATAGGATTTTTTTGCATGAGGAGCGGTACTTCTATGACAATTCGATTACGAGGACACCATCTGCTTTGTCTACTAGGCTACCGAGGTATGGGTTATTCGGATGATTTCTGCGTCAATATGACTGCTATTTACGAATTGCTGCTCGCAAAGCCTGAAACTGAAATTGAAATTATTTTAGGCCCAGACGATGTTTGCAAAGCGTATCCGCCGGACAAAGCCTATCATTGCGAGGGAACCGTCTACAGCTTGGATGCAGCGATACTCACAAAGCTTGGGCTCCAAGTAGCTGAGCGAGGAAGCTGGCAGTCTATATGTGATCGCGTAGCTGAAACGATGGTGCCTGAGGACATCAGTCATCTATGCACGACTTGTCCTTGGGAGAAATATGGCGTCTGTGCGGAGGGTGTTGGCCTCGTTAAACAAGGCAAGCCATTACCTAAATTAGGCGGTAAGTAGACCGATAGAGAAAACATCGATACAGCTAAATAGAACTAATTGAATTATTTATTCCCTACAGGCTGCGCTGAAACTGGCGCAGCCTTTTATCGAGTGCGCAAAACAAGCTGCTTAATGCCTATTTTTTTGTGCAATTGCCACTATGCTTATTAAAATATAGTAAAATAGAAGATGCTGCTATTCATATTTTCGGAGGAATATTAACCATGAATGCTAGTCTTTCTATATTTCAAAAGCTGATGCTAGGGTTACTGCTCATGTTCTTCTTAATCATCATTATTTTCTGGATTATATATCGACTTAATGTAACGGATATCCAAGAAGAGCTAAAGAAAAATAAAATTGGTGAAGTCAAATTCATGACCTCTCAGCTCTCCACCCAGTTCGAGCAAGTCCTTATGAATACAACGACCATGTCTGAAGACCATTCGGTCAGGGGATATCCCTATGTCCTGCAATTCGGGGATGCCTATTCCAAGTACGAGGCCAAATTAGCTATCATTGACAAGCTCGCTCTCAACAGTGCCTCTACATCCTGGAACAACACGATCACTCTCTACTACCCAGATTTGAAGGAAACCGTGTCTTCCGACAGTACATTATCCTTCTCAACCTATAATCCGCCCTCCCAACGGCTGAATAAGTGGGTCGTGCACTGGGAGAAGGATGGTTCAGGCTATTATTCTAATTTGACCCGCAGCCATATCGGTCCATTGCTTATTGAAACGAGAGTGTCTTTGGATAATCTGCTTAAAATGATGAAGCAGTACTCATCCGGAACCCCTTTGCTTTATGATTCTTTTAACAAAACGATTATCCAAACTGGCAATTCCCCTCTACTAGAGGATACGACAGGCCGAATTATTCCGTTAATTGAGGGCAAGAGCGGCTTTTTATCGGTCGACGACAACGGAACTGAATACCTGCTCAACTATATGAAATCTGACTTGCTTGATTTGTACTTTATAGATTACCACCCTATGCGTCAGTTCATTGAACCTATTTCTCAAAATAATATTCTTTTTATATTTTCCATCATTGTGCTGCTGCTTATTTCACTGATTTATAGCCTCGTGCTGCGCAGGCAAGTGCAGACACCTGTTATTGTACTAAGGAAGGCTATTGACAAATTTGATCGCGGTGATTTTTCTAGTCGTGTAATCGATCTTCATGCAACCGAGTTCAGAATGCTTGGCAACTCCTTTAATCGTATGGCCGAGAATACGCAGCGACTCATTGAGCAGGTGCTCGTTGCAGAGCTGGAAGTTACCGAAGCAAGGCTTAAGCAATACCAAGCTCAAATCAATCCCCATTTTTTGTATAACTGCTTGAATTATATTCAGAGTAAAGCCAGCATCGAGGACCATGAATCCGTAACTGCGATGACGCTTCATCTTGGTGCTTATTGCAGATACGTTCAAAAAATTGAAAATATCGATTCTACCATTAACGAGGAGCTTGTCTTCGTTGAGCACTATTTGTCCATTTTACAGTTGCGCAAACGGTCGATGACCTTCTCCATTGATATCCCACCAACCATGTGTATGTATCGCTTGCCTAGAATGATCCTTCAACCGCTTGTCGAGAATTGCATTCAGCATGGCATCGAACCCTCTCTGCATCCCGGACATATCAATATTAGTGCGGAGGAGGATGAGCAGTCCTTGCGTATATTGATTCAAGATAGCGGCGTCGGAATAGCGGAGGATAGACTCTCTATCGTTAATCAACATATCGAGGAACGCATATTTTCTGAGAATAAGGTAGGTACAGGTATGAGAAATGTACACCAGCGTCTCAAGCTATATTTTGGAAAAAGATCTGGGCTGACTATTCAATCAAAATTATCCGAAGGAACTTGTTATATCATTACAATTCAAAAGCAGGAGGACAACCATGCTGCAAGTATTATTAGTTGATGACGAATCCTATGTCGTCGATGATCTAGAAATTGCCTTCCCCTGGACCAAATATGGGGTTGAAAAGGTGTTTACTGCTTATTCAGGCATGCAGGCGCTTCAAATTATTGAAAGAAATTCTATTGACATTCTCATTACAGATATTGCCATGCCAGGAATGACCGGGCTAGAGCTCATTACACGGGTTAAAGAATTCAACAAGACGATTAAATGCATTCTGCTTACTGGTTATGCGGAATTCGAATATGCTCAAGAAGCGATAAAGCAAGGGGTCGTAGACTACTTAATTAAGCCGCTTGATCATAATAAGCTCGACCTCTGCCTTGAAGAAACGATCAATACCATGAAAAAGGAGATGGAGCAGACAGCGTCCTACGAGCAAGCATTGTTCACGTTCCGGGAACATCTTCCTGTTATGAAGGACAAGCTTCTTAACGAGCTGCTGCAAGGTAAGAGTTACTCTGAGGAGGCTCTTGTAAACAAGCTTTCCGGTTACTCGCTGACCTATAGGAAAGACGACGATGTCTTTCTTCTTGTCATTCGTCTGGAGGAGCATTTCAACCGCTATGGACAAAACAGCCTACTGCTTTTCGAATATGCAGTGACAAACATCGCTTGCGAGCTGCTCGAGGATTCTTTCGAGACTTGGCATTGCCGAGATGCTTATGATTATTTAATATTCACGCTCAAAGCAAAGCAAACAGACGGTTTTCAGAACTCTGAAAGCCTATTAAAGGAACTTACCAGCCGTTCACTCCAATTGCATCGTAATGTGAATGAATACTTGGGGGGCGGTATTTCGGTCATCCTTACCTATCCGGGGAAATTCAGCAGTGATCTTCGCCATATGTATGAGAATGCAGTCACAGCAATTAGAAAGCAGGTCGGAAACGGTACAGGCTATTTTCTAGCACTTGCCGAGCAGCCGCCACAGGTATCCTTCATTCGATCCATGAACGTATTATATGATCCACCTACGTTCATCCATCTCCTGGAAACCAGCCAATGGGACGGATTTGAAGACAGATTGGATCAAGTTGAGGAAGCATTCAGCGCTTTAACCGAGCAAACGGAAGAGCATCTGGATGCGATAAGAACGGTGCTCATGTCCTCCTTCCATTACATAGCTCATAGAAACAATGTTCTCCTGTCAGATGTAGCGGGAAATGAGCTTGTGTATAGACAAACGTTCCGCTCACTTTCCCAGCTTATTGAATGGGCAAAACAGCTTGTCTTAACACTAAAGGAGAAGCTGGAGAAAGACGTTTCTAGTCAACAACAAGCTATTATTCGAGAGATCCAAGTATTTATTTCATCTCATCTGTCATCCGTCAGCCTGCAATCGATAGCCGATCATGTTGCCCTTCATCCCGTTTACGTATCCAAGCTGTTTAAGCAGCTAAGCGGCAGCAGCCTGAGCGAGTATATTCTCAGTGTGAAAATGGAGCATGCCGTTGCTTTACTCCGAAATTCAACCGATCGGGTGTACGAAATTTCGGATAAGCTCGGTTATTCTAATTCACAATACTTCATTAAGGTATTCAAGGAGCATTATGGTATGACTCCACAGGATTTTCGGGATAAAACCTAGCTACATGAAATAACAGCAAGAAGGGCAGCTCATGAATGAGCCGCCCTTCTTGCTGTTATTTATTTGGACTTAATCCCATCGTACCATTTGTTAACTTCTTCCGCAATTTTCGTTCCGCCTGATGAATTGTATCTTTCAACAAAAGCATCAAACTCATCAACCGAAGCTTTATTGTAAATAATTTTGTTCAGTACTTCCTTCTCCAGCTTGCTTAGCATATCGCCTTTGGATAGCTGTGTCTCTGTAGGAGTACCAGTAAACATACTAGGCATAGTAGCATCCTTCTGATCAATAACAATCTTCGCCGCTTGTATTTGCTCTGGAATAGAGGTTGTAAGCGTCTCTTCATACGGCGTTGACGGCTTTTCACCGTTCGCCAGCTTCGCTAAGCCGTTGATACGAAGGAAAGGAATGATAGCGCCATCGAAAGTTAGTGTATACCGAATGGCATCTACCCAGCCTCCAGGGATTTTATCGCTGTCCTGCTCGCGGTAAATCTCGCCGTTTGGACCAATATCATAGTCATACCCTTTTGCGAAGCCTTTCGAGAATGGACCATCCCCAGACGGGTTTGCCCAGTTGTCAAACAGGTAGTTCTGGTAAACAAAGAATGCATCTTTATTTTTCATGTTTTTATTAATAAGAACCGCACCTGTGCTGATTGGAGTGCCATGACGGCCAACCTTGCCATCAGGACCAGCAGGCAGAGGATATGGCTTATACTCAGAGGTAGGGACATTGGTTTTCAGGTCAGGAATTGGCCAGCCTGTCATCCAATAAGGGCCAACAATGATACCTGATTTGCCAGCTGTGAAAGCTTCTGAGGCTTTTACTTCATCATACAGTCCCGACTCTTGGGAAATATAGCCCTTCTTCATCCAATCTTGCAGCTTGGCGAGTGCAGGTTTCATCTCTGGCTGAATAGAACCATAGGCAAGCTTGCCATCAGCTCCTACGTTCCATTGATTCGGCATGGTGCCGAACATTCCAAACACCCATCCTGTCTCGGACATCCAAGTATTCAAATTGTTTTTAAAGCCAACGGATAAAGCAGTCGTATCCTTCTTGCCATTGCCGTCTGGATCTTGGTTAGTAAAGGCGTCCATGACCACTTCAAGCTCATCGATCGTTTTAGGAGCCTGCAAGTTTAATTTTTTCAGCCAATCTTCACGAATGTACATAACCGGATCATTGTTGTACGCATTTTCCAAAATCGGAATTCCCATTCGTTTGCCATCACGGATGTACGGATTCCAAACCGTTGGATCCTGTGCCATCGCTTCTTTATAAGTATCGGAGGCATACTTATCGAACAGTTCTCCTGCATCCGTAAACTGGCCGCTCGAAATCAAATCGGAAATGAGTGTTGGATCACCCCGGAATGAAATAATATCCGGCATTTCCTGTCCAGAGGTAAGCATCAGTCTAAGCTTCGTTTGGTAAGCATTGTTTTGATCGCTAACCGTCCATAGGTACTTAATATCAATACCCAACGTGTCCTTTGCCCACTTTGTATGAACATTGTTATCAATGTTTTCACCATTTTTGAATTTCAAGTTAGTTGTAATAGGGAAGACCGTCGTAATGGAAACAGGCTCCACATATTTGCCGTCCTCGAACTTCGCTGAATAAAAGGAATCATCCCCGGCCTTTTCTTCTGTTTGACCGTCTTTATTACTGCCGCAAGCTGTAAGCGATGCCATCAGCATTGCCCCTGTCATGACCATGACAACCGGCTTTTTCCATTTAGTTAGCATTTCTTTATTCCCCCCAATTGAATTTATTTGGTGTGCTTTGACCATTCCAACCAAATCATAGACAGATCCTACTGTGCAGCAACACCCCTCTCATGAAACAAATCCATTATTCCTTCACGGCGCCAAGTACAATTCCTTTGACGAAAAATCTTTGAAGGAAAGGATACACAAGGAGAATGGGTGCCATGCCGATAAAGATTTGCGCAGCCTTTACGGTTCTTTGTGAAATATTTTCCAAATCCTCAGGTCGCACCGTCACTTTGCTGAAGTCTTGCTGTACGATAATAGTCTGCAGGAAAGTCGCAAGTGGATAGTTTTTATGATCCGTCATGAAAATTAGACCATCAAACCAGGAATTCCAATGTCCAACCATTGAGAATAATGATAGTGTAGCAATTGCAGGCATCGATACTGGCAAATAAATACTGAATAATGTTCTCAGATGGCCGGCTCCATCGATGAATGCGGCTTCCTCCAAATCCTTAGGCACCCCGCGAAAGAAATTGAGCAGGAGTATCATATTCCATACCGATACGGCTCCAGGAATGATAAGCACCCAAAGCGTATTCATCATGTTTAGCTTTTGAATAAGAATGTAGAAGGGAATCAAGCCACCGCTGAACAGCATCGTGAAGACGAAAAACCAAGTATATATACTTCTGCGTTTGAAATGGTGCGCTTCTTTAGATAGTGGATACGCCGCGAGCGTAACGAGTACCATACTGATTAGCGTGCCTAATGTAGTACGCTGAACAGCTACCCATAAAGAGCGAATAAAATTCTCATTCTCCAATGTCTTGCTATAGGCTTCAACCGTGAACTGAACGGGCAGCAATCCGACCAAATTAGCGTTCGCAGCCGCTTTCCCACTGAATGAAACAGCTAAAATGTGAATTAATGGAATAATACAAGCAATGGATAATATCGCTAGAAACGTATAGTTGATCACTGTGAATAATTTGTAGGTGTTCGATTTATGATACATTCTGTCGGTTCATCCTTTCTAGAAAATACGGTAATTGGCCAGTTTGTAAGCCAAGCGGTAAGCTGCGACGATAAGTACGAAGCCTACGACCGATTTGAAAAGCCCTATTGCTGTGGAGAATCCGAACTTGCCGTCTATGATACCGATACGATAGACAAACGTATCAATAATATCCCCTTTGTCGAAAACCAGTGCATTATACAGATTGAATATTTGGTCAAAGCCCGCATTCAATATATTACCTAAAGATAGTGTTCCAACTACGATTGTAATTGGGATAAGTGCTGGGATGGTAATGAACAAGGTTTGATGCCATCTGTTCGCTCCATCTACTTCCGCCGCCTCGTACAATGACGGATTAATTCCTGCCAGTGAAGCAAGGAATACGATCGTTCCAAATCCAAACTCTTTCCAGACATCGCTTACAACTACGATAAATCGGAACCAATTGCCGTCGCCGAGGAAGAATATCGGTTTTAAACCGAACACCGCACCTAGAAACTGGTTGACGAGCCCTTCACTGGACAGCATGTCCAGCAAGATTCCCCCTAAAATGACCCAAGACAGAAAATGCGGCAAGTAAACGAGCGTTTGTACCGTCCGTTTGAAAGCCGCCTTTCTCACTTCATTGAGCAAGAGAGCGAAGGTAAACGGAGCGATAAGTCCTGAAACCATCTTCATTCCGGCTATAATAACGGTATTCCAAATGACTTGTACGTACTCTGGCGTACTGAAAAGGTAACGAAAGTGCTCCAAGCCAATCCAATTGGATTGGGAAAATCCTAGCCAAGGCTTGAAATCTTGGAAAGCAATTACGAGTCCGAACATTGGAATGTAAGCAAAGATTAAAGTAAGGATAACCGCTGGCAGCAGCATCGCATCCAGCACCAACGCCCTTTGCCATTTGGAGCGGCGATCCGTACGTTGAGACAGCTGTGGAGCGGTCTCTGCAAGGGCATCTGCTGGTGTTATTGATTTCTTCATTTGTGTGCTTCCCTTCTGTTTGAATGACATAAATCCTATCTGTCCTATCGTCTGTTCTCATTATAAGTGGCGCCTAGAGACGCTACTATGATAAATCATAAGCATCGATAACAAATTGTTAATATCCGAGCTTGCGCTGATTGAATACAAATAAAACGCCAAGCCCCCTTCTATAGAAGAGAGCTTGGCGCCATTAAAACCATTCATTATTTGCTTGTATTCGGGATCAAGAGCATATTATATAAAGCTTGAACTGACTCTGCTCGAGTAGTATGCTCACTAGGATCAAAACGATAATCACCCTTGCCCTTCATCATTCCATGCGAAGAAACAATAGAAACAGCGTTCTTCGCCCATGCCGAGATGTTAGCCTTGTCTACGTATAATAGCTCGACGTTAGACTCCTCTGGTTTCGTTTTTGCTTGGTATGCATAAGCATTAGCAAGCATAACCGCCATTTCTTCACGTGTAATGTTTGCAAGGGGTGCAAACCGATCCACTGACACACCCTTAACAATCCCTGCTTTAAAAGCAGCATTAACAGCCGACGAGAACCATGTTCCTTCCGCAGCGTCTATGAAACTGGAGACCCCTTGCTCTTTAAGTCCAAGCATGCGTACCAATAGAACGGTAAACTCCGCTCGCGTAATAGATTTGTCTGGAGCAAAGAGAGCAGCGGTTTGGCCATTCACAATTTGTTTTGCAGACAGCACCTTCAACGGCTCGTATACCCAGTGGCTTGAATTAACGTCATTGAAGCTCTTATCATATTCAAGCAGCGCGTACTTACTGAAATGCGCAAGCTCAACAGAGATATGATTCGTTTTTTCATCATTCTTCCCGCCTACATATTCCCATTTATTGGTCTGCTCATTCAGCATGTAAATGCCGAAGAGCGACTTCTTCATATTGGCTTCCGCTGAATAGGAGAAGGATAAGGTGACAGCTCCATCAAATGTGCCCGCCTTAATCTCACGACCATCACCCGTTATTAAAGACAGTTCGAAGGACCAGCTTTCTCCGCCAATAAACTTCGCAGATAACCCTTGCTCTCCTTGTAGCTGCTGACTGCCTGCAGCCTCTTTAGCAGGCTCCATACGAAGCGACAGCTCAGCTCCATTCCGAAATTCAGGCTTCAACTGATCAATGAGGGGCTGGAGCACTTTTGAATCAATCATTAGTGCAGTAGACCCTTTGACTAGCTCCAGCTCTCTACCTTTTAATAGACCAGCTAATTGAAGTGGCAGCCGTACTTGATGCTTACCTTCTTGTACGCTGATGCTTACCCGATTAGGCGACCCGTTCTGAAAATTCTCCTGAGTAATGGTCATCACAGGATCAGCAGTGCTGCCAGATTGCCCTGAGCTTCCAGGTTTGTCACCGCCATTATCGATGCCGCTGTTCTTTTCTGATTCGGCAAAGGTCAAAATGCCGAATTGGGAAGTATTTCTCCATGAATCGTTTGTTGGATCGTTCCATTTGGCGGTGCTGTGCACTCCTCCGCCCTGATCGTCATTCACCTGAATGTCCAGACCTATTACACTATCTTTATTCGGACGAAGCTCAGGCAGCGCGATCTTCACTTCCATGCGGTAGCCTTTCTCTGTTCTTACAACTGCGCTCTCCAGACGAGAAGGAGAAGCATTTCCAGCAAAGGTAGCTACATTATCAATATTTATCCGATATTGTGCATCATCATATTGATAAGTCGATGTTCGTTGATGATTTTCATCGATAAAAATTTCGATTGAATCCTGCAGCCATGGCTGCGGATCGTCTGATTTAAGCAGAGGATCGGTTACGTCGATTAACAGAAGCAGACTGTCATCCGTCCACATTGAACGAGCTTGAGCCGTTGCTTTGCTGTTATTATTAGTTAGATCCACAGCGAATGGCTTTGCCTTTTCCCACTCGCTTTCCATTTGTCCGTCAATACGTGCCGTGCCTTTTATCGACTGTGCGCTTTTTGGCATACTTGCAAGCTGAATGACGCCATACTTGCTTGTGTCCAGGTCTTGACTTAATGTGCTGTCATTCCAATAAACCGGCAATATCTCGCTTGTCGATGCATCCTGAATACGAATATCGAATCCGATTTCTTCCGTTCCTTGCGCTAAGCCTTTCCAAGGAATAATGGCTTCTAGCTTATAACCAGCTGCTGTTTCTTTTATTTTATAGCTGCTATCGCCATTTTCAGCGCCTGACCGATTAAAAGTAAGATGACGATCATCTGACTCGTAAACCGCCGACTTTCCATTATTCTCATCCACAAACAACTCTATCTTGTCCGCTGCGTCACGGGTAGCATCTTTAACCTCTACTTGAACATAAAGATTGGTCATATCCCATAAGGTACGGAACGTTGCAGCCTCGTTGCTGTTGCGTTTAAGCCGCGTCTGTACAGCTTTTTTCCATACGGAATCTGTAGAATTCTGATCACCCGCCGTTGGCGTTGCCATGAGTGATACCGCCCGGTTTGTAATAATCGGAAGTGACAGTGGATCTACAATTCCCCAGTAGACTAGCTTAGCTTGGAGATTCGCATCGAATAGCATAGCCTGATTGTTGTAGGATTTCTCGTCTTGCAATCCCCAAATCGTTACAGAGGAAATCTTGTCCTTATAGGTTTTGTATAAGTCAAACAATTCCTTATATCTATGTGCTTGCTTTGCAGCTATGTCAGCAGGCATAGGCGTACCCATGCTTACTCCGCTATCAACATCCAGCTCGGTAACCTGAATATCTAGCCCTAGCGAAGAAAACAGCTTAATTGTCTTTTCAACTTCCTCAATTGGCGGCGTAACCAACCCATAGTGGGATTGCAAGCCTACCCCGTCGATCAGACCTTTATCTTTGAGACGCTTTAGCAATTGATAGATATGTTCTCTTTTTTCTGGAACCTCTGTAAAGTAATCATTGTAATACAGCTTGGCATCAGGGTCCGCAGCACGAGCAAATTCGAATGCCTTCTCGATGTAATCAGGACCTATGAGATTATACCAGGGCGAAATTCTAACACCGTCCGCATCTCCCCCATTGTCAGCGATAGCTTCGTTTACAACATCCCATGCGTTTATTTTCCCTTTGTAGCGATCCATTACCGTCTCTATATAAGACTGAAGGCGCTGCAGAAGCAAGTTGCGGCTGGCAGGCTGTCCATTGCTATCCGTAAACATCCACTCGGCCGCATCAATATGCCATAGAAGAGCATGTCCGCGCAGCCCCATTCCGTTGTCCTGAGCATATTTCACGTAATGATCGGCTGCATCGAATGTATACTGATTCTCAGCTGGGGAAATAAACTTTGGTTTCATTTCATACGTTGCCGTTATGCTGTTAAAATGCTTTTTGAGAAGCTCCCCATAGGCTCCTTCCATTTGCCACGTATAGACGGCAGCACCAATTGGAAAGTCATCCTTAAAATAATCCTTTAAGGACACGATATCGTTTTGAATCGATAGCGCCGAAACAGGGACTACGGTTACATCATCTACATAAAAAGATAGCGTATCTGGAGTATTCTCCGTAATGTAAGGCGTTTCGATGAATAGTTTTAGCTCCGAAGGAGAATCGCTGTAATTAAGCTGTCCCTTAAGCTCATACCATTGCTGCCAATCCGATTTCTTAATCGTAATGGTATCTAGTGCATTCCAGCTCTCCGATCCGGACTTCTTATAGGCCGTCATTTGCAATTTGATGTCAGAGGCTGGCTCTTCCTTTAATCGAACATAGGCTTTTAATTCATATTCCTTGTTCTTTTGAAGGTGATTTTTGAGCTCAAGTGCTGGCCCATGAAACGTACGGCTCCGCCCTTCTACCAGCATACTGTTGCTGCCGCTATAGGCTTCAGCTGCGGAAACGGTCAGCGCCTCATGTCCGATTCGCGGCAACCACCCCTGAAGCGTTCCATTTTCAAAATCGATAAGCAGTCGATCATCGCCCACCGGGCCCTCTGAGTCAGGCACAAGCTCTATGGAAACATCATCAAAATAAAAGGCAGTACCCGCCGTAGCTTCTGCATAAAGATCATATTCGCCCTTCTTGCTCCCTGTCGTATAATTCCTTTTTATTAAGGTCCATTGCGATGCTGCATTCTGATCCGCCGTGCCTATTTGCTCCCAGTTGTCTTCCCCGTCAATGCTGCTCTTCATTGTAAGTTTAATATCAGCTGGCGTTGTACCGGGGGATAGCTTCACCCAAGCACTAATGGAGTAGGTGCGGTTAGGAGCCAACAATTCTGTTAAAACGTAATTGGGTCCCTCCCAATCCTCACTCCTCCCAGAAATATACAGGCTATGAGAGCCGCCATGATACTCATCTCCTGAGACCGTTAGCGACTCGTTTCCTTTACGCGCCCAGCCCTGCGTTGTTCCATTCTCAAAATCTGAAGTGAGAATGGTTGTGCTACTCTCGTTAGCAAACACCTGCTGAGAGGGAGGAAGAATGATAGTGATAAGCATGACAAAAGCGATAAATAATGCGAACGGTTTAGTAAATTTCATATAAATCCTCCTTAATGTGATGATCATAGCGCTGCAACTAGCTCTTTGTTCCATTCTTTTGTTGTGCGATTATATAAACCAAAGGTGGCACCGAATTCCCAGTAGGCCTAAGGCATGCTTGGTCGCTCTGCATCCAAGCGTACGGTCTCCGTCCAAACCACTCGGGAAGCCATGTCTGCCGTGCGATAGACGCCAAACTCCCCTAGTTCCATATTCTTCAGCCATCCACTCCGCACCTTGATGCGTTGGCTTCCTCAATGACCATATCCCACGCCCCTTCAACCGGGGCATCCAAAGCGCACCCCTCTCTTCTTCAATGCTTTTCCCCCCTAGTAAATAAATCCCGCTCTTCACTTCATGTACTACAACCGGATAGTTGAAGTATAGCTCCAAGGTAAGCGTTTCCATATAACAAATACATCACTCACATAACAAATTATTAGCTTTGTCCCTAATCGAGTAACCTTTTTTCATTTTCAAAGTAAATAGAACAAAAAAATGCGATAAGGAAATGCTGCTGAGCATCTCCTTACCGCATTTTCAATTTATTCATTAATTGCTATTTGCTCCAGCCCTCTCATATAAGGCTGCAGCGCTGCTGGAATTCGGATCGAGCCGTCTGCCAGCTGATGATTTTCGAGCAGTGGAATGAGAATACGCGGGCTAGCCACTGCTGTGTTGTTGAGCGTATGGCAATATTTTAACGAGCCATCCTCTGCACGGTACCGTATATTCGAGCGGCGTGCTTGAAAATCATGCAGGTTCGACGACGAATGCGTCTCCCCGTAGGCCTGCCTGCTTGGCATCCATGTCTCAATATCGTATTGCTTATACGTTTTTTGCGACATATCGCCAGTACATACCGCCATGACTCTATAGGGCAGTTCAAGGCATTGAAGCAGTTCCTCGGCATTAGCCGTTATTTCCTGCAGCAGCGACTCCGACAGCGCCGGATCAGCCTCGCACAAAATAACCTGCTCGACCTTGGCAAACTGATGTACACGGTATAGACCATGAACATCTCTGCCAGCCGAACCGACCTCGCTGCGGAAGCATGCCGATGCAGCAGCCAGCTTGATTGGCTCTCCTACCTCTATAATTTCGTCCGCGTAATAGGTAACCATAGGCACCTCCGAGGTGCCTACCAGCCATTTATCCTCGCCTGCAATCCGGTAGGTCTGATCCTCACCAAGCGGGAAAAAGCCAGTATGCTTCATCGCTTCGGTGCGGACCATTAATGGTACTTCCAGCAGTGTGAAGCCTTTTCTCAGCAGCAAATCGACAGCCAGCTGCTGCACGGCACGATGGAGCAAAACGCCTGCCCCCTTCAAGTAATAATTGCGGCTGCCTGCTGCCTTCACACCTCGCTGCACATCAATCATATGATGCAGATCACCCAGCGCCATATGATCCTTTGGTTCAAAAGGAAAATTCGGGGCTTCGCCAACACGCTTTTGCTCTATATTGTCCGCGTCCGATCGTCCATCTGGCGTGTCTGGCGATACGATATTAGGTACCAACGCCATGAGCTCAGCTGCATGCTGCTCTACTGTCGCAAGCTCTGCTTCCACTGTGCCCAGCTTCTCATTTGTTTCCTTCACCTTATGCTTCGTTTCTTCCACTTCAGCTTGAGCATTCTGCCTCACTAGTGTGCCGATAAGATTCGAGAGCTTGTTGCGAATTTCCCGTAAAGCTTCCGATTCCTGCATTAGCTGACGTTTCTTCTCGTCCCAGAGCATCAGCTCTGCAATAGAAATTTGAATCCCCTTCTGATTCGCAACCGTCTGTACCAGCTCTCGATTTTGCCTAACCCATTTCATGTCCAACATGCTAACCGCGCTCCTTTTCATTAGAAAAACACAAAAAACGCCCTCCATCCCAATGGGACGAGGAGCGTTTTTACTCGCGGTGCCACCCAAATTGATTAAACAGACGCACTGTCTAATCCTCTTTGTTCCGCGATAACGGGCGGGCCCGGTAAACTTAGGGGGAAGGTGCTGCCTTTCCCTTGACGAGAACGCCTCCGAGTTGGATTCTCTTCACTGGCGTGATCCGATAATTAATTTTGTAGTAATATAACACATTATATACGGCCAACACAAGTGTCATTGTGGAAATATAATTCCAATTCGGCTTTTTAGTGTGACTCATATGCAACTTTATCCACTTATTAACAGTCAGTAGGTTATATGAAGGGGAGGTGCATTTGTTGAGATATGGTCTTCTACTTACATTCTTACTTATCATGTTTGGGCTGGCAAGCTGCGAAAGCTCCGGAGCGAACAACAGCTTAACCACTCATACAGAGCAGGTGAACAAAGATCACCTGACGGAATCGTTGTCGAAATCAAGCGATAAATTAATCATTGCCAAAAGAGTTGGCATGGAAAACCAATACGAAGATCATAAGGAAATAAACGATGAGAAGTCTGTTTCTACTGTGAGGAACATTTTAAACAAAGGCGAATGGGAAGAAGTTAAATTCCTAATGACAAGACCAGCCGATTATAAAGTTCATTTCCAACCTACCGATGGGTCAGAAGCAAAAGCGGTACTATATGAGGTTTGGTTTACGAACGACATTGCTGAGATTTATATAAGCGGCATTCATTCTTATAAAAAAACGTCGAAAGAGGATGCAGAAACGCTGGGTACTATTTTAAAATAACGGATGGATTAGAAAGAAATGAGGCATAGCGTAATGAAAATAATCCGTTCTCTTCTCCTTATAATCGTATTCATATCCCTATCTCTAACGATAGCACCGTCCAAAAGCTTCGCATGGTCATGTGCCGAGAGCGATGCACCCAAGCAATTGTTTAAAAAACATGATTTTGTATATATCGCTAAAGCTATGGAAACCTCCTATGAGGAATCAGCCGGTATGAATCCCAAAAGCAGGACAACCTTTGAGGTGAAATCAACATTAAAAGGCACCTCCAGCGATAAAGTAACCATTGTCACGACGGCTGGCAGCGAATTTACTGAAGGAACAGTTTATCTTGTCTATGCTTATCAAACAACAAAGAACAATTACTTATACAAGTATGAAGCAGGCGAAATAGCGACTGATACTTGGTGCGGCGGAACAAAAGCAATATCGCTTGCAAGTTACGATCTTGAAGCGATAGATGAATATAAAAAGATGACTAACATGGTTTATTTTATTATTATTCCCATCGTTGCTGCCGCTGTTATCGTCACCGTATTCCTTCTATTGAAACGCAAAGGGAAACTAGGACGACGCTGATGCATATTTGGGGGATTTATGATTGAGATTAGGACAACTCGTTTAAAATAACATGGAGACATAACTGATGGGCCGGATTATACAAGCCCTTCATGAAGGAGGCTTCTCATGCTGAATGAGATGACAACAATACCGCGTAAGAATAAAAGGCGGAAAGGTTTTGCGGCTTTCGCCGCTTTTGGCATAACGATGACTTTATTAGCTGGCTGCAGTCAAACAGGAACGAGTGAAATGGGTGCTCAGCCTAATCCAGATTCCGCTGCAATCGCTCCCGCTAATCAAACCGAAGAAACAAATGCTGCTTCAGAGAAGGATAACCCCTTCGCCGCTGCTGTCATTACGGATCCTAAAGCTTTTATCAAAATGTTTGAAGCGGTTAAGACAGCTGTTGCCGCAGGTGATAAAGAGGCCGTTGCAGACCTAGTGCTGCTGCCGCTTCGAGTAAACGGAAAAACATCGATGGAGATTACATCCAAAGCAGAGTTTATAGAGAAATATGATGCCATTATGACCAAACCCGTGAAGGATGCGCTAGCCGCTCAAAAGGTGGAGGATTTGTTCGTTCGCGATCTAGGCGTAATGGTCGGCGATGGTGAGCTTTGGTTTGGCGCATCGGCCGAGGAGCCTCAAGCATACGGCATTATTGCCGTTAATCTAGAGGTTGATAGTACGACGAAATAAATGAAAATGAACGGAATGCACAAAAAAAACAGTCCACCTTCTTATCCTATGGTGGGCTGTTTTATATGCATTCTAACCTATTTCTTCGTCAGAGCTTTTAACTCCTCGATCGCCATCGTGATGTGTTCCTCTCCCAATGTCGTTTCCGCTCCGTAAAAAAACAATACATTGGCTACATGGTGGGAACGATAAGACGCCAAATCCGCCGCTGCCCAGCTATTAGCAAAATCCTCTAAGCCTTTTTCAGCCTCTTTGCTTGATGAATAAATATAAATACTAATACTTTGACTCGTATTATAGTTGAATTGCTCCGGCTTTATATCGTTATAGGCTCTAGAAAATACAGCACCCGGGTTTATATCGGTTTTTGCGGTTAACGGGATGCCATGTCTTTCAAATACACTCTTTATTTGATCCAATGTTATCGTTTCTTCGTTTCTTTCGCTCGAACCGCCGCCATAAGCACAGCCTGTAACGGCTAAACAAATCATACAAACGATCATAATCATTTTCCTCATAACATCGCCCCTTTGACTGCTATGACGTGTAAATAAGGAAATAAGTTACATAAAATCGTTAACGGTAATGATTCTCTTTTCTAATCGTGCAAATGGAACTAACACACTTTATAATCGCCATTATCCGATGAGAATTTTAAAATATTTCCGTTTTCAGGCATTCCCCTTCTTCTTTATTCAAATCGGTTTGCCCATGCCTAACAACATAAATCATAGTACTAGCCTCCTCATTTTATATATATTTCCATTGGATATTATTGGAATGAGTGATACTATGATTTTAGTTGATATGACTTCTATATCGCAAGAAGGATGTAATAATTTTTGTTAAGATAAGCATGTTATGTTCAGTACATAATTAGAATGGGAGGAACCAAAATGTTAGTTGTCACTACAGAAAATATTCCTGGCTATCATATTGATAAAGTATTAGGCCACACGTTTGGTGTAGTAGTAAGAAGCCGCGGCCTTGGAGGAAATATTACAGCCTCTGTGCGAAGCATATTCGGTGGAGAAATTAAAGAATATACAGAAATGATTGAAGATGCCCGTAAGGTCGCTATAGACCGTATGATTCAAAATGCACATGCCATGGGAGCAAATGCAATCGTGATGATGCGATTTGACTCTGGTGAAATCGGACAAACGATGTCTGAGATCGTCGCTTATGGTACTGCAGTTGTGGCTGAGAAAAATTAGCGATGCCCTATTTCATGAGCATTTACTTCGCCCTTCAATTGTTGGTTATTATTATCGCTATTATTAGTACGTTTATATATCGCCGTAGGCGGCTAAAACAACGCACGCTTCAGCCTCCAGCTGGTTTCCAGAAAACGAATGAAATATTTATTGATCCGACAACGGGCGTTCAGCAGCAAGTATGGTTTAACCCTAGTACTGGAGAAAGATTTTATGAAAGAACGGATAAAAATAAAAAATAAGCTAATTCACGGTGGCTAAAGCTGCCATGAATTAGCTTATTTTTTAAAAATTCAATTAAAGTCCTGCTAAGCGCACCACAGCACGACTACTCATAAGCCCGTATTTCAACAACTTCTGCATAAGGGCATCCATTTGTAGCTTCAATTACAACGCGGATCTTATTGGTGCGGATAGGCTCCAACTGATGCGTCCGTTTACGTTTTCTATTTTCCGTCTCACGCAGCAATACCTTCCACTGCTCATCGACAAAAGCCTCAATTCGATAATCCTTCACCAGCTCAGGAATAACTTCAAATGGCGTTCTATGATGGTGCAGGTTGATTAGATCCTCATTCACATCATCATTGAAGGTAATATGAATATTGGATATGAAAACAGAGGAATCCCACTCAAGAGAAAGCCACTCTGGCTTATTGCTCTCCATTCGATTAGAAACCCATGTATGAGGACCGCCATAAGGTCTTGTGTAGCCATCAATAGCAGATACCGCTTCGTATGCTGTAGTCTCAGGGAATGCCTTGAAGCAGAAAGGTGTTCTGTGCAGTCCTTTCATTTGCCAAGCCATGGTCTGCTGCGTATCCAAGAAACTGGAGAAATCAGCGGATGAATCGATCTTATTCTCGAAGCACAACACACCGTAAAGCGGCGTTTCAGACGTATACAATTGCAGCTCCGGGTTCGACTGAATCACAAGGAATAAACTGATCGCTTCCTCCGCCTTATAATCAAGCGCAAAATCAACCCACTGCTTCGTTCCCTGCGTTACTTTCACGGTATGCTTGGAGATAAGTCCCATTGGAATATAGTTTTCTTTTTTTCCGGTAGAATGAATTTCAATCGTCATTTCTGTATTCGCCAAAGCATCAACAAGCAAAGACAGCTTATTTAGCTCCGAAGTGACCGGGAACGTTATTCCGACCGGATTCAGTAAAGAATAAACCTTAGACGCATCATCTATATGCACGTTTCTCATCGTACTCGAAGCAGCTGCTTTGGCGCTTCTCCCCAAATCGCCGGCATCCTCATTACGAATACCAATAATGGAAGCATCTTGTCTAATGAGTGTTTGCTGCAGCTCTGCAAGATGAGACTGACTTAGCTCTCTTGGTGTAATTCCCTTCATAGCAGAGAGGGCAGCTCCCGTCCCAGCCGCTTCTCCCATTACCGCACAGGTAGCCATCACTCTAGTCGTGCCAAAAGCAACATGTGTCGCACTAACATTTCTGCCGGCGAACAATAAATTATTAACGTTGCTGGAATACAGCGAACGGAACGGAATATGGTACGTACCATCTGCATGGAAGTGTTTGGAGCCACTCTCTTCCGCATACATTCCCTTTGGCGGATGCAAATCGATGGACCAGCCGCCGAACGCTACTCGATCCTCAAATTGCTCCTGCGCCACGATATCATTCTGATTGAGGATATAGTCGCCAACAAATCTCCTGTATTCCCGTTTGCCTGGAAGAGATCCTACCCATTCCAGAGTCATATTATCCGCTTCAAAATTTCCTGAGTTTTTAATATAATCCCAGATTCCATAAATAACAGACCACAGCTCATCCCGTATTCTCTCGTTCTCATGAACGGTATCCAGCTCTCCGCCCCATTCAATCCACCAGTAGTGGCAGCCCGAATCTCCGCTTCGCATTACCCGGCGTACAGGTATGGAGGTTTGGGAAATATCCTTGGCAAAGCTTGGCGGGATATATTTGACTGGCTGGCCTGCATCCTTTGTATAAAATAAAATCGTGCTTCCGAGCGTGATGTCATCCGCAACCTCAGGAGCCCAATCCTCCTTAAATTCATGATGCGCTTCCCGTCCAATTCGAAACTTTGCTCCTGCTAGAAAACCGACCAGACCGTCTCCGGTGCAATCTAAAAACATTTTGCTCTCGAAGCGAATTTTGCGTTCAGATCCCATCATCCAGCCTGTCACGGAATGGATCTGACGATCCACCTCTGAGCCTGTTGCCTCAACCTCATGTACATCCGTGTTGAGGAATAGCTCGATGTTTTTCTCCGCTTTAACGGCCTCTAATACGATCAGATCCCAAAGATAAGGATTGCCGTCAGGATTGCGATACTGATTTTCTACAAACAATTCACCCATAATACCCGTTTCTCTCGCATAACGATTCACGCCATGCCCTGTAGCGCCGCATACCCAAACGCGCACCTCGCTGCTGGAGTTGCCGCCCAAGACAGGTCGGTTCTGTACCAAGGATACTCTCTGTCCCAGTCTTGCCGCAGCAATGGCAGCGCAAACGCCGGCGAGCCCGCCACCAATGACGGTTACTTCTGTCTTTATAATTTCAGATCTCATATCATAACGCTCCTTTTCTTTGTGAGTGATCAGCCCTTAACGGCAGAGCCGGATATGCCCTGGATAATATATTTTTGACCGATGATAAAAATTAGGATCATAGGGACAATCGCAGCGGTTGCCGCAGCCATCATGCCGTTGTAATCGACGTTATTTTCCAAAATAAAATTTTGCAATCCGAGCGGAATCGTATATAAATTGGGGCTGGATAAAAATACGAGCGCGTTCTCAAAGTCATTCCAGTGCCATGAGAAGTCGATAATCGTAAAGGTAGCTAGTGCCGGCTTCGCTAAAGGCAGAACAAGCTTAAAGAAAATGCGAAAATGGCCGGCACCGTCTATAAAAGCAGATTCCGTAATTTCCTTCGGAATGCTCATAAAAAATTGCCTTAGCATAAACACGCCAAAAATCGAGAACAAGCCCGGCAATATAAGCGCCCAATGCGTATTGTATATATGCATCCAGTTAAACATGATGAACTTCGGAACAAAAATAACCTGTGGCGGTATCATCATCATGGATAAGTAGACGAGAAACATGGCATTCCTGCCTCTAAACTCGATTCTCGCAAAACCATAAGCAGCGAAAGCAGACAGAAACACTGCGCCGACTGTGCTAATAATGGAGATTTTAAGTGAATTCAAATAATACGTGATGAAGTTATAGTCACCTGTCCAAATTCGTTCATGGCTTCTCCAATCAAGCTTAGAGGGCAGCCATCTTGTAAATACTTCGCTTGGACTCTGCAGGGACGTGCTGACCATCCATAGAAACGGAAGTATCATGAACACGCCGCAAATGAGCATGAGTACAGTTAACGGCATCTTGGTTTTGACAGAGCTGACTAGATTGTTCATTGAAAACTCCCCTTTCTAATAGTGGACCCAGCGCTTCTGGCTAATCCATTGAATAACGGTTATCCCCATAATAATAGCGAATAAGAACCATGATATTGCTGAAGCATAACCCATTTCATAATAGCTGAAGGCTGTTTTGTAAATGTATAGCGACAAGATCGTCGTGCTTCCGCTCGGACCGCCCTGTGTAATCGCTTGAATGATGGAGAAGGATTTCATCGTCATGATTAAGCCCGTAATGAGCAGCATAAAGGTAGTCGGACTAACAAGCGGCCATACAATTCGCCACGTGACAGTCCGGCTCTTCGCCCCGTCTATCTTCGCTGCTTCCAGCAGCTCAGGCGATACTTCTTGAAGCGCAGCAAGGTAAATAATCATGTTGTAGCCTAACAAGAACCATATCTGTATGATGTCAATCGCATACATTGCAGTCTCGGTATCAGCGAACCAGCCTGGCGGCGATACAATGCCAATCCATCGAAGTATTTCATTGATGGGCCCTTGAGAGGGTTGAAACAAGAGCATCCAAACGAATGCAACAGCTACACCACTAGAAATATAGGGAAGAAAAAACATCCCCCGCAGCAGCCCTTTCAGATATACATTCTTATTCAGAACGAGAGCGACGACAAAGGATAGTCCAAGCGATACTGGAACAGAAAGAAGGAATATCGCCGTATTCTTAATCGCATTATAAAACTGATCATCCTGGAACATTCGCTTTATATTGTCCATTCCCGTGAACGAGACATTTGGATTCGAAAATTGATAATCGGTAAAAATCAGTCCAAAGGAAAATAACGCAGGTACGACAAAAAACAATAGTACGCCCAACATATTCGGAAGAATAAACACATAACCCAACCAGCTTTGCTTGCGCATCCAGCTCGTTTTACTCATAACAACCCGCCTTTCTTCGTTCACCCGTAAAAAAAAGTAAGAAGGACAAGGCTGCTCCTTCTTACTTTCTTTACGCAGCTTATTTCTTGATGAATTCGTTGTGCCGCTCTGCCATATTTTTCAACGTCGTGTCGATATCTTGCTTATTGAGGAAATACTTCTCATATTCTTCTTTGCGCGCATCGATCACTTGCTGAGGCACGTTAAGCTGGAATGAATCGAATTTGCCGAATACCACTTTGTTTAGAGAATCCCGATCATAATTTTCTTCATACCCTTTTAGGAGCAAATCGATCGCTTCCGTGCTGTCTACACTTTTGGATGACGGAATGCGTCCGCCCGGAGCCATTGGCAGCATTCCGCCATCAGCGTACCATTTCACAAATTCCCAAGCCGCTTCTTGATTTTTGGATTTCGCGTTAACCGAAATCACGTCGCCCAATCCGCCTGGATATTTGAAGTTGGTTTGATCCTTGGAGATACGCGGAATTGGTGCAAAAGCAATTTTGAAATCATGCGGGAAATCGACTAGATTGTTCGCATTACGGAATATAAATTCACCAGCTGTCAGCATCGCTGTCTCGCCTTTTAGGAACATCGTATCCACCGGCATCTTGCTGGTCAGCTGCTCGCCATATTCCGGAGTTGATTTATCCTTGAACATCATGTTGTGCAAAATTTCAAAACCCTGTTTCCAATAAGCATTATCGAAGTTCGATGTGCCGTCTGCTTTCACATACCCGTCTCCACCGATCGTGCCATCGAATTGCGTAGTAAATGCAGCATCATGCTGGAGCAAGCCCCATATATTAGGTTGTTTCAATTTTAGTGCATATTCCTGTAAATCGGACCACGTCCAATCTAGCGGAGGAATAGGCAGACCTGCCGCATCAAGCATATCTTTGTTCAACCAGATGAACGCCATGTTTTTCTTTGTAGGCATGCCGTAATACTTGTCATTAATCATCCATTGCTTAGCTTCAGGACCCATTTGCTCATCAATGTTGTAATCCGTCTTTGCGCTCATATCTACGGCTACACCTGCATCTATTCTCTTTTGAAGGCGAGAGAGGGTGTAGTTTATATAAATATCTGCATCTTGCCCAGCAAGCAAAGCAGTATCCAGCTTTAAGTTGCCCGCATCATCATTAACGAACCGAACATATTCCACTTGTACATTTGGATTCTCGGCATTCCATGCGTCAACAACCGCTTGAGGTCCCGCTTCAGGAGGTACGCCGCCCCATAGCGTAAGCTTAATCTTTTTGGTTGTTGTGGCGCCGTTGTTTGTTGGTGTCCCCGAAACATTATTTTTGTTGTTCCCACCGCATCCAGCGATCAGAACCACGACAAGAATAAGAGAAAGAGCACTGATCAACATTCTGTTTCTTTTCATTTCTTTGCCCCCTACAAACTTGATTAATTGCTTAGTTAAATCTTATCACCGGGCATTTCGCGGGGTAAGGAACGATATTTGGCGATTCATGATACATTCTTTGGATCATTTATTTTGCTCTTTGCGATATTCACTTGGCGTCATGCCACACCATCGTTTAAATATTTTAATAAAATAGTTGTCATTCTCGAATCCTACTTGCCTTGCAATCTCACCTATCGATTGGCTTGTTTCCTCAAGCAGCATCTTTGCTGCCTCGATTCGGCGGTTCTGTACATAGTGAATAAAGGTTTGGCTCGTTTTTTTCTTAAACAAATCACTCACATAGCTTGCATCCATAGAGATGAGCTCAGCTGCACGTTTTAATGTGATTTCCTCAGCGTAATGCTCCTCAATATGGCGAATAATTTTATTCATCTCTGGATGATCCGTAGGTTCAGATGTATTCTTCTTCGGAAACCACTTGGCTGCTTTTCTTAATTGCTCTCGCTGTTCTAGTTCAAGGGTTACCTTCTCAAGTGCCTGCTTCAACCCGCTCACATCCATTGAAAGCTTAAGTAAATAGCTGGACGCTCCGAACTCCAGCGACTGCCTTGCATACTCGAACTCATTCATACAGGTAAGCATAACGAATCGGCAATCAAGCCCTTCTTTCCTGACAGATTTCAGCAGCTCTACTCCATCCATCATGGGCATATCAATATCCGAAATGACCACGTCCGGCTGTAATTCTCGAATCGCCTGCAACGCTTCCTCGCCGTCATTAGCAGTCGCTATAATTTCAAAAGGAAGATTAGCTTTGCTCATCAGCTTGCTGAGACTCGCTCTTGCATGCTGTTCATCATCAACGATCAATACGGTCCACATCGCTGTCAGCCTCCTTTAAATAGGGTTTCGATAATAATAGAGGGAGATGCATCATTACCTTTGTTCCCTCTTCTGATGAGGCAAGGGACAAGCCTGTACTCTGATTTTTGAAAAGAAGCTCCAAGCTTTCTCGAATATTTTGAATACCGATGCTTTTCCGCTTACGGAACACCTTCTTCTCTTTGGCACGTTCTACCCCTACTCCATTGTCCGCCACTTCAAGATACAAAAGATCATGTCTCGCCTCTGCTTTGATTTCAATTCGGCCGTCACTCCGTCTCCCTCCAAACCCATGTATAATGGCGTTTTCTACCAAAGGCTGAAGACAGAATTTCGGAACCAGTGCAAAGTTTAGCTCGTCACTTAGCTCATAGCTGACTGTAATATGCCCACCGAAGCGAGCGCTTTGTATGCGCATATAGGAATCGATAAGCGCAATTTCATCTTTCAGCAATATAAGGTCGACCTCTACATTCAATGTCGTCTCTAATATTTTTCCGAGCGAAACACAAATTTCATAAATGTCATCCTCATCCTTCTCAAGCGCTATGCTTTTAATAACATTAAGCGTATTCAAGAGAAAATGCGGGTTCATTTGAGATAAGAGAACCTGAAAGCGGACGATCTGCCTCTGACGTTCCTCTAATTGAAGCCGTTCCATTAAGCCATTTATATCGTCAATCATGGTATTGAAGCTTCGCGTGAGTGCAAGAATTTCACCTCGCCCTTGTTCTGGCAGCTTTACTTTGAGGTTAGTCTTGACCGATATCTCCATCTTTCGCTGCAGCGTTTTTAGCGGAACAGTAATCGTTGAAGAAATAAAATAGGTCATCATGACAAACACAAGCGTAATCAACCCGAAGATGGCGAAAAAGCGTTTTTTCAACGTTTCCACTTCTTCAAACAGCAAGGACAAGGGTACTTTCTTCACAATAAATCCATTTAACTGGGCAATATGGCTGAACGTATACAATACCTTCTCATCTTGGCTAACAATGGAAGCGGATGCCGATGGCTCTTTTACTTCGAGCATCGCTGATAAAATGGCAGGATCAATCGCTTCATCGGCATCGGACTGCACCATTGATTTTCCTGTATGATCCAATAAATAATAAATGCCTTCGCGCTGCCTATCTCTCATCACCTTGTTGAACCATTGCTCATAATCGATGCTGATACGGGCATAGGCGTACTCTTTGAGATTCTCATCGCGGAGCATCTGATAGAGACTAAGCATATTTTGATTGGGTTTAATAACCGGACTCACATAATTGGTATCGCTTGCATTCCAAATGGAGCTTTCCCCTTCATTGGAGGAAAGCATCTTTACCCATGCTTCATTCGTAATCGAGGAGTAATTCAGTGGCTCACGAGGAGCAAAGGAGGTATAGGCATAGCCTTGTTTATCTACCAGCGTATAATACACCGTTGCACCAGTCAGGAAGAAGCTGTTCTCAATGCTTGCGAACTTATTCTCCACCAGTTCCTTCCGCGTTAGCGGATCTTTCAGCTCCGGATTTTTCATAACCGAGCGGATGGTGTCATCCTGTTCTAATAGCAGACCTGTCTTCATAACAAGCCCGAGCACATCTAGGAAAGACTTCTCGATATCGAGAAGCTGATCCTCGTTTTTGGCGGAGGCTTCCTCCTGCAGAACTCTTTCCGTTTCACTGAAATTATAAATAACTAATAAAACGAATGGAGCTAGCACTAGCAGCAAAAAAGCCATCAATATTCTGTTTTTGAACGTTTCTGGAGTTAAGCCTCTAATCCATTTGTTCACGCGATATGCCCCCCAAGTGCTCTCATCTGTTTAAAAATTGATTCGACATACCTCTCAAGATAACGCGAATAGCCCGTAGGAGCAAGCTTGAAAATAAAGCTAATAACTCTCCTTCATCATGACAGAAGCGAATGGTTTGGCCTAACTTGCGATGTTTGCGCCCAGTGAAAAAAAAAGAGCCCTTATGGGCTCCCTCAAATGGCGTGTTGTCTCATACCGTAAAATATCGTCATGAAAGCACCTTCGTGCTCCGCTTAACTCTGTATTTATAGAGTATCCGTTTGTTAGCGAGGCCTTCTATTCATAAAACGTTCCGTGTTTTTCATAAAGCCATACTTTTCGTATAGTCCATGACCATCGAGCGTACCAAGCAGACCCATCATTCCTTCAAACTGCTCGGTTATCACTTCTACTAATTTCTTCCCTAGCCCGGTGCCTCTATATTCCTCATCGACAAAAACGTCGCATAGGTAATACATAGTCGCAAAGTCCGTCACTACACGAGCAAAACCAATCTGCTTGTCCCCATCATAAACGCCAAAGCAGACCGAGTTATTTATAGATTTTTCTATTACTTCCAATGATCTTTTATTCGCCCAGTAGCTCCTAGCTAAAAAGCTGCATATGGTGTCGATATTAAGCATTGATTTATCATCGCTTATTACAAACCGGTCATACAATAGCTCCATATTAACACCCAACCTCCCTTATCCTTTTAGAAAATCAGAAGCCTTATTTTCGTGAAGCCAACTGATCATAAAATCAAACAACTCTACAGAATACGTGTGTTCTTGGGGTCTTGAGGGCATTGTCTCAACAATTTGTTGTACATTATTTTCAATCGATACGGATTCAATGAAACTGACCAAACCCGGAATAAATGAATTTAAGGCTTCAAAATAGTGCCTTTGCGGTTCAATAAATGTTAAATTCATTTCAAACCCGCTGCGCCCCCTAGTTGCATCACCCTCTTTGCGTTTACGCAGCTCAGCCTCATTTATGTTCAATAGGTAATACTTATCTGGAAAGCCAAGCTTACGGGCAAGCAATTGCTTACGGAAATAATCCGTTAGGAACTCAAGCGACTGTCCGCCAAAGAGAGTAAACCCAAAAGCCCAGTTGTACCAGAAAGGCTGAAATAGATCGATATCAATAACAACGAAACGATGCGCCTTACTCTTCTCCTGTGCTATTCTAAAGCGATCAAGCTGACGCTCAAAAAACCATTCAGGATACTCGATTTCTGGGCGTTTCCACAACGTATTCACTTCGGGAATATGATAACCACCGTATTTTAATGCTAACGCGCTTGAGGTGGTCGTCTTGCCAACTGCACTTGCACCTTCCATATGTATAATTGTCATGAAAGCACCTTCACATTCCGCTTAACTCTGCGTTTATAGAAAATCCATGAGATAAATAGCGATTCCTCTGCTTTATGGCTTGCAACCTTATCTATAAAGTAAAAATCTTGGGGATCTACCTCTATTTTTGTAATAGGCAGCACCGGCGATTCACTAATCCACTCGTCAAAAGACACGACAGAATGACTAACCATTTTGAACGTATCCTGTGGCAAAATGTACACCATTCCGCTCGTCCAAGGTGCTTTATTCTTAGTCTCGCTAGTAATAGAGAAGAAATAATAGTTCTGAGATGCCTTCACTTTTAAACAAGCATTTCGAAAGTTGCCTACCACTTTACTCCGATCAAAAACCGCATAAAACAACGGCCAAATGCCATCTTTTGTACCAAATATGGCTTCTACATATTTACCGTTAAAAAGCGTCTGCTTTCTTAACTCGAATTGTTCAATATTTTTATGATTTGACCCGTGCATTATGACTGGTTTCGTCATTGCAATATACTGAACAAAACGGAATTTGGGAAATGTGCTGGCGTACATTATTTCAGATTTATTGCGGACAGCATCGGAATACAATCTTTCATATTCATTGACCTCGTCCTCTGAGAACATAAATACAGGAGAGCGATAAAATAGAAATCCCAGCAGCACTGATACTACCTTGCTTACCATACAATTCCCTCTATTCGGACTGAGCCATTATTTTTTTACACTTCTTATGAAGGTATTGCCCACAACAAGCGTAACGGCGATGACAACAATAATTACTAGAGTATCTTCAGTATCATGCACACGATGGGTTAAATCGAACAGATACCCCAATTCGAAAAACAGGATAACTACCCATATCGCAAAATAATGTTTTGTGCTCATCGTATCAGCCTCTTTTCTCAAAACAAGTTATTTAGTAAAATCATTCTCGCTTTGCTTCCAATTATTTTTCACAAACAAAAAAGCGATAAGCAACAAAAATAGACCGCCGATATAAAACAGCACTGTCTTTAAATGAAATGCTTTGCCTTCATATTCGCTCCCATACGCTGCCTTAATGAAAGAACCATCGTCCTGCTTAATCGCAATGGCCTCCTTTAACGATATACCCTTAATTTCGTAGTATTCCGTTCCTTTCGGATAAACGTTTGAGAAATTGCCAGAGTACGTGCCTTCTTTGTCTGAGTAGGAAGTAACCTTACCGATTTTAGCGCCAATCTGTGCGGATTCCACCTGAGTATCTGAAATAATGTAAGACTTGCCGTCGTTCACAACGAAACGATGCGCCCAATCCGCATGAGCAGTCCCTAACGTAATAAATGAACTTAACGCGAAAATAACGCTCATTAAAAACATAAACTTCCTCATTTAGTTTCACCTGCCTATATTGTATCTTATTATGACGAAAAGATAGAGAGAGAGTTGCATGAGAATCATAATAAACAAATAAAGGGGCTGTCTCAGAAGTAGGATTGCCTACGCTTGAAACAGACCCTGCTTTGTTTTTATCGCTTACGAACCTCATCACTCTTATTTAAACCATTCGTAAGGAATTAAAATTGCAACGAACTCCAGAATCGTTATTTTGCGAAAAATAGATCATAACGCCTTACATGGCATGCTATAACGTCAATCAGGTTCGTTAAAATGAAACAAACGTAGTTTTTTGCATAATAAGCATAGTACAGTTCGTTAGAGCAATGATCTTGGGCTTTATGTTGTGAATATCTGAGAGGCAGCTTCTTCTGCATAATTTAATATAAGTATACGTTGGCCATGCCCTTCTATTCGATTCACAACTTGTTTAGCCGTTTCGAAATTAAAGGTGACGCGCCCCGTGGTCTCAAATCCTTCCGGCATCGGAACGAAGCGATGAACCTTCGCGACAACAAATACGGTATACGTATCTGTTTCCGTCCAATACCAGCAGGCAACAGGTATTCTCTCCGGCATCAGCAGCAATCCGGCTTCCTCCACCGTCTCCCGATCTAGCGCCTCGTCGATGCTCTCGCCCGGTTCAATTCTTCCGCCAACCGTCGTCAGCGTCTGCTCGTTGCGATCCCACACCATCACGATAGAGCCATCCTCGAGCAAAGGAATACTATGTATGCCAGCGATTCTTTTATCCATCGGTAGCTCATTCACTCTCTTCAACATAAAATCCTCTCCTTCTACTTCTTGCGGCTATGAGCTGGAAAGCGCATTTCGAACAGCTAATATATATTTTGACTGATCCAGCGGATTGACGCCTCGTCTTACCCGTTCCGCCTTTATATCAGGCGGACATTCGCGATATCCGGCGAAGAAGGTTGCTAGCGCACCTCTGCCCTTGGTAAGCGATCCAAATCTCGCAGGAAACTCGAGCGACGTAGCAACAGGAATGATCCCTTCAATTTCCATTCTCTCCTGCCTGACGACTGGCGTATCAAACTCACCTCGCATTAGAATGAGCTCGTTCATCAGCTTGCCGCCCGTCTCTTCTGGGGCAGAGAGGCGGAAGGACAGCATTGGCTCCAGCAGCTTTACTCCAATACGCGACAAGCCATCCATAATGCCCATCGGGGTTGCCACTGCAAAATCTAGCGGATGCGTATGCCATACATGATGTTCACCCTCAACGAGAGTAACCTTTATATCCGTTACCTCCCAGCCAAAGAGCCCCTGCTGAAGCGCTTCGGGCACGCTTCTTGCCACCTCGTTCTGATAGCGGTCAAGCAGCCGCTCTGATCGGACAACAGAGCTAAACGTTATCCCGCTCCCGCGCTCACCAGGCTCAATATGAAACCGTTGAATTGCCCAGCATGGCTTCGGCATCGTATAGGCAATGAAACCCTCGCCTGATTGAGCAGGCGTCTCTTTATAGATAACCGATGGCTGATCGAATTCAGCCTTTAAGCCGTACCGATTGTTCAGCACATGCGTGAGCACCTCAATCTGAATCGGCCCCATGACTTTCAGGTGCAGCTCGCGCTGCTCCTGCAGCCACTGCAAATCGAGCAGCGGATCTTCATCAGCAAGCTCATGCAGCGCCGCAACGACAGCCGGATATTCGGCTTCGTTGCTCCAGCGCACCTGTACCGTCAGCAGCGGAACAGCCATCCGCGTCTCACCGGGCACAAACTCGGCGCTGCCTATAATGTCGCCAATGCGCGCCTGAGTCCAGCCGCAGACCGCTGCAATATCGCCTGCTGCGAGCAGCCCTACATCCTCGGCCTTTTGCCCATCGATTTTGCGAATCTGCGTAATTTTCTCTTCGATCTGCTGCGTCTCATTATAGACGGAATCACGATTGCGAATCACCCCGCTGTACAGGCGGACATAGGCGATTCTGCCCATCGCTGCATCGCGCTCAATACGGAATACGACGCCCGACACCGGACCGTCTGAGACGATTTGGGGCGGCGGCAGCAGCGTAATCATCGCTTGCATGAGAGGCTCGATGCCTATCCCACGATTCGATGCGCCAAAAAGAATTGGAAATAATTCACCGCGCTGCGTAAGCGCAGGCAGCAGTTGATTCAGTTCTGCTTTGGGCAGTGTGCCGCTGTCCAAATATTGAAGAAGCAACGATTCATCTTGCTCTGCCACGGCTTCCTCCAGCAGTTGCAAATAACGCTGCGCTTCCTCTGTCTCACTCCCTGATATTCCCGAAACGAGTAGGCTAACTGCACCGCTGAAACTATCCTCGATACCAAGTGGAGCCTGAACTGGCGCTGCTTGATTGGATAACAAACGCTTAATTTGCTGGATCGTTCCTATTGGATCTGCACCGATTCGGTCCAGCTTGTTCACGTAAATAAGCGTTGGAATGTTTCGTTCTCGCAGTGCATGCCATATGACTTCTGTCTGTGCCTGCACACCCTCCACTGCCGACAGAATAAGCACCGCTCCATCCATGACGCGCAGTGATCGTTCGACCTCAGAGAGAAAATCGACGTGCCCCGGTGTATCGACCAGGTTGATCGTTACCCCTTGCCAAGTAAAACGGGTTGCAGCTGCACGTACTGATATGCCTCTTGAGCGTTCCACTTCTAAAAAATCCGTCTGTGACGTGCCTGCATCCACGCTGCCAAGCGAACGAATGCGACCGCTATGGAATAAAATCTGCTCTGTTGTGGTCGTCTTCCCCGCATCAACGTGAGCAAATATTCCGATGTTCCTTATATGTGTTGAAGCATTTGGCTCCATATTGCATATCCCCTTACTCTCACTAGCTGTTCCTTTACTTATCCTACCGCTGAAAGCGTTTTACAGCAACAAAAAACGACCCACCGGGCAAATGCCCGATGAGCCGTTAATAAATATGCTTCTTAATCCATTAGCCTTGATGAATCGCTTCAATATCGATTGAAATCTTCACTTCGTCGCCAATGAGCACGCCGCCCGTTTCAAGAGCAGCATTATACGTTAAGCCGTAGTCGCTGCGTTTCAGGCTGCCCGTCGCGCTAAAGCCTACTTTATCGTTGCCCCAAGGATCTTTGCCTGCGCCTTCGAAGCTGACTACAAATTTCTCGGAACGTGTCACGCCATGAAGGCTCACATCGCCAACAACGGAATATTCGCCGTCGTCTGTTTTCGTGATTGCCGTTGCAGTAAATACAAGCTTCGGAAACTGCTCGATATCAAAAAAATCATTGTTGCGCAAATGTGCGTCACGATCCTTGTTGCGTGTGTCCACGCTATCAAGATCAATCGTAAGCTGGATATCAGCTGAAGTCAGGTCATGCGCATCAGCGGAAATATTGGCTTCAAACGCATGAAAAGTACCTTTTACTTTTGCGATCATCATATGCTTTACCGAGAAATCGATGCTGCTGTGCGTGGAATCAACCGTCCATTGTGATTTTGCCATTTTAAAATTCCTCCAATAAAAATATTAACTTACTTTTTAAAACTTACTAACTTATATTATGTATATTTATATCTTATTGCGTAATCCTATTTATGTCAATTGTATTTACAAAAAAAAGACACCAGTGAAGTGGTTAAACTTCTCTGATGTCCATTATTCCTTATGATTTGAGCAAGCAGCATTGCCTCAGCTCATCTTAACCCTGCAAAACTGCGGATTTCTCCTTATTATCACGCTTAACGAGCCCATATTTCTCCCATTTTCTACTCTTCCATCGGAAGAACATAATAACGGCTCGCAGCCATTCATCTGCTGCAATCGCCAACCAAATACCAGCGAGGCCCAGATCAAGCTGGAATACGAAGAAGTAGCCAAGCGGCAAGCTCATTGCGACCATAGAACCCATTCCGATATACAGAGGGTACTTTGCATCGCCTGATGCACGCAGTGAGTTGATAAGCACGATATTAATCGTACGGCCAGTCTCCAGCACGATGCTCAGCAGGAGCACATTTATGCCCAGCCGAACAATTTCCTCATCGTCCGTAAACATTCGCATAAGCGGCTCGCGGAACAAAATAACGAGCAATACGGCAAGCAAGGTTACGGCACTTGCCCAGCGCACGCTTTTCCATACTTGACGATAGGCAATCGTTTGCTCGCCTGCACCAACCATCCTGCCTACGATGATCGCAGTACCCATGCCAATTGCGAAGGCAAACAGATACGTAAACATCGAAATGTTATTCGCATAGTTTTTCGCCGCCAAGGAGGCCGCGCCAAGATACGTAGCATAATACAAAAATACGATTTGGCATGCCTGATACATCACTTGCTCCAATGCAGACGGAATGCCGATTCTTAGTATTTTGAGGATATACTCCTTGGACAATGCAATATAATATTTGATTTCAATTCGTACTGACATAATCCGGTACAGCATCCAGAAGAAGACGATGAGCGCTAAACCACGGCTAATGACCGATGACAGCGCCGCACCTTGGACTCCCATCTCTGGAAATCCGAATTTCCCGAAAATAAGCAAATAGTTTCCGATAATATGAACGATATTCATGCCAAGAGATACGAACATCGCTTCCTTTGTAAAACCGTGTACACGAATAATGGCAGATATCGAGTTGATGATAGCTTGAAGGAAAATCATGCCGCCTACAATGGCTAAATAGCTTTTCGCATGTTCAAGTATTTCACCTTGCAAATTTAACGTTTGCAGCAAATGCCCGCCGAACAACACGAACATAAGGCTTATAAAAATCCCGACTACTAGATTGAGCGAGATTGCGAGCGCTGATATTTTGGCAGCTTCTACATACTTGCGAGAACCGATATATTGCGCAACGACTATGGATGCCCCATTGCCGATTACCTCCAATAGTAAGATCGCTATATGCAAATATTGATTTGATGCTCCAACGCCGGATACCGCATTATCCGAAATAGCACTCAGCATCAGCGTATCTGCAATACCCATCAGCATAAACAAAAAGATTTCTAAAAATATGGGCCATGTCAGAAAAAATAAGCTTAAGCCCTTCTGATCCTTTTGCCCTGTTCCATTACCAGCCTCTGCTGTTGTCATGCTGTCACCTTCTTCTAATATAAAAAATAAAACACAAGGTATCGTAGCATATAAAATAGCTTATTGCACGTTAGAATCGTACCTTTACATAAATAATTTTTTTGTATTTCTTCTACTAAAACAATCTTCCTATGATGCCGAGTCGCTGCCTTTTTAGAAGCAGAAGATTCACAGTTAGAAAGAAAAATCAACTATTAAACATGTTATAATTAGTGTCTAATTTTATTCAGCAATACAGTAACAAATAAGGAGTGTACCTCATGAATTCAATATTGTTTATTGCAGCGTGGGCTATAGTTGGCATTTCTATTGGCGGTTTAATCGTGGTTTTTAAAAATAGATCTAAGAAATAAGTATAAGCCAGCCTTCTTTACAATAAAAAAAGACTGTGCTTGGGTCGCCATAGCAACCTAAGAACAGTCTTTCTCTTTATAATATAAAATGATAGATATCATTATTGCTCTTCAGACTCTTCCTCAGCTGCTTCTTCTTCAGCTGACTCTTCTTCTGCTTCCTCAGAGGATTCTTCCTCCGTAGCTGCAGCAGCTTCTTCCACTTCTTCTTCCAGTTCAGCCTCAACAGCTTCTACTACTTCTTCAGCTGGAGCCTCTTCCGAAATCAGTTCAGCGGTTTCTTCCACGCCTTCTTGAACTACTTCTTCTTCTTGGCTCATGTTTATTCACCTCCTACTTCTTATTACCTTAATTGTAGCGCTTTCATAGAACTAAACAAGAGGTGTAAAATGTCGTTTCATAGGAACTATTTCCGCATTTTGTATTGTTCGATTCCATTTGCGCTTCTTCGACTTTTTTCCCCGCCAGAGGTCTAGTACTTCGTTCCGACTTACGGCGGTTTTGCATAGCAGATGAACTAGATAAGATGTATAACGACTAGTAAAATCGCTTCTATAATATAACTGTATATGGTGCTATCATTACTTTCAGGGGGCTCATTCCATGCATTATTTATTCATTTATTTTGAACTCGGCACGTTAATGCTCTTTGTCATTTTTTCATTAATAGTTGCTGCCAAAGCATCAAAACTGGCTTATAGCCAAACCGAGCAGCAGCTTAATTACAAAACACGCAAGCTGTTATTTTGGTCTATTTGCTTAAGCTTCCTTACGGTAGGAATTGCTGGGGCAGATTTAATACTGGCTTCGATGACGCATCCTCAGTTTTGGACACATCGGCTGCTCATTCACACGCCGTTTGCTATCATTCCAGTGCTGCTCATTTGGTTTGGCTCTTACCCAAAAATGCGCAGGCTCATACGGCGAACGAACGCCCGGACTGATAATGCTAATGATGTAGCACGGCGCCGCCAAGCATCCGATCCCGTACTTATTGTTCCCTTTCAGCTAGCACCGCTTTGCTCATTTGCCATGCTTTATTTTGCTTTTATTCCGCCTCATTCATTCCGCTGGTCTTTCGTGACAATGACGACCACCTTCTTTTTGTTTATTGCTTGCATCGTCTGGATGCTTCAAACTCACCGCAACCAGCTTGCAGCGGAGGCACCACCTGTTTACCGCCCTTGGCTGCGCAAATTGCGCCATACTGGCGTTCTACTCGTTATTTTAGCCATACTGGGCATTCCCTTTATGATGGCCTTTGAGGGCAATCGCCTGTCTGAGCGGCTAAGCATTATCCCCGACGGAATAGATGAAGCTTTTTCTCTGCATCCCTCGGAGCGACAAATTGTAATCCAGCACTGACTACCCCTATGCAGAGGAGGAGTGAGTACTAGACTTTAGTCCAGCTAACCATTTTACCTACAGCAGGAGGACAGTTAATTTCAATGTATGCTATGCTGAATTCAGCTAATAAAACGTTGATTGGGGTGCAATAAAACAATGAAGCTAAAAACCATTAGCGGGTTTGTCCTCCTGCTGCTCGGAGCTGTATTATTTCTAAACCAAGGCGAAGAATTTGGCCCAGGCAAAATATTTGCTTACTTCTGGCCATCGTTATTCGTCATACCCGTTGGGCTTTTCTTCCACTGGCTGTACTTCTCCATGATTGGCAGACGTGGATCAGGCCTATTAATTCCGGGAGGCATTTTGTTCACTGCAGGTGTCGTTTGTCAGATCGCTATGTTATTCAACAATTGGGGGTACATGTGGCCGGGCTTTATCCTCGCCGTTGCCATTGGCTTGTTTGAATTTTATTGGTTCGGCAATCGGAACAAATGGCTGCTTATTCCCATTAACATTTTGACTGTGTTGTCTATTCTTTTCTTCGCCGTCTTCTCCATTGGCTCCCTCTACAGCAAGTTTTTACTCAGCCAGCCGATCATTGCGATCATCCTTATTCTCTGCGGCGCTGTTATCCTGCTGACGAAGAAGAAAGACATCTAACAACTCCCTCCTATGGTATGGTATAATCACATGCATCGCGAACCTAAGCACATGCTTACGAAGTGGTTTGCTTCGCAAACCTAAGATTATGCTTACGAAGTGGTTTGCTTCGCAAACCTAAGATTATGCTTACGAAGTGGTTTGCTTCGCAAACCTTTAGGAGGAAATAAAAGATGTTGTCTTTTGAACAAAAGCTTGCAATAATTGAAGGCTTTCCTGAATTAGAACGGAAGGATGTTTCTCTTGGCCGCACTAACTTCCATTACGAAGAAAGCGCACATGAGAAAAAGTCGGTCGTGCACCATCTGCATCCGAACGGAAACGGTTATGTTTTCGCTGGCTTAGTTAAAGGTGTAGCAACCGATGACAAAGGCCTAGTCAACATTCGCGATTACAACGAGGAAGAGCTTCGCTCGCTTATTGAGAAATCGATCCATTCTCTATCCATCGAACCGCCAGAGAAACCGGAATCGAAGAAAAAGAAAAAGCAAAAGGCACCGCAAGAAGAGCGCTGGATCGGACCGGACAATGCTGTGCTAACCCTGCTGTTTGAAGAAGATCTTTGGTATCTATATGCCGACTTGAATCTGGAATCCGCTTTCGAGACCTACGAGGAAGCTGAGCAGTACTTAGAAGAAGAGCAATTCTCACGCGCCTAGCCGATACATGGCAACGAATGTTTGTTCATAGGTACCAAAATCCGTATTGCTTAATAAAAGGAGAAACGATTGCTGTTTCTCCTTTTTTCTGTGCGACTAAACAGGATTTTTGTCATTCCGTGTCTAATTGTAAGTAGGAGCATCTTAGACCGTGGGAGGAATTATTTTTGTCGATTAAAGCTAAGCTATCCTTCTCCATATCCATAATAGTAGCTGTCATACTGACACTAAGCACCTTGCTCTATTACTACACAACAAAAACTGAAGCTGAGGCTAATCTAGAAGTTCAGTTTACTAATATTGCAAAGCAAATAAGCAGTACGGTCGAAGCGTCAGAGAACGCCCGCCAGTACATGGAGGACACGCTTGGCGACAAGCTGCGCATTGCCTCTCTAGCGGCAAAGTCACAGCTGGATCCCGAAATTAAAAATGTAACAAATGAGCAGCTCGTAAAGCTTAGCGCTCAGCTTGGCGTCGATCATATTACATTATGGCAGCGATTTGGAAACGATGTTGTTGCGAAACGCTCCTCAGATCCCAATGAAATCAATATGAGCTCAAAAACCTGGGATTATTGGCATGTTGCCTTTTTACAGCTTTTCGACAAACATGAAGTAAACATTGTGCAAGGTCAGAAGCTCAAAAACTTCTGGTCAGGCCCGTTTAATTTCTCAACGTCGGATCCGTCCGAAATTCGCAAATGGGGCTATTACTATGACGGTTCAACAAACTATATCATCAATCCATACGTCAACGCTCAGGTGCTGCTTGATTTCGACTATACCATTGGGACAGATGCAATCGTTAACAAGATCATTGCCGATCAATCCGATATTCTAGAAGTTACCGGATTCGACCTTGAGTTTTACGGCAAGGACAAAATTATTAAATACAAACAAGGCATTCCCGTTTACAACCTCGACGTTCGAGCCATCCCGTTTGGCGACTATAACTATCAGGATCAATCAAACGATTTTTTAAATATTCAACAAGTCAATAAAACCGGTAAGAGCGTTACCGTCAAAAGAAACATCAATGGCGTTCCCGTTATCAAAAACTTTATCCCGATTAAGACGAACAAAAACTATGTGTTTAGCGTCGTTTTTGATCAGAAAGCGATTCAAAAGCCCGTTAATCAGCTGTTGGTTATGCAATTTGTCATTTCACTTGGACTCGTGCTTATTACGATGATTGCGAGCTATTTCATAGCCGGCTTCATGCTGCGCGGTCTCAATCAAGTTATACGTAAAGTAAATGCGATTGCTGCAGGTGATTTTGGGGAAGTCATAACGATTCGCAGCGAGGATGAATTAGGCTTGCTTGCCTCTCGTGTCGATACGATGGGCAATAATCTAAATCATTATACAACTCAGCTTAAAGCTGCTGCGGAAGAGCTGCAAAGCACGAAGCAGTATTTGGAATCATTCGTCAATCATACATCGGACGCCATTCATGTCACTGATTTGGAAGGCCATGTCATACAGGTCAATATCGCTTTTGAAAAAATGTACGGCTGGAGCCAAGAAGAAGCGCTTGGCATCACGCTTGATAACGTTCCGCGAGACTACTTAAGCTCACACAAAGAGCTTGAGGCTACTGTACTGCGAGGCGGCTCTGTAACGGATTATGAAACTGTGCGCTACAGTAAATCCGGCAAACTCATCGATCTCAGCATTACGATTTCACCTATTCGCGACGAGCTGGGCACCATTATTGCGATTGCCACTATATCTCGGAATATTACTTCGCGCAAACAAACAGAAGAGATCATTAGGCGGTCTGAGAAGCTATCGGTCGTTGGTCAAATTGCTGCGGGCGTGGCGCATGAGGTTCGCAATCCACTTACGACACTGCGTGGCTTTGTACAGCTGCACAAGCAGACCGGCTCGTTATCGCCAGCTCATCTTGAGATTATGCTTGGCGAGCTCGATCAGATTAATATGATCGTGAGCGAGTTTCTCGTATTCGCTAAGCCGCAGGCCACGATCTATCAGCCTGTGAATATCATCCGCCTCGTTGGCGATATTATGATGCTGCTCGATTCAGAGGCAAAGATGAGCAATGTGCAGCTTGCCCTGCTCGCGGAAGCCGAGCTTCCTGAGGTGATTGGCGAGGCTAATCAGCTGAAGCAGGTTTTCGTAAATATTATGAAAAACGGCATTGAATCGATGACCAGCGGCGGCATACTCTCCGTGAAAGTGGCGTGTGATGCAAATCGAGTAATCATCCTGCAATTTATCGATCAAGGCTGCGGAATTGCCGAGAGTGATTTGCTTCGCCTAGGAGAGCCTTTCTTTACGAAAAAAACGAGCGGAAATGGTCTCGGCCTTATGGTAAGCCAACAGATTATCGCTGCGCATAAGGGCACCATTGTGTTCCACAGCGAGCTCGGCTCAGGCACCTGCGTTGAAATATCATTGCCAACGACCAGCTAGGGATATCCCTAGCTGGTCGTTTTATTTATTTCCCTACACTAATTTCTTTTTAGATCCCCTATTCCACGTCAACCAAATCTACATTGCGAAATGAGAGGTACGCTAGTAAAACGCCAACAGCTGCCAAAACCAAAGGAATTGCAACAATCGAGCTTAAAGTAAATCCTTGTGTATTGGAGCAAACGATGGAGACGACGAGAATGGACGATACGACCGTCGCAGGAACCGACTTCCGCCACAATCCAAAAACTAATGGAAGCAAGCTCATGCCAGCAGCTCCAATTGCCTGTATAACTACGTTTAGCGCTTGGCTGCCAAGCAACTGGATTGTAATCGCTTCATCGATATAACCAAATATTGAATTCAATAAAAGAATGTAGCCGGTTAAGAGAGCATTTGCGATAATGATGCATGTAAACGCCCATACAGCTACCATAATTAGTTTAGCGAAGATTAGTTTTTTACGGCTAACGGGATAAGTAAACAACAGCGACATCGTTTTATTCTGGTACTCGCTAATAACAAGCTTCGCTAACAAAACAGAAGCATAGATGATAAATGTAGCGCGAACAAGCGTATCATTCATAAAAAACATATTGGCATAGCTTTCAAAAACACTGCCTACTTCGGACACGTTTACTTCGGATATGGATTCTATTCTCTCGACAAAGTAAAAAAGTGTGGAAAATCCGGCAATCACTGCGAATGCAATCAATGCTCCCCATACGTAACTGGACATTCTGCCTTTCTTCATTTCAAGCTTAATTAGATGCAGCATGCTCATCGCCCCCTTTAATCACTTGGAAAAAGTACTCTTCAAGCGAATCATGACGACGATTGATCGATTCAACGCCTACATCTTGCAAGATGAGCTGCTTAGATATTTCAATCGGCTGGATGTTCGCCTCATACACGCGTATGATCCGCCCTTCCATTGCCTTAAAGTTGCGCAGGCCAAGCTGGTTCTCCAGTACATATGCCGCACGTGCAACATCATCCGTCACGATCTCGATATATTGTGTCTGCGTTTTGCGAATACGCTCCATTGACACTTCACGAATGAGGCGGCCTCCATCAATTACACCAACAGTGTCAGCGATTTGCTCAATCTCGGCAAGAATATGGCTGGAGATAAGCACTGTCATTCCGAACTCATCACGCAAACGTTTAAATAATACCCTCATCTCCTGAATGCCAGCTGGATCAAGTCCATTAATCGGTTCGTCGAGGATGAGCAGCTCCGGTCTCGTCGAGATGGCACGCGCAATGCCCAACCGCTGTTTCATTCCGAGCGAGAACTGCCGAACTTCCTTCTTCTCGATCCCGCGCAGCTGTACAAGGTCTAGCGCTTCGCGCATGGCCTTGGGATTGTAGTGGCCCATATATTCGCCATGCAGCTCCAAGTTGCGCTCCGCAGTCAGCCTGTCGTAAAATACAGGTGTTTCGATAATGTGACCAATTCGTTTCAGCGGCTCAATCACCCCCGGTGTAAGCAGCTCCCCGAACAACTCGATTTCTCCTTCCGTCGGCTTAATTAAATTAAGTAGCATCTTCATCACCGTAGTTTTACCAGCGCCATTCGGACCCAGAAAGCCGTATATTTCGCCACGCTTCACTGACATATTAACCTGGGACACAGCCTCTATTCCCTGATAGGCTTTGGACAATCGCCGCGTTCTAATAATGTCGGACATTGATAACACTCAACTTTCTCTTTTTGTTTTGCTTGCTCCAATAACCTTATCTTACAGCGGTCTCTTCTCTATTTTCTTACTCAAATCTTACTTAATTCTTAAGTTGCCGACCTTTATATTCGCTCCCCTTACCTGAGCTCAGCGGCTGCACGCAATTTAACTGTAAAGCTTGTACGCTTGCCTGGTATGCTATGAACCACAATCTCTCCTTGCAGACGATGCACGAGCCGCTTCGTTATCGTAAGGCCAAGTCCGCTGCCCTGCACCTCGCGATTGCGCGAATCCTCCAATGTATAAAGCCGCTCAAAAATCCGATCCTGATCCTCATCACGAATACCTTTGCCTTTGTCCACCACTTCTATAAATATAAACTCGCCGCGTTCGTATAGCTGTACACCTAAATAGTTGCCATCCGAGCCATAACGCAAAGCATTGGAAACGAGATTATCGAGTATTCGCTCCAGTGCCTCTGCATTCGCGTATACCCAGAGAGGCCGCTCTGGAATTTGAATATCAACTTCAATCCTTTGCGAAGTCAAAATATCATAATAAGCAAGCAAGCTATGTCGGCATATTTCCCCTGCATCAAAGCGGGTGAGCGGCATCTCGATATCGCCCGACTCCAGCTTCGACAGATCAAAAAATTTATCCATTAGCTGGATAACCTCCAGCGCCTTGCCGTGGACATGCCGAAGCAGCCGTTCCCGCTCTGCAGCGGGCAGCTCACTATTCCGAGATAATGCTTCTGCATAGCCAAGTACAACCGTAAGCGGCGTTTTGAGATCATGCGAAACGTTTGCCAGCATTTTACGCATCGCCTGCTCCGTACGAGCATAGTCGGCTGACGACTTGCGAGCTTGTATGACCAGCTCGTTTATTCCTTCCTGCAATTGTCTGAGTTCTAGTGAATCCGTCACAAACAGCAGCTTACCGCCCTTATCAGCTATTGAAAGACGCCTCAAATAGTCATGAATATACATGATGTCACGTCGATAGGCGCGGTTTCTCGCTGCCTGCAAGCTGCATACGATCAGCAGTACGAGCAGGAGCAGCAGCATTAACCATCCATACCAAGCCATGCTACATCTCCCCCAGCTTGTAACCAATACCCCACAACGTGCGAATATATATGGGGTTAGAAGGGTCGTCCTCGATTTTTTCACGCAGTCTGCGCATATGTACATTAATAACATTTTCATCACCATAGTACTCTTCATTCCATAATAAGCTATAAATTTGTGCCTTCGTATACACCCGAGTTGGATGCTGAACAAACAGCTTTAAAATATGGAACTCCTTAGCTGTCAGCTTCAGCAGCTCGCCGCGCTTCGTCACGGTAAAATTGCTTGGGTCTATACATAATTCACCAACGTTAAGCAACTCTGCTTGTAACTGCTCAGGAATGACCGCATATTGCGTCGCACGGCGAATCGCAGCCTGCACACGAGCTGACAGCTCCATGAGTGAAAAAGGTTTCGCTATATAATCATCTGCGCCGAATCGCAGGCCCAGCGCCTTATCTACCTCGCCGTCCTTAGCCGAAAGGATTAAGATCGGAACACGGCTCCGTTTACGGAAGTGCTGAAGCAAATCCAATCCGTTCCCCTTGGGCAGCATTAAATCAAGCAGCACGAGCTCATAGGTCATCTCATCGAACCGAATCGCTGCCTCCACCGCATCTTTCGCGGTAATGACCTTATATCCTTCATTGCTCAAATAATCCCTTACCATCTCACTAATTGAAACATCGTCCTCTATTAATAACAAGCTGCCTGACATGTAAGATCTCTCCCTTGAGTTGCCTAAGCTTTATCTTATAAATTATTCATTCAATTATAAAATTTAAGAATTCGAAATGTAAAGAAATCCCCAATTTATCACTGCTTCCTCGTATATTTATGTATTGATGTTGACGCTGTTCACGGACAGATGTAAACTGAAATATTACATTTGATATGCAAATTCTACTTTTTTTGAAATATTAGCATTCATAAATTGTTATCTTATAAGAGGCTGCTATTTCATCGACGAAGCTTCTTCAGCGTCCTGAGGACGTCGAAGCGTTTCTCTTTGCAGTACAGTTTCTTTTAAGACAGTATTTATTTTACAGAAAAATAAGTTAATATAGTAAAGTGTGTACACATCCTTTATGCGTTCAAACGTACGATCATTCCGCAATAATGGGAGTCGCTTATGTCATGACTATGAATTCCCCTATGTCACAGTACATTATTATTGTCATTATTTCAGGCGTTCTTAGCGTGCTGCTTGCCATATATGCTTATTACAACAAGAATAAATTTTCAGGCATGAGCGTGTTTATGTGGATGACCGTTCTATCAGCCGTATACACCTTTGCTTTCGCATTTGAGCTTGCCAGCGATTCGCTTCAAGAAATCCGCTTTTGGTTAAACATTGAATATATAGGCATGCCCTTTATCGCTCCTTGCAGCCTCCTGCTCATCATGCATTATGTTGGGCTAAATAAATTCAATACGTTCAAAAAATCATGGGTCTTATTCGTTATTCCTGCCATAACGCTGCTCATGGTCACTACCAACGAATATCATAATCTCTTTTATAAAAACTTATATTTGCGGCCTCATGTTGCTACAACAGTGGTGGATGTAGTGCCTGGCATCTGGTATTACGTACATGGCGGATACACTTTTGGATCTATGCTCGCCAGCTTGTTTATATTGGCGCGTCATTGGCAGAAGACAAAATCCATTTATCGCAAGCAAATGCTCACACTGGCAGTAGGCATTTCGCTCCCTATGTTAGGGGCGCTTATGTATGTCCTTGGTCAAACTCCGCTTGGGATGGACCCTGTTCCGATTCTTATGTGTGTGACATCCATATTGTATGTCACATCCATATTCTCGACTGCGCTGCTGACCGTTGCGCCTATCGCGCGGGAGCATATCTTTGAGAGTATGCGCGACGGCGTTCTCGTTCTTAATTTAGAAAATCAAATCATGGACTTTAATGGCGCAGCCACAACGATTATTCCTGCGCTTACTCCTTTAGCGATTGGCCAGAAGCTGGATCACATTTGGAAGCGCGGAGCCGAATCAGGCGCCTTTTCCTTCGGAATGGACGAAACCGGAGAGTACGAGCAGGAGTTCAAATGGATTCGAGGCGGGGAAACGTTCTACTACCGGATAAGAGCCTCCAACCTATTAAAGCCAAATGGCCAGCTTGCTGGCAGAACCATCGTGATGATCGATGTGACGGAATACACGCTGCTTCAGAATAAGCTGCGCCATCTCGCGGAAATTGATGGGCTTACTTCTATTTATAATCGAACCTTCTTTATGGAAAAAAGCAGACAGCTTCTTTCCTCTGCCCATCAAACGAAGCAGCCGCTTTCGTTTATTTTGTTTGATATCGATTATTTCAAACAAATCAACGACCGTTATGGGCATAGCTTAGGCGATTTTGCATTACAGCATGTCGTAATGATTTGCCAGCAAACGCTCCCTGCTGATGCCTTATTCGGACGTTATGGCGGAGAAGAGTTCGCTATAAGCTTGCCGAATACATCACTTATACAAGCTGGTCAAATCGCTGAGCAGCTCCGTGCAGCCATTGCCGGAAATCCGCTCTACAGCGCGGCTAGAGCGATATCCATAACCGCTAGCTTCGGGGTCGCTGAGGCAATATCCGCCGATGTTCCGCTTGAAGCGCTATTAAGTGAAGCAGACGTGGCACTCTACCAATCCAAGCATAGCGGAAGAAACGCTGTGCATTTATCCAATCAGGACCGTGTACATGCAAATCAACAAAAATAACCATACTAGCATGAAAGAGATAGGTGGGATGACTTCATGTTTAAATTTGCCGCCTTGCGCGACATATTGCGTTTTCGGCCAAGTCCTCCGCAAGTGATGACCTTCGGCTTTATATTTCTTATATTGATTGGCGCCGAGCTCTTATCGCAGCCTATATCTTATTCGAATGACGTTTCGCTTTCTTATCTGGATGCTTTGTTTATGTCCACCAGCGCAATTTGCGTAACAGGACTTACTGTATTAAATCCCGGCACTCATTTTTCCACATTCGGTCAGGTTGTCATCATCGCATTAGCCCAAATCGGCGGATTAGGTTTTATGACGATGGCAACCTTATTTGCTTTGCTGTTTCGCAAGCGCATTTCGTTTCGGGAGCGGCTCGTGCTGCAAGAATCCATGAACTATGGTTCGACAGAAGGCATCGTACGCATGATTCGTAAAGTTCTACTCTACGCTCTAGTCATCGAGTTAACCGGAGCGGTACTGCTTAGCAGCTATTTCATGCTGGAAATGCCGGTCGGGAAGTCGATTTATTTTGGCATTTTCCATAGTATTTCTTTTTTCAACAATGCTGGCTTTGATTTGTTTTCCCAATTTCCCGAACGGGCAAGCAGTCTCATCCATTACGTGGAGGACCCGTTTGTAAATATCGTATCGATGCTGCTGATCTTTTTTGGCGGAATCGGGTTTATCGTCATATCAGAGCTCGTGAACTATCCAAAAAACAGAAAGCTCAGCTTACATAGCAAGGTTGTCTTATCAGTTACCGGCCTTCTCACCGTAGTTGGCGCGATTGTTATTTTTGCCTTGGAGTTTTCCAATTCCAGTACGCTTCACCCGCTATCCGCAATTGGAAAAGTTTTTGGCGCCTTGTTCCAATCGGTTACAGCTCGTTCAGCTGGTTTAAGTACGGTTGATCCCAGCATGCTGCGAGAGGTTACACAGTTTTTCATCATCCTGCTTATGTTTATCGGCGCGGGCCCCGGCTCAACGGGCGGCGGTATTCGTGTAACGACCTTCGCTATTCTCATTGGAGCAATCGTAGCGATGATGAGGGGAAAAGAAGATGTCGTCTTGTTCCGTTATCGCATTTCCAAAACCCAAATTCATCAAGCGATTATGTTCACCATGATTGCGTTCTCGATTATTTGCGGGGCGACCATGCTCCTCTCCATCACGGAGACAGGGTCTTTTCTTGCCATATTGTTTGAAGCGACCTCAGCCTACTGTACGGTGGGCATGTCAGCAGGACTAACGAGCCACTTGAGCGAAATCGGAAAAATTATTATTATTTTGCTTATGTTTGTCGGACGGCTAGGGCCTGTCACGTTGGCCTTTGCGCTTAATACACGTACCAAAAAAGAGCTCTACCGCTACCCTGAAGGCAAGATCACGATTGGGTAAGCTCGCATTTGCATCAATAATCTAGTGAATGATACGATAGCTAAAGGCTAGTCGTTCCGGAAGGCTACTAAAGGAGTTAACGTCATCATGATTAAAAATTCACATAACGATTCGATACTGGAATCTCGTGAGAAATGGCGCCATAGCAGTAAACGAGTGCTGATCGTGACTGCGGTTGATGCCGAGCGCGATGCGGTTCTTCGTGGGCTAGATGGGTTAAACCGTGTCGACGTCATAACAGCTGGAGTAGGCGCAGCGTCGGCGGCAGCACGTACAGCGGCGTACTTAACTGCTGCAGTTGAATCCTACGATTTGGTCATAAGCGCTGGTATTGGCGGCGGTTTTGTCGGAAAAGCAGAGATCGGCTCATTAGTCGTTGCCGATCTCATTGTAGCTGCTGACCTAGGGGCCGAGACGCAGGATGGTTTCCTTAGCTTGGACGAGCTGGGGTTCGGATCAGCACGTATTGCTGTAAGCACGACTTGGAATGATCGTTTGTATGCTGCTATTCAATCAGCGGGCTTAACGGTTTGCAGCGGCGCTATTCTTACCGTTACAACAGCAACAGGTACGGCTGAGACCACTGCTGCGCTAAGCAAACGAATCAGCGGCGCGTCTGCGGAAGGAATGGAAGGCCATGGCGTTGCAGTAGCTGCGTCCGCACTTGGTATTCCAGTTACTGAAATTCGCGCGATATCCAATGCGGTTGGACCGCGGGATCGCTCCGCGTGGCGCATTGGAGAAGCATTAGCCTCATTAGAAGCAGCTAGTAAAGCCATACGGGAGGTTTTTTAAAATGAATATCGCTTATTCACCCTGTCCAAATGATACTTTCGTTTTCCATGCTTGGGCGCACGGGCTTATTCCAGGTGCACCTGAGCTGGACGTTACCTATGCCGATATCGATATTACGAACAATTGGGCTGCAAAAGGCAAAGGACCCGAAGTCATGAAAATATCTTACGCTGCACTCCCTTGGGTGTTGGAAGATTACAAGCTTCTACCTTGTGGAGGCGCACTGGGCAGAGGCTGCGGACCGCTCGTATTAACTGCCGGGGAAATAAAAAGTGCTGCTGATCTAGCAGGCAAACGAGTAGCTGTACCAAGTGAGCGCTCAACCGCTTATCTTTTATTCCGATTATGGGCGGCTCAGCATATTCCGAACGGGGATCTCGAAATTGTCGTCATGCCCTTCCACGAAATCATGCCTGCTGTTCGCGATGGCCAAATCGATGCGGGTCTCGTTATTCATGAAGCCCGCTTTACTTATCCCACATATGGACTCAGCATGCTGACTGATCTGGGCAGCTGGTGGGAATCAGACACAGGCTTGCCTATTCCGCTTGGGGCCATCATCGCTAAGCGCTCATTGGACACAGATGCGATTACCAATTGGGTTCGCGAATCCGTTGAATATGCATGGGCTAATCCCGAGGAATCTCGCCCCTATATTATGATGCATGCGCAGGAGCTCTCACCAGACGTTGCGCAGGCGCACATCGATTTATACGTCAATGAGTTTACTGGAAATCTTGGTGAAGACGGGTATGCCGCGATAACTGCACTGCTTGGCCGTGCTGCTGAAGAGGGGCTCGTCCCAAGCTTCGACTTGTCACTGCTGCGCTAGTGTAACGCTATTTAGAAACTAGCTCATATATTTTCGTAGCAGACCTGCTTTTATCTACACTGCACTTATCTGCAATGTAGTGACTTATCAGACCTCTGCTTGTGAGCTGCGCTTTTTGCGGCAAGATTAACAACAATACCCCCAATTCCGACGAATTGGGGGTTTTCTATTATAATGGCTTCAACAGAGCAAAAGCGCTGCCTTACTTTTCACTACCTTGTTTTCACACGCAAACCGATCTGTTTAGTCCACACATCAAAAAAGAGGCTGCACCTAAAGTAGAAAAATCTACGATAGGAGCATCCTCTTCTTTTACAGCCACACTCTGACCTTACTTGCTGGAATCCTTTTCTATAACCGTAAGCGGGCCAAACGGCTCCGCAGAAGAATCTTCATCTGCTTCGACAAAGCGCTTAAGCGCAAACAGTTTATTTTCCCAATAACGCTCATAATAGGCCAGCCATCGCTTCAGCTCAAGGAGAGGCTCAGGGTCAAGCCGGTAACGTGTTTCCCGTCCAACCTTCCTATCCTTCACAAGTCCAGCATCCGCCAAAACACGCAAATGCTTCGAAACCGCCGTACGGCTCATCGTGAAATGACCGCTTATAACGGTAACCGGCAGTTCCTCATCCCCAAGCAAATGCAGCAGCTTGCGACGCGTTGGGTCAGCAATAGCCTGAAACACATCATGCTTTGGTGCGGGCTCAGCCATATTAGGCCTCTACATAAGTGCTAAGTTTCTGAACAAGACCAACCCAGCCGCCTGACATGCGATCACGAACCTCTGCATGCGACTGTCCGAACTCAGTAACTTTGTTCACATCCCAGCCAGAGTGAACAAGGGTGAATTCCGTTTTACCTTGCAAATCAGACAGTTCGAAGCTGAGCGACCAATCCTTGCCCCATTCAAAGGTAAGGCGCGTCGGCGGTTCAAGCACGGTTACTTTGCAAGGGGAATTTCCGAAAGGCCCCGCTTCCAAATGAAATTCATAACCGAGCTCCGCTTGAAAATTGTTCGGCATAAACCATGCGGCAATACCTTCAGATGTCGCAACTGCATCCCATACTTTTTGAATCGGCGCATTAAGTATCAGCGTTTGTCTAATATCAGACAGCGTACTTTGTGTATTATTGTTTTCCAACTCATGACCTCCATTTAATGTATCTTGGCAGTTTATAGACAATAATATGAAACCATTTGGTTTCGTAACGAGATTATATAACACCTTTTGGTTGCACGTCAAATAGGTAAACCAAGCCAATCGCTAGTTTACCCATTTAACTCTTCCCTTATTTCATATCGTAGTATAGAACCTGACTCAATTCATGGAGCGAGCCAAACGACTGCTTACTTTAAACTAAACACGCATGTCGAACGTCCGATCCGAATTTGCTACTTGCCCTATCGAAGCTTTTGGCGCCACTGCACTGTCATACAGAAAAATAATGAACACCATTTGAACGAGCGGCAGTACTGAGTTGTTTCACTTTTTGTGCTTATGCCATCGTCATCGCTTCCGCCCATTTGCCGCCTACCAGCTTCCCGTTAGAGAAAGCCGCGGTGCGAGCCGGAGCATATGCCAGCGCATGCTTCGCATTCAGCGCAGCCACCAGCATAAAGCTGGCAGGATCGCCTGCCTTGGGCGCAAGTGTCCCCGCTGCAATAAGCGGATAGGTTTGCAGCAGCTCGTCATCAAGTATCCAGCCGAATTTTTCTGCCAGCTTCGCACCTCTTGCAAGCAAATCCCCGTTGCCGAAAGGGCTCCATGCATCGAGAATATTATCCGAGCCGACGTGTACGCGAACCCCTTCTGCTACAAGCTGATCTACGCGAGGCATTGGTCTATCGAGTGGAACGCTCGTAATGATCGCTACGTCATTTGCCTTAAGCTGCTGAGCGAGTTCTTTGGACTCTCCTTCGCTCACTTGCCCTAAACAATACGCATGGCTGACTGCTGTTCTTCCTCCTTTATCCGCTTGTGCCGTCAGTTCAGCAAAGCGGCTTATCGTATATAGGCCTAAGTGGCCGGGATCATGCAAGTGAAGGTCAACGCCAGCATTAAACTCCGCACTAAGCTCAAACATGGCTTCAAGACTACGATCGACTTTGCGATCAAGCCCCGCCGGATCAACACCGCCGACATATTCGGCTCCAGCACGCATAGCTTCCTTCATTACCTGCAAGGAATCGGATCGAAGCAGTCCCTGCTGCGGGAAAGCTACGATCTCCATTTCCATAACTCCACGGTACTCTTCCCGCACCGTTAGCACATCCTCCAAATGCGAGATGCCGAGCTCTGGATCAACATCTACATGCGTCCGAATTTTGGTGGTGCCATGGCTGAGGAGCAAATCGATAAGACGACGTGCACGCTCGGCTGCCGTAGTCGGCAGTGAAGCCAGCATGGACTTCTCAAACGCCAATTGTCCGGGCAATGTGATAAAAGGCTGCAGCGGCTTCCACGGCTCACCCAAAAAATGTTTGTCCAAATGGATATGCATATCGGTCGTCGCCGGCAAATACTGCAATCCCTCAGCATCCCTTACGCTACCCGTGTTCACGCCAGCAGAATCATTATTGCTTGGCGTTATTTTTGAAATCGTACCCTTCTGCAAGTCTAGTGTCATATCAAATAAACGATCATTAATAAGAACTCGATTTAGTTGTGTGATTTTCATCTTTTCCATCCTCTGCCATTTTATTGGATTAATATACGCCTAATTAGGCTGCTATCATACGAGCATCTTGTATTTATACGGGCATTCTATATCAACGCTTAGGCTTGTAAAAAAACTTGCAAGCTGCTCGTGACATGGGTCTCTGCCACCTTAACACCACGTTTCCATACCGTTCTGTGCTCCGGCTTACCGAGCAGAATGTCCCGTTCGGACGGTTCTGCAAATAACACCATATCAGCTTCTGAGCCCAGCTGCAGTCCATAGCTCTTGATCCCGAGCGCTCTTGCGGCTCCCTCTGTCAGCATCTTAATCAATTGGCGAGCATCGCCTTCACCGCCCATATATGCGGTTATTGCAAGCAGCCATGCGATCTCCAGCGGATCAGCTTTGCCAAACGGAGTAAACGGGTTGCGTATATTGTTAACGCCGACAACAACGTTCACCCCCTTCTCAAGCAGCATACCTACTGGTGTTAGCCCGCGTCGCTGCTTCTCCTGATCACCTCTGCCGCCAATAAACAAGTCAGTGGCCGGCAGTGTCATGATATGAAGATCGGCTTCCTTAATCAGATCAGTAACAACTTCCGCTTGCCTGCGTTCCAGCGAACCGAGCGAGGTTACATGCCCTGCGGATACAAGGCCTTGCATCCCTGCTGCAATTGTTCTGTCAGCAATTTTAACAATTGCAAGCTGTTCGGGGTTATCCGAGAAATCGGCGTGAAAATCGATCGGCTTGCCGTATTTCTCCGCAAGTTCAAATACATACTGCAGATGCGCTTCAAGGTCATCATCCTGATACGTAATGCCGCCTACCACATCGCCTCCGGAACGCATGGCCTCATCCATGAGTTCAGCCGTACCTGGACTTTTGAATATGCCCTCTTGAGGAAACACTACAATTTGTATATCAAGGGCGTGTTTCACCTTCTCCTTCAGCTCAAGCACAGCCTCAAAGGCTGTCAAACCAAGGATAGGATCAACCTCCACATGGCAGCGCATATGCGTGACTCCGCTGCGAATCGCTTCACGGATAACAGCAAGCGAACGTAACTCCATATCTGCCGGGGTGAAGTCATGCTTCATATCCGCGGTCATGCGAATCGCCTCAGATAAAGAGGCTGCTTCCTGAGCCATTCGCGAGAGCAGATAAGACTTTTCCAAATGAATATGCGGCTCTACAAAACCCGGCAGCAGCATCCCGCCAGCAGCGAGCTCTATGAGCTGTGCTTCGGGTACAAATTCGCTCCCGCTTGGCGCTAGATACTCGATCTTTCCCTGCCGCACTCCAATATCCATGAGCCTTGTTTCATTCTGTAAACGAACTTGTGTAAGGAGTAAATCCAGCAATGTCCTCACCTCCGATTATCATGTGGACGATGAGACAAGCCTTACGGAGAGGCTCACCCGTCAGTTGTTATTTGGCATGTAAACCCTTGAAAAGAGCATACCTGCTTGCCCACGAACTGTCATTGTACGTTCAATACAAATCTTATTTATATTTTTAGATGAAACGTCTAACATATTCTTTACAGCATTCTTGAATACTGCTAGCTTTTATATCAGGAACTAAACCGGAGAGGGATGAATAAGAATGCTGCTCGAACAATTGCTGTTACACCCAATATTTTCTGGATCAACGGTCATTGCAGGCCACAGCGGCTTATCCCGTGTCGTTGAAACCGTTAATATTATGGATGCCCCCGACATCATTCATTTCTTAAAGCCTGGCGAGCTGCTGCTTACAAACGGCTACTTTATGAAGGAAAATCCTGAAGCTCTACTCGATCTTATATTGAAGATGAATCAATTGAAATGCTCTGGCCTAGCGGTAAAGACGAGACGTTTTGCCCTCGACATTCCCCAAGAGATCAAGGATGCGGCCGATCGTATCCCGTTTCCGATTATCGAAGTCTCTTCGGTTGAGCATTCGCTCGGAGAAATCTTGCAGCGCTCGACCAGCGTTATTTTAGATAATAAAAATGATGAGCTGCAGCATTCGCTAACCGTCCACAAACAATTTGCTTCAATGATCATGAAAGGAAACGGTATTCCCGAAATTGTAACTGCCCTTACGCAGCTGCTTCACTCGCCTGTTGTGCTGCTTAGCAGCAAGCTGCAGGTTACGTCTCACTCGCATCACTTCAAGCTGCCTAAGTTTCTGCCTCTCGTATCAGCAGTCGAAACCGTTCTAAGCAGCCAGCCCTCTCTTCAAACTGCAGCACACCACTGCTTGCTTGATCCCGCTTTACACGAATACCGCCATGTAGCGATCTATCCGATATTCACCTATAGGCATGAGGGTTATTTGATTACCTTTCAGCCCAAACAAGCCTCATCAAACCAACATGACTTAACGCTAGAGCAGGCCTCTAACGTCATAGGCATGGAGATGTCGAAGCTGCAGGCGGTAAAGGAGCGTTCACGTCGGTACAAAAATGAATTTTTCTCCGATTTAATTGATGGTTTTATCGGTTCTGAGCAAGAAGCTTTGCATCGCGGCAAAAAATACGGTCTCAAGCAAAAAGGGAAATATCTGCTTTTAGCTGCAAAAAAAGATGAACAGACAAACCCTAGAGTGAGCCAAACAACTAATGCTGCGGCTCTGTTCGACGAGCGCCTGATCTCTGAGAGGGATGTGCAATATGAGCTGATTAAGCGCCATTTTTCCTTGCTGGGTGAAGTGTTCGTCATGTTTACCAAAAATGATTTGTTCGGGATGCTCTTGTTCATTCAAGAGTCCAAGTGGGAGGAGGGTACGTTCCTCAAGCATTTATCCGCTATGACATCTCAGCTGTTTGAGCAATCCCAGCTTAGCATCTCGCTTGGCGTCGGCAATCCGGTTACTAACGTACTTGATATCGGGCTGTCGTATAATGAGGCAGTCAAAGCGCTGCAAATCGGTTACCAGATGAAAAAAACGAGGTTTGTTCAGTCCTATCAATCCAAGGATATCAGCTATCTCTTCCGTATGATTCCCGATGATGAGCTGAAGCAGTTTTACGAGGAAACCTTTCAATGCTTCTCTACTATTGAAGAAACCGAGCAAAAGGAACTGATGCGGACGCTGAATATGTATTACGATACACAATGCCAGCTCGTCGAAACGTCTAAACGGCTTTTTGTGCACCGCAATACGGTTATTTATCGATTGGACAAATGCGAGAAGCTGATGGGCATTAAGCTCAAAGATCCCACTGAAAGCCTTCGCTTCCGTATCGCCTTCGCTATCGAGCCGCTATTACGAATAGATCCTAGTCGTTAGAAAGTTAGAAATAAAAAAAGGGACGATCCCTGGCCGCATTGCGCCCTAGAGAAAGTCCCTTCTAAACTACAGCTATTCTAAATTCGCATGATTGCCATACATCGCTTGTCCGCTTAACGCCTGCTTCTCCATCAATCGCAAAATAATAGCGTCGCATACAATCAGCAGCATTTGCTCAAATAATGAGCCCATCGGCTGAATCGTAGCCGCTTCATTCGCTGCCTGATCCTTCGGGGCTCCTGGCAGCTTGACGACGATGTCAGCCAAATTGCCGATCGTCGATGCCGGCGAGAGGGTTAACGCGCCTACCGCGGCTTCCAAGCTTCGCGCTTTCTCCGCCATCGGCACCAGCGATTTTGTCTCGCCAGAGCCGGAGCCAATTAGAAGCAAATCACCTTTACTCAAGCTGCGCGTAACCGTCTCACCAACGACATACACATCCAAGCCGAGATGCATCAGTCTCATCGCGAACGCCCGCATCATCAGTCCCGAGCGGCCAGCTCCTGCCACGAATACGCGTCTTGCCGAGCCAACAGCCTCAGAGAGCAGCCCCAATTGATCCTCTGACAGCTGACCCGAGGCTTGATTCAGCTCCTGCATGATAGCAGCTAGATTATTCTCTTTAAGCATCCTTCGAATTAACCTTGCTTAATCAATTGCTGCATTTCGGCAGCTGCTGCTTTAATATCGGCTTGTCCCGTAATGCCGCCGCCTACGATGACAAGATCAGGACCAGCAGCGATAACTTCCGGCAAGGTGTTCAGCTTAATGCCGCCTGCCACAGCTACCTTTGCATTTTTGACCACTGCTTTAATAGTGCGCAAGTCCTCGAAGGAGTTTTGACCAGCCGCTTGCAGATCGTAGCCCGTATGAACACAAATATAATCAACGCCGAGTGCATCGACTTCAGCCGCACGCTCCGCCAAGTTTTTAACGGCAATCATATCAACCAATATTTGTTTTCCTTGTTTCTTCGCTTCATCGACGGCACCCTTGATGCTCGCATCCTCTGCAACACCAAGAATCGTTACGATATCCGCACCAGCTTCAGAAGCTTTCATCACTTCGTAGCCGCCTGCGTCCATGATTTTCAAATCCGCAAGTACGGTCAGGTTAGGAAAAGCTTCCTTAAGCGCTTTGACCGCATGCAAGCCTTCATTGATTACGATCGGCGTTCCAATTTCCACGACATCAACAAAAGATTCAACCTGCTTCACAACTTCAATAGCCCCTTGAATATCAACAAGATCCAGTGCTAATTGCAATTTCATCTATATTCACTCCTCATAGGTTCTGTTTGTTTCACTCACAAGGCCTATTCTAGAGAGTTACGGATAAAAAAAAAAGTACGCACTTTTATGTAACGTAGTACCCATTTGGGAACTATGAGCAGCCATTTCTATCATTTTTCGTGCAGCTCAGCTGTTCTTTCTTGGTGCTGCTCGCCCCATTTCGACATGACGTTCAGCAGCTCCTTTACCGTTAAACCGTACTCTGTTAAAGAGTACTCTACCTTAGGCGGCACCTGCACATACACCTTGCGATCAATGATCGCATCTTCCTCTAATTCACGCAGCTGCTGCGTAAGCATTTTTTGGGTAATGGCCGGCATCTCCCGCTTCAGCTCGCCGAATCGATGCGTTCTTGAAGTCAAATGACAAAGAATAACTGGCTTCCATTTCCCGCCTATGACTTTCAAGGTCAACTCTACAGTTTCTTTAAAATGCTGATCTCCCAATGTGAGCGGCTCCTTTCGTCAAAACACTATACAAATCTACATATGCAATCACTACGCTGCCTGTCTAATTCACCAGAAAATCGCATGATAACTGGCATTATGAGAAAGCGCCATCATCATTCTGTCCTATTTTCAAATATAAAGTTGGTACTTGCAATCCTTAGAATATAGCTCAATAATAAGACACAACGTAGTAAATTCCTTGTTATGAGGATATCATATCTATGCCGCTTCATACGAATCAAGCAATCTACAATGAATAGAGGAGAGATAACCATGGAATTAAAAAATAGATCAGCTATCATTACCGGCGCAGGAAAAGGCATCGGCAAAGCGATTGCTGTTGCTTTAGCTGCAGAGGGTGTCAACCTTGGCATCATTGCTCGTACAAGCGCCGACTTGGAAGCATTGAAAGACTCCCTTTCAAGCACTTACGGGGTTAAGGTTTTCATTGCAACTGCTGATATCGCTGTTAAATCGGATGTCGATCAAGCGATTGCATCACTCAAAGAGAGCTTAGGCTCCATCGATATTCTAATTAACAATGCAGGAATCGGTACGTTCGGCACACTGCTTGAAATGGATCACGAGCAGTGGGAGCGCATCATCCAAACGAATGTGCTCGGAACCTACTATGTAACTCGCGCTGCACTTCCAACTATGCTGGAGCAAAGCGGCGGAAGCATCATCAATATCGCTTCTACGGCTGGCGAACGCGGTTTTGCAACCGGCTCCGCTTACTGTGCTTCCAAGTTTGCTGTCATGGGCATGACTGAGGCGCTTATGCAAGAGGTCCGCAAATCCAACATTCGTGTAACAGCCCTAACACCAAGTACAGTCAATACAGAGCTTGCTTCAAATGCTGGCCTGAAAATTGGTGACGAGGATCGCATGATGCAAGCTGAGGATATGGCTGCGCTGGTTCTTGCAACGTTGAAGCTGCCTGATCGCGTATTTATTAAAGCCGCAGGAATCTGGACAACAAACCCACAGTAATAGACTTAAGCATAATGCCCCACGCCCTTGCTGGCGCTGGGGTTTTAAACTATCCGTACAGCAGCATCCCGCTGTGCGCTACATGGGAGGTAAATTCAACGATGTCTATACACAATATTCCCTTTTCGATATTAGATCTTGCACCAATCGTAACCGGCAGCTCGCCCGCTCATTCATTCCGCAACACACTTGAACTAGCCCAGCACGCTGATAAATGGGGCTACAATCGGTTCTGGCTCGCCGAGCATCATAATATGCCTGGCATCGCAAGCTCTGCCACTTCAGTTGTTATCGGCTACGTAGCTGCTGGAACAGAAAAAATCCGCGTGGGCTCTGGCGGCATTATGCTTCCGAATCACGCACCGCTCGTCATTGCCGAACAGTTCGGTACGCTCGAATCCATGTATCCAGGCCGTATCGACCTTGGGCTTGGAAGAGCGCCAGGCTCTGATCAAGTGGCTGCCCGCGCGCTGCGCCGCGGACTTGGCAGCAACGGCGAGGATTTCCCAGAGCAGCTGAACGAGCTGCGCCATTACTTCCATCCGAGCGCTGAATCACGCGGCGTATTGCCAAGGGCTGTTCCCGGCGAGGGTCTAGATGTTCCGATCTGGCTGCTTGGCTCCAGCGGCTTTAGCGCACAGCTTGCTGGTCACCATGGCCTCCCGTTTGCTTTTGCTAGCCATTTTGCGCCGGATTTCCTGCTGCCCGCATTGAAGCTGTATCGCGACAACTTCCGTCCATCGGAGGTGCTGGATAAACCATATGCGATGGTTGGTTTGAACGTCATTGTCGCTGATTCCGATGAAGCCGCTAAATTCCTAGCTACCTCTCAGGAGCAAGCCTTCCTGAACCTAATAAGAGGACGCATGGGGCAGCTGAACCCGCCAGTTGACACCATGGATGGCCTATGGAACGAGCAGGAGAAAATGATCGTTCAAAAGCAGCTCAGCTTCACCATTGCCGGCACCAAAGCAACGGTTAAAGACAAGCTGAGCGCCATGATTGAACAGACTGGCGCTGATGAGTTAATTGTCGTTAGCCAAGTTTATGATCATGCAGCGCGCCTTCGCTCCTATGAGCTGCTCGCTGAAATTTTTAACGAAAGCTGAGCAATATAATAATCAAACCAAGAGCAGTATCCGAGGCGTAAAACGCTTTGGATGCTGCTTTTTCTATGCTCACCTGTACTCCCATGGATACCAGCGACAATTCTGTGGTGTAGTTTTTGGACTATTCAGCAATACTAAGTAAATCATTGTTGAAGGTGGGAGAACATGGGGCCTATATTCGCTATTTACGCCAAAGATCTTCGCAGTATTTTCCGGAACAGCGCAGCTGCCATCGTCATCGTCGGACTCGCTTTTTTGCCGTCTTTATATGCTTGGTTCAACATTGAAGCGTCTTGGGACCCATACGGCCAGACCAGTTCGCTTGCCATAGCCGTCGTGAACAACGATGAAGGCGCTGTGCTGCATGGGACGCCCATCAAAGTTGGAGACGAAATTATAGCCTCCTTGAAGGAAAATAAAAAAATTGGCTGGGTGTTCGTAGAGGGCAACAAGGCCATTGAAGGCGTTAAGCATGGCGACTATTATGCCAGCATCACCATTCCGCCCGATTTTTCTGCCAAAATGGCCACGGTGCTATCGAACAATCTTCAACAAGCAGAGCTCGATTACGCGGTAAATGAGAAGATCAATGCCGTATCGCCAAAAATCGCCCAGAAGGGTGCGAGCGGCATCATTGAGCAGGTCCGCGCAAGCTTCGTCAAAACCGCTAACGAAACGATTTTTCGTATATTCAATCAAATAGGCATTGAGCTCGAGGAGAACAAACCAGCGATTGAGCAGGTTCGCAGTACTGTATTCAAGCTGGAATCATTGTTCCCTCAGATTAATGACGCCGTCGCACTAGCGGTTACCGATATTGAAAAATCGAAAAAAATCGTTGCAACCGTTCAAACGGAGCTGCCAAAAGCTGCCCAGCTCGCCAAGGACGGCGAAGCTTTCTCCAAGCAGCTTGGTACTTTTTTTGACCAAAGCAAATCGGCACTCGATACGGCTGGCCCGCTTATTAAGCAGGATTTGCAGCTGCTGCTGGAAACGGCCAACTCAGTAGAGGAGCTTGTCGGCATATTACAGGATACGAACATAGATCCTGAAGTGGTAAAAAAGAGCTTGGAGCTGGCAGAGCAGCGCCTCACAAGCTCCATCATCGTCATTGATGGGATGCTGAATTTGCTCGATCGCTTGAATGATTTGGCACCAAGCAAAGTAATCGTGTCGACCATTGATCGACTAAAACAGGTGAACACAAGGTTTCAGCAGCAGCTTACGATTGTTAAGCAAATCCGGTCGGCAATCGAAAAGGGCGAGAAGCCAGCGCAAACGCTAATTGATCGTCTCGGCATCTTATCCAAGGAAACCTCTTCGTTCTTAACGGACGTGCTGGGCCGTTATGACAGTGAAATTTTGCCGCATATCAAACAAGCTGCGGACAAAGCGAAAAAATCTGCTGCAACCGCAGAGTCCATATTAGCGGAAGCAAACAAGGTCATTCCGAGTGCTGCATCCATCGTAAGCGACGCCGCTAAGGGACTAGAGCTTGGCGGCAAGGAAATGGCCAACATTCAAAAAAACTTACCCGCAGCAGAGCAAAAAATCAAAGGGCTCGCACAGCGGATTCGTGACTTGGAGAAGGAAGGCAATTTAAATGAGCTTGTTGATTTGCTCAAAAATGACGCTGAACGCGAGGGTGCTTTTTTCGCTGAGCCGGTTATACTGAAGGAAAATCGCCTATTTCCGATACCGAATTACGGTTCAGCCATGTCGCCATTTTTCACAACGCTATCGCTATGGGTTGGTGCGCTGCTGCTCGTTTCACTGCTTAGTGTGGACGTATATTCCACAGCAGAAACCGCATACCGCAGCTATCACGTCTATTTTGGGCGTTACCTGACCTTCCTTACGATTGCGATTGTACAGTCGCTGCTTGTTACGATCGGCGATATATGGCTGCTTAAGGCTTATGTCGCCGACAAAATATGGTTTGTGCTGTTTGGCGTTATTTTGAGCGCGGTGTTCATGTTGATTGTGTACACGCTTGTATCCGTATTTGGCAATGTCGGCAAGGCAATGGCTATTGTTTTGCTCGTGCTTCAGCTTGCTGGATCTGGAGGCACGTTCCCAATTCAAGTTACACCGCCGTTTTTTCAAGCGATTCACCCCTTCCTGCCCTTCACCTACGCGATCAGCATGATGCGCGAAGCGGTGGGCGGTATCTTATGGGATATCGTTGCCAGAGATTTAATTGCTCTTGCCCTTTTTGCTGGTGCTGCACTGCTGATTGGCCTAGCACTGAAGAAATGGATTAACCGCTATTCTACCAAAATGCTGGAAAAAGCAAAGCAGAGCGGATTAATTCATTAGCAAAACATTTGACTAGCCCCCTTTTTCTATGAATAATAAAATAAACAATAGAAAAACGATCTTGGGTTAGGAGGCAATTATATGTCCATGGTTCCACAAATATTGGAGTTTAATAAAAAATTTGTTGAGGAAAAACAATATGAAGCCTATTTGACTGACAAATTTCCCGATAAGAAGATTGCAGTTCTTACTTGTATGGACACTAGACTTGTAGAGCTTCTGCCAAAAGCATTAAATTTAAAAAATGGCGATGCCAAATTTATTAAAAATGCCGGCGCCATTCTGACTCAGCCGTTCGGAAGCGCGATGCGCAGCATCCTCATCGCCGTGTACGAGCTTGGGGCTCGCGAGGTTCTCGTCATTGGCCATCATGGCTGCGGTATGACCAACCTCAATACAGAAGGCATGGTCAGCAAATTCCAAGATCACGGCATCGATCCGCTTGCCATTGAAACGCTCGAAAATTCAGGCATACGCATGGATAAATTTTTGCGGGGCTTCGCAAGTTCCGAAGAAGGCGTCATGCACAGCGTCAAATTGATCCGTAAGCATCCTCTCTTCCCAAAAGACATTCCGGTTCACGGCTTTATACTCGACCCCGAAACGGGCGCTCTGGAGCTTCTCGTTCAGGATTATCAAGCAGAGTAATTGACCATAAGCAAAGAATAGAAAAAACGGTTGTCCTCTGAGCTGAGTCAGCCAATAGGACAACCGTTTTTTATTTTATCGCAATATAGATGTCGACTTCCGCATTCGCAGGGTCAAATGTCCGGCCGTCATACAGCTCGTAATCGCCGCCATAAGTGCGCTCAATAGACGAATGCTTGAAAAACGCCCAAATCTCGCCCCATGCTTGCGCTACAACCTCATAAACGGGACCCTTCTTCGTTTTAAAAACCATAAATTTAGCCTCTGGAACCGTCGCTTGCTCTAGTCCATCCGGCAGCTCGGCTTGTGCATCTGCCCGCTCATGGCCGATAAGCACCGTATAGGCTCCACTAGCATCACTTTCATAATCCGTATACAGCGCATAGATAAGATGGCCGTTATTCACCTGTGCTCGTTCTGAAATACCGCTGCTGAAATACGAATCCCATAGACCCGATAAAAGTCCGTTTGCTCCCGTTTCCTGAGCATTCGTCGTGCGCGCTGTTACCCCTATAAGCGTAACTGCTGGTTTTACTGCAATGGTATCATTCATCTGCTGTTTCCCCATTTCCTTGGTATGATCTTATTTTACCGTAGGAAACTGGACAGCTGTCTGTCTTAGTTCTTATAACGGTTAACAATATTTTGAGCTCGCAATATGATTTGCTCCACGAGAGCCTGAGGCTGCTCAACCTTAACCTGATCGCCGTAGCTTAGCAGCATCCCATAAAACCAGTCATCTATCGTATGCTTGCCTTCCACACGCAAGCTTCCATCCGCTAATACAGTCACTTGATCCGGATGGAAAGCATCTCCTACACGGTGGCGCACCTGCGGCTGGAAAATAAGCGTTACGATGGTATCGGCATTTTTCGACCATTCTACATCCCATGAGTAACTGTCCAGCGAAGGTGTCTCGCGGCGTTCAAATCGCTCCAGCAATAGATTCAGCTTCTGTATGCGCGATAAACGGAATACGCGGAACTGCTCACGAAGCGTGCAATAAGCCTGCAAATACCATATGTTTCCCTTCAAAATAAGCGCATACGGCTCAATCACTCGCTCCGTTTCCGTGCCATTCATGTTAATGTAGCTGAGCTCCGCCTTCCGTGTCTCTTCAATCGCCTTCTTGAACAAGTTTACCTTGTCGCGCGCTGCTGGCCCCTGCCCCCAAGGGTTCAAATCAAAAACCAAGCTATCTCCAAGGTGATCGTTCTGAAGCTTATCCGATTTGTGCAGCAATGCTCTTACCTTCTCATGCAAACCAGCATAGGTCGCATCATCCAATGCGGTGCCTATGCCTTTGACGGCTGCTATAAGCGACGAAATTTCTGCTAATGTTAAATAGTGACGAGACAGCGTATATTGCTCCATAATCTCGAACCCGCCCGTTGTCCCTTGATGAGCCAACACCGGAATGCCGGACTGGCTTAACGTATCCATGTCGCGGTAAATTGTTTTTGTTGATACTTCAAAACGATCCGCCAGCTCCTTGGCGCTTATTCGTCCCCGGTTAAGCAGCAGTACCGTCATCGCGAGTAAACGATCAATCTTCAAATCAGTTCCTACTTTCTAAGCTTTTGCATCTACATAAATCTAATTTCAGCAATCGGCCCACTCTGGACAAAACCTATATTTTGATAGACTTTGTTAGCAGCAGGGTTTTTATTATCCGCATACAGCATCGGCTCCCTGTTCTCTTCCTCCAAAATTTCGCAAATTCCCGCTACAACCGCACTGGCATAGCCGTTTCTCCGAAGGACAGACGGCGTATAAACCGCATTGATCCGTCCGTGCCGCGGAGATCGATGAGCGATGTTGGCCATAGCCACTGGAAGTTCATCAACAGACCAGAAATATAAATTGCCTCTCATGACCATTCCCTCTGCAGCTGGCATCTGACTGGCAGGTATAACCGAAGCCCCATACGCGTCCTCAGAGAAGCCAGCCAAAAACTCAGCGACAAGCTCTACATGCTGGCGTGTTGCTTGAATCATTTTCCCTTTGACCTTCATGGGCTTAATCACCTTTGGGCATGAATAAGCAGTCATCAACATATAAGCGCGATATTGCAGCTGGTTCGCCTCCGCATACATTTTCGCGAACGGTTCTGCCGTAGACGGAGCTCCGCATATACCCGGCAAATCCGTACCTTCGTAATAAGCGATAAGCTCCTGCATAAGTATGTCTCTGCGCTCTTCTGTCAAATCCTCCGATAGCCATAACCAAGCGTTATGACCAGGCGAACCTGCAAAGAGCAGCCGTCCGTCAGACGTCTTCAAGCTCGTTGCGCCTTCCAATGCCGTAATTAAATGAATCAGATTGTATTGCAGCTCTTCTCGCATAAATGGAAATTGATTTAAAACATGATCGTCCGCATGCAGTTTTTCTAACATAGGATCCCTCCTTTTCTCGCTGATAATTAACACTCTCTATACTTTTAGAGCCGTCTAATTAATTCAGTCCAACACCAATACCCATAATGAGTAGGGATGTAACAACGATGTCTATTAACTAATCCTTATTTTAGCAAAAAATCCTTAATCGGTATAACGATATTGCTGCGATTATACACGCTCGCTTCAGCTGCTAAAATCCAAAATCCTGATGCGACAAATCGGTATTGACCCCAATGGCAGCTTTGCTGCCTTCTCCGGCTGCGACAACAAGCTGTGCAGGTACAATAATAGAAGAATCGCCTGCTGCATATATGCCCCTTATGCTCGTTCTGCCGTAATCGTCCGTAACGAAGCCGCCTGCCTGTGTCATCGCACAGCCGAGCGCTTCTCCGAAGTGCGCTGCTTGACCCCATGATGGTGTAACAAAGCCGCCTGTGCGCTCAATCTCGGTGTTATTCGCAAATACGATACGATGAAGGCGGCCATTCTCGCCATGGAGAGCTTTAATTTTTTGCTGCGTCACTTGAATCCCTCTTTGCCCTAGTTGACCGATCTGCTGCGAGCTAAGGCTGTTCATTCCATTCGTACAAACGACTACATTACGACTCCAGTTAAACACCGTTTTCGCCAAATTGAAAATATTCGAGCCCTCCGAAATGACGACGAGCGGTTGATCACGCAGCTCCCAGCCATCGCAGTATGGGCAGCTGAACAAGCTTCTTCCATAAAAATCTCGTATGCCGGGGATAGCAGGCAAAGATTCCCTCAGACCTGCTGCCAAAATAAGCGTGCGAGCGTGATAAATAACGCCGTTGCTTGTCATCAGATGGAAGCCCATCTCGCTTCGCTGCACCTCCGTCACTTTGTCAGGCTTAATGGTAACCGACGGATACCTAGCAATATCTGCATGGGCTAATCGACGAAGCTCGCGCGGCTCAATGCCATCTCGCGTGATGAAGCCATGCGACTCATGGGTTACCGCGTTTCTAGGCTTATTGTGATCAAATACAATAACAACTCTTCGCGATCTGCCCAGCACGAGCGCTGCATTTAAACCAGCAGGCCCGCCGCCGATGATGGCACAATCCAGCTTCATATCTATCGCTCCCTTATCAGTCGAACTATTAACAAGCCGATACGTTTAAACAAATTATCGCTTATCTTTATTCAATCTGGGCAGGAAGGATGCATCTTGATTGTGTAATGAAGGGTGTGCTGCAGGCAGCTTCTAAAGATTAATATCTTCTCACTTATGTAATCTCCAATCGACAATTTTCTTCACGAATTGTATAATTCTGTTGTTCCTTCATTAACTAACGGTGGTGACTATTATTTTATATGCAATCTCTTTGTTAGTTTCCTTTGCTATCGTTTATTTCTTAATTCCTCCGTTTGCAAAGCTGGCTTTCCGTCTTGATTTTGTGGACAAGCCCCGCAAGGATGTTGAGCGAAAACTTCATAGGGAACCGATCCCTCTTACTGCTAGTTATGTTATTTTCATCGGATTTTTCTTTACTTATTTGCTCGTCACAAGAGATTTCTCCCTACAAACTGGCGCCATATTTTTGGGCGGCGTACTGCTTCTCTTCATCGGCACGGTTGATGATTGGTACAAGACGAAAGGCAAAGACTTTCCGTCGCTTCCTAAATTTATCGTCCAAATATCAGCAGCGGTGCTCGTTTATGCTTCAGGCATCGCATTTACCGGCTTTTACAATCCGCTGTCAGGCGAATATGTGCTACTTCCCGTTATTTTGCAGTTTACGCTTACGATTTTGTGGATCTTTGGCGTAACGACGGTCATTAACTTCTCCGATGGCATGGACGGGCTCGCTGGCGGGCTTTCGGCGATTTCTGCCGTAACGCTGTTCGTTGTAGCACTGGCCAAAGGACAATCCAATTCCGCCATCATGGCTATTATTTTAGTAGGCGTCACGATTGCGTACCTGCGATATAACAAACCTCCTGCAAAAGTCTTTATGGGCGATGCTGGAGCTACCTTCCTTGGGTTTATTTTGGCGGTCATTGCACTAGACGGCGCGTTTAAGCAAGCTACCGTGATGTCGTTGTTTATCCCAATTCTGGCGCTCGGCGTACCGATCTTCGATAATATATTCGTTGTCGTGAAGCGCATGCTGCAAGGCAAAGCGATCTATCAGGCAGATGCCAGCCAAGCGCATTATCGCTTGCTGCGGGCCGGCCTCAATCATAAGCAGGTCGTCATGTTCCTATGCTTGGTCAGCACATGCTTATGTTTATCATCTATCATTTTGCTGCTTGTTCAGATATAAGAAAAAGGGATGCTCTCAAGCGAATTTATTCGCTTAAGAGCATCCCTTTTATTTGTTTGACTATATTCAATCTTATTATTGCCGAACAAGTATGGGCATAAAGCCATTTATCTACTAGAAAGCACTCTTTTTTTGACAATGAAACATTACATTTACTCGGCCCGTTTATAGTTATATCGAGTGAACTATTGGAGGCCTTTCTATGATAAGTAGGATAAGCAAAACCACTGGAATATGCCTTTTACTATCGATGCTCCTCCTCTCTGCTTGTGCGAAAGCCGAGGAACCTGCAACACCTCAAATAGAAACGGGTAAAGGCAATGCATGTCGATTCACCCTCGACAATGAGCTTCTGGAAACAGCCGAAAAAGGGCAGCTTAAGGGCTTGAAAGTAAATTTAAATCACTCTCGGAGCGAACTAGAGCAAGCCTATGGACAGCCTGACGAGGTTGGATTTGAAAATGCTGATTATTTAAAATATGATAACTGCTACTTCTATATTTGGGACGAAAATAAGATAGGTGTAATCGATATAAAAATAAACGAATCCGTAGAACAGGTTAAAAGGGTTTTGGGAGAACCAGATTCCGAAGGCAATTCTGATGGCGGGTATGATGAATATGGCATTAGTTATACAACAGGAGATTATTCTTTATATTTTATGTACGAAGACGCGGCATCAACTGAAGGGATTGTCCGAATAAAGAGTATGAATTAACTTGTCATTGCAAAAACAGCGGCAGTCTCGAAAGACTGCCGCTGTTTTATAGAGCATTCGTTTCCAAATACAATGAAATTGGAGGAGAATATTACTTTTTCTCCATTACAGCAAAGTAGTTTGCTTCATCATCTGCAAAGTTGAATACTCTTCCAGAAGGCATCGTTACAATGTCACCGACAGTGACACTTTTATTTGACAGGTCGCCATGCAACTGTTCGAAGTTTTCCGTAAAAAACATTAAAGATGGTGTACCAAGATTTAATCCTTGTGACATTTTTGCAACGAATTCCTTATTATGTAAAATAATCGTTGTTTCTGAATCCTTTGTAGGAGCAATTTCAATATATCGAAAACCTTGGCCGTTATTTTCTTCAGAAATGACTTGAAAGCCTACTTTTTCTGTCCAAAACTCCACTGCCTTATCTTGGTTATCTACATACAGCATGATTTGACCGACTTTACTAATCATTGATTGTTCCACTCCCTTGATTAAGTAATTATCATAATTGAACTGGGCGTTCCTCAGCCAGCTTGTCTCCATTACCTCCTTATATTATAGCATGTAGAATAGGTTATCAATTGAGCATATTATGATCTTTGCGGCATACGTTATGATGCACTCAATAGAATGCAATCACCTCAGACCAGTCCCATTGTCCATAATAAGAATCTGCTTGGTCGATACCTTTTATCCATTCCACTGCATGGTGTCCATCTATGTCCGCCATGATTACATCTGCTGTAGTATGATCATCCCTCACCCAAAAGAGCTTCGAATGAAGAACTACCGGGTTATAAGCGCCATGCTTTCGGGAGGGCTTAGTCAAATGTTTTTGCACGCCATTATTCAGATCCACCCTCACTAAGTAAGGAAATGCTGCAAGGCGTTGATCGCCATCCGGCTTAGATTCCGCTGCTCTCGACACAATAATATGCTGCAAATCCTGCCAAACAAATGCTTGATCAACGAAATGCTTAGGCGTGTACGCAGCCCCCTTCTCTGAGGTTACTTCCAGCACCTTTAGCTGTTTATTGCTGGTGGCCTCGCGCCCGATCCCTGCAATGTAAGCGAGCCGGCTGCCGCTCTTTGCCCATGAGAACCACTGGGGATTATTCACCATCTCATCAAGTGTACGAAATACAACGCCGTCAGTTGAAATCACACAAAGGATGTTGCTATCGGCCGATAACGACGCGGTTGGCTTAGCAAGAAATGCGATCCATCGACCATCAGCGGACCATTTGAACTCGCTCGTGCCGACCGCAAAAAAATCGTCAGATGGTGCTGGCAGCACATGAACGGTTGTATAGGTGCGAGGATCATCCATTGTACGAAGTGGTATTTGATAAAGATGGATCGGCGTCCATCCATCCGGGAGCAGCTCTGACTGTGAAGAAGCAAAAAAACCTTTACCATACGGCAGCCATGAGAAATTATCTATGGCAGCAGCGGAACCAAGCGGTTTGTCCGGCGAGCTCGCATCAACGTATTGCAGTTGATCCTTTATCTGATATGCCAGCAGCTTATTCTTCGGTGCCCATTGAAAATTTTTGCCGACATTTGCAGCGACGAGCTTGCTCCTGCCTGTTGGCAAATGCAGCACCCATAGCTCTTGCTCTGCATCTCCCTGCGTATATGCAAGCCATTCTCCATCGAATGACCACTTGGGATTGCGCACAAGAGGTCCACTTGCAAGCTTCTTCTCCACTTGACCTGTCTTTAGCCAAAGCTCGCCATTTCGCACAAAAGCAGCCCTTAGAAGTTGTTCTTGTTCCCCATTCGGTGCCGCTGCAATATCTGCTCCACTCGTCATAAATAACAACGCAAAAAACGAAGCGATCCAAAATTTTACGATTCTCATCTAGGGAACCTCCCAAAAAAATACTTGTGGTTACGGTTCCCTTTACTGGTGGAAACATGCATTTATTCGTTATGTAACTTTTCGTTTTTTTTGTTTCCAGTTTGATACCGATTTGTAACTGTTCTGTTACGAATTATTTTAGCTGCCGCCATATAATTGATTTACAACGATTCATCATCCAGAGGGGCTGAACACCATTTTTACCATCGGTATTATTCGTAATCATCGCTTTTTCCACCGTCTTATTCTCATCGACCTTGCTGCAATTCTCCCCATTCAAATTCATGTAGGAGGATTCCGCCATGCCTAAACCAATCGGCAACAGTAGTCGCTATATGCCGGGACTGGATGGCTTGCGCGCCATTGCCGTTCTTGCCGTCATCGCTTATCACTTGAACTTGCAATGGGTACCGGGCGGACTGCTCGGGGTTACTATGTTTTTTGTCCTCTCTGGATATCTAATCACGGACATTTTGCTGAAACAGCTTCATCCTTCCAAGAAATTAGATCTCAAAACGTTTTTTATTCGCCGAGCTAGGCGATTGCTGCCTGCGATGTTTCTCATGATAGCTGTCGTTTCATTATGGCTGTTGATTAGTGATACAGGCCGGTTATTGTCTCTAAAAGGCGATATCGGGTCAGCGCTTCTTTATATAAGCAACTGGTACCTTATTTTCCATGAGGTTTCCTACTTCGAGAGCTTCGGCCCCGCTTCACCGTTCGGCCATTTATGGTCGCTTGCAGTGGAAGAACAATTTTATTTATTGTGGCCCCTCGTGCTGTTAGCCGTTATCCGCTTCTCTCCAAAACGGGGCAAACTTGCGCTGTGGACACTGGCGGCAGCTGCGGTATCAGCCGGTGCGATGATACTGCTTTACCAGCCGGGTGTTGATCCAAGCCGTGTTTACTATGGGACGGACACCAGAGCCTTTGCCCTTCTCATTGGTGCAGCGCTTGCTATCGTTTGGCCGAGTTGGAAGCTGTCATCGACCTTGTCTGCACGCAGCCGCATGTTTATGGATGCTGTAGGCACATTCGGCTTCGTCATCATTTTGGTTATGATTAATCAGACCAATGAGTATGATTCTTTTCTATATCGTGGAGGCATGGTGCTGTTCTCCCTTGCTACTGCGGTTGTCGTGGCTGCACTCGCCCATCCCGCAAGTAAATTCGCAAATGTAATCGGAAGTAAAGTGCTTGCATGGATCGGCGTCCGTTCCTACGGCATTTATTTATACCATTATCCAATTATCGTGTTAACGACTCCAACGGCCGAGAGCGGGGAGCTGCATCCTTTAAGAGCAATTATTCAAGTAATCCTAACGTTCGTACTTGCTGAGCTTTCTTGGCGGTTTATAGAGGAGCCTATAAGGCATGGTGCGCTTGGAAAAATATATTCCCTGTTTAAACAGCAAATAACGGAGCGGATTGGATTAAAAAAAGCTAGCAGTTATCTCGCCGTGCTTGTCATTGTATTCTCGAGCGTATCCTGCACAAGCAGTGTGAATTTGCAGTCAGCCAGCGGCGATAGCACGAACAATGAAAAATCTGTAGTTGCGCCCGACAAGACTGGACAACATGAGGCTGTGATCGAGCCGAAGCCAGCTGAACCAGAAAAACAAACGCCTCCGCAAGCGACGGAACAACCTGGTCAATCTAATACGGCTCCGGGTACAGGAACGGATAAAACCGAACCGTCTATCACCGATCCCGAGCAGCCGAAAGTTGATACCATTGTGAACGGTACCGATGGCAGTAAGCCAAAACCTGTACCCACTGTTAATGACAAACCAACCAGCAATCCCGCACAGGGAAACAAAGATCAGAAGCCTGTACCAGACAAACCGACTGTCACCCCTATCGATCAAAACAGCGTGACAGCAATCGGTGATTCCGTCCTATTGGATGCTGAACCATTCCTAGAGAAGCTGGTTCCGGGTATCGTGGTTGATGGAAAAATAGGAAGACAGTTTGGGCAGGCATTAGATGTGATCGAGGGCTTGAAAAAAAATGACCAGCTAGGAAATACGGTTGTCATTCAGCTCGGAACGAACGGTGCCTTTACGACAAAACAGATGAATGAGCTTCTTGACACGTTAGGCACAGAACGTCAAATCATATTCATCAATACGCGTGTCCCGCGCAAATGGCAGGATTCCGTAAATAAAATGCTCGCAGCCACAGCGAAAAAGACGGAGAACGTGACCATTGTAGACTGGTATACAGCAAGCAAAGGGAAAAAGGACTTTTTTGCCGCTGATGGCGTGCATTTGAAAAAGCATGGAGCACAGTTTTATGCAGACCTGCTCATTAAAGCATTAGACAAATAAAGAAGAGTGCTTTGAAGGTGTAATCGCCTCCGAAGCACTCTTTCTTTATGATGCTCAATTAGGCAAGCGCCATCTTTACCTGCCTAATATAGAAGAAACGAACGATGAAGAAGTAAATGACTTGAACGATAAAAAATAGGCCAAGCACGAGTATGGATTCCTTGAGCAGCGAGTATTTAAACATGTTGGATAGTGTCATGAGGGCAACAGCCCCATGTACTAATGCCACCACGATTGGTGCAAAGAATAGCAATATAATTTGTCGATTCAGTATTTTTGCAAGCTCTTTGTCGCTTAGGCCCATTTTCGAAACCGCTTTGAACTTCTGCCTATCATCATCCAAATCGCTGTACAGGCGGAAATAAAGAAAACTGCCTGCGGAGACAAAAAACACGATTCCGATAAACAAACCAATGAACAGTATCGGGCCAAAGCGCTCGCTTAACACGGAATTTTGAAATTCAAGCGCGTAAAACTCATATTTATCGCTATAGGGAATAAGATTCGTAAGCTTACCGCCTGCCTTTATGGCTTCTTTCTGCCGCAGTGGTCCATGCCATGCATAATAATGGCTCTCTTGTACTGGAGGCTGGAGTTTTGCAAATTGTTCATCCGATACAATGAAATAGCCGCTGAAACCATGTACCGCTGGCGATACAACAGCTCGATTGGCTTCAATCACAACACTAGGCTGCAGCGTAAATGGCTCGTTAAGCATTGCTTTACCCGCTCGTGACAACCCAAAGTCGACAACCGCTGCTTTGCCGCCTGAAAGCTTAATCTTATCTATTTTCATTAATTCGGCCAAATGGTTATAGTCGGATTGCTTAACCACTACAATCATTTTATCGCTATTGGAGGCCTTGTAATAACCAAGCTTAAGCATTTCTTTTTCATTTGCGATGTTCGATTCTTTCAGTGTGCGATCAATCTGCTCCATATGCTCTTGCTCGATGCTATCTCCATCCGTCGTTGTCCGGTAGGTGAATAGATAAGGATTCCCCTTAACATGATCTCCGCCTATAATGGATTGAAATCCATAAAGCGAGCCTATCGCACAAAACGAGACAGTGGAAATAATAGCGACCAGAAAGAACGAACGCGCGTTGTCCTTCAAGCGGTAGGCGAGATCGGAAAAAAGCAGCATATTCGTTTTGAGCCAAAAAATCGATTCCATACTCTTTAGCTTCCGAATGATATAAACGCTAAGCTGTGTAAACAGCAGGTAGGTGCCGATGCAAACCATGATCGTAACCGGAATGAGCAGAAAAATAGCCTCGGTCCCATCGGCTCGTAAACTAAGAAAGTAGCTTGCTCCAATCAAGATTGGTACTAGCATGGAAAGAAGGAAGGATGACTTTGGCTCACTTTTCGCTTGCTTGTTTGCCTTTAATAGCGTAACCAGCTGCCCGCTGCGCAGTACGGTAGAAATAAAAAAAGAGATGAGAATAAATAGAATCAAAAATGAAACCAGAGTGAGGGCAATAGCCTTATAAGGAATATAAAAGGATAGCTTTTCATTGATGGTAAGAACATTTTCCCCTGCAAGCAAAATCGCCTTTGCAAACACAAGTCCCAAACCAATGCCGCCGATAATGGCAAATAGGCCAATAATCATATTTTCCAAAAAAATCATCAGACGGAGCTGGACAGTGGTCATGCCCTGCATGATCATCAGCCCAAATTCTCTTTTGCGCGATTGTAGAAATGCACTCATGGAGTACAGAACAAAAAAGAAGGAAAATACATAAATAATCCACTTGGATACAGAAAGCGCAAACGTAGCGCTGGAATGAATATTTTCCCCGCTAAGGACAGGGTGATATGCAAAGATAGAAAAAGTAAAGAAAACCATCACTGTAAATAGACTGCTGAGGAAATAACCTGCATATAGCCGTTTGTTACGAGTGACGTTACGGAATGCGAACTGGCGAAACGTCATTGTGATATCCTCCTAACAGCGAAAGCGTATCGATAATTTTTTGGAAGAAGGTTTGACGATTGTCACCCCGATGGATTTCCGTATAGAACCTGCCGTCCTTAATGAAAATAACGCGATTGCAATAACTAGCAGCCACCGCATCATGCGTGACCAGCATCATTGTTGCTTTCTGCTCGCGGTTAATTTTCTCCAGCAGTTCCATAACATCCTTCGCTGCTTTGGAGTCAAGATTTCCTGTCGGCTCATCTGCCAGCAGCAGCTTGGGAGAGTGAATCATAGCCCTTGCTATCGCTGCTCGCTGTGCCTGCCCCCCAGATATTTCATACATGCGTTTATCCATAATCTCTGTAATGCCTAGCTTCTCTGCTATGGCTTTTACTTTTTTCTTCATTTCGCTAACCTTGTTGCCATCCAGAGTCAGCGGCAGTACAATATTCTCCTCAACCGTCAAGGTGTGAAGCAGATTGAAATCCTGAAAAACAAATCCAAGCTCACGGCGGCGAAATATAGCTAACTCATTTTTGTCCAGCTTGCTGGTCGTTTTGCCGTGAAATGATATGTCTCCCGTTGTCGGCTCGTCAATCGTTGCAATTAAGTTCAGCAGCGTTGTTTTCCCGCTTCCAGAGGGGCCCATAATCCCAACAAAATCACCATCATCAATCGTTAAATTAATGTCGGTCAAAGCCCGATAGGACATTTTACCTTCATATATTTTACTAACCTGTCTTACATGCAGCATACTTAGATCTCCTTTCAAGAGGAAAACAGTTAATATGTGATCAGTATACTGTAGACGGTCAGCCGCTAACTATCGATTAGACTTTCACTTTTATTACACGCTTGTAAGCTTCTGATAGGCGGCAAAAACAATACGTACCTCCGTACCCTGATCGACCACTGACGTTAGCTCCATTCTATGCCCAAGACGATCAGCAGCCTCCTTCGTCAGATAGAGCCCCATACCCGTTGATTCGCGCATGCCGCGTCCGTTTTCCCCGGTAAAAAAGGGATCAAACACCCGCTTCATATCCGCAGCAGGAATGCCTACCCCACGATCGATAACCTCAATAACAGCTTCGCTCCCGCGCATATAGCAGGAAATCACGACCTTCTTCCCTTCTGTCTCTTTGCTCGAAGAATATTTAATCGCATTGATGACGAGCTGGGAGAGCATAAAAAACAGCCATTTCTCATCCGTTTCGACCGTTAATTCAGGCGTATTGATGTGAACCTCGGGATAAATCTGATTGCGAATAAAAAGTCGTTTGTTGTCATGGACAACGGCGCTGATGATTTGTGACAGAACAACGGGCTTCACGTGGAAATCCTGTTCGAAGGCGCGGAGCCTAGCCATATAGAGGACCGTATGCAATCCCGAGCGCATTCTCTCCAGCTCCTCACGAATGCTGGCAAACTCAGGCTCATCGATATTTTGAACAGTGAGCTCAATGACCGAAAGAGGTGTTTTCATTTGGTGAACCCATTGGTCCATGAAAACGAGATGCTCCTCCTGCTGCTTCTTTACCGTGTATAATTGCTGCTGATAATGACGGTACTGGGTATGTAACAGTTTCTGGAGCGCCTCCGAGATGGGTGACTGCCCCATTTTCTGAAATGAAGCATCTAGCGATTCGAGAGGCTGACTAAGGCGGAGGTAATAATGCCGCCGACTAAGAAAGTGGTACACAAGGTATCCGCCTAGGATGAAGAAAGCAAGAAAAACAACGTAAAGTGCTGTCTCCAAATTGTGATAGCCATCGAGCCAATAAATCGAAAAAATGATACCCAATTGCAAAAGCTGAACAACAATGAGCAGAGCGTGTTCTCTTATAAACAGTTTCACTTGTCACTTTCCTTCATCCATGTGACGTTCAGCCGATAGCCTGTACCTCTCACCGTCAGCAAAGCATCTTCGATGCCAAGCTCCTGAAATTTTCTTCTAACGCGGGTAATGTTCACATTCAGCGTATTTTCATCCACGTAAGCCTGATCATCCCACAGCTTCTCAAGCAGAGCCTCGCGGCTGGCAACCCGTGGATATCGCTCAATGAGGCTTTCTACAATGTCGGATTCTTTTTTCGTGAGCGCAATGATTGCAGCTTCAAGCTTCAGCTCCAGCCTTTCGGGATAAAGCATGAGCCCTTCGATTTCGAGAACGCGTTCCTCGTATCTGGAGGCATACTCCCCATAGGCACGTCGAAGATGGCTGTGGATTTTCGCCAGCACAATTCCAGAGTGAAACGGCTTCGTGATATAATCATCGCCCCCATTTTCAAGAGCCATGATCTGATCCATTTCACCGTCGCGAGCGGATATAAACAGCACCGGGCAGATCGATGCGCTGCGGATTTGCCTGCACCAGTAATAGCCGTCATAACTAGGCAAATTCACATCAAGAAGAACCATGTCCGGCTTGGCTTGATGGAACTCATCCATTACATGCTGAAAATCGTTTACACGTATCCCTTCATAGCCATATTTCGTTATAGTAGACAGCAGAAGCTCCGCGATTTTCGGATCATCTTCTACAATCATTATTTTGTGCATCTCACTCTCTCCTTGTATGGACCATTAATGTCAAAATAAGAATATTGCAACACTATCTATTATGCTTGATCTATTGTCGATATGGAAACGGGAAGCTAGCTCTTTTTTTCTCATGTGATAGATTAATGGAATTCTATTCGTATTACCTAGTAGGCGCCAATAATTGTTGCAAGGAGGGGTGAACGGTTGAAACTGACAGAGGACAATGTTGTACAACACATAATAAATAAAAACGAGAAAGCCATTTCTTTTATTATCCATCAATATGGAGGACTGCTTGCTGCGATAATTAAACGCCATTTAAATGGCCAGCAGCAGGATTACGAGGAATGTCTGGATGATGTGCTGCTTTCGGTATGGAACCATATTTTGCACTTCGATCCAGAGAAAAATGGCTTTAAACAATGGCTTGCAGCGATTGCCAAATATAAAGCAATTGATTACCAAAGAAAACAAATCAAGCTTCACAATCACCAATTTTCGGTTTCCGAAATAGATGATCGCATGTTCAAAACAAGCGAAGCAGCAGGCACAAGCCAAGTAGATGAGCTGTTTGACCAACTATCAGCGCGTGAGCGGGATATTTTCGAAAAATATTACTTAGAGGGAACACCTTCCCATGAAATCGCGGAGCACTATAATGCCAAGGAATCTTGGGTGCACAACAAGCTTTCCAGAGGACGCAAGAAATTGAAAAGCTATCTGCTCAAAAATAATCAAGGATAAGGAGTGAGACTATGTCGATTTATAAAGAGCTAAATGATCTTAACCTGGATGTAAGCCAGTATGAAGAACAGGAGCTCACGAGCCTCCAAAAAAAGAGCTGGGACCGCCGTGTACGGAGCAAGATCAGAAAACATAAAACCAATAATAGAAAGAAATATGCAGGCGTTGCGGCGGCCATTATTTTGGCAGCAGGTATTTCAATCAGCACGGGGACTGTGACGTTTGCCAATGTTCCATTCGTCGGAGGGTTGATGGAGCGATTGATGGCAACTAATGCAGATGAGAACGCGGACTACTCTCCGTTTAAAACCGAAATTGGTGCCACTGCTGAAAATAAGTACGGGAAATGGACCTTAGATGAAGCGTTGATTGATAACGGACGTTTGCTTATTAGCTCCACTTTTGAGCCTGCTGAGGGGGTCAAATTTAATTACAAAATGCATCCGATGCCGACCGTACTCATGAATGGACAGAATCTCACTTCAGGAACCGCTGGACAATCCATTAAAGTTCACGATTCCATGTATACGGTCTATAATGAGCTGCGAATTTCGGAGCTTCCGATCGGTGAAACCATTGCTTTCCAAATTAGATACGATAATCTAGACTGGAGCATCGACTCGAAAGTGAAGCTGATTGAGAATCCGTGGTCCTTTGACATTAAGGTTCCGACGAATCAATTGGCTGCAACAAGTGAAACGATTGCATTTAATCAGGATGTATCACTTGGAAACGGACAATCCATTCATCTAAAAAACATGGTCGTATCACCTATTTCAACGATTTTATATTATGACTGGACCGAGCAGTCCAACCACATTGCATTTAAAATTGTCAGTGAATCCGGGGTGGAGCTATTGCCAAACACTGCGGAAATATCTGCAGAGGGTTCTTATAACCGCTACGTTCCGATTGATTTGAAAGCTGAGAAATACTATTTGGTTCCTTTCGAGAGTTCAGAGAACCCTCATGCTGAGAATCCAGGAGAGGTGCCCGAGCAATCGATACCGATTAATCCATAGCATAAGCAGCACCGCATACCGCCAATTCGGCTCACGAGCGTGAAATTCTCAGAAATAGGGCTAGAAACTAGCCCTATTTCTCTTTAAACAGCCAATTCAGCACAATTAGATATAGAAACTAGTCTTATACCTGCAATACACCTTGCCAATTCTCCCAAAAAAAGAGATATTCATAGAATAGCTCTTTAAGCTTAACGTTTAAAAAGCTGCCGTGGATTTGAGATGAAATTTAGGAGGCGGCACGATCATGCCCTACATTCCATTCAAGGATTTGAACGTTTTTTATGAAAAAATGGGGAACGGTGAGCCCGTTATTTTTTTGCACAGCGGCTACTCTCGGGGAATTCTAGCCTTCGCCAGCCAATTGCTTGATTTTCAGAGCAAATATACTTGTTATTATCCTGATTTCAGAGGTCATGGGCGAACAAAGTGCAGCAGTCTCGAATGGAATACGCCTCAGCTTGTAGAGGACACGATCGGTTTTATGGATGCGCTTGGCATTTCTAGAGCACATTTGATCGGGTACAGCTTGGGGGCGAATGTTGGATTGTATGGTGCTGTTCATTATCCCGAAAGAGTTTCTACTTTAACTACGATAGGAACTAGCGGTTATGCAGATCCAACGGGTGTCGAGCAATTCGAGCCAGAGTGGCTTTTGGAACAGGAGCAGCAAGCGACCATCAATCAAATGATTGAAAGGCATGCAGAAGCTCATCGAGGAAATTGGCAAGAGCATATGCGGCAGTCTGCGAACGACTGGCGTCTCTATCCTCAGCTTACGAGCGAGCAACTAAGCAGCATTCGTTGTCCATCCTTGCTTATTACTGGTGAAAATGATCCCTTTGTAGGTGAAACGAAGATAAAGCAGTTGAGTTCCCTGATTAAAGGATCTCGATATCTCGTCGTTCAGGGCGGCAGTCACAGGCCTCATATGCTTAGAGAAAACCCGGTTTTGGTTAATGACGCCATACTTGATTTTATTGGCTCATACCCGATTTTCGACCGATGAGATAATCTAAACAAAATTAAGGCTTACGATTAAGCAAAAAAAGCTGCCGATTGTTATACTCGGCAGCTTTTGCTGTGTTAGCGGGGCAATTGGTTTGCAAAGCAGTCTCGGACGTTTTTCTTGTCCGCAGCTGCAGCTGCATTTTTCTACCGCACATTAAGTTTATGTTGGCCGGACAATTGTGAATTGCTCCCCTAGCTTCGCATAATCGTTTCCAGCAAGCCGGCTCACCGGCTTCAATGCCTCGGCGTTAATACGCCCATTCTCGTACAAAGCCTCATCCACATGGAAACGTACAACTCTGCCAATTAATAAATCGCAGGATGGCGAATCCGCTGTACCGCCAAGCGATAACGATTGATCAAGTACACATTCCATACGAATTCTCGCTTCAGCTACACCTGGCACACGCACAAGGTCGCTAACGATAGCCGTTAAGCCTGCAAGCGCAACTTCACTCTCTTCCGAAGGCAAAGCTGCTGCCGTTATATTAATCGCTTCGATATAGCTCTCATCAGAAATATGTACAACAAACTCGCCTTGGGCGATGACATTTCGGGAGGTATCCTTCTGGATACCTCCCGGCTTGCGCTGTACAGATACCGCAACCATAGGCGGATTAGCGGTAACGATATTGAAGAAGCTGAACGGAGCTGCATTCAGCACGCCTTCGCTTGAGAGCGTAGTGACAAAAGCAATGGGTCTTGGCACAATGCTGCCAATCAACAGCTTATAATTGTCCTGCACACTTTGACTCGTTGGATCAATCGATAACATGATGGGCTCCCCTTTATAAACGAAATGCTTGCTTTATATTAACCTGTGAAGGTTTCGTTAAACCAAGCCGCTGCCGCAGCTACCTCTGAACTCGTTAGCTGATGCCCAAATGTCTCCCAATGTACCGTAACCGGCGCCCCAGCTGCTTGCAGCATACGATCCAGCTCCTCTGTCTCCTGCGGCGTGCAAAGCGGATCATTCGAACCCGCGCCAATGAAACAAGGTACGCCAGCTAGATCAGGCAGATTAACATCCCGAATCGGCACCATCGGGTGATGCAAGATCGCTCCGCGAAGCGTACCTTGATAGTGGAACAATAGGCTGCCTGCGATATTCGCTCCATTGGAATAACCGATTGCCACGATATTATTACGGTCGAATCCATATTCGACTGCGGCTTGATCTAGAAATTCATTAAGCTCCTGCGTGCGGAATTTAAGGTCCTCTAGATCAAATACGCCTTCAGCAAGCCGTCTGAAATAACGCGGCATACCATTCTCGAGCACATTTCCTCTGACACTCAGCACGGACGAAGCAGGCGAGACCAGCTCAGCAAGCGGAAGCAAATCCCGCTCGGTTCCACCCGTTCCATGCAAGAGCAGCAGTACTGGTGCAGTTGCATCTGTTCCTTGTTTGAATATATGTTTCATCATTTGTCCTCCTCCAATACTCTTACTTCAAATGGTGACAATAATTGCTCAATTTGCGTACGATGCTCCTCATACCATTCCGGCAGCATCAGCTTTTCACCGAGATGCTCCGGCTCTTCATCACGAGCAAAGCCCGGTGGATCTGTAGCAATCTCGAATAAAATGCCGCCGGCTTCACGGAAATAAATCGCGTTAAAATATTGGCGATCCACGATCGGAGTAGGCTGGAAGCCATGGCTCTCAACGTGGCTTCTCCATAGCGCGTGCTCCGCGTCGTCTTTTGCCCGCCAAGCGATATGATGGACGGTGCCAGCTCCTCCATGTCCGTGCTCCATATCCTCTACATTGATGTCAATTAGATTGCCCAGATCACCTGTTGCTTTAAAACGAGCATAACCTTTATCTTCCCCGACTTTCTCCAGTCCCATCACGTTAACAAGGAGCTCTGCGGTTTTAGCCGAAGCTGTCGTGTATAATACGGCACCGCCAAAACCCTTAATCGCATGCTGCGCCGGAACGCCGCCAAACGACCATTTACTGTCCGCTCCTTGCTCCCTAGCTACGATCTCAAGCTTTAAGCCATCAGGATCTTCAAATTGCAAATACTGCTCTCCAAATCTTGATGTTTGAGCAAAATCTACATTAAGCTTAGCTAGACGCTCTTTCCAAAAACCGAATGCACCTGCGGGAACTACATAAGTGGTTATACCCACCTGGCCCCCGCCTATTTTGCCTTTGCGTGAATTCTCCCAAGGAAAAAACGTAATAATAGTGCCTGGACTTCCGATCTCATTGCCAAAATATAAATGATAAACCTCTGGCGCATCAAAGTTAATCGTCTTCTTAATCAACCTTAGACCTAATACGCCTGAATAAAAATCTGCCGTCGTCTGAGCGTTTCTAACAAAAGCAGTTATATGGTGAATACCAGCTGTTTGATTTGTCATGGTAATGACACTCCTTATTTTATAGGAATATGAAAAGCAACGTAACTAACTCCACTTCTGATTAGCCAATAAGCGCATCAATGGAATATTCACCAGCACCTGTTAATGCGATGCCTATAGCAATGGCTACGAGAACAAGATTATATTCATAACCGTTTGCGGTTGCCCATATTCCGTTAGGACCATGTACTTTCACAATAGCACCAAGCATAGTAAGCACGATCAATACCGCAGCAAGAGGTGTAAGAAGACCAGCGACGAATAATAGGCCGCCGATTAGTTCCATCAATCCAGCGGCAACAGCCATAGCAACCCCTGGCTTAATGCCAATCGACTCCATCCAGCCGCCTGTTCCCTTTGGCCCATAACCGCCAAACCAGCCAAACAGCTTTTGTGCACCATGCCCCACGAACAACAGACCTACAACGACACGAACAACCAATAATCCCAAAGCAATACTCAATGTAAACTCCTCCATTTTGTTTATAATGTTTAAACTACTGCTTGCACCACAGCTCTTTTTGCCACAATTTAAAGAATCTCTAACTTAAGATATATGATGTGCATAAATGATCGCTGCTACCCTATAACAGCCATCATTGATATGCAACAAACGCTTGCGCGCGTGATTTTACCTTTACAGCTAGTTAAACCCGCTACTTGTAGTGCTCCTGAGCAAACTTTCCTAGCTTCTTGAGCAGCTTGCTTGCCAATTGCTTCTCTTCTGTTGTCAGCCCATTTACCGCTTGCTTGATCGCGTCTTCGTGAGCAGGAAATATATCCTCTACGAACTGTTTGCCATCATCGGTTAGTTCTGCATAAATGAGGCGCCTATCCGTAGTCGAAGCTCTCCGGCGTACCATTTGCTTCTTCTCCAGCTTATCCACGACATAAGTAATGTTTCCGCTGCTCATAAGCACTTTCTCACCGATTTGCTGCAATGGCTGCGGTCCGCGGTGGTAGAGCAATTCAAGCACTCCAAACTCCGTGCGGTTCAAGCCGTTTTTACGAATATCACGATCCGCATGGGCATTCACCCATTGGCTCGCTCTAGACAGCGCAATGAAGAGATCTAATGAATCATTTTGTTTTTCATTTGCCATGATGATCACTCCCCTCTGCGCCGTTTTATCTTTAATTAATTTATCTTGATTTAAAGATAATACATTTTGAAACAGTTGTCAACGCTTATGTCGAATTTTTTTGATTAGGCGATAACAGACATGCTTCTCAAAAAATAAAACGGCTTGAGATTTCACCTCAAACCGTTCCGCCATCGATGGCTTCCATTTAGCTTTCTTTGGCCGACCTGGCCGAATTCCCTTTAATAAGAGAAACATAAATCCGTTCATGCTCCACTTCGTCGCCGCTGATCAGCTTGATCAGCTGTTCGGCAGCAAGAGCCCCCCATTTGCGCTTGGAATAATCAATCGTAGACAAGCGCGGCTGAGTATAAGAAGCCAGCTCCATATTATCAAACCCAACGATATGAATATGTTCACCGATCCGAATATCAGGATGATTCTTCGCCAAATAATTAAACATACCGATAGCCATCTCATCGTTGAAGCAAAACACTGCCGCAGCCGTGCTGCTGTCCTCAGCTATAATTGTCGCTGCAGCCTGCTCCCCAGCCGATTTATTGAAATCTCCTTCAATTACAGTCAGCTTAACGCCAGCGGATCGTTCCACCGCTTGCGTAACAGCTTGCAGCCTCTGCCTTGAATCATAAGAGCCGCTAGGGCCAGTCACTACATAAAGCGTCCGATGGCCTTGCTCGATCAAATATTCGGCTGCCAGCCTCGCCCCTGCTTTGTTATCGAGCAGCACTTGATTGATGTTCGAATGCTGCAGTTCACGATCCAGCACGACAAGCTTATGTCCGCGCTCCGCGTAGCTCAGCAGCTCAGTGCTGCCAAACGTCTCGTCCAGTATAATCGCTCCATCAATCATTCGCTCGGGCAGCATCCGATGAGATTGCTTACCGCTGCACACGATCAGATCATAGCCCTTTTCCGATAAAATCTCCTTTGTTCCTTGCAAGAGATCGCCGTAGAATGCGCCGCTGAAGTCGGTAAGAAAGACACCGATAATTTTTGTTTCTCTCGTCTTGAGCGACCTTGCAGCAGCGTTCGGGATGTAGTTCAATTCCTTGGCAACAGCCAAAATTCTTGCTGTCGTCTCATCCGTCACCTTGGGGCTGCCGTTAAGCGCGTAAGATACCGTCGAGATCGAGACCCCCGCTTGTTTAGCGATATCCTTAATACTAACCACAGCATTCGCTCCTATCTTTCATTGTTCCTTCACTATATCACAAAGACTGGCGGTTCTTGGAGACCGCCAGTCTGCTTCTTACATAAATATTTCGATTCGGTTGGATTCCGATTGAAGATTAGCTTTCAATTGTTCTTCGGAAATTTGTACTCCACCTACACGATAACGGTTAGCTGAAGGCTTCCCTTCCGCTTCCTTACCGTTAATGATGACCTTCGTTACCTGTCCTGCATCGCTAAGGCGATAAACAAAAGTAATCGGCAAGCCGTTCCACATGAAATCGAATTGCATGCCATCCAGCTTAGCTGGCAGAATCGGATCGATAATCAGATTGCCTTCTGATTGTCGGATACCGAGGGCATTCGAAATCAATTGGTTCATATAGATTCCGGGACCGCTCGAATAAATTCTCCAGCCGCCCTTAACAGGTACAGTTCCTTCACGAAGCTCACCGAAACGCTCCTGCGCTTCATATCGGTTGTTGAACTTGCCGTCGGAGCTGCTGAAGTAAGAGTTGCTTTGACGCAGCTCTGCATTAGGTACAACATCACGCAATCCAACCGGATTAATCATGAGTAGACCTTGCCATACTTCATCCGTCTTGCCCAGCTTCGCCATAGCTTCTACATAACGAATATGAGCATGAACATATTGGAGGCCGACTTCCCGGCCGAAATTAGATGCCTGCTCTGCCCGCTTAAAGTTAGTGCTTACGCCGCCTGCATATTGTGCAGGACGGTTCATCAGCCGTACGCCATCTGGGCAATACAGCTGCTCTTTAATAACACGGTAATGCTCAGCTGCTTGCTCCTCTGTAAGCAATTCGCTAATCATACTGCGTGTCATTGGAAGCAAGCGGTATTGAATGCCTGTAGTTGTGTCAGTCGGGTGAAGCATCAGCTTCGCATCGCCCGGCTCCTCCATGTATACAAAGCCAGGAATGACATCCTGTTGCAGCATATACTGATTAAAGTCCGCTTGAATAGCTGATGCAAGCTCCTTAAGCTCGGCTGCCTGTATCGCATCAACTTCCTCCAGCACGCGGCCAAACTGTGCGATAACCTGATACGTAAGCGCCACTGTCCAGCTGCTGATCATATATTGCTTAAGCTGTGCATTAGCCGGCTGCAGCGTATCATCCCAATCTCCGTCGCCATAGGAAGACAAATGCGTGTCGTGCAGGAAGTGGCTCTTCATATAGGCAATTTCCTTCATCGCATGGTCAAGCAGCGTCGCAGATTCTGTCGTGAATTCGCCTTTATGACGGACCGTATAAGGAACACGCTCCTGCAAAATGCTATAATCCTTTGTTGCTGCCAAGTAGTCGCCAAGCACCTTCAGCGGCCAAACAATAATATCGCCATGGCTTTCTTCTTGCTGAATGTGGAAATACTTGTCGAACATGAACCATTGCGGCCAATTTCCGTCATCCTCGTATTGATGGGAATAAACGGTCTTCAAGATTTCAGCTACTTGCTCGTATTTGTTCATTGCCATGAAATACTCAGTCGGTCCTTGGCAAACGTCGCGCGTTCCCCATGCTGCACCGCCGTATTGCTCCAAGCCATGAGGCACAGAGTAGTGAACAAGCATATTGTGTGTGTACCACCATGCCAATGCATTCACTTTATCCAGCTCAGCTGAAGCTGCTTCAGTACCCTCAGCGGACAAGCGGAAGCCATTCATTACATGACGGAAAAACTCACGGTAGCGCTCGATTTCAAGCTCTGCCTTCCGCTCTGACTTCGGCAATGCCTCGCCACGCAAGAGACCTTGCATCGTAATTGTCCATTCCGCACTTTGGCCAAGCTGCATCACCACAAGCGATGCTGAGCCTGATGCCGTACCGCTAACAAGCAAGCTTTCATCTCCTGCAGTCATATCTGCCCCGCTTACGAACATCCGATATTGCAGATTAGGGAAGATCGGAGCGCTGATAGAAGCTTGGTCAGCCTTGAAAGTAAATACGCCGTCCTCCAGCTCCATATGGAACGGCAGCTCGTATTCATTGTTATTCATGGATACTTGATTCGTAACTAAATAGCGGTAAGCCTGTCCTTTTTCCGAACGAAGGTGAAGGCGGACCTCAGGCGAATCAACCGTTGTATAATTTGTAATGATGATTGTGTCATCTGCTGTTTTGTAGAACCAACGAGCATAGTTAAAGCCGATCTCAAACAACGAAGGCATAGTAAGAAGGCGGTATGAACCTTCCAACTCGACATAAATGCGTTGTCCAGATGTCTTTAAATTATTGAGCGCATTGCGCGCATTCGTAAACAACTTGTGGAAGCTGGTATTGCCTACTAGCAATTGTGAGTTGAAAATACCGTACATATAGGAAGTTGTCGTCATAACATCCTCTGTCATGCGGTCATTGCCGCCAGACATAAGAATATGACCGTGCGGACGCTCAACTAGCAGTTCCTTCTCCTTAAGCACAACATGCTCATGGCTCTCTGTAAAGAAAGACAGCAGCTTGCCATCTTGCCATTCCTCCTGATGACGGTTAGGGAAATAAGCGTTAACTTCCTCCATCGTCATTGATGCCGTGCGTACTGGCGTTCCAATCGCATTTGCAACCTCAGACTTAGCTACAGGTGTTGCCGCCGCAGCGAAATCGGTCTCATTCGAACGCTCAACTTCTTCCCAAGCCTTCTGAATTTCAGCGCTGAACTCTATTTCACTCACAGCTGATGGATGATCAGCCTTGAACATGCCGTAAAATACAAAGCGAGCTTTATCCTTCAACAAGACAGGCTCAGCTTGAAGCGCCGCATAAGTGAATTCATATTGATATACCTCATTCGCTAGTTCAACCTTGCCAAGTGCTTCCGGCACGTCCGTTTCTTTGTAGCTAAGACCAAAGAATTGGAATCCGTCCGTTGAGTAGCTGGCTGCTCCTGTTAGTGCACCGTGCTGCATGTAAGGAAATGATCCTTGCATCGGCTGATTCTGGCGGAAGCAAAGAACATAACCCAGCTTCTCATCTTTAAAAGCTTTATGGTCAACGTACTGCGACATGTATGCTTCGTTCGACCGCACTGCGCCAATATCCGCGAGTCCAATGTCTTGTCCATAAATGATGTCGATCTTCGCTTCTTTTCCTTGCGATTGTGCGGTTACATCCCAGAACCAGATGCCATGGTTCGTTAATGTGAAGACTACGCGATAGGCGATGCCATTAAATGCAGTCCCTTCCCATAGCAGACGACCATCCACCGCTGACATGCGGCTTGACGAATGAATCCCAAGCAAAGGCTCATAAGAAATTCCTTCTTCGGTATGCATGCGCAAGTAAAGATTGTTAAGCGAGCCATCTACATTGTTCGACACCACTTGATTCAGCATCGTTCCTTTATGGACAGCTTGCGCAAGGTCTCCGCTGCTTAAAAAATCAAACGTCAGCTCTCCTGCTTTTATTTGCAATTTATTCATCGCTTTCAACGCATTCACTATAGCTTCCATCTTCTTTTCACTGCCTTTCTATTTGCTTAGTTTGAATTTAAGCGTTTCTACATCGCGGCTGTTTGGCCCAATGTACAGTTCAAAGTCACCAGGGTCGCTTGTGAAGGTTAGATCAGCATGATAATAACGCAGCTGTTTTTCCTCCAGCGTAAACGAGACCTCTTTGCTCTCTCCTGACTGCAGCATCACCTTGCGGAATGCCTTTAGCTCTTGTAACGGACGGACAACATCCCCCGCCATGTCGCGTACATACAGCTGTACGGTTTCCTCACCAGCGCGAGCCCCAGTGTTCGTTACTGTGATGTTTACATGCAATGGCTTAGAAGCACTCATCGTATCCATCGCCATCTTCGCTCCGCTGTAGGTAAAGGTTGTATAACCAAGCCCATAACCAAACGGCAGCAGCGGCTCATTCGGAACATCCAAGTATTGAGATACGTATTTTACCTGCGCATCAGGTGCGCCCTGCGGCCTTCCCGTATTGAACCGGTTATAATAAACCGGTACTTGGCCTACGGAATGAGGGAACGACATCGACAGCCGCCCTATCGGTTCCGACTCGCCAAATAATAATTCCGCGATGGCAGCGCCGCCTTCGGTACCTGGGAACCACGCCTCTAACACGGCATCCGATTGATCAATTACACCGTGCAGATCAAGCGGTCGTCCGTTAAATAGGACAGTCACCATCGGCTTGCCTAGCTGTTTCAGCTTAGCGATTAGCTCAAGCTGTACCTGCGGCAATCTAATATTCGACCGGCTAGCCGCTTCCCCGCTCATATCCGAATGCTCACCTAAAGCAAGCACCACGATATCTGCATCTTTAGCTGCAGCATATGCCGCTTGCCACTGCGCATCCGTTGCGTCTTCAATACCGCAGCCATCTGTCACAGACAACAATGATGCATCTACTTTGCTTGCGATGCCTGTTGCCAGTTGAACCGCCTCTTCCTTGGAGCCAAGCCAAGACCAAGGTCCAAGAATATCGCCGCTAGCCGCGAAGGGACCAATCAACGCAATTTTCTGCTCGCGTCCAAGCGGAAGAACGCCATCATTTTTTACGAGGACACAGGATTTAAGAGCCAGCTCACGCGCAGCCTTGCGATGTGCTGCTGAGCCTACAATTTCCTGCTCACGCTCTTCATTCGCACCACGATATGGTTGATCGAACAAGCCCAGCTTCTGCTTCAGCTCCAGAATGCGAAGTACAGCTTCGTCGATCAAAGCAACATCGATTTCGTTCTCCTCAACAAGCCGCTGCAAATGATCCGTGTAACAGGTCGTCATCATTTCAATATCGACGCCGGCTTTGATCGCCTTCATTGCCGCTTCTGACTCATCCGCTGCAACACCGTGCGGGATCAGCTCTTTTACTGCGCCCCAATCGGAGATCAGTACACCGTCAAACGCCCATTCGCCGCGAAGAAGATCACGCATCAGCCACTTGTTTCCTGAAGCTGGAATGCCATCCACTGTATTGAATGCCGTCATGACCATTTCGCAGCCTTCATCCAGCGCCGCTTTATATGCAGGCAAATAAAACTCGCGAAGCTGACGCTCGGATAAATCAACCGTGTTATAGTCGCGTCCACCTTCTGCAGCTCCATATGCGGCAAAGTGTTTCACGCATGCTGCCACGCGGTTAATATCATTTGCAAGGTCTTTTCCTTGGAAGCCTCTTACGAAGGCTCTGGCGAATTCACTGTTCAAATATGGGTCCTCGCCAGTCGATTCCATGACTCGGCCCCATCTTGGGTCCCTTACGAGATCGACCATCGGAGCGAACGTAACGTGTACACCTGCCGCAGCAGCTTCCTTAGCAGCGATCTCGGCACTTTGTTCCGCCAGCTCCATATCCCATGAGCAGCCGATTGCCAGCGGTATAGGAAAGATCGTTTTGTAGCCATGGACGATATCCGCCATCACTAGAAGCGGAATGCCTAAGCGGTTGTTCGCCAAATGCTGCTTCTGTATGTTAATGACTTCCCTCGCTCCTGTTAAGCCAAGCACGGAGCCTGTATTGCGAACCGTTTCTTCCGTTACGCCCATTTCAGCCATCGGTCCGGTAATCTGTCCATCCGCGCCTTCAAAGAATGGCGTCGCCAGCTGCAGCAGCTGCCCGATCTTCTCCTCGAGCGTCATGAGCTTTAGAAGAGCCGCAGGTTGCTTTTCCATATCCGTGTTCCTCCTCGTAATAGCCAATCAAATTTATCGTTCTTATCGTTAATGTTTACAGGTCCTTCTGTCTTTACCACGCTTATGTCTTATGGCCAATAATTATAACAATCGAAACGTTTCTATTTACTCCTAATTTGGATTATAAACAATTCAAAAAGAGCCGTCAATTGCTGTTTCATCTTTAATAGAAACGTTTATATCACTAATATGAGACTATTTTCCTGAATTAAAAAAACGCTTGAACCCGTCAAAACTTTGATCTATAATGATGTCGAAACGTTTCGAATCAATAAGCAGGTCTGGTTCTAAAGTTGTAAACGGTAATATATTTTGTTTATAGAAACGTTTCACCACATCAATTAGTATTTCTATATACTTGTGGCGAACGTTTTTGCTGCGGCAGGGAAAGCAACATTTACCTGCTTATCAACACCCAGCTTAGGCTTATATATACGGCAAACAACAGCCGCCTGCGTGCATAACTTGCACGGATTCACAGCATAGTACTGATAACAATCATTCACACGGGAGGAATAATTAATGTTTAAGAAATCAGTGGCAACTGCACTAGCTAGCTCTATGCTGCTTATCGGCGCCCTCACTGCTTGCGGAAGCAACAACAGCAATGAAGGAGCAGCAAATGATAAAGTAACCATCAACGTATGGGGTATGGGTGAAGAAGCCAAATCCTTGCCGAAGATTGCAGAGCAATTCATGGTTGAGAACCCTAACATTAAGGTCAATGTACAAGCACTTCCTTGGGATACGGCACATGACAAGCTGTTGACGGCTGTCGCTTCCAAAAAAGGTCCAGACGTGCTTCAAATGGGAACAACTTGGATTCCTGAGTTCGCATCCGCTAAAGCGCTTATGGATATCACTCCTTACGTAACTGAATATCCAGAACTTGCTGAAGCAAACTTCTACCCAGGATCGGTATCAACGACTAAATACGAAGATGCAACTGTAGGCGTGCCTTGGTACATCGACACTCGCGTGCTTTATTACCGTACAGATCTACTGAAAGAAGTAGGCTACGATAAAGCTCCACAAACATGGGATGAGCTTAAAGATGCTGCAACAAAGCTTAAAGCTCGCGGCAAAAACAAATATGGCATCAGCCTTGATGTTAAAGAACAATCGCTACTATTCATGTTCGCTCGTCAAAACGGCTCGAAGCTTATCGAGAACAACAAACCACAATTCAACCAACCAGAATTCGTGGAAGCCGTTGAATATTTGGACAGCTTCTTCAAAGACGGCTCTGCACCGATTGATCTAGGTATGGATATTATCCCTGCATTTAAGGGTGAAGGTATCTCGCCAATGTTCATCAGCGGACCTTGGATGATTAAACTAATTAATGACCAAGCACCTGAGCTTGCAGGCAAATGGGCAACAGCTGTACTTCCTAAGAAAGAGAACAACCTTTCTTCTCTAGGCGGCTCTAACTTGTCTATTTTCCAACATACAACACACAAAGAAGAAGCCTTGAAATTCCTTGCTTACATGAGCAAGCCTGAGACACAGCTGAAATGGCTGGAGCTTACAAACTCGCTTCCTTCCACGAAAAAAGCATGGGAAAACGAAGCTTTGACGAAAGATCCTAATGTAAAAGTTATCGGTGAGCAGTTGAACAGCTCGGAGCCTATGCCGCTTATCAAGCCATGGGAAGAAATTGCTCAAAACGTGCTATCGACATTCGAGAGAATTTACCGCGGCAAGTCTGAAATTAAGAAGGAACTTGACAGCTTCAACGCCAAAGCTGAACAAATTTTGAATAAATAATGATCGCCATCGCCGGCAGCGGTTCTGGAACAGAGCCGCTGCCGGTTCCATTAGAAATGGATAAAGCCAGGCGCTCATAGCAAAGGAAGGGTCGTTTATGAAAGGCATCTCTCAGAGTAAGGCACCGTATTTCTTTATCGCTCCAACGCTTATTTTGCTTACCTTATTTTCGTTATTGCCGATCCTTGTAGCCTTAATAATAAGCTTTACGGACATGGACTTGGCAGGCCTTGCTGACTGGTCCAATATTTCATTCGTCGGATTCAAAAACTATGTAGACGTGCTGGCTGATCCTATTTTCGTAAAAGCCATACTTAATACGTTGTTCTACGTAATCATCGGTGTTCCACTTGTTATCTTATGTTCACTTGCTATTGCGATCATGATTAATTTCGGTGCAAACCGTGCATTTAAAGCTTTCCGAGTCATCTATTATATGCCATCAGTTACAAACGTTGTTGCCGTTGCTGTTGTATGGGGTTTCCTTTACAATCCGGCTTTCGGTCTGCTCAACTATATTCTTGATTCGATTAATCTGCCTACGGTTCCATGGCTTCAAGATCCAGTCATGGCTAAAATATCGCTTATTCTGATGGCGGTATGGAGAGGGATCGGCCTCAATATGATCATCTTCATCGCCGCGCTTCAAGGTATTCCGAAGTCTTATTACGAGGCGGCACAGCTCGACGGTGCCAGCACATGGAAACAACTGACTTACATCACGATTCCAATGCTGCGCTTCGCGATCTTCTTTGTATCGATCACTACCATGATCGGTTGGCTGCAATTTTTCGAAGAGCCATTCATTATGACCGACGGTGGTCCACTCGACAGCACAACATCTGTGGCCCTGTTTATTTATCGGAACGGCTTCCAGCTTAGCAACTTCGGATACGCGGCAGCAGGATCATTTGTCCTGTTCATCGCAATCATTATTATTACGCTCGTACAATTCAGATTTCAAAATAAAGAAACGGATTTATAATCCAAACGGAGGTGTAATGGATGAGTTCGCAAGCAAAAGCGTCAAGCGCCTCAAAAGGCGAAAAAGCGCTCAAGTGGATACTAGGCATATGCCTCGCGGTCGGCGGGGTATTGGTCATCCTTCCTTTCGTATGGATGATCCTTTCTTCCTTCAAACCAGAGAGCGAGATTCAGAATATCCCGCCTACCTTACTGCCTGAGCGCTTCACGACGGAAAATTTCAAGAACTTATTTGAGAATATGAACTTTGGCGTTTATTTGAAAAATACGCTCATTATCGTTTTCTTCTCCTTTATTGGCTTATTCCTGAATGCGATGGCTGGTTTCGGCTTCGCGAAGTACAAATTCAAAGGCAGTAATAACTTGTTCTATATCGTACTTGCTACGATGATGATTCCTGGTCAGGTGACGATGATTCCGGTCTATCTGATCCTTAATGAAATGCATCTGACGAATACGATGATCGGTATCGTTCTGCCCGGACTTGTCGGCGCCTTCGGTATATTCCTGTTCCGTCAGTTCATGGCTACCATTCCAGATGAGCTGCTTGAAGCAACCCGTCTTGACGGTGCAAGTGAATTCCGGACGTTCATGCAAATCGTGCTTCCTATTTCGAAGCCCATACTTGCGGTACAAGGCATATTAGCCTTTATTGGCGGATGGAACAGCTTCCTTTGGCCGCTTATTATCGCGAATGATGAGAAGCTCTACACTCTCTCCGTTGGCCTGTCATTGCTCAAAGGGCAATACGGCGGCAACTATGCGCTCCAAATGGCTGGATCAACGTTTATGGTTGTGCCTATCATCATCATCTTTATCTTCTTCCAGAAGCATATTATCGAGAACTACGCGATCTCAGGCATCAAATAATAACAGCAGGGGCTGTCTCTAAAGGTATGTTTAGACCTTTGAAGACAGCCCCTGCTATATTTTATAAGCTTTTCCGCTATAACTTATTTAGGCTACCGCCACCACGCTGAGGATGGGTATTCAGCCGCTTGAAGCAGTACAGTCTCTCCGATTTTCGGAGTCGAAATACGTGTTTTCATCTTCTGAGCTGCCTTTACCGCTCGCTCCACAGGGTCAGTCCAATCATGCATTGCAAGTGTGAATGCACCCCAGTGTATCGGAATCATAATCTTTCCGCGTACGTCCAAGTGAGCCTGTACCGTTTCTTCCGGCATCATGTGGATAGCTGCCCAGCGCTCATCATATTGTCCACATTCCATTAATGTGAGATCGAAGGGTCCATATTTGTCGCCTATTTCTTTAAAGTGAGGACCATAGCCGCTATCTCCGCTGAAGAAGATGCGTGCCTCCCGGCCATGTATTACCCAGGAGCACCAAAGCGTTGCATCGCGATCCGTCAAACTTCTACCTGAGAAATGCCTTGCAGGCGTACAAGCCAGTTGAATCCCCTCATATGAAAACTCGTCCCACCAATCATGCTCCTCTATAAGGGATGGATCTACTCCCCATCTTACCAAATGAGGCGCAACGCCAAGCGGCACAATAAAGCGTCTCACCTTATCCTTAAGCTTTACAATGGAGCCATAGTCCAAATGATCGTAATGATCATGTGAAATGAGTACCGCATCGATCATCGGAAGCTGCTCCATCTCAAATGGCAGCTTATCGCTGAATCTTTTACCGCCTATAAACGGAAACGGGGACGGCGCTTTGCCGAACATCGGATCAAGCAGCAGTGTTTTCCCGTCGATTGCAAGCAAAGCTGCAGAATGGCCAAACCAGGTCAGCTTAGGCTGATGCTGCCCGGCACCATATCCTTCACTCATCGACTCCACAACTAGCGCCTTGCTTGGCCTTGCCATCTTATTGCCTTTCATAAATTGAACGAGCAGCTTCAGCTTCTCGCTTGTTGTCGTATCCATGGCTGTAGGAATCGCATTTATAAATTTTTTACGCCCATATTGGTTCGAACGGCTTAACTGCTGCCGCCGCTCCTTTGATTGTGCTGCCCCAAAAGCAGGGTAATACTGGAGGACCAAATACACAACAACTATGACTACCGCAATGATGCTAACGATTATGAGCATGCCTTTTAACCTCTCCCCTTGCCGTATCAATATCTAGACGCAGAAAAACCGCTATTGAAGTATACGTTACTACTTCAACAACGGTTTTATCAAGTTTACGTAAAGATTAGACTACGCGCGTCGTGTTCCTCGCAAGATTGCACTTAGCAGCAGTACGACTACAACAGCTCCAATGATAGCCGGGATGAGAGCAAATCCGCCCATCGTCGGTCCCCACGAGCCAAGAATTAGCGTACCTAACCAAGCTCCGATGAAGCCAGCTACGATGTTGCCGATAATTCCTCCCGGTACGTCGCGCCCAACAAGCAAACCACCTAACCAACCAATGACTCCGCCAACGATTAATGTCCATAATAAACCCATATTGTTTTGCCCCTCTCTGTCATTCGATATAGCTATGATTAACCTCATATGGCTATTTTGAAACAAAACAGTCGAGTGTAATATATGGAAGAACAGAACTCGTTGTCATTTCAAGGCACTTTCTATGAATAGCTGGCTGCTAAGTAAGCGGCAGCGTCACCTCAAAAGAAGAACCCTCATTCAACCTGCTGTCTACACGAATATTCCCGTGGTGGAGCTCAACGATTTTATGGACGATCGACAAGCCTAATCCGCTGCCATCAGCCGTTCTCGTCCGCTGCTTGTCACCCTTATAGAAACGTTCAAAGATGCGGAGCTGATCCTCCGAAGAAATGCCAATACCCGTGTCTGTAATCTTTACTTTGACCTCATCGCCTAGGCGCTCCAGTACAATCTTAATGCTCCCTTTGGCAGGTGTAAATTTAATCGCATTATGAAAGAGATTTACCCAAACCTGACTAAGCATCTCTTCGCTGGCCGCAATTTCTACTTCCTCCAGCTCCAGTTCAAGCTCAAGTGCTTTGTCCAGCCACTGAGGCTCACTAGCGAGCACAATGTTCTCAAGCTGCGCATCAAGCCTGTATCGCTTCGTGTCCAGCTGCTGCTGCTCGGATTCGAGCGTTGTGAGCTTAAGCAGGTTGTCGCTTATTTTGGACAACCGCGTCGTTTCCTGCTCAATAATCGACAAATAATGACGCTGCTCCTCAGGGCTAAGGTCCTCGCGCTGCAGCGTGCTCGCAAATCCGCGTATCGAGGTCAAAGGTGATTGAATTTCATGCGATACGTTAGAAATAAACTCCTGACGAAGCAGCTCTACCTGCTTCAGGTCATGCGCCATATCGTTGATGGACTGAATAACGTCCCCGAATTGACCATGAAATTTCTTGTCACGATCCAAGGCCACGTTGAAATCTCCCTTTGCCATTCGTTTTAGCGCATCGATCATTTCAACCCAAACTTCCCTCTGCTTCGGTCGTATCACCAAATTAACGATAGCGAACAGCACAATAATAAATAAAATGCCCAGTCCCCAGTTCACCAGCTGCACTATATATTCAGGAAAGCGGACCTCATGTCTCGTGTAAAACCACTTCGTCAACCAATACGCCAGCGAGAAGGCACTTCCGCTCAGTAGGAATACCATCGACGTAGCTCCTACAACACGCAGTGAAACTTCCCATTTTGACATTTTACGATTCATTGGAGTACCTCCAGCCGATAACCGAGTCCACGGATCGTACTGATCTTAATCGATACCTCCCAAGCGACAAAACGCTCACGCAGCCGATTAATGTGTACATCCAGCGTTCGTTCGTTGCCGTCAAAATCATAACCCCAAATCGCTTCGATCAGTTGGTTGCGTGTCAATGTACGGCCTAGATGGCTAACGAGCTTGAACAGCAGCTCAAATTCCTTCGGAGGAAGCGTCGTATAATCCGAATGAATCTTCACTTCATAAGTCTGCCGATCGAGCATGATCTCCGCTACGGAAACCTGCTGCGACACCGCGATTCGGTAACGCTTCAATAGCGCTTTAACTCTGACAGTCAGCTCCGCGGGATCAAACGGCTTTACTAAATAATCGTCCGTTCCGAGGTGGAACCCTCGCACCTTATCGCCCATTTCTCCCTTGGCCGTCAGCATGAGCAGCGGAATATCGTACTGCTCCCGCAGCTCACGGCACAGCTCCCAGCCGTCCATATTCGGCATCATAATATCCAATATGACCATATCTGCCGGAGAGGCTTCCATTTGAGCAAGCGCCGATTGCCCATCCGGAGCCTCCTGCACGCTTAAAGCCTCTTTCTCCAAAATAACTCGAACCAGCTCACGAATATGCGGATCATCGTCTACAATCAGCACATAGCCCATTTCTCCACCCTCTTCTCTGCTTACTTAAGAAGCCGTTTTATTCACTCGAAGCTGTCCATTAGCGAATTCTCGATACATGGTATGGCTAGCATACAATTGATCATGCGTTCCTACCCCGGTAATGACGCCTTTCTCTAGGAAAACGATCGAATCCGCATCAACAACCGTCGACAAGCGATGGGCGATAACGACAGTCGTCCGTCCGATCATTAGATTTTTCAGCGCGTCCTGCACCACTTCTTCTGACTTGCTGTCGAGATTAGACGTCGCTTCGTCGAGCATAAGGATTTGCGGATCACGCAGCAGCGCCCTTGCAATGGCAATCCGCTGCCGCTGCCCACCCGATAGCTTAATGCCGCGCTCGCCAACTTCGGTTTCATAGCTCTCAGGCAATGCTTCAATAAAGCCGTCTGCATAAGCCATTCGTGCAGCCTGCTCGATTTCCTGCTGCGTCACCTCATGCGTCAGACCGTAGCATAAGTTATCTTTGATCGTGCCTGCGATAATCGGGCTCTCCTGCGAAACGTAGCCAATCTGGCTGCGCCATGAACGCAGAGACGCGTCTCGGATGTCAGTTCCGCCAAGCCTAATCGCCCCGGATGTCGGGTCGTAGAACCTCTCCAGCAGCGAGAATAGCGTCGTTTTGCCGCTGCCGCTCGGGCCGACCAAAGCCGTTACTTTGCCCGCTTCAATCGTCAGGCTCACATCCCGCAGGATTGGCTCCTCGGGCTTATAGGCAAATGATACATTTTCCACCTGCAAGGTTTGGTCCATCTGAGTTACTTCCTTGCCATTATCTTGATCTTCTTCATCGGATTCTAATATACCAATAATGCTGTCCGTCGCGCCCATTGCCTTCTGAAATTGTGTGAAAAATTGTGAGATCTGCGTAATCGGCAGCATGATTTGGAACAGGTACATAATAAAGGCGACTAACTCACCCGCAGTCATCTTACCTGATGATACTTGAACACCGCCAAAGCCGATTAAGCATACCAGCAGCAATAAGATGATAAAAGTGACGATTGGCGAAATAAGCGCCTGCATGCGTGCTTCCTTTAAACCAAAACCAAACAAATTCTGAATGCCGACGCGTCCTTTCTCATATTCAGCAGGCTCGGAACCGGATGCTTTGACCAGCCGAATCTCGGATACCACACGATTTACGACGGAAGTAAATCTTGCGTTCTCCGCCTGCGTGGATTTGGATATGCTGTACATTTTCCGTCCAATTGGCACCATAATGAGTGCGGCCAAAGGGAAGACAGTTAACATGATAAGCGTCATCTGCCAGTTCATATAGAAAAGAATCGACAATGCACCGATAATGGACAAAATGCCTGTGAAAAAACCAGTTACATGCTCCGTAATAAGACCCTTCAGCAGCGCTGTATCATTAGTCAGCCGACTAATCGTATCGCCTGAGGATTTGTTGTCATAATACGGGACTGGCAAGCGCAGCAACTTGCTCCATAACCGCTCTCGGATAGACGAGACGATCTTATTGCCGCTGTAATGCAGCAGGTAAACAGACACGCCTCCAGACACAACCTGCGCGATAAAAGCAGCAGCCATCCAGACAATCTGCCCCGTGCTCAATGACCCCAGTGAGAAGCCATTAACCATATTTTTCGTGAATATAGGTATGGTCAAGCTAACTAGCGTCGTAATGACGCTCAAAATAACCGCAATAGACAGCATCATCTTCGGGGGATTCGTCTCCATAATCAGCCCTATGAATCGCTTAACGTTGCTATTTTTATTTTTCATCAGTATCACTCCTGTATCTCTCTATTCTCTCCACTACAGTTCCTACTTTACCTTGCCTGTTTAAACGCAATATAAACAACGAGGCTGTCGCTGGTTATTTAAGCAAGCCATTCTCACTTTTTGTAATCCACCACTTCCTCTATATGGTAAATTGAGGTAAAATAATGCAATAGTTTGACCAAGCGTTCGTTCGACGCCTCACAAGCCACTACGAATAGGAGTGCTACCTATGCATTTGCAAGAAGAGCAGGTTGTAATTGGAATAGACGGCGGCGGAACTCATACCCGCGTCATGGTGTGCAGTCATAGAGGACATGTGCTTTCATATTTGGAACGAGGCTCCGCCTCTATTTACAAAGACGAGATGGCAGCTGAAAATGTGCAAGGAGCTATTACCCAAGCACTCCAGCAAGCTGGCCGCACTCCCTATCATGCGCTCGCGCTGGTTGCTGGTATTGCAGGCCTCGATTCGCCATCTGACCTCGAATGGATTAAGACATTAACAAAGCTTCCGGGACTTACCTGCCCGATGTGGCATGTGAATGATGCGGTCTCGGCTCATAGAGGCGCATTAATGGGTGAACAAGGCATCGTCGTTATCGCTGGAACAGGCTCGATTATCGTAGGCATGACGGACGATGGACAAATGATTCGCAACTATGATTTTCACCATTATGCAGCTAGCGCAGCGAGATTTGTTGCCTATGATGCTGTATATGAGATGCTGGCAGGCAATTGTGATGATACGGACCGCGAGCTTCGCGAAGCCATGCTTGTTCATTGGAATGTTTCAACGGCCCAGCAGCTTGCTGATATAGCCAAAAAAGGCTTTGCGGATGATCGCCGTACGCGAGACAAGCAGTTTGGGAAGTTCGCTCCTGCGGTTACGGAAGCCGCCGAGCGTGGAAGCTCTCTCGCTATCCGCGTGTGCAACCGTGCCATCGATCAAATCAAGGTAGGCATCGAGATGATTGCTTCCTCCTTCTATAGTGAAGAAGTCGCTGTTACTTTCACAGGCAGCGTTGCAAACAGCCCTTATTTTATTCGCGAGCTGGGCGAGAAGCTTCGGCAAGGAAACAACAAGCGCTACACCGTTGTTCAGCCTAAATTTCCGCCTGTAGTCGGCTCTGTTTTACTCGCGTTGAAACAGCTGGATATTGCCATAGATGATGACGTTATCCATAACCTAAGTGAATATACATTTGAGACTGCCGAATAAGAGTTTATTCCCAAGTCAACAGTTTAAAACATGGCTATTGACCTTTCCGTTACGTATACCTTTAAGCTAGGGATGAATCATTTTGAACCCTACTGAGGAGGAATTGCGATGCCAGACCATGATGCTATTTATAAGGAAGAAGCGGCGCGTTATCATGAATTAATCGCTAGGCAGCCGAGCGTGCAGCATTGGATCGAAGAGATAAGACCAATTAGAGGATTGGATATTGTAGATCTTGGTGCCGGCTCCGGCAGACTCACTGCCGTACTAGCCGATCAGGCCAAAACGATTGTTGCGCTTGATGCGTATGAGCCTATGCTGCATGTAGCGGCAGAACGATTACGTTCTGCTGGCTATACGAATTGGAGAACGCAGGCTGCTGATCATCGCGAGCTGCCTCTTGCGAGCCAAAGCGCGGATCTAATCGTTTCCGGCTGGAGTATTTGTTACTTAGGCAGCGATAATCTACCAAACTGGGAGCAGAACCTACGGCAGGTAATGAGCGAAATGAAACGTGTGCTCCGCGATAACGGAACCATTATTATTTTTGAGACGATGGGCACTGGCTTCGAAACACCAAACCCGCCTGACTTTTTGAAGAAATACTACGCTGCACTTGAGCAGGATTATGGATTCTCGCACAAATGGGTACGAACGGATTATGCCTTTGACAGCGTGGAACAAGCGGAGCAATTAACACGTTTCTTCTTTAGTGATGAATTAGCAGATAGGGTAGCGCGGGACAAGCTCGTCCACCTGCCAGAATGCGCTGGTATTTGGTGGCTTCATTTGTAATCATGCATATTAACCTGACTTTTCAACACACCAAGTAGTCATGCAGCGTTTGTCTGCTACGATAACGGTTTTGAGCGGCTCGAATAAATGCCCGCTCAGCTTTGCCGTCATTCCAAGCAGTTTTTCCTCCGTAACCAGAAAACGTCTGCTTCCGTCAGGAAGCAGATATTGTCCTTCACCAAGCGGCTGCATACGGGACTCCATGCCAATGGAGGAGGCCAACCTAGCGAACAGCTTCCCGCCTGGCTTAAGCACGCGCCAGAGCTCATTAACCATTTGATCAAAATGCTCCTCATTGTCGGCAAAATGCAGAACCGCGCTGCTAATAATAAAATCAAAGCTCGCATCGGCGAAGCTCATCTGCTCTACCGCCTCCACGCGTGCCTGCTCTTTCGCCCATTTAGGAGCTATCAAGTCCGCTAACCGCTGCAACTCTTGAATAGCTGTCTCTGATCGATCGATTGCAAATACATCATAGCCGCTGCGAAGCAAATACGTCAGGTTTCTCCCTGAGCCGCAGCCTGCATCAAGAATACGCATATCCTTTGTAAGTGATCCCTTCAGCAGCTGATCAAATAAATAAATATCGATGCCGCCAAATTGCTCCTTCAATTCCATCTCCATCATTTGCTCCTCCTGCTATGATGTCTTCTTTACCTTGTATACATAAACCTTGGTCCGATACATATCGCGGCAAATAAGGATACGCTCAGGCTCCCAATCCGGCAGCGCAAAACATATGCTTATGACATGTGCACCCAGCTTTAATTGCTCGTGAAAAATGGGACCTAAACGCCGCATCGCACCCGGATAGAGGTAACACACAACCATATCCACATCCCGGTACGAATATGTGTACAAGTCGCCCTTTTTGAACGATACATTCGTCCGATTTTCGAGTTTCGCAGCCATAAAAGATATCCACATGGGGATAACTGAATTTTCGATCCCAATGATCCGCAGGTTTCTGCTGGTTCTCCCCGCTTGAAGCGCGAGCGTACCCCAGCCAGAGCCCGCTTCCACCATAACGCCGCGGCTTTGCAGCCGTCTGATCTCATCAACTACAACCCGCCGCACCGGCGCTGAGGAAGGCATAGGCGATATGCCGTTCCGCCAGCTTGCATATACGATGGACAGCAAGGCAATCAGCACGATAGCTGCCACGACCAGCAATACATTCTGATAGATGAAGCTTTCCACGATGATCTCCCTATCTTGTTTCATAGAGGATTAGTTAAGACTTATTCCCTCTGCGAACCTTCAGCTGCTTGCCCTTCACTGTCGTATTTCGCATAACCTCCAGCACTAGCGAGCCTTTGCCATTCAAAATTTCAACATCGGTAACATTATCCAAAATCGTAATAATACCGATATCTTCTGCAGACACGCCTTCTATTTTGGCAATGGTTCCGACAAAATCGACCGCTCTAAGCTTCTTTTTCTTGCCGCCGTTAAAGTTAAGCTTCATAATCTGTTTGTTCAGCTGCTCGCGCTTGTCTTTTTTGAGAACGGGACCGATATTGAGCTTCTGTTCAAAATCTTCTCTGCGAAGGTCAACCGCTTCTTCCGATGGCGCCTTCGCTTTGTTAATGCTAAATCCGATGTAGCCTTCTATTTCAGCTAGACGCCTTGCATCCTTAGATGCTGCGAAGGTGATCGCTTTACCCGTCTTGCCAGCCCGTCCCGTTCTGCCCGTACGATGAACATAACTTTCCTTCTCCAGCGGAATATCGAAGTTGATGACATGCGTAATATTCGTAATATCAATGCCTCTTGCTGCTACATCCGTTGCAACCAAATAACGGAATTGCCCTCTGCGGAACGCATTCATTACTTCAAAACGCTCATCCTGCTCCATGCCGCCATGGATGCGGTCGCACGGATATTCGAGCTCCGCCATTTGTCTGAACACTTGATCCACGTTCTCCTGTGTCCGGCAAAAAATAATACAGCTGTCCGGATTTTCGACGATCATCACGTCTTGGAGCAGCTTAAACTTGTCTGCTTCCTTCACTTCAATAACCGAGTGCTCAATCGTAGCAGTCGTAAGTCCCTCTGCCTTGATCTCTACTTGTACAGGAGTGTTCATATATCTATGCGCTAGCTTAGCTACATCCTCAGGGAACGTTGCAGAGAACAGCATTGTCACTCGATCCGTAGGCAGCTGCTGAATAATAGCTTGTACCTGCTCGATAAAGCCCATGTTCAGCATTTCGTCCGCTTCGTCAATGACTAAATATTTGATTCGTTCGATGGGAAGTGTTCCACGCTCAATATGATCATGTACGCGTCCAGGCGTCCCTACGACCATATGCGTTCTTTGCTTAAGCTCGGCTCTTTGGATATGGAAAGGCGCTTTACCGTAGACGGCCATCGATTTGATTCGCTTGAAACGGCCGATATTGGTAATGTCCTCGTTGACTTGCAGTGCCAGCTCCCTCGTTGGTGTCAGCACAAGCACCTGAGGTTTGTTTTCGTTCCAATCGACCAGCTCGCATAATGGAATGCCGTAGGCTGCTGTCTTACCGCTGCCCGTCTGTGATTTAACGACCAAATCCTTTTGCTCAAGCGCAACGGGAATAACCTCTCGCTGCACCTCTGTTGGCGTTTCGTAGGACAGGCTCTCCAACGCTCGAACGATTTCTTGGCTTAACGCATAATCCGCAAACTTTATTTCACTCATCTATAGACCTCTTCCGCACTTTAGTAGTTAAATCTTTCGTAACCTTAAGAATAGCATAATAACGGCCCATTTGATTCATAAACCTTTGTACAGCCCCGCTTTCAAAATTTATTTGTTAGATCAGCCGCTAAATCGGGTTATATCGTATAAGAGCTTGCTTCGCTCTAAACAAGGCAGTACTACAAAAAGTGAGTACTAGTTCACTTTAGATTGGGTCATTATAATAAAAGCAAGATCAACTAGAAAGGCTTGTGAGTGCTATGCTTCGATTAAATGTTGCACGTGTTGGATTTCTAATGGGCGTTTCACTTCTGCTTGCTTCCATCATCTATTTCTTCGCGGCGAACTGGGGCGGCCTAGTCCGCGCCGATAAAATTCTCGCGTCAGCCGGCATCATGGTGTTATTCTATGGCGCAGCTTTCGTTTTTTCCAAAATGAAAATAATGCTTGGGCATCACGATTTTTTGTCTGTTACTTTTCTAGTCGGCGGCTGTGTTGCGTTTGGCGTGGCGGTTGCCCTTCTAAATCAAATATATAATTCACATGCGGACACCTATGAGCTGTTTCTCGTTTGGTCCATTCCTGCTCTGCTGCTCGCGTTCATTACCCGCTTTAATCCTTTTTATATCCTTGCCTATATACTCGTTCATCTAACCCTGTGGCAATACTTTTTCCCAAGCGCGTATTCTATCGTCCATAGCGACCAAGAAATTTTGTTGATTGGCTGGTTATTTGCGCTTATCAATCTTATTCTATTCGCATTAATAGAAGCCAAACGTCTCACATCAGCGCCGCTTAAATATATTAGCTTTATTGCCTTTCATATTTCTTTGCTCGTCTTGACAAGTTCCGATCTATACGAACATTATGGCGCATGGATGAACGTCGCAAGCGCTGCGGCAATCGCGTTCGGATTCTATTATTTCACCCAAGTGCGTCTGGACAAAATTATGCTTACCCTTAACGCGCTAGCTGCTTCCGCTTTCGCTGTATTTAAATATTTCGAGCTGATGTCCGAGCATTATTCCACCTTGTTTTTTATATTCGGACTCCTCTTTGTCGCTTTATTACTCACAGCCAACGTCTTTTTCTTCCGTTACTTAAACAAGCTCGGCAAGCATCAGTCAAGCTCTAATGAACGAGATGACCAAGCATCCCATCCATCAGAAGAACATAAGAGCACTCTTGTTGGCAAAATCGCATTCACAATCGTTACCGTAATCGGTGTTTTGATTGGCAGTATCTCCTTAGTAGGCTTAGTACTATTAGCCGCTGGTGAAATCCCGCCCGAAAACATTTTATTTGTAGTGTCACTGCTGTTTATTATTCCAACACTGCTGCTGACTCGCTTAAATACGGCTGTACGCTACACCGTGCTTACGATTGGATATATAGCTGGACTTATCTCTACCGCTTGGATTGATACTTCAGCCTTATCTATTTTTTTCATAGCGGTACTGCTGGTCGGATGGTTCAAATGGCAAGGAAGGGTACCGCATTTCTTTATCTATACCTTACTGAATATCAATATCGCTATTCTTCTGTTTCAGTTATTTGGATCTGTTCATAATGCAGCTTCCTTCATCGTGTTCATCGTGACGTCGCTCAATGCAGTCATTTACGCTAGTCACCATCTGCTCAGAGAAGGCGCCTTCAAGATTCATGTAAGAGAATGCGGTTGGTTCTTTACTTTGCTGCTTCTATTTTGGCTAACCTTTATGGATAACATTTTCCCTTACTCATATGAGCTATTTAATATATTGAATTTCATTGTAGTTACGATCGCAGCCTTTCTATTTGTTAGGCGCAGCCAAGCTCTTGAAGCAGCCATAAGCTTCGTATTCTGGTTCATTTTCCTTGCGTTCAAATATTACGACTTGTTCTGGACGTTATTGCACAAGTCGATTACACTCGCCCTGCTTGGCGTGATTATCATAGCAGCTACTTATATTTACGCCTATAGAACACGCGCAGCAGTGTCTGAACAAGCGGACTCATTCAGCCGATTGCTGCGCAGAAGCCCCGCTCTCATTGCTATCGTTGTAGTGCTGCAGCTCGGTTATGTCGGTTACCATGCCGCAGTAAGCGAAATATTGCTCTCGAGCGGCACTCCGATTAAGCTTGCCATCGTGCCGCTTGATCCACGATCCATTTTGCAAGGCGATTATGTAGCGCTCCAATATAATATTTCGGTACCGCCAGATCACATCACTCAGGAACTGGAAAGACGTCCAAGCAACAGCCGAATTAAGGTTGTGCTTCAACAAGGTGCCGGCGGCGTATACAACTTGGATCGTTTATATAAAAAAGGTGAGCCTTTAGCTGACAAGGAAATCATTATTAACGGTTCCACTAGCGGCTGGAGAAACATCCAGTACGGCATAGAATCTTATTTTGTACCCGAAGGCACTGGGCTGGAAACGGAGCAAAATGCCCGCTTTGCGTATGTAATGGTTGGAACAAAAGGCGACGCTATACTAGAGAAATTAACGAAAGAATAGTGCTGTATAATTGACCGCCCATAAACAAAAAAAGAAGCAGGACCTATACAGCGCAACAGCTGTGAAGGTCCTGCTTCTTTCAAAATAGAAGGAAATATTTCATTTGCTTCTACTTAGCTTATATTTGCCCAACAACGCTGCTACCGTTTGCTGAGGACGTTGATGGCTTTTTTGCATATTCTTTCGACTATCCGTGCATCAATTTGTTCAATTCCGTAAATTCCTCTAAATAACCGTTTCTCTCCAGCTCCATCAATGCCTTCCGAATGCTGATCTCATCCTCGCCAGATTGATCTGATAATGCTAAGAGCTCAGGCAATGTAATGTTTTTATGCTCCTTGCAATACGTGAGCAGCCCTTTGGCTGCCCAAGATAAGCGATCATCCTGGAATTCACCGATCATTTTACGGAACAATTTATGTGGGATTAGCTGCTCGTCAACTAAGGCTTGCATCGCTTTTATTGCAAGTTTTGTCGTCATACGGCCTTTTTTGGCAACCTCGTCTAAGGTGAGCGATGCGGAATCCGCCGTGCTTGAGCTGAGTACGATATAAATCATTTGCGAATAAATATCCAAGCTTTGGTTATAAAAGATTTCGGTGGAAACAGTGAAGTTTCTAACGTTTCCCGGTGCAATTTCTGTTGTCATGTTCTTTCTCTCCCTTCCGAATGGTCTATACCATAATAAAGGTTCGGATACGGGGTTTCAAATGGGGCTTCATTAGAAAAAGTTAATCGCAGCCGCTTAACCGCGAAGAAACATAATTTTCATCCGGGTAAGGTCATCTTTCTTCTTCTCTTTCCGGATTGTAGCGGTATTTTTCCAAATCAATTCGCCCGTTCTCGCTTGCTGAAACGCCTTCCTCTTTTAAATAAAAGATCTGCATGTAACGAGCTTCCTCCTCTTGAATCGATATCTCCCCTTTTGCATTAACAACTCTGTGCCAGGGAAGATTATAAATGCCGCTCATCGAATGCAGAACTCGGATAACCTGCCTTGCCCCCCTGCGATTGCCAGCCAGTTCTGCGACTTGACCATACGTCATTACGGTGCCTTCCGGAATCGCCTTAATGATGGATACAACTCTTTGCGTATAGGGCTGCATATTAGAACTCCTTTATGTATGTTTTTAATCATTGTTTTTTATTATCATAACTGAATTGCGCTTCATTTACGCTTATTGAACGATAAAGCGTTTAAAATCACGGTACATCATTCGATTTAATATCCATAAATTGGATGATTAATCAACGAACAGCAGCTATATGCCTGAATGACAGCAATATTCCAAATCTTTTTACCGAAAGCAATAAATTTCTTTTTAACTTTTGGTGAAAACGATGTAGAATAGAAACAAAGGGTTTAATCCGATTACGTCATACGCGCATTCACATCCTTCTGCCTCACGCAGAAATAAGACTGTTACGTCCGCATAAACATTTTTCGAATAACTATGTGAAAAGTGTAACAATCTTTCAGGATGCATCTTTATCTTTAGCGGCTGACACAATTGAGACTACAACTTACTTTCAAATTTACGTAAAGGAGGACATTCTATTATGTCACAACCATCTGCTGGACAAGAGGTTGCAGCTAGCCTCGTCGAAGAAAAACAAACGTTGGATGTACTTGATCAATTGATGAAGCCGGAGGTTCAAGAGTCTCTAACTGTACTCGTGGACAGCCTGCCAAAATTAGCTGAAATGGTTACTCTAATGACCAAAGCTTATGATTTTGCACAAAACATCGCTACAGACAAAGTGTTGATCAACGATTTCGCTCAAGGTATCGGTGAATTCGTTAAACCGGTTCAAGAGAAAGCAAAAGGTATCGCAACAGCAGCTATTGAAGCTGGCGAGCGCTCGCAAGAAGCGGCTAACTCTTCTGTTGGCCTATTCGCTATGTTGAAAATGCTTAAAGATCCGGAAGTTCAAAAAACGCTTCGTTTCGCGCAAGCTTTCCTAAGTGTTTTGTCTGAACGCAAAAACGATAAAGTATAATACACCGAATACGTATAGAACGAACGGAGGATGAACATGTCGAAGCAAATACTAATTCTTGGTGGCGGTTATGGCGGTCTTCTTACTGCTCTAACAGCACGCAAACATTTGACTGCAGCAGAAGCTAGCATCACAATCGTAAACCGTTTTCCAACTCACCAAATCATTACTGAGCTGCACAGACTTGCTGGGGACACAATTGCTGAGCAAGCAGTTGCTCTACCGCTTAGCAAGCTTCTAGGCGACAAACAAGTTAACATCATCGTTGACTCGGTTAAAGAAATTAAACCTAACGAGAAGCAAGTGGTTCTTGAAAGCGGACAAGTGCAAAAGTACGACACTCTTGTTGTAGCACTTGGAAGTGAAACAAACTACTTCGGCATTCCAGGATTGGAAGAGAACAGCCTTGTTCTTAAATCCGTTGCTGATGCTAACAAAATCCGCAAGCATGTTGAAGATCGTCTTGACGCTTACAAAAAATCAGGCAATAAAGCTGACGCAACAATCGTTGTTGGCGGCGGCGGCTTGACTGGCGTTGAGCTTGTTGGCGAATTCGCTGACAGACTTCCTGAGGTTTGCCGCAGCAAAGGCATCGACTTCAATGATATTTCGCTGTATTGCGTAGAAGCCGGCCCTGCCGTTCTGCCAATCTTCCCGAAAGTATTGATCGATCGCGCTGTAACAAGCCTTGAGAAACGTGGCGTTAACTTCATCACTAGCGTAGCGATTACAGAAGCGACAAAAAGCTCCGTATCGCTTAAAGACGGTCGTACGATTGAATCCAGCACAATCATTTGGACTGGCGGCGTTAAAGGTAATCCAGTTGTCGGCAGCAGCGGTCTTGCAGAAGACCGTGGTCGTTCACTTGTTACACCAACGCTTCAATCGACTTCACACGCTGATGTATTCCTTGCTGGCGACTGCGCAGTTGTATTCCCAGAAGGCAGCGAACGTCCTTACCCTCCAACAGCTCAGCTTGCTTGGCAAATGGGCGAAACGGTAGGCTACAACCTAGCGGTTCAAATCAAAGGCGGCGTTATGGATAAGTTTGTACCTGTATTCTCCGGAACACTGGGCAGCCTTGGCCGTAAAGATGGCGTGGGCACAATCGGCGGCAACGCGACTCAGCTTAAGGGCTTGCCTGCTTCCCTAATGAAGGAAGCAAGTAACGTTCGTTACTTGTCGCATATTCACGGTTTGTTCGCACTAGCTTACTAATATACACAAACAAAAAGAAGGAGGGCAGCGGCCCTCCTTCTTTTTGTTTTACCCTTCAGCTAACCTTACTTCTGCAATGCCTGCCATTCTTTAAATTGCTTCTGATATTCAGCGACAACCTTGTCTAATCCAGCAGCCTTTAAGCTTTGAAGAGCTGCCGGGAAGTATTTATCGTAGGATACCACGCCCATTTTAATTGGAATGATCTTCGATTTCACTTCGGATAGCACATTCGCATATTCAACAGCAATCGGCTCCGTATTGAGGCGGAAACCAAGAACAGGTGAGAATTCAACTGGATTCGAAGGCTCTGTCGTTTGCATTTTCAAATAATCTTCCGGCGTCTTCACATCAAACAACATGTAGTTAATGTTGCCGATTAGTTTTCTGATCCCAAGCATCCTAAGGAATAAAATTTATTTCCAGCTTAACGTTAACGCCGTCAGCCTTCAGCTTCTCATTTACTTTTTGGACAACCTCATCGGTATGAGGTTTGGCTGTACCCAGAATCAGCCCTTTGGTTATCGATGATATTAGCGTTTAAGCACTTCACGAATTTCAGAAAAATAAGACTCTACCGCTTCAAGGTGATTGCCGAGTATTCTGCTGAATACCTCAGAATCATACGTTTTCCCCGCATAATAGGAAGATCGGAATCTTAACTCGCCATCCTCATCATCCAGCTCGAAGCTGCCACTTAACAAGTCCATGTTCTCGTTCAATAATAACAAGGCAAGCTCCTGGCGCTGATGCTCAGGGACGAGCTCCGGATAGACGGAATACACCGCACAATAATCCTGGACTTCCTCGATCCGAATGAGACCAACCCAGCTTTCGCCTCTACTAGTAAATATAAGCTTGTACAGTTGATCGTCTATAACCTCATATTTCAGTTCATTGTCCGTTAGAAATGATGTGATATGCTCATTCAAAGCCCCATTTGCAATAGAAGGCTCTTCGGGTACTGAATTTCCTTGATCCATTTCTGCAGCCCACGCCGTCCTGAATCCTATCTTTAAGATGCCTTCATCCTTCAACGCTTCAGGCAAAACGACGCTTTGCTTTAATCCCAGCGCAAGCCAGCTCTCGGTATGATCTAAGCTCAGCAGCTTGCTCGTTGGCTCCGTACTTGAGCGCACACTATCGAATATAGCTTCTGCATCGAATCCATGCTGAGCAGCCAGCTTCGTCAGACTTGGCCTTAGCGCGACATGAACTTCTACGGGCTGATTCTCATCCATAGCCGTGCTGCTGCCTGTCCTCATGCTGGCGAACAAGTTAAACCACTCGTTTTCCATAATATCTTGATAAGTTTGGCCGCTAACCTCGATCATCATCTGACAAGAAAGCGACTCCTCGAAGCTTTGAAAATTAATTTTTCGCAAGACAGCAGGCACTAACTCTCCCGTCAGCGTATGGAAATTTATCGGCAGCTCTGTAGTAATGCTTGTATCTCCCGTATACTTATGTTGTTTGGACATGACTACGATCACTCCTAGCAAATATTAACCTATTTCGTGCCCTGCCAATTCTCCTGAAATGGATCCCGATCCACTCGCATCCTGCTCATATTGCAGCTTTCCAAGTCGCTTGGACTTCTCTACCGCTACATTCACGATGCCTGCTTCCACTTCGAATGACTTCGTTTGCGTAACTTCCAATGCAATTTCCCAGCCTTTGGACTTATTATCCTTATCCCACTTTTTGCTAAACCCAATACTCAAATCTAGCGAGCTTGCGAGCGCTATTTTGTTGCCTTGTTCAATCGCGCTAGCACTTGAATCACCCGTTAGCCAACCGCGAATCGTATCATTGACGGTTTCGTCGCCTTGGATTTTTGAGGCAAGGCTTTTGCCGGCTGCTTCAAATTGCGGAACTACAAATAACAGATCCGTCCCGGTATCCAAAGCTGAGCCTGCACCCTTCGCCACCAGATCCTTATCCTTTTTCACTTTGCTAGTGATAAGGCCAACGAGATTTTTGGCCGAGCCAGCTACAGGTGTCGCTACTTTCGATGCAATCTTCACCCATTCGCCCGCATCTTCACCGAATTGGAATGGAATAGAGCCGCTAGCTGTAATTTCGAGCGATCTCAAATTATTATTGATGACGGAACCTGCTGCTTCGAGTCCAAAGGCGATGTCGTTGCCGCCCAACTTCACCTTCGCTTCGGCAGAGGCTTCCATAACATGCACATTCATACCTCTGCGGAGGGTTGCTGCCTTTTCCTTCAGCTTCGTCAGATCCGTTGCTCCGCCAAATCCGTTAGGCGATTGTTTCTCAAGAGCTTCTTTGTCAAAGCGGCCTAAGAACTTATAGCCAAGGGCTGCTCCCATCTCGGCTACCCCTGCATTCGCTTCAGCCTCTCCCTTAAAGGTTAAGCCAATATCAACATGATTGCCTGCTTTTTGCAGCTCCTTTTCCTCGATCATAGCTGCCCATATTTCCGCTTCTTCGACCTCGGCCATACCGGACTTACCTCCCATACCCCAGAGATAATCCGCTGCCCTATCGGAAATGTTTCTTATTTGCCTGTACATACCGTACGAGGTTAAATTCATGACACCGGCTGAATCCGTTCCTATACTCTCTAGGAAGAAGCCCGCACGGAAATTGGCGTCGAAGCCAAACGACTGGAAGCCTGCTCCGAAAGTAATTTCAGCAGCCATCGTTAATTCTTTGTCTTCTCTGCCTACCGAGCCTGCCAGTCCGAACAGAACATAGACGCCGCTAGCATGAACGGGTATTTTCAAATCAAAGCTGAACGAGCTGGAGTCGCCAATATTCGGCGCGGCAAGATCAAGCACCTTGCCTATAACGAAGAGCCCTTTGTTTAGCGTAGGAGCCTCTACTGTTTTTTTAATGGCTTTGCCGGCTATATCATCCGCCGTAACCTGCTCCTTCGTTTTCTCAGCAAGTGCCGCAAGCTGCGCAGCATCCGGCTTCGAGCCTGGCACCTTTTTATCGCCTTTCGTAATGCTTCGAACAGCGTTCACCGCTTCGGTTTGTTTGCTCTTCAGCAGTTCAATCGCTTTCTTCTCAGCACCAACTAAAGCAGCTTCATTTACTTTTACACCCGGAGCGTTTGTACGTGCTACGCCATATGCTGAGGTTTGTGCTGCTTCTTTCAGCAGCTTCTTAATATCCCCTTCAGGCAGCACTCTTTTCGTGATATTGACTGCCTCAGTAGTCATAGCTGCATCGACAGAGCCCTTGGAGGTTGCATGTGATTCCTTCTTTGCCATCATGCCGGTAAACTTCTTATCGAGCTGCGTTTTGCCCGATGTTAGTGCATTCGTGTCCAATTGATTGTCAATATCCGTTCTCGACTGCTCTCGCGCAGCATCTTTCATCTTCTGACGGAATGCATTAAGTTCTTTGGATCTTCGCCAAGCGCCTCGTCCTACGCCGAGCTTCATAACGACAGCTTCTTTGATGGGTTCATACAGCTTATTCGTATAAACCGTATTAATAACAGCTGGCTGAACAAGCGTACTATCCATTTGATGCCGATTTTCCACTTCTGCCTTACCCAAATCGCCAACGTTTACACTGCTATCGAGAAATGCTGCACTTTGCTTAACCTTGTCCACAGCATCTTTTTTAATCTGTGCAAGAGATACATTAGACAACCGTTCAGCCTCAGCAGTTGCCTCCCTCGTCGCCTGTGCGTTCGCAGCTAACACTTGTTTAGCTAAAGGAACCTCAGGCCTTGCCTCCGTCTTGTTATAGCCTTCAATGAACTTATTCGCCAGCAGGCTCTTTTGGCTCGATGGAAGCTTGCTCACGACAGTATCGCTCGCATATTTCTTTAACGTATCGGATACGATGCCTTTTGCAGCTACATGTTCTGCAGCATAAAGCTTTTCATCTGCCTTCTCATGGGCCTCTGCTACACCGTTCTGATCGATATTCGCTTCTACCGCCGTCTTGGCTTTAGCCTGCAGACTGGCTCTTAGCGATGCTGTTTGTTTATCACTATTTAAGAACGTATGTATATGCTGACTCGTTTGCTGAATAAGCCCATCAAAGAGCTGCTGTGGTTTGACAGTGACCTGCGCATCACGATCTGCTTTGAGCTCATCCTTTCGCACATCTTTAGGTGACTTCTGAGGGGCAGTCGCAGCTCCGCCTACTTGTGCACTCGTAGACTGATTGCCTGCCGTCTGCTGCAATTGCAGGAGCTGCCCAGGATTCACAACCGGTGATTGAGGCGATTGCTGTGGCTGCGCAGGTGCAGTGCTTTGCGCTGGAGGAGCTGGTTTTGGTTTAGCAACGGTTGGATTCGAGCTTCGTGAGAAAAAAGGCATGGACGGCCCACCTCTATATAGTCTTATATACTAAACGGATATGATGAAAATAAATGGAACATATTACTATTATACACTAGGGTTACTAGACTTAAAGAACTGTTTTACGTAAAAAAACACCACAAGGAATGATCAAACCTCCCTTAGTGGTGTTTTGTATTATTCGGTAATACTTTGAATTACTTAGTCATACATAACATAACTAAGTAATTCTCTATATTACCTTTTTTTATTAGCTCCATGCTTCAATATCATCATCATCAATTTCTTCCTCTACAACCGGAGAAGCTTTTGGGTCAGGAATGGGAGCAGTGACAGCGGCGCTAACTTCAGCGATCGCTGCTGACAATTGTTCCTCCCCTGTTAATGGAGACCTGATTTCGCTGCCTTGCTGCAAGGCCGATGAGCCTTGCAATCGACTTCTCTCCATCGGAACAAAAGCTTGCAAATTCCGAACGCCATTTACGGCGATCTCATTTTCAACCAAATATCGAAGAGAATCCATGAGATTCGATTGTGAATTCAACCATAGCATAATTAAGGGATCCTCTGATTTCTTGGTTTTCAAGCTTATATTTTCACCGGGCAGTTTTGTTTTCTTCATACCTCTCACCTACCAGAATCCGTTAGATTATACCTCAACCTGATGATTAAGCTTATGCAGGCTGAACCGCTTTATTTTTTAATGCCTCATAGATTTTGCCACGCACAAATGCATCAAGACCCATTGCATTCAGCTGCACTGCGTACTCGGCAGGAATATACAGCAGCTGCATCTCTCTTTCCGTACACAGCTCTTTCAGCTGTCCGTAGAGTACTGAGCGCATAAGTATGCTTCCGCCGCCGTAAACGCAAATCAGATCGATTTCATTGCGTGCTTTGGTCAGCTGTTTTTTGACATGCTGCACAATTTGTCTAACCTGGCTCTCAAGCGGTCTTCTTAATGTTTTAAGCGCACGTGCATGGTATTTATGGTTAGGATTTTTGATGACATCGCTGAAAAATTGACGCGGGCTGTCCGCCAAATGAATGAGGCGGTTAAACTCCTGCAGCGCTTCTTCAATCGCATAACCGGCGCCATGATGGCTGCCATGCACGAATTGACGCAGAAACTTATTACCCTCCGTAATCGGATACTCGGTAGAGCCATCTCCAATATCGACATGAAGAATGCGCTTCTCTTTGAAATAACTGCCGTTGAATTTCTTATCTACTTCGTAAGATTCGAGGAAATCCCCAAAAATTTCGCCCTCTCTCCAGCCGCCCGCCGAATCCTTCTGCAGCGTGAAAATAACCGGAGTGGCTTCTGGAACGACCTTCGCAAACGGGAACACGATTTTTACAGCTACGCGCTGCATGCCCAAATGAACCGTCACATGGTGCAAGCCAGACGTAAATCGTTTCTCAAACTTAGCAGAGGTCTCATCCGTGTGCTGCGTAACCGGAAGCGCCGTTGCCATATCTACTTCCACATCGATTTGTGCAGGTATTTTTTTCTCTTCCTCGTACGCCTTCTGAACAGCCATCGCCGCAATTTGGGCAAGCGTATTGATAACCGGCAAATCCATATCGCTCTTCAGATCAATTCCGATTTGCAGATTGTCCAGCACTTCTCCGCTCTCTAGAGCGAACTTCCCGACATAGTACATCCCTGGTCTTGCTGATGGCGAGTCGATGGTTACAACCAGCTGATCCTGCAAATTCTTAATAAAGCTCTCTGGTGTTTGCTCTTCGCTCCATGGAAGCTCGTCCACCGTACAATTTACATTAGGCTGCTGAACCAGCTTGCCGTCAATGATAAGATCATGCTCACTGTTTCCGTTATCGTTGCCTACAAAGAAATGATAGTTCATAATGGCTTTCCTCCTAGAAAAGGTTTTTGGAAACTTGTACAGCTTCCAAAGATTATGTTTTTTTGTTGCAACAGTCATGGTAATACTTTGCCATACAAAGTATTAGTTTACATCAAGCTATAGTCCCAATGCCCGTTAATCTTTTCTCATCTGTTTCTGTCGCAATATGTTTGTATCGATCGGTTCTTTAACGATGCTGTCGTTTCTGCCCTTTTTCGTCAAAAAAAGCTAACCCGCTTCAGGCGGATTAGCTGTGATGCAATGATCTATAGGATAATGAATTATGCTCTGATTTCGAGAAGCTCGTATTTAATAACACCCATAGGAGCACTTACGTTAATGATGCTGCCTACCGTCTGACCAAGCAGCTCTTTGCCCAGTGGACTCTCGTAGGAAATTTTGTTCTCCGCAACATCTGCTTCCTCAGTACCTACGATTTTGTACTCGATCTTCTCAGAAAATTCGATATCGTTTAAAATGACGGTTAAACCGATGCTTACTTTCGATAGGTCTAAGGTTTTCGCTTCGATCACGCGAGCCTTCTTCAGCATTTTATCTAAAATAAGAATTCTCGTTTCCATGAAGGACTGATCATTTTTGGCTGAGTGATATTCGCTGTTTTCCTTTAAGTCGCCATAACTGATCGCGAGTTTAATCCGTGCAGCCAATTCCTTGCGCTTCACATATTTTAGATCATCCAGCTCAGCTTGCAGCTGCTCTAAGCCTTCTTGCGTCAAAATTACTTCGTCTTTCGACATTTAAACAACTCCTATCTGCTATCTTGTTTTAATTTTACTCTATATCCCGAAAATAAGCGAAATTCCACGACCTTCTTTTTTATACCAATCGCTGTAATCATTTTGAAATATCAATAAACCCTTCGCCAAATACGTCCCGCACATCATGAATTGTAATAAACGCATTTTTGTCGCATGTCTTCACAATTTTTTTCAACTGGCTCAGTTCCTGCTTGCTAATGACAATATATAAAATTTCCTGCGGTGTTTTCGTATAGTGCCCGCGGCCATAAATAACAGTAACTCCTCTATCCATCACCACATTAACCTGCTCAGCAATTTTGCCTTGCTCCTTGGATATAATGGTGACCGCTTTTTTCGGATTAACCCCTTCAATGATGAAGTCCATCACCTTGGTACCGATGTATAACATGACAATAGTAAGCATCAGCGCCTCGGCACCGATAATGAAATAAGAGGAGAACGCGACGATTAAGTCAAAAAACAACAAGGCATAGCTAATGTTCCAGTCCAAATACTTATTCGCGATACGTGCCAAAATTGTTGTTCCTGCAGTCGTGCCTCCAACGCGGATAATGAGCCCAATTCCCGCTCCGCCAAACAAGCCGCCAAACAGCGCATTTACGATTAATTCATCGGATTGAATACTCCAGTCTGCTGTTAAATGGAGAAATAAAGAATGGAAAAGCACCGCTGCGATCGTATAAATGACCGTCTGTCGATCCAGAAAACGATAGCCTACAATGAGCAGAAAGGAGTTGAAAATTAAGCTCATTAACCATGGTGCCCATCCAAAAACATAATATAAAATAATCGTTATCCCGGTAACCCCGCCTTCGCCAAACTCGTTCGGAATAACAAATAAGTTGATTGCTAATGCAAAAATAAGTGCGCCAACCATAATTGTAATGACATCCATTATTCTCTTCTTCATATGCATACACCCTTCTTATCTAAAAATATATGATCGTAGTATGTCCATCTTATCCGAAATTGTAAATATTCAGAAAAAATGGCTGTATAAACAAATAAAAAGAACACCTCTTTTAGAAGGTGTTCTCATATTATTCACATGATTATCTTTTAAAAGCAGCAGCTGCAAAGGTATGATACGCTTCTAGAGGGACGCTGCTGCTGAGCTTTCTTGCCCCAATTTCTGCTCTTTGGATTTTTTGATCTGTTTGCTCCGCAGCTGTCCGCAAGCGGCATCAATATCCGTACCATGCTCAAGGCGAACGCTGCAGCTGATACCCTGTTTCTTAAGCGTATCATAGAAAGCTCGCACCGTTTCGCGATCCGTTCGTTGGTATTGACTATGCTCATCCACCGGATTGTAGGGAATGAGGTTTACATTAGCGAGGTTACCTCTATGACCAATAAGCTGTGCAAGCTCTATTGCATGCTCTCTTTGGTCATTAACGTCCTTCAGCAATATATATTCAAGCGTAATTCTCCGATTCGTTTTCTCCAAATAATAATCGATGGATTGCATCAATTTCGCAATGGGAATCGCTCGGTTTATTTTCATAATACGTGTTCTAAGCTCGTCATTCGGTGCATGCAAGGAAACGGCAAGGTTAACCTGTAGATCCGAATCGGCGAACTCCACGATTTTGTTCGCTAAGCCACTCGTTGATACGGTAATATGTCTAGCGGCGATCGCAAGCCCCTTCTGGCTCTTAATTACACCGATAAAGTCTGTCAGGTTCTCAAAATTATCGAATGGCTCGCCGATGCCCATGACAACGACGTGACTGACATGCTCGCCCTTCTGCGCCTGATCCAAATGAAGCTGCACCTTCATAATCTGCTCCACGATCTCTCCGCCCGTTAAATCACGGCTCTTTGCAAGCAGACCGCTCGCACAGAAGCTGCAGCCAATATTACAGCCTACTTGTGTCGTCACACAAACCGATAAGCCGAATTTATGTCTCATTAGTACCGTCTCTATTAAGTTGCCATCATGCAGCTTGAACAAAAATTTATTCGTTCCGTCCGCTGATTCCTGCCTCGTATGCTCGGTAAGCGTTTGAATGACAAAATGCTCGGAAAGCAGCTGAATGATCTCTTGCTTCACATCCGTCATATCCTCAAAAGCCGTTACACGCTTCCGATAAAGCCAATCCCATACTTGTGATGCCCGAAACTTTGTATACTCTCGTTCTTTCAGCCATTCCGTCAGCTGATCAAACGTTAATCCATATATAGATGCTTTAGTCATAACTAATCCTCTTTTCAAAACTGCTAAAAAGCAGCCCTATTCTAGCTAGTAGGCCGAAACAAACAATCTGCTTATTATTGTCCCAAAATTACCTCATTAAAACAAGGGGGGAAAGCGCCCAATTATTATGTTAATGCCCCTCCCTTGGCCTATAATGTTACATTTCTTTTAAAAGTACCGTCTTCCTATTTTAAAATAGACCCGTTAGGAGGTGCCGAATTGCCGTTCACCTTTGCTCATCCGCTATATATTGCACCTTTAAAAGCGATTAAGCCTGCTTATTTTAGCTTAACTGGTCTCGTTCTCGGGAGTATGTCTCCTGACTTTGAATATTTTATTGCGCTTGAGCCCTATCAGACGATCGGCCATTCCTTTGGCGGGTTGATCTATCAAGCGATACCGCTGAGCATTTTGCTCGCTTATTTGTTTCATTGTGTTGTAAAAGTTCCCTTAGCTATAAACCTGCCTGCGCTTGGGAGTTTAGATCGTAAAGCCTACAGCCTCGCCCATGGATGGAAACTTAACACAGTGCAGAGCTGGCTGGTGTTTCTCATCTCCGTCATCATTGGCTTCTATTCACATCTTTTAATCGATGCATGCACGCACTATTCAGGCAGGTTCGTTACTACATTTCCTGTTCTTCGTGAATCAATTGCCGGGATACCGCTATACAAATGGTTTCAGCGAACGTTATCCATCGTCGGTCTAGTTATAGAAGCAATGCTGTTATACCGCTTTATAAATAAAGCTAAATTGGAATCTGTTTATACAGGCGCTGCCACGAAACACAAAATGGTATATTAGGCAATTGTTTTATTTTGTATATTGCTGACTTTAACGTTAAAGCTCATCTTCACGTCCAGCTCCAACTATATCGGGATAGCTGTTGTAGCTCCGATTTCAGGGTTTATACTCGGCATTCTCATGGCAAGCATCGTTCATCGTCTGTATAGGAGAAAATGAGTCTATCCCAATTTAGCATGAGCTCTCCTGATAAGGGCTTATTTTTTTTGTAAATAGAACCGCTATTGCATGACCAAATGCCGTAAATGATTTTTGCCATATTGGTGTAACATTCAAACTTTATGCTTGTTCTTATTCATCGTTCAGATAAACGGGAGGAACAAGCTTTGAAAAATAAAACGATCGTCGTTACAAAGCCGTATATAGGTTCAATTTTGAAGCAAAGTTTAAAGTCGGACAATATTCAGCGCGCGCTCCATGCTTGCGGCTTTACTTCCGATAAGCCCGTTCTACTAAGAATGGGCGGCAGCCTAGAGGCCGATAGCATTAACCAAATGGTGGAAACAACAAGGCATGAGCTGCTTGCGCTGCAGAAGAAATGCTGCTTATTTCGCATACAAGGGGGGAAGCCGCGTAGGGCAGCTTATGAATGCACAATATTTTGAGCAGGCCGGCTTTGCCAAGCTGCTGCTTCAAGAGCAAATGACCGCTCAAAGCTTTGTTAAGGCGATTATGCAGCTGTATGAGCACCGATTCGTATACGCCGAGCATATGAGCAGCTTTGAAAATGGGGAAGGTGCCTCTAAAATCATGGAGCTGATTAAAGTGGCCGGGAACCGAGAAGAGCTGATCAACGAGACAGGTTTATAATAAGATGAAAATAGCTGCTTGCTTGGTTGTCTTATTTTTTCTCATTGTCGTAGTCGTATTTAGTTATGGTTTTCTTACAGCCGCTTGACCTGAGGCTCCGCTGGTATGAAACAAAAACAAGATGTACAGCTTATTCTAATAACAGGTATCATATTCCTTACGTATTCTATCTCTCTACATTGCTGGGAAGGAGCCTTTAATGAATATATTAATTGCCGATGATGAGCCCTTTATGCTCAAGATTTTAAAAGCGTATTTTGAGAAAGAAGCCTTTCATACTTTCCTAGCACAGGATGGAGAGGAAGCGCTGAACATTTTCTATTCAAACAACATCCATTTAGCGGTATTAGATTGGATGATGCCTAAAATAAATGGTATTGAGGTATGCAAAGAAATCAAAAAACAAAGCAAAACGAAGGTATTGATGCTGACGGCAAAAGGGGAAGACGAGGATGAGCTCATCGCCCTTCAATCTGGAGCAGATGAGTATGTCAGCAAGCCGTTTGACCCGCGTATATTGATTTTGCGAGTAAAGAAGCTGCTTCATATGGACAATCAAATTGCGATAGGAAATATAAAAGTAGATATCGATAGCCAAAAAATTTTTAGAGATGAGACCGACCTACAGGCTACGAATAAAGAGTTTCATTTAATGAAGTACCTCATTGAAAACAGAGGGATCATCGTTTCACGGAAAGCTCTGCTCGATCGTATTTGGGGATTCGATTATTTTGGCGAAGAACGAACTGTCGATACGCATATCCGCAGGCTTAGAGCAAAGATCGGCGATCATTTGATCAGAACACATAGAGGGATGGGCTACAGCCTGGAAGAACCGCATGAATAAGCTAAACAAAAAGTTGATTGGGCGAATTTTGTTCGTGTTCTGTATCGTCGTTATTTTCTCATTTGTGATGAATTCGTTTTTCTTGCCCAAATATCTTTTGTATAAAAAAAAGCATGCCCTTGCAGCTATAACTGAGCAGCTCGATGCCATGGATACAAAGCAGTTATTGCGTAATATGGAGGCTCTTGAGAACAAATACGATGTTACCATTGTAAACACACCAGTCACAGCAAATTTGAATGCGCTAAATGAAACAATTATAGGTCTTTTAAATAAAAAAGGCATTACGCTGAGCAAGTTTTGGATCACGAATGAAAGCCTTGAGAAGCTTAACGAATATCAAATGGTCAGAAAAATTTACAATCAAGAGAAGCTGAAATCCAGCTTTCTCGTTACCTTTATGAAAAAAGATGAGATCGTTTTTGTAGTCGGTGAATCGATATCCCACTCGGCAGAAACATTAACCATCGTCAATCAATTTACCCTCTATACTTATGCAGGCGAGCTGCTGCTGCTGATCATCCTGTCAGCACTTTTCACAAGAAGCATCGTTCGACCGCTTGCCAAAATACAAGATGCAGCTGAAGGCATTTCAAGCTTATCGTTTACCAAGGTTCATATTCGTACGGGCGATGAAATTGAAGCCTTAGCAGAGAGCATCAATCAAATGAGTGATAAATTAGAGCATGCCCATCATGAGCTGGAAGCGAGAAATGAGAATTTACGGCAATTTATAGCCAACATTTCGCATGAACTGAAGACCCCTCTATCCTTAATAAAGGCTTATTCTTCAGGAATAAAAGACGGAATGGACGACGGTACCTATATTGATGTTATCCAGCAGCAAACCGATGACATTGCGATGCTGGTGGGCAAGCTGCTTGAGCTCTCCAAGCTGCAAACTGATCTTTATCGGATGAACACCTTTGATTTCAAACAGCTGCTCCATCGAACCTTGCAAAAATATCGTTTTTCCATTCAACAGGAAGCTATTCAGCTATCTGTAGATGACAGCTTGCTAAACCAGCACCATATATTCGCTGATGAGCAGAAGATAGAGATGGTTTTGAACAATTTCATTTCCAATGCAATGAAATATTCAACCAATCAACAAATTCGTATTACTGCTCTGAATAAAGATGATTTTTTACATTTCTCGATCACGAATGGGATTGAAAATGATGAGCAGCGACAATGGGATTTGATATGGGAACCCTTTTATGTAATGGAGAGCTCCCGCAACAAACAGCTTAGCGGAACGGGCTTAGGCTTATCGATCGCGAGAACGATTTTGCAAAAGCATGAAGCACCGTTTGGCTTTCATATCGAAAACGAGGAAATTACATTTTATTTCTCGTTGCCTATAGATACGAGTACGAATTAAAGGCACTGCGACAACCCTGTTGCGGTGCCTTATTTTTTTGTCACATTGACGTAACAAAAAAGGACTATGATTGCACTTAAAGATCATCATTGGAAGACATCAACAAGGAAAATGGAGGCATTATGCAATCAACTTCAGCACCTATGAGTAGACGGACGTTTTTGAAGAAGAGCTTGCATGTAACTTTGGGGCTGATGGGAACCGCTGCTTTATCCGGCGTATATTCGAATCTAGTTGAGCCGTATTGGATTGAGGTTAAACAGGTGAAGGTTGCCATCCCAAAGCTGCCTCCCTCCTTCAACTCCTTTCGCATCGTTCATTTCAGTGACCTGCATCTCGGCTTTCATTCTAAACCTGAACTGCTGACTGAGCTTGCAGAGCAAGTTAGGCGGGCAAAACCAGACCTTATTTGCTTCACAGGTGATTTGCTCGATCAATCCACCGCGTATATGCCGGAAGCCATTGCCTTCCTCTCGAAGCTCTCGAAGCTGCAAGCGCCATTTGGGCAATATGCCGTTCTAGGCAATCACGATGCCTTCGGCAATCGAAGAGCAGTTACCAGGGGGCTATCAAAAGCTGGATTCCATGTGCTCGATAACCAGCATGTCGCGTTAACAAAGGGCTCAGCGCATCTCTATATTGCCGGGGTCGATGATCCGATGGTTGGACACCCAAATATCGATCAGGCTTTGCAAGGCATTCCAGACGGTTCCAGTACCATTCTGCTCGCGCATGAGCCGGATTTTGCTGATGAGTATGCCCGCTATCCGGTCGACCTGCAATTGTCAGGCCATAGCCATGGCGGACAAGTGCGTATTCCTTTAGTCGGGGCACTGTATACACCTCCCTACGGGAGCAAGTATACTGCCGGTTTGTATCAGGTACTGAACAGCAAATTGCAAGTGTACACCACTCGCGGGATAGGAATGACACGCATTCCCGTTCGTTTCCATTGCCGGCCAGAGCTTACCGTTCTTACGTTAAAGGCACAATAAAGGAAATTGGATACTAGCACCAATTCAACATGGAAATAATACGATGGAGTATGCAGCATGACATTAGCCTAGGAAGGTGTGACGGTTATGACTGGAATCATCAAAAACTTCTATGTGAACGGAAATACAGCTCGCGGCTTGACCAGCCTGTTCGACTCGTCTTTGCAAGATTTGGAGCGTTTATTTATTTTGAAAGAAGGACCTGCTTTAGAACGATCAAACCTCATTCGTTCTATCGCTGACGGCATCGCGCAGGGTGGCTATGACATTTGGCTGCTGCACTCCCCCTTCGATAATGGCTCGCTAGATGGACTCATCGTTCCCGCACTCCGTCTCGGCCTTGTTGATGGAACACCGCCGCGCTTTATTGATCCCGCTTTGCTTGGAGCATCCGTTCAATACATTCATCTCGGCGAGGCCGCAGATGCAGCAGAGCTGCAGGCGCTAAAGCCAGAGATCGAGATTTTAAGTACACAAATTACGCAGGCGTACGATCAAGCTTATGCTGGCTTTGCTGAGGCGCTTCGTATTCATGACGACTGGGAGAGCGTCTATATTCAGAACATGAATTTCCAAGCAGCCGATGAGCTGACAGCTTCGTACATCAATACATTTTATGGCGATAACAGGCTGGAGAAAACAAGCCGTGTTGATCACCGTTTTTTGGGCGCTGCTACAGCTAAGGGCTCATTCGATTTTGTCCCGAATCTGACGGATGGTTTAAAACGATATTTCGTTAAAGGCAGAGCCGGCTCAGGCAAATCCACCATGCTCAAAAAAATAGCTGCAGCCGGGGTCGATCGCGGACTAGATGTTGAGATTTATCATTGCGGCTTCGATCCAAACAGCTTAGATATGGTCATCGTTCGTGAGCTTGGCTTCGCAATTTTCGACAGTACAGCGCCACATGAGTACTTTCCCGATCGTTCAGGCGATGAAATGATCGATATGTATGCCAGCTGCATTACACCTGGAACAGATGAAGCGCATTCAGAAACCATTACCGAAATAAAAAACCGTTACGCTGCGCAGATCAAAACATCAGTTCAGCAGCTAGCTCTAGCCAAGACATTGCAAGATGAACGGGAACAATTATACTCGCAAGCTGTTGATTACAATCAACTTGAACAAATCAAAAATGATGCGAAGCAAGCAATCGGCAATATTTTAGCCGCAGCCGCTCGTTAACATACATGCATTTTCCATAATAAAAAGCCTGCAAAGCTCCACCAATTGGTGAAGCCTGCAGGCTTTTCTGAATAAAAGTTATGATTATTTCGTTTTGTTAAGCAAACCAATAATGAGTGCTACTGCTTCTGCTCTAGTGGCAATCTGCTGAGGAGCGAAACGGTTCTGGCCAACGCCGCTAACAAGTCCCGCCTCTACTGCGGTTGCAACGTATGGAACAGCCCATGCGGGAACAGATTTGGAATCAGCAAAGGAAAGCTTAGCATTTGGATTTACTTTTATTCCACTTGCACGAACAATCATAGCGACCATCTCTGCACGAGACAGCTCCTTCTCAGGACCAAATGTGCCATCAGCATATCCGCTAATGATACCTGATTCAACAGCCTGCGTAACAAACGATTGTGCCCATGCAGGTATTTTATCAGAGTCCTTGAAGCTTAAAGCTTTGCCTGAGTCAGAGAGATTCAGCGCACGAGCCAGCATCGTGATAAACTCTGCACGATTAACTGATTTATTCGGGCGGAACTGGCTGTTTTCATAACCCTTAACGAAACCAATTTTTACAGCTTCATTGATAGCTGATGCTGCCCAGTGGCCTGCAATATCCTTCAATACAACTTCTGACTCATTACCGCCGCCAGTTCCAGTACCAGGATTTGTACCTGGGTTAGTTCCCGGATCTTTTCCTGGATTCGTTTCTGGGTTTGTACCCGGACCTGTTCCTGGACCTGGTCCCGGATCTGTTTTTTCCTTCTTCACAATACCGAATTGATCTACGATAAATGGTTTAGCATCGTTCAAGGTTTGGTCAATTTCATATGTTACAGCCGTTAGCTTGTTGCCATCGATCGTGATGCCAACGAAGTTTTGTACTTGACCGCGAACTGGGCGTGTGCTGTCGTTCTTATCTGGGCCGTATTTAGCCGCATGGTTCTCTTCCGCACGCTCGAACAGATTGTAATAAGCTTCGCCAAGTGCTGGTTTTACATTCTTGTAGTATACCTTCGGACCTGCTGTTGCAGGAATCATGTAGATTGAACCATCCGGATTCACCGTATACTCAATCTTTTCACCGTTCAGTGTTTCAGTAATCTTCTCTGTTGCTGCTGCTGTTCCATCCTTTTTGATCGGTTTTGTACGAGCATAGATATGGTCATGACCTTGTACTACAAAGTCAATTCCGAGCTCTGCCATAATCGGTGCGATTTGGTTTCTTACGCCGTTAGCGCCCATAATATCGCTGTCCGTTGCATGGTTTGAAGTCGTATATGGACCTTTGTGAATGTTGACAATAATCCACTGCGAGCCTGCTGCTTTCGCTGCTTGCACGTCTTTTTTCAACCACTCGACTTGCGCCTCGGAGAAGTTCGCATATTTTGCCGAAGTTTCATTCGAGTTCAGCACAACAAAGTGTGCGTTGCTGTAATCGTACGAGTAGTATGCACCCGTTACCGTTGCAGAGTTCTCTGCTTGTTTGATATTAAAATGCTCGTAGAATGCATTGTTCTTATCTTCATGGTTACCTGCTGATGGTGCAATGGTTGTGTTAAGCAAGCTTTCTTGTGAATGGCCAAGCAGCCAGTTCCACTGCTCTTCTTTTGTGCCTGTATCTACAATATCACCGTTGTGCACAACGAATTGTGCGCTTGGTACTGTAGCCAGTGCTTTCTCCAGCGTCTCAGCCGAAAGCTTCGCCTCATCTTCTTCTTTGGCTTGCGTATCCGCCAAGTCGATGAATGTGAATGCTCCGTTTACTGGTGCGGTTTGGAATGTTCCTACTTCACTCCAAATGTTCAGTGCCGCATCACCCACACGGAAATTGTAAGACGTATTTGCCTTCAAGCCCGTTGCTTCTGCCTTATGGACAAGCTCAGAAGGTGAGTTGGAAGAAACGGTAGAACGCCCTGCAAAATTAATTGCTTTTGTGAAATCTGGCGCTGCGTTCGTCTTCTCTACCACTTGCAGGTCATTGCCTTTAAGAAGCAGTGAAGTGTACCATGCAAAACCTTTGGAGCTTACTGGATCACCGTTAAAAGTTACCGTTACTTTGCTTACTTTTTCTTTGCTGTAGTCTGGTTTTTCTTCTTTTAGAATCCCGAATTGATCCACGATGAATGGCTTACCTGCATTTACTTGCTGGTCAATCTCATAAACAACTGCTGTAAGTTTACCTCCGTCAATGTTAACGCCAACGAAGTTCTGTACCTTTCCACGTGCAGCACTTGTCGTGTTGCCATACTTGCGAGCATGATTTTCATCCGCTTTGTCGAAGAGATTGAAATACGCATCGCCAAGCCGTGCATCTTGGTTTTTGAAATAAACCTTCTCACCCGCTGTAGCTGGAATCATATAAATCGTGCCGTCAGGCTTTACTGCATATTCAATCGTTTGTCCATTTAGAGTTTCTGTAATTTTTTCAACCGATTCTGCAGTGCCATCCTTTTTAATTGGTTTTGTACGAGCAAAAATATGGTCATGTCCTTGAAGTACAAAATCAATGCCTAGTTCATTCATGAGTGGAGCGATTTTGCTTCTTACGCCGTTAGCGCCCATAATATCGCTGTCTGTCGCATGGTTTGAAGTCGTATATGGACCTTTGTGAATATTTACGATGATCCACTCTGCGCCTGCCGCTTTCGCTGCTGCTGCATCTTTCTTTAACCATTCTACTTGGTCTACTGAGAAATTCGCATACTCAGTTGAGTTCTCGTTCGAATTCAGCACGATAAAATGAGCATTGCTGTAATCGTACGAATAATAAGCACCTGTTACCGTTGCTGAATTCTCAGCTTGCTTCACATTAAAATGATCGTAAAACGCATAGTTTTTATTTTCATGGTTACCTGCTGAAGGCACAATCGTTGTATTCAGCAAGCTCTCTTGTGAATAGCCAAGCAGCCAATTCCATTCCTGCTCGGATGTCCCATTCTCAACTACATCGCCATTATGAACGACGAATTTTGCATCTGGCACAGTTTCCAGCGCCTTAGCGATGGTTGAGCCCGATGTTTGTGCCTCATCTTTTTCCTTCGCCTGTGTATCTGTTAAATCAATAAAGGAGAACGCTCCGCCTGTTGGTGCGGTTTGGAATGTACCTGTTTCACTCCACAAATTCAACGACTGATCGCCGACACGGAAGAAATACGTCGTGTTCGCTTTCAAGCCCGTCGCTTCAGCTTTATGAACAAGCTCTGCTAAGGAATTGTTGGCAACGGTTGAACGACCCGTAAATGCTATTGCGTTCGTAAAATCTGCTGCAGCACCTGTTTTTTCTACAACTTGCAAATCACTTTGACTAGCTCGATTCACATCCAACGGCGTGTACCATGTAAATCCTTTGGAACTGACGGGATCACCATTGAAAGTGACCGTCACTTTACTTACTTCTACCTTAGGTGCCTCTTGCAGAGCAATCAGCTTCATATCAAAGAAGAGATCCGAGCTGCCGTCGCTTTGCTGATGAATCTCAACAGCAAGCTCATTATTACCGTCTTTTAAGGTATCCTTTAATGCTGTTGTAAGGTCTACATCCGGATAAACAACGGGATCACTCGCATTCGAAGATGCCGCTGTAGAATACTTAATTTCGCCTGTCGGCATGCCCAGACGGACAACCTCTACTCCATTTACATAAACCACTGCACCATCATCAATGGCAAAAGTAGCTAGCAGCTGTCCATAATGATCAATACTGTTCTTATCTACATTCAGATTCGTCCGAAAATATGTCGTCCGAGGTTTTTTACTTTTATTCGTTCCATAATCTACAACTGTTTTCAGTGCGCCAAAGCCAGCTGCACTAATTACAGCGCCAGAATCCTTATAACCAAGCGGGGCATTGCCTGAGCTCCATGCCGAGTCGTCATAAGTAGACCTCCATACTGTGCCTTGATCCATACCTTTATCGTAATATTTCCAAACCGAATTTCCCGGCAGTAACGTCACCGGCTCAGTCGCAGAAGCAGCAGCGACCGGGGATGGTGCGGCTGCTCCGAGCAAACCAAGCAATAATGCCAAGGATAACAGAATAGATAATACCTTTTTGTTGACGTAGTTCATAATAATCTCCTTTGTAAACAATTTTGACAATCCACATAAACATGACTGCCTCATCATAACAAGAAGATATCATTGCTCTATTATCTCAGGGTGAAGGTATTGTAAATATCGCTGCAACTTTTTTCCATATGGTTCCGTATAGAGAATGCCATTATTCATACAGATAAATAGGAGGACTTTAATTGTCAAACAAACCGGTTGGTGCGGCTGCTATTATCGTTGATTCTGAAAATCGTGTTCTGCTGGTGAAACATAACTATGGTAAATACAATTGGGAAATACCCGGCGGGTTATCCGAACAAAACGAGTCTGCGCAGGAAACGGCAAGAAGAGAAGTATTAGAAGAAACAGGTCTCGAGGTAACCGTAGATCGCTTAACGGGTGTATACTACGAGCCGCATCATGATATGCACCACTTTGTTTTCATTTGCAAAACCGTAAACAATCAAGCTCCTCAGCCTTGTTATAAAGAAATTACTGCCTGCCAGTATTGCAGCATTGATGATCTGCCTAGACCATTGAGTGACTTTACTTATAAACGTATCCAAGATGCTTTGAATCCAGATCAGACGGAGAGCTTCCACACGATAGGGCCGAGACAGTGGTTCGAATAATGAAAGGCTATGAAAAAAGTCGGTGCAGGCGTAATCCCTGCACCGACTTTTTTTTCATATCACATTCGATTTCACTCCGCTTGTCCGAGCAATGATTTCATCAATAAAGCATTGTAATGTACTCGTTAAATAGGAATCCTTGCGCCGAATAAAAATTGTCGTAATATCACGATATGGCTCAGGTACACTATGACAGTAAACGGTGCCGTTAGCAGCCAAATCAATAATCGAGGATTCGGGAATAATCGTTATGCCTACACCCGCTGCCACACTGCCAATAATCGTCCCAAAAGTGCCAAACTCCATAATTTGTTTTGGAATAATGCCTTCTACCTTCATCCAGCTTTCCAGTCTCCCGCGGTAGCCGCAGCCTTTGTTGTAGAGCAAGAGCGGTTTTGTCGTAATGTCGTCCATCGAGAACGCATCACCTTTGGTCACCAGCACTAGCTTTTCTTGAATAACCTCTACCTGCTCGATTAAAGGATGCCTGATTGGTCCGGTAACAAAAGCGCCATCCAGCTTCATATCGAGAACCTCCTGCAGCAGCTGATCCGTCACTCCGGCTGTCAACGATAACTCTACATTCGGATACTTGCTATAATACGACGATAAAATATGAGGAAGTGCGATAACGGTTTCCACAATTCCGATTTCTAGGACACCGGAAGGATTGGTTTTATTGTGAAAGGTACGCTTCATTTCTTCCATTTTGGACAAGATCTCTTTCGAATGCTCGAGCAGACGTTTACCTTCCGTATTTAAAATCATTCCGCGCTTATGGCGATAAAATAATGGCGTATCCAGCTCTTTTTCCAGCAGTTTAATTCTTGCTGTTACATTTGATTGCACGTAATTCAGCTCGAGCGCTGCTTTGCTGATACTGCCGTGTGCAGCAACGGTTTGAAAAATTTTCAAATCCTTAAATTCCAAGCGCACCCCTCCACTGCCATTCGATTCAGATGATCTTATATGTTAGATATCATTATAAATGATGATAAACTTTATTTTCAATCGTTTTACTATCATCTTGCAACCCCCTATCATTGGAAATAGACAATAACTCGGCATAATTTCTATTAGGGAGAGAGACCACTCGTGCTTAAAAAACAAGTCATTATCGGCTCTATACTTTGCCTCGTTGCAAGTATGTCGTGGGGAGCCATGTTTCCTGTAGCCCACGTTGCTTTACAGCAAATTGATCCATTTTATTTCTCGTTTATTCGCTATTTTGTCGTTGCAATCATTCTGAGCGTGCTCTTGTTAGTGAAAGAGGGTAAATCTGCATTCCGCTTAGAGGGCAGAGGTAAATCTCTGTTGTTTTATGGGACAATGGCCTTTACAGTCTACAATATGGCCGTATTCCTTGGACAGCATCTCATGGGGGAATCCGGCACCGTCGCCGCTTCAATAATGGAAGTACTTATGCCGATGATATCTATTATGGTATTGTGGGTCACTAAAAAAACCGCACCAAAAAAATATATGCTGACGAGTGTTGCCATCGCCCTTGTAGGCGCCTTACTCGTCATTACGAACGGAAAATTAGCGTTCTTCATGATGGCTGGCCAACATATTTTCCCGCTTCTGCTCATCTTTATAGGAGTTGTTGGATGGGTGATCTACTCCATGGGCGGTACGCAGTTTAAACAGTGGTCCATACTCCGCTATTCCACGTTAACCTGTTTGCTCGGCAGCGCCGTATCTTTTGTTATCGTTACACTAGCATCCACCTTTGGCGTGCTGCCTGTACCCACTTGGGAAGCGATACTTTCAATCAAATATGAAATGTCCTTTATGATTCTATTGCCTGGATTAGCCGCTTTGTTATGCTGGAATGCAGGCATCAAATTATTATCGCCGCTAAATGGCATATTGTTTATTAATTTCGTTCCGATTACTACTTTCGTCATTATGGCTTTTCAAGGCTACCACATTAGCGCTTATGAGTTTTTCGGTACCTTGCTCGTCATCTTCGCGCTTGTTCGAAACAATGTGCAGCAGAGAAAAGCAATGAACAAAGCTAATCCGAGCACTTATGCTGCTCCTCGTCATCCCAAAGGTCAGGCGGTCAAAGCTACCCCTTAACCAAACTATAAGATAAATATAAAACAACAACACCACTCCTGATGGAGTGGTGTTGTTGTTAACTTCGTTATTGTAAAGAAAGCGGATGGAAAGCTTGCCGTTTTATCCCGTAATTTTCCTCATCAGCAGTTCAATCGGCCCTCTTGAAAATCTCTTACGCCAAAGCACGCTACATAGAATGCTAAATAAGAAAAAACAAATTGAGTATATAGAGGCGAATATCAACGATTGGTTTTCTAGTCGATTTAATGCGATTAAAACACCAATACCGATCACCACATGACTAACATAATGAGTTAACGTTAACTGGCCAGTGTGAACAATGGCGTTTATAAACCAGCCCTTATCATATTTTTCAGTCAAGAACAGACTTAGAATTAAGAAGGCAATAGCCGAACCCGATGCAGATAAGATGTACAAAACATTCGGCAGAATCGGACCTGTGCTGAACAAAAACTCAGCACTTTCGCTGCCCATGCTCGGGATGAACAAATAAGTTAGCATTTTTGACAGCAGCTCCATCGTTATCGTGACACTTGCTCCAATGATCAGCAGCTTCATTCGAAGCGCCTTGTTATGAAAATCTATTCTTCCTATCAAGAGTCCGATGATGAAGAAACAAAACCATGGAAATATAGGATGATAGCCATTAAAAAATAAATTGCGAACAAAACCTTCCAACGTCCAAAAATCCACATAATGCATAAACGGTACAGGACCGCCCCATCCTTTAAAGGTATCGAATACAAGCTGAAGGCATTGTGCTGTTATTAATATAGCTGCGCCCAGTCCATACAATATCCTGTCTCTTACCGTAATTAGCACTGCTGCCATGAACAGATAAACACCATAATAATGTAAAATATCGCCTGTCCATTCCATAACATATAGCAGTAATCCGATTACAAACAAGAACAGCGATCTTTTCCAAATCATTTGGCGAATAGCTATAATCTTTGCTTTATTTTGACTAGCAACAGCTTTCCGAGACATGAACGAAATGCCTATGCCAGCAAGTAAAACGAATAAAGCCGAGGCTCGTCCTTGAAATAACGAAGTAACGGTAATCAACCACGCGGGGCCATTATGCTCAGCATTTGTAATTACAATAAAGTTTACGATAAGCATACCGAACAGCGCCCATGCACGGGCAAAATCCAGCCCAATCAATCGTTTACTTGCTTCCACTAGCATCACTTCCTTTGAAAACGCCGCTTACAGCCTCTACCCAGATCTGTTTATAATCAATATGTTCAACTAGCATCATAAAGTTGCCAATGTTATCAAGCACTAAGGCAAGCATATGTGCTTTGGCAGCACTCGCCTGATCTGAAACAAGTCCAAAATGTTTAGCTTTCTCCATCAGCATCTCAAAGCCGTGCAAATACCCTTTTTGGATCATAAGCAGCTTCTCGTGATAAAAGGGATACCTTGTTGCCATTAACATATATTCCTGTAAGACACGATTATAATAAGGGTCCTTAGCCTGCTCATCAATCATATGGATTCCGAGCTCAACAAGCTTCTCCTCAAAATTATCTTTTGTAAAAGTATCCATTTCAAAAAATGTCGAGAACTGAATCGCGCTGCACAAGTCTTCAAAAATTGCCGCTATGAGATCTTCTTTCGATTTAAAGTAATAATAAATGGACGGCTTAGCTATTCCAACCGCTTTAGCAATCATCGAATAAGTCGTTTTCGTAATGCCCACCTCTGCAAATAGTTGATAGCTCACTTCTTTGATGGATGCCAATGTTTCCTCGCTTTTACTCATTGCAACTCCTCCTGTACCTTGAATTTGTTTTAGAATATCACTCTTATTATTATTTTTCAACCTATCGTTAGGTAGAAATTTATGAAAAGTGAATGATCTACTCATTCTTTTTTATTTACTAATTGTTTTTATTTCTATATATTGACACCGCATATATCGGAGTGATATATTATGGATCGTAATATAAATATGGATATTTATTACACCTATACCCATTCTATCCTAAGTAAAATGACAAGGAGGAACATTTACTTTGAACAGTCAGGACGTTATTTTAGGCATGCTTATGAAACGATCATTATCCGGTTATGAAATTAAACAATTGTTCGAGGATATTTTCTCTTATTTCTATAGCTCAAGCTATGGAACGATTTATCCGATGCTGCATCGGATGGAAAAAGAGGCATTGATCACGAAGGAAAATGTGCTGCAAGAGGGCAAGCCGAATAAAAATGTGTTCACCATCACAGAGGCTGGAAAAAGCAGATTTTACGAATATCTGCACAGCCCGATGGAAACGGATACGGTTAAATCAGATTTCCTGATGCGGCTTTATTTCGGCCAGCTGGTAGGTAATGACATGGTAGTTATGTGGTTGAAGCAGGCACAAGAGTATACACAGACACAGCTCGATCAGTTGCGCGATAAATACGCCATGTATAAAAGCACCATGCAGCCTGGACATATCATATGCATTGAAATCGGAATTAAGGAATATAGTGCTAAGCTGGAAGCGATCCAAGAGGGGCTCGATCGTATGGATAAATTAGAACAGGAAAAGAGGGTTTAGGATGGAAAAATCACGTTCAAACAATAACCTCATCATTCTTGCCATGGCACTAGGGTTATTAATGGCATCTTTGGACAATACGATTGTCGCCTCCTGCATTAACAAGCTCAGTCAGGATTTTAACATTTTCGATAAAGTCAGCTGGGTATTTACCGCCTACATGCTGGCAGCAACAAGCACGATGCTCGTCTTCGGCAAAATGTCCGACCTATTCGGCAGAAAAATGTTTTATATGATTGGTATTGGCATGTTCTTGATCGGCTCCGCCCTATGCGGTATAGCTCAGAGCGCTGATCAGCTCATCTGGTTCCGCGTCATTCAAGGGATTGGCTCCGGCGCCTTGTTCCCAATCAGCTTCACCATTATTTATACGATATTTAAAGACCCGAAGGATGCAGCAAAAATGTCTGGCGTATTCGGTGCGATCTTCGGCCTATCCTCCGTTGCAGGCCCGCAGCTCGGCAGCTTCATTGCCGAACACTTTGGTTGGAGATGGAACTTCTATATCAACATCCCCATCGGTTTGGCATCCATGATTGTTCTGATGATTGCGCTCAAAGAAACACGTTCCGAGAAAAAACCAAAAATCGATTATTTGGGAACCTTGTTTTTGATCATTACTACGGTCTCCTTAATGCTAGCGCTCGAATGGGGCGGCAAAACCTACGCATGGAGCTCCTGGCAGGAAATTAGCTTATTCACGATTTCAGCTGTAATTGGCGCTTTGTTTATTTTTGTCGAGCTGCGTGCTCCTGAACCCGTCCTTCCTCTGAGCATCTTTAAAAATAAGATGGTCTTGGGCACAAGTATTCTTTGCTTCTGCCAAGGCGTCATTATGTTCTCCGCCATTACATATTTGCCTAGCTTTACGGTAGGGGTGTTAGGACATAGCAACTCAAACGGCGTATTGACGCCTATGATGGCCTCGTTAATCGGGGGTGCTATTCTATTTGGTTTCCTGCAATCCAAATTCGCCTTCCGTACACTCATGCTGTTCACTATGCTAATGACCATTATTGTAGCTACGCTGCTATCTACAGTTAGCGCCCATGCTTCCAGCGGCTATATGATTGTACTTATGATTCTGCTTGGTTTTGGCGCCGTTGGCCCTCTAATGAGTGTCGCACAGAGCTCGATTGCTGCAAACGTTGATCCTAAATATATGGGCGTCAGCTCATCTATCGTCGGCTTCTGGCGCAACATTGGCGGTATATTGGGTGCGTCCATTATGGCGACTATTGTGAACAACAACTTGCATCGGTTAATTACGGCGGGTGCAGATAAGGCTGGCATTCCTTCTGACAAAATCAATACACTTGCCAATCCTGAACTGCTCATGCGAGCAGGTGGTCAGCTAGACCCGCAAATACGCAAGTTTCTGCAAGAGGCGCTGGCAACAGCAATCAATCACGGCTTTATACTCAGCATTTGTGTTGGCAGCATTGGCTTAATCACCGCTATGTTTGTTGGTGCTAGCAGACTCGGAACCACAAAAAAAACAACGACCAGCGCTACACACATATAGAGGTAAACGGACATGCAACGGTAATCTGTGATCTGCGATACAAATTACCGTTGCGTGCATCCTTATTCTTCATCCGTAGGTTTATGTATACCGTCTTCATAAAAGTCAAAAATGAGCTTTCTTTGTCCCTCTGACCGCGTAGAAAACGTCAGATATTTTCTTCCCTTTTTTTCTCAGTTCGTTTTCCAGCCATTCCTTCGTCAGCCCATTCTCTTTCATTTCTTTTTCCAAAAGTGAACCATCCATAATCAATTCAATTGGAAACTCCAGCTTGTTTAATTGAAGCTTCATGTCCTTTTTCGTGACAAGCTGATACTCGTCTTTTTTTAATACAGACACCATTCCATTATCCTCAAGAACTGCATATTCAACCTCATCCATATTAAAAATCCCATTTTCTCTTAAAGCTTGATCCAAAGAATCCAACGTATATCTAACTTTCTTCATATTATTCTCAAGAATCTTCCCGCCTTCAATGAGAACGGTTGGGGAGCCTGAAATCCAGCTTCTTAATTTACGGCTCTTTAAGGCAACGACAGATAACAGATAAGACGTAACCGTCATAACCGCGAGTGATAAAATAATATGCGACCATTTCAATGTTTCATTGAATGCCAGGTTGGCTACAAGTGCCCCTATCGTAATGCCGGTCACAAAATCATGAAATGTCATGTTGGAAATCGTCTGTTTCCCCAATATTCTAGCTACTAATAAAAGCAGTAAAATAGCAACAATCGTACGTATTAAAATATCCATATAGGTATGCATGCTGTGATTCCACTTCTACTCTTATTGTTACCCAAGCGATTTGAAAAAAATCATGGAACAGCGTATCATCTTTAAAGTGAACAGATTAGAGACCACTTCTAGTGACGATGAAGATACGTCGCTTTTGTATTGTATTTTGCTATATGACTATTTGTATTGGAGCTGAGAATGATGAAAACCGAGATTATAAACAGATTTATCACTTACGCGCAGGTGGACACACAGTCCGATGAAAGCAGTGAAACCTGCCCTTCCACGCCTGGACAACTGACGTTAGCTAACATGCTAGTAGAAGAATTGAAAGCCCTCGGCATGCAAGAGGTGACGATGGATGCTAACGGCTATGTCATGGCTACCCTTCCAGCCAATACGGATAAAGAAATCCCAACCATCGGTTTTCTTGCACATATCGATACAGCAACTGACTTTACTGGCACGAACGTCAAGCCGCAAATTATTGAACAATATGACGGGAACGACATTATCTTAAATGAAGCACAGCGCATCATTATGTCGCCGAACGATTTCCCAGAGCTGCACGGCTATAAAGGCCATACGCTGATTACAACAGACGGCACGACACTGCTTGGCGCAGACGATAAAGCAGGCATAACTGAGATCATGACAGCGATGGCTCATCTCATTAATCATCCTGAGTTGAAGCACGGTAAAATAAGAGTAGCCTTCACGCCAGATGAAGAAATCGGCAGAGGCCCGCATAAGTTTGATGTACAAGCCTTTGATGCGGTCTATGCCTATACAATGGATGGAGGTCCGCTGGGCGAGCTTCAATACGAAAGCTTTAATGCCGCTGGCGCCGTCATTATATGCAAGGGCAAAAACGTGCATCCCGGAACGGCCAAAGGCAAAATGATCAATGCTGCCAAAATGGCGATGGAACTCCACGCAAAACTGCCGGCTAATGAAACACCTGAGCAGACAGAAGGCCATGAAGGCTTCTACCACCTGTCATCCATTCAGGGCGACGTCGAGCAAACAGAGCTTCATTATTTGATACGTGATCATGACCGCAACCGATTTAATGAAAGAAAGCTGGAGCTTGCTCGTATCGTAGAGGAACTGAAAGCGAAGTACGGAGAAGAACGTATTGTGCTTGAAATAAAGGATCAATACTACAATATGAAGGAGAAAATCGAGCCGGTGATCCAAGTCGTAGACATCGCAGAGCAAGCGATGATCAACCTTGGCATTACCCCGCTAATCGAGCCGATTCGCGGCGGCACAGACGGCTCGCAGCTTTCCTACATGGGGTTACCGACACCGAATATTTTCACCGGCGGAGAAAATTATCATGGCCGATTTGAATATGTATCGGTTAACAATATGGTACAAGCCGTCAATACGATTATTGAAATCGTTAAGCTGTACGAACAAAAAGCTTAATGATCGTCATAAACAAACAGGCTGTCGTCCACATGACGACAGCCTGTTTGTTTTTTGATGGTTTAACAAAGCACATCTTCTTCCTGTTCGACGATATCCATCTCAAGATTATTTAGGCCATTGTCTTCCAATACGGCAGCCTTATTGCCGTATTCTTTAATAATATGAATCTCACCCCATGAGCAAAGGGAGTCCAATATTGATTTTAAGCTCCATCCGTATTCACTGAGCTCATATTCAACCCGCGGCGGGACCTCATTGTAGCTTATTCGATTCACGATGCCATCTTGCTCCAGCTCTCTCAGCTGCTGCGTTAACATCTTTTGTGTAATGGAGGGCATAATACGTTTGAGATCACTCGTTCTTTTTTTGCCATGCGTTAAGTGACAAAGGATTACACATTTCCATTTTCCTCCAATAACCTCGAGGGTCGCTTCCACTGAAATATTGTATTTTTTCTTAATCATAGATATATCCTCCCCAACCGAGCTATCGCCTACTGTTCATACATTTATTACTTTTTAGTACCTATAGCACTTCAAAGTACGTACTGTTCATTACTGCCTAAACCCATCATAATAGCACTTACCGGCCGGCAATACCATACAAAAGGGGTTATACAAATGGCATTGGATAAAAAAAGAAGTACCCTTGCGCTTCTAGCGTTAGCCATAAGCGCCTTTGCGATTGGGACAACAGAGTTCATCAGTGTAGGGCTTCTCCCGCTTATCTCTGAAGACTTGAATATATCGGTTACAACATCGGCACTAACCGTTACGTTGTATGCTCTTGGAGTTACTTTTGGAGCTCCAATATTAACATCTTTAACATCTACGATTCCGAGAAAAACATTATTGTTTTGGATCATGATTGTTTTTATTGCTGGGAACAGTCTTGCGGCATCGGCAAGCGGCGTTGGTATTTTACTTACCGCACGCGTCATCTCAGCACTGGCTCATGGCGTATTTATGTCAATAGGCGCTACCATTGCAGCCGATCTCGTTCCCGAGAACCGCAGAGCTAGCGCAATCGCAATTATGTTCTCAGGACTCACTGTAGCAACCGTTACAGGCGTACCGTTAGGTACTTGGATTGGACAGCATATGGGCTGGCGTGCTGCTTTTGTTGGCATAGTTCTTATTGGCGTTATCGCTTTTATTGCCAATATGGTGTTGATTCCTTCCGATTTGCGCAAAGGAACTCGAACACCGCTGCGCGAGCAGATAAAGCTGGTTACGAATGGACGATTGCTTCTTGCATTCGCGATTACTGCTATTGGGTACGGGGGTACGTTTGTTGTCTTTACTTATTTATCCCCGTTGCTTCACGATATAACCGGATTTAAGGAAAGTACGGTAGCGGCCATTCTTTTGGTATACGGCATCGCCATCGCCATCGGCAATGTCATTGGTGGGAAAGCTGCCAATAAGAAGCCGATTTCCGCCTTGTTTTACATGTTTATTTTGCAGGCTGTCATACTCTTTGTTCTTACCTTCACCGCACCATTTAAAGTGGTTGGCTTAATTACGATTATCTTGATGGGACTGTTTGCATTCATGAACGTACCCGGCTTGCAAGTGCATGTCGTGATGCTCGCTGAACGTTATGCGCCGAAGGCGGTAGATGTCGCTTCGGCTGTCAACATCGCTGCGTTTAACGCAGGTATCGCCATTGGCGCCTATTTGGGCGGTGTCGTTACGGACTCGATGGGACTTATTCATACGGCATGGGTTGGGGGATTGATGGTTCTCGGCGCTGTTATTTTAACCGGCTGGGCTAGAGCTTTAGAGAAAAAAGATGAAACAAAACACAGGAGGGCTTCATTATGATCGCAAAAAATTTACAGGATACAACTACACTTCACAACGGTGTTCAAATGCCTTGGTTTGGTCTTGGCGTCTTTAAAGTTGAGGATGGCTCGGAGCTGGTTGAGTCCGTCAAAGCAGCGATTAAAAACGGTTACCGCAGTATTGACACCGCAGCTATTTATGGCAATGAAACAGGTGTCGGACAAGGCATTCGTGAAGCTATGGCTGAGTATAACGTGACCAGAGAAGAGCTTTTTGTCACATCAAAGGTTTGGAATGCTGATCTCGGATATGAATCTACACTAGCGGCTTACGAAACTACGCTAAATAAACTCGGTTTAGACTATCTTGACCTGTACCTGATTCATTGGCCTGTAGAAGGCAAATTCCAAGAGGCGTGGAGAGCTTTAGAGACCCTTTACAAGGATGGCCGAGTCAAAGCTATTGGCGTAAGCAATTTCCAGATTCATCATTTGGAGACGTTAATGAAAGACGCTGCCGTTAAACCGATGATCAATCAAGTGGAGCTCCATCCGCAGCTAACGCAGAAAGAGTTAATCGACTATTGCAAGAAACAAGGCATCCAAATTGAAGCATGGTCTCCGCTTATGCAAGGTCAGCTGTTAGATCATCCCGTTCTTAAAGAGATTGCTGAAAAGCATAACAAATCCATTGCTCAAGTCATTCTGCGCTGGGATTTACAGCATGGCATTGTAACGATTCCGAAGTCAACGAAAGAGCATCGCATCATCGAAAATAGTAATGTATTTGATTTTGAACTATCTGAGAGTGAGCTGTCCCGGATAGACGCTCTGAACCAAAATCTTCGGGTGGGTCCAGATCCGGATAACTTTGATTTTTAATATAATAGCGGAACAACAATAGGGCTGTCCCAAACGCAGATACATCTACGTTTGGGACAGCCCTTATTTAATAGTGCCTTATTGCAGGATAATGCGGAATGATATCGAAATGAATGTACGTATAACGTATTTTTGGCGAAAATCATTCGAATGAGATCCAAGTGGAGGGTACTATGGCGAACTTAAACTTTCGAGAAGACGGCACATTCAAAATTGTTCAATTTACCGATCTGCACTGGCAAAACGGGCAGCAAGAGGATTTACAAACATATTCTCTAATGAAGAACGTCCTGCAAGAAGAATCACCGGATTTGGTGATCTTTACCGGTGACGTTATTTATAGCGAGCATTGTACTGATAGACAAGAGTCCTTTAAAAATGCTGTCAAAGCAGCGGAAGAATTTAATATCCCATGGGCAGCTGTATTTGGCAATCATGATACCGAGGTTGGCACCACCAGAGAAGAGCTTATTCGCTTGCAGCAGGAAAGACCGCTCAGCTTAACCGAAATGGGCCCTAGCCTAAGGGATCGTGCTGGAAATTATGTGCTAGAAATTCATTCTAAAAATAATAGCAGCCCCGCTGCCGCATTATATCTATTGGATTCAGGCGAGTATGCCGATCAGCCCGTTGGCGGCTATGCCTGGGTAACTCATAGCCAGATTGGCTGGTACAAGGAGCAATCCGCTCGTTTGACCAAACAAAACAATGATGTGCCACTGCCCTCGCTTGCTTTTTTCCATATCCCTGTGCCCGAATATAACGAGGTATGGAACGAGCATACCTGCTATGGGCAGAAGCACGAAGGCGTAGCGAGTCCAAAAATCAATTCCGGACTTTTCACAGCATTTCTTGAAATGAAAGATGTCCGCGGTACGTTCGTAGGGCATGATCATATCAATGATTACTGGGGTGAGCTTCACGGCATTCGTCTATGTTATGGAAGGGCTACAGGCTATAACACCTATGGAAAAGAGGGTTTTCCGCGTGGTGCAAGGATCATACAATTGACCGAAGGGGAAGCTGACTTCCAAACATGGCTGAGACTAGATGATGGATCTGTTGTCGTCAATCAGCCTGAACATCTTCCTGAGAAAGGTTAATGGCAGCCATTAGGACGATATTAATACGAACCGCCAATGTGTAAACAGAACTGATGTAATAATACTGGAATCTCAACGACGTAGATAGTTTTTATATAAAGTGACACTGTATATCTTAATAGAGCATCCCTGTTGTCGATGGGGGTGCTTCAGATTTTTGCGGATTTAGTAGTTCCCTTAACTTTGATTGTTGTTACTTCTCCACTTTCAGGTTTGCCTACGCGATATTCCAAAGCTGGATACTCAAGATCAATCTTTTTTGGGAAATTATATATGAACAGGAATGCAGAAACGGCTACAAGTGGTAATGCTGTACACAACATAATTACTTTTAACCTTTCTTTTGGTGGTTCCATAATACCTCTTCCCGCTTTATGAGCCATGAATTTGAATATCCTTCTCTTACCAATTATCCATTCGATCATTTATATTTATCTATTAGTTAAACTGAAATTTGTTACTTGTGTTCTTTCCATTGGCATTCAGTAAATTTCATTTCTGTGAAAACGGCATTAAATGAAGAGTCTTCTGGACTGCAAGCATAAATACCAATCTGAATATTGTCTGCTCCTTCAAAAAGGTGTGCAATACGCATTTGCTTATAGTGAATGCCATCATAAGAATTTTCAATACAATAATCGCTTTCACGTCGGCTCAATCTGTAATACATAAATTTCTTTGTTGCAGAAATATCCGTAGTTGCCCAATCAGAATATCCTAAGTTCGTTACAACACTTCCTAATCTCTGATATTCTTCATTTTCATATTCAATAGAAGCCTTTATCCAGTTATCACTATTTTGATAGATAATTACACCGCACTGGTCGAAGCGTTGTTTACTGTCAAATTCCGTTTTTACTACAAACGAAAAATATTTCTCATTGGTTTTCATTAACAAAGCAGGAGCATTATTGTTTTGAAAGCCATAATAGGTTCTTTGCCAAAAATCTGTTCCAGCTTCTGTTTTAATCACAATTTCTCCATCTGTAATCGTATATTCTTTAGGCTCATGTACCCAGAATAAGTGATCTCTTTGGAATGTTACATCCATTTTGATTCCTCCATAAATCAAAATTTAACAAACATATTTTTCTTATTCGACGCTGTATTCACAATTTAGATAATACTTCGCCAATATTGCTCCACTCATATATAAGAAGATTCAATTCATTGCCGGAAATTGTTATCTTATCCGATTTAAATAAATGAGCACCGTAATATTCGTAGAAATAACGGGTTTTATTATCTTCTAATACTTCAACAAAAACTCTATTGTAGCCGAGTTCTTCAAATTGAAGAAAAAGTTGTTTGAAAAGTTGCTTCCCCACACCTTTTCCTTGATATTCTTCAAGCAAATATATAGATTTTAAATCACCAGAATTATCGATATTATTACTTTCTCTTTTCCCGCAATCTGCAAATCCTACGACTTCTCCCTCATTATTTACTGCGACAAATGTATAATTCTCCTTATCAGAGATATTACGATTCCACAAGTTCTTTCGTTGGTCATAAGAAAGGTTCTTTAAAAACTCATCTGAAACAATGTTTTTATACGTAGACTTCCAACTATCAACATGAACCTTGGCAATACTCTCTGCATCCTCTAAACAAGCTTTTCTTATGTACATTGAATCTCCCCCTCCTTACGGAAAGTAAAGCTCAATGTATATATTCCATCTCAATACTAATTCCCCTCCCTCAATTTAAACTGACCTGCCCGCTAGATTAATAAAATGGTATTGGCGGAGGCGAAACGTGGCTATGCAAAAAATATTTGTCGCAACGTGACGCCTTTTACCAATTGCTCAAGAAGGAATAACCCTCAGACGCTTCGAACTCAACCACATGCCTCCTGCTAAGACAGAGATTAAATAGGCTATGCCACAAGTAAAGAACAAAGGCTTCAAGTCATAATCAACATAAAGTAAGGAGCCGATCATCGGGCCAATTGCCATGCCTATATATCGGATCAAGTTATACACACCGATGGCAGTGGCGCGTTCCTCTGGAAACTGTTCCGCCAAAATAGTAGTTGGCATGGACACAGTCAGCCCCATCGTGAGGCCGAACAAGCAAACATCCACGATCAAAATCGGTAACGAGAGATTGGCGGTTAAAGCAAAAAGAACGACTGTAATCGATTGTAAAAGGAATGCATACATTAATGCTCGTCCACTTCCCATTCGGTTACGCATCCAACTGCCGACTCTAATACTCAGAATCGTACAGGCGGACATAATAAGCAGTACAATCCCAACCATCCCCGTAGACATGTTATACGACGTACTTAGGATTTGAGGCAAGAACACAAGATATACTAAGTAAACTACACATTGTACAAATCCATATAACAAAACAACAGCACCGAGATGGTTTTTAAAAATTACAATAAACGAGCTAAGGCTGAACCTTGTCGCGGATACATTCTGTGGCTTTGTCTCGGGCAAGAGCTTCATATTGGCGAGCAGAAGCAGCAGGATTAGGATTGACAAAAAGAAAAACACGCCTTGATATCCGAGTTTTTCCCCGATGAGTCCTCCGAGAAGAGGTCCGATAGCTGGAGCAAGCAAAAGCATAAGTTGGTAAGTAGCCATTCCCTTTGCCAATTCTTTTCCACGGAACAGGTCACCGATTACTGCTGCTCCTACAACGGGAACCGCTGCGGAGCCCATGCCCTGAAAGACGCGGAAAACCAGAAATGATTCAATGGAATAGGAAAATGCACAGCCTAAAGATGCTACACAATATACGGCGAGTGCAGGCAACAGCACTTTTCTCCTTCCTTTTGTATCTGCTAGTGGTCCGAATACGATCTGCATGACAGCTAAAGCAATCAAAAATAAAGAAATCGTCAAGCTCATTAAATAACTTGTTGTTTGCAGATCGTTCTGCATGTCGGCAAGTAAAGGCGTATATAAGTTTTGCCCCAGCGATCCTGCAAAGGCACTAAAGCCGATGAGATATAATATAATGCGCAGATTCATGAGTATTTTCTCCTTTTTATCCTGACTGACTAATAGTCGGTTTATCTTGCCCAGCCAATTTTATTGACTTTTAGTCAGTTTGTCAATAGAGTAAATACACGAGGAGGATGAACAACTTGTCGAGAGTTAATAAAAAACCAGAAATTAGGCGCGCCGAAATAATAGAAGCCTCATTAGAGTTATTCAGAGAAAATGGCTACAATCAAACTGCTGTGGACGATATAGTCAATAAACTGGGCATTGCTAAGGGTACATTTTATTATCACTTCAAAACCAAATATGATATTATGATCGCCATTGTAGAACGTTTGGCTGAAGAAAAAGTTAATATGGTGAAAGTTCTAGCGGAAACCGAAGGAATGACTGTAGAAGCAAAGATGTATACCATCTTGTGGGAACAACCATACGAGGATGAGAGCAAAATTATTGAATTTCTGCATCATGAACATAATGCATCGATTCACCAGAAGGTTCTCGTACAAGCTGTACAAGACAGTGCCCCTTACGTGACACAAATTCTGAATCAAGGAATGGCGGAAGGAATCTTTCAAATTCAAGACCCACAGGAAACTGCCGAATTCATACTAGTTGGCATCAACTTTATGTTTGATCCCGGAATTTTCTTATGGTCCGAAGATATAGTAGAACGTAAGAAGCTGGCATTCACACGAATAATCGAGCGTATGCTAGGAGATTCCTTTACCTTTTCCAACCTTTCAAAAACCTCACTAAAACAAAAATAGCGTCAAAAGCGCAGCCGAGACGCAATTGACGCTATTTTCTCTTGAACCAACTTTTAATGAGTAAAAAGGTTGCCGTGCATGCTGCTGTTCCAGCCATTACAGCGCCTTCGTTAATCAAAGACGGATTTCTCATGATTAGCTTAGTATCTAAAATGGACTGATGCGACTTCGAGGTTGTATTCCCTGCTGACCTCAAACTCGATTGTTAGTTCAACGAGGCTGCCGTTACATACCGGCAGCCTCGCCATAGTGATTGTTAAGTTGTTGTTACCCGTTTTTCTCCCAAAGTTCGATCAATCGACCTTCTGGGTCTTCAATCCAAATAAATTTCCCAAATTCACTAACCTCTAAGTTCTTTGCAAGAGGTACATTCATATGTTCAAGATGCTTAATAGTCTCGTCTAAATTATGTACTTGGAAATTTATCATCACTTGTTGTTCTAATGGAAAATAACTGTCATTCTCGTTAAAAAAAGAAAAAATAGTCTCATTTCCGGATTCGGGTTTTATCATCGCCCCATTCCAATTTCCTATTTCAAGCTTCAACACTTCACTGTACCATTTTGTTATCATTTCAAGATTTTTAGTTCTCCAAAATATACCGCCAAAACCTTTTATCATTGTATCTAACTCCTGTCTGTCATTAGATATTCGAGATTTACATTTAAGTTCCTTTTTCAATTTCCCTGCCCCGCACAATTTCTCCACATACTACTACATTATACTTTTCCACTTTTGTGCTATACTAGCTTGTCAGCATTTTAGCAACAAATATTGTTAAATTATCAACTTACTCACGAGGTGCATAAATGTCTCAACCGCCAGCTAAGAAGGCGCTTTTGACTGAGCTTGAGAGCCTACGCGCATTTGGCATACTTGCTGTCATTATGATTCACGCGACATCCTCTTCAGTAGTCAATTCCGATCCTAACTCCACACTGTTTTTGATTCTTGTCCTATTTAATACGTTATCCAAATTCGCCGTACCTCTCTTCATTCTGATCAGCGGCATATCTCTTTTCTACAATTACAATGATAAACCATTAAACAAACAAACAGCTACGATGTTCTACAAGAAACGCATCACTAAAATTATGCTGCCGTTTCTCCTATTTTCGTTTATGTATTATGCCACTATCATCTATTTCAGATACGGATTTATTAATTTCGAGCAGTTTATCTCTTATTTTCAAACTTGGGATTTTCTCGTTAAATTGCTGATTGGAAAAACCTATGCTCATTTGTATTTTATCTTTATTATTATCCAGTGTTATTTGCTCTTCCCTGTACTTTGGTATGTGATGAGAAAATGGCCGCGTCTCGTCAATTGGCTGATCACAGGCGGACTTCTCATTCAGTGGGTTTATATGCTGAACGCCAAGGAAATGGGAATCAAATACGTCACCAGCGGTTTTTTCGCATACAGCTTGTACTTTTGTATCGGGGCTTATATAGGAATCAACTATACGAAGTTTTATGCCTTCTGGGAGCGCAAACGCAGCAGCATTGCTTTACGCAGCACATTAATTGTAGTAGTAGTCATTTCCGGCACGATCAACGTGATCTACTTCTTGCGTGAGGCGCAGGGAAAACTACTATTTAACGATAGCTTTTTGGTGCAAATAAAAAATGAAATTTATATTACTTCGGCTTGTTTGCTGCTTATTCATCTAGCCCTTCGGATTAAGGCATCCCGTATGGAATATTTGAAATCGGTACTTATTCATCTCAGCCATGCATCATTTGGCATGTACTTGCTGCATCCGATGTTCCTCAGATATTACCGTATGATGGATGTGAATGGGAGTCCGCTCGTTTACGGAGCATGGATTGCAGGAGGCTTCTTCCTGGCTTTAATTGGCTCATGGATCATCGTTGCTTGGGCCGGAAAAGTGAAAGGACATTGGGTTTTATTTGGGCCTATCCCCAAACAGAAATCGCTCGGACAGTAGCCAAAAGTCTGAATTTAAAACATTTATGTGACGCCCCTCTGCTGAAACAAGGCAAAAGGGGCGTTTTCAATAATTTTCCCCTATGCGAGCTAGGTCTTTTCCGTTAAACTAGAAATTCTGGTATCGGCAGAATCAACTATACTATTGCAGGTTTACCCCTGAAAACTATTGGAGGTTTCTTTTCTAACATGCATAATGAACATCATTCCAATGTCAAAATTGTAACAGCCGACCCAAGCGCCATCGGCTTATTTGGGCTGGCTATCGTTACGCTCGTAGCTTCCTCGCAGAAGCTCGGCTTAACTGACGGTCTAAGCCTCGTTATTCCATGGGCGATTTTTCTAGGCGCCTTTGCTCAGCTCTTTGCTTCTATTCAAGATGCAAAACATAACAATACATTCGGTATGACCGCCTTTGGCGCTTATGCATTCTTCTGGATGGCGATGGCCGGCAGCTGGCTGATCAAGCTCGGTGTGTTCGGCGCTGAGCTGGCTGCAATCGCAGATAGTAAGCAGCTTGGTTTTGCTTTTGTCGGTTATCTCATTTTCTCGCTGCTGATGACTATCGGAGCTGCAGAGACCAATAAAGTATTATTCTTCATCTTCGTTCTAATTGATCTGCTTTTCCTTGGACTGAGCTTCGATGCATTCGGAGTAGCACCAGACGTGTTCCACGCACTAGCTGCCTATGCTGAAATGGGGATTGCTCTCCTATCGCTATATGCCGCAGGCGCAGCTGTATTGAACACCCATTTTGGGCGTGTGTTTCTGCCAATCGGTCGGCCTTTTGGCATCTTCAAGCCTCGTTCATAATCGGAATCTCATCATTAAACAATGTTAAAGCCAGCCGCTCTTCGTGCCGATCCCCGATAGAGCGGCTTTTTCTATGAAAATCAAAGAGGTAGAGTGCTTAACGATCGCACTCTACCTCTTTTTGTTCACCGTAAGCTTTATAGCAACTTCACAGCTACCGACGCAGCCGTGCTTTCCTTATTCCTTATTGAATCTTCATAGGTTCTTTTAAAATATTCCACATACAAAACATCGAGCAAGTAAAGCTGTGAAATTTTCGCAGATAATGAGCCGCCCTGCAAAGGTCCTTCATTCGCTCCGCACAGCAGCGTCAGATCAGAGTAAGAGGTCAGCGGCGACTTAACGAACCTCGTAATCGAAATGACGGTAGCACCGCTTTCTTTAGCCCTTTTCGCTACTTCAATCGTATCCTTTGTAGAACCGGAATAAGAAATTACGACAGCGACATCCCGTTTCGTCATCAAAGCCGCTGACATCATCTGCAGATGCGAATCGATGCTGCATTCCATTTTGTTTGTGATACGCATAAATTTGATTTTCGCTTCCATCGCCGTCATTAAGGAGGAGCCTACGCCAAAAAATATGACCCGTTCCGCTTGGAGCAAATGCTCGATCGCCTGATCCATTTTTTCATTATCGATTAAGTTATAGGTCTCGTTCAATGCGCTTATGTTCGATGACAGCACCTTAGAGGACACTTGATCCATCGTATCATTCATCAGAACCTTGTCCGTGAGCTGCGGTATTTCGTTTTCAGCAGTGATGCTGTGTGCAAGGGCAATTTTAAAATCCTGATACCCTTTATAGCTTAACGACCTGCAAAACCGGAATACGCTGGACTCGCCCACTCCACAGTGATCTGCAAGATCGGTAATCGACATGTAGACGACACCTTCCGAGTTATCCAGAATGTAGTCTGCTACTTTCCTTTCGGTATTCGTCAGGTTGTTGTATTTCGAATGAATCGTTGTAAAAATATTGATAGTGCGCAACCGATCACCTCCCTAAATCCTGTCCATTCAGCGTAGAAATAATGATGCCGCACCTAATAAGCCAGCTTTATTTCCAAGAGAAGCCTTTACGATGTTCACACCCGCAAAGCTCTCCATAATTAAGGCTTTGGTTTGTTTCTCAACCATTCGAACAAGCTCATCCTGCTCCATCACTCCGCCTCCTACAATAATAGCAGGTGGATTGAAAATATGAATGAGTGAAGCCAGACCCGCGGATACTTCGGTCGTCCATGCATGCAATATTTGTTGTAATGGTTCGTTTCCTACCTGTATTTTATCAAAAAAACCTTTTCCGTCTACAATTTCAGAATCAGCTTCTTGGGCCATTCGAATTAAGGCTGTCGTTGAGGCATAAGTTTCATAAAATGATTTGCGCGTGCCGCCATCCGTTTGCGACAATGGACGGGTAAACATATGACCGAATTCAGCAGCTGAGCCGCTCGCACCACGATAGATCTGACGATTCATGACGATAGCTCCGCCAATCCCCGTCCCAAACGTTAAGCATAAAAAATCAGTAAACGACTTTGCCGCTCCAAAACACGCCTCGCCTAAAGCAGCTGCATTCACATCATTTTCAACCTTCACAGGCTTATGGAACCGATTCTCTACGATCTCTCTGACCTTCATGCCTGTATAGCTTGGGATATTCTCGTTGGCATACAAGATGCAGCCCTCATCCGCGTTCACTTGTCCGGCCGTACTAATAGCGACAGCATCAAAATGCTGATATGACTCCATTTGGGAAAGCAGCTTTTCCATGAGATGCTTGCCGCCCATATGAGCTTCGGTCGCATACTCCTTGAACTGAGTGATTCGGCCTCGTTCATCGCAAATGCCTATCTTCGTATGGGTACCGCCAATATCTGCTGCTAAAATATTCATTCCCATGGGCTATTCAACAGCCTTTACGAATTTTTTGGTTATTTCCATCGGTCTAGTAATGGAAGAGCCCACTACAGCCGAATATATCCCTTGGTCAAATAATCGTTTTAGTTCCTCAGGTGTTGAGATGCCGCCCTCCGCAATAATCGGAACGGAAATTGTATTCACGAGCTTCTCTATCAACTGAAAATCCGGCAAAACATTATCTTTTGTTGCTTCCGTATAGCCACTAAGAGTCGTCCCAATAATGTCAAACCCTAGCGCTGCAGCCTCGATAGCTTCAGCATAGGTCGAGCAATCCGCCATAAAGAGCTGATCTTTATACTTATCTCGTAGTAAAGGAAATAATTCCGATATCGTTGAACCGTCCGGCCTCACACGATTTGTTGCATCCATTGCGATGATATCCACGCCTTCGCGGCAAAGTTCATCCACTTCCTTCATCGTAGGGGTGATAAATACGGAAGAGCCCTCATAATCCTTTTTTATAATACCGATGATCGGTAGATCTACCTGCTGCTTAATTTCCCTAATATCCTCTACGCTGTTGGCACGAATTCCTGAAGCACCGCCTAAAAAAGCTGCATATGCCATTCTCCCCATAATAAATGGACTATGAAGCGGTTCATCTGGCAAGGCTTGGCAGGAAACGACCAACTTTCTTCTTATCATATCAAGTACATTTCTATTTGTATTCATTGGACTCCACTCCGCTGCTGTTTTTATTTACTCACTGACTGCTGCTGCCATCTAGGCAAAATCAACATATCATAATACCCTCATTTTGTAAATTAATTTCACCACTATTTAATTTATGAAAATTATTTTCACCTAAACATCAATAAAAAGGCCCGATAAGCTCTAAAGAGCCAATCGGGCCTCGCCTATACTTGAATTAAAAGCAAATCCTAAATCTTCTTAACAAATTCCGACTTCAATTTCATAGCGCCAAAGCTATCAATTTTACAATCGATATCATGATCGCCTTCAATTAAGCGGATGTTTTTTACTTTTGTGCCTATTTTGATAACGAGCGAGCTGCCTTTAACTTTAAGGTCTTTAATGACCGTTACAGAATCGCCATCGTTCAGCACATTTCCATTCGCATCTTTAATTATCCTTTTATCTTCATTGTTATCGGATTCTGATAGTAAGCTCCACTCATGACTGCATTCTGGACAGATTAGCAGACTGCCATCCTCATACGTGTATTCAGAATTACATTCCGGGCAATTTGGCAAACTAGACATAAGTTCATGTCCCCCATTCCTTATTATACATTCAAGTTCTCCTTGAAGTTGCCTTACAAGTATAGGGGATATTGTCCAATCAATCCACTGCCTCTGTCTATTTCTGAAACATTATTCTTTAATGAACTCCTTCGTACTGCGAACCGTATCGATTGGACGGACTAATTTTTCGATTTCTTCACGCTTAGGCTCTAGGAAAGGAGGCAGCGATAATTTTTCACCAAGCGTCTCATAAGGCTCATCACCCATAAACCCTGGACCATCCGTTGCAAATTCGAATAAAATTTGCGGAGCCACTCTAGCGTACAACGATTCGAAAAAGTGACGGTTTACATAGCCGGAAGACGGCAATCTGAAGCTCTCTAGACGCTCGATCCATTCATTTAATACGCCGCGGTCTTCAACACGGAATGCCACGTGGTGAACGGTACCGAAGCCTTGATGCGCTTGTGGAAGCACAGCATTGTATTCCACAATAACTTGAGCTCCGTTTCCGCCTTCACCAACCTCAAATAGATGGAATGAGCCGTCTTGGTCAATTTCTTTGAACAACAGCACTTTCTCCAGCATCGTTTTGAAGTTCTCGAAATTAGAAATGCGAATGAAGATTGGTCCTAGACCCGTAATCGCGTGCTCTAACGGGATTGGTCCTTTTTCCCAAGGCACCCCTGAAGCTATCCCTTTATTATTTTCATCCGAAATCAATTGATAGTGTTGGTCATCAAAGTCAACGAACGAAAGTGACTTCTTGCCAAACATCTCTTGAATACCGGTATGTTTCACATCTAGACGGTTGAATCGCTCTACCCAGTATTGCAAAGCCGCATCATTCGGAATTCGGAATGATGTTTTTGAAATTTCATTCGTTCCATGCACGCCCTTCGGAATATGTGGAAAATCGAAAAATGTCATGTCAGTGCCTGCGTTGCCTTTATCATCTGCAAAAAACAAATGATACGTTTGAATATCGTCTTGGTTCACCGTTTTTTTCACTAATCGCATACCTAACACGTTTGTAAAAAAATCATAGTTGCGCTCTGCACTGCTTGTAATTGCCGTAACGTGATGGATACCTTTTAATTGATTCATTATATATTCCTCCATTCAATTTTAGCTTTCCCGTGGTTCATGAATACAAATCATTTTCTAAAAACAATCTTTAATTTAATTATCTTTAATTTAAGATAAATATAACAGGTTTACTTTCCGATGTCAACAAGCCGCCATCTCACCTAAACAAAAAAACAATAAGCCTCGTCCTAATGACTGCGCTCATTGCTTTGTGTTTGTCGATCTATTTATTTAAAGAACACTTTTTCTACATTGTATTTCGCTCTGAATTTGTTTATAAGGTATGTTTCGTAAATCTCGCGATCAACCGAATCCTCATTAACATAAACCTCAATTTTAGTAACCTCATTGCGATGATTTTTCATGACGGATACGGAATCTTCAAAATGTTTTTTGATACGGGGTCTTAGCTTCCGTGCCTTGCCGACAAATAGCAGCTCGTCCTTATCGTTGTAAAACATAAAGAAACCGCCATGCTCCCTTGTAATCAGGTGAAAATCAGTAAAGCCATAAATATTGCTCAGCTGTGGATTAACCTGCTTGGTTATGGTTACGTCCGGCGCCGGAATCGTTATGTTGATCATAATGGTTCACTTCCTTCTTAGCGTATAGGTCTATATACTATCATAAAACGACAAATGAAAACCATTAGCAATGCAAATTAGGGGCGAATGAGCCGGTATATTGGGCTGCATTGCGTTTACAGGATCATTTCCTCCATAATGGTGGTAATTAGTGAGCTTCAACAATATGAATCATAATGCCCCTATGACAGTGCAATGACAAGGGCTAAAGAGGAGATTGAATCCAATATGGTGAAACAGCCCTTAATACTCATCGTTGAGGATGAGCCTCGCATGCGGGAGCTTGTTGCAGATTATTTGGAAGAAGAGGGCTACCACATCATACAAGCAGCAAATGGCTATGAAGCGTTAGAGCATGCTCGCCATACGCCGCCTGATCTCGTTGTGCTTGATATTATGATGCCCGGTATAGATGGTTTTGAAGTATGCAAGCAGCTTCGCAGTCACTCCCAGACTATAATTGTTATGCTAACGGCTAGGTCGGAGGAAGAAGATAAGTTATATGGCTACGAATTGGGCGCAGACGATTATGTAACTAAGCCATTTAGCCCCAAAGTATTGACCGCGAAAATTAAAGCCTTATTAAGCCGATGGCATGTTCATGATGGGGCCGCAGAGCTGAAGAAGCATCATGATTTGGAAATTAATGAACAAGCCCATGAAGTTTATCTTTACGGCAAGCTTCTCGAATTGTCGCCAAAAGAATATGAACTGCTGCTGTTCTTCTACCAGCATCCAAATATCGTATTAACAAGAGACACTCTTCTTGATCGCTTATGGGGGATCGATTATTTCGGCGATGCCCGTACAGTCGATACGCAGATTAAACGTCTACGCAAAAAACTAGGAGACAAGTCTGATTACATCCAAACCGTGCGCAACAATGGTTATAAATTTCAAAACAAAACATGAGGTATTTATGAAGAGAGAGCGATTGGATTTCAAAATATTTTGGGTGACCTTGGTCGCTTTGATGTTATTTATCATTCTTTGGATGGTGCTTCAGACTAAGTTTTTCGGAACGTTTTATATCGAGCAGAAGTCGAATGAGCTATCTCAGCAGATGGAGAGCATTTATAATAAGTATGCATCCGGTGTTTACGATCTAAACGTCAAGCCAGAAGAGGTCGTCAGCTTCGAACAACGCTTTTACGGTGTAACAGCCACGTTGTACAAGCAAGGAAATAAAATCGACGTGTATGCTGGGGGCTACAAAGCCATTCCTGCTATACCTGTGACGCCTTCCATCATCCTTAATAATAATTACGATATATCGATTCAACTCGATCCCGAGCCTTACGTCCAGCCTCATCTGGATGATAAGAACATTAGAAGCCAACCCCTCGTACCTGCAACTTATGTTAATCCCTACAGTAATCGGCTGTCAGATGCCATGAGCATTTGGCTGCAAAACAACGACCGATTCAGCACATTATCCAAAACAGGACATGTGAGCGTGACGAAAATATCATCCTTTAATGCTGATAACGAAAACATGCTACTTGCCGCAGTGAAACTGCCGAACACAGTAAACAATAGGGGTGGAGATGCGTATTTGATTGCGCTGGCAACACTCCAGCCCGTCGGCGATGCTGTTCAAGTTATGAGCCGATTTTATATGTATTTTTACGCGCTTGCCGCCATCCCTATTTTACTTTTTGCTTATTTCCTTTCACGCACCATTACATTGCCGCTGATGCAGCTGAACAAAGTAGCGAAGCGTTTAGCCAAGCTCGATTTCACAGCATTCGTACGTATGAACCGGAAGGATGAAATTGGCCAGCTCGCGGGAACGATGAATAGCCTTGCCCGTAATCTCCAGCAAACGATGGCCGAATTGCAGGAAGCGAACATGAAGTTGCTTGATGATATTGAGAAGGAAAAGCAGCTAGAACGCATGCGCAGGCAATTCGTAGCAAGCGTATCACATGAATTAAAAACACCGGTCAGTCTAATCCAAGGTTATGCAGAAGCGCTCCAAGACAATGTAGCAAACGGACTGAAACGCGATAAATATACGGCCGTGATTATCGAGGAATCGGAGCGGATGGCCCGTCTTGTCGCCGATTTGCTGGATCTATCCCAACTAGAGAGCGGCCGGTTTGCACTGCATTGGTCAAGTGTCCCGCTTTATGAAACCGTCCAATCAGTACTAATGAAAATGGCTCCACTCTTGCATGAGAAATCCATCCGTCCCCAGCTGATTGGGCTAGATGCTGAAGAACTATGGGTGCTATCAGATCGGCAGCGGCTGGAGCAAGTGCTGATCAACCTGCTTGGCAACGCTATACGCCATACCCCCGTTCAAGGACGTCTTGAAATTCGTTTAAAGACGGAACAGTCATCCGCCGTACGGATAGAGCTTAAAAATGAGGGCACGCCTATTCCCGAAGAGGATCTGCCTTATATTTGGGACACTTTCTATAGAGCTGACCAATCAGGCAGCCGTGAGCTTGGAGGAACCGGCATAGGCTTGTCAATCGTAAAAGCGATTTTACAACGACATGAAAGGGAGTACGGCGTGTTTAATGAAGAGGATGGTGTAACATTTTATTTGACCCTTCCTCTTCTGGATCATAATTAACTAAGGTCAATTAGCTGAAAATATAAAAAAACAGTCTATCCCCTTATCATTCGGGAGTATAGACTGTTTTCGTTTGCAACACGATATTGCCTTTAAACATCACTAAGTATTACTTCGTAATCCTTTATTTCCGAAGAGCATCCGCAGGCTCAGCAGCAATTAGTTTCTGACTAACAATCGTACTCATTAAAAGAATAATGATAAATGTTGAAATGACGGTAATCCCCATTTGCAGGGCTTGTATGATCATTCCGCCCCCTAGCAAAAGACTATATACATAACTGATGATGAAGAACATTCCGATACTGAAAATCGTTGATGTACTAGCTAAAAGGATGTTTTCAGCAGCTAATATCCCCCTGATCCATCCCTTGTTGTAGCCGAGAGCTGCTAAAATTCCGATCTCACGATATCTAGCGTTTGTTTGTTTAGCAAGCAGTACAATACTAATAAATAGTGCGATGGATAAAATAAGAATGGACACAGCGAGAAAAAGCTTCTTTACGCTGTTAAAGGTTTTCTCCAGAGCAGCGACTTGCTCCACAGCCGTTTTGGTCGTTATGTTTTGTTTTTCCAAACCCTCTGTTACCGGCACAATATCCGAAAAACTTGTCACATCATAAGAAACTGAGAATGGCTTCTCTCCTCTCTCATGCTCATAAAGTGATTGCTCCACATCGGAGCTGATGAAAAAATCATCATAACCTGCGTTATAGATACCGCTGATTGTGAGAGGGAAACTGTGTCCGTTATATTTAAGCATTATTTTTTGGCCAATGAGCTCACGAATATTATCGGTAAGTTTTCTCCCTACACTTGGCGTAATTGAAATCTCGTTCTCCCCATATCTCGGCATTATGCCATATGACATATTTTCAGTGGCTCTTGGCATGGGTATTTTCTCTTTAAAGCTAACGATCCCTACACTTAGAGTAAGTTCTACGTCCTTGAGTACATATTGATAATAGACATTTTCAATTCTATGATCCTGGCTTAGTAGTTTGAATGGATCTAGTTTCTCATTTAACGCGATGTATCCATTATTGAACGCGGTGTTTTTGTCTTTAAAATCAGTAATAGACTGACTCATGATGTTGCTGGATGAGAGTGAGACAACAAACAGTGCAATTCCTATTGCAATGACCAAGCTAACTGCCATATAACGAAATAGCCGCACTCTAAAATTTTTAACAGCACGTTTCCAAATGGAAACCTGGGCACGGTTACTCGTATGCTTTGCTTTGATTTGCTTTTGGACTATCGTTTGTTCTGCTGATATTGCTTGTGATGAAATAACCTGTATCTTCCCATTTTGGGTAGACAAAACTTCATCAGCCCACGAACATATCTTTTTATCATGGGTAATGACAACAACCAACCGATCCCTTGCCACTTCCTTTAAAATATCCATGATTTGATTAGCTAACTCACGATCAAGTGCTCCAGTAGGCTCATCTGCGAATAATATTTGTGGATCATTCACAAGTGCTCTCGCAATCGCAACGCGTTGCTTCTGCCCCCCTGATAGATTTTCAACTTTTTCTTCCACCTTCGTTTCAATGCCTAACTCTTTGATTAATGCAAATACCTTATCACGGTTTTCTTGCGCTGATTTCCCATTCAACTCAGCTGCGAGTAAAATATTTTCCATTACAGTATAGCCGCTTATTAAATTGTAACTTTGAAAAATAAACCCGATATGGTTTTGTCGGAATTGGCAAAGTTCTGCTGGTGTCATTTCTGTAATTTTCTCATCGCATACCGTGATGTTTCCTTTGTAATTCATATCAAACCCTGCGAGCAGGTTCAACAATGTACTTTTTCCACTGCCTGATGCGCCAAGAATACAAGTAATCCCTGTATCCCGAAACGTATATCCTATACGGTTTAAAATAGTTTGGTCACCATATTTTTTTGTTACCTCTTCTAAAATAATCATGCTCTGTCACCTGACTTCAATGATTTGAATGTATTCACAGTCCCAATCACCATCGTTGTTATTAAGCCGCAAAACAAAGCAATGAGGATAATCAGGCCCGCTTCTATAGCATATGATTTTGCTTCCAAAACACCCGGCGAGCCAGCAATCGAATTCATAGCCATGTTGATGAGTGGAGAGGCCAACACAAATAATACAAATGCCGCTAAGCTAACAAACAAGTATTCCACGAACGTAATTTTTGTTAGATGGCTATTCCTATAGCCGTTAATTTTGAAAATCGCATATTCTCTTTTACGCATAGCTGCTGTCATGAACGAAATGGCAAACGAAACGATTAGAGACAGAATGCTAATGACAATGACAGCTGAGCCTGATTGTTCTTTCGCCTGAGCATTTAATCGAACCATATCTTCGACCAGTTCAAATCTGCCATTCGGCACAATTCCCATCGCCAGCAGCTCGTCTTTCAATGAAATCATGTCCTCAGCGCTATTTGCTCTCATCGAGAAATTAGACGTTTTAGATTTCATGTTCGCCTGTTCGCGCATTTCCATAACCGATGATTTACTGAAAAAGAATGAGTCGTTTACTGGATACTCCTTAATCTCACCGTTCATCTCTACCGCAGCTGTTGTATCCGCTACACCAACAATTTTGACAGTCGTACCAACTGACTTTTCAACTGGCTCTCCGGAATCCCAATTAAATAACGTCCCGCGGAGGTCAATCGTTTTGCCGATGAGATCATTATTGGAAACGCCTAAAACATCTGCCAAGCTGTTTGAGACAACCACTTCATTATGATCACCCGTAGGCATTTTACCAGCTATTAGCTTTTTGAATACAGGGACATTGTTTGATCCCTCAATCTTGTGCTCCTTGCCATCTAAAACTACCGTAATATTATTCACTGCCTGAGCAAATACCACATGCTTCACACGTTCATCATTTAAGTATTTTTCATAAAGACCTGCAATGTCTTGATCCACATCGACATTCGGCTTTTGCTCTTGATCAGATTCGCTTGAACTGCCTGCGCTTATAAATTTAGATGCAATCTCAATATCAAAAAGGCCCTCGCCAATCGCAGCGTACAATTCATCAAAGCTGTTTTGACTCGTGTTTTGAATACGGCCTGTTGTATTCATTAATAGGAAGCTTGTCGATACCAATATGGCAATAACCAACACCGCGTATCTGCTTATTTTACTTTTTATATTGGTCATTGAGATTGCCATGGTCCGCTTCACAGATAATGCAGGTTTTGCTGTCATCGGAGATGGTTTTGGCTTAGCTTGTTCGACTTTGGTTTCCGACACGAGCTCACCTTTATCAAACTCAAAAACACAGCTGCTATCATCAAGCATCGAGCTATCATGTGTGACGATAATGACTGTACGCGTTTTGGCGATTTGCTTCAATATATTAATAATTACGCTGGCTGATTTCGGGTCAAGCGCTGCTGTGGGCTCATCCGCAATAAGGACCTCAGGATTTTTCATAAGCTCTCTTGCTATAGCAACCCGCTGCTTTTGACCGCCAGATAGATTTCTGACCTTCTGCTTTGCGAGTTCATTAATTTTAAGCTGCTTCATGAGCTGAGTTATTCGTTCACCTGAAATGGTATCGTTTAAATAGAGAGGCATTTTTATGTTATCAAATACCGATAAATCGTCGATCAAGTTAAACTCCTGCCATACGATCCCGATTTTTTTATTGTGATACTCACTCTTATCCTTTTGGCTGAGCGTTTTTAGATTTTGCTTTTTGTAATAAGCCTCCCCTTTAAAATCCTGGTCCAAGCCAGCTAATATTTTGAGGAGGGTTGTTTTCCCGCTTCCTGATGCACCTACGATAAAGTTAAGCCCACCCTTGATTTCAAGAGATATATTTTTAAGTGCATATTCCTGGCCAAATAATCTGGATACATTAAGAATTTCATACATGTTTATTTCTCCTATCTTTCCTTTATTATTGATGACAGTTTCTATACTATAAGGGGTCAATGTGTCATTCAGGTGGCGGTTAGGCAATAAAAAGAGCGTCAGCAAATAATCTATGTTTCACCATAGGTTATCTGCTGACGCTCAACTGTTTATAACGACTTATTTATTATCCATTAAATAAATGAATTGCACGAGGTTATCGTTCACTTTGTAGGCCATAATCAGCATGTAGTATCCCTTGTCCTCATTCGTACAGGGTCTACAGTGATAAATAAAATCAATAGCCCAATCGCATACTACTTTCTTTACGTATAGTTATTAGGTGAATACCTATATTAAGGAGGCAACACCTATGTACTATTCGATTCCTTGGTTATCAGAACCACGGCATCTACCCTCTCTCTTTTCAAGATATGCTGCTTATCCAGGTACTTATCCTTATAACCCATACACATGGCAGACGAATTATATCCCCTATAGGCAAACACCTACATCATTTTTTAGAATGAAATGGGGTAACGTACAAAGTAATACATGTATAAGTAAAGCTGAAGTAGAATTAAACCAAACTTTCCGGACGCTCTGGGAGCAACACGTCGCTTGGACGAGGATGCTCATTATTAGTATTGCGGAAGGCTTGCCTGATGAAGCGTTAGTTACCGAGCGTCTCCTTCGTAATCCCACAGACATGGCCGCCGTTTTTAAATATTATTACGGAGATACGGTAGCTTCTCAGTTTGACCGTTTAATGAGAGAACATCTTGTTTTGGCTGCACAGCTCGTTAAAGCTGCGAAGGCTGGCAATAATCAAGCAGCTGCGGAAGCAGAAAAGAAATGGTATGCCAATGCAGATGAAATCGCTGGCTTTATGAACAGTATCAACCCCAATTGGCCGAAGCCAGCCTTGGAGAACATGCTGCATGAGCATCTTCGCATGACCAAAGATGAAGCCGTATTTCGATTATCCAAAAATTATGAATCCGACATCGAAGCCTTTGATCAAATTGAGAAACAAGCACTGGATATGGCGGATGCATTTACAGCTGGCATCGTCACGCAATTCCCCCATGCATTTCAATAACTAACAGAATGTGAATATAAGCCAGCTTCTTTGTTGTTAAAAATGAGAGAGCACCCGCTTGGGCGCCTTTTCACTTTAAAGAAATAATAACCAAAAACACATTTTATTTTAAATCCCGCATTATTAATTAATATATCTATGCTAAGTCCACGTTTTAGGCATTCTTGATATAGCTTCACGGGAGAGCCTTCTTTGGATAGGTCTGAGACGATAACCTCCGTTTGAATGCCATGTTTCTTGCTTAGTTTCTCAGCTAAAGCAACGAACTTAGATTCCGAGCGTGCGGTTAAGATCAAATGGCTTCCTTTAGCAGCCAATTCATGAGCAAACGCTTCTCCTATACCCGAAGAAGCACCTGTAACCAGTGCCCACTTGTTTTGTACTTGTATCATTGTCTCAACCCTCTCAGATATTAAGTTTTCATATAGAAACATTGTTTCCTAATGAAACCATTGCATTTAATTACCCGCTTAATGTCAACTTACTGATCAAAAGTCATGATTGTTGTTAACGCGACACCCATTTTAGTTGGTGTTATGTAATTGAAAATAGTAAAATGAATGTCAGGAAACATTGTATCTCGAAAAAATTAAAGGTCTGAGGGTGAAGTTAGATGAACAATCCTTCCGATATGCCTTTCACAGATAACCGTACTGTTAAAACCTATCAGGAAACGAGACTGCAGCATACCGAGAATTTAAGACAAAACGTTGTAGAGGCAGCTGCAAGTATTTTGCAGGAACATGGCCCAGAGGCGGTTACGGTTCGCCGAGTTGCTGAGAAAATGGAATGTTCCACTAAAATCATTTACAACTTATTTAATAACAAAGAAGGTTTAGCTAAGCAATTATTTTTGGAAGGCTGCAAGCTGTTAGCCAAGTCCTTTGACTCGGTGCCAAAACAAGCAGACCTAGAGAAATATCTTCGTGACTTGAGTGAAGCTTATTGGAGTTTTGGACAATCCTATACAAGCTACTATATGTTGATGTTTGGCGGAGCTTTTAGCGAATTCAAACCGGAAGAGGAAAGTTTAAAAGCGACGATAACTGCTTTGCAACAAGTTATAAACATGATCGCTGAGGCAATAGAGCTAGAACTGATAGCCGAAAAAGACCCGATACTTGTTGTTCATGTGGTTTGGGCTTCATTACACGGAGTCATCCACCTTTACTTAGGTGGTCATATTCAAAGTGAGGCGATGGCGAAAATATTATATGACAGGACGGTATCCAATTTAATTCAGACGTTCTTTCGGCACGCTAGTTGATTAAAACAATTCCTTTCTCTATTTAAGGCTAGACAAAAAGTAAGGGCACCCGCGCTTGGGTGCCCTTACTTTTTTTATTTATCTCGCAGTAGCCCCGCCATCGAGAATGAATTCTGCGCCCGTTGAGAAAGATGATTCATCGGATGCCAGAAAAACGACCTGCAACGGAGGAGGCATTGATGACCGACCCGCCGCCTTTCTTCGCCATCAGCGGCATAACATGCTTCATCCCAAGAAACACGCTGGTGACATTGATGCTCATCATGCGATTAAAATCGTCCATTTACTGAAATACGAATTAGACCGCGGTGTAGCCGCCATCAACAAGCAGGCTGGCACCTGTTATAAATGAAGCATCATCGCTGGCAAGGAACAAAACGGCTTTACCGACTTCTTCAGGTTTGCCAAGGCGTTTCATCGGATGCAAATCGATAAGATGCTGCGTAATCGCTTCATTCCGTCCTGCGATGAGCGGTGTATCAATGTATCCTGGGCATATTGCATTGACTCGAATGCCTTTAGTTGCATAGTCCGCACTCAGCGACTGGGTCAAAAGCTTAACGCCGCCTTTCGCAGAAGCATAAGCGGTAACATTTGCTTTGCCAACGTGGCTATGGATGGAGCCGCAATTTACGATGGAACCGCCTGTGCCTTGTTCAAGCATTTGCTTGATTGCATATTTATCACAGAGAAATACGCCTGTTAGATTGATATCAATGGTTCTATTCCAAGCATCTAAGCTTAATAGATCAGCTGGCCCGTCCTTAGCTATACCTGCGTTTGCAAACAGAACATCCAGCTTGCCATATTTGTTCACCGTCTGGGATACCATATGAATGACGTCGTCCTCGTTAGACACGTCCGTTTTTACAAACAAGGTATCAAAGCCTCCTGTATTCAACTGATCGGAAACGCCCTGCCCATGATCAGAAAAATCCGCAATGACCACTTTCGCCCCTTCTTCGGCAAATAAGCGGACGGTTACTTCGCCAATACCGCTTGCACCGCCTGTAACAATAACAACTTTATCTTGGAATCTCATGTTATCAACACTCCTTCTTATGATTCGAGCCCCTAAACGGTCTCGATTACGTTGTCCATAATCCGCCAATTTCACTCTTACTATATAAGTACGAGTATCTGTACCTTGATTTCATCTTATCACTGATATAAGTTAAGATAAATTTAAACAAATTGAATTATACTTAAGAAAAACTAAAACAAAGGAGATAAGCCATTCATGAATATCGAAAAGCTGGAATATCTTGTTGAAGTTGTAAAGATGGGGTCGATCTCGGCTGCTGCTCAAAATCTACATGTCACCGTATCGGCTATTAGCCAGGCGATTTCAAGCCTAGAATCGGAATGGGGGGTTGTCATCCTAAAACGATCTCGGTCAGGAGCAGCACCGACAGCCGAAGGAATTGTCATTATAAAAAAGGTGTATGAAGTGCTTAACAAGTACAAAGAGCTAGTCGAGACCACTCAGGGCTATTCTAATTCTGTACAAGGCCATTTGCGATTCGCCACCATTCCCGGCCATGCTTTTCTGATTGAGAATGCCATCATGGATTTTAAAAAGGATTATCCGCAAATACGAATGGAGATTTTCGAGAAGGGCTCTCAGGAAATTATTGACGACATTCTGCATAATCGAGCCGACTTGGGTTTTATAATATTGTTTGAGAATCGCCTCGTTGACAATATCGGACTGTCCATTGAACGCTTGATGAGTGTAAAGATGGTCGCTGCAGTAAGCACACAGTCTCCCTTGGCGCTTAACAAAACGATTACGCCAGAGGAAATTATGCAGCAAACGATCGTCTTGTATAATGATGATTATGTGAAATGGTTTATGGATGACTTTCAAGCCAAATATGGCGCGGTGGATATTTTGTTTACGACAAACAACCCGATTTCGATTGGCAGGGCACTTCTAAATCATCATGCCGTAACCATCGGCCTTGATTACTCTTTTGTGAGTGATTTGTCCATTATTCGAGAAAAGTCGGTCATTTTGGAGCTTGATTTAACAGGCCAAGGTGCTGTTTATTTAGGCCTTATTCAGCCTGAGGGACATCACTCTACCCCTATCTCAAAGAGCTTTATTACCCGGCTTAAACATGATTTAGCGGATGTAAAGGCTAATTTTGAGTCGTAAACAACTCCCGCAAATAAGGGCTCATGAATAAATCATGAGGGTCCATTTGCTTTCTTATTTCGGCAAATTCCTGCCACATCGGATAGCGCTTAATTAAATTGGCAGCCTTGAGCGTATGCATTTTACCCCAGTGGGGTCTGCCTTCATAACGGAGAAAGATTTGCTCCATCACTTCAAAATAACGTTTGTACGGCATGCCTTTATACATATGGACTGCTATATAGGCAGAATCGCGGCCATACGCAGGACTAAGCCAGATTTCATCAGCCGCCACATACCGGCACTCAATAGGGAAATGAACATGGAATCGCTCACGTTCCATTGCCTCTTGCATTTCACGAATGACCGACGTCATGGCTTCTTTCGGCAAGCTGTATTCCATCTCATAAAAACGGACGGTTCTTTCTGTCGCAAATATGCGGTGGCTATAGTTCGCTTTCGTCGCAACGGGTACACTTGATGCACTTAACCTGCTTATGGCAGCACTTGCTGTGGGGATCATCTTGCAAAACCCTGATAGTAAGCCAAACAATGTGTTTTCAATTAGCTTTTCGTTTACATATTCAACCCATTTGTTCGTAGGTATGGGCGCATCTGTCTCATTCATCAGTTTGACCTGGCAAGTCTCCGCATATGGAAACCAAAAAAACTCAAAATGCCGGTTATCCTCTACAAGATTCGGCAATTGCGTCAAGCAGTCCGTCAAAGCCATACGTTTGCTCTCATAGGAAAGTAGATAAGAGCTCCTTAATTGAAGCTTAACCTGAACAATAATGCCTAATGTGCCTAATGAAACCTGTAATGCTCGAAATACAGCCGGATGTGACTGCAGCGTATATTCCATCACTTCTCCTAAGCCGTTCACGACCGTTATGCCAATCACCTGTGTAGCTATACTTCCTAAGCGCAGCCCTGATCCGTGAGTTCCTGTACTAATCGCACCTGCAATCGACTGAACATCTATATCGCCTAGATTTTCCTGCGCCAGCCCTTCTTCATGCAACAGCTCGCCTAACCGCTTCAGCTTCGTTCCTGCCCAGACGACAGCCGTCTGCTCATCAGCATTTACACTCACCACTCCTTGCAGCTCGTCGAGCGATACAAGCACCTGATTAGAAGCAGCAACCGCCGTAAAAGAGTGCGCTGACCCTACAACGCGCAAATATTTGCCTTTATTCAAACACTCATGACGAACGATTGCCACTACTTCATCTATCGTCTTCGGATGCCGAATAAGCTCAGGAGCGGCAGTGACTGACCCCGACCAATTTGTCCAGCTTTTCCGATTCGCTTTCATAGGAAACATTCCCCTTCTCCGCGGTAGGTTAAGTACTCGCCAACAATGCCTTCCCCCGTTATCGCATACAGCTTCGGAAACCGTTCACATAATTCCCCAGCCTTCGCATGCCGGAAAAAGATTGGATCTCCTAACTCGAGAGCCAAACCGCTCGGACAACGAAGCGGCGTCTGCACCTCACCCGCGCCTTCTAACGAAATCATCGTTAAGCCTTCAGGCAAATGCGGCTGCGGCGCTTTTTCCGCGCTAACAGCACCTGAAGCGGTGTAACCTCCGCCCAAGCAGGTTACCATATCTAATCTAGGCTTCCGCACGACTTCCACCGCATATCCAGCAGCAGGAAAATACTGAAAATCAGCATAATGATCGAACAGCGTAGGACAATAAAAACCAGAGCCCACGGTGATCTCCGTTACTCCCTGCTCCAATTTGGAGCTGCTTATACTCCCTGTACCTCCAGCGTTTACAAAACGCAGTTCGCCGCCTAACGCGTGAATACCTTGCAGCACTTCCTCACGTCTTTCAGCTACTTCTCGAATTGAACGCCGCTTCAGCTGGCGGATGAATGAATTTTTTAACCACTGTCCCGAGACTTGATCCCCTACCCCGGCAATTTGCGCCTCGTAGCCCATTACACCATCCAGCCTTACCCATTTGGATTGCATAATCCGTTCGACAATCGGCTTAGCCAGTGGCCATGAGGTAACCGGTGATCTCCATATGCCAAAATGCAGTCCTGGATAGTTTGCAGACATATCGATATCCAGACAAACGGCTGCCTGTACGCCAGTGGCCGCTGCAAGCCGCTCGATATGCTCCACATGCTGAATGGAATCAACCATAAATACAACCGTTCGGCCACTAGCTGCAGCTTCTAACAGAATTGAAATTTCGCGCGGCTCCCAAGCGGGATAACCAAGCAGCAACTCATCAAAGCCATGCCTCAGCAGAAAAGCCGCTTCTCTAGCCGTATAACACATGATACCTTGATACACTTTGTCTGAATGAAGAATACGTCGAAGAACCTCCACAGACCTTATTGATTTACTTGCGACACGAATTTTCTTGTCACCCGCCGCAGCCGCAATGGCTCTGCTATTCGCATCCAATAAATCAAGATTTACATAAGCAAAAGGCTTCGCTGTCTGTGCAAAAATCCTTTTATATTGCTCATAGTGAGGGAGCTCGATAGGCCATTCTCCATTCTATTTATGCATGTTTATTTTTACATTATATTCCTCGTTTCTGATTGAAATCCTTTTTATTTGCTGGCGCTTAGCTTGCCGGGAATGTGAGCAGCCTTGCGTTTGCCGCAAATCCGATTACAAAAAAAGAGCTGTCCTTCTCCCGCCAGCGGCGTTTAAAAGACAGCTCTTTTTTGTATATTCGAAAATGATCTTACGCTTTGTTGGATGAACCAAACTCACGCATTTTGCCCATAACGGTTTGTTTGATTCCTTCGCGACCTGGAGCAAGGAATTTACGCGGATCGAAAGCTTCGGAATCTGCGCTCAACACTTCACGAACGATTTTTGTGAATGTGATTTGGTTTTCTGTATTTACGTTGATTTTTGCTGTTCCTAGCGAAATGGATCTTTTGATGTGCTCAGTTGGGATACCTGTGCCGCCATGCAATACTAGTGGCAATTTGATTGTTTGGCAAATTTCTTCCATTTCTTTGAAGCCAAGGTTTGGTTCACCTTTGTAAGGACCGTGAACGGAACCAAGTGCAGGAGCAAGGCAGTCAATACCAGTACGTTGTACTAGCTCGAAGCACTCCTTAGGATCTGCATAAATAACGCCTTCAGCTATTACATCGTCTTCTTGTCCGCCAACTGTACCTAGCTCAGCTTCAACAGAAACGCCGCGCTCGTGCGCGTATGCAACAACCTCTTGAGTCGTTTTTACGTTTTCTTCAAATGGTGAGTGTGAAGCATCGATCATAACGGATGTAAATCCAGCATCGATCGCAGCTTTACATTTTTCAAAGCTGGAACCGTGATCCAAGTGGATCGCAACAGGAACTGTAATTTTCATTTCTTCAATTAGTGATTTCACGATTGCAGTTACAACTGTGAAACCTCCCATGTAACGAGCTGCGCCTTCAGAAACGCCAAGGATAACCGGGGATTGCTCTTCTTGAGCAGCGCCTAGAATGGCTTGTGTCCACTCCAAGTTGTTGATGTTGTATTGACCAACTGCATAGCCTTCTTTTAACGCTTTGTTCAACATTTCTTTCATTGATACCAATGCCATATTAAAATCCTCCTTAGAGTTTAACTAACTATTTTTAATCATGTAAATGCCTGATTATATTGTGAGAATAATCACTAATGAATAGTCAGGACCATTAACATTCTGAATACCCAGTACTTCTTTATCAATCACCCAACTATTGTACATCTTTATCCTTTAATAAATCAACTTATTTTGCCCCTAAATAACGAACACTTCCCAGCTGCAATCGCTTACACATAGGTTTTTCATCATTTTTTTCTCGAAAATAATAAAGTGAAGCAATAAAGTAATTTTATTCATGATTTACAAGTGCTGATCAACATAGCAAGGGATGTTTAGAGTTTGTACAGAGCAGGATGGTATAATTAGGATTGTGCCAATTAGCATATTTTTACAATTTGATGACCACAACCAGGAGGAAAAATCATGCATGTTGATCATCTACACAAAGATTCATTTTTTAGAAGGGTTTTATTAGTTGTTATTTCCTTTATTTTGGTACTCACAGCGGCGCCGATAACGCCTGTGCTGGCGAGCTCCGAGCCGGACTCGCTGCCAATCTATGTCGGCTGGCAAAATTTTAATCATACCGGTCCTACTGCAGTTGTATCTAATGATGCGACCAGAGTGCTGAGCTTCCCGGCTATTCCGGGCCGAAATAACACCGCCACAACAGCGAACGGACGATTAAGAGTAGTGCCGGTTACGAATGATTCAAGCGGCATCGTCGTTCGTACAAATAAAATTAAGCTTGACGGCGGCTTTAGTACTTATTTTGTCATGCATTTAAATGGAAGCACTTCGTTAAATAATACAAGCTTCCCGGGACCCGCTGATGGTCTAACCTTTATTATTCAGGATAATCCGACTCCTGTTCTAGGCGGGGTAGGCGAAGGCGTAGGCTATGCCGGTATTCCAAACTCCGTAGGTGTAGAGTTCGATACGTGGAAAAACCTCGGACCTCATAAGGGGATTCAATACAATGATCCTAATCTCCCTTATAGTCTCTCAAATCGATACCATCCGGCAACCAACCCAACCGGCCCTACTGCCGATCATGTCGCTATTGTAATGAATGGCAACAATCATCATCAACAGGGCAGTGGCGACGTTATTGATAATTTGCAAGGAGCCAACTTCCGTTTGTACGATTACGCCGCAAGCAATGCTTACGTTCATGTTTGGGTTGATTATGACGATAATGGACGTCTAACTACAACTTATGGTCCAAGTGATAATCGAACGAATGCGAATAACAGATCACTGACTCGTAATGTCGGCACATCCCTTATGAACAAAGAGGTATATGTAGGTTTTGGCGCGAGTACAGGGGGAGCCAACTCCCATCATGATATTCTGGCATGGTATTTCAAAAACTCCTACGTTGACGGAGGACTAAAACCCGACGGAAATTACAAGCAAGGACCAAGTGCAGTTACAATCAATAAAGTATTCTCCACAGGTGTTGGAGCACAGACGGGTATTGATATCAAGGTCAACGGCATTAGCAAAAGTGATAACTTGCCTAATGAACAGGTTGATATTTATGTTAACAATCAATTAGTAGATGGCGAGTACAGTACAAATAGTGAGGGCGTGCTTGTTTATACCTTTGATGATTCAAGTCATCTGCAGGCCGGTAATAACAATATTACTGTAATCACCAGCAACGGAGGCACATCTGCGAGTAGCTCAGCGATTATGACTGAGGCGCCTGTGGCAAATAACATTGTTTTGTCCTATACGGCTAATGGCATTGTGACGATTAATGGCGTTCCGAATGGAGTAGCCGTAACCCTATACGACGACAATCATGAAGTCATTGCAACTTCGTCAATTGCAACGAACGGAACGGTTCGCTTGACATTGACCGACGATGGCAAGGAAATACTAGCTGGCGCCAGCCAAATTGATATTTCATATGCAAAAAATGGTGAAGTAGCCAGTAACGTAACAGCAGTATCTCCTATTTTACGGAGCAGTGCGCCTGAAAAAGAGAAAATCACTACGAATGTACCCAAAAACACAGTAACCGTTAAAGACGTCCCACCGGGCTCGACTGTTAAAGTGTATGGTGACGATGACGAGCTCATCGGTACAGCAACTAACAACGGCAATGAAGAAACAGAAGTGGTAGTCACTATTGATCCGCCAACCAAGCTTCAAGAAGGTGACACCATTGAGGTTACAATTACAGAAGAAGACGGCAAGCCAGAAAGCGAACGAGTAACAAGCATAGCCAAGCTGGAGAGCGACCCGTTGGACGAGAAAAAGATCACAACAAACGCAACGAACAATACGGTAACGATTAAAGACGTACCGCCAGGTACAACCATCAACGTATATGACAAGAACGGCGAGGTTATTGGAACAGCTACTAACACTGGCACGGAAGCAGATATCGTAGTTGAAATTAAAGAACCGCATACGCTTGTGGCAGGAGACAACATTAAAGTTACAGTTACAGAGACAGGTAAGCTCGAAAGTGAGCCAGTGTCTAGCCAAGCGAAGCTGGACAGCGTGCTTGACACAAATAACGTTAAAACGAACGCAACAAACAATACCGTAACCGTCAAGGATGTACCGCCGGGTGCAACCATTCTAGTATACGACGAGAACGGTGATGTTATCGGTAAGGCTACAAATACAGGCACATCAAAAACAGCCGTTGTCGTTACTATTGAACCTACAACCGCGCTTGCTGAAGGCTATATTGTAAAAGTTACGATCACAGAAGACGGTCATCTTGAAAGTAAACCGATATCGAGCGAAGCAAAAACGGAAAGCGCGCCGCTTGAGAGTAACAATGTGGAAACAAACGCAACGAAAAACACAGTAACCGTTAAAGACGTACCACCAGGTGCAACTATCAACGTATATGACAAGAACGGCGATATTATTGGTACAGTTACAAACACGGATACGTCCATAGCTACCGTTGTAGTTAACATTGAAGCCCCGCATGTACTTGGTGAGGGAGACTTGGTTAAGGTTGCAATTGCAGAAGCTGGAAAGCTGGAAAGCCCCTCCACTTCTAGCACAGCAAAAATAGATAGTGCCTCACCGGAAAGTTCAAAGGTTAAAGCAAGTGTATCGAATGGCAGCGTTAAGGTAGTAGAGGTGCCTGCTGGGGCGACCATTATTGTATACGACGAGAATGGTACAGAGTTGAAACGTGCGGTAAATGCCGGAGAAGAGACGGGAACCGTGGTCATCGGAGGACTTGACCTGGAGCCTGGAACCAAAATTCAAGTGACATTAACGGAAAAAGACAGATATGAAAGCAAGCCCTTGCTTATAACGGTCGAATTCACGACAGACGAAGCCATTGATGATGCACTGAGGGCCCTGCAAATCGGTTACCAAGCAAACGATACATGGGAGAGTGTTACGCTTCCTGTACTCATTGTAACAACAGGGGCAAATGAAACGATGATCGATTGGGCTTCCAACAAGCCAAGTGCAATTGAAATTTCATTGCCTGAGAATGGATCAATCAAGACACTTGTCCATCGTCATGCAAAAGATGAGAGTGTTATACTCACCGCTTCCGTTTCTAAAAATGGTGTAACGAAAACCCGCACATTCCTGTTAATTGTCAAAGCCGAGAACCTAACAAAGACAACAATCGAGAATTATCGACAAGTCCCTGTTGTTGGCGGCTCAGACAACGAGGTGAGTGAGCCGGTTGGCATTAATCGTGTTATGTTGTCAAACGGAGTAAAAATTGACAAAGCCATTTTTGATCCGGCAGCAGCAGCAAGGTTTATTAATGATCTTAGAACAAAAAACGGAGTATCAACTGTGTTTGTTGATGAGGTTGCAGGAGACGAGCCAGGTGAGATTGCTGTCGAAATTCCAGGACAATCTATAAGACTGTTAAACACAAACCAAAATACGTTGGATATACGTACAGAATATGCAACTATATCCATTGCTGCAAATGTTATTGACCGAATGGCAGATCGTTATCTTGACTTGTTTTTCCGCTTAATTCCTGTAAAAGATGCTGGTCATCAAGCGGAATTAAATACCAGCATTGTGAATGAGACAGTTGTCAGAGCAGCTGCTGGAAGCCGAAATGTTGCAGTGATCGGCTCCTCGTTGGAAATTGAAACAAACTATCGCGATTACACAACAACACTGTTCTTACCATTTGCAAAGAACGGAATCACCGTGCCTGCAAGCAACTACGACAGCTTTTTAGATTCGCTGCGAATCTTTGTAGAGCATAGCGATGGAGAAAAAGTGGTAATGAAACCTGCCGTTGTGTACAGCGGTGATACTCCAATTGGGCTAGAGATTGAAATTGACAAATTTAGCATTTTCTCCGTTATTCAGTTAACAGAACGGTCGACAGGTGGAAGCACCGTCATACCCGCTCAGCCTGTGACGGAGCAAGTGAAGAAGACCACCATCGATCCAAAAGTGGGAACCATTGTTCTTGATCTAGTTGATGGCAGCGGTAAGGTGGACACATCAGGCTTTATAGTAAAATTTAGTGGCAAGGCAGTGGAAATAAAAGACGTTAGAATGGATGGCAATCAAGTTATTATTCAGCTGAAGAATCCTATTCCCGTTGGTTATGAAGCAACCGTATCTTATAAGCCGGGCAGCGGCTTCACAGGCACTTTGAAGTCTTTCACTGACCTGAACATTGCAAACCCTGGCCATCATAATGCTTATATTAAAGGCTTCCCTGATGGCACATTCCGCCCGAATAACACGATCACGAGAGCGGAGATGTCGGCTCTACTAGCACGCAACAAAAATTTACCAAATGTTTATGAATACCAAAAGCTCTACCCGGATGTTGCAAAAGGCTTCTGGGCCGCAGCTAACATCGAGCAGCTACAAGATATTGGATTAATGATTGGCGATAAGCAGGGCAACTTCCGGCCAAATGACCGCATAACGAGAGCCGAAATGGCAATGATTGCGGCCAAATGGTTAAATGCTGATCTTAACGGACCATTCACGAACACATTTGAGGACGTATCTGATCAGCACTGGGCTGCAGCAGCTATTGCCGCTGTAAACAAAGCGGGGGTTATGATCGGTTTTGAAGATGGCTCGTTCGGTCTGAAGGAATATGTAACACGTGCGCAAGCAGTTACCATTATGAACCGTTTGCTAGGAAGAGGACCGCTTACAGGCGTGACCACACCATCTTGGCCGGATGCGACTTCTGCTCACTGGGCATTCGAGCATATTGAAGAAGCTTCAAAAGATCACTATTATACGTATCTTTCGGATGGTAAAGAGCTATTATTTAAGCAATAGCACCATCCTGCCGCTATTGAAGTGGATTCAAGCTCGACAATTCATTCATACTCAAAAGCCAAGAAAATGCTGGGTTATAACTAGCATATTTCTTGGCTTTTCTCTTACTATGCAATCAACATGAAGGACTGTAAAGCCGTGTCAAAGTCAAGATAAGCGTCATCAGTTGTTGGATTGCATTCTCTGGTAATCAGATTACGAACTTCATCTGAATACAAGCGAATCAAAAAAATAAATGCCTGATTTTCGGCTACGTTATATTTCTGAAGGCTCTATAATAAGAGCATAATCTAAGATTAGGGCGTGCAAACATGGTACCTGCAGAGCGTAACGAGGAATACTACAGGGCGTTATTAGAGAAAAGAACGGAATATGAAGGCGTATTTTATGTAGGCGTCAAAACGACTGGCGTGTTCTGTCGTCCAACCTGCCCGGCACGAAAGCCTAAATTTGAAAACTGCGAATTTTATGAGACGGCACAACAAGCGCTGCTTGCCTCCTATCGGCCATGCCAAAGATGCCGTCCGCTTTCCCACCCAAACCATGTATCGGAGGTTGTTCGCCAGCTTGTTGCTGCCGTTGAGGAAAATCCTGAAAAACGATGGAAGGAACAAGATTTCAAAAACCTTTCGGTTGATGAGTCAACAGCGCGCCGTCAGTTCAAGAAGCGGTTTCGCATGACGTTTGTTGAATACGCTCGTGCCCGCCGCATGGGACTTGCCTTGAAGAACATTAGATCGGGTCAAACGATCATTGATACTCAGCTATCTGCTGGTTATGAATCCAGCAGCGGTTTCAGAGATGCTTTCTCGCGAATTATGGGGGCCGCGCCTACATTAGTAGAGAATAGTAAGGTTCTGAAAGCTTCTTGGATCGATACACCGCTTGGGCCGATGATTGCGATTGGGGATGAGAGTGCACTTTATCTTCTTGAATTTGTTGATCGGCGAGGGCTAGAGCGCGAAGTAGAAAGGCTTCGTCAACGGACAAAATCCGTCATCATTCCAGGTGTCACGGAACCAAGCCAATCGATTGAAAGTGAATTGACCCGCTATTTTGACGGAAAACTGACCGAATTTAAAACCCCCGTCTCGTTGCTTGGATCACCTTTTCAGAAGAGCGTATGGGAGCAATTAATGAAAATTCCGCCGGGCGAAACGCGTTCCTATTCAGACATCGCCGCTGCACTCGGCAAGCCATCCGCCTATCGTGCTGTCGCTCAGGCCAATGGCGCAAATCAGCTCGCGATTATGATTCCTTGCCATCGAGTCATCAACTCAAATGGTGATTTAGGCGGCTACGGCGGTGGATTAACACGTAAAAACTGGCTATTACATCACGAGAAACAAGGAGAATAATATGACATTGGAAGAAGTGCGCTGTCCGTGCATAACCAACCGTACTTTTAAAATGAAAGACCGATCCCAGCGTTCTACACGAAGCTGAGATCGGTCTTTCATGACGGATTATCCTATAAGCTTATCCTTTTCTACAACCGTTACTTCAAGACCGCCAAACTTTGTCGCTAGCTTACTATAGATGAAGGCACTTAACATCCCAATCAAGCCGTAAACAAAAATAAGTATAACGGGCATAATAATATAAGGAATTCCTGCTGCCAGTAAGCCTGGCTTGCCAATAGCGAGTCCAATAATTGCGACTAAAAAGCCTAATGCAACCATAATGGACAATGGAATAATAGCAAAATATAATGTCGCTTTAAAAGCACTCTTCGGCCCTATTTTTATAATTTCTAATTTTTTCATAGCACTTCCCCCCTCCTTTTAATTTTATTTTTGATATATTTCCCACAATAACATAATGTTACATTATTTTCTTTTTATTTTTATTAAATTCTTGCAAATTTTCTTAAAGCTGCCCCTCACCAAATACCTCAGCCCGATACTTCTTAGGCGTTACGCCCAAAGCTCCTCACCGAAAGCACCAACTAGTTTGGGAGCCTCCGTCGCATCAAGCAGTCAAATTAACTTGAGCTGGAACGCTTCCTCGGATAATGTGGGCGTGTGTTTTCTATTCAGGCGCCAGCGGCACTTCCGGCAGCCGCATCGTTTTGAAGGGTTGTGACCCAGCTAATCCCCCTATATTGCAAGGACCCGCTACCAATGATGGTTCTTACGGCATTCATTTAACAGGCGACTATTGGGAAATTAGCGATATTAATGTAACAAGAGCACAAAAGGGGATCATAGAAGTTCACCCTATATTAATAGCTTATAAAAAAAAGCAGCCTCTTTGTCGCTTTAATATGCGACGGTTTGTGACTTGCTAAATTTAGAGCAAGTCTTTTCGTTAATGATTATCAACGAAACTAGGGGGTTATCTGGCAATGGCCTGAGCTTACTTTTTGACCGCTTCTATACGGCAGATAGCACAAGGTCTACCCTAGGACCTTGGCTTGGCCTTTCTATCGCTGCACCAGACACCGAATAAATCGATCAAAGCCCCAGTACAATTGCACTGGGGTATTTTTGTATTATTTTACATAAAAATATTAATATCTCATAAATTTATCCCTAAAAATAGTTCGAATGTTGTAACAATCGACACGAACAAACAAAATAATATAGTTATTACCGTCTATATATTAAATTTTTGGAAGATTATATACTTGTTGTTGAAATTAACAAAATAGTTTAGGAGGATGTCTATGAAACGCAAACTGATAAGCAGAAAGCTCATCCGCATAAGCGTCATTGTATTATCCACTTTGTTATTATTGGCTCAATTGGAAGCGGTGTCAAAAACTGTGTCCGCCAATGCTGCTCAGCAGCAAGCTGCATTAACGGCCTCACCGTGGGTGTCTACCCAAGTGTATTTAACCGGCGATGAAGTGAGCTACAATAACAACAACTATCGAGCCAAATGGTGGACACAAGGCGATGTACCCGGTGCTGGCGCTCCATCGAGCTCACCATGGCTGCTGCTTGAGCCAGGTACGGGCGGGGGCAACCAAGATCCAACTCCGCCTACAGCTCCAACGAATCTTGCCTCGCCAGGAAAAACCGCTAATTCAGTCACATTAACTTGGAATGCTGCAACAGACAACATTGCTGTAACTGGTTACGATATTTACCGCGGCACTACAAAAGTTGGTTCCACAAACGCCTCCACATTAACTTACACCGATACTGGCTTGCAGCCTGACACTTCGTATATCTACTCTGTATCCTCAAAAGACAGCTCCAGCAACACAACAGCAAGTACGGCCATCACCGTAAAAACCTCTCTTGCCGAACTAAATGTCGGACAAAGCCGCGTTCTAACCGAAGAACAAATTACAGCACAATGGGGCGGAATTGATCCTCAATATTCACCAGCAAACGCAGCGGCAGCCGTACAAGCCGCACTGCCAAAAACAGAATATGAAGCACTGTTCCCGATGCGTATTGGTACACCTGCATGGCACACTTTCGCTGCTAGCAAAACGTATTATAAACCTGGTCAAGTCGACTATTATTCTTATGACAACCTAATCGCTGCAGTAACAGACGTTGCAAACATTAAGTACAAGCTTGAATACCGCCAAGGTGCTACATGGAACAACCGTGTATTCCGCTTGAACAAAACAACGAAAACAGAAACACTCATTTCTCAAAATGCAGATTTCAACGCTTCATGGAATTTGACCGTACCGGTCATCTCTAAAACGGTTGATTTTGGCACATTTATTAAAGAAGGTTCCGCTGTAAACCGCAAGCGCGAGCTGGCAGCTTTCCTCGCCAATATTGCGCATGAAACAGGCGGAGGCTGGGCGACAGCACCTGGCGGCGAGCTGAGCTGGGGACTGTTTTGGAATGAAGAAGTCTCTTATATTAATTCCACAAACACAGGGTACATTCAAAGCCATGCCGAATTCCCTCCAGTTCCAGGCAAGTCGTATCACGGACGTGGACCGATTCAGCTTAGCTGGAACTACAATTACGGACTTATTAGCGGAATTATTTATGGCACTCAGAACACATTGCTCCAACAACCTGAATTAATCGTAAACGACGGCAAGCTAGGCTTTATGACAGCTATCTTATTTTGGATGACTCCACAACCGCCGAAACCTTCTGCACATGATGTAATGGTCGGCAACTGGACACCATCTGCGTCAGACATTGCCAAAGGGTTAACACCTGCTGGGTTTGGTGTAACCATTATGATTATTAACGGCAACTTTGAAGGAAACAAAGACGAGACGGACTACCGAGTCGGTCGCCGTGTTGGTCATTACCGTGACATTACGACAAGAATGGGCATCAGTATAACTGGCGAGAAAATCAATACAATTGGGATGAGCCCGTTCTAAAAAATAAATACCAAACAATAACTCCGGTCAACAACAGCAAAATAACGACTGCTCTTTCTCAGTGAAGAGCATGCTCCCCGGCCAAGTTTAATAGCCAATCGAAGCAGTTGAAAAGACTGAAACAGCAGCCCCTATTGATAAGGGCTGCTGTTTTAAGTTTAATGCAGGTATCTATCCTGCTCGAATGACTCTGCGCCTTTTCGCGTTCCAGAACTTGATCCATACGTCCCTATCATCATCGCGATATAGACGAATACCTATGATTTTAAAAGGTGTCCAAATTTCATTAAAATAGTAGTGAGGCATATAACTCCATCCTTTAATAAAAATTCCAAGTTTCAGACTCTAGGATGCACTTATTCACTTATTCCGACTTGCCAGTATATTCAGCAAAACGGTTACAGCTTCAGCTCTTGTGGCATGGTCTTGAGGGGCGAATTCATTATTACCCTTCCCCTTTACTATGCCCGCTTGTTTTACGTAAGCAACGCTAGCTCTCGCCCACGCAGGAATATCATTATCATCCGCGAAGCTTGTAGCAGCACTCGCTTCCGTAGACTGACCCAAAGCTTTAGCTAGTATAACTGCCATCTCTGCGCGTGTAATCTCTGCATTTGGACGGAAAGTACCGTCCTCATAGACATTAATAATACCTTCCTGTACCGCTTGTGCGATTGCCTTCTGCGCCCAAGCTGGAATCTTTGTTGTATCTGTGAATGACAGTTCCGCTCCCGCTTCTTGCGGCTTCAACAAATTCATCAGCATGACTGCAAATTCTCCACGTGTCACGGTATGGTTAGGCCTAAATGTACCGTCCGGATAACCTGTCACGATTCCATTACTAATCGCCTGCTTGATGTTATCTTCAGCCCAGTGTCTGGAGATATCAACTAAGCTAATCGTTGGTGTTGGTGATGGTGTCGGTTTTGGCGTAGGTACCGGAGTTGGTGTTGGCGATGGTGTAGGTACCGGCAAACCACCTCCACCAGATACAACCTCTTTTGCACGTGTAACAATGATATTGTATTGCTTCTTTGTAACACCGTCTTCGGCTGTTACGTGAACGATGAATGTGTTCTCTCCTACTGAAAGCTGTTTGAAACCTAAATCTGTTTCATTAATCGTAGCTGTTGCAGCACTCTTAGTAGCTGTAATTGTTGTACTCGTCACGTTATAGGCTACATTCCCGGTATAAGCGAATGTACCATTTACAAACTTCGGACTGAGTGTCACGCCGTTTAATGTCAGTTCGCTGAGAGTTGCATCTGAGCTTTGCGCACGCGTTACGATAACGGTGTATTTTTTTGTACTGCGGTCCTCTGCTGTGACTTGCACAGTGATGGTGTTTTCACCTACCGTCAGCTGTTTCAACCCTAGATCGGCTGCTGTAATCGCAGCTGTTGCAGTACTCTTGCTTGCCGCAACTGTCGTGCTCGTCACGTCGTTAGCTACATTTGCGGTGTACGTTAATGTACCGCTGGCAAATGCCGGACTGAGTGTCACGCCGCTTAACGTCAATGCACTTAGCGTTGCATCTGAATTTTTAGCACGCGTTACGTTGACCGTATAACTGTTTGTACTGCCATCTTCCGCTGTTACATGTACGGTGATCACATTCTCTCCTACCGATAACTGCTTCAAACCTAGATCGGATGCTGTAATTGTTGCTGTTGCATCGCTCTTGCTTGCCGCAACTGTCGTGCTCGTCACGTGATTAGCCACATTTGCCGTGTACGTTAATGTACCGCTAGCAAATGACGGACTGAGTGTCACGCCGCTTAACGTCAATGCACTTAGCGTTGCATCTGGGCTTGTAGCTCGCGTTACGATGACCGTATAGTATTGTGTGCTGCCGCCTTCTGCTGTTACATGAACGGTGATCACATTCTCTCCTACCGATAACTGTTTCAAACCTAGATCGGATGCTGTAATTATTGCTGCTGCATTGCTCTTGCTTGCTGCAACTGTCGTACTCGTCACGTGATTAGCCGCATTTGCCGTGTACGTTAATGTATCGCTGGCAAACGCCTCGCTGAGTGTGATGCCGCTTAACGTCAACGTGCTTAACGTTGCGTCTGAGCTTAATGCTCGCGTTACGGTGACGGTATATTCATTTTTCGTAATGCCGTCTTCCGCTGTTACATGCACTGTAATCACATTCTCTCCTACCGATAACTGTTTCACACCTAAATCAGCTGCTATAATCGTAGCTGTTGCAGTTCCCTTGATTGCCGTAACTGACGTGCTCGTCACGTTGTTAGCTACATTTGATGTATATTCCATTGTTTCACTATCAAACGCTGGAATAAGCGTCACTCCGCCTAACGTAAGCTCGCTAAGCGATGCATCAGCACTCTTCGGATTTCTTACATTTGACTGCACGGTCAGTATTTGCGGCTCAGACTCCGGTTGCAGAGCTGTTGCCGCTATACGAACGGAGATCGTATCATTTTCCTTAACAGCAATATTATCGATGCTTGTTTCAGAAATTCTCTCATACAAATTATTGTTGACTTTATACTCCATCGCTGAGGTAATACCGTTTAACTTGGTTGTCTCACCAATCGTTCCTGGTTCCAAAGTGCCCGTTGTCGGTGCCACCGCAGACTTGATGTTCTCGCGTGTTACCGTTAACGTTTGGTCAAGTGATGCAGGTTGTGTCATCACAGCCGCTAATCGAACGGAAATCTTTTCTCCTGCATTGACAACAATATTGTCCATGCTTATACCCGTTATTGCCGAGTACGATCCAGAGCCCACTTTATATTCCATTGCACTCGTCACGCCAGTTAGCTTTGTTGTTCCCGCACTTGTCCCAGCGGTCAATGCCGACGTTGTAGGTGCACTACCCGACTTAATATTCGCTAGAGAAACCGTCAATGTTTTTGTGCTCAATATATCTGCTGCTGTACGAATAAAGACTTTATCTCCCGCATCTGCAATAAGGTTATCCGCTTCCATGCCGGTAATTGGAATATAAGTGCTGCCGTCAAATGAATATTCCATCCCCTCTGCAACGCGGATTAATTTGGTTGAACCGCCGTCCGTTCCTTGAGCCAAGGCTACAAACGCCCATAATTGAGGATATTTTTCCGGGAGAATATACCACTCCGTATTGAAATTCCAGCTGTTAAAATGGGATTTCGTTTGCATTTCAGCGGTTGATTTCCCAATACCTCCTCCTGTATCTCCTTGGTGAGTGGTTTGACTGTCGTAGTAGCTGTTATTGGTTGAATCATAAGCTACATTACCATTCAAGCCACCTACTAAAGAACTCCCCGACACAGATCCTGTTGCGTAGCTATTGCTTACTGAGCCAAATTGAGCGACACCAATCAAGCCGCCAACATAACTTGCTCCGCTCACACTACCTGTCGCGTAGCTGTTGCTAATGGACCCGTATTGACGAAAACCAACCAATCCGCCAATATAAAAGACCCCGCTTACATTTACCGCCGCCATGCTGTTTTGTATGGTTCCATTTTCACTATAGCCAACCAAGCCTCCTACAGCGGTAGAACCTTGTACCGTTCCTGTAACGCTGCTGTTGCTAATTTTTCCATAATTAGTACCAGCCAGCCCTCCTACGTTGCTGCTTTGACCAATTATATTAACATCTTCCAATACCATATTTGTAAGGGTGCCCTCTGCATTCACAGAACCAAATAATCCTTTGTTTCCAGCGTAATTAGTATCGATTTTTAAATTTGAAATTGGATATCCGCTGCCGTCTATATATCCTTTAAACGGCTCAATATCATTTCCTATCGGCTCCCAGTTTGCGAAACCGTTTAAATTAATGTTTGCTACGAGCTTGTAATAAGTGCCGCTATCCATATTATTTCTAACCTCATTAAGATGATCAGAGGTTTCTATGAGATATGGATCACTTATTGTACCCGCTCCTGCTCCTGGATACAGCTTTCTAACAAGCTGGCTTACCCCTACGTCTGGAAAGCCAGACGCGGATATGTTGATATTATGATTGCCTTTTGCCAGGACGCCGGCTTTTATCGTGATTTTCCCGTTATTGACCGTATATTCCGTTCCCATAGCGAGAGTGGCAGATCCATCCTTCACCGCCGTGATCGCTTGGCGCCACTCCGAATCGTCAGCGAACGTAAGCTCAATATCATTCGCATTATTGTTATCCGTCGTGTCCGCTATAACTGTGGGCGGGGTGAACATGATAGCCGTAATTTCTAACGGCAAACCGTAAGGCGTGTTATCGCTATCCAAAAAAGCCCCTGCATCAATCTTTATGGCGTTTGCCGCACCAACTAGATTGTCTTTAAAATTGATTTGAAGCGTGCTAGTTGTTGCGTTCGTAACGGTATCGTCTGCATCAAGAGCTGTAAAGTCGCCGTCACTTGTTTTTTTAATGGTAATCTTGCTTTTCAAATCCTCTAAAGTGCCAGCTTGTTTCGCATATACGTTAAACGTAACCGTTAATGTCTTATTGTAATTACTAACCACTTTGGTCATTTCACCAGAATCAAGCTGAAGGTTACGGTAATAACACTTTTTGGGGGTTCCTGCAGCAGGATCACCGAATACGTCATTTGAACAAGCTATACTGTTAGTCGCAATTTTTGTATTAAAGCTATAACTACCATCATTACCCCAGTATCGTACTTCTTTTGTTCCTTCAAAGCCGCATGTAGTACGCTCATCCGCACAATATGTCCAACCCGCACTGCCGTCTGGGCCAACGTTTGGCGCATCTGCAAATGCAGGCAACGCAAGAGACGACGAAAACAATGAAAAAACCATTAAGCCCAATAGTAAACGAACCATATAACCTTTTAACAATACTCGCGTCGAGCCTGATATTCTTTTTTTAAACATCGCTTTTTTAACTCTCCTATGGATAGACTTTAGTGATTCTAGGTATTTCACAACTATAAAGATAAGGCCGCAGTACAAACATTTAAATCTAGTTCCTAAGTATTACGAACTACTAATTATTTCCCCGATTTCAGCTTTATTCATTTTAGACTTATAGCTTTTATCCCCCTTTTATACTAATTTATTGTTGTAGATTATCTTTTTATGTCGAATCTCCTAATGGTCCCTCTAACTATAAGACTATATTTTCAAAAAAAAAACTCCCCGAATGGGGAGGTATGCGTAAGAAAAAGGGGACCTATTATACGATTAGCATTAATTGTTTGGCATGCTGCAACGCCTGCACCCGATTGTTTACTCCAAACTTTCTGTACACATTTTTTATATGAAACTTTACAGTTTCAGCCGTTATGTTCAGGCGACTAGCGATTTCCTTGTTTGACAATCCGCCCGCAATCCACAATAAAACCTTTGTCTCTTGTTCGGTTAGCAGGACTTTGTGCGATTTGTCCTCTACTTGTATGACAGTAAATGCTTGAAGCAACTGTCTAACATACTCCAGTGAAACCATGGGAGGAGCGGATAAAACTTTTTCTCGCTTTCCCTTCATATAAGCAGTCAGCAGTTCAGCTACTATAGGTCCTTCATCGATAAAGCTGCGTACATACCCCTCTGGTTGCCCTAAGTGTAATGCCTTCTCCAACTGTTTCCTGGCAGCCTCAGTATGACCCAAACGTTGATGCATCACGCTTTGCATAATTAAAACTTTAATTTGATCGCGGAGACGATCCTTCTTCTCTACTATACGATACATCTGTTCCAATAAGAAAAGCGCTTCTTCTATCCGCTCACACGCTGCAAGCACTCTGGCCAAAGATAGATACTCTGCCATTCGAGACAATGGAACCTCATCCGTATGTGCCAGACCACATCTTTGCATCCAATCAAAAGCAGCTTGGGGCGAACCTTGCTGCAGTGATAAACAAGCTTGTTCCGCTTCTATGCCCAACATAAATAATTCGAAATCAGGTGAGTCAATTTGTCGTGTCAACTGAATGAGCAGCTCTGATGCACGGATTGGAATTCCTTTGGCTTGCTGAATTCTCGAAGCACTTATATAATTCGGAATCATAATCCGGGCATATGGCACGATGTCCCTACGCTCAATAGCCTTATTTACATATAGCTCTGCCTCGTCCAATCGATTCCACTCGTATAGCAATTTGCTATAGGAAGCGTATAAAAAACCGATAAAGGGATATTCTTTTTTATTCTCCCAAACGTTAATCCATTCCAAGAGGAATGTGTCTACGGCTTGAAGATCATTGATATGCGCCAAATGATCATCAAATATATCATAAGCTTGATGTCTGTTACGCCCCATCGTTTGAAAAAAGCTGCCTTCCGGCACATATTTCTCTACCAACTCGAGGTATGTCGACAGTCGCTCCAAGTCCTTTTGAAGATACGAGGAAATAGAATAAAAAAAGTAGATATTGCCCATGACCTGGCGCCATTCCACTTCGCTCATCTTTCCCTGCAGCGCTTGTAGGCGAGTTTCTACTTCCCCAATTCTTATGAAGGCGGCTTGCCATTCTCCGATTCCTAGTAAGACCGAAATATACAATAAATCAATCATTGGTTTCTCTGCAAAAGCGTTTTCCGGTAAAAGCGATACCCACTTAACTAACAAAACCGTTTTCGAATGCACTAACTTATGCAAATTTTTCTCTATTAAACGGACAGCTTCCTCTATCTGCTTTCCCTCTAAGTAATGGTCTACTGCTTCTTCGTCAAAGCCACGATGCTCCAGCCAAGCAGCTGCTTGATTATGTACTTGCATCCACTTTTCCGAGTCTGTTCGAAACAATATTTGTTGCAAAAAATCTGAAAGCAGATGATGGTACCTATACCAATTTCTCTGATCATCCAACGGGATAACAAACAAATTCAGCTGCACTAATCTCTCCAATTGCTCCTGACTATTCGGGTGGCCCGTTACAGCCTCGCACAATGAATGATTCATCCGACTTAAAATAGAGGTTTCCAATAAAAAAGTGCGTATGGATGCCGATTGATGCTGAAATACTTCTTCCAATAAATAATCGGATATATGATGCTGCTGACCCTTAAATTGTTGAATGGTCGCAGCTATGTTATCACTTCGCTTCAGAGAGATTGCTGCAAGCTGCAAGCCGCTGATCCACCCTTCTGTCTGATGGAACAGCTCCGTCACTTGTTCTTTAGACAATGATAAATCAGTCGTATCCCGAAAAAAAAGAACGCCTTCCTCCAGCTTAAAACGCAAATCGTCGATGACGATTCGGTGTAAATCACCTTTTGCCAGCAGTCTGGCGGTAGGTATCGTCAACTCGGTACGGCTTGCGATATAGAGATGAATCTGAGAAGGCAGATGTTCGAGCAAATAGGCCATGGAATGGTTTATAGAGGAAAGTTCAATAACGTGATAGTCGTCAAGAATGATGACAAGCTCGCTGGTTAATTGGCTGAGCTCATTAAGCAGCGCTATAATGGCAAGCTCCGTCGAAGTCGATGAACCTTTTTCGAGCAGCACCCCTACTGTGGAGCCAAATCCGGTAATTTTTTCCTGAATAGAAGCTATGACATATTTCCAAAACTGAATCCAATCATTATCCTGCTTGTCGAGTGAAATCCAGGCAACAGCTGCATCGCATTGCCGCACCCATTCACTTAAAGCTGTCGTTTTCCCGTATCCAGCCTGCGCAGAAATAAGCGTCAACTTGGCTTCCATTCCCGCATTAAGCATATGTATTAGCCGTGGCCTTGGTACTAAAGAGTTACGCACATGGGGGATGTGAAGTTTTGTACTTACAATCAATGAAAGTTCCTCCGTATACCTGTTGCGATTGGTAGAACATAATTTTTAAGGTTCGCAGCGAACCTGCTGTTTATAATAGAAAAACCACATAATAAATTTACATTTAATTACCATTTTAGGAGTCTTATCTAATAGGAATAGTATATCAGTTAACTCGGTATTAAAATATGGAAGGATGAAATTGAACCTAAAAAAAGAACCATACCCCTTTTACATGGAGTAAAGCTCCTTCTTAGACAATCTCAGGCACCAAAGCCAGCTCTAATCCGTATTCCACATGACAGGTCAAATAATAACTGTGGACAGCGGACAAACCATATAACATTTATAGGACACCGTTCTAGTGAACGCGAACCTGGTCACCATCCTGAAGCGGATCTCCGCTCTCGAATACAATGGACTGCTGCTCGAACAGCCCATCTGTAACAGCAGATTGTGTATCATTTGAATCAACGACTGTAATGTACACTTTGCGCACATAAAAGGCGTTGCCTAATGGTCCACTCCTCTCCTCCATGGCAAATACATATTTTTTGTCTCCCTCATCGTGAATCGCTTTATTCGATACAAGAATGGCATCATTTGTCTTCTGAGTCAGCATAACCTCGGCACGCTCTCCTCCCTGCAATTGATTATCCTTTATCGCAACAAGCAATTTCTTCATTGCCGTATGCGAGGCTGTGCTCCCGCCTTCCCCTGCTGGGCTAAGAGCGTCAGTATCTTGAATTTCCACTAGGCTGCCCTCGATTTGTCTAGCCTGAGTGCCGCTCAATTGGACATCGAGCTTCGCTCCTTTTTCCAGCGGGGCCGCTGCAGCCTCAGGAACTAGAAATTCAAATTCAAAGCCAAGGCTTGTGTTGGCAATCGTGACAGCAGGCCCTCCTTCGGATGAAGCCACACCCTCGACTGCGCCAACCTTGGTTACAATCCCGTCAAAAGGGGCAACCAATGTGCTCGTTTCTGCCAAATTCTCCAGCAGCTTCTGAATTCTCCGCTGCTGCATATCCGTATCAATTTCGTTTACCTTCAGCGCATGTTTGGCGCTTTCGACGCTCTTCTCATCCCCGCTTTGCGAGGCTTCGACATAGCTTTGCTGCAGCCCTGTATTGAGAAGCTGCAGCTTGCTAAGAGCGGCCTGCTCGTCTAGTATTTGATTTTTTGCAGCCTTCTGATCATAAACAATCAGCACCAGCCCTTTCTTAACGGGCTCCCCTTCCTTAACATTCACTTTGTTTACCCTCATCCCGGGCTCACCTGACAAAGCCGTTTGTACCCGCCATTTCACGATCCCGCTGCCTTGAAAGGTATGGTTAAGTTCACCACGGTTTGGCGTTACTATCGCGACCTTGGGTAAGGTTAAGGACATTAGCGTATTGCTAAACAGCGTAAATCCGATTAACAGCCCCATAAACAAGCCAAACAAAAGGCGAATTTTTCTTTTGCGTCCAGGCACTGTTTGGCCAGCTAGTTGTAATTCCATTAAAATCCCTCCGTGAATGGGCTAACCTTTAATTCCCGATAACTGAACACCCTCAACAAAGTAAGACTCTGCATATAAAAATAACAGCACCATCGGAGTCATATACAAAACGGAGGCAGCAAAAGCAATGCCCCTTGCACCCTCGCTAATACGCGATAAATAGAGTGACAACGGCTGCTTGAATGTGTCCTCAAGAAATATAAGCGGCTGCTCAACCATGTTCCAATTATCAACAAATAACAAAACAATTAAAGCGGCGATTCCCGGCTTGACGAGCGGTACAATAATTTGATAAAAAATAGTTGCATGCCCTGCCCCATCAATTTTGGCTGCTTCAACATACGTATATGGAATATGCATCATGAACTGCCTAAGCATAAACACGCCAAAAGCGCTGAAAATCCCCGGCAGTATAATAGCGGAAGTTGTATTCATTAGCCCCAGCTTATCCGCAATAATATAATTGGGCACTAACGTCACTTGAAACGGCATAAGCATAGTCATCAAATATACAACAAACAGCTTATCCCTCCCCCAAAACCGCAGCTTGGCAAATGCATAAGCGGCTAGAGACGCGATTATCACTTGCAGTACAATAATGGGTACGACCAAAAACACGGAATTCCAAAACATATGGAGAAACATCGGTTTATGAACCAATACCTCCGCATATTGACCAAATGATACCCAATCGGGGATTAGCTTTAAATTGATGTATCCGTCCTTTTCCCCTGCCGCAATATTAACCATCTTGCCAATGAGATTGTAGTTATAATTAATTTCGGCCTCTGTCATGAATGAGTTGGAAAATGTAACAACAATAGGGAATAGCATTGCCGCAGCAAGACCCCCCATGATAACTGACAACACAAGCTTCTTTAATAATGGCAATCCCTTCACCACCCTTTCACCCATCCATGGAATTCCGAAAACGCCGTTCGATGGAAAGCATGACCATTACAAAAGCAAGAATACAGCCTACCATTAGAACTGCAGCGGCTGTCAGTTTCTGTACATCAAGGGATAAAAACATATTATTCATGTAATGCTGCAGCATATAGATGCGGTCATGAGGATAGTTGCCTGCGATCAGATACGTTTCACGAAACACTTTAAACGAATTAATAATAGAGATAAGGACGACAAAAAACAGGGTCGGAGTCAAATAAACGAGCGTAATATGAATCCATTTATGAAAAATGCCCGCACCCTCAATATCCGCCGTCTCATAATAGTCTTTAGGAATACTTTGGAGCCCCGCCAAAAATAATATGATGTTATACCCGATGTTTTTCCATGTGTATACGATGGCGAGCACACCGATTGACCACTCCGACTTCATCCAATCTATTCGATCCAGATGCAAGCTCTGCATCCAAGCATTCAATGTCCCATTCCAGTCGAACATGATTTGCCATATCATCACAATAGAGGCGACAGGCACGACAAGCGGCAGTACAAAGGCGGTCTGCAGCCAATTTCGAATAAACAGCTTTTGATTCAGCAAATGCGCAAACAACAAAGACAAAGCGATAATGAGCGGTACACTAACGCCAGTAAACAGAAATGTATTGGCTGCCGCTTTCCGAAAGGATGCGCTGGCCTGCAAATCCTTGTAATTGTCCAAACCAACAAATGAGCCGTTAACGGTACTATCCTGAAAGGAATACACAAATCCCATGGCAAACGGGACAAGATAAAATAAGGAAAAACCAATCAGGCTCGGTGCCAAAAAACAGGCTGCTGCAGCACCATCCTTGCGCAGCAGCCTGATCAGAACACTTTTCATGCTTTTCCTATTCATTTAAAACAGTCGTCACTCTATTTTGAATTAGCTTTGCCACGGCTTCAGGTGTTTTCTGTCCGGCGAAATAAGCTAAGGACTCTTCCCTTACAATGTCATCGATATGGGTATTGTTGAACTGAACCGAATATTTGGCCCCAGTAAGGAATTTATCTAGATCATCAATTTCCTTTTGGGTAATTTCAAACACTTTGCCTTTCATCGGCCCGATCGGTTGATCAGACTTAACCGTCCCTTTTTTTAATACATCCTGGACAACCCTGCTGTATGAAGCTTTACTGAGTGGGAATCCGGCACTGCCTGCTCGATGCTGCATCTCATCAGAGTGCATAAATTTCAAGAAATCCCATGCCTCCTCTTTTACAGAAGACTTTGCGTTTATGCCCAGCGTTTGATACGTTCTGAAGGAGCCGCCTGCCTGCTGACCGCTTGCGATCGGCTTTAAGTATAGTTTTGTCTTGTGGGATAGACCTCCTGTCAAAAACTCGCTTTGTTTTATCTCACGAATATAATCGTCAGGCGAGTTAATTTGGGTGTCTCTAAATATAGGAAAGCCTTTATCTCCACTCATAATTTTGTCATCGAACACGGATTTTACTTCTTTCAGCAAATCAGTAAAGGCAGCTGAGTCAAAATTAGCCTTCCCGCTCTCCTTATCCACAAACGTCCCATATTGATCATTAACCAGCTGCGTAATCATATACTCTGGCTGACTTGTGCCTAATACCGTTTGATTTTCATCTGTATGCTTGACGAGTTCTCTAGCCGTTTCTATAAACTGAGTCCAGTTCCAATGGCTGTCGTCAATTTTAACGCCACTTTTCTCGATCAACGTATGATTGCCGAAAAGACCATAAATAAAGAAGCCAAGCGGCATCCCGTATAATCCTCCATTCACTTTCATTCCGTCCAAAATATTGCCGAAATATTGTTCCTTCTTAAAAGTTGGGTCCTTATCGATCAGCTCACTCATATTGACCAGCAGCTGTTTTTTTATATAATCCCCTGATGGCAGCTGGTCCATCTCAATCAGGTCAGGCCCTTTACCGGATAATAAAGCTGTACCTGTCGTTTTGATAAACTTCTCCAAATTGACTTCTAAATCTGCGTCCGCTGTATCGATGTATTTGAGATCAATGGTGATATTGGGATGCTTGGCTTCATATTTCTTTTTGGCTTCTACAAAGAAATCGTTCTGAAAAAAAGTCGAGAACACAATCGTTTTTTTCTCATTGCTGTTTTTCGGTTCAACCGTTTCTTCCTTAGGCGGATTCGTACCGGTCGTCCCCCCGCTATTTGTCTGCGTACCTCCTGAATTTCCGCCTGTAGCAGAGCTGCATGCAGATACAACCATCATCATTATCGTCAACAAAATGAACAATGCCTTTTTCATAGGTTCTCTTCCTTTCAATTGCTATCATTGTCTACTGCTTGCAGTTCTATCGTTCCGAGGCATTACTTCATCAGTATAGTGACTGGATATATGATAAGTGAGATAGAGTTGTATTGAAGTTGTAAAATATAAAAATACAAAAAAGCCAATTGCACATGCAATTGGCTCTCTTCGTCTCATTCTATTTACAGTCTGGAATAGTAGCTTAACAATGCCATAACGTCCTTGCTAAACCCGACAACCTTATTTTGCCTCACATTCACCGTGACACAATATTTCAACTTCTTATCATCCTTGCTCGTATAATACAATTCCACAACGCTGTCCCAGCGGGTAATGTCCTCATTCAGCGACAATTCAGATAAGGGGTAGCTTCCTTTTTTATCGATAAACGCATTTGCGAGAGCAATGATTTTCTCTTGTTCACTTTGACTGCTGGAGGAAGGGGCCCGCACGACGCCTACCTCGGAAAGTTTAATCACATCACCGTCTTTGGCGTTCAGCACGATGTCATACACTTCATTAGGATCAGACAATCTAGTGAGCGTTATATAATACAAGCCGCCAGAAATGTCATCCAGTTCGGTTTGATAATCCAGCTTGGCCTCAGCGCCCTGTTCAATTACCTGCGCCCTTTCCGGTCTGGGGTCAACTCCATACTCCGCTTCATTTAGCAGCTCTCTAAATTTATGCTGGTCAATAGCCATCAGCTCGAATTGCAGCTCATCGATCGATAGACTCTTTTCCAAATACTTGTTGACTGCATTCAAACTAAGTGTCTTCACCGCCTCTTGGGACAGAACACCCTCGTATTCCACATCGTTGCTGCCCGTTTCTTTCGTTATTTTTTTAACCATTACCGTGTTTTTGGGGGTCCTATCCAATACGTTGCCACACCCCGTCGAAATGATTGCAAGCGCTGCGAGCACCATAACCAGAATGAGCTTGTTCATTCCTTAATCCCGCCTTTCGGATGACCCGGAGTGAACACAACTTCTACGGTTGTGCCCTGGTTTTCATTGCTTGCAATATGGATTGCAGCATGATGTACGCCTGCAATACTTTGACATATCGCAAGCCCTAGACCTGCTCCGTTGCTGCTTCTTGTTCTAGACTTGTCCGCCATATAAAAAGGTTCAAATATTTTATCCTGATGTTCTTTGGCAATCCCAATGCCCTCGTCCTGTACCTGCAAAATATATTGATCTCCGCGCCACAGAGCGCGCAGGATAATGGTTTGCTGCGGGGCTGAAGCTTTCAGCGCATTATCTACAAGATTGGAGATCAACACCTTTATCAAATCCTTCTCCACCAGCAGCTCGCACGGTTCGCATTCCACGATCATTCCCACATGCTTCTCGCTCGCCATTACACTAAGCGTCGGCTTTAATTCAGCAAAAATCGCCCCTAAATCGTGCAGCTCCATCTGGAAATCGTCCTCCTGCAGCAAAATCAAGTTCATGAGCTTCAATGACAACGACTCTAGGCGCTTTCCTTCCGAATAAATGACATTCAAACTATCCATGAACATTTCCTCGTTATATTTGGTTGTCCTCATAAAATTGGCGTAGGCAATAATGGAAGTCAAAGGCGTCTTCAATTCATGTGTGAAATTGTTAATGAACCGCTGTTTCTCTTCATTATTCCGCTCGAGAATCGTAATTTTGTCCTCAACAACAGCAGCCATATCGTTAAAATTTTGAGCCAGCATGCCAATTTCGTCCTTTGATTTTATCCGGACGCGCTCCGAGAAATCGCCTTGTGCAATAACCTGCGCGGTCTGGCTAAGGCGATCAATTGACCTCGTCAGCCCTCGGCTTACAAAGAACATAATCAACATATAGAGAAAGCAAGCAGCCACATCTACTTTTGCAAAAAACTGATATTGATCTACGCGGTCCTGGTACACAGAAGTAACGTCGATCATATAGGTGAACACATAGCTTTTATGGTTTATATTCGCAATATTTGATGTGAACAGTATCGTTCGCTGATCGATATCCCGCAAAATATAACTAATTTCGTCTACGGCCAGCTTGTCCAGTTCCTCACGCTGCTTTGGGATTTGAAAATCGGTATTGTTAAAGACTGACCGATTTTGCTCGTCCCTAATCTCCAAATAAACGAGCTGATCGTTATTTTTACCAACAAATTCATTAGCAATTCTCGTTAATACCGTTTTTTCGTAATCAATGGAGTCATAGATTCGAAGGATGGGTACAATCGCATCGACGCTGGAATGAATGCTCATATTCTGGCTTAAAGCGTTGTTGATTTCCTGCTTAAGCATTCGATTATGGCTCCGCTCGATTACCATAATGGAGGCAGCGTTAAAAATAATGATGAAGACCAGAATGGAGAAGACATAAATTTTTTGCCAAAATTTCATCCTCTTAATCCTCCAGCCGATAACCGAGTTTATAAATCGTCTTGATGTGATCCTGCAGCTCTAGCTTCTTGCGCAGCGATTTGATATGCATATCGACCGTTCTCGTCTCGCCATAATAGTCACCGCCCCATACCTTACTAATGAACTGCTCTCTCGAGAGGGCAATGTTCTTATTTTTCAGCAAAACTACAAGCAATTCATATTCCTTCGGCGTCAGCTCGACAACTTCCCCTTGACTGGTTACTTCTCGTTTATCCATATTGACTGCAATAGATTGAAATTGTAATACACTTTCTTCTTTGCCGTATCTTCGCAATACCGTCTCTATGCGGGCAAGCAGCTCGATAGCCTCGAAAGGCTTAACCATGTAATCATCGGCTCCCAGTTTTAATCCATTCACTTTATCGTAGACAGAGTTTTTGGCCGTCAAAAAAATAACCGGTATCTGATACGGCTTAATTCGTTCCATCAGCGCAAATCCATCCAAATGAGGGATCATCACATCCAGCAATATAAGATCAACCTTTTCCCGCTGGAGCAGCTCCAGCGCCGCCAAGCCGTCATAAACCTCCGCTGTATCGTAATTTACAAGGTTGAGATTCATTTTAATAATTTTGGATATATGAATATCATCTTCAACAATCAAGATCTTTTTTTTCATTTCCCGAATCTCCTAACACGCATCATTAATGTATCGCTCTTAATGTTACGATAACGAAGCAACGTTAAAGATGCAATGAATTAACTTATTTTGTTTTCTCCCAACACTTTTAAATGTCATACGTTATATTTAGTGTAATTAGAAAATGATGGGAGCGTGAAGCGTATGGAAAACGTACAGCAAGCTAATGTTCAAGAAAGAGCTTTGGAGAATATGGGTCTTCTCGATTTGACTGGAGTGAAAGCTGAAGATCTAGCTAATGTGACCTCCATTAGCAACATTGGTATTATCATTGCCCCAGAATCGCTATCTAGTGCTTTAAATCGCATACCCCAGCAAAATATTGGATGCGTTTGTTTAGTCCCTTCTACGGCAGGCAAAGTGAAAATCTTGTCCGGGCAAGTTTCATTGGGAGGCGAGTTTTTTGCCAACAGCAATGGCGCTCCCGAGGATATCGTCGTCATTGCGGGGCAAGCGGTCATCACTTCGCCGGTGGAGAAGATCGGGTTTCAAGATGTGATTTTAGCTGGACAGCTGATCCTGCCTAAGGGGAGCGAAGTCGTATTAGGAAGCGCCATATCGCGCATTCTCGGTCAAATCATTTATTATTCCAATACATCCTCCAATGTGCGGTTATTTCTAGGAGATGACACGTTCTCCAACAGCTTCTTTGAATTCGTCGAGGAAAAAATGTGTATGGTGCTGATTGGAAATTTCGAAATGGATAATGATGTGCAACTCGAATTAATTAAAAGTAAAGTTTCCGAGATTGTAGTCATTGGCGATATAACAGCTTCAAAGGCTATTGTGCCTCTACTCCAGTACCTTGCTATTTCAAAAACAGGAACGATCAAAACAAGAGATGATGAATGAGAAACAAGCTATGCCGATAAATGCAGAGGCTTTGTTTCAGCAATTGTATCGTACACATTCAAGGCAAATCTATTCTTATCTGCTCGGACGAACAGAAAGTAAAGAAACGGCCTCCGACCTGCTGCAGGACGTATTCATGAAAATCTGGAACCGCAAAGATGTCGTCGAAAGTATACCCGAGGATCAACAATTGTATTGGATATTTTCGATTGCTGCCAATCGGGTAAAGGATTATTATCGGAAATCGCAGAGCTATAAACAAGCTGTATCAAAAATTCAGCTGTATAGCTTTCCAAGTCCAAATGGTGACCTATCACAATTGTTAGCTGGGCGTGAGCAGTTTCACGAGCTTGAGTCAGCCATCCGAGAGCTGCCCGAGGAGCTTCGTTCTATACTGCTCATGAAGGCTGTTGGCGGTATGAAAAGCGGTGAAATCGGCGCTGCACTTGGGCTGCCTTCAGGCACAGTTCGCTATAAAATATTGCTGGCACGCCGTCAGCTTGCCGAAGCGCTTGGTATGCTGCCCAAAGAAAAGGCTGTAGGAAGGAAGGGTAATGGATGAGCGATTACGAGTCAGATTTGAAGCTGCCTTCGGATGTCGAGCTAATGCTGGATGAATTGCTGGATACCTGGGCTCATCATGTCCAGCTTTCTTCACAGCAAACAGATGAAATCAACACACAACTTTTTACGGTTTCGGACGATCTAGGCTGCGAATGGTGGCATTCGTTATTTAATCAGTTGCCATTTCATCATAAATCCTTTATCGTTTCACCCTATTTATATAAACGCTCTGGATAATCGTTTTAACAAATGGAAAGGGACCGCCTTCGGCGGTCCCTTTCTTGCTGTCCTGCAAGCCTAAACTCCTAAAATGTCACTTCATTTACATCAAGAATAGTAACAAATCTTCTATTCCAAACGTTCTCATGATGCTCGATAATTTTTTGTGCAGTCAGGACGGCATTATCTAATGTACTATGGCTGTTATTCGCTAAAATATTGTTCTTGTAACCACGGCTGTAGGCTGCCCGAATGGTGGTGTCCAAACAAAACTCCGTTTGTGCTCCAGCAAATATAAGCTGCTCAATCGACATTTCCTCCAAAGTAGAAGCCAGATCAGTATCGTAAAACGAATCCCAGCTTGTTTTGCGAATCACTGTATCTTCAGCCCTTATATCGAGTCCATGATGCAGCTTCCAATCCGGTGAATCTACAAAAAATTCATCATCTGCGTTGTCATAATCCGTATGCTGGATAAAAATGATTGGGACATTACCCTCCCGAGCGGCAGTAATCCACTCATTGATCCGCGCTACCAACTCTTCTTTTTTGTGAAGATAATTTTCCGGCAACGAAAAAAAGGCTTCCTGTACATCGATAACGACCAATGCTTTTTTCATGAAAAATCCCTCCACATTCGTTATATTCGCAAGAAAAAAACCTAAAACATAGGTATTACTGGTATAATTTTTAACTATAATCCCTGTTTAATTTGAAAACAAATATTATTTCAGCTGGCTCCCAGAGACTGCTTACTTGGAGGCTTCACCATGATTGATGTCAATTCTGAAGAACGTCTGAAAAATTTGCTTGAAAGCTACGGAAATAATTCACACACGCATTTATATTATCTTGGTGATAAAGAATGGTTCTGGGATTCCGATTACGAGGCTTTGATCGTGTACCGCACAGCCTTAAATAGAAGAATTGTACTTGGCGACCCTGTTGGAAACCCCCGGTTTACTAGGCGCGTTATTGAGCAGTTTGTAGCAGACTGCAATGAGAATAAGCAAATACCCGTATTCTATCAAGCAAAATCCTCATTTCTATCGCTGTATGAGAAGCTTGGGCTGCGCTGCTCCAAAATCGGCGAAGAAGCCCAGGTCGACTTGTCTACCTTTCAGCTGAATGGAAAGCAATGGCTTAAGCTGCGGAATCGCATGAATAAATTTGGACGCTCCGGATTTACCTTCGAGGTTCTGCACCCGCCATATTCAGACTCATTCCTCCATCGTCTCCAAGGCATTTCAGATGAATGGCTGGGTAATCGGAAAGAAAAAAGCTTTTCTGTAGGCTCTTTCGCAAAGGAGTATGTCATGCGTTTTCCAGTCGCGGTGCTCGTTGGGCCTGATGGAAATTATGAAGCGTTTGTCACCATTGCTGGGGATCATCAGCCATTTATTAAAACAATGGAAGAAGAATCTGTTTGTCGGCGATTAACGGTTGATCTCATGCGTTATACAAAAGCATGCCCGCATGGCACAATGGATGTTCTATTTGTTTCCCTATTCCTTTGGGCCAAAGAACAAGCCTATGATGTTTGCAGCTTAGGCATGGCTCCGCTTGCTAACGTTACTGATTCGCACATCATCAAGCTTCTCTATAAGTATGGGAACAAGCTGTATAACTTTAAGGGGCTTTATGAATATAAAAATAAATTCGCTCCAAACTGGGAAAATGTCTACCTCGTTTCGCAGGCTGCAGCTACTTCCATAAACGTTGCACTACTAGCATTAATCATCCATTCTAACGATTCCAATAAACAATCACCCAGCCAAATTCCGCCTAAGCATTTCATACATAAAGTGCTGTCTTCAAAGAAAAGGGCTTAGCAGTAGAGCAATGAAGTCACAGCATTACTATACCGAATTCATATGCAGGCAATAATAAAGGGCACCCTTGCGGGTGCCCTCGTTCTTTCTGGTAAGTATTACGCACAGCTATTCTGCATTACACTTTTTTAAATTCGATCCATTCAATTTGCAAGCCTGGTTTGATGAATTCTAGCTTCAGTTCATAAAAACCTGCTTCCAGCTCGACTTTCACAAGCTTCTGCTTGATCCATTTGCCTTCCGTCCCATTCGTCTGAATGGTCGTCATCAATTGATCGTTCAGTGTCACGTTGCAAGCACTTTGAGCCAGTTCAGGCTCAGGAGACATAATGCTGACAATAATCCGGTATTGGCCAGCTTGATCCACTTTCATAAAGCTTGATCCTGCTGACGCTGGTTTAACTTGTGCATTCTCGGAAAGTGCTTGCGCTTGCTCCGGAGATAGAGATGCACTCGCTTTGAATGTATCGACCTTCTCTTCAATGACTTGTTTTCTCGAGAATACCGGAGCATGCATAATGAACTCACAAATGTTCATCGCAGAGCGTTGAAGCTCCCCCCTTGTTAACGTTCCATTCTCCAGCGATTCAATCGTATTGTCATCCCAGCCATTGATTTCCGCGCCATAGTTAGGAACAACCATATACAGATCATTTTGTGCACGAACCATCCAGTTCGTATATTTACGATCCGCTGCTCCTCCATTGACGACATCGTTCATGATGGCCCACCAGTCTGTCATGACAATACCTTTAAAGCCCCATTCGCCGCGAAGCACAGTAGTGTTCATATCATAATTAGAAGCCGCCCAATGTCCGTTAATTGGATTATAGGAGGTCATAATCGAATTCGCGCCGCCCTCTTTTACCGCAATTTCAAAGCCTTTCAAATAAATTTCACGAAGAGCGCGCTCTGAAACGATAGCGTCTACTTTACTGCGATGCTTTTCTTGGTTGTTGCAGGCAAAATGCTTCAGCGTAGCATTAGAGCCGCCTTTCATAATTCCTCGAGTACATGCTGCTGCAAATACGCCGGAAATGAGCGGATCTTCTGAAAAATATTCAAAGTTGCGGCCATTCAGCGGGCTGCGGCGAATATTGAGGCCAGGCCCAAGCAGAGCATCCACGTTGTTGCTTAATAATTCTTGCCCTTCCATAACGTAGAGCTCTTCGACCAGCTCTGCATTCCAAGTTGCCGCAAGTAAAGTACCAATAGCAACCTGGGTCGCTTTCTGGCCACTATCCATGCGAATACCTGACGGGCCATCTGCTGTACAAGCAACCGGAATTCCGTAATTAAATAAGCTGTCGCTTACTCCGCCGAAAGCCGAAGCTGTACCCGGTGTAACAAGCGGGCTGCTCATGCCCTCTCCTCTGACAATGGCAGCCAAATCTTGATCGCTAAGCTGAGCGATAAAAGCTTCCATGCCAACCTTCTGCTCATAAACATCTCTTAATTTAAATCCTTTGTTTCCAGTTTGCTTAAGTGTTGCAGGAAGATTCTTCTCAATTCGTTCTGCTAAGGAAACGCTGCGAGTGGGTACTTCTTCCGTAATCAGCTCATATGAACCGTCTTCCTTCCGAGCGCCCGGCTTCATTCTGCTAAAGCCCTCTATTGGTGCCAGTGCCTCTTGCAGCTGCTCTACGACTTGAAGAGCTTCCACAACGTAACCGTCTTGGCCTTGTACACTTATTGCAATAAGGTTTTTAACGCTTGTTCCTACATAAAAGCGATACGTTCCCTCTTCCAAAACATAAGCGGAAGCATGCCCTGTCACACCAGCATCATCATAAGATGCCATTGTATCTACAAGAAAACTCACTGAAAGGCGCTCTGACTCACCTGCTTGAAGCACTTTGGTTTTGCCGAATGCAGCCAAAGCTTTAGCCGGTTGTCCCAATTTCCCTTGCGGTGCTTCATAATAAACCTGCACGACCTCTTTACCCGCATAGTCAGCTCCTGAATTGGTAACCGTTACGTCAATTTCAACGTATTTCTTCCCATCTTTAGTGGTCAGTTTAGCTTGCTCAGAATCAACTTTAAAGGAGGTATACGAAATCCCGTATCCTAATTCATATTGAACCTTCTCTGGGCAAAATGTTTCAAAATAACGATAGCCTACATAGATATCCTCTTGATAAAAATTTTTAAATTCATTGCCGTAGTTTCGAGTGGATGGATAATCATCGATGGAATAAGCAATGGTATCCGTCAATTTACCGCTCGGAGTCACTTCTCCGGCCAGAACATCGGCAATGGCGTTACCGCCTTCCATGCCGCCCTGCCAAGAGTAGATTGCACTTGAAATGGGGTGCACATAACTTTCATCGTTCATCCAGCTCATATCAATAATGTTTGATACATTCAGCACCACAATGGTTTGCTCGAAATAAGCTGTTACCTGCTTCAGCATCGCTTTCTCGTCCGACGTTAACTGATAGCTTCCCGGTGCATCGGCATTATCCTGATCTTCTCCCGCCGTACGTCCGATCACAATGATCGCCTTACTCGATTTAGCTCTTGCGCCCGAAACAAGTTCATCAGTTAAAGGCATTTCCTTCTGGTGCCATGGCTCAGCAGCCCAGCCGCCGCCGCCATTATCGAATGGATTTTGCTCAATCCACTTTTCATAGACAGCCGCAAGCTCTTCATTGACGGTCAGGTTCTTTTTACCGCGAAGACCGTCTAATAAATTCGTTGTATAAGAAACATGGACGCTCCCGCCTGACCCTGTACCGCTGCGGTAGTAATTCACTTGGGTTCTGCCAAAAACAGAAACGTTTTCGCCGTCTCGAAGCGGAAGCACTTGTCCTTCATTTTTTAAAAGTACCGCGCCTTCTGCAGCTACGGTTCGACTAAATTCAGCAAAACCTTCTAATGGAACTCCCAAACTCTGTGTACTCATTTTGTTTCCTCCCGGTTGTCTATTCCACACATATGGCTGGTTCGATAGAAAAGTATTTATTCTCTTTCTACATTTCTAGTTTTCACGAACCCATGTATGCTCCCTATAAAATCCTTTAAAAAATAAAAGATATACTAACAATATACAAGCACAGCTTGTAAAAAAGCAAAGTTAACAGCACTTACTGCTGCCTCTACACATAGTCGATTCGTTTTACTATTAATTCTCCTCCGTTAATGCTATTATTCTGTTGTAAGTTATTTTACTTATAAATATGAAGGAGGAATACCTAATGAAAAAGAGATCACTCAAATCCTTATCCTCTGGTATTGGGTATTCAACTGCTGTCTTTTTCTAAAATTGATGATGACGGGATAAGTCTGTCGTAAATCAAGAGAAGTTAAAATACAGCGAAAATATAAAACGAATCCTCGTTATATATTTTCTATTTATAAGGAGACTTGCACATTATGAGCTTAAATAATCATGTCATCAAAAGATCTAATCCAGAAAACATAGCGAAGCCGGTTGGAAGCTATAGTCATGTAACCAAAATAAGCAGAAACGCTGAGATGTACGTGTTTTCTGGTCAGATTGGCATAGATAAGAACGATACGATCCCTGCAGATTTTAATCAGCAGGTAACCAATACAATGAACAATATTGTTGAAATTCTAGCTTCGCAAGGATTGTCTCCTGATCATGTCATCAAAATCAACATTTGGGCGACGGAAGAGATAGATTGGGATCATTTCTATGGCATTTGGGATCAAGTATTCGGTGCCACGCCTCCCTCCATGACGATTGCGTATATTAAAGGATTGGGGTTGCCCGAGTTAAAAATTGAATTAGATGTTTGGGCTGCTGGTTAAATATCCCATACTTTCCTCAACGCATAACGAGCCTTAGAAGAAATTCTAAAGGCTCGTTTTTTATATTTTTTTGCCAACTCGTTACCCCACAATGTATCGAAAGTTCTCCACTGCTTGAGCATTAGGAGCAGCAAGCCGGTTCATATGATTATAAAAGCTGTATGGAAACTTAAAGGTATGTCCGAAATCCCAGTCCACGTGTTGAAAGCTCTTTATCCAATATTCATCCTCCACCGGAAGCCACTCCGATCGACATGCCAATGGAAGAGGCCAGCGGTCTACGGGGGACAGCAACTTGGGCGGATTGTCCAGATTTATGTCATGGCTCGTTCGAAGAACTTTAACCAGCTTTTGAAGAGAGGGAATGCCTTTCAGAAAATATTCGACATGACCAAGCTCATGCAAAATCGTTAATGCTTGCGAAAAAGTTAGCATATGTCCAATTAAATCATGGTGAGCCTCTGATCTGTAAATGGTTTGAAAAGACGAGAGTTCATTTATGATGAATTCGGATAGCTGCTCTGCATTTTGAATAGCAGGAAACCGATCGCTCTCTGCCACTTCCAGCCGCTTCACGTCCGATGCCGAATACCCTAGCCATGACCTTCCGGGAATGGTTTTATTAAAAGATGCAATCAAGCTTGAAATGCCTTCAATATCATCCGCATGTCCCCAACCGTCAAGTTCTCTGATCGCCATCAAACTGATAGCTGCATAGATAACATTGTGTCCGACCCAGTGGAGCCCATCCATTGTTGGCAGTAGAGCAGCTAGAATTTGTTTTTCGGCAGTTTCGGCATCCAGCTCTCCTCCGCTGCGAGCGATATGCTCGTACGCTCGACTGCGAAGCATCACATCTGATTCTGCTGCAATTCGAGCTGACGTCTCGGCTGGCATCAGGTTTTCTTTCACGAAAAAATAGCTTGCGATTGCTGCCGCACCGAAATGCGCCTCCCATATATCACCCGTTCGAACCTTGCACTGCGATATGATCGATAGGCCTCTTTCTAGGATACGATTGTCCATCTCCCCACCCCACCTTTAGGCATAAACTTTATCTTTTAAATAAGGTCACGTTTCTGCGCCTAGCTCAATAATCTTTTGTTCGATTGTATTCCAGCGCCACCGCGGAGTATATCCCTGCAAATGCACTCCGCCATACCACTCATCTATTCCTTTATTCGCGATCCAGTCCTCTTTTCCATCCAATACCTTTTTTCCGAATTCGGTTAACGTAACGATACAATCGCGGAATGATATCGATGAATCAAGATAAGACGGGATCGTCTGTAATCCGTCGATTTGTATTAATGAATACGGATCTCGAGACATTTCCTTTAAAATATGCCAGTATTGCAGATCACCCATACCCAAGGCGTTGAGTTTGTTTCCAACATGCTGAAATAATTCATATGGACCATTTATTCCATTCTGGATCATCGCAAGTGTTGTCTGCTCTGCGATGCCGAGACCATTTTGTATAGATGGGAAACGCGATAAATGAAATTGGAATGCTTCTTGCGCAAACGGCAGCACGGATGTATCTTGACTTAACAATCTCTGCAGCTGTTGTGGATTCTGTGACGTATAGGCTTGCCAAAACGCTCGGCCTAATTCCAGCTCTTCTGCCCCAATCGATTTCCAAGTTCCCGATAACGTCTCCATTTGCTCCCGAGAAAGCTGTCCCAACCCGCGAAACAGTTCAATTCCCGGATATTCCCCGATGCACAATAAGCTCAGCTTTGTTTTCAGCAAAGGCTGCTCTGAGAACCAATGGAGCAAATAGCACAGCATCGTCTGATCGAACAAATCATGCTCAAACCACAACACAATTTCCTCATATTTATGAAAATCAGCCAACACTTTCTCCTGCGCTTCACTACCCTGAACAAACTCAGAGCGAGGGATTCCCATTGTTTGTTCCAAATATTGTGATCGTCTAGAACGATTGTCTAATGTAGCAGAATCTAAAAACACAGGACCATGAGGGTACACTTCCCGCCATACTAAAATCTCGCCCTGCACAATGCCTTGCCGCAGCTTCTCTGCTACTGAATCTCCGTTTACAATATGAAGCACACCTTTTCCTCCTACATACAAATGATGATATACAGAGATCAAATCGGCTACTGGCAGAGCACCCTTCAATTTACGACGAGCATCAAAGAGCCGCTTCTTTAATATCGGAACCGAAGTGCCCACAAAGCTCGAAATTTCTTGAAGAGAATACCCTTGAATATAGAACAATTGAACCGCAATTCTCATATTCGGTGTTAATAAAGCTATAGAATCATGAACGGACTGCTGCAGCTCTCTTTTCTCAATAATATCAGAGACACTAATTTGAGCCTCTGCCGATTGCGCAACTTCCTCGTAAGGCACCATGGGATGATGCTTTCTACGCGTAATACGATAACATTACCGTATCACAATAGCTTTGAACCATCCCGGAAATGCTTCTCCTACTCGCAGTTTATTTAAATGCAGAAAGGCTTCAGTGAATGCTTCTTGCACTGCATCTTCCGCTAGTTGAAAATCGTGCAGCTTCTCGTACGCAACCGCGTTTGCCATTGCCGTATAGTGCCGGACAATAGATTCAAAAGCTTGCCGATCCCCTTGTTTTGCGTCTTCAATATACTGAAGCATGCTCCCGCTCCTTTCTTCCGTATTATATAGAAGTGCCAACGGATTTCTCAAAGGTTACGGGTTTAGGTTTTTTGCACTGCAAATAACAGCAGCCCCTTATTGCTCCAAATCATACAAGGAACTATCAACAGCTTGAATATAAGGCGTCCAATCTCCTGTCGTGTAGAGGATAAGCTGGTGCATCGCACGTGTGCATGCGGTATAGAAAAGCTTGCGTTCGCTCTCCCGTTGATAGGTCTGCGAAGAAGCATCGTAGATCAATACGGCATCGAATTCCACTCCCTTGGCAAGATACGCAGGAATGACATGCACTCCATTCTCGAAGGTAGGCGTCTTCTTCGTTATGAGCCGAAGCGCCTGAGAGCCTACGTCTGTCAACGCTTCGTAGGCATCGCTGCTCTCAGAAGCTGTCTTCGTAATGACAGCGATGGATTCGAAGCCTTCCGCTTGAAGCGCTGCGAGATCTGCCGCGATTCTTTCCACTCGTTTCTCACTGCTATCCGCCTTAAAGAGTAGCGGCTTCTTGCCACCTCTTTCGAAGGGTACAATCGTCTTCCCGTATGGCAGCAACAACCTTGTAAATTCCACAATTTCTCGGGTGGAGCGATAACTGCGAACGAGAAAGAAGCGTTTCGTTTCTCCTTCGCCATAAAGCCTTATAAGCGGCGAATCCATCTCGTGCAAGTTCGTCGCCTGCGTAAAGATCGCCTGACCGAAATCACCGAGTACCGTCATTTGAGCACGAGGAAACAGCTTTTTGAGAAATTCATACTGAAACATCGAGTAATCCTGCCCCTCATCAACAAATACATGCCGAACCTCCGTATTGGTCCGAATACCCTCAATGAGTTCTTTTAAATACAAGTATGGTGTCGCATCCTCATAAAACAATTCGAGCTTGCCCAGCTTCTCTTTCGTTTGCTTGCATATTTCAGTCCAATCACTAGGCGCTACGGTTTCATTCGTCATTTCCTGATAGGCGTTATTATCACTGAACAATTGATCATAAATACCAACCATATCTATAAATAATAACCGTCTCACACTTTTCCTCAGCGGTTTAAAGTTTTCTTTCACAACCATTCGGCGCAGCAGCTCTTCCTCCTGCTGGGCAAAATCAAATACATCGTCCTCTTGCTGGTGCTTATTGTTCATGATGTTATAGGCTTCGACATATTGCTCTGCAAACTCGAAGATCCCTTTGTCTTTACGCAAAAACTGATAGGCTGCCGCATATTGATCATTATCGAGGTAGTTGAGCTCCTCCTCCACCCAGCTTTCGTCCCGCTCCTTACGCTCCAACATGACCAGCTCACGCAGTATCCACTCCTGCAGTAAAACGACACGATTGACCAAGCGGATGGAGGGGTCGTAGCTGTAAAACTGCGATTTCATTTGCTCCGCGGTAATTAATTCACGATCTCGGAACTGAATCGCCTGAAATCGCATGCCTTTCTCGCCCAGCCATAAGGCATAGCTTCGGAGAGCTTGAAGAAAAACTTCCGACGACTTATATTGAATCCCCTTCATCCTCGCCTCGTATCCCGGATCGGATTCTTCCGTCAGCACATATTCGAGCTGATCAAACGGGTCCTCAAGACGAAATGTCCGTCCAAGCCAATATTCCAGATATTCCTGAAAGGTCGTCTGCTGCATATTTTCCTCGCCAAGCTCGGGAAGAACAGTGGAGACATAGCTGTTAAACATCGGATTGGGCGAGAAAAGCACGATTTGGTCAGCTTTCAGCCTCTCGCGGTGTTTGTACAGCAAGTACGCCACACGCTGCAGTGCCGCAGAGGTTTTCCCGCTGCCCGCGGCTCCTTGCACAATGAGCATTCGGCTATTGTCATTGCGAATAATCTCATTTTGCTCCTTTTGAATGGTTGCAACGATACTTTTCATCTGTGCATCTGCGCCTTTGCCAAGCACCTGCTGAAGCAGTTCGTCGCCTATAGTTAAGCTCGAGTCGAACAAATTCTGAATCTGCCCGCCCCGGATCTGGTATTGCCTCTTCAGTTCCATTTTCCCAGCGACATGCCCACCTGGTGTTTCAAAAGCGACCGCCCCTGGAGAATAGTCGTAGTATACACTCGCTATGGGTGTACGCCAGTCATACACTAGGAAGCTCATACCATCTGCATCGACGAAGGACGATACGCCGATATAAACTTGCTCCTTGGATTCAAGACCATCCTCATGAAAGTCGATACGCCCAAAATAGGGAGAAGGCAGCAAGCGGTTCATACTCTTCCACTGCCTCTTCAGCTGCGCGTGGCTTCGTTCCCGTTCGGACAACACCGCAGACTGCTGCTTAATCGTTAAGAAGGTCTCTTCAAAATCTTCGTCTGTGCTCGTATCGACCGTAACCTCTTCCCAAAATCGTTTGCGGATGTCCGCCGCCTGATCGCGAAGCTGATCCACTTCAGGCTCTAGCTCAGCGATACTTGCTTGCAGCTGTTTTGTAACCATATCCAACCGTTCCTGCTCTTGCTGCCAATCTTTTGCATTCATCATCCTCCTGAACACGCTCCTTGTTAGTTTGGTCTGGAGAAGAAAAAGAACATTTGACAAACTGTAAATCCATGTGATAAGATAAGAGTGTAGATAAGATGTAATAAATCTGTGAATTTTACATAAAATGATCAGTGGTTCATTAATATTAACATAGTCCTTCTTTATGTGCAATTTATTTTATATAGTTGGCCCCGGCAGCGTCTGCCGGGGTCTTTTTAATTTAGCGCATAACATCCCAAGACCATTTCTCTAACGAACTGTATGATGCTTATTATGCAGAAAACGACTTCCGTTCCATTTTAACGAATCTTATTAACGTTATTGCATGCTTTGTAACGTGTTATGAGCTGCTTTTCTCGAAATAACGATTCTGTGGTTCGTTACAATTTTAATCCACTACAATTGGTTAAAATAAGACCTGCTAGGTTCGTAAGCGCCTAAGCTTCATAAAAAATAGGAGCTGCTCCAAGCGTAGATAAATCTACTTGGGGCAGCTCCTTTTCCTTTATAACGATATAGAACTAACTTTTCAAAAAATCAGGTTTAATGAAATTAGGATTCGGATATTTATAAAATCCTTCTCCGGTGGCTCTTCCAAGCTTTCCTTTATCTACATACTCTGACTTCAATAGCGTAGCCACTTTCTCAAAATTTTGATCACCTGTAGCCTGCGCTTTTGCAAGTCCGATATTGTAAGCGGTATTGATGCCCACAACGTCCAAGATGGCAAACGGGCCTAGTGGTGCTCCTGTTGCTACCATCCATGTTTTATCAATCGTTTCTACATCAGCAACTTCTTTGACTAGGAGCAGCTGCGCAGCTTCCAATAGAGGAACTAATAAAGAATTCAAAATATAACCTGGCTGTTCTTTATGTAAAGGCAAAGCAACCATTCCGATGGCTTTCGCAAACGCAATAACTTCATCGAATACCTTCATATCTGTTCCCGGATGCCTCATGATTTCCGCCGTATTGTTTTTCCAAATCTCATTTGCAAAATGCAGCGCTAGAAACTTTTACGGACGAGCTGTTGCATGCGCAAATTGGCTTGGCAATAACGTTGAAGAGTTTGTTGCAAAAATCGTTTTGGCAGGAGCAGCCTCTCCCAACTTCTTGTAGAAATCAATTTTCATTTGTACGACCTCAGGAATGGCTTCAATGACAAGATCAGCATCTGCAACAGCTTGTGATAAATCAGAGCTGAACGAGATACGATCATAAGCTGCATTTACCTCCTCACTCGTAGCCCCAAGATCTTCTTGATACCGCGGCTTCAAATTTACAATTCTTTCTTTGGCACGCTCAAGAGCCTCATCGTTAATGTCATATACAGATACATTAAATCCTTTGAAAGCCGTTTGGTACGCGATTTGGCTTCCTAATACGCCGCTGCCGGCAACGGTGATATTCCTGTAGTTCATAACACTTCTCCTTCATTTGTTATAGGTCATATTTGCACATGCTTAATCGATCTTTAATATTCCCTAACTCAGGAAGCACATGCAAATAAAGCCCTGACCCTAACCCTGAAAGGTCATATACCTTGCAATAAATAAACTTGTCATATGACAAAACTGGTGACAATGCACACTATTTGTCATTTGAATAATAACTTAATATTTGATAGTGGCGTTAAATGATGCGGGAGAACTACGCAAGTTTAGAGCCGCCAATCATGTTGAAAAGGGAAAAGGGGAAATAAAACGTGCGGATAGTCAAGAACATACGTAAAGGTTTATTGCTAGGTTTAGCTTTTGCGGTTATGGTAAGCTGGGGGTCTACCCTACATGCTTCAGAAGCTTACGCTGCTAGTGCATTTCCAGCAAATCAGCCTATTGAGTCCATTTATGAGGATGCAACCAAGATAGAGTTTGATGAATTGGATGATGGTGTGTCCGGTGCTATTCCAATTGGATTTTCGTTTGATTTCTACGGGACAAAAAATGAACAGGTTTATACTAATACCAACGGCCTGCTCATGTTCAACAATCCTACCTATGATTACGGGATACCTGAAAGCTTAGAAGAACTGCCTTTAGCGAGTCCAAATCATTATATTACAGCTTTTTTTGCTGATCTTTCGCTAGAGCTGGATAGTACAGTCCTCTAAAAAACGATTGGAGAAGCACCCTATCGGAAATTTGTATTACAATATACGAATATGCGCTTTTGTTGCAACTCTAATATGAACCCCTTCGGAACCTTCCAAGTCATCTTATATGAATCTACTAATGTTATTCAACTGCAATACCCTAATCTTATGGCCATCCACTTACCTTATGATGCAGAACGTTTAGCTAATGAACCATTTGGCTCTGAGGCCCTAATCGGGATACAAGAAAGTGAAATAGGCGACTATGTAACGTATTCTCTGAGAGAGAAGAGCTTATCCGAGAAGCAAGCCATTCAATTTATTCCGGATGATCAAGGCAGCTATACAATGATTCGTCACGCTCAGTATGAGCCAATTTTATTGAATAATGAATTGTTTCCGGGTTATACCAAGCTTATAGGTCCAGCAGATGGTACATTCGCTCCCCTATCTCCAATTTTCCAGTGGGAGACTTCTGCTGCTGCCGTTTCTTATGAATTTATTTTATCAACTGATCCGGAATTTAATTATTGGGACAGCTTGAGCGATATTGAAGAAAATGAATTAAATATGAAGGAATTCGAAATAGAGTTAGACGACGGAGCAACCTACTATTGGAAAGTTGCAGCTAAGAATGACGAGGGTTATAAAACTTACTCCAATACTTACCGTTTTGTAGCTTCCTCTATTGAGCCTGCAACGGTTGAAACAGACCTAGAGGTGAGTCAAATTAACTCTATGTCGGCTGTCGCAGGAGGAACAGTAATTTCAAATGGCGGCGGCGAGGTGACAGAACGGGGAATCGTATACTCCACTCATCCGAATCCTACTGTAATAGATGGAAAATCCGCAGCTGAATTAGATGGGGCAGAAGCCTTTTCTGTTCATCTCACAGGACTTCAATCCGCTACAATCTATTATGCACGTGCATATGTGATAAATGAAATTGGAGTAAGCTACGGTAATGAAGTTGATTTTAGAACACTGAGCTCTAGTGCAAGCTTGAAAACATTAACCTTAAGCAAGGTGACATTAGATCAAACGGTAAGCGAAAATGTATATGCCTATACAGGCAATGTGCCTAACTCGTTGTCCAGCATTACCATATCAGCTACGGTCAGTGATTCAACGTATGGCACTGTAACAGCAAGTGTATACAATAGTGCCAATGTACTTGTAGCAGGTCCGATTAGCTTAGCAAATGGAGAAACAAGCAGTGAGCTTCCCCTTAACGTAGACAGCAATCGGATTGAACTATTCGTCATTGCTCAGGACGGCACTGGAACTAAATATACAGCAACGATAACAAGAGCTGCTCAAGACAATGGTTCAGTAAACAATGGAAATAACGGCGGTGGTTCAAACAGCAGCTCCGAACCAGTCATCTCCACGAATGGGAGCCTTACGCTTCCTATTGGAAGAGCCGGCGAGGTTAGATTGGACAATGAGCTCGTTATAACCATTCCAGCCAGTGCTAGTAGCAAGGAGCTAAAATTATCGATCGAGAAAGTATTGAATTCTCAAAATCTGCTTAGCAAAAATGAGATTCTCGCGAGCTCGATCTATGAGGTTCTAAAAAACTTTCCTGAAAATTTCAATAAACCGGTTACTTTGACGTTTGCATTCGATTCAGCCAAATTGAACAGTAATCAAACGGTCGCAATCTTCTACTTTGATGAAGTGAAGAAGGAATGGGTGAAGGTTAATGGCGGTAAAATTAACGGCAGCCATATTGCTGTAGAGGTCGATCACTTTACGAAGTATGCTGTACTCGTTGTAGACCAAGCAACAGGATTGCCAGTAACAGACTCATCCAGCTTTAGTGATACTACAGGACATTGGGCGGAAGCTCAGATTAAACAAGCGGTAAGCAAAGGGATCGTCAAAGGTTATAGCGACGGAACGTTTAAGCCAAATGCTACGGTAACACGCGCTGAATTCGCAGTTATGCTGATGAATGCGCTAAAACCTGCCGACAATGGTACAATACTGAACTTCACAGATCCCATTGCAGAATGGGCTCAGAAGGCCATTGCACAAGCAACCGAAGCAAAGATTGTAAATGGCTATGAAGACGGCAGCTTCCGTCCAGCAGCGAGCATCTCTCGGTCAGAATTAGCGGTTATGATGGCTAGAGCAGCTAAAGCAGATACAACAGCTGCTACAGTGACAAATTTTTCTGATGACAGCCAAATTCCAGCATGGGCAAAAGGTGCAGTAGCAGCTGTGAAGGAATTGGGAATCGTAAGCGGACGCAGCGGCAACCTATTTGTACCTAATGATACGGCAACAAGAGCCGAAGCAGTAACGATCATTATCAATTTGCTTCAATTAAAGAAATAAGCATAAACGAGAACATGCCTAAGACCGTCCTTTGGACAGTCTTAGGCATGTTTTAAATAATAGGCAGCTTGCAAAGCTTTACCTATCCTCTTTTTAACAAACACCAGTACTATTCACTGCAACCACAATCGTGCGTATACAGAAAATCTAGTCCTCTTTATTCAGCTTACTATACAGGTTGGCTAGCTGCTCCCGCTCCTGCTCGGTCAATTTATCTAATAAATTTGTACGCAGCCTTTGTCCCTCCAGCTGTGCTCTTTTAAGAATATCTGCGCCTTTGTCGGTAATGCCCAAATAAATAATTCGACGATCAGACTCATCCATTAATCTGACGACTAATTTCTTGGCGACAAGTTTTTCCGATAAATAACTAAGCGTAGGCGGGGTAAGCCCTAATATTTTTGCAATGTCCGACGGCCTGCTCTTTCCGTTTTGTTTAAGATGGCCGAGCACAAGCACATGAGAAACACCTAAGTCCTCATTGAATGACTTGTTCCACTGAATAATCATTTTATTGGTGAATTTATCCATGTTATGTATGAGATTGAAGATGGTTTGCTCTTCCATAAAGACCTCCTTGGTGCACATAAATGACAGCCCTTAATTAAAATTAAGGGCTGTCATCATATTACACATTATTGAGCTGAGTATCCACCATCAATTACTAACTCAGATCCTGTAATATACGAAGAATCATCAGAAGCTAAGAACAACGCTGCTTGGGCAATATCGTCAGGTTGGCCTAAACGCTGTAGAGGTGTGGCCTGGATTAAGCGGTCTAACAGGTCCTTTGAGGTACTCAAAGCTTGTGTCATTGGTGTTTCGATGATCCCAGGAAATAGTGCGTTCACCCGAATGCCTTGACGGCCAAAAGCTGTAGCCGCCGCTTTAGAGATCGCGCGAACCGCACCCTTAGAGGCTGAATAGTGATTAAAGCCTTGGCCGATCAAAGCCGTGTACGAAGAAATATTAACGATGGAGCCTTTCTTTTGGGCTGCCATATAGGGAGTGACATGCTTCATCCCGGCAAATGGTCCAAACCCATTAATGGAGAGCATTTTCTGCCAATCCTCGATATTGATTTGCTCGTATGGTTTTTCAGAAGAAATGCCAGCGTTGTTGACGAGAATATCAATTTTACCAAAACGATCATGAACATCCTTTGCCAGCGCCTGCCAATCATCATCAGAGGCAACATTCAATTTCATTCCGTAAACATTCTGTTTTTGACTTGCCAATTCAAGAGCTGCCTCATTAATGTCTGCGGCAATAACGATAGCACCTTCTTGTGCAAACAGATTAACCATGTGTTCGCCTATACCCGATGCCCCACCCGTAATGATTGCTACTTTATTGTCCAATTTCCTCATATCGCATTCTCCTAACGTAATTTGATTGATCTGTTATTTGTTCCTATCATTAATACCGCATAGCGAATTTCTATTATTCATGTCAGCATACTTTGGCTAGCCGCTTCAGTCGCAAGCTGCAGCTGTTATGGATGCTGTGCCAGTTTCATATATTGCTCGAAATCAGGGACGGATGGGTTTGCAATATAATGCCCTCCCTCAACCTGAATCGTCTGTCCAGTAATAAATCTGGATTCATCTGAAGCCAGGAACAGGACGGTATGTCCAATATCATCGGGTTCTCCGTGATAAGGCAGTGCGTTATATTTAGCGAAGATATCCAATACCTCCGAGGGCATATTATTTTTAGCAGCCGGCGTCAAAATCAATCCAGGTGCTACTGCATTACAACGAATGTTATTCTTCCCATATTGGGTAGCGATATATTTGGTAAGATTTATAACACCCGCTTTCGAAGCTCCGTATGCAACCCGAACTGCGTCTCCATGAAAACCCGCCATAGAAGCTGTATTGATAATCGAGCCTCCACCAGCTTGGATCATATGAGGGATAGCGAATCTGCAACCGAGTAATACACTTTTTAAATTAACATTCATAAGCCGATCCCACTCATCCAGATCAACGTTAACAATATCTATATCCTTCTTCAGGTTTGTCGAGCCGACATTGTTGAACAGGCTCGTGATTTTACCATATTGTTGTACCGTAAATTCAACGGCTTCCTTAATGGACACTTCGTCCCCGGCATCAAGAAATACGCTTGCGGCTTCGCCGCCTTGGATTTTAATATTTTCGGCAGCTTCTTTGGCCCCCTCAGCATTAAAATCTGCAATGACTACTTTTGCTCCCTCTTTTGCCATCAAGTTAGCTGCGGACAAGCCTATGCCTGAAGCTCCTCCAGTGATAAGCGCCACTTTCTCGTTCATTCTTCCCATTATTCGCAAACCCCTTCCTTAGAGACACTCACGATAAAGTAATATGGTTGCATAATATTTAGACATCTAACTATTTGATGTCTAAATATTATCAAATTAATTATTGTCGTGCAAGGGTACAATTTGGTATCGAAAATACGCAAGAAAATAGGGACAAGCGCCACACGATAAAATCATAAAGCCTATGAACGCATATCAGCCCTTTTGCATTCTACAAAAGGGCTTTTTTTAAGTCGATATGAGTAGTTGTTCTACTTATTATTCGTTCTCTATTGTTTTCAAAAAAGAAAGCACCGCAGCATTCATCTGCTCTAGCCCCGGCTGTTCAATTGGAAAATGGCCTGCCCCTTCTAAAGCTACATAATCCTTTTTACTTTTTATTTTTTCAAAAAATGGTTTGCTGAAGCTATACGGAGTCATAGGATCCAATTGAGGATGGACGAGCAAAACCGGACAAACATCAAAATGCTCAGGTTTTATTGCCGGTTTCATATTTAAGAACGTTCTTAATAAGCGCAAAGGGATCTTCGTGCCTGCGGCATGAGCATCATTCATAATAAGCTTGGTCAATTCGACATTGTTCGTAATTAATTTCATACGAGATACACGATTAACAGAGATATGTAAGGAATCCAACAGCTTAGGAAAACTGTCCATCAAAAATTTCCCCAACCGGCTAATGAGTTTGTTAGGAGCTAATTGATCACGAACGCTGGAATCACTCGTATCAACAAATGTTGTTGCAATTAATCCTTTTACTTGCTTACTCTGTACAGCGGTGTGATAAGCTAACATGCCTCCAATACTAGTACCCAGCAAGATAATCGGTTTACCGTCCCGCTTCAATTCCTCATTAATCAATGCCGTAAGGATGTCAATCCAAAGCTGATAATCTAATTGTTTTACCGATTTTGCATAGCTTAAGCCATACGGCGGCAGATCCGGAGATACCACTTCATAACCGTATGTTTGTAATATTCGTGCATACGGAGCCAGCAATCTTCCATTCCCGCCAGCGCCATGGATGAAAATAATTTTTAATTTTGCATCCGGGGCAGGCATTCGATCCAGATGAATATGAACATTGCTATATATCATCCATTCTTCTTGTGGCAATCCGTTTTCATTTATTTGCATTTCTTCAGGAAAAAACTTCTGATATTGCTTCCAGTAATCCACCGATTGATTATAGGTTTGAGGCGTATTCATGAATTTAAAAATCCCTCTTCCTTGATTTAAGTCAATGACCAGTCATATTCCTCCTAGTTAAAATGAAAACAATACAGGATCTATAGGAGGCTATCTTATGACTATCACCGTACAAGAAAAATCAAATCAGCGAACTGCCGCTTTAACGGCTGGCATTTCACTTATCATCATGACTCTTGCCTCATTTTTTTCCTATGGCTTTGTCCATGGGAGCCTTGTTATGGAAGGCGATGCCAGCGCGACATTCAACAACATCGTATCATCAAATAACCTTTTCAAAGGTGAAATCTTTGGCTGGGTCATCATTATGATTTCTGACATTCTTGTCACCTGGGCTTTTTATGTGTTCCTAGAGCCATTGAATAAAAGCCTTTCCTTGCTAGGTGCATGGCTCCGTCTTACCTATACGACTATACTCGGAATTGCCATTTTAAACTTGATCCTTGTATTGCTGCTCTCGAAAAATACAGACCAGTTGGTCTCATTCAACATCGAACAAACGCAATCACTTATGATGCTATTTCTTGAGGCATTCCAATCGATTTGGTCTATTGGTTTGATCGTTTTTGGCGGGCATTTGTTCATTGTGGGCTATGTGGCTTTAAAATCAAACCGTATTCCTAAAGTGATCAGCATTTTATTGCTGCTTGCTTCAATAGGCTATATCGTCGTTCACCTTAGCAAAACATTTCTTTCACAATACGATGGGGTAATTGATGTACTTAATGTCGTATTTATGGTGCCAATGATTGCAGGAGAGCTAGGCTTTGGAATTTGGCTGCTGCTCAGAGGAGGAAAACTTCTCAAAAGTGAAAGATAGCTTCCTTAACTATCGCTGGTGTTGACCCGTTTCTTGATTCTGCTTAATGACTCTGGCGTTATGCCAAGATAGCTTGCCAATTGATGTTGGGGTACACGATCGACGAGATGAGGCCTTTTTCGCAAAAGCGCTTTGTAGCGTTCTTCAGGTGCAGAAGCAATGAATGATGTCAACTCATCTTGCACCTCACCCAGATTTTCTTCTACCATTATGCGTACCATTGATTCGAGTTGTAAGTGTTTATTGAACATGCCTTTTTCATCATTGAGCTCCCCAACCACCAATATACAATCTTCAAGGCAAGTTAAGGTGTACGCGGACGGCTTATTTTGCTGATGACGATTAAAAATCGATACGGCTTGCTCTTCTGTGAAAAAATTCGATGTAACCTCTTTTCCCGCTTCATCTATTAAGTACTGTCTGACAATGCCCTTCAGCACGAAATAACACTTTGTGGGAACATCTCCTTGTCTAAGGAGTATCGTTCCCTTTTTATATTCCTCGATAAGGATGTCATCAACGATAGCCTGTTGTTCCTCATCGCTAAGAGACGTAAATTTAGTCATATACTTAAACAATATGCTTTTCATTTCGTTATCCTTTCATCAGTACCGCTTTACGGTTCAGCATATCATCTAGAAAGCCAATTTTAAAGCGCACCTGCCCTTAAAATAAGTCAAAGCGCCTCGCTTGCTGCAACCTTATTATTGGGGATTCGAAGCTTCCGTTTATAGGCCGTAAATAATATGAAGTACCCCAGCGTTACGAGGATACAGATTAGAATGTCAACAACAATCAGGTTCTGATAACTCCCAAAATAATCGAAAGATAAGCCTCCAATTAATGCTCCCACTATACCGCCTCCCTGATGGAATAGAAGAAGGACTCCCGTATGTTTTCCTTTTCCTTTTGCAAATTCATTAATGACAAGGATTCCTCCCGGTACTGCGGTTAAGTAAGTAATTCCGAACGCGATTGCAAATACAATGGGTGAGCTTCCCAAGTGCATAAAGAGGAAAACAAAACCCAAAATACGTATGCCATACAATATGGTCATCATCATTAATTTATTGTATCGATCTAGAAAATAGCCGCAAATGAGAGCCCCCGTAATTTCCATAATGCCAAGTATACTCATGGATAAGGCGATCATGCTTGGTGACACATCTGCCAACTGATGTATAGCTACCAAGTTCATTTCGACGGAACCCATATTAATACCGCAGGTGAACAGTGCAATAGCGACAACGACAAAGATAGGAAGATAGACAAATTTCTTGGGTGATGTTGTTACTTTAAGCAGCATATCATGCTCCTCGATCACTACTGGACGATCCTTTTGAGCTTTATTTATATTTTGCTGTTGAGAGCTCTTAATTCCAAGCCAAATAACAGGTAATGTCACAACAATTCCTAGAGCAAAAGAAGCCATAAAAGCATCCTTCCAAGTCAGCCATCCCGCGGATACGAAAATTGGTGTAATAATCGCTAATCCTACAGAGGAAGCACTCCCCAGCAGTGCCATTGCTTTAGCACGATGATGCTTAAACCATTCAAACATCAATATATAACTTGTCGTCAGCCCAATACCAGCTAAACCAGAGATAACACCATATCCAATGAAAAACAAGATAGGCTGGTTCCCTAACACGACAACGCCAGTACCCAAGGTACTCAAGACTGCACTTATAAACAATATCCTTTTTGCACCGTAACGATCTACAAGCCAGCCACCCAAAGGAGCGCATATCGCTGTAATTAATAAATTAGTCGACCATGCCATCGAAATAAATCCCCTGCTAATCTGTAAATCCATTGCTATTTGCACCTGAAAAAAAGACATGCTGAACCTGGTCAATGCACCAATAAATCCAATAATCCAAAGAGACCCTAATCCAATCCATGCATAGCTGGATTCCTTAAACCATGTTGTGCCCATTATCGTTTCACCCCTGCCGCTCACAAAAGATACCGTTCGGTATCTTTTATGATAACATAGATGTTATGTTTTGCAAGAGTGCAAATTCGTTTGATATACTACGTGTACAAATACAGTTACGTACGGGGGGATGACGATGGAGAAAGGTGAAAAGACACGCCATTACATCATAACGAAAGCCGCTGAACTTTTTAACCAAAAGGGATATTCGGGCTCATCCTTATCTGATATAACAGAGTTGACAGGCATTAAGAAAGGCGGCATTTATCGTCATTTTTCCAGTAAAGATGAGATTGCATATGAAGCCTTTAGTTATGCCGGGCGTATTGTTGGGGCTCAGCTTGCTCATGCAATCAGTCAGCAGGAAACAGCCTCTGGCAAGCTGCTGGCATATTTACATGTATACGAGAAAGTCGTTGACGCGCCTCCCTTCATCGGGGGCTGCCCGCTCCTAAACACCGCTATTGAAAGCGACGACAGTCATCCAGGCCTACGCGAGAAAGCCCAGCAAGCAATGCAAGGTACGTTGGAAGCCAAGAAAAAAATCATTTTCGATGGTGTGCAAAGCGGTGAATTTAAAGCAGACCTTGATATAGAGGCGCTGGCTACCTTCTCCCTTTCCATCATGCAGGGTGGTATTATGATGAGCAAGCTTGAAGGCAATAATCGGCATATCCGGATGAATATTAAGAGCTTTGCTGCTCATTTAAAAACAGCGTGCTTACGCGAACCCAGTTAGATGAGCTCAAGCTAAAAAAAGAGCCTCGTGAGTAGTCACGAGGCTCTTTTTAATAATTCATAATGAGTAAACATTTAGGAAAATTGACTGCCGTCATTCCTATTTCATACTTTTTTCTCTTCCTACGCCTCAACAGCTGTTTTTCGGTTCAGAGCTATTTTAGTTTCTTCTACTTCCTCGGCTTGCCCCACACGTTTAATGAAGAAGGAAAGCACCAGACCTACTACTCCGATTCCAATGATGACAAGATATGCATCATTAATACCTTGAATAGAAGCCTCCATCATAATATGCTCCTTCGAAAAATTAGCCGCGTCGCCTGCTGCAGACATATCTAGAAGATGCGCCTTTGTCCGGCTAGCCATAACCGTAACAAGCAGAGAAGTACCTATTGCGCCAGCTACCTGCTTGATGGTGTTGGATATTGCAGTACCGTGCGCATTTAGTCTTGCTGGCAGTTGGTTGAGACCCGCCGTAGTGATTGGCATCAGGAACATTGCCATACCGAAGCGTCGTCCTGTGGACATCAGCACTAAATACGTATAGCTAGTCGAATCGGTTAGATTAACGAAGCCGATGGTTGTGATGATCGTAATAGCCATACCGATGATGGACAGCCATTTTGCTCCAAACCGGTCGAATAGCTTTCCTGTTATCGGCATCATTAGTCCCATTAGAAGCGCGCCAGGGAGCATAAGCAAGCCTGACTCCAAAGCGGTGTATCCACGTGCGCTTTGCAAATAGAGTGGGAGCAGCATCATATCTGCATACATGACCATGGTTACAGCAATATTAATAATGGTGGTAAGAGAAAACATGCTGTATTTAAACGCTCTTAGATCCAGAAGCGGATCCTTCGAAATCAGCTGTCTCCATGTAAACAAAATCAAGGAAACCACACCAATAACAATCGATGCAATCACTTCCGCGCTTGACCAGCCTTTGCTTCCAGCACTGCTGAAGCCATAAAGAACGGTACCAAATCCGACTGTTGACAGAATGACACTCAAAAAATCAATTTTAGGATAGGTTCGTTCAGCTACATTTTTCAGGAAAATATAAGCAACTACAATAATGAGGACGACAATTGGAAGCATGCCATAAAACATCGTACGCCATGAATAATGCTCCATGACATAACCAGCGACTGCAGGTCCAATTGCAGGAGCAAAGATAATAGACAATCCAACCATACCCATGGCAGCTCCGCGCTTATCAGGAGGAAATACGGTCAGAATAACATTCATTAACAGAGGCATAATAATCCCCGCTCCAGCTGCTTGAATAAGGCGGCCAGTTAGCAAAATGTCGAAGTTAGGCGCAACTGCCGAAACAATCGTACCGACGAGAAAAATGATCATGGAAGACTGAAACAGCTCACGGGTCGTAAAACGCTGCATGAGGAATGCAGTGATTGGAATAAGTACCCCGTTAACCAGCATGTATCCGGTTGTCAGCCACTGCGCTGTAGACGCCTCAATGCTAAAGTCAATCATCAACTCCGGCAGCGCAACGCTCATTATCGTCTGATTCAGAACTGCGATGAACGCACCCAGTATCATGACAAACAATAAGGGACCTTTCTTAATTGAATTACTGTCAAAAGCTAAACTTGTACTCATGATGTTCAATCCCTTCAAATTGTTCGTGAATTTAATAAACACTTTGTAGTATAATAAACTCAATGTAAAAGATTATAATTACATCGCGCCTAATTTACAAACTACAGATTTTTTGAAAATGTTTATTAGTTTACAGATCATCAGATTCTGTCGTCTATACCGAGAATAAACTACATAAATATCTGTTCTTGTCGTTTAAATAATTTGTAGGGAAAGGAAATGAGTACCTATGTCAACTACATCACCGCGAATGGATCCACGTGTACTTCGCACGCGTCAATTGATTCGAGATGCCTTTGTAGATTTGCTGCAGGAGATTGATCTAGAAAAAATAACTGTGAATCGTATTGCGGAACGCGCGACCATCAATCGTGTTACTTTCTATCTTCATTACCGAGATATTCCGGAAATGCTTGAGAGATTATCAGACGATATGATTAATGAAATACATACTATTCTTCATGACATTCGAAATCAGCCTCGTTCTACTGATTTGGATTGGTCCATTCTGCTTAAAGTGCTCGAGCATATTGCTGAGAACTCTAAGTTTTATAAGGTTCTGCTCGCTTCGCAGCGCATACCGATCTTCACGGATAAGCTTTCGAATTTAATTGTTGATCTTATCACTAGCAGAAGAGAGTACCAAAACAACTCCTCATCTAAACCGGCCGTAATCGTATCAAAAGATATTGCAATCTGGTACGGCTCCTCCGCCTTTATTGGTACAATTGTCTGCTGGCTTCGCAATGATATGCCTTATACGCCGCTTTTTCTCGCCAAGCAGCTCTCTCAGCTGTTCCGTTTGCATCAAAATACGGACCAGCTCGTAGATCTGGAATAACTTATTAAAAGAGGGACGCTCTTCCCAGAGGTCCCTCCATTGCAATTCTGTTATTCCATTTTCTCCGCTTGTTATAAGTTCATGATCACCGTCTAAGTAATGCTATTATCCACTTGAGTTCGTTAAATATTGGGAATAGGTGGGGGGATTTTATGAAGGGGTTATCGAATCGCCTATGAGAAAATATATCTTTTGTACGCTGCTTGTACTTGTTTGTGTCATCTGCGCGAGCTGCTCCAATAAAGAAAATCGACCATTGGACTCTACTTCCAATGATAACTCGCAGCTCATGATGACAGATTATTTCTCGCTGGAAGAGATGGTCACCGATGCGGAATCCATCATTGAAGTTCGAAAGACGGGAAATAATGAAAATCTAGCGGAGAAATATGTTCCTGGGACTTTAACTGAAGTTGAAGTCACACACGTCATTAAGGGCAGCTCCATTCTAATGAATCGAAAATTGAAAGTAATGGGTCTGGAAGACACAATAGAGGAACAGCTAATCTTGTTCCTTCAACCTGAAATTCAATCGTACGGGGATGATGTGTATGCCATGGTCGGAGCACGCAATCAATACTTTCTATCCATCGACCCAAGGAGCAAGGTACGATATGACGCCAAGCATGCAACCGGCAAAAGCAAGCAGATAATGAACGAAGCATTTGACCGCATTCCACTTAAAAAAGCGATACAGAAAATCAAATTAAAAATAGAGCACTGACCAGGAACCTTTCTTTTGATAAACTTCAATGCCTTCATTCCGAATATTTTTGCGCCGGACGCCGTTCACTCTTCCGATATGCCTTCGGAGACATTCCATTCCATTTTTTAAATACCTTGTTGAAATAGCTTTGATCGTTGAAGTTCAGCCATGCTGCGATATCGGTAATCGGATAATCGGTCAGTGTGAGCAGCCTCTTCGCTTCCTCAATCCGTTCACGCTGGACATATTCGGAAATGGTAAGTCCAACCTCCTTCTTGAACAAGCTCGACAAGTAGTTGGGGCTAAGATTCGCACTCTCGGCTAGCCGTTCAAGAGTAATGTCACCGTATAAATGGTTAGCGATTTCGTGAAGACTATCCTGTATTGCGGGTGAGTAGTGACCCCGGCGAACCTCCGAGACCCGGTCAACAAAGTCGAACAGTACCTCGGTCATGATGGCGCTTATCGCTTGCAGCGTATCCTTCTCCTCCAGCTGCTGAATATAGAAATCACTCAGCGTAAACGCATCCTCCTCGTGCATTCCTCCTTCAATTGCAGCTCGGCAAATCAGGGCGATTCCCGTAATCATCAAGTTCTTCTCACTTCGAATCCTGCTCCGCTTGGCCAGCACGCCAAACTCGTCCTCGGCAATGATGGATTCCATGACGAATGTTCTTATTCTCTCCCGCTCTCCGCTACGCACATAATGCAGCATGACACGCTCATGCGACAGGTTGGCGTGCAGCATACCGTTTCGACGTCTTCGCGACAGCTCAGCTTCCGGCTCTCTCTTCTCCACAACCGGTTCCTGCATCGACATTGCATCCGCTAGAAGACTGATCGACGAATCAACGAGCTGCCTGCGAAGCACATAATAAATCATTCGGCTAAATACGGCTATGCGCTCCGTGGAGAGCAGCGCAATCTCCTCATACAACTCCAATAAATGCCTCCGGTTACCAATGGGGAGGGAGCTTATTGTCTCGTTCCATTCACCCTCTTGCGGCTTCTCATTCATGTACGGACCGACGACAAGCGTGCCAGTAAGCTGGTTCTCATCCATCGCATTCACAAAAAAATATTGGAGCCGTGATCGGGTAAAATGAACCGGCTGCTCTGCAGCATAAAGTGCATAAGCGTAGCCCGCCACCTGTTCACGAATGGACGTAAAGTAAGGATTAGACTGAAGCGAACGGTCTACAAACTCCGCTTCAATTGTCCGACCCGGATGAATGATAAATATAGGGATTCCAATCACATCAGAGAGAAGCTGGCCAAAAACAACCAGCTCAGAGAGCTTATTCATACGAACCTCCATAGGGTACGATTAAGGTTAAAAAGAAGATGATAAGAAAGTACTACAAATCGTTGATAAATACAATTTTCAAAAATGAAAGCGCATTACAATGAAGAAAGCAAAGATCCTTTGCTATTACACTCGAAAGGGATGAACTCATATGTTGGAAAATAAAATAGCTATCGTTACTGGAGCAGGAAGCGGCATCGGCCGTGCAAGCAGCTTGAAAATGGCCAGCAACGGCGCAACGATTGTCGCTGTTGATTTTAATCAGGAATCCGGTCAAGAGACGGTTCGAATGATTCAGGAACAGGGCGGCGAAGCCATCTTCGTACCGGCCGACGTGTCAAAAAGCGAGGATGTTCAGCGTTATGTAAAAGCGGCCGTCGATACTTACGGACGTATCGATATTTTCTTCAACAATGCCGGCGTTGTACAGAAGTTCTCGAAGCTCGCTGATATTGATGAGAACGAGTTCGACCGAATTATGAACGTTAATGTCCGGGGCGTCTTCCTCGGCATGAAATATGTTTTAAAGGTAATGGAGGAGCAAGAAAGCGGAACGATCATTAATACCGCTTCGACAGCTGGAGTCAAAAGTGAGCACAGCGCATCCGCTTATTCCGCCAGCAAACATGCGGTTGTCGGTCTTACGAAAGGCGCAGCAATCGAGTATGTGAAAAAAGGCATCCGTATCAATGGCATTTGTCCGGGTGGTGTGGAAACGGCTCTGACGAAGAGTGTTGAACAGGCTTTCATGTCCGGAGGATACGTGCCTGAGGAAGTCGGCAATATGCGTATGGGCCGCTATGCTAAGCCGGACGAGCTGGCGGAGGTCGTCACATTCCTTGCTTCCGATCGCTCCAGCTACATGACGGGCTCCATCGTACTGGTCGATGGTGGGCTGACACTTTAAACGAATGAAAATGCTTCTTTACTGAATTCAAACCGTTCTAAGTATACGCGAGTAAAGTTCCCCCCATCCAGACTATAGCGAAAATAGGGCATCCCCAATACGGGTATGCCCTATTACGCTTGGCTTTATCGTTGTAACTCCGTCTATTCTTCTTCCCCACAAACGACCCCAAGCAGCTATTTTTTCAACTTTGATACAGCCATATGTTTGAAACCGTCATGACCGCTGGCAGCGCTGTTTCATCCACAGCCACATTGTCATACCAGCCCCCAACAGCAAGGTTAAGCACCAAATAAAAAGGCTCGTCAAAGGGCATAATGCCCGGCTCCATAGGGCGCTCGGCGAAGCAATGCCCATCTACCAGCCACCTTATGGAGCCAGCATCCCATTCCAATGAATAATCACGGAATTCGTTAATGGTTCCCTGTTCAAGCTGGTAGGAGAACTCATCGGTAACCTTATGGTCCCAATCCTTCCCATAGTGCAGCGTTCCGGATACTTGCCTCGGCAAGCGGCCTTTAGCTTCCATAATGTCAATCTCGCCAGAGGCAGGCCAAGGACCGTAGGCCTGATGCTGCGGGAGCAGCCATATGGCAGGCCATAACCCCTGTCCCACTGGCAGCTTTGCGCGAACGATAAGCTTTCCATAGCAAAAGGAGAGATAGTCTTTTGTATCTATACGGGCCGAGGTGTACGCAAATTGCCGACCGTCTTTTTCAATGACTTCACGTCGCGCGCATAGGTTCAGCCCCAATTCATCGATATATAGATTGCTAGCATGTTCGGTATAAAACTGCTGTTCCCCATTGCCCCAGCCCGGATCTATTGGTTTGCCATCGTTATCAAGCAAATCGTTGCCAAGGCGAATGTTCCATGCGCTCAAATCGGTGTTTCTATTTAAAAAATCCTGCTCCCATAAAAGCTTGCCCATCCCATGCACACTCCCTTCATTTATTCACAGCATACTTAATTTTGACGCCCAGTCAAACAAATCCAAAAAAATGGGATAGGGTCAAAAATCATGGCCTTTTTTTCCTAGGTCTATTTTCATACGATGAAAAGGAAGGGGGCGCAGAACATGTTTCCATACAGGACGGGACAAATAAAAACTTTTTTTAGGCAATGGCAATTGCAAAGCATGGTAATCCCAGGCATTATATGGATGTTCATTTTTTGTTATATTCCAATGTTTTGGCTGATTATTGCATTTATGGACTTCAGTATCGCCAAGCCCATGCTGCAATCACCCTTTGTAGGGCTAAAACACTTTCAAGATTTTATTACGGATGACCGTTTTTGGCGCTCGATCCGCAATACTCTAGGGATGAGCAGCATCAAGCTGCTGCTAGGTTTTCCCATTCCCATCTTTTTCGCCCTGATGCTTAATGAAATACGGACGATTCGATTTAAGCGCACAGTACAAACCATTTCATACCTACCGCACTTTATTGCCTGGACTATTTTTGGCGGCATTATGCTCAATTGGCTGGGCGAGGGCGGTGTCATCAACCAACTGATGATGGCGCTCGGACTGCAGGATCGCGAAATTCTGTTTAATAGTGACGCTAAATATTTTTGGTGGATTACCTATTTCTCCGATACGCTGAAGGAAACGGGCTGGAGTGCCATCATTTATATCGCTGCAATCGCTGGCATTGATCCAGGGCTATACGAGGCAGCGGAGCTCGATGGCGCCAACCGTTGGCAGCGGATGTGGCATATTACCATTCAGAGCATACGTCCTACCATCGCTATTTTGTTCATCCTCGCTGTCAGCGGGATACTCGGCAGCAACTTTGAACAGATCTTTATGTTGAAGAACAACATGAACATGAAGATGGCCGAAAGCCTGGATTTATACATCTATAATATGGGCTTGGTATCTGGGCGCCATTCCTTCTCAACAGCCGTCTTGTTTGTCCGCTCCATTGTGGCGTTAGGGCTATTATTTTTGGCCAATTACACATCCAAGAAATTAACTGGCGACAGCATTTTTTAAGAAAGAGAGGGCAGATACATGGAAAGACGCAGAAGATTGCGGCGAACTGGCGTATTTGAGGTGTGCAATGCGCTGCTGATGCTGGCCGTTTGCTTCATAACGCTGTACCCGATGTGGTTTGTATTTATAAATTCGCTTAATGCGCCGGAGCAAGCCATGCTGGGCACAGTAAACTGGTTTCCAAAGGAATTTTCACTAGCCAGCTACAGTGTTGTATTCAATGATAAAAGTCTAATGCACGGCTTCTACATTACTACGCTGCGCACGGTGATAGGAACAGCGGTACATGTGTTATTTACCGCCATTGTAGCTTATGGAATGAGCAAATCCAACTTAATCGGCCGCAAAATCTATCTCAAAATCGCCTTGATTACGATGTTGTTTTCAGGCGGCTTAATCCCTTCCTTTATTCTGATGACAAAGCTGGGCCTTTACGACAGTTTTTGGGTATTCATCATCCCGGCTATGTACACTTTTTTCAATATGGTTATATTCATGAGCTTCTTCCGCACCATTCCCGACAGCTTAGAGGAATCCGCAAAGGTAGACGGTGCTTCGGATTATGGCGTTCTGTTTCGAATCGTATTGCCTAACAGCATGGCCGTACTGGCTACCATATCGCTTTTCTCAGCCGTCTATCACTGGAATGATTATTACCAGGGTGTAATCTACATTCGCTCGCAGGATCAGCTGCCTATGCAAACCATACTGTACAAAATCATTGCGGAGAACTCCATGTCCTTCATGCAGCAGCAAGCCATGGCTCAATTCGGCGCAAGACTGCCTGGCAACTCCATCAAATTTGCATCGATGATGGTGGCAACGCTGCCAATTCTCGTGTTCTATCCCTTTATTCAGCGCTATCTGGTCAAAGGCGTAATGATTGGTGCGATTAAAGGGTAAGTGCTGTACGTTTCTCTAAGCGATCGTTAGCGAGGCGTATGGAACCTATAAAAAAAACAGTAAAGAAAGGGTGTTCATGTCATGAAGCAAAACCTCATCAAGCTAAGCATGGTAATCATTTTAGCCGTAATACTTACATTAGGCTTGGCCGCATGTACCAAATCGGAGAATAACGAAAACAAGCCGACTTCAACGCCTGCGGAAAGTACCGAGCAGCCACAAGGCGAATCAACGCCGAGCCCCGAACAGCCTGCTTGGCAGCTGGATACCAGCCCAGTCGAGCTCTCGTGGTTCGTAGGCGCATCCTGGTATGCCCACAGCTGGGGAGAGAGCTTGACTTCCAAGTACGTAACCGAAAAAACAGGCGTCAATATTAAGCTCGAAGTACCTTCTGGTGAAGCGAATGAGCATATTACCTTGATGATGACCTCTGGCAAGCTGCCAGACTTAATTTCTATGGGCTCTTGGGAAAACGCTGTCAAGAAACTATGGGAAGGTGATCATGTATATGCTTTAAATGAATTGGCAGAGCAGTATGATCCCTACTTCTTTAAGGTTGCGGGTGACGGCACGCTGAAGTGGTATCGTCAAGAAAATGGCAATACGTATGGCATTCCGAATGACTCATATAGCCCTAATCTCATGCATGAAACAGGCATGACAGCCGCCAACCAAACCTTTTTGGTGAGAAAAGATCTGTATGAGGAGATGGGCAAACCAGATTTGAGCACGCCGGAGGGCTTTCTAAATGCACTGCAGCTGCTCAAGGATAAGTATCCCGAGTATAAAGGCCAACCGATTAGTCCCTTCTTTGCACAGGGGAATGTTCCTTATGGGATGAGTGAATACCTGCAAAATCTGCTCGCTGTTCCGCATGAAAAAGACGGCAAAGTCTACGACCGCATTACCGATCCGGATTACCTCGCTTGGCTGAAAACCTTCCGCACAGCATACGAGCGCGGACTGATTAATGTAGATTTCCTAGTGGACTCTGATACACAAGTAGAGGAAAAAACGAACAATGCCCGCTACTTCATGATGATTCGCGAATGGACGGGAATGACGGCTGTCAATCCGATGCTGGCCGCAAGCGGGAACCCGGATTCCAACTACATTGCAGTAGATGGACCGCAAAACAGCAAGGGTGACTCTGCAAAGCTGTTCCCTGGCAACATGGACGGCTGGATGGTTACAATGATTAGCAAATCGACTAAAAATCCTGAACGTGCTATCCGCTTCCTGACATATCTAGCCAGCGAAGAAGGCCAAAGAGATTTATTCCTTGGCAAGGAAGGCGAGACGTGGGAAATGGTGAGCGGCAAGCCGCAGCTGAAGGCTGAAATGGTGAAATTGCTTGAAACGGATATTGAAAAGTTTGAAAAGGAATACGGCATTATGGATACCTACTGGATGATGCGGAACCCTGTTATTATCAACCAGTGGAGACCGGAGAAAGCTCCTGTCATTAAGCAAATGGAGGACTTCGCCAATGCGCAGGCCGATATTGACAGCGGCATCTACAAAGGCTTAGATCCACTGGGTGATTCTGAAGTAGCGGTAGCCTGGTCACGCATCTCTCAAAATTGGGAGGAAGTGCTGCCTGAGCTGATTACGGCTAAGGATGAAGCAGCCTTTGATAAAATATTTGATAATTTTCTTGCCCGCCGCGTGAGTTACGGTTTCGACAAGGTCATGGAATATCGCCAAGCCGAGCTGGATGTACGAAAAGCAAAAATGGCAGAGTAGTTACACCTATAACCTATATACTGCCGGCTGCCGAAATGGTGGCCGGTATTTCCGACTTTACTTACACATTTGTAAGTAACGCCTTGTTACCTACCAGCCGGTTTGTAATATATGGTATATTACGGAGGTAGGGAGGGCCGTTAAATGAAGTATATGCTGACCAAAATGAAAAAGCTTTACCGCAATGCCCGCATATCCCAAAAGCTGTTTCTGGCCTTTAGCCTAGTCATTGCAATCCCTGCCATTTTGGTGTCCTTTTTATTTATCCGTATACAGGAAGCCCAGTTATACAAAGATGCTATGGCCACCGGCAGCAGCCATGTCGCACGGCTGAACGAACAGCTGCGCAGCAAAATGGACATGTTTGAAAACGCTTCCTCAACAGCGCTGACTCAAAAGGCATTCGTGGATTTTATCCACTCCAATATGCGCGGGGATGGTCTCCACCTCGTGAAATTTAAACAAAATCAATTTGAGCAGATGCATAATATCATTGAAAGCCATGAGATGATCAGTGAGCTCAGCTTTTATGTCGATAACCCTAACCTGTTCGAAATTTGGCCCGAAATCTATCATTATGACAAGTTTTGGCCGCAGGATTATTGGGAGACCCTTCGAGATGAAGGCGGCGCAGCATACCGCCTGTTTGCTTTTAAGGATGGCGAGCACACGCTAGCCTATTATCGGTTGGTACGGCTTCAGGGTCAACAGAACAAGTTTCCTACCATTATGGAAATTCGTGCCGAGCACAGCGTATTTTTCAACGACCTGCTGGAGGAGAGCGGAGGGGATTTCTTCTCGGTTGTCATGGACGGAACAAATCCTTCAAAAAATATATACAATACGCAGCATTTATTTTCTCAAACCGCTGGGGATGGGCTGAATAGTATCCTTGGCAGCATTCATCGGCAGCTGGACGTACTTCAACAGGATAGCCCCATGAAGGTCCAAGTAGGAGATCAAACCTACTATGCACTTTACCGTTATATCGCTCCACTGAACGCATATGTTGTGGATATTGCTTCCCATCAAGCACTGATGAAGGGTCCGCGCAGCTGGTATGCCTTTGTGGTAGTGATTGCTTTATGTGTGCTGCTGCTGATTATGCTGCTCGTTTCGCATACGACCCGGCGCATTTTCCGCCGATTGGACAGCGTGTTATCTTCTATGCGTCAGGTGAGGAAAGGCCAATTGGATGCGAAGATTAATATCGGCCTAGATGAACACGAGACCGGTGATGAAATTGATGAGGTAGCCATCAGCTACAACAAAATGCTGGACGAAATTAGTCGTCTGATGACGCAGGTGGTGGATAAGCAGCTTATTGCCAAAAACGCACAGCTGCACTCGCTCCATTCGCAGATCAATTCACATTTTTTATATAACGCACTGGAATCCATTCGGATGCTGGCGGAGGTTCAGCAGCAGCCTGCAATCGCCGATGCGCTCGTATCGTTAGGCTCGCAGCTGCGCTACAGCATGCAGTGGCGCAGCGATACCGTCGCCCTCCGTGAGGAGCTCGCCAACATCGAAAGCTATATCAAATTCATTAACTTTATGGAGGGCGGCAGCATCGTATTGACGGCGGATCTCCCGCAGGAGGTGCTTCACTATGCTATTCCTAAAATGTGCATGCAGCCCATCGTTGAAAATGCGGTTCATCATGCAGCACCTTTAGGCGGCAGTGTACACATACAAATGACCGTACAAGTGGTGAATGACAGCCTATTACGAATTGAGATACGCGATGACGGTGCGGGTGTTGATCAGAAGATGCTGGCTAGTCTGCAAGCTGTGCTGAGCGGCGATTCAGATACGCCAATTGTGACCAGCAAAAACGGCCTCGGCCTCGAAAACGTGCATAAGCGCCTGCAGCTTCATTATGGCAAGGGCTGCGGTCTTTCAATTGACAGTGTGCAGGGCGCTTATACCTGTGTAACCTTACGTTTGCCTTGGGAAAATGTGAATCTTGGAGGATGGTAGGGCATGATCAATATTCTGATTGTAGATGATCAAAAGCACATACGCGATGGCCTGCAGGCCATGCTGCGCCAATTTCCACTGCAGCTTGATGCTATTTATTGTGCCGCTAACGGAATTGAGGCGCTGCACTTATTGCGTCAGCATAACATTCATCTGGTGATTACCGATATTATGATGCCGGATATGGACGGACTGGCGCTAATGGAGCAAACCAAAGAAGAACACCTCAACGTGGATTACCTCATAATTAGCGGCTATAGTGATTTTGCTTATGCCCAGAAAGCCATTGGGCTTGGGGCAAAAGGCTACCTGCTCAAGCCGGTAAAACGGGAGGATCTGCTTACCGCAGTAGAGCATATTGGTCAGGAAATAAAGGCACGGCAAGCCCTTTCCCGCAATATGGAGCATATGTCCCGCCGCGCTGAGGAGACAGACCGTAAAGAGCTTTGCATGTTTATGCAAGGCGCAGTGAACGATGAAGCATGGATTCGGCAGATTCAGCAGCAAAACCCAAAACTTTGGCATAATTACCGTCTGTGCTTGCTGCGGGAAGAGTTGTGGATTAACCAACCGGGGGCAGACAGTGCCCATAGCATCGAATCTATTGCTTACCGTGTTTATGGCAGCCAGGGATATATATGTCTGCAGCACCGCCCATACCTGGTTCTTGCGGTCGATGCGGCCACAGATACGAATGCTTTGCCTGCTGTACTTAAGGCAAGTCAGATTGATGCCACAGCGGCTATGACTGGACCGCAGCAAGGCTTAAAAGGGCTTCCCGGCAGCTATACACAGGTGCTTGAACTATATCGCCATAGCTACTTGTTCCCTGATAAGAGGTGCATCCTACCCGCGCATATAGAGAGGCTGGAGTCGCAATGGGAAATCCCCTATGAAGAGCTATATGCCCTGTTTCAGCTTATTGGCACCAAAAACAGCGGGAAAATTGCCCAAGGCATTTCTACGCTATTCCACAAAAATGTGCTGCAGCGTTACCATATAAGGTACACGCAGCAGTTATGCAGCGCAACGGTGCAGATGCTGGAGGAATATGAGCGGGTGATCCGTCCCTACATGGGGGAAGAGGCGCTTGATATTGAATGCTTGCGGAATCTATTCGATTATCCGGGCATTCGAGATTATATTCAGGCGCTGCAGCAGCAGCTGCTTCGGCTGAATCAGTTTTATTATGATTACAAGTGCAGCTATCGCAAAACGCAGGACTTAAATGAAGCCATTCGTTTTATCCACGAATGTTATCATAAGCCGCTGGACCTCGCGATGGTTTCCAACCATGTGTCGCTTAATTACGCCTATTTTTCCAACCTGTTTAAAAAGAATATTGGCAAAGGCTTTACAGAATACCTGCGCGATGTGCGCCTAGATAAGGCCCGCCGCTTGCTAGCCGAAACCGATCATAAAATTATCGAGGTAGCCACCATGGTTGGGTATGAAAGCTACAAAAGCTTTACAAGGGCATTTCGCGATGTTATGAATATGCAGCCCACGGAGTACCGGCAGCTTATGCGGCGGAAGCTTGAAAGAGAAGGAAAATATCAGGGCAAAGCACTATGAGCCTTCAAAAATAATCAAAACCCAAAAAATTGGGTCATAACAAAAACAAATGGACCTTTCCAGCTGTTAATTGTATTCGATAGAATAAAGGTGCACTCCAATGTAAGCGGTTTCCTCCAAGAACTTACACAATCAATTGCCTCAAAATAAAAGGAGCCGCAGGGGTAACCATATTTTATTGAAGGAGGACAATAATGAAGGTACTTCACCATTCACAGAAACGGTTTAAGCAGAAGGTACTGAGCTTGTTCTTGGCGGTAGCGATGATGGCGAGCGTCGGGCTATTGCCATTTTCGAAAATTCAAACCGTCGATGCAGCAGGCACCACCGTTACCTCTATGGCTTACTTTTCAGCAGCAGATGGGCCAGTCATTTCAAAATCAGGGGTTGGGCAAGCAAGCTACGGTTTCGTCATGCCTATATTTAACGGCGGCTCCGCCACATGGAACGATGTTTCCGATGACGTAGGCGTAAATGTGAAAGTAGGGGGCAACTGGGTCAATATTGACAGTGCCGCTGGCTATGTCTATAACCAAAACTGGGGGCACTGGAGCGATAGCGGCACTTACGGCTATTGGTTCACTCTCTCCGCAACAACAGAAATTCAACTGTATTCTAAAGCTAATGGAACGACCCTTAACTACACGCTTGTATTTCAAAATATAAACAAAACAACGATTACGGCTATGACCCCTACCCAAGGGCCACAAATTACTGCAGGCTTTACAGGGGGTGCAGGCTTTACTTATCCTACCTTCAACAATAATCCAGCCATTATTTATGAAGCTGTAGCGGATGATTTGAAGGTGTTTGTAAAACCTGTAAACAGCAGCACTTGGATTGATATTAACAATAATGCTGCCAGCGGTTGGATCTATGATAGCAACTTCGGCCAGTTCACCGAAGGAGGCGGCGGCTTCTGGTTTACGGTAACCGAGTCTATTAACGTAAAACTTGAATCAAAAACCTCTTCGGCTAACGTCATTTATACGATAACCTTTAATCAACCCGTAAGAAATTCATATGTCATTACTCCCTACGATGGAACAACCTTTACAGCAGATTCGAAAGGCGTCATCGGCATACCGCTGCCAAAAATTGATGGTGGCGCGCCAATAGGCACTGAGCTCGGAAAATTCGTATACCAAATTAACATCAACGGGCAATGGGTGGATATGGCGAACTCCAGCCAGAGCGGATTCTCATATTCCGGCAATGGTTACAATAACATGTCCGATGCCAATCAGTGGGGATATTGGGCTGACTATATCTATGGCCTTTGGTTCCAGCCCGTCCAGGTGAATATGCAAATTCGAATCGGCTACCCATTGAATGGGCAGGCAGGCGGAAGTGTTGGCAGCAACTTCGTTAACTATACCTTTATCGGGAATCCGGATGCTCCCCGTCCAGATGTATCCGATCATGACGATGTGGCAATCGGAACGCCAAGCGACCCAGCCATTGCGGGCATGAATCTCATCTGGCAGGATGAATTTAGCGGTACAGTGCTCGATACGAACAAATGGAACTATGAAACCGGCTATTATATCGGTAACGATCCCAACAGCTGGGGCTGGGGCAATGCAGAGCTGGAGCACTATACCAATAGTACACAAAATGTATTTGTACAGGACGGAAAGTTGAATATCCGGGCGTTGAACGATCCAAAATCGTTCCCGCAGGATCCAAGCCGGTATGCTCTATATTCTTCAGGCAAAATTAATACCAAAGATCATCTATCCTTCCAGTACGGCAGAGTGGATATTCGCGCGAAGCTGCCTACAGGCAATGGTGTCTGGCCTGCGCTCTGGATGCTTCCAAAAGATTCAGCTTACGGTGCATGGGCCGCATCTGGTGAGATTGATATTATGGAAGCCAAAGGACGTTTGCCTGGCACAACTAGCGGTGCCGTGCACTTTGGCGGACAATGGCCAGTGAATCGATATATTGCTGGGGAATATCATTTCTCGGAAGGGCAAACCTTTGCCAATGATTATCATGTGTATACGATGATCTGGGAAGAGGATAACATTAAATGGTACGTGGATGGGGAATTCTTCTTCAAAGTCTCCAGAGATCAATGGTACTCCGTAGCTGCACCGAACAATCCGAACGCTCCATTCGACCAGCCTTTCTACATCATTATGAATCTCGCAATCGGTGGGCATTTTGATGGCGGTTTAGCTCCAAGCCCATCTGATATTCCTGCGACGATGCTGGTGGATTATGTACGGGTTTATAAAGAAAACGGTGGCCAAAATCCTACGAACGTGCCTGTTACCGGTGTAACTTTAAACCAGAGCACTGCACAGCTGCAAGTAGGACAGAGTGTACAGTTAAACGCCACTGTTGCACCCTCTAATGCAACAAATAAACAGGTAACTTGGAGCGTTTCGGGCTCCAGCATCGCTTCCGTAAATCAGAACGGTGTGGTGACAGGGCTCGCTCCAGGAACAACAACGGTTACGGCAACAACGGCTGACGGCAACAAAACAGCCAGCTCTACCATCACGGTTGTACCCGCGCCATCAACCGTTATCGTCATTGGCGATGCGGTGCGTGGCCTGAAAAAAGCGGGCAATAACTTGACGTTTTATGTGAATGGCGCAACCTTTGCCGATTTGCACTATAAGATAAATAACGGTGCACAGCAAAACGTAGCTATGACCTCGTCAGGAAACGGCAACTATACTTACCCTGTAAACAACCTGCAGTCTGGGGATACCGTCGAATACTTCTTTACCTATAATCCGGGACAAGGCGCGCTGGATACTCCTTGGCTCACCTATATTCATGGGGTAACGCAAGGAACACCGGAGTAAACCGGAGAATCCTGGCTAGACAATTCTTTACTGGCCTGCTAGTAGTAACACGCGAGGTCATTTGATAGGTTCTTTAACAGGCGAGGGTGAGTCTTCCCCTCGCCTGTTCACTTTGCAGCCATCTCTCTCATTGGAGGCCGATGAGCAACTAAACATGGAGCTTCATGATGATATTGACAGATTTAGATTTAGAGTAAAATTCTGTGTTCTAATATATTTTTCAAACTGATATGAGACTTTGAAGGTCCTAGCTTTATAAGGGAATCTTGAAATTCAGCAAGTTCCTCAATCGATGCTGTTTGTACCTTATGTAGATGAAATGTTTCAAAAAGCCCTTGCTCATGGAGCAATCTCTTTTATAGAACCGGATTATCTGTCACTTGGAGATTGCGGTTGGCTGGATGCCCTTAGAGGAAAAGCATGCAACGAACGTCAATTATATCTAAGTACTGTTCGCTGTATCACTCATTTTTTTTGAAAAAAGGCATCCAATGGGTGCCTTTTTTATCATTCTAGATCCCAACCCGGCAGCCGTGTATCCATGCACTCATAATTCTTCAGGACTGCTCCCTATTCGCAATCTGCTCTTGGGCGAGACGGATCATTTCCCGAACCATGGAACCGCCAATTTTGCCACCGACATGGCCCACTGATTCCGTAGTCAAATGACCATTGTTTCCTGGATGCAAAGGTACTCCAAGCTCCTTCGCCACTTCGTATTTTACGTCGTCCGGTTGATTCGGATTCACGGCATAGCCTTCGCGTTTCATTACATCTGCTTTGAAAGCTTGCATCCCCTGTTCAACCCCAGGCACCGCATATTTTCTCCTTCTTCTTGCCATCATACAACACTCCCCTCGATATTTTCTCTCTAACTTGCCCGTAAGCACAAAAATTCATCCCTCTTCCGCATCAGCACGAGAAATGCAGGACCATCAAACAGTTGATAAACTGTTGAAATTTATACGCACGACCGCAGTGGAAAATATCTTGGAGAATCTTTGTTTTCCTCTATACTCGACTTCTATTGGCCACCTACCATGAAACATAGAAATTCGACCTACTTAGAGCACAGCTCAGCTTAACGGATCAATCGTCGAAAATTATAAAAGGAGCAGCCGCAGCATGCTCCTTTGTTAGTGTTCTAATGAATTCTTACTTCATTTTGCAAGAGCTTTATCCAGCTCGTCAATGTTACCATGCCAGAGTCGGTCATCCTCCTTACGTAAAAATCGCCGTCCGATTCCCATCAGAGAACGTGAACGGCAACAATTTTGGAGTCATCACGTAAGTGGCAGTCCTTTAATAGACCAATTCCGCCAGCAGCTTCCCAAGTTTATCAAGCAACTGCTCATTAGCTTCTATGCAGATCGGCTTAGATTTTTCAAACTCTTCTTTATCCTTGAAACGTTGACGGAAGGTGACTCTGGTGCTGCCTTCAATGCTCTCGAAGGTAGCCGTTATCCGAAATTCGTGACCGGACACATGATCGAGCACAATCCGCTCTGACGGTACGATTTCAACAAAGACGATATGGTTAGGATAATTCACTCCATCCGGTCCATGCATGATGAACCGCCATGTGCCTCCCGGCCTGATACCACACACTTGATTCGTATTCGTGAAGCCTTGCGGCCCCCACCACTGGGCTATCAAATCGGGGGTTGTCCAAGCTCGAAACACGAGCTCCCGCGGAACATTGTATTCGCGAGTAGCCATAAGTTCGTTTTCAACTTTTGTCATGTTCCTACTCCCCGTCTACTGTTTTTCCAAGTGCGTCCAACATGATGTTTGTACCATGCTCCCGTATTTCTAGCGTATCGTGTCCGTCAAAGAACGCACCTTGCTCCGTGAAAATCAGCTTTGTACCGTCCTCCACTTTAATAAGCTCTATCGTTGTAATCGAGACGGAGATGCGTGTGCTTCCCGAATCCAGCGTGTACGTGTAAACAATGCGCTGCTCTGGAACAAGCTCCTGATAGTAGGCGTCAAAGGTAAAAACTGGCCCTTCCGGCGGCCCGCCGCTGCTGTACTCCCGCCCGCCGACCTGAAAATCGAAGATCTCTGGCTTCGAAAACCACTTCGCTTTGGCAATTGGATCGGCCCAAGCGTGATAAACCCTCTCCGGCGAAGCTGCATAAGTCCGCTCGACGACAAAAGTTCCATGTTTGACAAATCGTTCGTTCATTGATTTTCCTCCTTATTTTTTGGACTTCCGCTCTCCTCGATAAGAAAGTCCCCTAATAGGTTCAAATGTCGCTCCCAACTCGTTTGCCGTTCAATGACCGGTTTCTCGAATTCCATTTTCATCGCTTGCAGAAGGCTTGTGAAATCTTCAACTGTTAATTCCGCTTGACCTTGCATTAGCTTGGATACATGTCTGAGCTGCTCCAATAGTTTTTGCTGTCGTTTGATCTGTTCTTTGATTTGATTGATCTGCAGGTTGACGATCTCAAGCGGGCTGATCTGCCCACCGCTTAAGGCCAGCTTAATCTCCTCGAGAGATAACCCCAGCTCCTTAAGCGATAATATCTGGTGCAAGCGTGATAAGTTCGATTCACTATATAGCCGATGGCCCGATTCCGTCTGGTCGGATGGCGATAACAAACCGATTTGATCATAAAAGCGCAGCGTTCTTACGGTCAGCCCCGTCAGCTTGGCGAGGTCCCCGACCTTCCAATGTTGCTTCATTAACCATCTCCGATCTTTGGCGCTAGCTATATACCGGTAGCTCTATTGTAAAACATTACGTTACGTAAAGTGCAAGTGGAATTGTATCTCTCTCCCAATTTTTTTGCGTCGCTAATTTTGAACACAGGTAGGTTATTTTGTCTAATGGCGAAAACTCCGCCGCGGCGCTATTTTATGCAATTGTAATAAAAAAATACGCTTGGGGTTCCAAGCGTATTTTTGTGTTTTTTTTAATTTTCTCCCTGCTTCAGACGGATAACGCCGCCGCTCGTTCCGCTCGATTTACTTCTGACTTTCCTGTTGGTTCAGCAAATAAAACAGATAATCGGTCGGGAACCCCGCATATCCTTGCTGCCTCAGCATCGCGGTCACATTGCCCCGATGATACGTCCCGTGGTTGACCACATGCTGCAGAATCTCAGAGAACCGCGTATTGAGACTACCGTACTTCGGATGCTCGATCGTCATCTCCTTGTCCGGGTCGGGCGTTCGCTGCAGCAAATCTCGGTACTGTTCGGCGACGCCGGCGAACAGCTGCCGTGTCTCGTCCACTGTTTTGCCTTGCGCTTGCTCCGCCCAGACCGACATCCTCGGAAAAATGTTTTCATTCGGAACTCCCGCGAGCACGCACAGATAAAGCTGTTCGAACAAGTACATATGCCCGAACGTTTGTGACACGGACGGGAAAACGCTCGTTACTTCCGCATGGAACACATCCTTCGGAAGCTGCTCTAGATGTCCGAATAAACGCTCGTTCGCCCAAACGTGATAATCATACAATTGATGCGTTTGTTTAAGCATGGGTGAATCCACCATCCTTTATTCATCGTCGTTCGGCTGCTGCAGCCTTTCCATTATCATACACCGGGCTTGCTGACAACTGTTGTCAGTGAAGTACAATCGGAATCGTCTGCATAATGTTTTGCAATTCCTATCGCTAATTCCTGAATGCGATATTTCAGATCCAGCGGCTCACGAATGCGAATGGCTGTGCCGAACGTCATCAGATACATTGGAAGGTACTTGTTCATTGTTGGGGTATCGAGCAGGAATTGCGCCTCCCGGTCGGTCCGTTCCGTCAAATAGTGGCGCATATGCCAGTGGCCGCAAACTGCGTTCAACGTGACCGGGTCCCCCTCGATGCGAATGACCGTCAACGGTCCGTCCGCTTCTCGTTCCCGCTTGGACTGGTCATGGAAATAGGCGGACGCTGAGAAGTGCTCCGGCTTTTCGAACCGCATATCGGTCGGCTCCAGCCGTGCGATACGATCCACGCGGAACGTCCGAACCGCTTGCGACCGATGACAGAACGCGACAGCGTACCATTCGTTTCGGACATAAGCCAGCCCGTAGGGATCGATGTTACGTTCGTCGGCCTGTTCCGCATTCGGTTTGCGGTAGGTGATGCGCATTGTTTGTCCGTCATCCGCCGCCTGCTCCAGGTCTCGCAACAACGGAACGACGGAAGGTGGACGCGACGGAGCAATCACATCCATGCCGCTCGTCTGACGGGTTAGATCGTGAAGCTGATCTTCGTGCAGCCCGTTCTCCACCTTCTTCAACGCGCTTTCCAGCTGTTCTGTATACGGATAGCCAGCGCCTTGCGTAAATTTAAACGCGTCTACAAGCGCCTTCAGCTCTAAGGGATTGAAGAACAATGGTGTCTCCTTGAAGCTTTCCATAATGCGAATGCCGCCGTCATGGCCCGATTCCGCGACGACCGGCACCCCGCTGGCGCATAGTGCGTCGATATACCGGTACACGGTGCGGACGCTGATCTCCAAACTGTCTGCAATCTGCGCGGCGGTGAGCTTCCTTCCGGATCGCAGCATCCACAGCATAGACAGCATGTTATCCCATTTTGCCATAGTGGCCGCCTCTTTTCCTCGGGTAATTGAACTTCATTTCACCGTCATTTATGATACGGTTCTCCGCGCTGTCTGTAACGGCAGGTTTTATTAAAAAAACGGGCGCCAAATCCGGCGCGCCCGTTAATTTATATTAGTATTCGACTCTCAAGATTCCATGTCCTGGAGTCTATTGAATGTTGAAGCTGGCAATAATTTTGTCGTATTCCTTCAAATCTTTATCTTGATACCGGGTCTTATCGACAAAAAACATCAGTGTTGCGAAATTAGAATCTTTTTGGATGAAGACCAGTTTGCCGACCGTGTCACTTGTCTCGTAATCGATCACCTGGGCTTCTGCTCCGGCGATCTTTGTGTTCGTTTGCTTGTTTACTTTGACGTATTTGAACGCATTCTTTAATGCCTGCTTGATATACTCGTCCAAGCCTAAGCCTTTCTCTGACTCCAATTGGAAGTCGACTCCCATATAATAGTTGCTGTACAGCTTCCGATTATCAGTCATTACAGAGGGTCTCCAATTGCCATTAATGACAATCTGAAAGAAGTTCGCGGTGTCATGATCAGACAAATTCACATACATAGGACCGCCGATGATTAATTTGTTTGTCTTGTTGTCAAAAACGAGCTTCGAAGTGAGACCGAAATAATCAGAAACACTCTTGGCTGGCAAATATAAGCTTCCATTGTACTGTAATGCTTTGATACCATCGATTTCCTGACCGTTTAACTCCACTTTGATCGAAGGATGAAAGAGCGCCTTTACTTCCTTCCAAGCAGATCCTGCCCAGGCTCCAGTTGCGTTGCCAAGCAAGAACATTGCTGCAATAATCCCCACCCAATATTTCTTCTTCATTTACCTTCCCCCTACTATTCAACAATAGCCTAATTCTACCATATCTTTTCAAAAAGGGGCGTTTTAAGAGGATGTTGCACCTATCAAAATGGATGAAATTCTAAATAATTGATCTCGGCTTCGCCATCTACATCATGACTTCTTTGTAAAACTAAATATTTCGTTCCTCATACTCAAAGGGTTCTTCGCAAGAGTACATTTCATGAAAAAACCCTTTGTACGGGATATCGTCTTCCAAACATTTTATAAGATACGACAGCTCCTCATCACACTTTGGTTCCTCACCGTTGTTCTGCATAACCTCGAATGCATCAATAATATTTTCCAAGAGATTTACTTTGATAAATAAAGGCACCTTATCCAACGCCGAATCTTCGAGCTTGGTCTCGGATCTGTATCCCGCGAGGACTGTTTCAAAATAATCATCCATAAACTTTTTACGTTTACCGGCGTCTGGCTCAAATTGTATCCACCCCACTCCGCTTGTCCAGAGGCCTGCCAAGTCAAACATATACCAACCGAAACATGAATTATCGAAATCATATACGGTTATTTGTCCGGTATCAAAATCGATTGAATAATTCCCATCGTTGTAATCAAAATGGAGCATTCCGAACGTATCCTGGTTGCTGTCTAGTCCTTTTAAGGTATTAAGGAGCTCTACCAGCTTTTCCTTAAGCAGAGATAAGGAGTCGGGGATCAATTTATCAATATATTCGGCATTGTATTTGTCAAAAAAACTATGCCGACGATGAACAGGCATATACCCTTTCGATATTTGGTGCAGTTTCCCTAGGGCTTTGCCGCAATTGTAATAATATTCGGTAATTGGAGCTCCTTCTCGGTACTGATAATTATTTTCTACAAGCATTTTTCCCTTAGCCTTTTCAAACAGACAGACAAAAAAGGTGTGGTTATTATGTGTAATCTCCTCCAGCAGATTCCCCTTACGGGAGCTGATTACATTTGAGACACTTCCCCCATGCTCGAATAAATATCTAACATACTCAACTTCTCCCAGAAAATCTTCCCGGTTCCTGTCAGGTAAAAAAGCGATTCTAAGTATTTTTGCGTCGGTGCCCTCTTTCTCACAGGTATAAACGACATTCCTTCCTCCATCATGTGCCGGAATCAGCTGAATTTCATAGCCTTCTAATCCGAATAACTCCGATACTACTGTAAGCAAATAGGTATCACCGATTGAAACAACCTCGTTATAATTCATACAAGTTCCTTTCCGCACAAACATTTATTTTTTCATACTCTATAAAAAGAACGTACCATAATAGCGGCACGCTCAATGGACTTTTTTGATCATTTTACTCTGATGGGCGCAAACCATTCCATCTGACAGTACTCGCCATCGTATGCATCCGTGTCGATTTTTTCTACGAAAAATTCGCTATCCAGAAGCTCATATTTCCCTTCGTTCTCCTTTGCAAGCCTATCGATAGCATGATATAGCGCCTCTGCCCGCAGTTCACTAATCTCCTCATAATGATGGTTCCCTATATAACGAAAACCGACGCATAAGGAAGCAGGGACGGTGTCACCTGAAAAGCCGTCAGGAATATCGTTCAGATTCTGTACGCGTATAGACGGTAGATAGTGCGTCCAACTAAGTGATGGATCAAGTGTCTTTGTTAGACCATAATAAATATTAGGTTCTACTGGACTTGGCACTTTATGCCGATTGTTCCACCAAAACTGCTTAGCAACCTCGGGCGCTTTTGTCGGCGCTTCAGCAATTTCAATTCGATACATTTGCCCAATTAAATGAAACGATGGCATCATGACCATATTCGGCCCGTATACCAAGTTTCCGCAAACATTGTTTTTCGGAAACAGATGAAGAGGAGCTGTTATATGAATGTTTCTCCCGGAATGTCTGCATTCGCCAGGCGTAAGCCCATATTCGCGTTTAAACGCGCGTATGTAGGTTTGCTCATGTTCATAACCGCATTCGATTGCAATGTCGAGAATTCGTTTCTCGGTAAGCATCAAATGCTCCAAGCTCGCGGCAAGCTTTCGAGAGCGGATATAGCTTTGTAGCGGCACGCCGAAAGCGAACTTGAAGAGTCGACGCAAATGAACAATGGAAATCGGGAGATCGACCACATATTCTGCCTCCCTAGTACCAGAAACATTTTCTTCTATTCTTGATAGAAGCTCAGACAAAAGCTTGTATAATTCCATGCAACACTCCTAGGATGTTATTGTTCCTTATCATTAAAATACATAAGAACTATTAGCAAAATTATACCATGATATGGAAAACGTTGTTGTTTTCTGCATATAAAAAAGGGGCTGTCTCAAAAGTCATTTTGCGATTTTTTGAGCACTGCTTAGAACTTATTTTCATCGAGAAAAAGAACCTCAAGCTCCACTATACAGTGGAATTTGAAGTCCTTTCATTTGAAAATGGGGATGTTCCCCTGTCATGCAAAGACTTTTGCGGCAGCGTCTGCAGCAGCTTCATCTAAGTGCAGAAATGCACTTATTTAACCAAATCTTCTTCAAATCTGCTCAATTAGAGGTATTTGTACACCTATTTGCAACATTCCAATCTTGTTTGTTAAAAACAGGTGCACTTTTACACTTATTTACTCTCCACTTTCGGCTCGCGCACATTACAATCATACGACGATCATCGCTGATGCTGGATATGGTCAGTCTGAGTTATTATGCGCTACAAGCAGCAAGCAAGGGAAAAACTGAGCTGCGAGGAAGGATATTCGCTGTCGGTAAGACGAATGATTAAACCCGAAAGACTTTTAGGGCAGATAAAGAATAACCAAGGATTCCGGCGTTTCTGCTTCGCAGCTTACCTAAGGTAAGTCTGGAGGTCGGGTGGCTTTCGCTTGCCCATAATCCTATGAAGCAAGCAACCATAGACCAGAATAGAAAAATAGCAGTACAGGAATAGCTCTCCTGTACTGCTATATATTTACCAATACACCCGTTCAAAGCGAGCTATTCCTCAGCGAGCTTGATGCTTATGGGACAGCCCCTAGACATTCTTATTACGATTCGAGCTTACAGGCCGCTAGCCCTCTACAGTCCAAATTTTCGCTGTTGCTTATTTAATATTCTTTTTTAATTACAAAAAACGAACCTCGGATTGTTCCAGCTAGCTTAGACTTCTGCCTCGCAAACTTAAACTTTCCTTCTAACTCATTTGGTACTTCCATCCCCTCAGAAAGCTTAAAGCCAACAGCCCGCTTCTTAGCGTCATCAACCGTATACATGACGTTGATTCCAAGACCATCCTCATAAAATACGTATGCAAATTTAATATTCTCCACTTGGAAACGCGACGTTTCTAAAGGCTTGGCCGCAAACGCAATATCACGCTCTTTCAATACTTGGTTCACATAATCAAGTGTATCCTGACTTTCGCTAGCCGGCACAACCGTAAATTCATGTTTGTATTTATTCATAAAGTAACGGGCTTCATTAGCGCGCAAACCAGCAAGCGCTTCTGCTACAGGTGAAGACTCTAAACCAACCGTAGACACATTTTTAAAATCAACGATATAAGACATGTCCATCTCTCCTTTTATAACATTATTTCCAACAAAACTTGTCATTATTTATAATATCATTCCTTATCCCCACCATTCTACTACGCAAAGCGGAGAAAACAGATATGATAGGCGGTACGGTTCAAAAGCCTTCTTTACCTGCTTCGGTTTATAAATATGGACGAATCGTCACTTATGCTGATCACTAATTTGGCTTAGAATTACCGTATAAGATTGAAAAAGGCTGTGATTCTAATGTTAATCAAAAGAGACAAATGGTTGCAATATCGCATCTTTCGCAGCAGATCCTCTCTCGCCGGATGGTTGCCACAAACACAGTTGCTTAAGAAGAACACCTTGTCGAAAATGCTGCTTCAATATCAAAGCGTCGTACTGAAACCTCGCAACGGGAGTTACGGAAGGGATATCGTGTTCATCAAACGGAACGGTACGAATGCCTATCGTATTCATAACGAACAGAATGCAGTTACCATGAGAGACACTGATAAAATACTCAAATGGCTTCGTAAAAAAAACAGTGCTCATGGCTATATTGTCCAAAGACGTCTGCAGCTTGCTCAAATTGGGCACAAGCCGTTCGACATTCGCATAATGGCTCAGCGGAAAAAAGGCTCTTCATCCCCTTGGAACGTGACAGGCACATACGCAAAAGTAGCGGCGCAAGGATATCTAGTCACAAATGTAACTAGCCGCACCATTCCAGTGCTTGAGGCGCTAAAATTAGCCCGAATCGGAGATCGGAGCTTGCTTGTCAAAGTGGAACGGATCGCACTATTGGCTGCCAAAAGACTTGGAGAGCGTTACCCCAAGCTTAGACAAGTCGGGTTCGATATAGGCATCGACAGAAAGCATCGAATTTGGATCATTGAAGGCAATTATTAACCGGACTTGCGTCCTTTTCGGCTCTTGAAAGATTCCTCGATGCAGCGCAGAATATCATGGTATAAGAAACATTAGAGCGAAAAAAAGACGACCAGCCTTTTATCCTTGGCTTGTCGTCTTTTCATTTTTATAACCTATTCTTGATCATGCCCCGTTTGGGATTTTACTTGCGTCTACTTGTACTCACAACACGCGTCACTTGGAACTTATTTACCCCTACCTGTATAATAGCAAACTTGCTGAAAGAAGTGCCGGAAGAAGTATACGGCTCCGCTTCAATATTTCCACTCGGTGTTCTAACCGTTGCGGTGATTCTAGTCACCAAGCAAACTCCACGGCTAGATGCTGTCCACGTCTCGTCACGCTGAACCGCATAATTGTCGTCACTACAAAAGATGGATGCATATTCAACTTTTCCAAACGCATTAAACGATGTGGAGTTAAATATTTGAACAGGGTCGTAACCCGTAGGTCTTCTATTTCCCATCCCCAAAACCTCCTTGATATTGGTATCGTTCATTAAATGCAATTTAATAGTTTTTGGTAAGGTATAAATGTGGACAAGGAAAAAAAGCACGTTTGTCCAATGGTCGCGGAGATACGTCAGCATATGATGATGCACCTCAAACAAAAAAAAGAACCACCTTCGTAGTTAAACAGGTGGTTCGAGAACTATAGGTTTAATACAGCGAGCGCTATTACTATGCTTCTTATGGCTACTCGAGAGAGTTTTGCCCTCTTTTATCCTCCCGATGAAGGAAATTCTTTAATCTTTCCATTAACGCATCCTTCATAAGTTAATCTCCTTTGTACACTTTCTCCTCTACTAGTGTGACAAATAGCTATAACTCTCCCTCAAGAAACTTGATGAGGTACATTTCAGGCTGCGCGAGGAACTCTGTAAAGCTGCACAAATCCGCATACTCCTGGTGCTCCACGTCATAACAGCCTACCAAGCCTTTTTTCTTCGGATTCCATACTAGCTGCAGATCAGAGTAATTGTCGATATCGGCTGACAGACGCAACAGCTTTTGCCTGCCAACTTTCATCTCAATCGTATCAGTTAATGTAAAAAAATCGATATACCCGATTTTATATTCATTTTGCGCTAGCTCAAGGCGCAGCTTGTCTCCAGTAAGAAAGCTGACCAGTTCATCGGTCAGTTTATATTTTTTTAGCTCAAACTTTTTATTTTCCATATTATGAAGCTCTGCCGGCTCCAGCGATTTCAAATAGTCAGCCAAGATAGTATTCTTATTGCTGACTGCAATCGTATACGGGCGCTCGCCGTCCTTTTCCGCAAAAGTCACATCCGCACCGCGTTCAATTAAAAATTTGACCATGGCCAGATTACCCAAACGCGCGGCAACGGTCAACGGAGTCGCTTGATAAGGATAGACCATATCCGGTTTATTATAGTTGATGTCCACCCCATGATCGAGCAAATAGGTGAGTGTCTTATAGTCATGATCCGATACAGCTTGACGCAATACAGCACCGCCATGCAACTTTATATCTAATCCCAGCTCATGAATGAGCCGGATATTGTTTTTGTTGCCATAGTAGGCCTGTGAATAAGCGCCAGACCCGATTTGATTGAGCTTGTCCAGCTTGGCTCCTTGCGCTGCAATGTAGTGAATGATGTCTTCCTTGCAATAGCGAACTGCTCGCAAAAAGGCCGGATTATGATTGACATTCAGGTTGACGCCATGCGCTACCAGCAGCTTCACAACATCCATTTGCTGCAATATAAGCGCCAGATCAAGCGGACTTAACGTGGTATGCTTGCTAAGTATGATGCCAGCTTCAATATCCCAGCCTGCTGTAATTGCAGCTTGCAAAGCAGGAATATTTCCTTTGTAAATGTGCATCGCGATTTCCGGCAGATCCTCGAACTTTCCAATATCTTTTAGATTTATCATTCACTAATCGCTCCTACACCTAGTTCAACTGTTATTTTCTGAAATTGCTTCGCACCCTTTTGACAAGAGCCACTGCTTCATAACGGCAAACGCCTGTTGTACATCCTGTTCATAGAAAACAGCCACCTCTTGTTGGTAGGCATAATTCAATCGTACATAGCCACCTAGTTGCCGGTAGAACAGGAAGCATGCATATGGGGTCTCAATGGACAAATCCGGTGGAAAATCTGCTTGGCACATTCCGGCCAGATCGGGCAACGAAAGTCGGTTCTGCCCTTGTGGCAAACGTAAAAAGAGATGGCTCCGAGTGCCCGTCCACGGTTCATAATAGACAGCCTCCTCTTGACTAATTCCATACACCTGACGATATATTTCGTCCAGCACCAAGGCGTACATCCCTTCGTCTTCCTGCTCCCGTTCCTGCAGTGAAATCGCCTTAACGTGCTCCGCATGCCGAGGCAGCCAGAGAAGTAAAGCCGTCTGGGGATGCACGGCCAGAAAATCACCGTCCACTGTTGTGCCTATAACGTTACACTCACCGATCTGTTGCTCAGTAATGGGGCTGTCTTCGTCATGCTCCCATAACCCGTACTCAGCAAAGGGCTTAAGCACCTCCGTATCCGGCAGTTGGACATTCAACCACCCTCTGTAAGTCCCTTCGCCGAATCGCCGCAAAAACCGGAGGTAGCCCGGTGGATAAACAGCGCTGTCTTCCTTTGCAAGTGCTTGGTTTTGACCATCTGACAGCGGTTTTGGCCGAGATACAATGTACATGAATACTCCCCCCCCTATTTGGACTATTAAGTCTGCCGTTGTTGGCAGTCGGATTTACTTCATGGAAAATTCTTTTCAAAATTCATATGTCCCAAATTGTTTTTTGAGAGATTCTTCGTGCGGTATCCACTCCGAATCACTCCATAAAGACATTTTTACGTGTTCTGACAGCTTATCTACGGCTTGTACTGGACTCGTAATGCTAATGAAGTCGTCAAAATCCTCATTACGAATATCCAACGCTATCCGCAGGTAGTCATCATTAATACGCTCTTCTTTGAGATGTTCATATTCATCCCTCATCCACTGTTCACAAAAGATTTTTTCGGCCCTAATATCTCCATTCTCGAAAAACGACAACTCGAATAATTCCTCATTCATATATCCGGCGGTCATCACTGGCTCTTCGATAAGCCGGGACAATGTTTTGCCAACCTCCTTCACCGTACCCCATACAAAATAATCGTGCAGCACGCTGATCCAGTTTTCATTGCTTTTGCTTATGTACATGACGACTTTGATCTCTTGAGCCTCATTTGGCTTGCCTAATACTGTGGCATGCCCCTCGCTTAGCTCTTTTAATGCATCGACAGTCTTCTCAAGGTTTTTCGACTTAATATGCAAATTTGCAAATGATCTACCCACGAGATCGCCTCCTCTAATCGCTTTCTGACTCAGCCTGATTCTTGTTTATATCCAATAGATTGGCTCTATATATGTATCTTATTTCCATTATAGTGATCGCTTGTCCTGAGTCTACCTACTTTTCACCTGAATTTTGGAAATAAAGTTTGCAATGCTAGAGATATAGCCTTAATACTCTCCAACTTTCCACAAAAATATTTTTCACCGACACATATGGCATGGTTCTCCGCTTTGTCTGTAACGGCCAGCTTTTGAACAAAGACCATCCCGATAAAAGGATGGTCTTTGGGATCTCTAATTTATTTTAATTGCCTCAATATAAAGTTCGATTATCACTTCACTTCCGACAATAATTCCACCCGTTTCAAGCGGCGAGTTGAATTTCAAACCAAATTCATTACGATCAATACTGGCTGTTGAATGAAAGCCTATACGTTCACGGCCGCGAGGGTCTTTGTTTAATCCTTCAAAAACGGAATGAAAAGTGACAGGTTTGGTTACCCCATGCAGAGTTAGATTGCCCGTAAGTTCATACTGCCGTTCGCCAGCAAAGACGCAGTTGGTGCTTTGAAACACAATAGTTGGATACTTGTCAGCATGAAGAAAGTCGTCGCTCCTTAAATGCTCATCTCGTTGTGCTTGACGAGTTGTGATACTATTTGCTTCTATGGAAGCCTGAATACCCATCGTTGTTAACTCGTTGGGATCAAAACTTATAATCGCTTCGAAACGCTCAAATACTCCTTTAATTTTATTAATCATTAAATGCGTCACCGAAAACTCGACGGAGCTGTGGTCCGGATCCACTTCCCATTTGATATTACTCATGAATAAATTCCACCTCTATAATAAGATTATGAGAAAGGTCACCCTATCTCCAAAACACTGCGCTATTCGCATATACCTAATATACAAAAACGCTACTGACAACGTAATGTCAGTAGCGTTTTAGCATTTTTTTGGTTCGCAGATGTCGATCATCTGTAGTGTGATACTCCCTAATTTAAAATGGGCAGGCGGTTCCAGATCAAGTTTATTTAAGCTCCTGTAAGAGACTCTGTCCAAACTGCGGCATTTTCACATTAAAGTTATCTGCAACCGTTGCCCCAATATCCGAAAATGTCTTACTTACAGGTAGCTCACTTTGCTCAGTGAAACTCTTGTTGTAGATGAGTAAAGGTACATATTCACGGGTATGATCTGTACCCGCATGAATGGGATCATTGCCATGATCTGCTGTAATCATGAGAAGATCATCTTCACTCAGCTCAGCAAGAACTTCATTTAATCGATCATCAAATTGTTCTAGCGCTTTCCCATAACCGATCGGGTCTCTACGATGTCCATAAAGTGCATCAAAGTCAACAAGATTCAAAAAACTAAGTCCTGTAAAATCAATATGAATGGTCTCCATGAGTTTATCCATGCCATCCATGTTTGATACTGTGCGCAAAGACTTGGTGACACCTTCACCATCATATATATCTGAGATTTTGCCAATCGCTAATACATCGAACCCAGCATCCTTGAGCTCATTCATCACGGTTCTTCCATAAGGCTTCAAGGCATAATCATGACGGTTCGATGTTCTCTTGAATTTTCCAGACTCTCCGAGGAATGGCCTGGCGATCACTCTGCCTAACATGTATTCCTCACGTAGCGTAATCTCTCTGGCTATCTCACAGATTTGATAAAGATCTTCCAAAGGAACAACTTCTTCATGAGCGGCAATCTGAATTACTGAATCTGCTGAAGTATAGACAATGAGTGCACCAGTGTTCATATGCTCTTGCCCAAGTTCATCCAGAATAGCTGTACCACTAGCTGGTTTATTGCCAATAACCTTTCGTCCCGTTTTTTGTTCTAATTCGTTAATTAATTCATTTGGAAATCCTTCAGGGAACACTTTAAAAGGAACATCGATTTTTATGCCCATAATCTCCCAGTGCCCAGTCATCGTATCCTTCCCGTTCGAAGCCTCCTGCATTTTGGTGAAATAAGCTAAAGGCTGCTCTACTTTGGGTACTCCGGGTATTTGGTCAATATGGCTTAACCCTAACTTAGATAAAACAGGAACATGCAGCCCATTCATTTTTTCTGCAATATGCCGTAATGTATGTGATCCTGTATCCCCAAACTTTTCAGCATCCGGAGCTTCACCGATACCTACAGAATCCATAACGATGACGAAATCCGCTTAAACCGAGGTGTTTTCTTCATGTTAATGCTCCTTCTATTTTAGCTGTACTCAACTAAAATATGATTCCGATAACGATGGCTGATAAAACGCTTACAAGTGTCGCGCCATATAACAACTTTAATCCAAATCGAGCAACCACATTCCCTTGTTTTTCATTCAAGCCTTTTACGGCACCCACGATTGTACCAATGGACCCAAAGTTAGCAAATGAGATTAGAAATACAGAGACGATGGCTGTCGTACGATCACTAAAGCTGTCTTGAATTTTCACAAAATCAAGCATAGCCACAAATTCATTCGCCACTAATTTGGTCGCCATGATACTGCCTGCACTAACAGCCTCAGACCATGGCACACCCATAACAAATGCGATTGGTGCAAAGACATAACCTAATGCTTCTTGGAACGAGATACCGAATATTCCAGCGAAGACGCCGTTAATTAGAGCAATTAACCCAACGAAACCAACCAACATAACCCCAACCACGACGGCTACCTTAAAGCCATCCATGATATACTCGCCCAGCATTTCGAAAAACGTTTGTTTTTCTTGTTCCTGAACTTCAACGATATCCTCTTCAGGTTTAACCTCATATGGGTTGATGATGGATGCAATAATAAAGCCGCCAAATAGGTTTAGTATTAATGCAGCTACAACATATCTAGGCTCCAGCATCGTCATATAAGAACCAACGATTGACATGGATACCGTCGACATTGCTGATGCACATAATGTGTACAGACGCTGCTTAGACAATAATCCGAGTTGGTTTTTCACGGAAATAAACACTTCATTTTGTCCGACAATGGCAGCCGCAACCGCATTATAGGATTCCAATTTTCCCATACCATTTATTTTACTTAGGACCAGACCAATATACTTTATAATAAACGGCAGTATTTTATAATGTTGCAGAATCCCGATAATTGCTGACATAAATACGATAGGCATCAATACAAAGAGGAAAAACGTGTGTGCCCCTTCGTTTGCCATTCCACCAAAAATAAAGTTAATCCCTTCATTTGCATATCCCAGTAGTTTATCAAAACTATTGGCAAAGCCCTTAATTAATAATTCCCCTATACTCGTTTTTAGTAGAAGTATTCCTAAAACAATCTGAACCACAATCATGACAATAATTGGGCGATATTTAATTTTTTTCTTATCATTACTTGCAAGCCATGCCAGTATTAGAACAAGAATTAGACCAGCAACAGAGATGAGATAATGCATCTTTACCCCTCCAAATTTTTGTTTATTGTCTTACCTTACTCCGCTGTTTTTCCCTCCACATGAATCCCTGTTCCAAAATAATCGCTAACAGGCTTCCGCATATTAACCCGTTATTTAAAATGGCGATCACGATCGGAGATAAATGGATTGTGGCTGATGAAGGGATAAACATTAAGCCCACACCCACTAGCAGGGAAACTCCACTAACAATAAAAGGTCGCTCTTCATGAATGACCTTTCGCAATTCCCTCAACGATATTCCAACCATCTTCACAAAAATAACGAATGTAACAGCATAGCCAATCGGAGCTGGAATGCCGGATATGACATTCATAATTGGCGGAAACAAGGATATAACAATTACTAAGCTGCACCCTATTAAAAACGGCCTACGCTCTCTCATACCTGTCTGTTCAACATATCCCGCTGCTCCCGAAATAGGCACCGAGCCAATCGCCCCTAAAGAGCCGCCAATAAAATGTGTAATTCCGGATATAATTCCAGCACGCCAATAACGGCGATGATCCGTGGATTGCTTTTGCTCTATCACGGTTTCCATCAACCGGATGGATGCAATCGCATTGGTTATTAACAGCAGTGTTAATAACAACGCTGTAGTGATGGTCCCACCGTCAAATCGCGGCCATCCAAATGGCAACATTTCGGGTAGATTAACTAGGTTTTCAGCTTGTGAAAAAACCGGCATATGACCAAAAACTATAAATAATAGCCAACCTAACAATATACTAATGATCACCGAAAATTGTCGAAGTAACGCAATGCGGCAGCTCCCTAACCAAAAGGTAATGCAAACCACAATCACACTAAGCAAAAACACTTTAACATCTAACGTCGTATGGCTAGATGTAACTCCCATCATCCCTTTCATAAAAGAACCGCTTAATTGAAAGATCAATAACAGTAAATATATAAAAGTGATGGTTGGTGTAAATAATCGGGCTATTTTATCCATTAGCTTAAAGGCTGAAATGAGGATAAATAAGACACCGCTAATGATCATTCCTCCACTTAAAGCTTGCAGAGCATCAATGTTAGAAGAATATAATACCCCCACTAAACTCGCGTAAATGGTAAAAATGCTCCACCATAACCCTGCCGGACCTTCATGAATAGGAAGTTTATGACCAATCAGGCCTTGTAAAAAGCCCGCTATCCCCAAAGTAATAATGGTACTCTGGATGAGTCCAGCAGTCTCAATGGGTGTTAAGTTATATAAATCTGCGATAGCAATTGGTGCAGCAATTGCGCCTGCGATCATAAAAATCATCCACTGCAATCCGGACAGAATTACTCTCATTTCTTTCTCACTCTCTTTTCCTAACCCTTAAACCTATAAACTAGTGTCATCAATGATTGTATTAAGAGCTATTTCTACCATTTCATAAAAGGACTGTTCACTTTCTTGATGAGTTAAGTGCTCCTGCGTTAATAATTGACTGCCCACGGTCAAAATGGACAGTGCTTTTACCCCATATTTAGAAGCCAAAGTATAGAGCGATGTGCTTTCCATTTCTACTGCTAATACGCCAAAGTCCATAAATTTGTGAAGTCGATCCAACGTTTCACGATAAAATTCATCCGAATTATAAATGTTGCCAACAAAGACTTTCGCTTGCTTACCTTGTGTGTGTTGATATGCTTTCATTAACAATGAGAAATCAGCCGTAGGCGCATAGTTGCAACCATGGAAAATCTTCTCAGTAAGATTGCTATCTGAAGACACGGCTTGGGCTAATACAATATCACGGATATTTACTTCTTTTTGCATCGCTCCACATGTGCCAATGCGAATCAATTTCTTCACTTCGTAATCGATGATCAGTTCCGTTGCATATATGCTCATCGATGGGTTACCCATCCCTGTCCCCTGAACCGACACCGGCACACCTTTGTATAACCCCGTGTATCCATACATACCTCTTACTTCGTTATAGCAATAGGCTTCCTCTAGAAAATTCTCTGCTACAAATTTTGCTCGCAAAGGATCTCCTGGAAGCAAAACACGTTCTGCTATTTCTCCTTTTTTTGCACCTAAATGCCTGCTCATATGGTTTCCTCCAATAATCTGAATACTGCACTCAGATTTTCCGAAATCGCTTCCATTTACCGACGGGAAAATAGATGCTTTAGTATTTTCTAAACGAATTTCCTTAAGGAAGGTCAGCCTTAATCGTTTAGAACCTGCTTTGAGCATAAGGTTTTTTATCATCGCAAACTAGACCAAAATCTTACGTAGGGTACGGAAAATAATTGGTCAAATTATAAAAGTAATTCTTTACGAATATTGTCCAGATCTCTTTTAGATGGAATCGTAGAGATAGTAACAACAGGTACTGTCTTTAATGAAACCGGGAAATTACTAATGACAAAATCGATTTGATGCTGCTGCACCATTTCGTCTGTTAGTCCTTTCATAATGGAAGTATTAACGATCAACTGATCCCCAATTTCCTTTTTAATCAAATCCGCTATGTAATGGCGAATCGAAAATTCTTCACCAATCACTAAGAAGGCCTTTTTTCTTTTATAACGTAAGCTTGAACGAACAATTAAGGTTAGTTTTGTTAAATGAAAATCATTATACAAGACAGAAGGATAAGCTTCATTCCACGTTTTCATGCAGTCTTGCAATTGTTGATATATCTGCTGGCACTCTTTTTGAACATATGTCGATAAATTGCTTTTTGAAATCATCATCCATTCAGGAATGGCATTATCCATCAGAAGCTTATCAATGAAGTCATATACCTCCAATGTAAATCGTTCTTCCATATCCATATTCGGATATACCTTTGCCAGTAATGTAAAAAGCGAATTACCCATTTGATACTCTTCTTTATCCTTGTATAATTCGAATTCTTTCATCGGTGTCATTTCCGATCCTTCGTAATAATGGTATTGGCTGAGTCTCACTCGTGATTGCATAAAGGATATTTCACTTTCAGGAAATTCTATAGAAAGCTGTTCTTCTAGACTCTTCGCAAGAGCTTTCACCGGCAAATAAAACATCCCTTTTTCCCAGGGATATCTGACCTCGTCGACTTTTACACATTTCCCTCTCGTAACTCTATCGACTACAATCGCCAGCAAAAAGGATAATTTCCTTTTGGAATTGATAAAATAAACTATATTTTTCTCATTCTCTATATTTGTGATTAACTCATTAATATAAGCAAATTCAATATTCGCAAAGGGCCATCCTGTAAAGTCATAGGCATCACAATATAACTTCCAATAAAAATACCGTATATTCATTTCATTCCCTTTGATCTTAGGGCTGGAATAAGTAATGTGCAGCTTATACGGTTTCAGATCATTATTATTTAAATTTACAATTAACTTCTTCAAAGACGAGGTGCTCATAAACATTTCACCAGCAAGCTCCTCCACCGAGAATCGTCCGTCAGTGGTAAACAATAGATTCATCAGCCGATAAAAGGTGGTTTGTCTGAGCATAAAAGAAACCACCTCACTAATCGTCTTCCCTCGTCCATCACGTCGAAGAAATATTCCCTTTCCTCTAGTCACCTCAAAGGTGATATCGGGTGGCAGTTGCTTGCTTATCTCTTCAACCATCTTACGTATGGTTTTATCTGAGATTCCTAGACTTTTCTCAACTTCGGCTAAGGTAAACCACCTTTGTTCCGTATCAAGCAGTGTTAATAGTTGGCTAGCTAATTTATATTCCTTATCCATTTTCCCACCCTATTTCAATTTAATTTGAATGTTATAGGATAAACAAGGACAATTCCTCTTGCCCTTTTTGTCGTTCTTTTCCCGAAATTCCAACAAGCCCCTCTAACGAAAAATCGATTCTCCCAGAAGGAAGAATCGGCTTTTTGATCTGATTGAATATTATCTATGTTAAGTCTCACCCTAACCCAATTGTGCTATGCAGTATCAAATAAGAAATTTGTTCAGAATTATTCGCCCTACTTATGATACGATTCAGCTTAACGGGTCTAACAGCGAAAAATGCTAAATCAGCTACCACGGCATGTCCTTTGTTGATGTTCTTATGGGTTTTTAATTTCATGATCTGCACGACAGGCTGACAATTCGGTGCCGACACACTCGAAAAGTCAGCCTTTTTATTGATCTACCTTGTTGAATTAACTGGCACGTTATCATAACCCCCAAATTGCATCTCGTCAAGAGATAATGTGAGAATGAGCGACATAGCGGGGATCCCCCCTTATGCTTTCTAAATAGGAATGAATTTCCGAGTATGCAGGGCGATATCGCTTTTTCCAATTCATCTGCTGTCACGTAAAATATTCTTCAGATCGATTTGGAATAAGGAAAGGAGATCTGCATGAACAGCGTGGACAAAATCAGATTTTTGCTCTTTTACGGCGAAGCGCCCGAGGCAACTTGTTACGGGTATATGGAGCTGAATCGGGATGGCAATATGATCGCGCTCTACAATAGTTGTGGCGAGGAAATCGACATGTTTGGCGGACATGAATTTGTCAGGGTACGGGCGCTTGGCAAATTCGATGATGAAGACCGCGATAATTTTTACTCCTTATTAGAAAGTGATGGTGTAGGATAACCTGCACGACAGTCAGGTGAAGATTTGGTGTCAAGTCACTACGTGGAACGCAATGAATATTCTCTGGAGGTAGAAGATGAACAAACGGGTTCAAGAGGCAAGGGGAATGAAGAGAGGGCCGATGTTAGCCGCGTTACTCATAGGTGCATTTGTTGCGTTTCTTAGCGAAAATTTACTTGTTAATGCATTTCCTGGATTGATACGGGAATTCAACGTTGCTGCTTCGACCATTCAATGGTTATCTACGGCTTATATGCTCGCGATCGGCGTACTGGTGCCGGTGACCGCATTGCTGCAGCAATGGTTCACGACTCGCCAGATGTTTATGTCTGCGATGGCCTTATTTTTAGCCGGTACCTGCTTGTGTGCAGTATCCCCTGGATTCGAAATCTTGCTGATGGGCAGGGTTGTTCAGGCTTGCGGGACAGGATTATTGATACCATTGATGATGAATACGATTCTCGCCCTTTATCCTCTAGAGCGCCGGGGTGCGGCCATGGGTCTCATGGGGCTGGTCATTATGGTCGCCCCTGTCATCGGGCCAGCTTTGTCAGGTCTGGTCATCGATACCTTACACTGGCGATGGCTATTCTATATGGTGATTCCTGTCGCATTGTTTTCGATTATTTATGCGTTCATGTACTTAAAGAATGTGACAGAACTAACCAAGCCAAGGGTCGATCTTTTATCCATTGCGATGTCAACCATCGGTTTCGGTAGCGTCATCTACGGCGTCAGCCGGGTAAATGTCTGGACTGAGCCTGAGGGTTACATTTTGATTGCCATAGGCAGCCTCTTCTTGCTCTTGCTTGTATGGCGGCAGTTCAAGATCAAAGAGCCTTTGATTGATCTTTCCGTATTCCGGCATCCCACTTTTTCTTTGGTTGCGGCATTGGTAATCATCCTGATGATGGTTCTATTCGCCACCACGACATTGCTGCCGATCTATATGCAGGATGTGATGCAGTTGACAGCATTCGCGACAGGTTTACTTCTGATGCCAGGCTGCATTTTAAACGCAATGATGATGCCTGTGACGGGAAAATTATTCGATAAATTCGGGCCGAGATTCGTCATAATGCCCGGACTGGTCATGATCGCCCTATCGCTGTGGCTGTTTGCCGGTATCGATAGCGATACAACCCGAGTCTCCGTTCTGTTCAATCATGTCCTCTTATTCTTAGGCATATCGTTTGTCGTCATGCCGGCTCAGACAACGGGATTGAATCAACTTCCGCGTCATCTAGTAGCCCATGGCACAGCCATATACAATACGCTCCAACAGATTGCCGGGGGAATGGGCATCGCTTTGTTCGTTGGCGTCATGTCATCCGGAGCCAATCGTTATCTTCATCATTCGCTCGATCCCACTTCAATGCATGAGAAATCACAGAGTATCCTTACCGGTCTACAAACGGTTTTTTGGATTGAATTTATTCTTTCCATACTTGTTTTGGTGCTGGGTTGGTTTATAAAAAAGCCGATTACCAACCTTTAAATACCCGATTCAATGTACATCATTATCTAGCCAACGTAACATGCACAGAAGGCCACCGAAGTAATCGGTGGCCTGTTGTCGATGATTCAACTATCGTTCCTCGTTAGAATTCCTGTGGAACGTAAAATTTGGAGTTTGAATAAAAAAGAGCGCCTCTGTACGATGTGAGTACGAAACGGGTCTACAGCCCTTAAAATCCCACATCAGGAGGTCACTCTACTATGAAGTTTAAAGCTCAAGATAAGCAAAATCAACTCATTGAAAACATGACCGTTAATCACCTTGTTGTCGGTGTAGATACCGCTCAAGAAAACCACGTTGCTAGAGCTGTTAATTTTCGCGGAATTACTTTAGATAATCCATTGAAATTTTTCCTGACTCCCAAAAACCGGTGCCCTTATTTATGATACGGTTCACCGTATCATCTACAGAGCGAAATCAAAGGCACCCGATCGGGTGCCTTCCATAGTTGAAACACAGAGGTGGAATGATAAACATGACGAACTATAATTCCCCGTTTCATTCTGTCCAAATGGAGTCACTCTCCTTCGCCGCTCGAGAGAATACCTTTATTAGGGAGTTCCCCATATTCAATCCAGTATTTATATCTCTGATCTAAAAACTCTTTTCTTGCTTCTGATGTATATCTCATGTTTACTATTGCTTCTCTGAACCCTTTAGCCAAAACAAGTTCTTTTGCACAATCGGCACGATATCTAAAAGTAGGAGGAATATTCTTGATCCAGTACTCTTTATTTCGGACCTGGCTCGATGTAAATTCATAATAATCTCTAATTGGCCGAAGTCTATCAAAAGATATAATATCAATATTATCTTTTCTAACCGCTGCTCTTTTCCCTCTCAAGAGTTCATTAGTCTCGTACTCACCCCTTCTTCCATAAACCAAAAGAAACTGTGGCTTAAAATCTTTTTCTCTCAAAGATTGAGGAATATTAAAAAAGTCAAAAAACAATAGCTGATTTACTGGCTTATTAAGTATTGTCTGCCATTCATATATCTGACCGATAGCTTGCGAAAATGCAGCACTCATATCCCCACCTTTTGTGTACATAACTTTGGCTGGCTTTTCGATTTCAATAAAAACAGGTGTAAACGTAAGACTGTCATTTGCTAACCAAAGAAAATCTGGAAACCTCCTAAACGGGGCCCCAATTTGTGGTTGCGAAATTAAGGTGTGCATATATGGATAATGACCAGATTGTCCAAAGAGTTCTAGTGCTCCGGGTACAAATGCCGGGTTTTCTTCAAAAAATAATTGAAAAGCTTCCTCGCTATCACTAGATGATTTAAGCAACTCATAATATTCTTGCAAAGAAACTTTTTCATATTCTTCCCAAGAAATTTCTTTTGGAGCATCTTTTATGATCTCATATTTTTTTGAAAATACCACTCTGAACACCGCCCAGTTCACTTTTTTGTGTAGCTATTTTAAAAATGGAAACCTCTGATCTTCTACAGTTTTACGAATTTCCTCTATTTATTTCGTTCGGTAGGCACCGTAACTCGTCATAAACATATAATAATATTGCAAATAATCTGACATTCCCGTAACTAGTGGTTTCTTTTGGATCTAAACAAATCACGTGGCTAGATTAAAAACGACATTATTATAGTTAGTTACCACTTTGAGGATTGAGCTATTTTTCGTATAGAAGAATCTTGACCCAAAACAGCTAGATTTTGTAAAGTCATTTTTGCTTGTTTTTGAGATTATTTAGTCCTATAAATTGCTCCAGTGATTTTGGAAATATGTCTTCACCAAAATCAGACTTTCTTTTTAATGCATTCCAAATCCCTGAGCTATTTTTATCATTGGATTCATACCCGATGGCAGATTCTAATTTAGGAATATTAAAGTGTAAATTATTTAAAGAAGCCTCATTAATTAGTCTCCAATTCGTAGTTATCATGCCTCGTTTCGTTTGATCACTCAGGGACTCACCTTTTGCATTAAATGCCTTAAATACTGATACTTGCTCCTTATACACTTTACTTTCTTTAAGCTCATCAATGGAGTCAAACATTAATGTTGAAACGAAGTCATCCTCAAAATCAAAATCATTAATGCAAAAGAAATCTATCCCAAGGTGCTTGCATAGTCTAATCAAAATCGTTGCTGTTATCTTGCCATGGTGTGGAACTATTGATATGTTATTAAAATTCAAATATGTTTCAGCGTACTTTTCATCCTCCGTAATTTCGAGTACCTTTTTCTTTATTATTTCTTTATAGGTCATCAAATCATTTGGACCTTCTACAAGTATGACTCTTTGGCTAAATATGATTTTATTAAGGTTCGGTTCAATTAATTTTATATAATTATTGTAATCTTTAATTTCAGAAAGCAGCTCTCTATCTTCGTCTAATTCGGAAAGTTCCTTATCCGGTTTATTGTATTTTAGAACTGTCTGCTTACTGGTATCATCAAATTCAAAGCGAATCAGTCCTCTAGTATCGAATATATCTAGCATCTTTTCAGAATGAGTCGTATATATTACCTGATGACCATTCTCAGCTAGGCCGCAAAGAACTGTTTTATAAAAATACTCTTGATGATTTTCATGTAAAAAGCTTTCGGGTTCTTCAAACAAAAAAAGGCATTTATCTCTTTGGTTACTCTCCGCAATTGCTTGAATAACCGCCATAACAAACATAGAAATGTATCCGTCCCCAAAGTGATCAATTGGAATAAGATTTTCCATATCCCCATTTAGACCTATTTTAAATATCATCTCTAAGAAGATATCTTCATACTCTGGTAATCCGAATTCAATATGACACTTATTTTGCCGTAAATTGTTTGAATAATTAGTTTGTATTTTATCTAGGAATTCGTTTAGTTTTGAATCTTCAAGAACACTTTCAGTTGAACGCTCTATGTCCTTTTTAAAGGCTTCTCTTTTCCCTAGCATAATCTCATCATTGTCAACTATACTCTTTATATGTTTAGCCAAAAATGAAGATAGGTTTCCCCAACCCGTCTTTTTGGTCGCTAGTTCCTTTTTCACCTCATGAAAATTCACATAAAATATTTTAAAATATTTAGAAGCGCCGGATGCATCACGGTTTCGGTCTGTTTTACTCAGATTTTTATAGGATGAAATTTTAGCACTTTCTATTTCAATACCATCTAGTTTTATCTCCAAAAAATGATACCCTGAAAGTTCTGCTGGATTTCCATCTACTTTTACTTCAATACTACTTTTAATTTCGGTAGAAATTTGGGGCACATTTTCGTAATTCCGGTTATGAAAATCATTAATAGTAAAGGTATCCTTCGTTATATATTTTTCAGTAATTCCATATAAAATTGCATTTAGAAAATTAGTCTTTCCTGAGTTGTTATACCCAACTATAGCAACCGGCTTTTTATAATTTTCGTCTGGAAAACTAACATTTACTTCTTCTTTAAAGGACCTGTAATTCTTAACGCCTATTCTTTTAATGCGAATATAGCTCACATTTCCACACTCCTTTAGTTTGTTCATTAAATTTCATCAAGCACTCATATTCAAGAAATATGACGGATGTGTTCAGATGTGTCAGCCTACTCTCTGCTATTGTTCATCAACGAACTATTCCACAAACAGAATAGAAAATAAGGATCATTAGCAAGGTGCAAGGCTAATAAAATCGATTATAATAAATTGGCCTATTCTGCGCTTTGCACCAGTAGATTATCTTTGTGCTTCACATATACAATCGCTATAGGAAAACTTGATGGAGCCCCCTTTCCCCCCTCTAGCACTCTGACTTCACGTGCACCGAAAACGTAATAGTCACTGTCTAATAATTCCTTAATCAGTTTGGTTATTTCAAAACCGAATCTTACTCTATCACCTGATTCAAAATCGCTTAGTAAATCCCCAAAATCATGTAGGTATTGTAAAAAGCCTGAAATCAATTCAACCTCAGTTTCATTTTTGGGTTCATCATGATCAAATTCATATCCCATTGCTCTATCCAAAATATTAATGATTTCTTTTCCGGTTGTAACTCTTGGTAACTCTTTAGGAATGTTTTCCTTAATTCTTTTAATTCTCGGAGGTTTGTCTTCTTGTTGGTCAAGTCTTTTAGATACCCAAAGCTCATGGTTCACTTTAATTTGTTTAATAATTTCTTCGGTAAACGTTTCAGGTTGGTCATCAATCATCTTGTGATGAATACGACATAACAGAATTAAGTTATCATAAGTATCTATTTCATCTTTAAGACGGTTTGGATCATGTCTAGGCCCACTCCTCTGCCCAGAAATAATATGGCATTCCTCACCGACAACTGACGAATCATCTTTTTCAGTCTCATCAATAATTAGTTCTAGCTTGCATATGGAACATCTATTTCCTGATCTACCCCATAATATCTTTCTAGTCTTGTCTGAGATCGACATGGAATTGTCGCTGACCTCCCTTAAATATGACTTCAACTAATGTCCTACATATAAATTTTTATATTTCATCCCGAGTTCTTAATGGAACATGTAGCTCGCCATTAGTACAATCATAGCATTAAATTGGAAAACATTGTCGTTTTAGGTGGCGCAAATATCCCTCTAGTGCCTATCTCTAGAGGGATAATCGTATTTTTATAGCACCTTTCTTCACACTTTGGAAGTCTCTATACTCTTATTTTCGCCCTACTTATGATACGGTTCAGCTTAACATCTATAGAGCGAAATCGAAGGCACCCGACTAGGTGTCGGGTTGAAGTGTGGCAACATAATTGGTTGCTTCTTCGAGTAGTTTGTCAGCATAAGTGACGTAAGTAGCAACATGTCTATACGACACTATGCTTCGTCCACTCGGTAGTCCAGTGAAGCCTCTATTTTCAAAGTGTTAATAGCTTTAACATGGATTATGTTTGACCGCAACCGAAGCAAAACGGTTGAACTGCTCGCCAGATTCAAAGATCACGCCACGGGTGCGTATTATAAGGGCTTTCGCATGCTAACGATGGGGTGGTCAGACGGTCATACGTTTATTCCGATGGACTTTGCCTAACTCAGTTCAACAAAATAGCAGATCAATGGCATGACCGAAGACATCGACAAGCGTACAGTTGGCTACAAGCGTCGCGAGGAAGCGCTACTTCCTGCTCCAAAGGTTATCGCATCCATGATTGACCGGGCCATAGCCGCTGGTGCACGGCAACATATGCCTTAATGGATAGCTGGTTTACACATGCCCCGCTGATTCAGGAAATCATGGATAGGGGACTTCACGTCATCGAAAAAAATGACAACAAGCGTTATCTTGTGAACGGAATGCAATTATCACTGATTGATTTATATCTCAAGGCTTCACGCGTTGAAGGGAAGAGAATCCGACATCCTCCGCTCCATCCGGATGCAACTGGTTCCGGGCAATTCCGGTACAAGCTATCTTCATTCGGCACCGCACGAAGAAAAATGAATGACCGGCGATCCTCTCCACTGACCTGGCTTTGACGGCCAGAGAAATCATTCGTATCTACGCCATGCGCTGGGACATCGAAGTCTTCTTCCAATGCGCTAAGTCCTCATTGCGCTTGCATAAAGAATTTCAAGGGCTGTCCTACGATTTACTCGTTAGCCACACGACTATTGTATTTTTCCGTTATTTTCTGCTTGCATTGCAGCATCGGCAAGCGAACGCTCGGCGGTTTATTTTATTTGTTGATCAACGTGGTCGCGTCGCAGGCAAACAAGAAGCTTTCCAAACTAATTAAAAGTCAACTCCAACAATGGATCGCTAGTTTACCCAGAATCTCAGGGCTTGTTTGCCAATTTCAAACTGCGAAGTTTGAGTTATTTAGTACATAATAGCGAAGCTATCTAAAGACTTCGCACAGTTTAGTAGGATCTTCTATTCAGCAAATTTAAAGATTACAATGCTAGTTATACTATCGCGGGGTGGAGCAGCCCAGTTGCTCGTCGGACTTATAACCCAAAGGCCGCAGGTTCAAATCCTCCCACGCAACCAATCTAAAATTCTTGCTCGGTATATATAACAAAATGCCTTCACCCGCTGATTGGATTAAAGGCATTTTTGTGTTATCTTTGTTATTTCTGGTTCGCTTCAGTCTTATTAATGTCCCTCTGAAATTACTCTTTGCACGGTTTTGTGAAGTCTGTCCTGCCTCAGAGGTTTAACAATGTAATCATAAGCTTGTACATCGAATGCAGCAGGTGCATATTCTTTATAGGATGTAACGAAAACCAGCTTCATCTGTCCATCACGTTCTCTTATTCGATGAGCAAACGTTAGACCGTTCTCCCCCGGCAGTTTAATATCTAGAAATACCAAGTCCACGTCATGATTCATCAAATAAGAGAATGCAGATGTAGTCTCAAAGAAGATTCCCACGATTTCAATTTGATCAAGCTTAGCAAGCATTCGTCTCATAATGAGATGCATGGACTTCTCATCATCGATAATAACGACCTTCAACTGAAGCACCTCCTACAACGACAAGTGATATTTAGAAGGAGCCCTAAATAGCAGGGCTCCTTATTGTTATTCAAACTTGTTTACTCTTTAATATGAGCTAGTAGTTTCAACAGAACGGTAACTGCCTCAGCTCTTGTCGCATTGTCTTGCGGCGCAAATGTATTACCGCCTTTGCCTTGAATAATGCCCGCTTGCTTCACATAAGCAACACTGCCTCTTGCCCATGTCGGAATTTTATCTTCATCCACAAATCCCGTTACGGCATTCGTTTCGCTTGATCGACCCGAAGCAACTGCGATTATGGATGCCATCTCCGCACGTGTGATCTCCGCATTCGGACGGAAGGTACCGTCTGAATAACCCTTAATAAAACCCGCTTGTACAGCTTGAGCAACTGCCTTCTGTGCCCAAGCTCCAATCTTCGCAGTATCTGTGAAGATCAGTTCTACACCCTCACCCTGCGGCTTCAATGCATTGATTAGCATCACTGCAAATTCAGCCCGCGTGACGGTTTGGCCTGGCTTAAATGTGCCATCCGAATAACCCTTCACGATTTCACTGCTCACTGCTTGCTTAACACTAGCCTCTGCCCAGTGTCCAGTGACATCGCTAAAGCTAACATTGGGAGCTGTTGTCGGCACGTCTTTCACTTCGTCAACCGCAATTACCGCAAACTTCGTGAAGTGATCTACTTCTACCGTGATTTTATTCCCATTCACTTTACCACCGACTTCGACCCAAACCTTCTTCACTTCGTCATAGTAGAATACAGCTGCCCTTTGATTGCTCTTTATGCTTGCTGGATCGAATACAAAGGTTAGCGTTACTGGCTTTCTGAAGTTCTCAGGGAAATTCTTCAGAATCTCGAAGATCGGACTTGCTAGAACTTCTTGTTTCGTTAGCAGGTTCTGCGTGTTTATCTGCTTTTCTATCGTTACTTTTAACTCTTGTTTTGATGCATCCGCAGGAATAGATACTGTGACCTCCTTTAACAAGCTAACCTCACCTGATTTGCCTATAGGAAGCGTTAATTGACCATCTGTCGAGATCACAGGGGCATCACTAACTGGTAGAATTACCTCACCACCTGAATATGGTGTTTCCGTATTCGCTGCTACGGTTACTGTTACCGTGTATTCTTGTTTGTTGCTGTCTGCCGCTACTACCGTGTACATGACTGCAGAAGTGAAATTCTGCGCTGTTGTTCCGCTCACTTGATCCGTATTGCCCACCTTCACACTAGCACCCGTAGTTGTGAATGTAGGGACTAACGCCGTTATATCCGTTCCGTATGGCACGGTCAAGGCAATCGTCTTGTTCGCTTCGTCAACTGTGCCCGTTACCGCTGGGCTCAATCCCGCGAAGCTGAATGTAGAGATTGCTTTCGCCGTACTAATCCATTGCGCATACAGTGTCGTATTTGCTGTAATTACGAATTGGTCATCTTCCTCGTAGCTGGTGCCACTACCATCTGCTAACGTATTCCATCCTGTGAAGATGTGGTCCGTCCTGACTAGATTTCCAATTGATCCCACACTTGCAGTTGCACCACGCAAATAGATGTTACTGTCTATCGGAACTACTCCTCCTGTGTTGCCGTTGCCGTTATAAGTCATAAAACGGTAAAAAACTTTCAAATAGGGATATCCAGCATTAATTGATGAATCGATCCCCCATACATTAGAAGTGAACCAACCAGAATACGTACTTTCAGTCTTCATTAGTTCAGTCGTCTTACTCCGGCCTTTTCCTGTATCGGTCTCCGTTGTTGTGCTCTCGTAGAAGCTATTGTTGACTTGTCCAATGCCAGGGTAGTTGCTACCTACTAACCCGCCCACTGTACTGAGTATCGCCGACACACTTCCTGTGGCGTAGCTGTTGCTAATTGATCCTTTATTGGTACCAACCAACCCACCTATATCGCCTCTACCACTCACACTTACCATACTGCTATAGCTATTGCTGATTGAACCTTGATTGTATCCAACCAACCCACCTAGATAAAATTGATTACTTCCACTTACAGAACCTGTGCTGCTGTAGCTATTACTGATAGCACCTTGATTGAATCCAACCAAGCCGCCCATTTGATCGTTCCCGCTCAAATTAATATTTTCTAGCCCCATATTATTTAGACTGCTCGTGGACGATGTTCTACCGAATAGCCCTACATCCATGGTTGATCTAGCTATCTTTAATCCCGTGATTTTGTAGCCTTTGCCATCCAACTTCCCTCGAAATTCCTCACCATACTTACCGATTGGCAACCAGCCTTCACCGTCTACATATGGACTAACTCCGAGATCAATATCATCCACCAGCTCAAAATAAATATCCGATGCTAGAAGATACCTAACCTCATTAAGTTGATCCGCAGTTGCAATCTGAAAAGGATTGGACTGTGATCCTTCTCCTGCTCCAGAAAACTGGTGAGATACGAATTGTGAGACCGCAGCATCATCATAATTGATGGCTGTCACTGTTATGGAATGATTCCCTTTTGCTAGCACACCTGCGAATATCTTGATCTTACCTGCTTCAATTTTGTATTGCGTATCTTGAACGAGTGTCGTGGTTCCGTCTTTCACAGCCGTAATCACCCCGCGCCATGTCGGATCGTCCGTATATGTAATTTCGATCTCATTCGTGGGATAAGGACTTGTTGTGTCGGCTGTTAGAGCAGGAGGTTGCTTATTCGTTACCATCTGCGTTATCACTGCATCATCATAATTGGGTGCTGTTACTATAATCGAATGATTTCCCTTTGCCAGTACCCCAGCGAATATCTTGAGCTTTCCCGCTTCAATTGTATATTGCGTATCCTTATCGAGTGTCGTAGCCCCATCTTTCACCGCTGTTATCCCCGAAAGCCAAGCTGGATCATTGACGAACGTCATTTCAATGTCATTAGCCGTGTAGTTCTCTGTCGTATCAGCTGCTAGAGCAGGAGGCATAAGCCCTCTAATGTCTGACAGACTGACTGTCAAAGTGCTATGGCTTGATGGAGCTGCGATTATACGGACATCGATTATATCTCCAGCAACTACGGTAATATCGACAGAATCCCCTGTGATAGGAACATAAGGGTTACCGTTAAGCGAATACTCCATACCTGTGGCAACCTGAAATAATTTCGTTGTTCCAGCAGTTGTTCCTTTAATCAACTTAGTAAAAGCCCATAGTTGTGGATACTGACCTTCGAAGACATACCATTGCGATGTAAAGTCCCACCCTGTATAAGTGCTCGCTGTCTGCATCTCTACAGTAGTCTTTCCTTCGCCTTTTCCTGTATCTACTTGTCCTGAAGCGGTTGTGTCGTAGAAGCTGTTAGTGATAACACCCCCGTCTGACATTCCGATCAAACCACCAGTAAAGCTATTACCCGTCACATTTCCTGCCGTGTAACTGTTAACAATATCACCGTAATGGTACCCCACCAACCCGCCTACAAGTTGAGATCCAGTCACGCTTCCTATGAAGTAGCTGTTATTGATACTCCCTCCATAAAGGCAACCTGCCAAGCCGCCTACACTTTCTATTCCAACCACATTTCCCGTGACGTAGACATTGCTAACATTATTCTCGCCAATTCCAATTAACCCGCCAACATAATATCTCCCCAGCACATCAACATCCTCAAGAATAATGTTAGCAAATGAGCTGCCATATGCAGCTACACCGAAGAGTCCTACATGATCCGCACCACCTGTATTGATCGTTAAATTTCTTATTGTAAAGCCGTTACCGTTCAAATTTCCGTAAAAAGGATTGGCGTTGTTAGCACCAATTGGATTCCAGCCGGCACCGCTAGCGTAGGAGCTCAAATCAATATCAGACGTCAGTATAAAATAGATCCCTGCTCCGAGATGATTCCTGACTTCATTGAGCTGATCTGCGTTCGCAATTTGATACGGATCGCTTGACGTCCCCGTTCCTCCAGCGAACACTACTGCCGCATGGGCTTTGTCTACACCAACAAACAATCCATTCAATCCACCTATTATTAATACCATCACTAAAATGAATGAAATCCCTTTTTGAACCATAACTCGCATGCCATTTACCTCCTTGAAGTGTTGTTTCTTTTCCTACTTGGGACAAGTATACAGACCCCCAATGACAACAGAATGACAAACTTCAACAACAAAAAAGAGCCCTTCTATTGGGCCCTTCATCTAAGCGATATGTTATGAATCTAACCCTACAATCAATTCATTGTATAGCGCAGTAATTTCATTGGATGGGCTTATTCCCAACTCTCTGTCCAGCGTCTCTCTGAATTGGACATATAATCGGTTCAAGGCGTCTGTGTTCTTCATCAAAGCCCACGCCCTCATGTGCAGCTTCATGGTTTCATCATCTAGCTCATTACGGTCCGTTAGCTTGTTTAAGAGCCGGATTGCGACTTGCGTATCCCCTCTAGTTAATAAGGCGTCGCACAACCGATGCGTTAAGGATGTATACAGGTGCGATAAACGTTCAACCTCGCTCCTAGCCCATTGGAATGCACATTCTCCGAATAAATCTCCATTATATAGCTGCTCTAGCTCAAGCGCCTTATCGAAATTGTTGTCTTCTATGATTACCAGCTTTTTACAGCCTTCTTCAAATGTGATGTAATCGACACTTATCTGAGCAATATCCAGTGCATAATGTTTATGATCAGAATACAAGCTTCCCTTAAGTCCATAGGTGTCCAATAATTTGCGCAGCTGATAGACTGTCGTGTTCAGATAGGTCTCACTGTTCTTGATCGGCATATCACCGAAGATATCTTCAATAATTCTTGCTCTGGAGACAAGTCTACCTTTATGTATGAGCAAGAAGCAGAATAGCTCTGCACTCTTGCTAGTCTTCCACTTGACTAACACATTCTGAGCCGTTCGAATCTCCATTCCACCTAGAAAATGAAACTGTATCGAAGTCGGAGAAGCCTCATACTGAATAGGTTTGTACTTTGGAATCATACTGGATTGTGCCCTTTGTATCGTATGTTGAAGTCTCTCATATTTAACTGGCTTTACGATGTAGTCGAAGGCATATACATCGAATGCAGGCAGCGAATATTCGGTATGGGAGGTCACGAATACGATCTTCACTTGCCTGCCATCCTCTCTTAACCGCGCGGCAAATTCAAGACCACTTTCCCTAGGCATATTAATATCCATGAATAGGAGATCCACATCATGATCCATCAAATAAGTACTTACCGCCGCTGTCTCCTGGAAGCCTCCTATTATTTCGACATCATCCAGTTTACTGAGCATATGCTTCATAATGAGATGCATCGCCTTCTCATCATCAATAATAATAACCTTCATAGACTTTCCTTCCTTGCAACCAGATTCGATTCATAAGTTATGCAGAGGCTTTAGGGGGATACTGAAGTGAAAAATAAAAAGTACTTCCTTGCTTAAGCTTGCTATCAAACCATATTTCTCCACCGTTTAAGCGAACGAATTCCCTACAAAGCGTAAGCCCTAGCCCAACACCTCGCTCACCAGCAGTACCAAGAGATGAGACGAGGTAATCTTCCTGCAAGAGGGAGGCGGCTTGTTCAGCGGGTATGCCTGATCCTGTGTCGCTGACGGAGACAATAATCTTGCCAACTCCAAGCTCCGCGTTTAATCGAATACTGCCCCCGTGTTCTGTGAATTTAATCGCATTGGAAAGCAAGTTGCGGATGATTAAATCTAGCATCTCTTTGTCAGCAAATACGTACAAGCCTTCCGATATCTCGGATACAATATGAATATTCTTACCCGCACTTCGAACCTTCATGAATCGCATATTCGTCTGAACCACTTGGGCTAAGTCCCTTATAACTGGATTAAACACCATTCCTCCTCGCTGACTTTGAAACCATCCTACCAAGCTCTCTACTAGTGAGAATATATTGTGGATTTGCTGCCCCATCTCATGGACAATTTCTTCATGGTCCTCATCCGAGGTGTTCAGCTCCTCTTCCAATAACTCCATTAAGTTAATCAGAACAGCCAGAGGATCACGAATATCATGAGCGACTACATTAAACATCTTATCTTTGAACGTATTCAGCTCTGCTAGTTGTCTGGCATTATCTAGTAGTCTCTCCTCATAGAGAACAGTGTCCGTTATATCGCTTAGCAGAACCATCTTTCCAACCGGCTTCTGCTTCCTATCAGTAATCATCGTTATATGCACATGATAGAATCGATCTTCTCCTTCATTAATAATCTTCACTTTATTATGCGAAGAAGGTTCTTGAATCACTACTTCTAATAGCTCTGGATAGGGTGTGAATAGCTCCAATGCCGGCTGACCCATAACCTTCTTACGATGTAATCCTACAATAAGAAGACTTGCTGATTGATTATAGCCCGTAATACTGTAATCAAGATCAACTACAATAACGGCATCCTGCATCGATTCGAACACTTTCTGCAGCGCTAGCGGGGCTAACTTCAACATATTGAATTGATAAATTCCCCACAGATAGAATACTCCTGAGAAAATAAATCCGAACGGCGAAATATCGATAGATAGATCAACAATACCACTCAAATAAATAAGCGGAAATCCAAACGGTCCCAGGGAGCCAATGATCATGTAGGCAATTGGCTTCTTCATCTGAGGTGTTGATTTGCGATACAGCTGAATGATTAAGCCCATCCCAATTACAAAGAAGAAATAGGAATACCCCAGGTGCAGCATATACAAAGGCCCCTTAACCAAGTGAACCAGAGGGAATCCTTCTGACTGATCGATGGACATGGCACGATAAAACAGATGATGCTGGTCGTTCGTATATTGAGCAACAAGTGTAATCATAGGAACAATCAATAACGCAGCAACAAGCGGCTTCCGTAAGAGAGCCTGTCGTCCAGTATATTGCAGCACCATAATAATCCATAGCGTTGCTCCAAAGGGAATGCCAATATACTCAATTCGAAGCCAGAAGCGAATTTGCTCCAATGTTGTGCTTGTTAACTCGAAAGCGTACCCAAATGTATAGAATGCTCCAGCCAGCATTCCTAATCCGTAACTGATTGCAATCGGCAGCTCTCTTCTTTTCCATGCGAGATAGCACAATATTAATGTACTACAGGTAGCCACCAACAGTAGAGCCGATAAATACAGATTGTAATTCATGTGTCTAAGCCCCCGTATCCCACATACTGACGCATCTCATAGAGAGCTCGTCAAACCGATAATTTGACATTTTACAACATTATATCATTTTAACATGAAAGCCTCTCTAATCATGACTCCATTGACCGCTGGACAACTTTCCAAGCACCATAAGGCTTCACAGCCCAAAATTTCGCTCTATTTATGGTATGGTTCCCCCCGATTTATCTTCACTCCGCGATAAATCTGCTCAATCAGCACCAGACGCATCAGCTGGTGCGGCAAGGTCATGCGCCCAAAGCTCAGCTTCTGCTGGGCGCGCTTCATCACAGCGGGAGACAATCCCGTACTCCCGCCAATAACAAAAGCCACGTGGCTGCGCCCATACGTGGCTAATTTATCGAGCTGGCCCGCGAGATCCTCGCTTGACCAGAGCTCGCCATCCAGCGCGAGCGCGACAACATGCGCATCAGGCTTCAGCTGCGCTAGAAGCCTCTCGCCCTCTCGCTCGCGCACAATCGCTTCCTCCGCCGCACTCATCGTCTCCGGCGCCTTCTCATCGGGCACTTCCGTGAGCGTGAGCTTCACGTAAGGCCCTAACCGCTTGGCATATTCCGCTATGCCAAGCACTAAGTACTTTTCCTTCAGCTTACCAACAGCAGCTATCTGTATATGCAATCCTTACACTTCCCTTTATCATCTCGGATCTATTATTTCAGTCCGCAGCGCTTTCGTCCTTTAAATCCTCTATATCTCGGATATTCCCTTCAGTCCGATATGCTCTCCGAACAAGAGAGCCTTTATTCCTCAATATTCGAGTCTTTCTTCATACCTTCACGTTATACGGACATAACCCTATAGATCCTGCTCTGCGGTCAGTTAAACCACCAAAAAAGTAGCTGGTTCTTCACAAAAATCACATTTGCGCGGTGGATCCCAATCTGCAAACTGTGTTTCCTTCAGATCTACTACGTCTGGTGCATCCTCATACTCATCTACAAAACGGTCCAATGCTTTCTCAATATGCTCTTTACATACACAATACATCGTCTGCACGCTTCCTATCCCTAGTTGATGGTCGTCCTTATTGTCTATACACAGCATATCAGAAAACGCCTCTCCATGTGAAGACGACAATTTTCGTATTATCTCCGCACGATCCCTTTCCCAGTATGCTCCCCACATCCACGCACAAAAAAAACCGCAGCACACAAATGGGCTACCATTTGCATACCGCGGCTCCTTCGAGCTATTCCTAAAATTCCAGCTCAATAAGCTTGAACTAACCAAGCTGTATCCAGCGCTTATGCACTCGAACTTATTCCTCATCTGTCTTCTCAGCCAGCTTAAACTTCGTAACCTTCAGCTTCCCATCACGGTAAAAGCTAATCTCAATCTCGTCACCAATCTTCTTCTGTTGGTACAAATATTTGCGAAGGTCCATCGTACTGCTGATCGGATGACGATCCAGCTTAACAATCACGTCATTGAACAGCAAACCTGCATCCTTAGCAGGGCCAACCGCTTCAAGCACGATTACACCATCGTAAACCTCATCTGGCAGCGTAAGCTTCTGTCCGCCCTCAAGAATCTGATCATCACCTGGGTTAGCCTCTTCTTCGTCATGAGGAACATCGCCCTCCGGCAAAATTCCGCCTTCGCCAGGATTGCTGTATGCATCCTCAAAGTCCTGCTGCTCCCAATACTGCTCCAAGTCCATCGTGTATACGCCAAGATACGGACGCGGCACATGGCCCAGCTTGATCAAGCTTTCAACAATCGGCATAGCTAGATTGATTGGGATAGCAAAGCCAATGCCCTCTACGCCAAGATCAGCTATTTTCATACTGTTGATGCCAACTACACGTCCATTCAAATCGATCAGCGGTCCGCCGCTGTTTCCTTGGTTTATGGATGCATCAATTTGAATAACCTCTTGTTCCCAGTCGTACACTCCATCTTGATTAAGTGATACTGGTACAATTTGTCTTGTCTTGCTCACGCTGCCCGTGGTCACAGACTCTCCGAGTCCGAGCGGGTTGCCGATCGCAATAATATATTCAGCAGGGCGAAGCGCAGACGAATCGCCAATTTCTGCAACGACTTCAATTCCTTTTGCGTCAATTTCCAGCACTGCAAGATCCGTAATTTGATCTTTACCGACAATACGTGCCTCACGCGCTTCTCCATTCATCAGTACAACCTTTACCGCTTGTGCCTGATCAATGACGTGGTAATTCGTAATAATAATCGCTTTGCCATCCTTCTTGCTAATGATGACACCTGAGCCAACACCCGCTTCACGAAGTGTACCTTTGCCTTCTTCTTTTTCCGGCTGCGATTTGTCTTTTCCAATTCCAAGAGAGAACATTTGCTGATTAATGACGCTTACGACGGCCGGTCTTACTTTCGCTGAAGCCTGTATAGGACGCTCAAGCGGATCAATCACTTGTATACCACCCGTTACCGGTGCACCGCCGCCGCCGCTGGTCGTACCACTGCCTCCGCCGCCAAACACAGCACCGAACAACAACGTTGCAGCTACCGCGCTCGTGATAGAAGATACAAATGCAATACGAACGTTGGACCACTTGCGTCCACCGCTCTTATATCGAAATGCAAAGTCTCCTTTCTTACTCTCGCGAGCAGCACGCTTGGATACTTTGGTTGAATAAAAATCGTCGTCGAATAAGCTCATTACTATCGCCCCTCTCAAAGTCCCCTACATCAAGACTATTTTTTTGAATCTAGGAATGTTTTCGGAAGAAATGACTAAAATAATAATAGAATCATGCGATGCTTATCCGAAGTTTTTTGTTGCGCTTCAAAATTCGTTCCACTAAAGGAGAAATGCTTATATGAAAGCCAAAACGCCAGTCGCTTGGGAACATGTTCAGCTTGCTGCAAAGCTAGCAGATTTAAAGGATGATCACTACCGTACCGTTCTCACCTTAAGTGCGATGCTAGAATTGTTTATAGATAAGGGCATACTTACTAGAGAAGAGCTAAGTGCTAAAGCGGATGTGCTTGATGCACAGCTGGAATCCCTTATTTCTGCTTCACTACATCCCATGACGTAGGTCGGTCGTGATAGGTTGCGCGTAGAGGATGTTCTTCTTTCTTATAAAATATTCCATGGTCCTCTAATATAGTATTCACGGTCAGCATTGCCAAATCCATTAAATTATGGTCAAGGCTCAAATGAGCCAAATAAACGCGTTTTGTTCGATCTGTCATGAGCTCTAGCAGCGCTTCGCCTGCAGCCACATTGGATAAATGGCCAACATCGCTCAATATCCGGCGCTTCGTATTCCACGGATAACGCCCCATACGAAGCATTTCCGTATCATGATTGGCCTCAAGCACGAGCACATCGGAATCAATAATTTGACGTTTGACCTTTTCACTTACATAACCTAGGTCAGTAGCTAGACTCAGCTTCTCGCCATTCTCTACAAAGCAATAACCTACAGGCTCTGCCGCATCATGCGAGATCGGGTACGATTGAATGGCCATTGAACCGAGGTTGACCTCTTCACCTGTTTCCATAAACACTCGCTTCTCTGGAGCAATCGTGCCAACATGCCTCTCCATTGCAGCCCACGTTGCCTCATTTGCATAAATGGGCAAATCATATTTCCTTGCAAAAGCACCCAATCCCTTAATATGATCGGAATGCTCATGTGTGACGAACAGCCCGTCCAATTGATGACCCATTACTCCGCGCTCGCGCATAAGTTCATCCAGCTTCTTCGCGCTCATACCGGCATCTACAATGACCATCTTGTCATTCCCCTGAACAATGGTTGCATTGCCGGTCGAGCCGCTTCCTAGTACTGTAAATCGAAGTCCCATAATTGCTTTTTCCTGTCCCTTCTCCTGCTCCCGTTAACGTAAACCGTTCGCTGCCGCTTCCCCTTGCTCATCATCCGTTGCAACCTCGCCGCTGATGGCATGCACGTAAAACAGATGGCCGTCCTCCAGCATAACACGCCATGACGGCACCGATACTTGACGCTCCGAATCAAAGATTTGTCCTTTATAGCCAAGCTGGATATCGGTAATGACCGCACCATCGGGTAAATAAGTTTCAATCAAGCTCGCTACCACCTTGGCAGCTGGCAGCACCTGCTTGGCTTCACCTGATCCGAGCAGCTCTACGCGATCCTGCAAAAAAGAAGTAATCTTCTGATCTTTAATATAAAGCTTCAGCTTCACATCAAACATCGGACGTCCTTCTACTACTCGATAAAAAACAGACTCGCCTACGCTGCTGTTCAGCAAATCAAATGCATATTGATCAAGCTCAGGAATACGATCTCCCAGTGTCTTTATTAATTCTTTTTTGGAATAGATGATCGTACTATCCACCGGTTCTTTCAATATGACTGGTTCCGCATTTTTGCGGCTGTCAGAGTGGAGCAAATAAGTTAAGTCCTTGAGCTCAGGTGTTTCCAGCGATAGATTGGCTTCTAACGAAATTCGCTTCTGCTGCATGAGCAGTAACTTATCCTGCGGCAGCTCCGCCGTATTTACATTAATGTTCAACTGTTCCCTGATATCCAGCCATAGCTGATAACCAAGTAATACATTGAGCAGCAAAAACGAAATAATAAGCACGTTTTTCGCTCGTCCCCAATCCAATCGCCTTCACCTCCTGCTTTTGTATCCTATTTCTATGGTCCATTAAGCGAACGAATCTGGCTCGCACCCACTGATAAGCTTACAGCTCCTGCAGCATTAGCTGCTGTTGCTGTCGTATCATTTGGCTTCTCTGAATTGCCATCAGCCTCACCTTGCACAGCGTCCTCATCCTTCTGCTCAGGCGGTGTAAATCCGCTTCGATAAGCCTCTACCAATATTTCTTCCGTACCGTCTTTCAAGCGAACAGCCCATACCGGTATGAACCGAAGTCTGTTCTCATCGATCGGAGCTGCTTGCAGCGCTGGGAACAAAGCTGTCACTTCGCTGCGTCTATCGTAATTACTGAGCGTTTTCTCCAGCTCTTCCCCGCCTGACAACCAGCGAACATTCCTCGATTCCGACTGCGCTCCAAGCGTAATAAGTGTTCTCGAATATTCGGTTACGACACCTTGCTGAAGCCTTAATCTCATGTACCCATAGCGGAACGGCTTCGTATCCATAACAGGATACTGCTCGACATATTGCTTAAATCTAATATCCTTGCCTTCGCTGCCCGGCATAGCATTCACAAAACGATGTGTGCCGTCCCATCCGCCATGCTGATTGACAAAATCTACTGAGGCATACACATTGTCGCTAAGCAAGTTTTCCGTAATTTGCGGAGCGCTTGGATCTGTATAGCTGATCCACTTGCCGTTCTGTTCTACCTGCAATCCCCGCTTGCCGTCTGTATAAATTTGCGAACCGCCTCGGTCTTCAATTGCTCTTGTTGTGCTTTGATCGAAGAATAAGCTTCGTTTCATCAAATCTGGCGAATACGTCTCGTAAGGAAATACGATTTCCGTTGACTGAATTGGCGCAACCGGAATATAGAGGCCGTCTGCTGTCATGGTGTACTTAGGCTGGAACTGCCCGAACCCCACATAGTCCTGCACATCGCGTACCGTCAGATCCGCACGAACGGACTCATAAACCATCTCGCCATCAGCGCTAAAAAAGAACGTTCGAATTTCCTCGGTGCCCGACGTCTTGAAAATCCAGATGCGGTCAATCGTTTCGTTCAAGAACAGCAAATCGCCTTCCAGCTTAAGCAGCTTCTGCAGCAGCTCTACTGGAATGCCGTTATCAAAGCGAAGCTCGATACCAATATCGTTTTTGCGAATTTCTTCCCAGTTGAGCACATCTGAAGGGCTTCGCTGGAACCCTTTAAATTCTCTACCCTGAATGCGCTGGTTAAGAATCATCTCGTAGAACTGTGTCCCCGGATAGATGATGGTATGCTTATTGCCGCCTAAGTGGATAACTAACGCTTCTGGAAAAATAACACTCTCTACGCTTGTCGGTTTTCCTATTGGCTCCGAATTCACATAATCCTGATCGCTTCTTACCGTAGCGCCAAGACCAGGCATGCTGTATGCAAGCAAATAGCTTTGAAGGAGACTAAGCACGACTAGCAGGATAAGCGTTGTTGTCTTTATTTTTTCTTTCATGCCAGCTCGCCCCCTTCCTGTAGAAGTGGAAGAGTAAATGTAACCGTAGTTCCTTCATTTAGCTCGGAATCAAGTGAAATCGTACCGCTATGTGCCTTCACAATTTCCCGGGCAATCGAAAGCCCAAGGCCTGTTCCGCCCATATTGCGTGAACGTGCTTTATCTACACGATAGAAGCGGTCAAAAATACGATTCAAATCCTTTTTCGGAATTCCAATGCCAGTATCCTTCACACTAATTGAAAGTGATGCCGAATCGGCCGGCTTCTTCGCCGTTAATTCAATCGTTCCACCGTCCAGCGTATATTTGATTGCATTGGAGAATAAATTATCAAGCACCTGATCGATCTGATCGCGATCCAGCCAAGCGGACTCCAGCCCTTGATCAACGCTAACTGCGGCTTTAATCGACTTCTGCCTAAGCTGAAATGAGAAACGATCAGCCACTTCATCAAGCATGTCATGAACATTTGTCTGTCTGCGGCGCAGCGGCGCTTGGTTTGAATCGAGCCGCGACAAATGTAGCAGATCCGTGACGAGCCGAATCATCCGCTCCGTTTCATTGCGAATAACGCCAACAAAACGCTCGGATAACTCCCGTTCATCCAGCGCACCGTCATTAAGTGCTTCTGCATAACTCTTAATTGTAGTAAGCGGTGTACGCAGCTCATGCGATACATTCGCGACGAACTGACGCCGCGATTGCTCAAGCTTCTCTTGCTCTGTCACATCCTGCAAGACAGCAATCGTTCCGGTAATGCCCTTATCCCGACGATGAATAGGCGTAAAGGTTACTTTTAGCAGCCCTTCATCATTATCGTTCATCTCCTGCCCATCCTCATCACGTTCAATAAGCAGTGTCTGACCGCGCCCTTGCTGCAGCTCTTCGAGCCGCTCCTCGGATAGATCGAACAACTCGGACAACTCAAGTCCTTCACAGGAGCGTACGTTCAGCAGTTCTAGCGCTCTCCTGTTCCATACGATGACCTTGCCGTTTTCATCCGCTGCAACAACGCCATCGCTCATGTTGGAGAGAACGGAATTCAGCTTCTCATTTTCCTCTTCATTTACCGATAGAGCTTCTTTAAGCCGAATCGTCATATCGTTGAAGGCAACGCTCAAGCTGCCAATCTCATCATCGCCAAGCACAGGCACCTGCAGATCGAATTTCCCTTGTGAAATCGCCTCTGCTTGCCTCGTCAGACCTTGAATCGGGCTCGTAATGGTATGAGCAAGCAATATGCCAAGCACACCCGTGAGACCAAGCGCAATAAGAGTCCCTGAGAAAAAGATCTGATTGACCCTGTTGACGGTCTCATACAGCTCGTTCATCGACGCAACGACATATACAACCCCAACCACCTTGTTGTCATTAATCGTCACTGGCTGGGCAATCATCTTTTTGCGTGTATTATCATCATCTATAATTTCTTGCTCATTGTCTGTAATGTTCTGAAGCGCCCGGCTTACAGCAAGCGACTTGTTCTTCTGGCCAATATAGGTCTCGTTGCTTTGAACGGACGTCGCTACCATCTTCCCGTTCGAATCAAGCACCTGCACCTCGGCGCCGCTAATGCTGAACAGATTGCGAACGACCAAACTAAGATCCTCTGTCGTGCTTTCCGCAGAATCACCCTCAGTATCTGGTTTAGCCGCTAAGCTTGGAGCTGCAAACTTAGATAAAATATCCGCTTGCTCCTTCAAATTTTTCGTGAAGCTGTCAATTAAGGAGTTTTTGACCGTACTTATAAAATAAACACCGATCAACTGCATAGCCACCAATATAAGCAGCAAATAGATGATGACCAGCTTTACTTGGATTGTGCGAAAAAAACTTTTGCCCTTCATCCTGGGCCGAAGCCTCCGGACTTGGAGTTGCGCATCATATAGCCGAGACCGCGCCGTGTCATAATGTACTCAGGGCGACTTGGATCATCCTCAATCTTCTCGCGCAATCTTCTAATCGTAACATCAACCGTTCGCACGTCTCCGAAATACTCAAATCCCCATACTGCTTGAAGCAAATGCTCCCGCGTCATTACCTTGCCGCTGTTGCGGGCCATATAATAAACGAGCTCATACTCACGATGTGTCAGATCAAGCGGTACGCCGTCCTTATAAACGACATACATATCAGTATCCACAAATAGGTTGAACAGCTTAAAGCCCTGCTGCTCCTGCTCGGCGGAATGATCGGCAGTGCCAGAATGATCACCGCTTGCAGCTTCTTCTGTCTTTTGCTGCCTGCGCAGATGCGCCTTCACTCGCGCGAGCAATTCCCTTGTGCTAAATGGTTTTGTCACATAATCATCAGCGCCCAGCTCAAGCCCAAGCACCTTATCAATTTCCGTATCCTTGGCCGTCAGCATAATGATTGGCATTTGCAGCTTGGCACGAACCTCGCGGCATACATCCATACCGTCCTTTACAGGCAGCATCAGGTCCAGCAAAATAAGATCAGGAAGCTCCTCGAACGCAAGCCGAACCGCCTCACCGCCATCGAAAGCGCAAATAACTTGATGCCCTTCCTTCTCCAAATTAAACTTTATAATATCTGCAATCGGCTGTTCGTCATCGACCACTAATATTTTTCCGTGCATCGCTACACCCGCCCGTCGCTTGTCCTTTTTATTACCTTCTATTTTAACACTGTTATCCCTTGCTTCACAATGAAACTTCCCTCATGTTGAAAGGTTTTTCCTCAGTCCGCCATCACTGCATGAATCAGTTAAATACTCCATGTCCATACACATCATTTATATACGCAAAAAAAAGAAACACTTCGCTTATAGCAAAAGTGTTTCTCTCTAGTAAATTATGGGTATATGTTATAAGTACTTTAATGGATTTTGCAAAACGCCGTCCTTGTGTACTTCAAAATGCAAATGAACGCCAGTAGAGTTTCCTGTACTGCCCATGATAGCAATCTTTTCACCCTTCTCAACAATATCCCCTACTTTGGTATTGTAAGAGCTAAGGTGACCGTATACGGTTTTGTAGCCGTTCTTATGATTGATAATAACCGTTTTGCCTAGACCTGGCTTCGTTCCAACAAACTCAACTTTTCCTGTATCGGATGCAAGAATGTTCTTGTTGCCAGTAAGGTCAATACCGTTATGCATGCGTCCCCAACGTTTCCCGAACTTACTAGTCATTCTAGATCCGGAGACAGGCATTGCAAAACGTCCTGATCCTTCTCCCAAAACAACCTTCGTTCCTCGTTCAACAATTTTTGGAGTCGCTTCTTTAATTACTTCTTTCGTGAGAAGCTCTTCGGATACGACGTAACCGTTTTGCTTCACGATGCGATAAGTCATTCGTTTGGATCCAGCCGTACCATTTGCTATCGTCTTCGACTCGCCTACACGCATGCTCGCATTTTTCTTAATTTCAACGGGTGGTTCTATCGTTTCAACTTCAACTAAATTCTCGGTTGTCTTTACTGTGAGCTCCGGTTGGAGCACCGTTAGATCTAGAACATCGCCAATCGTTATCTTATCATCTTTAATCCATGCATTATTCTTATAAATAACCTCTGGGGAAATATCAAATTTCTGTGCGATACAGCCAACGCAATCGCCTGCTTGTACCGTATATTTAGTTGGTTGAATACTGCCTTGAACGAGCATCTTATAAATGGCTTCTGCTTCCATGATCTGTTCTGGATCGGTATCGATTGATTCCATCATTACCGCTTCAATGAATTCAACTTCTGTCACTTCACGCCCAGGCTGCTTAGAGGCTGCCTTTGAATCAAGCGCTGGCGGCTTTGCATCTTTTGCATTGAACGAAAGCGACTTCACTTCCTTTGCTTCCTTCTTCGCTGCGGCAAGCTTCGGTGCAAACTTGCTTTGCACGCGCAATAAAACTTCATCTGCTGTCTGTTGGTCTTTCACTATGCCGATGACTTTTCCATCAACCTTCACTTCGACACCAACCGCATGAGAGGTAAACAACCCTTCAAGCTTGTCCAGCGTACCAGCAGTTTCTGGAGCTCCTTTGAATGCATGATCAGGCTCATAGGTAATTGTTCCTGTATCAAGCACCATGTTAATGCCCGGGTTAGCTTGCTGAACCTCTTCGGTTTCCAGCAAAACTAGCTGCTCTACTTCTTGTGGATCACTTACGGTTCCAACGGCTGTTCCATTCATATATACGTTATAAAATTCGACTGTGTTTGCTTGAACATATTGGATTCCGCTAAATCCGGCTACTGTGAGGAGTACGAGCGCCCCGCCCGCTAACTGAACCGGCTTTTTTCGCCAAAACGGCTTGTTTGCCTGATCACTTGCGGATTGTTGCTGTGTCTTGCCATCCAGTTGTTGCGATCGGTCATGCCGAAAGTACTGAATCGCTTGATTCCATACTTTCTGAATCCGACCCTTGTCCCTGAAAACGGTCATGATTGTCTCCTTTTCGCGCTAATGCAACTTTTTTTCCGATTTCCGACATAAAAAAAGACGAATTATCCTGTCGGATCGTTCGCCTAATACTGTAACATATGCCCAACAATTGGAGCAACCTTTACACCCTATTCACAATATTAATATTTTTTCAGAATCTCCATCATTTGCCCATATTCGGTCTTGTCGAGGTGCTGTGCCATTATTTGTTGAATCTCTGTCAACTCTTGTTCTGTCAACCCATTTTCGATATATTGAGAGATTGTTTGCCACGATTCTTGCGGTAATTTTGTCATAAGCAGACTGAATAACTTTTCCTTATCCTCATCGCTCATTTGATCCTTTACCTCAGTCAAATCATCCGTTGTCATCGCTGTCTCGGTATCATCAACACCTGCTGTTCCCTCTTCAACACTGCCATCTTCAGGTTTTGCGCCACTTCCTGCTTCGGTGCCCCCGCCAATGCCCATATCGGTAAGCGGAGCATCCGTTGCTTGGCCAAAGGCGTCGATGGCTGCCGGTGAATCAGCCTGCTCATTTTCACCTGCATCTGTTGCTGGAGTATCCTCACCATCAACTATAGTCTTCTTCTCTTCTTTATCTGCAATATCCGTCGTTACTAGCGGATCTGCTCCCCATAGTTTGCCCCATACGCCTGACATTGCCATCGGCGGCACTTCAAGCGGTAAATTGAATTGTTTTAATATCGTTTCCACATAGCTGGTTACAATATATCCCGTCGTCCAAATGGATAAGAAGCTTACGATTAATCCTGCTGCTACAATTTTCGCCAGCCATTCTACTTTTTTCAACATTGCCGCACCAATCCCTTCGTCCAGCAGCTGACAAATTGTTATTTAGCAGCTGCAATTGCCATAATCTGATATATACCATTATGGTCAACATTAGGGACAACCATTCTTCTAAACTCTATTAATTTCCTATAAATTACGTGTTTAAAAGCGAGTTTTCAACATTTTTATATACAAAAAAAAAGGATGGCCCGCAGGCCACCCTTTGTAAGAAACATTTTATTCGTAAATCGGACGAACCGGATTTGTTTGCTCACGGTTACGGCCAACGGAGAAGATCGCAATTGGAATACCTGTAAGCTCGGATACACGGTTCAAGTAATTGCGTGTATTCACTGGAAGATCCTCAAGTGTTTTCGCGCCAGAGATATCCTCTGACCAGCCTGGGTGCTCCTCGTAAATCGCTTCGCACTCTGATACCATTTTGAGGCTTGCTGGGTAAGTATCAATCACTTCGCCGCGCAATTTGTAGCCTGTGCAAATTTTAACTGTTTCAAGGCCTGTAAGAACGTCTAGCGAGTTCAGAGAAAGACCTGTAATACCGCTAACACGGCGTGCATGACGAACAACTACCGTATCGAACCAGCCAACGCGGCGTGGACGACCTGTTACTGTACCGTATTCATGGCCTTTGTCACGAATCATTTGACCGATTTCGTTGTCTTGCTCTGTTGGGAAAGGACCATCGCCTACACGAGTTGTGTATGCTTTAGCAACACCAATAACTTGCTGGATTTTTGACGGACCAACGCCAGAACCGATACAAACTCCGCCAGCTGATGGGTTGGATGATGTTACGTACGGATAAGTTCCTTGGTCAATATCGAGCATGACGCCTTGAGCGCCTTCGAACAAAACCTTCTGACCAGCATCGATAGCATCGTTTAGAATAACAGAAGTATCTGTTACATATTTGCGAAGCACTTCTGCATAACCAAGATAGTCGGCAACGATGGAATCCGCATTAAGATGCGCTCCGCCATATACTTGCTCAATCAATTGGTTTTTCTCGATGATGATGCTGCGAACTCTGGATTCAAATTCCTCAGCATCCATCAAATCAGCAATACGAATGCCGTTGCGTGCCGCTTTATCCATGTAGCAAGGGCCGATCCCTTTGCGAGTTGTGCCGATTTTATTATCGCCTTTACGATCCTCTTCAAGACCGTCAAGCACAAGGTGATAAGGCATAATGACATGAGCGCGATCGCTAATTTTCAAATTATCAGTAGAGAAGCCATTTTCGTGAATATAGTTAATTTCGTCAATCAGAGCTTCCGGATTAATAACCATTCCGTTACCGATGACGCAAGTTTTATCATGATTGAAAATACCCGATGGAATCATCGTCAATTTATATTTTTTGTTATCAATAAGGATGGTGTGTCCGGCATTGTTTCCTCCTTGGTAACGAGCGACGACGTCGGCTCCCTCTGCCAAGTAATCAGTGATTTTGCCTTTACCTTCGTCTCCCCACTGTGTACCAACTACAACAACCGTAGACATAATTATACCCCCGTCCGGTGTTTATAAGCACCGAAAATTACCGTCCCAATGCTTTATACACCAGCAAACCTTTAATAAAAGGGCCCGTGTCACAAGTCAAAAGACAGCATTAATAGTGTAGCAGTCCAACATCGAGAAGTCAAACTAAAAACGAACAATTGCATAACTACACATGCAATTGTTCGGATATTCACGACGCTTGCATCGGATCTTGATGCGCGCGATCGATACTTACGAATTTATTGTACTTTTTGAGAAACACGAGCTCAACCGTGCCTACCGGTCCATTCCGCTGCTTCGCGATAATGATCTCGATAATATCTTTTTTCTCAGACTCTTTGTCGTAATAATCATCCCGGTAAAGGAACGATACGATATCAGCATCTTGCTCGATAGATCCCGATTCCCGAAGGTCGGACATCATCGGACGTTTGTCTTGCCGCTGCTCAACGCCCCGGCTTAGCTGAGAAAGTGCAATAACGGGAACTTCAAGCTCACGCGCAATTTGCTTCAGTGTACGTGAAATTTCGGAAACCTCTTGCTGCCTATTCTCGCCCGCTTTGCCGCGGCCGGAGATCAGCTGCAAATAGTCTATCATGATCATGCCTAACCCTTTTTCCTTCTTCAAGCGACGGCATTTGGCGCGAATTTCTGCGACCGTAATGCCCGGTGTATCATCAATAAAGATTTGTGCCTCCGAAAGCGACCCAATCGCCATCGTCAGCTTTTCCCAGTCATCGCCTTCAAGATGCCCTGTCCGCATCCGCTGGGCGTCTACATTTGCTTCTGCGCAAATCATACGCTGTACAAGCTGTGCCGCTGACATCTCCAGACTAAAGATCGCGACGGTCTCGCGTGCGCGAACGCCGACATTTTGTGCAACGTTAAGCGCGAATGCCGTTTTACCTACAGAAGGACGGGCAGCAACGATGATCAAGTCGCTTCGCTGGAAGCCAGCCGTCATCCGATCCAGATCGGTAAATCCGGATGGAATGCCTGTTGTGCCGCCTTTATCCTGGTACAGCTGCTCTACTTTCTCGAATACCTCCATTAATACGTCTCTAATGGAGATGAACCCACTGCCGGAGCGGCGGTTCGATATTTCGAGAATTTGTTTCTCTGCATCTCCGAGAAGTACACCTACATCCTCCGAATTCGCATAACCATCGGATACGATGTTGGTTGCTGTGCGAATAAGGCGCCTCAGCATCGACTTCTCTTCTACAATTTGTGCATAGTAGTCAACGTTTGCTGCGGTTGGCACCGAGTTGGCAAGCTTCGCCAAATAGCTGACTCCGCCAATTTCCTCAAGCAAATGCTGATCCTGCAAATGCGCAGTCAAGGTCACGAGATCAACCGGCTGGTTGTTCTCCGCGATTTCAACCATCGCCTCATATATTTGTCTGTGAGGACCGCTGTAGAAGTCTTCACTGCGCACGCGCTCCATCGCTGTAATCAAGGCTTCTGATTGCAGCAATATCGCTCCGATAACAGCTTGTTCCGCTTCTAAGTTTTGCGGTGGAACACGATCAAACATCAATTCAGTGCTCATGGGCCCCTCCTAAAGGTTTTCGAAGAAAACCTACATCGTAAGCATACGCTAAGGTTTTCGAAGAAAACCTACATCGTAAGCATATAGCTAAGTCTTACATAAAAGCCTACTTCGTAAGCATAAGCCAAGGTTCTGTAACAAACCTTGGCTTATACTTTAGACTGCTCTATTCTTCAGACGCCTGCACGTTCAGCTTTGCTTTCACTTCAGGGTGAAGCTTCACAACGACTTGTGTAACACCCAGCGTACGGATTGGATCATCAAGCTCGATTTTGCGTTTATCTACTTTAATGCCTTTCGCCGCTAATGCTTCGCCAATTTGTTTGCTCGTAATGGCACCAAATAGTCTGCCGCCCTCGCCTGCTTTTGTCTTAATTACGATGGTCATCTCTTCAAGCTTCTTGCCTAGTTCTTGTGCGTCCTGCTTTTCTTTATCCTTGCGCTTCTGTTCAGAAGCATGCTGTACTTCAAGCGTCTTCAGGTTGCCGTCGGATGCCAGCTTCGCAAGCCCTTGCGGCAATAGAAAATTACGTACATACCCTTCGGACAGATCCTTTACTTGCCCTTTTTTCCCTTGTCCTTTAACATCCTGCAAAAAGATTACTTTCATTCAAATAACCCCTCTTCCTTTTCAATTTCTTCTAACACTTGTTTCAAACGTTCCGCTACTTCCACCACAGAGCCTTCCAGCTGAGCGGCAGCATTCGTCAAATGTCCGCCTCCGCCCATTCTCTCCATGACGACCTGTACATTCATATGGCCTAGTGAACGCGCACTAATGCCAATAAGTCCATCTTGCCGCTCTCCGATAACGAAGGAAGCAAGGATATCCGTCATATTCAGCAGCGTATCCGCTGATTGCGCTATGAGCAGCTGCGAATATTTACGACCGCTTTCGGTTACTGCAATGGCGACATGCTCATATAGCACCTCAGCATGCTTAATAATTTCGGCCTTGCGTACGTATTCCTCAAGATCCTCTTTCAGCATCCGCTGAATCATCATCGAATCTGCCCCATTACGGCGCAGGAATGATGCCGCTTCAAACGTTCTCGCACCTGTGCGAAGCGAGAAGCTCTTTGTATCTACTGTAATACCGGCAAGCAAAGCTGTTGATTCCCGTACATCGAGTACAACTCGATCATGGATGTATTGCAGCAGCTCCGTTACGAGCTCACATGTTGATGAAGCGTAAGGCTCCATATAAATTAATATCGCATTCGCGATAAATTCCTCACTGCGGCGGTGATGATCGACAACGACAATGCGGTCGGTCTGTGTAAGCAGCTTAGGCTCCTTAACCATCGATACCTTGTGCGTATCAACAACGACAGCGAGCGTCTGAGGTGTAATTAATGCCGAGGCCTGCTCCGGTGAGACAAAGCGTTTGGACAGCTTCTCGTCTTCGCGGATGAGCTCCATCATTTTCTGAATGGCTGGATTTACGCCTTCTAACACAATATAAGCTTCCTTGCCGAACAGCTGCGCTGCCTTCATAACACCGATAGCTGCTCCAATTGCATCCATATCGGGCATCTTGTGCCCCATAATGACTACGTTATGGCTCTCGCGTATCAGATCACGTAATGCATGTGCGACCACCCGTGCGCGCACGCGTGTCCTTTTCTCCACCGCATTCGACTTGCCGCCATAGAAGGATTGCCGACTGCCAACCTTCACCGCTGCTTGGTCGCCGCCTCGTCCGAGCGCGATATCAAGACTCATATGCGCCCATTGACCGAGCTCGATTATATGCTCAGCCCCTGCCGCAAAACCGATGCTCAGCGTAACCGGAATTTTGTGATCGCCGGTAATATCTCTAACCTCGTCCAGCACGACAAAACGAGACTGTTCAAGCTGCTTTAACGTTTTTTGATCCGTCACGAGCAGAAAACGATCCGACGTGAGCCTCTTCAAATAAATATGATACTTTTGAGCCCACTCGGTAATTTCCGTCGTCACCTTCGAGAGCATAGAGCTGCGCTGGTGATCGTCGAGACCCTGCGTAACTTCTTCAAGATTATCGATCATTACAATGCCGATAACGAGCTTCTCATCATCGTATTTGCGGCCAAGCTGCCACAGATCCGTAATGTTCTTCACATAAAGAATGCGTTCCTTCTGCTTGAAGATCAGCTGGTAAACTTGCGAGCCTACTGTAGCTTCAATCGTTCCTTCACGTTCCTTCACTTGCTGCAATGATGGGAACAGCTCCGCTAGCGGAACGCCAATGACGGTTTCCCGCTCCACCATATTAGCAATATAAGGATTATGCCATTCCACCATACGATCCTCGTTATATAAAATAATTCCGAAAGGAAGCTCGCTGACGACATCGTTTCCTGCCTTTTTAACCCGGTAGGACAACGTGCCTAGATACGATTTCAAATCTTTGCGGAAAGCACGTTCTGCCATTATGGTATAAAACAATACCAAGGCCGTGAGCAGTAATCCGAGCAGCCCTAGCAGCCACTCGAACCATGCAAGTCCCACTGACATGAGCACCATCAATGCAAAGGCCCACATTTGATGCATTCCGTGCCATCGTGTAACCAAAAACTTCGGCATTTCCTATCCGCTCCTGTGCTATGGTTTCGTAAACGACTTGCGGATTGGAAAAGCAGTATCCAGCACGCCGATCAAGCTAAGCGGCGGGATCAATAGCACCGGAATCGCAATAAGAATCGGTACCGCTTTGTTCCATCCTCGCTGATGAGCAAGGAAAAAGAAAAATCCGACAGCCTGAAACGCAAAAACATAACTAAGCAGAGGTAACAAGTTCATCAAAGCCACTGCAAAAAAAGAATCGCTCGTCGTCGACGAGAACAGCTCGATTACATAAGTAATTAAATAAAGCACAACGAGTATACGAGGCAAACGCCAATCTTTGGCACGCGTAAACCTAGGCACTTCCGGGCCGCCGCTCCACTTTACAGCTCTGCGAGCTATAAATTGCGATATAGCAGTGAGTACGAAAGCGATAATAATAAAGGTCACAGGAATAGAATTAACCATCGTACGAGCAACAACCTCAGTTAGATCCGAATTCCATTCTGTAGGAAGCAGCTGCTTTGTCATCAGTTCATCGACTGTTGACCTTATAAATGTTCTGAGCTCTTTAATGAGCGAAATATTCAAGAACGCCTCGAATATGATCAACTCAAGCATCAACTGAGCAAGAACGACAACGCTGACCGTCCGAAGAACCTTTGAGGCAGGCGCTTGTTTCATATACAAGTGGCCCATCACAATAGACGGTATGAGGAAAAATAATCCGATAATAAGTGTAGCTGGCCCGCCGATAATAAATGCCAGCGCCCATACCGGAAGCAGATGCAGCACAAAAGACTTTGGCGACAGTATCGTATACAGCACGACATACGGCACCATAAGCAGCAGCATGGTAATTACGTTAAATAGCGGTACTAGAAGGGACAATAATAAAAGGAGTGCCGCAAAGCTCCACAGCACTGGTTTCAAGCCGGTTCTCAAACCGTTCACCTCTTGCTTATATAATCTGGTTTCTTACGAAACTTTTACAACTCATTATAGCATAAAAGCTAAACATATCACTCACATTCCAGCAGGCTCACTCTTTAGTCGAACTGTCCGCTTAGGCGCTTCCTATAAAAGAAAAAGACGGAACAGCAAGCTTATTCCGTCTTATTGCTTATTATATTGCCCTGCCTAGTTTGAAAATAGTACCTGAAGACGATCCCAATCGCTGCCGTTTCTTATTTATCCTGAAGCACATTATGCTGCTCCATAATAATTTTTTGGCAGTAATCAATGATTTCACTTCTGCGTACAATGCCAATAAAACGGTTCATATCATCGACAACAGGCACAAAGTTTTGCACCTTCGCCAGCGAGATCAGATCATCCATATTGGCATCAATTCGTACCGTCTTGTTGTTCATTCGAAGCGGTACATCGATTAGCTTCACCTTATTGGTTTGTTCCAGTGATAAGTCAGCATGATTTTTAAAATACCATAACAAATCGCCTTCCGTAACCGTACCTGCATAACCGCCATCATCATTAATGATAGGGACCGCCGTATAGCGATGATACTCCATACGCTCTAGCGTTTGTCTTAACGTTACATCCTGGGTAACACACACAACCTCTTGCTTAGGCAACAAAAAAAACGCGATATTCATTTTTCTTAAACCACTCCGATCCGTTTGCTCTTTCCATTCCCATTGGTCATAAAGCAGCAAGACGGAGCGGAGCAAGCAGCATTAAGGCTGCTTAGTCGTCGTTTCGCTGCTTGATAATGCACCTACATCTTTGACCTTATCTTCATTGTACTTATCAGGCAATATTAAGCTGGAAGCAGGTGTATCTGCATCTAACCAGTTTTTGATCATGGTCTGTACCTTCGACAAATCTTCTTCATCGGCAAAATAATACCAAGCTCCGCCGCTCTTCAAGCGATGTCCGTCACCAAGCAGCGAATGGCTATAGATTTTGCGATCCTTCGCCATGAGCATGATTTGACCCAAATCGACTAGCTGCTGCGGACGCATATCTGTACTGAAATTATCGCCCATAATATCCATAAGCTCAGGAATTTTGGACCATTGATTCATTTGTTTCGCTTTATCCATAAGAAGATTCAAGAAAATCTGATGACGCTCTGTACGATTAATATCGCCGCCAGCATCCTCACGATAACGAACATAGTTCAGTGTATCCTTACCGTTGTAAGTGTCCTGGCCAGCTTTAATGACAAATTTCTCATGATCAGCATCTTTATTCACAATATCCTCTTCGATAGGAAGCGAAATTCCGCCAAGCGTGTCGATCACGTTACGGAATCCTTCAAAGTTAATTGAAGCGTAATATTGAATAGGTGTGTCTAAAAACTTCTCAACCGTGTTCATTGCCATTCCCGCACCGCCAAAAGCGTATGCATGCGTAATCTTGTCCTCTTTATTTTTACCGACGATATCTACATACGTATCACGCGGTATGGAAACCATGAGCATCTCGCCGTCATTTGGACGAACAACCGTATAGATCATCGTATCCGATCGTCCAGTCTCCTTGCCGCGTTGGTCAATGCCGAGCAGCAGGATGGAGAATGGATCTTGTTTCTTATTAATTGTACTCACTGGAACGGGTTCCCGTCCATCGATAGGTTTATAAGATTGCTCAAGCTGCTTCTTTACCTGACCTTCCAGAAACCAATCAAACCCTAGCATAGCCAATGTTCCTCTGTTGAAAAAACCAACAACACCAAGAAGCACTACTGCAGCTGATGCAGCAATTAACCATCTACGTTTATTCATTTTATTCATAATATGATGACTTCTCCTATCTTATCAATTCTTTTATAAATACGCATTCTTTAGTTTAGACGATAATTTGTCGAAACAGGTTACAAACCTTTTACAAAGTTTTGATACCAATTTTGGATAATATTTTATAAAATAAAGAGGTCTACTGAAAATGTATGACGAATACAATCATTGCAAGTATAGGTAAAATAGAAAGGGTGAATCTCTTGAATCAACCTCCATCCTTACAACCAGACAGCTCATCAACGGGACTTGATCCGAAAGTAGCAGGCTTGCTTTGCTACCTGGCAGGTTTTATAACCGGCATTATATTCCTTGTGCTAGAGAAGAAGAGCCGCTTCGTTAGATTGCATGCTGTACAGTCTATCGTCTTATCGGTCGCTTTCATTGCCGCTAATATTTTGTTAGGCTTTATCCCGATAATTGGTTGGCTGCTAGGGATATTGCTTGGTCTAGCCGCTTTCATTGCATGGATTGGCCTCATGCTGCTCACGCTGCAAGGGAAGCTGAATAAGCTGCCTGTCATCGGTGAGTGGTCAGAGCAGCAGGCAAATAAGTTTTAATATCGCCTAAACTACGAAATATAAGGTAAGTAGCAGTAAATCATATCCTTTCTTATATTTCAAAAAAATTGGACGGCCTGCTGCCGTTCTTTTTTTTATTGATTTCGAGTTCATAAGAACTATTCATTAAACCAGACAAATAATCTCGTAATCGCTAGGTATCGGCTAATATTGTTCTACTGGCTTCTCTAAATCGGTAAAATTGAGCTTTTGCAGCCGTATAACCCTTTTTCAGCGGTTTGATGAATTGGCAGAAAGTTCGTACTATTAAATAACATCAATTAAATACGAATAAGAAGGATTGTGAACATTTATTATGGGTATAGGACTTAATCTGCTCTTAGTTGCTTTACTAATTGTGTTAACCGCTTTTTTCGTAGCTACTGAATTTGCAATCATTAAGCTTCGTTCCAGCCGTGTCGACCAGTTAGTCGTTGAAGGCAAGAAAAACGCAATTGCCGTTCAACGTGTTGTAAGCAATTTGGATGGTTACCTATCTGCCTGTCAGCTTGGCATTACAATTACAGCGCTCGGACTTGGTTGGTTAGGAGAACCTACCGTTGAAAAACTGCTTCTCCCTCTATTCGAGCAATGGAATCTAAACAGTAATTTGAGTCACATTTTGTCATTTCTAATCGCCTTTCTATTTATCACATTTATCCATGTGGTCGTTGGTGAGCTTGCTCCTAAGAGCATTGCCATCCAGAAGGCAGAGCTTGTCAGCTTCACTGTCGTAAAACCGATTATTCTTTTCTACAAAGTCATGTACCCCTTCATCTGGGTCTTGAATGGATCTGCTAATGCGTTGGTTCGTTTGTTTGGCTTAAAGCCAGCGAAGGAGCATGAGAACGCCCATTCCGAAGAAGAAATTCAAATTATTTTAACAGACAGCTTAGAGAGCGGTAAAATCAACAATACGGAATATGGTTACGTAAATCGGATCTTTGCTTTTGATGAAATTTTAGCTAAAGAAATTATGGTTCCGCGTACAGACATGACCGTCTTATATAAGAACAATACGCTGCAAGAAAACATGGATATCATTCGCAAGGAACAGTATACCCGCTTCCCTGTTGCCGGCGACAGCAAAGACCATATCGTCGGGATGATCAACACGAAGCAATTGTTTCTTCAATATCAAGTAAACAAAGAAATTGATTTGCAAACACTTATACAGCCTGTCATGTCCGTATCCGAGGTGATGCCTGTCAAGACATTGCTAAAACGGATGCAGCAGGAGCGCGTACATTTTGCGATCGTCGTAGATGAGTATGGCGGCACTTCCGGCCTTGTAACGATTGAGGATATTTTGGAGGAAATTGTCGGCGATATCAGAGATGAATTTGATGCCGATGAACGCAAAGACATCGAAATGCTGTCGGATACATCTTATATGCTGGATGGCAAGGTATCGCTCACTGAGCTGGGCGACCTCATAGGAGCTGAGCTTGAGCATGAAGAAGTCGATACGGTCGGCGGCTGGCTGTACAGTGAAATGGAAGAAGCTAAGCCTGGTAAACAATTTGGCTTCCATAATTTGACCTTTACCGTTCGTGAAGTAAGCAAACATCGCATCAATAAAGTTGAGCTGACGATCGGACCACCCATTCGACTGCTCAAACCAGAGGTTGGTTAAAACATAAAGGAAGGCGCACTTGGCGCCTTCCTTTTTTCTTTTTCCCGCATGCTGATCCGGATTCAGGACATTCTAATAAAAAATGTTCAAGAAAGGAACTTATAATGCTTATCAATACTATATTTGGGTTCTTTGTTCCTTGGATTGCCGGTATATATTTGGGTATAAAAAGCCCCAAAACCTTGCTTCTTATTTTCCCTATCGGAGCCGTCTCCTCTTTAGTCATCAACGCAATCGGTTTTCAATTAAATTTTTGGGATTTCACCCCTCTTATCCCAAATGACGAGTCCGTTTCCGCTTTGCCGCTTGATATCGGTCTTTACCCGATTTTAGCATGCTTTATGATCTGGTTAATCAATGCACGCCCTGTGTTAACCATGCTAATTTTGTTCTTGTTCGTACTGGGCACTACACTGCTTGAGTTTATGGCTCTAATCTTTGGCAAAGTATCCTACGGCAACGGCTGGAATATTGGGTATACCTTTTTATCCTACCTGCTGGCTTTCGGTATTGTTTTTATATATTTCAAGCTGCTTAAGCGAAATCGGTTATTATAGCACGTTTTCGCCATTCTTATCCGCTTCATAAAGAATCGAGCGGCTTCTAAACCATTCGAACAGATGAATTACAACGACCTTGATAACTGCATAACCCGGTACAGCGAGTACAATCCCTGCAAGGCCAAACAAGTTGCCCGCTGTCAAAATAACAAAAATAATGGTAATCGGATGGATATGCAGCGTTTTGCCCATGATTTGCGGCGAGATGAACTTGCCTTCGATTAATTGAACAATCGTCCATATAACCACCAACTTCAGGAGCATGACAGGCGAAGTCACCATAGCAACAATTAAAGCTGGTGTAATCGCAATGGCAGGCCCTAGATACGGAATAACGCTTGTGCACGCAGCTACCAGCGCAAGCACAAGTGAGTACTCAAGGCCAATAATTAAGTAACCAATATATAATAGCAGCCCAATACAGAAGCTCACTATAATTTGACCTCGGATATAGCTGCTGACTTGTCCGTTCATCTCTGCCATAATTCGTTTCGTGTGCGGCTGAAGCTTGTTAGGCAGGACACTAACGATCGTTTCCGGCAGCTTTTTCCCGTCCTTTAGCAAATAGAACAATATAAACGGAAGCGTCAATATCGCAAGAATAACCTCTTTAAGTGCACCGACAAAGGAACCCACGCTAGTTAACGTTCCATTCAAAATGGACGTCGCTTGCTCTGTAATATTGGACGTCAGCTTCTCCGGATTTAAATTAAACCACTCTTGTACTTGAATAAATCCAGCGCTATCCATAAACTGCTCGAATTTAACCCGCAATTGCTCACCGTATTTAGGGAAGCTGTTCACGAAGCTCACGGCTTGCCCATTTAATAATGGGATGACGATGACCAGCAAAATTGTAATCAGTCCTGCGCCAACCAGAAACAGCATAATAATAGAATATACCCGTTTGACTCCCTTTCGTTCTAAGAAGTCGACGACTGGATTAAGTAAGTAATAAGCAATTCCCGCCAATATGACCGGCAGCAGCAAGGTCTTGAGCAGCACGGTTAAAGGCGTGAAAATGTATGAAATTTTCGTCAGCACCATAATATTCAGTCCAACAAGCAACAAAACAAGCAGAAATAATACGAACTTATTGTTCAAAATAAATCGCTTAAACCGCTCCGTTCCAGTTTTGCTATTTTCCATGGTTATGCTCCCTCTTTTCTTCTCATACAGGTGATCATTTTGGTTTATTGTAGCATTTCTTTAAATATAAACGCGAATGGCATCGATTCTGCATTTACTTGCAACGACTCGCTTGCTCTTCGCGTATTATGACTTATGCGTACTACGATTCTAGGAGGGATTTCATTGTCCATATTTAAACGACTGCGCGATCTTACTTTATCGAATGTATATGCTCTAATTGAGAAAGCGGAAGACCCTGTTAAGTTGACCGATCAATATATTCGCGACATGCAAGAGGATCTAGCCGATGCCGAGAAAGCAGTCGCAGCACAAATTGCCATTGAGAAAAAATTCAAGCAGCTTTATGAAGAACAAGCACAGCTGGTAGAGAAGCGCAGTGAGCAAGCCCATCTGGCAGCACAATCGCAAAACATTGAGCTCGCTCGTCGTGCCTTGGAAGAGAAGAAAACAGCCGAACAAAAATCAACGGAGTACAAAACGAGCTTCGATCAGAATAAATTGCTCGCAGACAATCTGCGCGGCAAGCTGGATGAGATGCGCCAGCAGCTCACTGAGCTTAAAAACAAACGCGAGACACTCGTCGCTCGTTATAATGCAGCCAAGGCACAAACGGAAATCAATAAAGCAATGTCTGGCTTCGGTACGGATTCAGCTGCTTCAGGCATGAAGCGTATGGAAGAGAAGATGCTGCAAATGGAAGCGCAAGCTGAAGCCAGTAACGAATTGAGCGCCAAAGGAAAATCGCTTGATGCTGAGTTTGAGAAGCTCGGCAAGGATAAAGCGGTCGATGATGAGCTTGCCGCCTTGATGAAGCAATACGAGAAACAGTAATAGCTTAGTCACTTCATAAATATTATCTAGTGTGGCCGCTTATGTTACGAATCGGAGGACCGGTTTTAACGGAAGCGGTCTTTTTTATAAATTGAACCATTGGAGGAACTGACGATGTCTTGGATTGACCTTATTCGAATTCCGATTTGGACAGGTGCTGGAGCAATTTTGTTAATCATCATCATGTTTTTAGACTCGCGTTTTACGAAGTACAATGATTTGCAGGAAATAAAAAAAGGAAATACTGCGGTAACGACTCGCTTCGTACTCAAATTATTTGCACAAGCGTACATACTGTCCCAATCCATCAGTAAATCAAGTGAAATGTGGGAAGCTCTACTCATCTCGCTCATCTCCTTCGTGCTGCTGCTCATACTGGAGTGGATCGTAGAGAAAATCGTCATCGCTGTCAGCGGTATGAAGCTGGAGCAAGGTATTCATGAGGGTAAAGTCAACTACGCATTATTCGCAGGTTCACTGCATGTTGCAGGTGCACTAATTATCGGGTCTATCTAATTATTCAGAAGGAGTATATACGATGAGCTTGTTCAAACGGATCAAAAACCTGATTGCTGCTTCTCCACCCCCCATCGCTGAGAAAAGCATAATGACATTGTCACCTGGCGATGCTTGCGAGGTTTCCTTAATAACTTATAACGTCACAGGCAGAACTCATAATCGTGCACGCAACGCGATTGTCCTCACGCTTCAGGATGGAATAACCATTCGTTATTTAACGATAGAGGAGCGAGAAAGAACCGTGTTCGCGCTTTATGACCCTATAGACGGGCGCTTGGAGTCGATTGACGAGGTGCCTACCATTTTGGAGCTGGATGAACGTACTTATCATATGGAGGAGCAATTCTCCGGTTTAATTACGGCGACCGGCAAAACGCCATACATGCAGGGAGGCGAACAGTCTGTCTGGCAATATCAATCGGATGATATGAAGCTGCTTCGTATCGAATGGCAAAACGGGCGCTTTATGCTCTATGAAGGAGAAAGCGTGCTGCCTGCAGATGTTCGCGTGCTGCGCGGCGGCTAGGAGGATAACGATGAACAAATGGTGGCATCAATCTTTGAAATACCTGCTTCTGCTTAGCTTTATCATCCCGCTTCTCACAGCATGCACCATTTCAGATACAGTTAAGGAGCAGTACCCATTAGAATCAGTCAACGGCTCTGGCAACCAAACCTCTTACGTCTATCGTGCCGCAAATCGTTCCGTTCCTGATGTCGCTTCGGATTTTAACGAGCAGCGTAAACCGAAGCAGCAAAGCGAGACAAGTACTGAGCGGATGTTTCTCGTCTATTCCGATGAAGTCATCGATTTGCAGCAGGCTCCTGATGCACCGGAAGATACACTGATCGAAATTAACTCAACGGAATATGTACGTCAGAACTATAGCTCAAGCTTTCTCCAAGCCTATTTAATCGCGAGTGTTCTTGATGATCTGTTTGATAAGGGCAAATACGGCAGCGGCAAATACCGAGGTTATTCGTCAAAGGATACATACAAGCCTAAGACAACGTACCGCATACCTACTGTTGATGATAAGAAGCTTGCACCGCCAGTTACCGTTAATCGTACCGGCTCGGTCATGAGACGCTCCAAAGAGGCGGGTGTTTCCTCCTCCTCCCCCAAAGCAAGCACGAACACAATCACCACAAAGCCAGCGACCAAGGGCAAGATTGTGAAAGACAATAAGCAAAAGAATAGCACAAGCAAAGTATTCACCAAGCCGCGAACGTCTAAACCTTCCATTAAAGTTGGCAAAAGCAGAATTTCACGGCGACGCTGAAGCTAATTGTGGCCGCTTTGACAGAGAAATATAAGATAACAGCAGCAAATGATCTGCTTTCTAAAATTTCAAAATAAGGGCAGTATCCTCTACTTGGGTACTGCTCTTTTATTATGCTTGACTGAAATCTCCTTTATCGCTTATTGTGAATATAAAATAAAATTATTCATAAAATCATAAAAAAGAAAAGAGAATCCATATGCCCAAAAAATTCAGTGAGCAAGAGAAACAATGGATTAGCAAAAAGCTGTTCGAAGAGGGCAAACGCTGCTTCGAAGCGGCTGGTCTTCGCAAAACAAGCATTGAAGATTTAACGAAAGCTTGCGGCATTGCACAAGGCTCCTTCTATATGTTCTTCAATTCGAAGGAGGAGCTCTTTTATCACATTCTGCTTGAAGAGGAGGCTTTAATTCGCAATCGTCTGCTTGCTTCATTAAATCGGAGTGAACTCGTAACCAAAGAGAGTATTCATCAATTTCTTATTGAATCCTTCCGTCTATTAGGCGAAAGCCCTATGGTTCGTCAAATGTATTTGGAAGGTGAATTTGCTCAGCTTGTACGCAAGCTGCCTCCAGAACTCTTGGAACATAATTTCTCGGATGATGCAGATGCCTTAATACCAATTATTCACCATTGGCAAGCAGCTGGCATTCTCGCTCATACAAAGCCTGAGCTTATCGTCAGTATGATTAGAGCGCTTGTCCTTCTTACCTTGCATAAGCAAGAAATCGGGCCCGGCATTTATTCCGATACCATTTCATTTATGCTTGATATTGTTGCGGAAGGTATGTATGCAAAGCGTGATTTAGGAGGCGAAATTATCAGATGATCGAAGTGAATCAGCTTGAGTACAGATATCCCGGTACAACAAATACGATTCTGCACGGCCTTACCTTTTCAATCGCACCGGGAGAAGTATTTGGTTTTCTCGGTCCATCAGGTGCTGGAAAGAGCACCACGCAAAAAATATTAATCGGCGCACTCAAAGGTTACACAGGCAGTGTGCGCGTTTTGGATTTTGAAATCAAGAGCACTGGTCCCGACTATTATGAACAAATCGGCGTTGCTTTTGAATTCCCCAACTTCTACAGCAAGTTTACAGTCCTTGAAAACTTAAAATTGTTTCGTTCTCTTTATGCAGGCGTTACCTTGGACCCTATGCAGCTCCTCTCCCAGGTCGGACTGCAGGATGCGGCGAATATGAAGGTTTCACAGCTATCCAAAGGCATGAAGATGAGGTTGAATTTTTGTCGTGTATTGCTGCATCAACCAAATATTTTGTTTCTCGACGAACCGACCTCCGGCCTTGATCCCGTAAATGCAAAGCGGATGAAAGAGTTGATTTTAGAGAGGAAAGCTGCAGGTACTACCATCGTCATCACAACGCATAACATGCAAGCAGCCGAGGAGCTTTGCGACCGTGTTGCTTTTATTGTTGATGGTCAGATTAAGCTTATTGATTCTCCTAGAGAGCTAAGACTGCGCCATGGCCAAAACAGTGTTCGTATTGAATATTTAAAGCAGCATGAGCTGATAACCGAATATTTTTCTATGGATGGGCTTGCGGGGAATCAGCAATTTATGACCCTTATACGTCATGAAAAAATCGAAACGATTCATTCCTTAGAAGCAACTCTTGAACAAATATTTATTGATGTGACAGGCAGGGCTTTAGTATGAGAATGTGGATGACCGTATGTCATGATCTTCGTTTCCAGTGGCGCCATAAATTTTACCTGATCTACTTGCTCGTCTGCACAATATATCTCCTATTGCTCCACTCTATTCCCACAGACTACAAAGCAACCGTTGCTCTATTGCTTACCTTCTCTGATCCAAGTGCGTTAGGGTTAATTCTAGCCGGCGGCATTGTCTTGCTTGAGAAAGACCAAGGCATTCATGACAGTCTGTTCGTAACACCGCTTCGTGTAACCGAATATTTGCTCGCCAAAGCCTGTTCTCTTGCCTTGCTCTCGATTTCTTCTGCCTGGGCTATACATCTACTTTCCATTGGTGCACCCGCTTCACCCTTTCATTTTACGATTGGCATCCTGCTTACATCCAGCTTTTTCACCTTATTATCCATTGGCGTAGTTGTACGCTCGCAATCGGTAAACGGTTTTATTCTACTTTCACAGCTCTATGCTCTGCCGTTTGCGCTTCCTCTACTCGGCTTCTTTCACATTGGAAATCCATATTTATACATGATTATCCCTACAGAAGGGACCCTCTTGTTGTTAAAATCAATGATCAAACAACCAACTGTCGCAGAAACGATGTATGCCATTTTCATTTTATTATTGGGCAACACACTCGTTTTCTTATGGGCTAAACGGTCATTTCAGCAGATCATTCTTATGAAAATAGGAAAAGGGGATTCAGGATGATACTGAAAATTAAAGCTTTTATGAGGAATGATGCGAGGCAAATTAGGATGGATCCTATGCTTATGGCCAGTTTATTTGGTCCCCTAGCCATTATCGTGGTTGCACGTTATGCCTTCCCTCCATTATCCGATTGGATACAGGAGCAGTATGGCTTTTTATTGATGGATTATTCCAATTTCGCGGTAACGTTCCTTATGCTTGTCATACCGCTGCTTCCAGGGACAATGGCTGGGCTTCTTATGCTCGATGAACGGGATGAAAACATGATTGCTTATTATGCGATCACCCCTTTTACACGTAAAGGCTATTTTTTGTATCGATTACTGCTGCCATGCGCACTTGCAATAAGCTTATCCAGTTTATTCATCCTATTATCGGGCATTGCAAAGATTCAAATCGAAAGTTTATATACCATTGTATTGCTAACCCTAGAGGCCCCATGCTTGGCTTTGTTTCTAGCGACTTTTGCTTCTAATAAGGTCGAAGGCTTAGCCTTGTCCAAAATAAGCGGTTTACTTTTTGCAGGGCCTATTATTGCAGCTTTCACCCCCTTGCCATGGCAATATTTAGGCGCATGGATTCCAAGCTACTGGCCTGCCAAAAGCTATTTATTAGGCATAGCAGGCGAGCCTTCAGCTGCTTTAGGGGTATTTGGCATCGGGCTCGCCTATCATCTTATTTTATTAATAATCATGTTTCATTCCTTTTTGAAGCGGATCGATTAGAAAGGTATGCTGGCCTTTGCTGGAAATTATCCCTGTTCCTCTTTAGAGGCTTCCTTCAAATCATCCTGTACGCTTTTATTCCATAGCGGTACGCCTGAACGATAGGCTGCTCTTCCATTCAAATGTCCGGCTACCGGTCCCGTGATGAATACGAACACAATACCTAACAGCAGCTTGGCGCTCGTATGCTCCAAATAAATCATAAAGTATAGGAAAGCGGCTACTAAAATGAACAACACCCCAAGCGTCGCGCTTTTGGTTGCCGCATGTGATCGTAAATAAACGTCAGGAAGCCGAATTAAGCCAAAAGCACTTAGAGCACCAATTAATGCACCAAACAGAACCATCAGACCAATAATCAGCTCTCCTGCTTTACTTATCATCTCCATGTTCAAAGACGACACCCCTTTCAATATATCTTGCAAAAGCGGTTGTCCCGATAAAGGTCAATATGCCGATCAATAATATGATATCGAAATAATTTTGTGTTTTTAGCAGCATGCAAATGACTGCAATCATCGATAATAAAATGACGCCAATCGTATCCAAAGCAGCGATCCGATCCGTTATGGAAGGACCTTTGAGCAGCCGGTACATACAACCCAAAATAGCTAGTGATAGTATGACTAATGATGCAATAAGCAAAGTGGACAGCATTACCGAGTCACCTCCATAATCGCTTTTTCAAAGGAATCCTTGATCTGCTGTGAGAGCAGCTCCGCATCATCCATATCCATCGCATGAATATATAATGTTCGTCCATCCTTGGATACGTCGAGCGTCAGCGTCCCTGGTGTCAAACAGATTAGGCAGGACAGCACTGTGATTTCCCAGTCTGTTTTGAGCTCGGTTTGCATTGCAAAAATTCCTGGACGTATGGCGAGCTTAGGACGAACGATTAGTCCAATCACAACGAAGCTGGATACAAACAATTCTTTTATGAACAGAACAAGCAGCTTAAAGATTGCCCATACTCTCTTCATATAAAAGTCCTGCGGCCAAAACCTGCTGAGCAGCCCTATAAATAAAATACCGATGATATAACCTATGATAAACCGCGGAGCCGACCAGTCATTGTGAAGAAACATCCATACGAACGAAATGATTAAGTTTAATAAGATTTGCAACGCCATCTCATCTACTCCTTTAATACGGCATTGATATACTGCGCCGGATTGATAAGCGTATGCCCTGCTTCAGAAACGTATTGGTACACCCACTCTGAGCCGATGCCCATCGCAACGACGATCAAGCATAACCCTGCTGTGGAAACGATAAATCCTTTATTAACGGCAGGCAGTGAATCGACGTTCTTCATCTCTGCACCCCAGAAAGCCGCCATAAATATTTTGATCAAGGAATAGAGCACGATGAAGCTTGATGCTAGCGACACAGCTGTAAGCCAGAAATATTTTTCCTGAAAGCCGCCCATAATGATCAGCAGTTTTCCTGTGAATCCACTAAGTGGAGGAATGCCTGCAATGGCTAACGCTGTGATAAAAAACATCCAGCCCATAAACGGATAACGCTTGATCAAGCCTCCCATTTCCTTTAAACGCCCCGTACCAGCAATATACATAAGCATTCCTCCAATGATAAAAAGGAGTGCCTTGGCAACCATATCGTGCAGCAAATAGAACACGACTCCATCTAACGCTTCCTTTGAGCTCACTGCTAACCCAAAAGCTAGAAAACCAACGCTGATGATGACATTGTAGTTCAAAATACGGCCAATATCGGAATAAGCGGCTGCCCCGAAAGCGCCTAAAACCATCGTTGCAGCGGCCATCCAAGCCAACCAATGATGCGTAATCCCAGGTTCATGATAAAAGATAAGCGTAAATGTCCGTATGAGAGCATATAAGCCTACTTTCGTGAGCAATGCGCCAAACAAAGCAGATACCGCTGCCGGAGGCGCACTATAAGAGCCGGGCAGCCAGAAAAATAGGAACAGTCCCGCCTTTAAAGAAAATACGATCATGAACAGTATCGCTATGACGTTCAAGACGCCGCTCTGACCTACTTCAGCTATGCGCTGTGATAGATCCGCCATATTCAAAGTGCCTACAACTCCGTACAAATAGGCGACTGCTGCTACAAATAGTGTTGAGGATAAAATATTAATTAATATATATTTCAACGTTTCGCGGAGCTGCTTCTTCGTCCCTCCAAGCACGATAAGCGCATAGGAGGAAATAAGCATAACCTCGAAGCAAACAAATAAATTAAACAAATCTCCCGTAAGAAACGATCCGCTCACACCGACGAGCAAAAACTGATAAAACGGATAAAAATAATATTTTTCTCTCTCCTTGCCGATCGTTCCGAATGCAAAGAACAAACAGAAGGTGCCGACAATCGAAGTAGCCAAAACAAGCAATGCGGCAAGCATATCCCCAACGAACACAATACCATACGGCGGCAGCCAGCCTCCCATATGCAGCGTTTGAATGCCCTCCGTTTTTACTTGATAGATAAGGACAATAGCTGCAGCCAGATTAAAAAGCATACCAATCGCACTTATCCAGCGCTGCCCGATCACACTATTTTTAAAAAACAAAAGAACAACTGCCGTACACAAAGGAATGAGAAGCGGGAATACAAGCAGATTATTCATCGTCATTCCCCCTTAACTGCTCCATATCGTCAGTACCCAGCTTCTGATAAGCCTTATAAGCGAGTACAAAGAAAAAAGAGGTTACGCCAAAGCTGATGACTATAGAAGTTAGAATCAGAGCCTGCGGCAGCGGATCAACATACGTTTCCGCCTTTTCGCCAAGCAGCGGCGCAGCTCCTGTTTTTAACTTGGACATCGTAAGCAGCAGCAAATGAACACCATGGGTAAGGATAGAGGTTCCCAAAATGATACGCAGCAGGCTTTTGGACAAGATCAGATACACCCCGACTGTAAAAATAACACCGATTGCGAGTGACATATACAATTCCATAGCTACTTATCCCTCCCTATCGTTAAAATGATGGTCATCGTCACGCCAATAACGGTCAAATATACCCCTAAATCAAACAGCATTGCCGTAGCAAGCTCCGTATCGCCCAATAGCGGCAGCTCGAAGTGACCAAAGGCATGACTGAGAAATGGTGCGCCAAATATAAAAGATCCTACTCCCGTCAAAATAGCAATCGACAGCCCAATCGCTGTTAATACTCGGAAATCGATAGGAATGACCTCTCGCATCGTCTGCAATCCAAAGGCCATCGTAAGCAAAATAAATGCAGCCGACGCCATTAATGCCCCGATAAATCCTCCGCCTGGATGGTTATGCCCTGCGAACATCAAATACACTGAGAACGTCAATATAATGAAGATAACGACTTTCGCTATCGTCTGCAGAATAACATCGTTGCTTCTTACTACGGGAAACGCCAGCTTTCCTCTATTGCTTTGCTTAGGCAGAAACACTCTTTCATCCTCTGCATCCAGCTTCAGCTTAATCATGGCATAAATACCTAACGATGCGATGGCAAGGACAACAATTTCAAGCATCGTATCAAAGCCGCGGAAATCAACGAGGATGACGTTAACCACATTTTTGCCGCCCGCTAATTCGTAGCTCTCTTTTAAGAAAAAGTCTGATATAGAATCAAACGCGCGATTTCCGCTTGCACCAAGCGCAATTAAAGTCATTATAATCCCCACACTAAGCGCAATAACGAAATTAGATAGTCGAAAACGCAGGGCGGCTATTTCCTTGCTCAGCTTCGGCAAATGATAGAAACATAAGAGGAACAGCGTCACCGATACTGTCTCGACGATCATCTGAGTCAAAGCTAGATCAGGCGCCTGTAGGATGACAAAAAACAAGGTGACCATATAACCTGCCGCACCCGTCAAAATGATAGCCATCATTCTCGACTTCGTAAACGGTATAGCAATAACCGATAAGACTAAGACGATAATAATAACCGCCTCATATACGGATATTGGAGCATAATCCGAGAACTGAAACACATTCACTTTCTCTTGAATCATCGTTAACCCAAGTGACACAATTAAAAATACAAAAATGTACATCAAATAGTGGCGAATGGAACCCGTCATATAACGGTTGGTCAACCGATTGGAGCCTCTATCCAATACTCGAAGCCCTCCATCATACATTTGGTTCAATGAGATGTGCTGGAAGAGCGGTTGATTGATCCACTGGATACGTTGATGAAACTTGAACAAAAGTGTCCCCGCAATAACAACGCCCATCGTCATAAATATTTCAGCTGTCCAGCCATGCCAGAATTGAATATGCACAAGGAATCGCTCGCCGGGCAGCAGCACATTAGGATGAATCGCAGCCATCGCCGGTTCAATTAAAGAGTACGCAAGCAGATTTGGGAACAAACCGATAACGACAGCTAAAGAAGCAAGAATGACCGGGGAAATAAGCATGCCGAGCGGCGCTTCATGCGGCTTCTTCGCCAACTTTTCAAACTGTGCTGGTCCCATAAACGTTCTAAACAGCAAAATCATGCTGTATACAAATGTAAATATACTTGCAACCCATGCGATAACGGGAATGATAGCCAGCATAAATGAAACGTTGAAAAAGTCCAGCTGCCTAATATTAAGAGCCGCTGTAAAAAACATTTCCTTGCTCAAAAAGCCATTAAACGGCGGCAGGCCCGCCATCGAGAAGGCTCCAATGAGCGCAATGGAGAAGGTTATTGGCATTAGAGCCATAAGACCGCCTAGCTTGCGAATGTCTCTCGTACCTGTTTCATGGTCAACGATTCCAACAACCATGAACAAAGCACCTTTAAACACAGCATGGTTGATCAAATGAAAGATGGCCGCCATCGTTGCTTTTGCATAAAAGAGTGAATCTGTACCACCTGTATAGAAAGCCGCCGCCGATCCAAGTCCAAATAAACTCATCAGCAAGCCGAGCTGGCTAATCGTTGAGAACGCGAGTAATGATTTTAAATCCGTCTGCTTCATCGCTCGGAAAGAGCCATAAATCATCGTCACAAGACCAAAGAACGAAACGAGCCAGAACCAAGCCGACTCTCCAGAGAAGATTGGACTGAACCTTGCGACTAAATATAAACCTGCCTTAACCATCGTCGCTGAGTGCAGATACGCACTTACAGGGGTTGGAGCCTCCATAGCATCGGGCAGCCAAATATGGAATGGAAACTGCGCCGATTTTGTAAACGCTCCGACTAGAATAAGCAGCATTGCGGGCAAAAACAATACATGGCCGCTTAGCGTATCAACGCTGCCGATGATCTCACGAATGCTAAAGGTGCCTGACATCACATACAGCAGTACAAAACCAGCCAGCATAGAAAGGCCGCCGAATACTGTAATAAGCATAGATTTTAATGCGCCATATCTCGATTTCTCTCTATGGTTCCAGAAAGCGATCAGCAAGAACGAGGAAATGCTCGTCAGCTCCCAGAAACCATACAGCACAATAAGGTTATCTGATAGGACAACCCCGAGCATAGCTCCCATAAATAAAAGCAAATAAACATAAAAGGATGTTATCGCTTCCTTATTTTTATCCAAATAATAAATCGAATAAAGGACGACTAACGCGCCAATTCCCGTAATTAATAAGGCAAATAATAAACCTAAACCATCCAAATAAACGGTGAAATTGACTCCTAATGAAGGTATCCATGGGATGGTTGCTGTTATGGTTTCACCGCTTTGAATCGCTGGTATTTTCCATAGAAAATAACTAAACAGCAAAATTGGCAAAGGCAGAATAATCCAACCCGTATGAAGTCCATGCAGCAGCTTTCGCAGCAAAGGACTAATAGCAGCCATAATAAATGGTAAAATGATGATGACAGATAGCAAAAACACTCTCCCCTTCCTCTACAAATGACTTCCATAGCTTTTCCCTATTTCTATAAAAGTACTTCCATTTCTGCCGGAGCCTTAAAAAAACGCAAAAAGAGCCCGCTGTTGGCAGGCTCCTCCGATAAAAAAGTTAATTTAGTTGTTTTTTGACTACACTTTAGTATATCGTTCAAGTCTAAAATTGTCAAAAGAATTGAGATGACAAAGCGGGGAGAATGAAAATAGTTAAAATGGGGATTACTCTTACTAAAGGAGTGATCATCATGCGGCATACAAAAATAGCGATCAGCTCATTCATTTTCATTCTGATTTTAGCTGGCGCATGGCATTTGGATCAGCAAATGGACCAGCAGCGGAGCAAACAGCTGCTGCAGCCTGCATCCTTACTGCAATACAAAATATTTTCAGCGCATGATTCTATCCATCACTTAGAGCCATATTCCCCTTATTTACCTCGTGAATATATGCGTATTATTCGATTAGAAATACAAAGAAAGCCTACTGAGAAACCCCAGTAGGCTTTTTGATTGCAGACATCAACCTATTCAGTCGTGTAAGGAAGCAATGCGATTTGACGTGAACGTTTAATTGCGATTGTAAGCAAGCGTTGGTATTTCGCGCTTGTACCAGTCACACGACGTGGCAAGATTTTGCCGCGCTCGCTAATAAACTTTTTCAACAAATCAACATCTTTATAGTCAATTTTAGAAATTTTGTTTACAGTGAAGAAACAAACTTTACGGCGTTTGTTGCGTCCGCCTTTACGTCCGCTGAACTTACGTTCTGGACGCTCGTCGCCACCGTTATCTCTTTGCTTGAAAGCCATGATAGGTATCCTCCTTATCGTTGAAAATATTACAATTACACAACAGCTTTATATCACAATAAAGGCTGTGCAACTGCTCCATTGACATGTGCAACCTAAGCTACACTATTATCAAAATGGCAAATCATCCTCTGATATATCAATCGGGCGTCCGTCATCCTGAAACGGATCACGGCTGTCGTTACGTGAGTTATTACCAGATGGACGGTTACCGCTGCTTTGGGACGCATTGCCGCCGAAATTGCTTCCGCCGGTGCTTGTACCGCCGCTGTAGCTGCTTCCACCCTCTTCACGCGATCCACCGCCATCTTTGTTGGATTCCAAGAACCGAACGTTATCAGCGATAACTTCCGTCACGTAGACGCGTTTGCCTTCGTTGTTCTCGTAATTCCGAACTTGAATGCGACCTTCAACCGCTGTTAAACGGCCTTTGCGCAAATAGTTGGCGCAAGTCTCGGCCAGTTGACGCCATGTTACAACCGGAATAAAATCCGCTTCACGCTCACCTTGACCACCGCTTGTAAACGGACGATCTACCGCTAACGTAAATTGTGTAACTGCGACACCTGCAGGTGTATAGCGAAGCTCTGGGTCTCTCGTCAATCTACCAATTAGTATAACACGATTCAACATCGTTTCTGACCTCCCAATCGAACAATCCAGCTTGGATTAAGCGGCGTCTCTGACGATCAACGAACGGATAACTTCATCCGTAATCTTCATGATACGGTCAAGTTCATTTACAACTTCAGTAGTTGCATTGAAATGAACGAGTACAAAATAACCATCACGAAGCTTGTTGATTTCATACGCAAGACGACGTTTTCCGCTCACATCTTGCTTTGTGACTTCTCCGCCATTGGAGATAATGCCATGGAATTTGTCAACGATCGCTTGCAAGGCTTCTTGCTCAACGTCTGGACGAACGATGTACATTACTTCATATTTGCGCATATTGTTTCACCTCCTCTTGGACTAACGGCCCCATAAATGGAGCAAGGAACGAGCTTCTGCTCGCATCTCTATACTATATCAAATCTGTACGCCTATGACAAGCGAAAATAGATGATGTTGCTTCGCAGGCAACTTCTGGCGATGGTCAATCCATTTTATAGCCGTTATCTGCTACTCATGCAAATTCCATTGCCCGCTAATACTACAACATGAAGGGATAGATCTTGTGCATTTATCTATCCGCTCTAAATATAAGCTGGAGGCTGATCATAATGGGTGAAGGTACAATGTTTTCGCCGGGCGACAAAGCTCCGAATGATGGCACATACATCGAGGACGGTGTGAACTCATTTCATATGGGAATCAATAATCCGAAGAAGGTCAAGCTCAGCAAAGGGCAGCGTTTTCCTGACACCTCTAACCACGAGCGTAAATGGAAACGAATGGGCCATTAATTTTTCTACATGGTTTTGAATAATAAAACATCACTTTGGCCATTCTAATTTTTGACGGTGCAAGAGAGGTGTGGTTCCATTGAACCATTTCGGCAAACGCGGAGACACTATACCCGTCTAAAAACGGATTAGCTCTCATCGCGTGAGGATTTCGTCCACTCAGGAGAGAAGCGGAGGGTTGTGCCAAAGACACTTGTCTGTAACACACGCGCATTCGAGCATTGATAGACGTTACCGTTCAATCGGCCGTGTATGATTGTGCTCAAAAGGATTTAATGAAGCTTTAGCTGATTTGTTCCGATTGACGAATGATGTTTCAACAGCTTGCAGTGAGAATTGATCGACTCAGCCATTATTCACCGTCAGGAAGAGAGCTCGCAAGAGCTCTCTTTTCTATATTATTTATTCCTATGGTTTTTCCTAACCTATTAAAAAGACATAAAAAAACGGTTCCTCTGAAGGAACCGTAAATGTTTAATATAATGGCGGAGAAGGTGGGATTCGAACCCACGCACGGTTTGACCCGCCTAGCTGATTTCGAGTCAGCCCCCTTGGGCCTCTTGGGTACCTCTCCGCATGTAAAAATTATTGTATCACAGTGCTTGTCAACGCGCAAGTATTTCCTTAAAACCCCTTAGCCGTTCGTACTTCTGCTTAACTTAAGCCTTCTTCAGAGGCTTTGGAGCGCAGCACCTTTTTCATGTTTTTTTCAAATTTAGCTCTAGGTATTAGAACGCTGTGCTTACAACCGACGCATTTAATTCGGATATCCATCCCCATCCGAATGACTTCCATTTCATTAGAGCCGCATGGATGCTGTTTTTTCATTTGAACAACATCGCCTAGCTCAAATTGCTTACGCTCCATCTTTTTCGCCTCCCTTTCCATTGCGATGATAAGTGACCATTCGAGGATATGGAATTTCAATACCACTCGCATCTAATGCCTTTTTCAGCTCCATATTTAACTTGCGTGATACGATCGGATGCGTATTCGGTCGACACTCAGCAATCACTCGAAGCGTTACCCCTGTTGGAGCAATAGCCTGAATACCAAGCACTTCCGGTGCATTAATTAAATTTTCATCCTTCATCGTGATCATCGTATGTCGAATGACCTCTAGCGCACGATTTACTTCTTCCTCAAAAGCAATCGAAATATCAACAACTGCGATGCTATTATTAATCGAGAAGTTTGTAACCTCATTGATCATGCCATTGGGAACAATATGAACCTCCCCTGTCCAGCTCTGAATACGGGTTGTCCTAAGTCCAATGACTTCTACGGTCCCTTTGAATTGCCCTGTCTGAATCACATCGCCTACAGCGAATTGATCTTCGAGTACAATAAAAAATCCCGTAATAATATCCTTCACCAGGCTTTGAGCACCAAACCCGACAGCAAGTCCGAGTACACCTGCTCCTGCGAGCAATGGCCCTAAATTAATCCCGAATTCAGACAATATGAGCATAATGGTTATAAAATAGACGACGTAAGAAGTTACATTTTTCATCAGCTTGCCTACGGTTGTCATTCGCCTTGTATGGTTGATCAACATCTTGTTCTCACGCTCTAAAATAATTCGATCAATGGTTTTATGAATTACCCATACAACTACACGGCCAATGAATAAGAACATGACGATTCGCAGCGCAGAACTCCCAAATGCTTGCCATAATTCATTGTTTGTCAACCAATCAACAAATTCATCATATCGTTCTCTGATTGACATCACAATTCCTCCTCATTAACTTTGAATATATTTACATGTCGATTTGCTCATAACCGGCTTCAATCGGCTTAAATATACCTCTAACTTCCACGTTTTCCTGCACAATAACTTCCTTAACCGTTATCAAATCTTCCTCAGGAAAATGAATAGATAATGCGCAGCCGGCTGTAATTTCCTTCGGCGTGGGACATATGTCAATTTCAATATCTGCGTATTCGAGCAGCATTTCTGCACGCAATGCTTGCTGAGTTGAATCGAAGGCAATTAACACAAGCAAGACCTCCATTAAATTAGCATGACAAACTTTCTTGGCAAACAAAATATCAAAACTATCTGACGTATAAAATGGTTGTCCTATCCATATACTAGTAGCATATCGGTATAATCGGAGGGATTCTATGAAGCTTTCATTTATTAAAGAGACGCCTTTGAAGGTGCCCTACACCACCGCAAACGTAATTGGCATGCTAGTAAATCGACTTACAGCCATGCTCGAAGAAATGGCTGCTGCACGCCCCATCGTAGTTGTCTGCGTAGGCACGGACCGTTCAACAGGAGACTCTTTAGGACCGCTGATTGGAACCTCACTATCAAAATACCGCAGCCCTCATTTTTCACTATTTGGCACGCTTGAAAATCCGGTTCATGCTATGAATTTAGATGATACCCTTATCGAGATCAATCGGCGGTTCCACAAACCATTTGTGATTGGTATTGATGCCTGCCTTGGTCAAGTATCCAGCGTAGGCAGCATTCAAGTTGGTGTAGGACCTGTGCGTCCTGGTGCTGGCGTCAACAAGGACCTTCCTCCTGTTGGCGACATTCATATTACTGGTATCGTTAATGTAGGCGGATTTATGGAGTATTTTGTGCTACAAAACACTCGTCTGCATCTCGTTATGAAAATGGCCGACATTATTTCGCTCAGTTTATTTACTGCTATTGCGAACAATGCGCATATCACGACCAGCGTTCTTGAACAAACCGCTGCTTCGGATAATATTTAATAACAAATAAATTTCCTATTTTGCTTCCAAAATAGCTTTATGCTCTTCAGGGGTTAATGGGTAAACTGATTGGCCTTTTTCAAGAGGTTTTGCATAGACATAAGTATTCTCCCTGCTATGAATACCTGAGAATACGGCTCCATCTTTCTCATCATTAATAATTGCGATTGAAAAGCTGAGATCACTGCCCTGTTCAGCAAAAGCATTATAACGAATGACACCTACTTTTCCTTTTTGCGTTGTTACAGTAGATTGCATTTCAATTAGCTGCGCCTTCAGCTCCGCATTCGCTTGCTGCTGCTCGGCAAGGCCTTGCTTCAATTCAACAATGACATCTTCCATATTCGTCACACCTGTATTCCCCATTACCGCTGTATATTGCTTTCTTAGCTTTTTCAGCCGTCCGCCTAAAACCGCTATCCAAATGAATAATACGATGGCAAATAACGCAATGCCCACCGTAACTGCATTCATCGGATTTGATGTCCAATCTTCCATCTTAGTTACTCCGCCCCCAGTTCAATGCTAAACGCCATATTGCTGTGCAATCTCTCTGATTGCACCTGTTAACGCATCAATTTCTTCATTCGTTGTAAAAACACCGACACTTGCTCGTATAGCTCCTGTTTCCAATGTTCCTGCACATGCATGTGCGAGTGGAGTGCAATGAAATCCAGCTCGCACAGCAATTTGGTAATGCTGATCCAATATGAATGATAATTCAGAAGGATCAACGCCCTCTAGATTAAAAGCTACAATTCCAGTTCTCTGTTTGCCAAGCTCTGGCCCCAGTATTTTGACTCCCTTTACTGGTTCAAGGCCTTGCATTAATCTCTGAGTAAGCATCCATTCCTTAGTATGGATATTGTGCACCGTCTCATTCAGAACATACTGTACACCGGTTTTGAGCCCTGCCAAGCCCGGTGTATTTTGTGTTCCCGCCTCATAACGATCTGGCCTCACTTGAGGCTGCTCTACTGCCTCAGATTGGCTTCCTGTCCCGCCATGTAATAAAGGCGCCAAATCAAGCTCAGGATCGATGTACAGCCCTCCTGTGCCTTGTGGGCCCAATAATCCTTTATGTCCCGGGAATGCCAGCATGTGAATGCCCATTGTTCTTACATCTATAGGTAAAATACCTGCGCTTTGCGCGGCATCAACTAACAATTTTATTCCATGCTTCCTTGTTAGTTCAGCTATATCCGCTACAGGCATAATTGTTCCTAACAGGTTGGAACTATGATTAACAATAGCAAGTGTTGTGTTAGAACGAATAGCTGAGGCAACATCATCTATGTTAATATTTCCACGTTCATCCGATTCTACATATGTCACTTCAATACCGATTGTCTGTTCCAGATAATATAATGGTCTTCTTACTGAATTATGTTCTACTGAAGTTGCGATAACATGATCACCAGGCTTCAACCAACCTTTAATCGCCATGTTTAATGACATCGTCGTGTTAGAGGTGAATGCTATGTCATTCGGGTTTTTTATGTTAAACAGTTTAGCCAATTGTTTGCGCGTTTCAAATAATATTCGACTTGCTCGCACAGCCATAGCATGACTGCCTCTTCCCGGATTAGCAGCGTCATTTAACATAGCATTAACGACTGCTTCTGTTACTGCAGGCGGCTTAGGCCAAGAGGTTGCCGCATGATCCAAATAAATGAGTGATTGATTATGATTGCTCACGAATTTCACACCTTTCCTAGCTGCCTGCTCACAACAATGGCATACCTTAGTTTAATCTTTCAAAAGCAAGATTACAACTAAGGTATGCCATTGTTTGGTATAGTCTATGCCATGTATTGAAGCAATTCTAGCAAACGTTCCAAATCCTGTTTACTATAGTATTGTAGCTCAATTTTACCTTTATCTTTTTGCTGTTTAATTTTCACTGTCGTTTTAAATCGTTCACGAAGCGACTCCTCTAAATGGTCAATATACGGATCGCGTTTTTTCTGACTCGGCTTGGCTGTATCTTCCGGCTGCTTCGAATCAAGCTTCTGAATCGCCTCTTCAAGTTCGCGGACACTCCACTCTTGAGAAACGGTAAGATCTGCTAATTCCTTTTGCACCTTATCATCTTTAATGCCGACCAACGCTCTTGCGTGACCCATAGAAATTGTTCCACGTGAAACATTATCTTTTATTTCAGTTGGCAACGAAAGCAACCGAACGAAGTTGGCAATATGAGAACGTGACTTTCCGACTTTCATGGACAACTCTTCTTGCGTAAGCTTGAACTTATCGATAAGCGCCTGATAAGCAATAGCAACTTCAATTGCATTCAAATCCTCGCGCTGTAGGTTCTCTATTAAAGCAATCTCCATAACCTGTTGATCAGTAAACGATCTTACAACAGCAGGTATTGTTGCATTTCCACAATATTGCGAAGCGCGGAAGCGTCTCTCACCTGCTATAATTTCGTAACCCTTCAATACAGTACGAACAATAATAGGTTGAATGATGCCATGCTGCTTAATGGATTCTGCTAATTCTTTAATCGAATCCTCATCAAATGTTTTCCTAGGTTGATACGGATTTGGCCTTAGTTGGGATAAGGTAATTTCAATCACTTTATCATCGTCATTCACAGAAAGCGATGGGATAAGCGCATCCAGCCCTCTACCTAGCCGCTTGCTCATACATAATCACTTCCTTTGCGAGTTCAAGATAAACTTCTGCACCTTTAGAACGCGGGTCGTATGTGATAATAGCTTGTCCATGTGATGGCGCTTCACTTAAACGTACATTACGTGGAATAATCGTTTGGTACACTTTTTGCTGGAAATACTTTTTCACTTCTTCAATAACTTGAATTCCCAAATTCGTTCTCGCATCAAGCATGGTCAGAAGAACACCCTCAATTTGAAGCGATGTATTTAAATGCTTTTGAACGAGTCGAACCGTATTAAGCAATTGACTCAAACCTTCAAGAGCATAATATTCGCACTGAATAGGAATAAGAACAGAGTCAGCTGCGGTTAACGAATTTATCGTTAATATCCCAAGTGACGGAGGACAATCAATAAGGACATAATCGAAATCATCCTTAACCATATGCAAAGACTTTTTCAAACGCAGCTCTCTTGATATCGTCGGTACTAATTCGATTTCGGCACCAGCCAATTGAATCGTTGCTGGAATGATTTTCAGACCTGGAACCGCCGTCTCGAACATTGCATCTTTTGGATGGACTTCATTAATAAGCACATCGTAAATACAATTCGTTACGTCCCCTTTGTTAATACCGAGACCACTTGTTGTATTCCCTTGTGGATCAATATCAACTAGCAGCACTTTTTTACCAAGTGATGCAAGACAGGCAGCTAAATTGACAGACGTTGTCGTTTTTCCGACACCGCCCTTCTGGTTGGCTATTGCAATTATCTTCGACAAAACCGGCTCACCTCTATGTGTACAACTTTTATGTGCTATTTTCTTAAGATCCATTAACGTATAAATGCTAATAACTTAAAACTAGTTAATTAACATGAACCATACATGTGCAGCTCATTTAATAAAAAACTAGCTACAAATGGCATCGCCGCCCTCAGTGAGGGCGGCACAAATAAGCATTAAATTATACTATTTTAAGATATAACTTTATCTTTTAGGGATCTGGATCGTTATTTCATAATGATCTTCATGATCCTTTTCATTCGTCTTAATTTGCAATCCAGAACCAGAAACCATTTCAATGGATTGTCTGATTGTATTAAGGGCTAGTCGTACGTCCTTAGTAAAAGAAATACGTTTCGCTTTCTTGAGTTTTGTAGACTCTTTTAGGAAAGCGATTCTAACCTCAGTCTGCTTAACATTCAAATCTTTAGTTATGATTTCATCTAATACTTTAAGCTGCAATTCTTCATTATCGAGCGACAACAAAGCCCTTGCATGTCGTTCCGTAATTTTCCGTTCCATTAAAGCCATCTTAATCGTATCATTCAACATTAACAATCTTAATTTATTGGCAATCGTCGATTGACTTTTCCCTAGACGCTGAGCCAAGCTTTCCTGTGTTAATTGATGAAGCTCGATTAATTTTTGATAGGCTATCGCTTCCTCAATTGCCGATAAACCTTCTCTTTGAAGATTCTCAATTAAAGCAATGGAAGCTGTTTGTGAATCGTTGAATTCACGAACAATACCAGGGATCGTATCGTAACCAAGCTTAGTAACAGCACGCCAGCGACGTTCCCCTGCTATGATTTCATATCTTCCATTACGCATACGAACAACGATAGGCTGAATAACACCATGCGTTTTTATCGTTTGACATAATTCTTCAATTCGGTCATCATCAAAAATCGTCCGCGGCTGAAATGGGCTTGCGTCGATTTCTTGAATCGGTATTTGCCGTACTTCTTCTTGCGGTATGCGCTGCTCGGACAGGCCGAACAATCGAGAAAATTGTTCTTTCATATCGATAATTACCACCCGATCATGAGATAAACCTTGTTTCTAATCACTTCAAAAGAAACCATATCCCCCATCGTAGTAATGGGAAGCATGCGTTTCATACAAAATGTCAGCATCAACACTAGTAAACTAGGAAAATGTCTCCATTCTATTAAAAAGCAATTACAAGGTTTTTGCAATAAATACGCTTCAGCAGTAAGATTGGTTCATTGCCAATTGGATTATTTCGGTTACTAGAACCTCTCTCAGGTAATAATCGTCAACTGCACGGCGAACATCCATAACAAATTTCATTCGGAAATGATAGGAGAGGCTTCAGTTAAAATATAATCAGGTATGGCTGTAACGCTTGATACGATGCTTATATTTGCCCGTGATACGAACTTCAATATGTCTTATGAAGACATTTATTGGTTCGTCTATGTAACGGTATCGTCCAGTCTCTTCATCTACTATAATAATTCGACTATCACTGGACGATCTCCTGCTTGACATCATTTTAGAACAAATAATTGTTATAAGAAAATGGAAGTTCTTTTCCCCAAGTAACCATTTGCAAAATGTTTCACGTGGAACATTAGATGCCAGCTACACAAGTGGCTGTTTTAGTGGAGTGCCTGCTTTTCTAGGGTATTTACGCGGAGTAGCATCTAGCTTCTCTATTAAAATAATATGTCGCTCTGATTGTTCGTTTGGAAGCGATAACTGATGCTGTGATTTAATTTTTCCTTTGAGTTCTCTTAGGCTTAAAGCTGCCTCCCGAACTTCTTCATCCGATTGCGAGCCTTTCATTGCAGCAAACAATCCACCTTTTTTTACGAAGGGCAAACAAAATTCATTTAATACATTTAATCTCGCAACTGCCCTTGCCGTTACTAAATCATACTTGTCACGGTGGTCTGGCAATTGTGCAATATCTTCAGCCCGGCCATGCAAACATAAAACCTGATCTAAACCAAGCTGCTCTGTCAGATGCGTTAGGAATTGTATTCTTTTATTCAAAGAATCAACAATCATGATTTGCAAATGAGGAAAACAAATTTTCAAAGGAATACTAGGAAAACCCGCTCCGGAACCTATATCAGCAAGCTTGCGAACACTGTCCATCTTCGTATAAAAAGAAAGCGATACGGAATCATAAAAATGTTTCTCGTATACAGCATCACGTTCGGTAATGCCGGTCAAATTCATTTTCTCATTCCACTCAACGAGCAGGCGATAATAAGTTTCGAATTGTTCAAGCTGAACGGGAGAAAGCGGAATACCGCTCTCCTCCATTCGTTTTGTAAACCATTTTAATGTTTCATCCATATTATGACCCTCTCGCTGCAGTAACACGGTTGTAATGTTCCAAGTAAACAAGCAGTATGGAAATATCAGCTGGTGTAACACCGGCAATCCTTGACGCTTGACCAATAGATAGCGGTCTGATAACAGAAAGCTTTTGCTTTGCTTCAGATGCTAAGCTGCGAACATCGCTATAATCAATGTCATCAGGAATACGTTTTTTCTCCATTTTGTTCAAACGTGCTACTTGCACAAGCTGCTTCTCAATATAACCTGCATATTTAATTTGAATTTCAACCTGTTCCTTCATTTCCTCTGTCATTTCTGGAACGGAAGGTACAACCGTTTCCAGCATCGCATAAGTAACTTCCGGTCGACGAAGCAACGATAACGCATCAGTGCCATGCTCCATTGGCGCTGTACCCGCTGCTAACAGCATTTCATTTGCTTGATCAGGTTTTACTTTAGTTCCGCGTAGACGTTCAATATCAATTTCAACCAATTCTTTTTTACGCAAAAATTTATTGTAACGCTCTTCCGAAATAAGACCGATTTCGTAGCCAGTTGGCGTTAGACGATAATCTGCATTGTCATGGCGAAGCAGCAATCGATATTCCGCTCTTGAAGTGAGCAAACGATAAGGATCGTTCGTCCCCTTCGTAACAAGATCATCGATCATTACACCGATATAGCCATCTGCACGACCAATAATAATTGGTTCTTTCCCTTGTACCTTGCGTGCAGCATTAATGCCAGCCATAACGCCTTGTCCCGCAGCTTCCTCATAACCAGAAGTTCCGTTTATTTGTCCAGCTGTGAATAAACCATCAATCACCTTTGTCTCCAAAGATGGCCACAGCTGTGTAGGAACTACCGCATCATATTCGATCGCATAACCGTTGCGCATTATCTCAACTTTTTCCAAACCTGGTATAGAACGTAAAATACCAAGCTGTACATCTTCTGGCATACTTGTGGAAAGACCTTGTACATAATACTCAGAGGTATTTTTACCTTCTGGCTCTAAGAAGATTTGGTGTTTTGGCTTATCAGCAAAACGGACGATTTTATCTTCAATAGAAGGACAATATCTTGGACCCGTTCCCTCAATCGCACCTGAGAACATTGGCGCACGATGAAGATTGTCATTGATAATTTTGTGCGTCGCTTCAGATGTATATGTTAACCAGCAAGGCAATTGCTCGTTTGTGGAGGATTCCGTCTCATGCGAGAAAAACTTCGGTTTATCGTCGCCAGGTTGAATTTCTGTTTTCGAAAAATCAATCGTATCTTTGTGAACACGCGGAGGCGTACCTGTCTTGAAACGTACAAGCTCCAAACCATGCTCCTTCAAGCTTGCCGAAAGTCTGACTGACGGCTGTTGATTATTTGGTCCGCTCTCATACATCAGCTCTCCCATAATAATTTTGCCGCGCAAATAGGTGCCCGTTGTAACAACCGTAGTCTTTGCACGGTACTCAGCGCCTGTTTTTGTAACGATTCCTAAGCATTTTCCATCCTCAACAATAAGCTCTTCAGCCATACCCTGTCTCAGAGTCAAATGAGGTGTTTCTTCAATTGTCTTTTTCATTAAATGCTGATAATCAAACTTGTCAGCTTGCGCACGCAGTGCGTGCACCGCTGGACCTTTACCTGTATTAAGCATCCGCATTTGAATGAACGTTTTATCGATATTACGTCCCATCTCACCGCCGAGCGCATCAATTTCACGCACCACATGGCCTTTTGCAGGTCCGCCGATAGATGGATTACATGGCATAAAAGCAACCATGTCTAGATTTATTGTAAGCAGCAGCGTTTCGCAGCCCATACGTGCAGCCGCAAGTGCAGCTTCACAGCCTGCATGCCCCGCTCCAATGACGATCACGTCATATTCACCAGCTATATACCTCATTGTCCTTTACCCTCCTAAAGGTTTTCGTAGAAAACCACTTCGTAAGCATTAACTTAGGTTTTCGTAGAAAACCACTTCGTAAGCATAACCGAAGGCTTTCATAGAAAGCTTTCATATGCCCCATCATTTCAGTGAAACCTATATGCTGAATAGAATAACGATTAGCTCGAAATTCTATTTCCTTAATTAACACTTAGAGCTGCGCTAATCTTAAATAGTACAGGCAGCTGGAAACTCTGCCTCATTAGTAAAATCACTTTTTAGCAACGTACTTCATGAAAGCCACATGTTGTAAGTTTAATTCATATCGGCTGCAAAAGCCTACTTCCATCTATTTCCCTAAGCAGAACTGCGAGAAAATTTGATCAATTAATGAATCTCCAGCCTCATCACCCAAAATTTCACCAAGCGACTCCCACGCGGATCTGGCATCAATTTGAATAAGGTCAATCGGTATTCCTGTATCAGATGCTTCTATTGCATCGACTAGCGATTGCCTCGCCCGCTTCAATAAAGCAATATGTCGAACATTGCTCACATATGTCAGATCACCTGATTCAAGCTGGCCTTCAAAAAACATCTCGCTTATCGTCTTCTCTAAACGGTCTAACCCATCTTCCTCAAGAACCGACATTTTAACGATGGAATCGACCGGAATCGACTCCTCCACCACCTCAATTTCTAATTGACGCGGCAAGTCAGTCTTATTTATGATCGCAATGACTGGGCGACCCTTCATTTGCAACAATAGCTCCCGATCATCAGCCTGCAACGGCTCATTATAGTTCAGCACTAGCAAAATGAGATCCGCTTCTTCAAGCGCATTGCGAGAGCGCTCCACCCCAATTCGCTCAACAACATCCGTTGTTTCACGAATACCGGCCGTATCGAGCAGTCGAAGTGGAATTCCGTTTAGAGCTACAAATTGTTCAATGACATCACGAGTCGTACCCGGGATGTCGGTAACGATAGCCTTATTCTCCTGCGTAAGTACATTCATTAAAGACGATTTACCGACATTGGGACGCCCAACGATAGCTGTTACAATACCTTCTCTTAGTATCTTGCCTTCGTTTGCGGTTTTTAACAGACGATCTATTTCATTAATAGCAGAATCGCATTGGTCACGAATGAATGAACTCGTCATTTCCTCTACGTCATGCTCCGGATAATCGATGTTCACTTCTATATGGGCAAGCAGCTCAATGACCGTCTGCCGCAAAGCTTTAATCCGCTTCGACAGAACGCCCTCTGCTTGTTTGCGGGCAGCGGAAAATGCTCGATCAGATTTGGAACGAATCAAATCGATAACAGCCTCTGCCTGCATAAGATCGATTCGACCATTCAGGAAGGCACGCTTCGTAAACTCGCCAGGCTCCGCTGTGCGATAGCCGTCCAGCTGCAATACGACATCAAGCACCTTTTTAACGGCAATAACACCGCCATGTGCGTTAATTTCGACAACATCCTCCGCGGTAAATGAACGGGGACCTCTCATCAGCGTAACAAGTACTTCTTCAACCTCTTCTCCAGACCTCGGATCGAGAATATGACCATAATGCAGCGTATGTGTATCCGCATCATTTAGATTTATTTTCGAACGAAAAACACTCGCGATACCTGCAATTGCCTCAGGTCCGCTTACTCTAATTATTGCGATTCCGCCTTCTCCGACTGCTGTGGAAATGGCAGCTATCGTATCATGTACCATTGCTGTCAGCACCTCTCAAATGGAAAAACAGCAATGACCATTATGAGCCATTGCTGTGGATAGCGTATTGATTCGTATACATTTATATTGTACAGCTTATTGTCTTAATGCAATAACGACTCGCCGGTTCGGCTCATCGCCTTTACTAAACGTTTTCACCTTAGGGTGGTTCTGCAACTGCGAATGAATAACTTTGCGCTCATGCGGCGACATCGGCTCCAAGACAACTTCTTTTCTTGTGCGGATAACTCGTCCCGCCAAACGGTCGGATAAATCCGCTAACGTTTTGCGGCGGCGCTCCCGAAAATCTTCTGCATCAAGTACGATACGCAAATGACTGTCAGAATAACGATTAGCCACAATATTAACCAAGTACTGTAATGCATCCAACGTTTGTCCGCGACGTCCAATCAGCATGCCAAGATCTCCACTGCCTGTTACAGCAATATGTATACCGTCTCTTGTTTGCTTTCGATCGATGTTTACTTGCAATCCCATCGTGCCAGCCACTTCACGGAGGAAATTCTCCGCTTCAAGCATGGGATCGGGAATAAGCTCAAGCTCAACTTTCGCTTCCTTTGCGCCGAACAGTCCAAAGAAACCTTTGGTTGGCTGCTCAAGCACAACTTGTTTAACGCGGTCTTCAGTTACTTGCAATTGTAATAATCCGTTACGTACAGCATCTTCTACCGTTTTCCCCGATGCAATGATTTTCTTCATTTCGCAGGGGCCTCCTTACCTTTGTCAGATGAACGAACGTATAGGAAGTAGTTTTGAATGATTGTGTAAATGTTGCTGTAAACCCAGTACAAAGGAAGAGCCGCTGGGAAAGAAAGTGCCATTACAAAAATGAGCACAGGGAAGATCGCCAGCATCATGCCCATACCTGGCATTGTTTGTGTTTGCTGCTTCTGCATCATCTTTGACTGAATGAACGTTGTAGCGGCAGCAAGAATAGGAAGAATGTAATATGGATCTTTCTCTCCAAGCTGAAGCCACAAGAATGTATGCTCACGAATATCAGGGTTTTTGTAGATTGAATTGTACAAAGCGATAAAAATCGGCATTTGAACAATTAGAGGCAAACAGCCCGCCATCGGATTTACTTGATGCGTTTGGAAAAGCTTCATTGTCTCTTCTTGCTGTTTTTGCGGATTGTCTTTGTATTTTTTCTTAATTTCAGCCATTTGCGGCTGCAACGCCTGCATAGCTTTGGAGCTGCGGTATTGTTTTAGCGTTAACGGCAAAATCAATGTTCTTACAATGATCGTCAGGAGCAATATCGCAAGTCCGTAGGATTCGCCAAACCAGCCTGCGAACGTATCAAGCGTTAAGGCAAAGTAATAAACGACGTTCTTCTCCCAGAAGTTCCCCTTCAATAGATCAGCAGTCTCGGTTGTCTCTGTTGATGGAGCGCCGCATCCTGCCAGCACACCCATAAGCAGAACAAGACCGAACACTAAAATCATTTTCTTGTTTTTTGTCCAAAACAACAACTTTAAAACTCCTCTCTGAAAGCCATTACATCAAGCGTCAGCGGCAATAGCCGTACTCTTGCGGCGCAGCATATGTTTCGTGGAAAAATACAGGCATTGTATGACTAATACAATCTTATATTTTCAATCTAGACTATACCATAATTTATGGGACAAAGAAACAACGAGACTATCCATGCATCCGCTTTCTTGGCGCATGCTGTATCACGTTTTTTAGGCATGCGAAGCAAGCCGGCAAAATATCGTTAATCTGCCTGCTTCTCTTTTGAACTACTCGTGCTTTTCAGCAAACCGGCCTTCTTCAATACATGAAGAACGCTCTTCTCCATATCCTTCATCTTCATCAATGTAGCAGGCTTTCTTACTATTAGTATGAAGTCGGTTCGGGGAACGATTCGATTAGCTTGGTGACGAACAATTTCTTTAATCATTCTGCGCATGCGATTACGTACTACCGCATTGCCTATTTTTTTGCTTGCCGATACACCGAGGCGAAATGGTTCCGCCGATGGTTGTTTCGACCAATAGACGACGAATTGCCCATTCGCAAACGATTTGCCGCCTCGATAAATCCGGCTGAAGTCTTCACGATTGCGAAGACGCAATTTTCTATGCACGACTGTTGGCCACCGTTCTCTTGTTCATCTTCTAAGTATAGTCAGCAAGCGAGCAGCCTAAGCTGCTGCTCACTCACTCCTCATCCTCACAAGCAAAAAAAAAAGACCACCGGACGTGGTCTTCTGCTTATGCGCTCAGTACTTTTCTTCCTCTTTGACGACGCGCTGCCAAAACTTTACGTCCGTTCTTCGTGCTCATCCGTTTGCGGAATCCATGCACTTTCGCGCGTTTGCTTACATTAGGTCTAAATGTAGGTCTCATCGTTCTGCACCTCCTATACTGCGTGTTTCCAATCAAGCGTAAACGGCTCTCGCCGTCATAGTTTGACGGAGCAGCATCGTTTCGCGGTGTATATAAGCAGCATTATAAGCATGCACCTATAACGTCTTATATTTAAAAAAACGCTTTTTTTATTAAACCATGCCCAGCCCCAAAAGTCAATGATCAGCTCCAGCACCCTCTTGTTGATAAAAATAATTTCAAGTCAGCTGTGGATAAACGCATGAATTGACTTCATTTTTCAAAAACTAATAACATGTGCACAATCCACAGGCGGGTTAAACGAACTTTGTCGAAATCTTAACAAGATATAAACAATATGTAGTGGTGTAGATAACTTTTATGCACAAGCAGTTGAGAATGTGGATAAAATATGCGATTTCGTTGAAATATAAGGCATCTTTTGCTATGATAATTATGTTTTCACTGTGGATTAGATCAATATTGCCTCAGTTTTATCAACAGCCTGTGGATAACATTGTGAACAAACTCATCCCCTATTTATAACTCATTCACTTATTTCTCTTCATAATGTGGATGCTTTCGTTATAATACCCTTGTTTTCGACATTTTTTCTTGCAACTGCGCCACTTGTGGCGATTTGGATAAGGAGTGACAGTCTGTGGACAGCCATACCTATGATTTATGGCAGCAAGTGTTGTCGATCATACAGACGAAATTGAGCAAACCGAGCTTTGACACTTGGTTCAAAGCAACGAAAGCTAATTTTGTTGATGATTCCATGCTTGAAGTAACAGCGCCGACAACATTTGCGGCCGAATGGCTGGAGGGCCGTTATACGAAGCTAATAAGAACGACACTGTTTGAGTTTTTGGGCAGACAAGTCGATGTTCGCTTCTCTATTGAGGAACCTAAGGGTGCGGAGCCCGCATATATGTTCCCGCCGAAAGCGGTGCATTCCCCTGTCATGAATGAGGAAGCGACACCTACTCATATGCTTAACCCGAAGTATACATTTGATACATTCGTTATCGGTGCTAACAACCGTTTTGCGCATGCAGCATCGCTTGCCGTAGCGGAAGCGCCGGCCAAAGCTTACAATCCATTGTTTTTATACGGTGGAGTTGGGCTAGGCAAAACCCACTTAATGCATGCCATTGGCCACTACATCATGGATCACAACCCGAATACGAAAGTTCTTTACATCTCGTCTGAGAAATTCACCAACGAATTCATTAACGCTATCCGTGATAATCGTGGTGAAAGCTTCCGTACGAAGTATCGCAATATCGACGTTCTGCTCATTGACGATATTCAATTTCTAGCCGGAAAAGAACAGACGCAGGAAGAGTTTTTCCACACCTTTAATGCGCTGCATGAGGAGCGGAAACAAATTGTCATTTCAAGTGACCGGCCTCCAAAGGAAATTCCTACGCTGGAAGAAAGGCTTCGCTCTCGCTTTGAATGGGGACTTATTACCGACATTCAGCCGCCGGATCTGGAGACGCGGATTGCAATACTGCGCAAGAAAGCACGCGCTGAGAATCTAGATATTCCTAACGAAGCGATGATCTATATCGCTAATCAAATCGATACAAATATTCGTGAACTGGAGGGTGCCCTTATTCGGGTAGTCGCCTATTCATCCTTGATAAATGCAGACATTACGTCGCATTTGGCGGCAGAAGCGCTTAAGGATATCATTCCTTCCAGCAGACCTAGAATGATTACGATGCATGATATTCAGACGAAGGTTGGGGAGTTCTACGGGCTGCGGCTAGAGGAATTCAAAGCGCGGAAACGAACGAAGGCGGTAGCCTATCCTAGGCAAATCGCAATGTATCTATCCAGGGAGCTCACCGATTTCTCGCTTCCGAAGATTGGCGAGGCTTTTGGCGGGCGTGACCATACAACCGTTATCCACGCACATGAGAAAATTACACAGCAGCTTAAAATAGATCAGGACCTGTACAAAATCATTCAAAACCTGACCGAAAAGATCAAAAATCATATGTGAACAACTAAGCAAGCCTATGCACAAGCTATGCACATGTGGATAGGCTTGCTTTATCGGTCTTCCAAGGGGTTATCCACATATTCAGTGCCCCTACTACTACGACTACTAAAAATCTTTAAAAAAACATCATCAAATACGGCAAAACGGCTGATGCCAGCCTTTACAGGCAAATGCTCGCTTCGCGGTGAAGTATAAGGTTTGTATAACGTTTAAAATAAACGCGAAATCATCAAAACATAACCAATTTACGCCATTTTCAAAAAAATCGTTTGTGAGAGCTCATACTTGGATGAATTTATAAGAACGCTAGGAGTGAAATCATGAAATTAACAATCTCAAAAAATGAATTAAACGATGCGATCCAGCAAGTAGCAAAGGCTGCTTCCTCACGTCCTGCTATACCTATTCTCGGCGGTATCAAAATTGAGGTTACTCATCTTGGGGTAACACTTACAGCAAGCGATACCGATATCTCTATTCAAAGCTTCATCCCTGTGGAAAGAGATCAATTCGTTATTGCACATGTGGATAAACCGGGAAGCGTCGTTTTGCCCGCAAAGTTTTTCGTGGAGATTGTAAAAAAACTCCCATCCGAGCAAGTCGTTATCGATGTGAGCAATACTTATCAGACGATGATCCGTTCGGGCTCTACTGAAATACAAATGGTCGGACTTGATCCGGAAGAATTTCCAGTACTTCCTTCCATCGAACAAAACGATATATTGCAAATGCCTGGCGATCTATTAAAAGCAATGATTCGCCAAACTGTGCTTGCAGCCTCAGCAAGTGAACAAACCCCTATTTTGACAGGTGTACTTTGGAACTTGCTTGAAGGGGAATTGAAATTTGTAGCAACGGACCGCCACCGACTAGCAAGCCGTACGGCACAAGTTGAAACAGAAGCACAGCTCAAATTCAGCAATGTCGTCATTTCAGCGAAAACACTAATTGAGCTATCCAAGCTCGTTCCAGAGCAAAATGCTCTTGTCGATATCGTTGTAACAGACAACCAAGTGTTGTTTAAACTCGGAAATGTATTATTTTATACACGTATCCTTGATGGAACTTATCCCGATACTTCTAAAATTATTCCGCAAACGTTCAAAACAGAACTTGTACTTGATACAAAAAATGTGATGGACGCGATTGATCGTGCCTACCTCATGTCTCGTGAGGAAAAAACGAATATCGTTCGCCTTATGACGCTTGAGGATGGAACGATTGAAATTTCATCCAGCTCGACTGAGCTTGGACGAGTAACGGAGCAGCTTGAAGCAAAAGAATTTAACGGCGAGCCTCTTCGAATCGCATTTAACTCTAAATATATGCTCGACGTCCTTAAAGTCATTGATAGCGAGCAATTGTTTATTGGCTTTACAGGTGCAATGAGCCCTATTATTATTCGTCCTATGGATCATGCATATAGCATGTATGTCATCTTGCCTTATAGAACAACGGGCTAAATCTCAAATATAAGCAAGAAAGGGCTGACCTATTTTCATGAAAGAAATCGCCATCAAGACGGAATATATAACGCTGGGCCAATTTTTGAAGCTTTCTGATTGCATTCAAACCGGCGGTCATGCGAAGTTTTTCCTTCAAGAAAACACTGTCGTTATTAACGGAGAAGCGGATAACCGCAGAGGAAGAAAATTGTATGCTGGCGATAAAGTAGAAGTTGAAGGCTGCGGCGTCTTTACGGTAGGTAGAGAGTAACGCACCAACGGACCGGGAGGTCAAAACGTGTTTTTAACGAGCATACAGCTGCAAAATTATCGGAATTACAGCGAGATTGACTTGCAAACGCCGAATAAGGTCAATATATTTCTTGGGCAAAATGCTCAAGGCAAAACCAATTTGCTAGAGGCTATATTTGTACTTGCATTAACGAAGTCTCATCGTACCTCTAAGGACAAGGAGCTTATTGGCTGGCAAGAAAGCTCCGCTCGTATTACTGGCGAGGTCGATAAGAAGTACGGAGCGATTAAGCTGGATCTCCTTTTCTCAGCGCAAGGAAAAAAAGCGAAAATAAACGGACTTGAGCAGCGTAAGCTCAGTGATTTCATCGGTTCGGTAAATGTCGTCATGTTTGCGCCAGAGGATCTTGAAATTGTAAAAGGAACGCCGGGAGTGCGAAGACGGTTTCTCGATATGGAAATCGGACAAGTACAGCCCGGCTATTTGTATACACTCCAGCAATATGGAAAAGTGCTGCAGCAGCGCAACAATTTTTTGAAAGCCTCCTATCCTGGAGGGGCAAATCAAACGATGCTTGAGGTGTGGAATCAGCAGCTCTCAGAGCATGGTGTTAAAATCATGAAAAAAAGGAAACACTTTATACATAAATTACAAACGTTTGCAGAACGAATACATGCAGGCATAACGAACGGGACTGAGCAGCTCACGATTGACTACCGTCCTTCTTTTGATACAGATGCCCAGCAAGATGAATCTGTTTTATTTGATCAATTTATGATAAAGTTAACACAGGTGAAAGATCAGGAGATTCGCAGAGGCGTTACGCTCGTGGGTCCGCATCGTGATGATTTGGCGTTTTTTATCAACGGCAAAGAAGCGCAAGTCTACGGCTCACAGGGGCAGCAGCGAACAACGGCCCTGTCTTTAAAATTGGCAGAAATAGAACTCATTAACGAGGAAATCGGTGAGTATCCGATTTTGCTGCTTGACGATGTGCTGTCAGAGCTTGATCAGAACCGTCAGACGCAGCTTATTGAGACATTTCAGAGCAAAGTACAAACCTTTATTACAACGACCGGCCTTGAAAGCGTGAATGTGAGCAGGCTTCAGGATGCCGGCATCTATCATGTGCATGACGGCCGAGTGACACGTTAAATTGCGAATAGGAGAGGTGAGGAAGAGGACATGTACATCCATTTGGGCGGCGAGAAAATAATTCGGGCTGCGGAGCTCGTGGCCATCTTTGATATTTCTATCGAGCAATCCTCTAAACTATCCAAGCAATTCGTTGCGGGAGCACGCAAGCGTAAGGACGTTGAAACGATAGGCGAGGAAGAGCCAAAATCGATCGTTGTAACGAAGCAAAAAATATATTATTCGCCTATTTCATCCTCTACGCTTAAGAAAAGAGCCCATCAGTTTGTGGCTAACGGCTAGAGCGAAGGCGATCAGGAACAGCAGTTGAGAGGAGCAGTGAAGTTGCATGTCTTTGGAACAGCATACGTATGACGAGAGTCAGATACAGGTCTTGGAAGGTTTAGAGGCGGTACGCAAACGTCCGGGGATGTATATTGGCTCCACTAGTGGCAAAGGTCTTCACCATCTCGTATGGGAGGTTGTTGATAACAGTATTGACGAGGCTTTGGCCGGTTATTGCTCAAAAATCGAAATTATCGTGCATGAGAATAACAGCGTAACGGTTATCGATAATGGACGCGGTATCCCTGTAGGAGAGAATGCGAAACTGAAAAAATCGACGCTAGAAGTCGTTATGACTGTTTTGCATGCGGGAGGTAAGTTCGGCGGAGAGGGCTATAAAGTATCCGGCGGCTTGCACGGGGTCGGCGTATCTGTCGTAAACGCACTGTCCGAGCTTGTCATTGTTCAAGTAAAACGCGAAGGCAATATCTATCAGCAAGAGTACCGCAAGGGTGCTCCACAGTATGATATAAAAATTGTCGGCGAGACAACGGAAACAGGTACTCAAGTAACGTTTAAGCCTGATACAGAAATTTTTACGGAAACAACCGTATACGACTATGAGACGCTGCAATCGCGTATTCGCGAGCTTGCGTTTTTGAATAAAGGCATTGAAATTGTGCTTAGTGATGAGCGTACTGGCGTATCCAATACGTTTAAATATGAGGGCGGTATTATCGAGTTTGTAAAATACTTGAACCGCAATCGTGAACCTTTGCATGAGCTGCCAATTTATGTGGAAGGCTCGAAGGATCATATCCAAGTAGAAGTCGCTCTACAGTATAATGACAGCTACACCGAGAATATATACTCTTTCGCAAATAATATTAATACACATGAGGGCGGTACGCATGAGTCGGGCTTTAAGAGCGCGCTTACGCGTATTATTAACGATTATGCCCGCAAATCAAATCTCATCAGGGATAATGATTCGAATTTCTCCGGCGATGATGTGCGTGAGGGCTTGACGGCTATTATTTCTGTCAAAATCCCGGAACCGCAATTTGAGGGACAAACAAAGACTAAGCTTGGCAACAGCGAAGTCCGCGGAATCGTAGAATCATTTTTTGCCGAGAAGCTGCAGGAATTTCTAGAAGAGAATCCTTCTGTTTCGCGCAAAATCGTAGAAAAAGGTCTATCTGCTGCTCGTGCTCGTGAAGCTGCGCGCAAAGCGCGTGAGCTGACTCGTCGTAAGAGCGCTCTGGAAGTTGGCTCACTACCTGGTAAGCTTGCTGACTGCTCATCCAAGGATGCATCGATCAGCGAACTGTACATCGTAGAAGGTGACTCTGCCGGTGGATCTGCCAAGCAGGGCCGCGATCGTCATTTCCAAGCCATTTTGCCGCTTCGCGGTAAGATTTTGAACGTAGAAAAAGCGCGTCTCGATCGTATTCTTGGCAATGCTGAGATTCGGGCAATGATTACAGCGATGGGCACCGGTATTAGCGATGATTTTGATTTAACTAAAGCACGTTATCACAAAATCATCATTATGACTGATGCGGATGTCGATGGCGCTCATATTCGTACGCTCATCTTAACGTTCTTCTATCGCTATATGCGTGAAATTATAGACGCTGGCTATATTTATATTGCACAGCCTCCTCTATTCAAGATCGAGCGTAATAAGGTTATTCGCTACGCGCAAACCGAGAAGGAACGCGAGAAGATTTTGGCTGAATTTGGAGAAGGCGTAAAAGTAAACGTTCAGCGCTATAAAGGTCTTGGAGAGATGAACGCTACTCAGCTTTGGGAGACAACGATGGATCCTGAAAGCCGCACAATGCTCCAGGTAACGATTGAGGATGCAATTGAAGCGGATATCGTGTTCGACACGCTTATGGGCGATAATGTTGAACCGCGCCGCGAATTTATTCAAAAATACGCTAGATACGTAACGAATCTAGATGTTTAAGATAAAGGATTTCGAAAAGAAGCAGCCGCCCATTATGGACGACTGCTTCTTTTTTTAAATCGGCCATAGGCGACTGCATAACGATATACTTTATGAAAAACATTTTGATCAGGCAGCTTTCGAAAGATAAATGGGTCGGGTAATGTATTGACTTCCAAAATCCATGGATGCAGCTTTGCATCAATTGCGATGTCCACGCCTAGCTCTTTTATATTGGGGTAGGCACCTTGTAGCTGGTTGGCAATCGTAATGCTGACTTTTCTTAATTTGTTTTTGAAGGCAGCAAGTTCTGAAGCATTAGCATGATCGCCCATGAGCCGCTCAAGTGCCATCGGAGTCCCGCCGCTGTGATAATTGGTTACTATTTTCGCAGGATGGGCGAGTCTACCGATAATGCCAGTGGCCTCCCATTCGTTATGAGGGTTTTTCTGAACCATAACGCGAATATCGAAGCGCCGCTTTTGATGTTTTAGCAAATGGATACCTCTTTGAACAAGATAGCTTCGCTTCTTCGTTTGTTGAGCTAGCTTATGGTATAACTGGTCGAGTGTTGAGAAAAACAAGATTTTTGTCCCAAGCTGATAGCGATATCCGAGAGCAGGTACAGTAGTTCTCTCCACGCGGATGACGCCATTGCCGAAAGTACCGTTTATCGGCTTGACGTAGACCATACCATATTCACTAAGCATTGACTGAAGGCTGCCGCGTCCGAATAGTTTTGTTGGGGGCATATAAGAGCGCAAATAGTCAGATTTCAACATGACTTTTGTTTTGGCCCATTTGCTCGTAACGCGTTGTATACTCAACGATTTTTCTCCTTTCAAAATGCTGCTTTTACAGGTCATCGATTTGAAATGATGCAGGAGACAGACTTTCGATTGAGTGGTATAATGAAAGTTGGGTCTGTTTATTTTATGGCAGGTTTTCATGTATGGAGAGCGGTAATTCACCTATTTTTAGCAAGTAAATACGAAAGTTTCGCAGGAATTCCAAAAGCATGAGCGCAAAAGGTTTATATGCTCGCTTTTTGAGAAAGTAATATAAGAGTTATGTTGATTTAAGAGTAGCTATAGATGGCGTCAGGGAGGTAAATCATGGCGGAAGAACAACGTATGTCTGTAAGAGATCGAGATATTGGTACGGAGATGCGGGATTCCTTTATGGATTACGCAATGAGTATCATCGTAAGTCGCGCTCTTCCCGATGTTAGGGATGGACTTAAACCAGTGCATCGACGCATATTGTATGCGATGTCTGAGCTGGGCATGTCACCGGACAAGCCCCACAAGAAGTCAGCGAGAATTGTAGGAGAAGTAATCGGTAAGTATCACCCGCATGGTGATTCCGCAGTTTATGAGTCGATGGTACGGATGGCACAAGATTTCTCCATGCGTTATATGCTCGTAGATGGACATGGTAACTTTGGTTCTGTTGATGGCGACTCTGCAGCTGCCATGCGTTATACGGAAGCTCGTCTTTCGAAGATGGCAATGGAGTTGCTACGCGATATCAACAAGGAAACGATTGATTTCGTTCCTAACTATGACGGTGAAGAGTCGGAACCAGTTGTATTGCCAGCACGTTATCCAAACCTTCTTGTAAACGGGGTTACTGGGATAGCGGTTGGTATGGCTACGAATATTCCACCTCATAACTTGAATGAGGTTATTGATGGAGTACAGGCGCTTATTGTTAATCCTGACATTACGCCACTCGAACTCATCGAACACATAAAAGGTCCGGATTTTCCAACAGCCGGTTTTGTAATGGGCCGTATGGGGATTCGTCAAGCTTATTTGACAGGCCGCGGTTCGGTAACAATGCGAGCAAGGGCGACGATTGAAGAGAATAACGGCAAAGCGCGCATCATTGTGCATGAGCTGCCTTATCAAGTCATTAAAGCTCGTTTAGTTGAGAAAATTGCCGAGCTCGTTCGCGAGAAGAAAATTGAAGGTATTACTGATTTGCGAGATGAATCGGATCGTAACGGCATGCGCGTAGTCATTGAGCTTCGTCGTGATGTTAACCCGAGCATTGTACTTAATAATTTGTACAAGCATACACAGCTGCAATCCAACTTTGGGATTAACATGCTGGCACTCGTAAATGGTGAGCCTAAGACGCTTAACATACGCGATATGCTTTATCATTATTTACAGCATCAGATCGAGGTCATTCGTCGTCGTACGGAGTTTGATCTTAAAAAGGCTGAAGCTCGCGCACATATCTTGGAGGGCTTGCGAATAGCGCTTGACCATTTGGATGAGGTCATTGCACTCATTCGCGCTTCCCAAACAGCTGATCAAGCTCGTGAAGGCTTAATTACAAGATTCTCGCTCAGCCATGAGCAGGCGCAAGCGATTTTGGATATGCGTTTGCAGCGCCTGACTGGTCTGGAAAGAGATAAAATAGAAGCAGAGTATGCAGAACTTATGCGTAAAATTGCTGAATATAAAGCGATTCTAGCTGATGAGCAGCTTGTGCTCGATATTATTAGCACAGAGCTTGCTGAATTGAAGGATCGTTTCGGTGATGAGCGTCGTACGGAGATAATGGCAAGTGATGAGGAAATTCTCGATGAGGATCTTATTCCTCGTGAGGATGTTATCATCTCCATTACTCACACGGGCTATATCAAGCGTTTGCCGGTTGGCACTTACCGCAGCCAGAAGCGCGGCGGCAAAGGCGTTGTCGGCATGGGTACTAAGGATGATGACTTTGTTGAGCATCTATTTGTATCCAATACGCATCACTACCTGCTGTTCTTTACGAACAAAGGTAAGGTGTATAAGCTGAAAGCCTATGAGATTCCTGATCTTAACCGTACTGCACGCGGTACGCCTATTATCAACCTCATTCAAATTGAACAGGGCGAGACAATCAATGCGGTCATACCTGTACAAGAATTTGATTCGGAACATTACTTGTTCTTTGCTACAAGGCAAGGGGTTGTGAAGAAGACTCCGCTTGATGACTACGTCAACATTCGGAAAGTCGGATTGATCGCAATCTCACTTCGTGAGGACGATGATCTAATTGGCGTTAAGCTGACTGACGGCAATCAGGAAATTATTATGGGAACGGCGCAGGGCATGTCCATACGTTACTCTGAGCAGGATGTCCGTTCGATGGGACGTTCCGCTACAGGCGTAAAAGGTATCCAGCTTGATGATGAAGATACCGTTATTGATATGGATGTTATCGTACCGGATAATGATATCCTGATCGTTACCTCCAAAGGTTACGGCAAGCGGACACCAGTGGCCGATTATCGTATTCAGAACCGTGGCGGTAAAGGGATTAAGACGCTTAACGTAACTGATAAGAATGGACCGATCGTCTCACTCAAAGTGGTTGAGAATGATGAGGATCTTATGATTATGACTTCATCTGGCACGATGATTCGTACCAGCATGGAAGGCATATCTACGATGGGACGGAATACGCAAGGCGTAAGGCTGATTAATACACGCGAAGATGATACGGTAGCGACTGTTACACGTGTTGCTCGCAGTGAAGAGAATGAAGCTATAGATGAAAATGAAGAACAAGATGGCGGCGAAACGACGCAAGAATAAATGAAAGCAGACGCAGCTGACTCCGTCGCATGACGGGTCAGCCCAGGTTTGCTTTATTTATGGGAGTACATAATTACTATTCAGGCACAAGGGGAGAGGACTCTCGTGGCAGCAGTAACATTATTACATCTCAAATTAGGCGACAAAATCATTGAAGATGTCCTCACCCCACTTGGCAGTGTTTTATTTCAAAAGGGTAAGATCGTTACCCCTAAAGAAATAGAAATATTGCAAGCATTTCTCATCACAAGTGTCGAGATTGAATCCAATATTGATTTGAGCAAGACAAAAGAGGATACCGATGAGGATGCAAGCCAAGAATCGAGTTCAGCATTAGTCGCATCTCCCCTTCATGAAGAGTACGACAAAATGATTATTGTTTTACGCCAAGTATTTAACTCTGTTGCAGCGGGTCAAGCCATGCCGATCATGGATGTACGCAAGCAGCTAGAGAAAATGCTGGAGCACATAAAGAGCTACAACTTGCTGACCTTTGTACCGCGTCAATTTTTGGAGAAAGACTATTTGCTTCATAACAGCATTACGTCTGCATTAACCTCCTATCAAATTGCACAGTGGACGGGTTTTCCTCAAAAGGATTGGATGCAAATTGCATTTGCCGGTTTATTGCACGATATCGGCAACGTCCGAATTGACAAAGCAATCTTGACGAAGCCTAATACATTATCAACAGAAGAAAAAGAAGAAATGATGCGTCATACGGTTCTTGGGTACCAATTGCTCAAGAATGTATCTGCTCTTAATGAGGGTGTAAAGATGGCGGCGCTTCAGCATCATGAGAAGGTTGACGGAACAGGTTATCCGCTCGGCATTGATGCGACGAAGATAAACCCGTACGCCAAGATCGTAGCGATTGCTGATATATTTCATGCAATGACTTTGAACAAGGCATATAGGAAAGCTGCATCTCCATATCTCGTATTGGAACAAATTCAAAGCGATTCCTTCGGGAAGCTGGATCCTACTTATGTCCGTACATTTGTAGAGAAGGCTACTCAGTTCCATAATGGGACGGTCGTTAAGCTTAGCGATGAACGTATTGGAGAGATTGTATTCTCGGATCGTAATTATCCGACTAGGCCTTGGGTATCCATTGAAGGTGTCATTGTAAACTTAATCGTAGACAGGCATCTTCATATTAAAGAAGTGCTCAGATAAGCGAATTCGTCAAAACTTTAAGTAAGTACAGTGTAACGATAAGGAGACTAAACGAAGTCTTCTCACCGTAACATTGTACTTACTTTTTTTATTGTATTAGAAGAATAATTAATGAAAGTTAGGAAATTATATAATATGTTGTAGCAAGTTATATTGTTTAAACAAGCCATTATGGCTAGCTGAAAAGGTGAAAAGAAGGTATGAAATGCTAATGCAAAAAGTTTTTCGCAAATAATGAAAAAAACACTTGCAATGCCATAGGCGCCTATGATATATTATCTAGGTCGCCAACGAGATACACGGTCGACAAGAGAGAAAAGATTGCTCTTTGAAAACTGAACAACGAGTAATAACTGCC
>NZ_JBITPK010000007.1:0-704587 GCF_050467785.1 Paenibacillus sp. NRS-1760 | reverse complement strand
AAAGAACTTTGAATCATTTCGTTAACGGAGAACATTAGTTCAGTGAGCTATGCAGCAGTACTATATTTCTAACACGAGAATGCACTGAGAAAAAATTCTGTATATAAAGGGGGGCGATCCCCCTCGCTTCCACCAAACCATGAACAAAGAGCGCCGTGTTAGGCAATGTCATTAAGTTAATCTTAGTATTCTTCTGCCCTTGGCGAATGGGTCGAATCGTCAAAATGTCAGGCATGAAATCCATTACCGTTCATTTCTATATAAAGCGATGTGATCTTGCCGGTAGACTTTTGAATATTATGTTAGAATTAATGGAAAAATAGAATACAAATCATCCAAGGAGGTAGTGACTATTATTGCTTCCCTATTAGTCGGAATTGTAGCGCTTGAGCACATCTATATTCTCATACTAGAAATGTTTCTATGGACGACCCCGCGCGGGATGAAAACGTTCGGCACGACGAAGGAAGAGGCAGCAGTCACAAAATCACTGGCCGCTAACCAAGGACTATACAATGGCTTTCTGGCGGCCGGGATTATCTGGGGTTTGGTGCATCCCAATGCTCAAACAGGCGAGTCTATTGTAATCTTCTTCTTGATTTGCGTTCTAATTGCGGCATTGTACGGAGGAGCGACAGCGAAACGGTCTATTTGGTTGGTCCAAGGCCTACCTGCTTTGATTGCATTGATTAGCGTACTTCTATAATGCCAGATGAATGAGTCGGTTCGTGACTAGCTGGCATATGGGGCCGATCCGTGGACATCAGACAGAGCATGTCGCTTGTTCTAGCAGCGAGGGAAGGTCTAGCGTAGCCACCTTTATTATCGTCTGGCAATAGCTTTCATTCGGCGGGATGGGGGGGCTGTGTAGTACCAGCAGCCTTTCCGGTCAGTTTTGCGGTAGTGAAGCTCTTGTTTTTGTGGACTTTGTCGCTATTTTCTGATTTTGAGAACGGAATGCTGTTCTAGCCCGTAGATCTGCATTTTACCAATGTGAATGGCATGCTCAACCAAGTGCTCGCTTGGAGCGGCGCATTAAAATCGTTGCGGTAATCGTAACCGACTACAGCGGGCCAAAAGCTCATTAGGTGAAATTTACCTAGTGGGCTTTTTAGGGTTCGAATTTTTAATAATAAAAAATAGTGTTTTATGCAATTTTTTGCTGCGGCAATATATGTTTTTACAACTTCATCTGCTAACATAAGAGAAGCATAACGAGAGAGTACATAAAGCACGGGGGCTAACATCTATGAGCTACAATTTATATTTATCAGCATTGCTGATGGCGGCTACCTGCTGCTCGCTAATGCTGTGTTATCTCTCTTGGAAAAGAAAAGAGCTGCCTATTTCAATTAGTTATGGGCTAGGCATGTTGACGGGTTCATTGTACACTTTCGGATATGCTTTTGAAATTGTTAGCACCGATTTAGAGCATATACGCTTCTGGCTTCGAATTGAATATCTAGGCATCCCATTTGGCACTATTCTATGGATTATAATGGTGCTGCAATATACGGGAAGGCAAGCGCTCGTTCGAAAATGGGTAGTAGCGCTGCTAATGATTGTTCCTTCCATTACATTTGTAGCTCATTATACGAACGATTGGCATCATTTATTTTATAAAAGCATGACTTTGAATTACTCAGAGGGCTTTCCGCTGGTAACGACGGAGAAAGGACCTTTATACAAGCTGCATGTCTACTATTCGTATTCCTTCTTTGTAGTAGGCATGGGATTAATGGTTGAAATGTTTCTAAAAGCGACATCTCGCATGAAGAAACAAATCGCTTTTATGATCATTGGATCATGGGGGCCTTTTGGATTTACGCTTATTTACTTAAGCAATGTCATTTATATGCCCATTGATATCTCCCCATTTGGTTTTATTTTCTCAGGAATCTTCTACATGTGGGGGATTTATCAATTTAACATGCTTAGACTAGCGCCCTTAGCGCTGCAAAAGGTGTTTGCATCCATGCAGGATGCGGTAATTATATTTGATTTGGAAAATACGCTAACTAGCTTTAACCAATCCAGCAAGAGGGTTATTAAAGGGATAAATAATAAGTGGATCGGTTTGCCAGCTGCACAAGTCTTTTCGCAATATCCATTGCTGTTGGAGAAAATCATGCAAGGGCCTTCTTTGAGCAGCAAGGTTCAAATTTCGGGTCAAGCGGATGAACCCTATTATAATGTGCATATGTCCTTGATTAGTGATAAGAACCAGAAGCCTGCCGGCAAAATGTTTTTGTTAAGCGATGTTACGGAAATGGTGCGTTCAGAGGAGCGGCTGCTTGATAATGCCCGACAGCTAAGCGAACTAAACATGTTCAAGGATCGAATGTTTAGCGTAGTCGCTCATGATATTCGTGATCCGCTTGCGGTGCTCATCAATTTGATGGAGCTCATGGAGGACGAGCTGCAAGGCTCCGGCGGAGAGCATGAGGAAATCGTCCATGAAATGGGACAGCAAATTGAAAATACTTTTGCACTGGTAGAGAGCTTGTTGGAATGGTTCCGAAGCCAACGTGAAGGCATGGTATTTAATCCAGTGGAGAGAGACATATATCATACCGTACAGGTCTGCATCCGGTTATTGACGGTTCGCTGCGAGAGTAAAAAAATCCAATTGATATCGGAAATACCGAAGGATACGTTTGTGCTAGCTGACAAAGAAATGCTGGATTTGATCGTCCGAAATTTATTGTCCAATGCCGTTAAATTTACCAACATCGGCGGCACGATCCGGTTAAAAGCAGAACATCATGCCGATAAACTAATTATTTCTGTAAGTGATTCTGGAGATGGTATACCGCCGCAACAAGCCAGCTCACTGCTACTGGAAGGTTATCCGGTGTCATCAACAGGAACAGCAGGAGAACGGGGCGTCGGTTTGGGACTTACGTTATGCAGGGAATTTGTTCGTTTAAATGGTGGAGACATTTGGTTCGATAGTTCTGAGCAAGGAAGTACCTTTTACTTCTCCGTTCCTACGCCATCTGCACATGCATTCAGACGAAGCAGCTTGGAGGCGAGCGCAGGTTGAAGGTTATCCTTATTGATGACGAGAAGGCGATGCATTTAATTATGAAACGGATGCTTGCGAAGACGTCTGTGAAAGTGGAAATTGCAGGCAGCTTCACGGAGACAGAAACAGCATTTTTTTATCTGATGAATCATGATGTAGACTTGGTGTTTCTGGATATAAGCATGCCGAGGGAAACTGGGCTAGAGCTTGCCGAACGGTTAAGAGAGGTTGGAAGAGAAATAAAGATCGTGTTCCTGACCTCCCACAAAGAATATGCTTTGCCTGCCTTTGATGTTTATGCCTTCGACTATATCGTAAAGCCGGTTGTGCTGGAACGACTTCAAAAAACGCTGCAAAGAGCGTTTGCTGAGTTGCGTAAAGAGCACTTGCGGCAAGGGGAGTGGGCGGCGCCTTTAAATGAGACGAGGTTTAACTGCTTAGGTGTTATAGATATTCAAAGCACGCAGGGTATAAGGGCGAAATGGAAATCAAGCAAAAGCGCAGAACTGTTTGGCTATTTGCTTATGCATAAAGGAAGGCTGATATCCAGAGCAAGACTGATCGAAGAGCTGTTTGGCGACATGCCACAAAAGAATGCTGAGGTTTATTTGAATACGACCGTCTATCAGCTGCGAAAGGTATTAGATCCATTTGGCCTGAGAGAGAATTTGCATTCTGACAGCAACCACTACGCTCTTAGTCTGAGTGAGGTGAGTGTAGACCTTTTAAGCTTTGAAGAAGGCTGTAGAAAAATGACAGTCGTGGATGAGACGAATCTGGAAGAGGCGATTGAACTAGAGCAGTTGTACGCAGGTGACTTATTTGGGGATCATGCTTTTGCATGGGCTTGGAACGAGATTGAGCGTCTTTCGTTGCTTTATACCTCCTTTACCCAGCGATTATGCATGGCTTTGTTAAATAAAGGCGAGACGAATGCTGCCATTAGGCTATTAATGAAGCTTGTGTCGCGCAATGAACTAGATGAACAATCCTTTATGCTGCTTATGAAAGCTTATGCTTTGCAAGAGAACAAGGAAGTGTTGACCCGGCAATATAGGCAATACGAAGATACGCTGCATAGAGAGATCGGTATAAAGCCCTCCCGCGAGGTTGCTGATTTATATTTCAGTCTGCTGTCCGAGCTGGATAAATAAGAATGAGTAGATATGAAAGGCTCCTAAAATATTAGGGGCTTTTTTTGCTTTTGTCGAAGTTTGTCATTTTGCCGTCATTGGGCTTGGATATAATGGATCTAACTATAGAGATGAGGAGATAAGTTAACATGAAACGATTTTCAATACGCAATTTATTTTTAGTTTCGGTTTTAATTCTGAGTCTGTTAAGTGGATGTGTGATCAAAACAAGCCAAGTCACCATTATCTTTGGCTCGGAAAGACTAAGTGAGGCAGAGCATGCATACATCAGATATTCGAATAGCGATGTCGTTCAGGCACCCAACCTATTGCCAAAACAAAACAGCGTTACTGTTGATACGAATAGCACGCAATCCATTGTAGGTGGATACGTAAGCGACGGTGTAGTGAGCTGGGTTCCAAACATGGGTTATGGATTAGGTCAAGTTACTGTCAGTAATATTTCGGCAAGTAAACCCACTCTTCCCGTAAGCTATGTCGAGTTAAAAGAAATGGTTCTGAGTCAACCCGGGTATATAAACGTAACCTTTGCTGTTTATGATACCAATGGCGAGTTTGTGGATGATCGAACTGAAATTTTTGCACATTCCGCAGATACCGCTTTAACCTTCTATAACATAGACCCAAACGACCAGGGTAATGGTAGTATGTATACGAGGACGAATACGGTAGACGAGGGTTACTCGTGGTACACCGTTAACGGATTTGTCACTTTCCAAATTAAATCGGGCATTAGTGAAATTTATAATGTACCTCTTTCTTTATATTCAGGTTCTCAATTCATAACGAATGAACCTTTTAACAAAAAATTTACACCTGTGGCAGCAACCAATGTAGGTAGCGCAGGGGATGCTTCTTCCTTACTTATTGGCGATACTTTGGCTATGCGCGCGGATATATTGCCAGTAGACGCCTCTTACAAAATGGTAAAATGGTCAGTTGAGAACGGAACAGGCTCAGCAACAATCAGCACTAGCGGTGTGTTGACTGGTATTTCGGCAGGTACGGTTACCGTTAAAGCTACGGCTAATGACGGCAGCAACGTTTATGGAACAAAAACGATTAAAATCCATGAACCTGTCATACCTGTTCAAAACATATCCGTAACAGCGGAAGATGAGGTTTCTACAATCGAATCAGGTAAGACTCTTCAAATGTATGCTGTTGTAGCTCCTAGCGATGCAACATACCGACAGGTTACTTGGTCTGTTATTGATGGGACGGGTACAGCTGTAATTGACGAAGAAACGGGAGAGCTTACTGCAGGCAATCCAGGTACAGTAACGGTCCAAGCAACAGCTTCCGATGAAAGTGAAGTTGTTGGCAGTACTATTGTTACGATAACAGCCGCCCAAGTCCCTGTATCCTCGATTACGTTAACAGGGGATTCCAGCTTGCTAGTTGGCCAGACGTTAACCGTTGACGCGACCGTTGCTCCTGCAAATGCAACGGACAAATCGATCGAGTGGTCTGTTGAAAACGAAACAGGCACTGCGACAATCAGTACAAACGGTGTATTGACCGGTACTTCAGCAGGTACGGTAACCGTTATAGCAGCGGCTATTGACGGCAGTACCGTTTATGGAACCAAAACGATCGAAATTAAGGAGCCCACCATACCTGTTCAAACGATTTCCGTATCGGCGGATGGTGAAGTTGATACAATCGAATCAGGTAAGAAGCTGCAAATGAATGCTGTGGCAGCTCCTAGCAACGCAACAAACAAAGCGGTCGCTTGGTCCGTAATAGATGGAACAGGTACGGCTGTTATTGATAAAACAACTGGCGAGCTTACTGTCGGCAATCCAGGCACAGTAACGGTCCAAGCAACAGCTACCGATGAGAGCGGAGTTGTAGGCAGCACGATTCTTACGATTACGGCTGTCCAAGTCCCTGTAGCTTCGATTGCGTTAACAGGTGATTCCAGCGTGCTGGTTGGCCAGACGTTAACCGTTGACGCGACCGTTGCTCCTGCTAATGCAACGGACAAATCAATCGAGTGGTCTGTTGAAAACGGAACAGGTACAGCAACAATCAGCAAAAGCGGAGTATTGACGGGTGTTTCAGCAGGTACAGTTACCGTTAAAGCAACGGCTGCTGACGGCAGTGCCGTTTATGGAACAAAGGCAGTTGAGGTTAAAGTAAGCTCTGGCGGCGGTGGAGATCATAGCAATCCGACACCTACTCCAGCGCCAACAACAAAGCCTGAAAAAACACCTGAACCAAAACCGACAGCACCGCCTGAAGTGAGATTTGATCAAAATGTGATTCAAGTGGAAAAAGTGATCTCCAGCTTAAACAAGAAAGTAGAGGAAGCGAAAGCTAATCCTACTGATGTTGAGTTCAAAGATACAAAATCTCACTGGGCTGGGGCAACCGTTCATATTTTCGTGAAATTGGGGATTGTAAACGGATATGAGGATGGTTCCTTCCATCCTAACGCAAGTATTACCCGCGCCGAATTTGCTACTATTATTGCAAAGGTATTTGACCTTTCTGCAACGGGTGATAAAAATAAGCTAAGTGACGTTTCCGATCACTGGGCTTCAGCATCAATTGCTGCTTTAATTGAAAGCGGCATTATCTCAGGGTACGAAGATGGCACATTTAAACCAAACAAAGAAATCAGCCGTGCAGAAATCATTTCCATTATTTCTAAAATCATTGACCTTAAAGCTGTAAACACAGCTTCAGCGCCTGCTTTCACAGATATTGATGAGGCGTGGAACAAAGAGCAAATCAAGCAAGCAGCAGTGGCAGGAATTATTAACGGAGCGGGTAATGGACAATTTGCGCCAAACAAACCATCATCTCGCGCTGAAGCATTAACGATTATTTTACACACGCTTCAAACCAATGCGGACCTAAAAGCAATATTGGAAGCATTAAAATAATTAACGCATAGTGCTTTCATACAAAAAGCCTGCCATATGGCAGGCTAAGGCTGTCGAGAAAGTCTCGACAGCTCTTTTTATGTTGAGTTAGTTTAACACGACACCGGTTTCGTTAAGTTAGTGACTGAAAGAAGGGTACAGAATTGTTTTATCTTCACGGAAAATTATCCTCTTTTTCATTGGCTTTCCATAGCTGCAGATCCAATCATATTTACATCAATTAAATCACTTTGCGCAATTCTTTTGGCTAGTGAACGCATCAAAGGACCCCTAAAATTTATAGGAACCTCATCAACTAGAAAAATTAACATTTGATGGGTTTTCTGTCGATAGAATAGGAGGGTATTATATAATAATATGGAGGAATGTATCATGGATAAAAGTCCTAAATCATTTGTAGCTGCATTACTATTTTGTTTTTTCTTGGGAGGGTTTTCCATCCATCGGTTTTATGTCGGGAAAATAGGCACGGCTATTTTGCAAATTATTACTTTAGGTGGATTGGGAATTTGGTTGCTGATTGACCTAATTATGATTATTGTAGGAAAGTTTACGGATAGTGAAGGCAGAAGAATCTCGGCATAATTTAATTACATAAAAAACTAGAGGGCTCCACCAGTTAAGGTAGAGCCTTTTTTTACTCAGTCGTTTGGGTGAAATTGAATATAAGAGGTATCCATTCCTCTCGCCTCCGCCATCATTAACACCATCCGCATGAGGATGGTGTTTTTGTTAATTTTGATATGAGCTTCGTAATACATAACTGCAAATTCTTTCTCCCTATACACTTTACTCAAATGCGATGCGGCCATAATATATGTATTGTAGTTTCAATTGCAAGCTAAGCGGGGATGCTAACGCTATTGAGATTATCGTAAAATAGTGGTTAGTGATACCATAGAAGTAGATTGGGAATAAAGAGGACACAATTATAATAGGGGTAAAGACAGGAGATGATCGATTGAACGCTTCTTATTGGTTAACGAATGTAAGATTAGAACAGGGTTATGATATGGAAGATGGACAGGTCTCTGGTACGAAAACGAAAATTTGTCATTTACGAATTGAAAACGGTATTATTGCTGAAATTATAGGGACAGAACGGGATATTCAAAGTGAAACTGTTAAATATGATTGTAAAGAGTTATTGATGCTGCCTTCGTTCGAAGAGGCTCATATTCATTTGGATAAAACGTATTTCGATGGACCTTGGAAAGCGGTAAAGCCTGTATCGAGCATCTTCGAGAGGATTGAGGAAGAGAAACTATTATTGCCTAAGCTCCTTCCAATGGCAAGACAACAAGCCGAAAGCATCTTAACTCTTATACAGGGATATGGGGCTACTCATGTTCGCACCCATTGTAATATCGAGCCTACCAGTGGACTTCAACGGTTAGAGGCGACTAAGCAGGCGCTAGATACATTCTCAGGTAAAATTTCATCAGAAATTGTCGCTTTCCCCCAGCATGGGATTCTGCTATCGGATTCTGTTCAACTCGTAAAGCAATCTTTGGCAGAGGGGGCAACTCATGTTGGTGGAGTAGATCCATTCTCAGTTGATGGAAATATAGAGAAGTCACTGCAGACCATCGTAGAACTAGCGGTTTTGAATAATGCTGGTATCGATATTCACTTACATGATAGAAACGAAGCGGGCAAGCAAGCTCTGATGCGTTTAGTTGATCTGACCGAAGAGGCTGGTTTGCAAGGAAAAGTAACGGTTAGTCATGCGTTCTGGTTTGCAGGTGCGCAGCCACAAGAGGCGGAGGAAGTGGCTAAACGGATGGGATCGCTTGGTATGTCCGTTGCTTCGACGGTTCCGATTGGCAAGATGACGATGCCGCTCCCGATGTTAACTAAAAATGGAGTAGCGGTAAAATTGGCAACGGATAGCCTTACAGATCACTGGTCTCCCTTCGGGAATGGAGATCAATTAGATAAAGCAGGGCGATTCGCAGAATTGTATGGGTATAACGATGAATTATCACTATCTCAAGCCATCAGTTTCATTACTGGGGGGATAACGCCACTTGATTCAAAAGGTCAGCAGGTGTGGCCTAAGATCGGAGACGACGCGAGCTTTGTACTATTGCACGCAAGCTGCACGGCTGAAGCGGTAGCGCGAAGAGCGGCGCGTCAAGCGGTATGGTACCAAGGGCGGCTTGTGAGTGGATCGTTGTAGGCATATTGTAGAGATATACAACGGCGAATTGTGGTTTTGCATAACCACGGTTTACCTCCACCAAGCAAACTCACAACCGCAACAGGTTGTGGGTTTTTGCTTTTTCTCAGATCGCTATGTGTCTGTGCAACACAGCGCTCTCCCCACAAGGAAGGATAAACCTGTAAAACAGCGAATATTGATTCATACTTGTTGTGAGGTGGTGGAGGTGGACGGCAATCGCTCTATGAAGTCTACAAGTAGGAAAATAAGCATCGTGTCTATGCTGCGCAATCGGTTTGTTTTCACCTCTCTTCGCAAACGAATCATGGTGTTTCTGACCGTTGGATTTGTAGGATATGCCATCTTAATGGCGTCTGTTTCCTATAATGCGATCTACACGATGCAGCGCGATAAAATCAAGACCTCTATGGCTTTTGATCTATATCAGCAAACGACAAAGTTGAATCAGATGTACAGTAACTTGCTACAAGTTACACAGCAGATGACACCGGAAGGTACGGTTGGCAACCTGATGGAGACGTATATCTCCACCGCGGACACGTATAGTCAGCGTCTTCTCTCACGCGATATCGCCTACAACATTGGATTAATTACTTTTTCGAATCCGGCTATGGAGCTGGTGATGTATTATAATCCCGCGAGCGGAAATACTTCTTATTCGAATTTGCCGCTGCGCGGTGACTTTACGCTGCAATCTTTGCCGAGTGTCGCCGGTACCGGTGAGCTGAAATACCAGTCCCCGCATAAATCCCTATGCCGATTCAGCGATGATCTGGTTATGTCGGTGACAAGGGAGGTTGAATTTTCAAATGGAACGAAATTAGTTGTTTATGTTGAAGCAAAGTCGGATATCTCCACCGTTATGAATTCGCTTACAGAAAGCTTGAGTATGCCCTATATGCTTGTTTTCACCGATACGGCGGGCTTGGTGACCTATAGCAGCAATTCAACTGCTTTTAGTGCTGGCCAGCGTCTCAGTCTAAGCGGGCAATCGGGAGTGACGGGCGGGTATGTATGGAACCGAATGACAGGTGACTATGGCTACGGCATCACGTTGCTGCTTCCTGTCTCCTTCTACAATCACGAGCTCTATACGTGGAAAAATCATATGTACTGGATTCTCGCTATTGCTCTTCTAATGATGTTTATGCTCACACTATTATTGCGGAGGATCATTAACAAGCCATTTCGACTAATCGAGAAGGAAATGAGGACGTTTGGCAAGGGATATATGGGTACCAGCCAATATCATACGGGGATCGATGAATTCGATCGGCTACTCGATCAATTCAATATTATGAAGCGACAAATTCAGCAGCTAATTATGGACGTGGAGCAAAAGGAAAAGCGCCGTCATCAGCTGGAGATAGAGAAGCTAGCCTATCAAATCAACCCGCATTTTCTGATGAATACGCTCAATTCGGTACGGTGGCTGGCGGTTATGCATAAGCAGGCGGAGATTGAGAAGTTTGTTTCCTCGTTAATTTTTTTGCTGAACTATAACTTGGGTAAATCAGAGGATACGGCTACCTTCAGATCGGAAATAGAGGTCATGCGAACCTATCTGGAGCTGCAGCAGATGAGGCATGATTTTGAGGTGAAGCTGGATATTGCGGAAGGGGTTTATCTCGATAGTCCTGTCGCGAGGTTCATTCTGCAGCCCATTGTGGAAAATGCCGTCTGTCATGGCCTTGACGATAACGGCAAGCTGGAGATCAACATCTCGGCTGATGAAAAGGCGCAGATGGTGCGCATTATAATCCGTGATGATGGCAAAGGGCTGAGTCTTGAGACGCTTGCTTTGCTGCAGCGCGACACGCCGGATCAGCAGCAGACGGGTTGGGGAATTGGACTTCGTTATGTCAGGTCTATGCTGGAATCATCTTATGGCTATAAAGCTCGTATGAGTATAGAAAGCACTCCAAATCAAGGCACAACGGTTACTTTAACCCTTCCTTTTCTCCATCATAGAAAGGAGAGAGCGATTTGATTCGTGTATTAATTGTTGATGATGACAAGCTAGCACGCAAAGGTTTGATTTCGATTATGCCTTGGTCCAATCACGATATGGTTGTTGTTGGAGAAGCGGCGAACGGCGCGAAGGCGCTGGAGTTTATGGAAAGTTATGAGGTGGACCTCATATTCGTAGATCTCTCGATGCCTGTCATGTCAGGTATGGAGCTGCTTCAAGTCACACGGCAAAGATTTCCGGACCTGCGTTCCGTTATTTTATCTTTTCACGAAGAGTTTGAGATTGTGCAAACGGCTTATCGCATGGGTGTGCTCGATTATATTTCCAAGGTGCGCCTGGAATCAGAGGATGATGAGCAAATATTGAAACGAATCCAGCAGAAAATGACAGGAGAAATGATACCTCTTTCTGCCAAGACTCCTGCGCAATCAGCGCCTAAACATGGCCCTGAGCAAAACCTGGAGGAAGAAGAGTGGTGCAGGCTGGAGCAGGAGTGGCGCTCACACTACTGGCTTTATAATGAATCGGTTTTTCAGCGGTTATGTAAACAGACTATAGAAGCTAAGGTTTCTTTTCGCCGTCTGGAAGGGTTATTTATGCGTGTGCTGTCACAAATTGAGCCCGTTATTCTACTCGCTGCAGAGCTCCGGTCTGATGCCGATGACGTCCGGTCTGCGGTTGAATGGATGCGCGATTACAGGAAACGTGTTTATGCGCAGGTTGCTTCATCCTCCGATTTTACCAATACGACAACCAGCATCCTAAAGGCTGTGTTATTCATTTGCGAGAAGGCTTCAAATACACTGCATGCCGAGGACGTCGCTGATCATGTACATATGAGCCGAAGTTATTTTAGCCAATGCTTTAAGAAGCTGACGGGTTCAACGTTTAATGAATACTTAAGACAAGAGCGGATAAGAGCGGCAGAGCGTCTGCTGTGCGAAACCAATCAGTCGATCGCCTGGGTTGCTCATGCCGTAGGCTATAACGACTCCAAATATTTCTCCCAGCTGTTCCATGAACAGACCCGTCTTTTACCCTCCGAATTTCGGGCCCAGTTCCACAAGGGGGATGAATGACTACAACGGATCGAACAAATATCTACCTTGGCCTTGTGTCTGGCGCAAAACACGGCACATTTGTCTGACTTTTTTTCCTAACTTCCAATGTACAATGAGAAGGCAAGAAACTAAGCAGTTGCTTACGAAGTAAGAATTGCTTGGCCATTCTTTTGAGGAGGGATTAGATGAAAAAGAATATGGCATTGATGCTTTCCGTCGTATTACTTGCTCTAAGTTTGACAGCATGCTCTTCTTCCAACAATTCATCGAATAATTTGAAAGCGTCTTCAAATCCAAACTCAAACTCTGCAAGCCCAGCACTATCGGGAGATGACCTGGCCTTCTCCAAATTTCCGAACCCTGTTGATGTCCACATCGGCATGGTGGTGGATCCGACAGACAAAACGCTGCCGGAAGGCGACAGTGTAAGCAACAACCAGTACACGCGTTACCTTAAGGAAAAGTACAACATCAATGTGATTGTGGATTGGACTGCGGCCACCGGCAACGATTTTAAGCAGAAGGTCAGCTTGACGATCGCATCGGGTAAGCTGCCAGACGGTATGGTCGTCGACGACCGCTCCTTCATGACCAAAGCGGCGAGTTCGGGACTGTTGTATGATATCACCGACATCTTCCAGCAATATCAATCTTCACAGGTGAAGGATATCATGGCAAGCACCGAAGGCCGTGCATTGGAGAATGCCAGCTACAAGGGCAAGATGGTTTCGCTCCCGAACATTACGGTGGATACCGACGGCGTTCATGTCTTATGGATTCGCAAGGACTGGCTTGATAAACTGCAGCTGCCGGTGCCGAAGACGGTGTCCGATGTCGAAAAGACGGCGAAAGCGTTTGTTGATAGCAAGCTAGGCGGGGACAAAATGATTGGTATTGCCGGTCCTTCCAAAAATACGTTCCCTTATTCTACCTTCCTCGTCTCCTCTAACAATATGGGAGGATTCGATCCGATTTTTGGCGCGATGGATGCGTATCCGGGCTACTGGCTTGACAATGGTGATGGATCGGTAACATACGGAACGACGACGGACAATACGAAAAAAACGTTGGCTTTGCTGGCTGACTGGTACAAAAAAGGGCTTATTGATCCTGAAGTAGGTACCCGTGACAACGTAGGGGATCCGATTAATGCCAATCAGGCGGGGATTTTCTTCGGCCCATGGTGGAATGGCGGCTATGGCAACGGGGACTCCTTCAAAAACGATCCGACGGCTAACTGGCAGGCCTATCCGGTCTATTCTGACGATAACAAATGGAATGTGCATATGAAAACGACGGGCAGCACCTACACTGTTATTAGCAAAAATGCCAAACCGGATGTCGTCAAAGCCATTATGATTATGAATAATGCGCTTGTACGTGATGAAGCGACCTTTGATTTGTCGGTTAATGTGGCTTGGTATCCGCTTCGCAACGTTATGGCCGCGGCCAATGAGACGGAATATGAGTATGCCGAGCTTCTGAAAGTACTGAAAGGCGAGACCAATCCAGAGGATTATAATAAGCCGAACAGCTTGTACAAGCTGATGTATGCGGATGCGAAAAAGGTAAAAGACGTCATTAAGCCTCCGTACGATGATCTAAATGTCAGCAACTTCAGTACAGCTAACTTCGGAGACTTCCAGCGCTTGTACTCCATCATGATTGGTGATCGTCCGTTCACAACAATTCCAATTGATAAAAAGGTCTTTAGCGTAACCTATAACCAAACTTCAACGATGGAAACGAAATGGGCTAACCTGAAGAAGATGGAGGATGAGACCGTTATGAAAATCATCCTTGGCCAAGCGTCCATCGACTCTTTCGATAAATTCGTGAAGGACTGGAAGTCTCAAGGCGGAGATGAGATTACAGCGGAAGTCGCCGAGCTCTTGAAGAAGTAACCGAGCATACTCTTGCAGAAGGCGCTGGCGGTTTTAAGTGCCTTTTGCAAGCTTTGTTATCCTGATAGGGAGACGGGAGGCTAGCCTTAGTGAGAAAATTAGGCCATCAGAAACACTATTATTTGATGCTGTTGCCGGGTATGGTCTGGCTTGTGATGTTCAGTATTGTGCCTATGTTTGGAATTCTGATGGCCTTTCAGGATTTCAATCCGGGAGCGGGGCTGCTTAAATCCGAGTGGGTGGGGCTCGAAAACTTCAAGTATATGTTTCAGCTTAATGACAGCAAGACGGTTATCGTTAATACCTTTATCATCGCAATCGGCAAAATCGTGCTTAATCTGCTCATTCCGCTCATCTTTGCCATATTGCTAAACGAGCTTCGCAGCATGCGCTACAAAAAGCTTGTGCAGACTGTCGTTTACCTGCCGCATTTTCTATCGTGGGTTATTATGTCAACGATTGTAATCGGAATTTTTGGCTATTATGGCGTTGTTAATACGGTTTTTGGAATGTTCGGCTTTGATCCTAAACTATTTATGGCGGATGCGGGGATATTCCGGCAGCTCATCATCGGTACTGATGTGTGGAAGGAATTTGGTTTTAACGCAATTATATATCTTGCGGCGTTAACAGGCATTAATCTCAATCTATATGAGGCGGCCGCCATTGACGGTGCCAATCGCTGGCAGTTGATTAGGCACGTCACGCTGCCTGCACTGTCAACCACGGTTGTCTTGCTGGGCGTCTTAAGTCTAGGCAACGTGCTGAACGCCGGATTCGATCAAGTGTATAACCTTTATAACCCGCTTGTGTATTCAACTGGAGATATTTTGGATACATGGGTGTACCGACTGGGCTTGCAAAATCTTCAATTCTCGCTCGCGACGGCGGCAGGTTTGTTCAAGTCGGTCATTAGCTTTGTGCTGATATTCATATCCTATCGTCTGGCGTATCGCTATGCCGATTACACGGTATTCTGAGGGAGGGCGCTGCATTGGTCAGAAATACAACGTTAGGCTCACGGACGTTTGAAATTGCCAATATCGTCGTCCTCGGCCTTTTGCTTATTAGCTGTATTTACCCGCTTTGGTACACATTCTGTGTATCAATTTCTGAGAAATCCGCTGCTAATGCAGGCTTGGTTACGCTTTATCCCATTGGCTTCTCCTTGACGCCGTATAAGGAAATTATTAATGACGCCCTCTTCTTTAACGCGTTCTGGATTTCCATTCAGCGCACCGTGCTCGGTACAGGTTTTGCTTTGCTGATGACGGTATTAATGGCTTACCCACTGGCAAGGCCTAAGAGGGATTTTAAAATGCGCAATACCTTCATGTGGATTCTTGTCTTTTGCATGCTGTTTAACGGAGGATTGATTCCGTGGTATCTCACAATTCAAAACTATCATTTGATCGATACGATTTGGGCGTTAGTACTTGGCGGAGGAGTGCCGGTATTCGACGTGATCCTGATTATGAACTTCTTCCGCAATTTGCCGAAGGAGCTGAATGAGGCGGCGGTAGTCGACGGTGCTGGTCCTTGGTCAGTGCTGTTTCGGGTATATATTCCATGCTCCTTTCCTGTACTTGCTGCAGTAGCGTTGTTCCTTAGCGTTTATCATTGGAACGAGTTCTTCAACGGGTTAGTGCTAATGAATACTGCGGCTAAATATCCGCTTCAAACCTATATCCAGCAGCTTGTCGTAAACATTCCGGTTGGCACCAATCTGACCCCTGAACAATATAAGAAGCTGTCCGAGCTGTCTAATCGAACGCTGAATGCGGCCAAGGTTTTCATAGCTATGGTGCCAATGCTGATCGTATATCCTTTCCTGCAAAAGTACTTTGTTTCCGGTATAATGCTGGGCGCGGTGAAAGAGTGAGGCTGTGCCTGTGAGGAAGACGTGCCACTGGTCATTCCATGCAACGAACAGTATAAGCAGCACACTTCGGCGAATTATGGCTTTGCACAGCCATGGTTCGCCACCAATACCATGAAAAAATCCGACCTCGTGAGGTCGGATTTTTTGATTTTTTTGTTCATGCTAGTAGGGAAAATCTGTTTTTATAAGCTCTGCTTGCGAAGCTTGAGCACGTGAAATCCGACGACCAAAAGCCACCCAAGGTAGGATGCGATTAAGAATCTTCCGAATAAACCTGCAAGTACGTCAGGAGTGAACTGTCCATCTTGAGGAATTTGAATTATAAATAGCGCCATTAAAACAAACATAATTCCGCTGCTGATTAACAGTCGTCCGCGAATGGGCCTCCAAGCTTCATTGCGTACCAATGCAAAGCTGATCAAGAGGGCGGCGACAGGCGAATAGTCGAGTGTGGCGCCAATGGCATGCATTTTACCGCTGAACGTTGCAGCATCCGGACTCACCGATATAGGGTCGGTCACAAAAATGCCTGCTATTAAGATACCTGAGACACTTAGTCCAAGAATAACGAGCCCGATGTATCCCAAGACGCTACGAATCTGTGAGAAGATTGCAACTCCGGCACTTATGAGACTTACAGCGAGCAATATAAATGCAAAATGCATCATCCAGCCGAAGTTGCCTAATGCGTATTCGCTGATAAAACGCCAAGTCGGATCGAATTCAGGCTCTAAGAGGTGTAGGCAACCCAGGATCAAGATGAAAAGTAATCCAGAGACGATAGACAATCGTGCGGCATTAGATGATATCGCGGATATAGGTTTTGCAATCAATAGTGGTTTAGCTAATTTCGTATTCTCTAATGGCAATAATCTCGTCATTTTTCTTCTCGGACGATGTCATAATCGACAATCGTCTTCACTAGAATGCTCGGAGCCATCACGACTGCCGAATGATCCTGTCCGGGCAGCGTTTGGGATTCAACAAAAGGCAGTAGTTCGGTAAGTGCTTTGGCTGACTCGTGAAAGAGCGGTTCGCTGTTCTCGCCTGTCATAATTAACGTGGGAACATTTACTTTCCATCGGTCGGTTGGAAGCGGTTTGCCGGATTGCGTGTCACCCATAATCATGCCATCATAGGCGATTGTGTGGGAAATGCTTTCCATCGCCTGCCAAGAAGGATCGGCTTTCATGTAGCCAATATATTCTTCCGGAATACCGAGAGCCTCCGACATGAAGTATTCGACCGCTTCGCTGCGTCTGCCTGCTTGATTTAGCGTGTTCAAATGGTGAACATATTCTGTAGGCAAGGGTTTACGGCTGCCATTAATAATGAACGGTGGTTCGTAAAGATACAGCTTCGACACCTGGTCTCCTAATCGACTCGCTGCTTCAAGAGCTAACACAGCGCCGGATGAGCTTCCAAACAGGCAAGCACTGCCGCCGGCCTTCTGGATTAGAGCCTCAATATCCTCGATTTCACGTTGGACGGAATAAGGCGCGACATCAGAGCTTTGACCGCGGCCACGGCGATCATAGTTGTAAACGGTGTAATGAGTTGCGAGCAGCTGGGCAAGCTGGGCTGCATCGTTATGGTCGGCAACAGCCGATGATACTAGGATAACGGCAGGTCCATTTCCTAGCTTTTCATATGCGATCTTTGTTCCATCCTTTGAAGTAGCTGTATCCATAAGTCCTCCCGTCGACGTTTCTAAGTATTCTTCAAGTCGGTCAAATGCATCATTGAAGCCTTCAATCATGCCCATTGCTTCGGCATTTTCCAATTCCTCGGCACTTGCGAATCGTGTAACGATACTAAGCTTTGTGCCATTTGTTGTTTCCTCGAATAGAACAGTCGTTAGCATCTCGCTGTTCTCTACGACATTCCAGTCTTTGTCGGTAAACGAGTCGGTGTATACTAGTGTAAAGGGTTCAGTAACCTCTTGATAAACAGCTTTGCAGAAAGCCTCTTCCCCGATAATGCCATCTGATTTGAGACTATAACGCCAAATACCGCCGGGTCTTACATCCATTTCAAAGACGGTGGTTGTCCATAATTTAGGGCCCCACCAACGCGCGATATGTTCCGGGTTTGTCCAACCTTCCCAAGCAAGCTTGGGAGGCAAGGCTAATATCCGTTCGATGGTAAGCTCACGAAGTTCCCGGTTTTTATGGATTTTTGTTTTTGATCGCATCTTCATTCATCCTTTTTAGATCATTTTCTAGTGCGTCAAATCGATTATTCCAAATGGCTTGGTGATTTCGAACATTGCTGCGATAACGCTTGAGATAAAAGGCTAGCATTAATCCTCCTTTTTTTTGTAGTCGAGCATATAATCCTCAAAATGATCGAGACGCTCTTCCCAAAGGATACTAAATGAGTCAAACCACGCATCCAGATCCTGAAAGGGCTTTGCTTCAAGGCTATATATTCGCTGTTGTGCCTTGTTGCGGGAGCGCACCAACCCAGCCTCGCTCAAAATTCGTAGATGGCGAGACACTTGCGGTTGACCGATATTGAGCGCTTGGACGATCTCACTCACCGATCGTGGTGCTTTTTTTAATAATTCAACAATGTTAAAGCGGTTCGGCTCGGCGAGTGTAAGTAATGTTAATTGCATAGTGTTTGTGTTCATGCATTAAATATACACTTAAATGTATATACGTGTCAACGTATATAATAAATTAAAAAAACTCATGCATGGGTTGGTAAGTCGTAATACATGTCAAATAATTCAATCTACCGTTACACTATTGGAGATTCATATTGGAGGAGATAGCATTTTAACTGGAAGGATATTGAAGCTGCCAAAGCGAATTATTTAACGGTGCATGTTTTGAATTACGGCTTAAAAACAACGTATATACTCGTGCTAGGCGATATGAGTTTGCACCGCCCCTCCCAACTGAGAATTTAAAATAGGAGGTCGTTTGAACTAGCGGGTAGGTTAGTGGAGCAAATCGTAGTGCATTATTTCGTGGTAATTGTTTAAAGTGAGGTGCCTAAACAATGGAACTGGTAAATAAAATTGAAGTCGTAACGATGAATAGTGAGTATTGTAGAGTTGAACATCATACTATCGTTATTGATGGTACTCCTCTGGATTTATTACTTCAGAATAATCTAACTATCTGACGAAAATATAGAAAAAGAGATCGTTTCTAAGGGGATTAGTATGTGCGAACAGAAGAAATGACGGTCAAGAAACTAGTATTAGTGGTAGTTGTCCTTAACATAATCGTGGGCATACTGAGTGGATGTGGCGATAGACCCAATCCCCCTGAGAATATACAGAAGGCAGGAAAGCAAGTGGATATTTACGTTGATGGGAATGAAATTCTTATTACTAACAAACCTTTTATAGAGGGACGAAGATTGTATCTTCCTCTTGATTCGGTACTTACTGCCATGGGTTGGACTTATAATCACGAAAAAGATGGATCATTAGCTATCTCTTACAAAACATTAAATGGAAGTGGTACGACCTATATGCATGATGAGTGGGAAGATACGCTTCGACTAGTTGATGGGCATATTTATATTCACTCGAAACGATTAAGTGGTTTAACAGATTCAGAAATTGTTTTTAATGCTGGGATAGGTAAAGTTATGATTACAACATCTCCAAACCCTGGCGAGGTCACAGATGAAGACAGGGAGGAATTGCTCGCATGGCAAGCGAAGCAAGAAACGGTCACAGAGAATACAATGAGTGCAGAGGAAAGTGAGGAAATTAATTACGGAAAATATTCTGATCTGGATATATTCAGCGACCTGTACTCCTTAGATAAGGAACTTGAAGAAGAAGGACTATCGTTATGGGATGAGCTCGGCTTTTACGGAGGTTATTACCAAAGTGAGTATGGGAATACTCCTTGGGATATCATTTCGTTTGGGTGGACGGGTGGAGATGGCGAACACTACGGCTTCTTAACGGAATTTGGATCTGTCCCGGATTTAAATAATGCCCCTATTGTAAGAGTTTCCCCAATGGGTGGGGATGAAGCTGGAGAAGTCATTGCCAACAATATTAGGGAGTTTTTGAGCGTAATTGCTATTGACAGTACTTTTATATATATGTCGTTTGAAAGTGATGAGGCCTACCAAAACTACTTACAAGAGGAAGAGGAAGCGCAATATGAATGGGCACCAACCGAGGAAGATCAAGCAAATCGCCGTAAGGTCATGTCCAGACTGGTAGATGCGCTAAACCTACCAAAAATCGATCATCCATATACATACCTTGATCGAGTGAAAGCAGCGAGGGAGAAACGAATCGTTGTCGCTACTCCTGATGGACTAGGGGTAACCAATGTACATCCTGGAGATAAAGGTCAGCAACACGAAACACTTCTGGTGGATGATGATTTGGAAGCTGAAGAATTGCAGGGTTATTTAAAGCGGGCTACCTATGCTGGCAAACTAGCGTTGATACGTACATTTAACGCAAAAGGCTTTCATAGCGAGGAAGTCGAAAAAGTAATGGTAGAAGAAATGACCAGACTGGGACTAACCGATGAAATTGCCAGAATGAACGCATCAGCTTGGTAGATGTTAAAAATACAATGTTAAGAGAAAGAACTTAGCCTTTAAATGAATTTTTGTTACGAGGGTGGGTAACGTTAGTTGAATAGAACATATTAATGAGCAGGCTGCGGAACCTGCTCTCATTTACATCAAGATAATGAGATGAAATTTGAAATTGAAAGTGAGCAAAGTTTTTTTAGAGAGACGGTCGAAGGACTAGAAGAAATAGTGAATCATCATGGTGGTTTAAAAGGAATACAACATGAATGTTGAACCGAGTGGCAATAATGATTAAGTATGAAATATGATGACGTATTGATAAATCAACCAAAACAAAAGCTTGAAATTGTATTCGTTCGTAACATATCACTTACATTTTCGTCTAAAGGTTATACTGAATAGGGGTGAAAATGTTGAAAAAGTTAGTATTAGGAGTAGCCTTAGCAATTTTCGTATGTGGATTAGCTGGTTGCAGTTCCTCATCAGACGACAAAAAGGGGAATTACATTATTGCAAAAGAAGAGCAAAAAATTTTAGTAGCGAAGGATATCTCTTGGAAAGATGCAGAAAGTATGGACTTTGAAACATTTAAAAAGAATGATATTGAATTAATAAATTATATTGTTGAGGATACTCTGCTCTACAACGAGCTGGCGATAGGTGAATCAGTTAATGTAACTCCCAAAACGAATGATAAAGGTGAATATGTTGTAATGCAATCTTATCCCCCACAAATTATAGCTGGTAAAATAGAAAGGCAGAAGCACTAGGCAGGTTATAGGTCATTAAGTTTTTGCTATCTGTAGGATAAAATACGGGTAGAAATCTTTTATAATTATTTAGTAAATTGAAAATAGGCATTCTCGTTGGTAATATAGACAAATAAGCATGCGATAGGAGTGAATGGTGTCATGATTATTGTTGTTCTTAATCAGTTGAAAAAATAACTGAATATATGAGGTGTGGCTTAATTGGAGGTGATCGCAGTTATGATCTGCATACCTGCTATTTGGCTAAACTCGTACATTAAGAACAATAGCAATATCATACGCCCTTACTCTAACGCGACTTATGTGCGCGGTAATTGTATTCTTATATCAGGTATAATGAATTTCATTCCTGTGAATAGGGATCACTTAGGAGATTAGAGGCTGCAGATGAAGCTACGTTCATCTGTAGTCTTTTTGTCGTTCTCGGACGTCTTGTAGAGAGGTATCAAACGGTAGTAATTCGTGTTTTCATTCTATTATTTTGTGAATTTACAAGGAGGTATGGAGTATGCAATTAAACAATTGGTCTATGGATACCATTACTTATGATTTGTCGAAGGAATATTCTATTCGGATGGCGGATCCAGAAGAATGGGGATTGTATTGTTCTGTATATTATAATATGCAATATAATGGTTTTTTTAGAGAAGAAAGCTATGCAGCATCGCGAAGAAATTCATATTGGATTTATGAGGGAGAGAATAAAATCGGTGGCGTAAGAATGGCGCCCAACGTAATCTACCATTTATTTTTTATTCCTCCTTTTAATGATGCATTCAAGATATTGAAGCTGCTTAAAAAAATAGTAATACATTGGTCTGACAGATCGCAGCCAATTAAGACTTTTGAGGTTCTTCCTGATCAAGTTCAATTATTTGCGAGGGCAGGCTTCTGGGCGGATGAATTCAGATGCCGTTGGATGCAGCGTCCTACAGATCATTTCGAAGTTATCTGGGATGATAATCTAATTATTGAAAGTCCCCAAATTGAAGAAAACGAGACGGGAGCTAAGCGATTCATCAATGAAGATGACATTGCTCATTGTGACTATGAAAGCTTTAAAGGCGGATTTGAAGCAGTAAGGAGAAAAAAGTTTTCTTTAGAAGATTTTATGCCAAATGAAGATCCTAATTATTCGAATGACATATTAGTTCAGGCCTCAACACTAATCTATGATAAGAACTCTGGTCAGCTCATTGCCAATTGTCGTCTTTGTCTACAAGATAACATGGCAGCAGTATATAGTATCGGTGTAATACCTGCTCATAGAGGAAGAGGGCTGGCTACACTTATGCTGCAAAGAGCGCTGAGTATGCTGAAAAATAAATATTCAATTCTACGATTGTATGTGATGGAAGGTAACGATGCAGAATCTGTTTATTTTAATCTCGGGTTCGTGCCCGGAGTACAGGAGATACAAAATATGTATATACCTGCGCAACCATAGCGGGGTGACCGTTTGATTGTTTCGATTTTTCTGATTTTTTAAAGTAAATACTTGAAATGTATGGTATGGTATTTTGTGGTGAATGTCATACCATAGGGGCTGTGTAAGAATGATAGGGGATACGACGGAAAAAGAGCGGACGATATTTGATCATGCTGGAAATACAATTAAGACAGAAGATCGAGAGATTCGTATTCTTGCCAAGTATGAGGAGCCATTGGTTGTCGTACTAGGAAATGTGCTTAGCGATGAGGAATGCGATGAGCTAATTAGACATTCTAGGGAACAATTGCAACGTTCAAAAATAAGTGGAGATCGTGCAGAGAACCAAATTAGAACGAGCAGTGGAGTATTTTGTGAGGAGAATGAGACGATTACAAAAATCGAAAAAAGATTCTCTCAAATTATGAATATTCCCATTGAGCATGGCGACGGCTTGCAAGTTTTGCTGTATACCCCTGGCCAAGAGTATCAGCCACATTATGATTTTTTCGCAGAAACAAATCGAGCAAGTGCTAACAATCGAATTAGTACGCTTATAATGTATTTGAATGATGTGGAGGAAGGCGGAGAAACGGCGTTCCCTCTGCTTAATATTTCAGTTTTTCCTAACAAAGGCATGGCTGTTTACTTTGAATATTTTTATAACAATAATGAAATAAATGATTTCACCTTGCATGCAGGTACACCGGTGATTAAAGGTGAAAAGTGGGTCGCGACGATGTGGATGAGAAGACAGGCGCTGCGCATTTCATAAAGAGTGATTTGGAAGCAATGAATATAAGGAATCATACTAATCCCAGCAATCAAATCATTGCGCTGAGGCCAATTGTCGTTGTACTTTGGCGCAGTTCGCTTCCACAATGTGAATCCCCGACCATAAGAGGTCGGGGTTTTTGCTTTTTCACTTATTAGGCAGCTGTTTTATTATTTAATTAATAGGTTGATTGCATCGTTTACCCCTCGTAAGTCCTCGTAAGGTACTTAGGTATTACAGCTTCAGCTTTCTAATGCCTCTAGGCAGCAGATCATTGCCTTCCCCTACTTATAAATCCAATAACAAAGAGACCCTCAGGCATCTCTTTTTTCCATTTATAAATTCAAACGGATAAATTAGTAAGATTTAGGAGCTTGTTCGGTTATTCTCTGATAAAATTAAGCATAAGGAGTGTAATATCTACATTTTAACGATATAGCTGTGTTGATAACGATGCTTCTTAAAAAGTTGAATTGGAGTAAGTTACTGTAATAGCAGGGGGAAGTGTGAACGTTGGATAACGGGAGATTTTTGAAGCTGTTTGGGCTTATTGGCGGAGTTGCGATCCTGAATATTGTCGTGTTGTCACCTGGGCTTCTAGGTGTGGAAATAGGAGGTGAAAGTGTACTTGAAACGGCTTCAGGCGTAACGTTATTGGTTGTAAGCCTGCTTGTTATGTTATATGGGAGTTATAGTTTGCTTTTTAAACCGCCAGTTGCGCTGCCTGTAAAAAACATTTCAACGCGTGAGGATTATATCGCAGCGCTTCAACCGTATCGACATGCAAAAGATCTTAAAAATGATATGGCTCTTGCTTTGGATCAGCTGGAACGCATAGAAAAGAAGAAGACCGCCTTGACCGAGGTTCTTAGTCAGCGATTTGATCAGACGGAGTTAAGCTATAAGAAGTTCGATTCGGTTATTTATGAGGTTGAGAAGCTGTTCTATCTTAATATTAGAGGTATTCTCAATAAGCTTAGTGTATTCAATGCCTCTGGATACTCCAACTTTACAGGCCAACAGCAACCCGCGGGGCTATCTAACAAGCTAGTACAGGAAAAAACAAATTTATACAAGGAGTACTTATCCTACGTGACGGGTTATCTTCGTGCGAATGAGGAAATTTTGCTTAAGCTAGATAAATTATTATTGGAAATATCGCTGTTAAACAGTACCGATTATAGAGATGTTGAGGAAATGTCATGCATGAAGGAAATCGATATATTAATCAAGCAGACTAAATTATATAAGCATGGAGAGGGAGACGGATATGGCAGGTAAGGGGAAAGCTTTTGTAGTGATAGGAGCTATTGCAGTGTCTGTTTTTTTGCTTGTTTATTTAGGCATTAGCTTAACTTCAAATTTAGGTAAAACAAAGACGCAGATCACGACGGAAGATGCAGCGAAAAAGCTTGATAAATTATATAAAGATGTGTCTGTGAAAACGATACAGCCAATTAAGGGTCAAATCGATCTCGATCCCGCGTCAATCGGGGATTCCTTACCTGATATTTCGAAGTTTCCGGTTTCAGTAACAAATACAACCGATAGCTTTGTAGAGATTTTCTCTTCCACAGAGAAATCAGGAACGGGTGTTGATGGCTGGTTAAACGAGGTGGCTGAAGAATTCAATAAATCCAATACGACGGTAAATGGAAAGCCGGTTTCGGTCATGATCCGTAATATTGCTTCGGGAACTGCTGCCGATTATATCAGGTCAGGCAAATATATACCGGATGCTTTTACTCCTTCCAACGAGCTGTGGGGAGAAATGGTGAAAGCGGATGGCATCCAAGCTGAGCTGGTCTCTAAGCGTCTTGTTGGTAATGTTACTGGCATTGTAGCAACCAAGGCGAAATATGATGAGCTTGTCGATAAATACGGTTCTCTGAATTTAAAAACAGTAACCGACGCTATCGCGGATAATGAGTTGGCTATGGGGTATACAGATCCATTTGCCAGTTCTACAGGGCTAAACTTTCTGGTGACTGCCCTCGGAACCTTTGACAGCTCCAATCTGCTTGGGGAGAAAGCGGTTCAAGGCTTTGAGAAGTTCCAGGCCAATGTACCTTTTATTGCTTCTACCACGTTGCAAATGCGTGAGGCAGCCAAGACGGGTATGCTTGATGCTTTTGTTCTTGAGTATCAAACCTTTGTGAACGCAACAGATTTCAAAGCAGGTTACGTGTTCACCCCTTTCGGTGTCAGACATGACAGCCCGCTTTATGCTTTAGGTGATTTGCCAAAGGATAAGCTCGACATTATTCAGAAGTTTGCCGATTTTGTGGAACAAGAAAAATATCAGAAATTAGCGGAGCAAAAGGGTTTTAATGGCCTGAATGACTATAAGTCAGAGCTTGAAGCGGTGGATGGCAGTATTTTGTCTGCTGCGCAGAAGCTGTGGAAGGAAAAGAAGAACGGGAGTAAACCGATAGCGGCTGTGTTTGTAGCAGACGTATCAGGGAGTATGGGCGGTGAGCCCTTAAACCGATTGAAGGAATCGCTGCTGAAAGGACAAAAGTTTTTGGGACGGGACAACAGTATTGGATTTGTTTCTTACTCCAGTGATGTAGCCATTAATCTTCCTATAGGGAAGTATGACACAAATCAGCAGTCGATGTTCGTTGGGGCCATAGACAGCCTTCAAGCCAGTGGAGGAACAGCTACTTTTGACGGTATTGTGGTGGCGATGAAAATGCTTCAGGATGAGATAGCCTTGAATCCGGATGTGAAGCCGCTAATCTTTGTGCTCAGCGACGGGGAAACGAATGAAGGGCATTCGCTTAAAGATATTAGAGGACTGATTGAGACGTACAAAATCCCAATCTACACGATAGGTTACAATGCGAATATCAAGGCGCTTCAAAGTATTTCGAGCATCAATGAGGCGGCCAGCATTAACGCAGATACAGAGGATGTTGTTTATAAAATCAGCAATTTGCTCAACGTTCAAATGTAAGGATTATCAATGAGGAGGGGCTTCAATGTCATTTTCTATGGAAGTGATTAGTGAGGAAAAATTGAAATCAGCAATGGAGGAGCAGGTTAAGCCCGAGCCAGAGGAATTAACGCAGCTGAAGGAGCTGGCTTTAAATAATGTTTCTACGATTTTGGCATTGGATATCGAGTCATTGGAGAAACGGAGGGCGGTCTTGCAATCCATCGATAGCTTTGGGATGAGCTCCATGCGGTCATCCTCGGAGAAAAATGCTCTTTTGCAGGTTTCTGTAGGGAACTTATCCAAAACAGGGGATGAAGGCGGGCAGGTAGCCAAGGGCTTGGCGGAGCTGCATCTTCAGTTAAAAGATCTAGATCCCAGCGTCATAGATTTTGCGAAAAGCGGGGTTTTAGGTATGTTGTTTAACCCTTTGCGGCGTTATTTTGTAAAGTACCAGAAAGCAGATGCTGTCATTTCGGACATCATAATTTCTTTGGATAAGGGAAAAACGGTATTGAAAAATGATAATACAACCTTGGAGATTGAGCAGCATGCTCTCAGGGAGCTCACTAAAAAGCTTCAAAAGGAAATCCAACTGGGTGTGTTAATGGATTCGGAAATTGAATCGCAGATCGAAGCAGCTAAACTGCGTCAAGAATCTGAAGACAAAATCCTGTTCATTACAGAGGAAGTTTTGTTTCCTTTGCGCCAGCGTCTCATGGATTTGCAGCAAATGCTGGTCGTTAATCAACAGGGGATTATGGCAATTGAAGTTGTGATGAGAAATAATAAGGAGCTCATGAGAGGGGTAGACAGAGCGAGGAATGTTACCGTTTCTGCCCTGAAAATTTCAGTCACAGTAGCCAGCGCACTCTACAATCAAAGGATTGTACTAAAAAAGATTGAGCTCCTTAATCAAACCACGGACACTCTCATCAGCGGCACTTCAAAAATGCTGAAAGACCAAGGTGCAGCGATCCATAAGCAATCACTTGAAACAAATATTTCAGTCGACACGATGAAACAGGCTTTTGTTGATGTGCTGTCGGCGTTAGATTCAATTAGCACCTATAAGCAGGAGGCGCTTCCTCGTATGCGTGAAACCATTAGTCAGTTTAGAGAACTGGCGAATGAGGGAGAGAGCAGAATTTTGCGGCTGGAGAAGGGGCAAAAGTTAGGCTTGTAGATGGCACGATGAGGAGGGGCGACACCCCGCTAATTAAAAGAGTTGATATACTAGTAAACGCATCATTTCAGTGCAAATATGAACAAACACCCCCGGAGGTTACCACCGGGGGTGTTTAGCTACTTATTCTATTCAAAACTGACAGCAACGACTCCGCCGATTTGTTTCATTTCGGCTACGATTTCCTTCGGCTCCATGGTTCTTGGAACGACGATATCAAGCTTTACTTCCCAGCATAGCGGCATATCTAGCGATGGACGTATCCGCTGCAGCATCATTTTTTGCGTCATAATCGAGCGGCTGGCAAGCCTCTGGGTGACGATGTCCAGCAGCTCCTCTTCTGTCTCCGCCTGAATGGTAAGCTTTCTTACCTTCTTGCTCTTCAGAAAACGGTGCTCCACTTTATTGAAAACCCATAATGTTATGAACACAAGAATCGTTCCTGCCGCTGCGCTAAAATAAAAACCCGCACCGATCTGCAGCCCAATGGCTGCGACGACCCATAAGGACGCGGCTGTTGTCAGTCCCGTAATTGACTTGCCTGTGAATAGAATCGTGCCGGCTCCGAGAAAGCCGACGCCGGTAATGACAGCCGTCGCTAACCGCGCCGGGTCAATCCGTACGTTGGGCTCTCCCGCAAATTCAGCGAAGCCGTAAATGGACAGCAGCATGATCATCGAAGAGCCGAGGCAAACCAGAATATGCGTGCGAAGCCCAGCCGGATGATTTTGCTGCTCCCGTTCGAAGCCGATGAGACCGCCAAGAAATACGGCCAGAGACAACCGGATTAGGATGGTGGCATGGTCAATAACCCACGGGTTATCCAAGGCGATCACCGACTAATTGGAACCATCAACCGTTCGCGTTTGCGGAATATGGCCCATTCTCGATACCCAATTTCATATAAATGGCTGCCGATGGCCGAGAAATGCTCGCCTACACGTTCGGGCTGGTGCGCATCGGAGCCGAAGGTCACCTTAACCCCATAATGGAGCGCGCGTTCTAGGAAATAGCCATCCGGCACCCAATTGTTGTCGGAAGAATTGATTTCGATGACGACGTCGCTAGCAGCAATTGCTTTCAACGTGACGTCGGCAGCTTCTGTGCGGAGCTCTGGATAACCGTAGAAGTAGCGATTCAATGAATCTACATGACCTAAAATATCATATAATCCACACTTGGCGGACTGAGCGATATAATCATAAAATAAATTTTTCACTTCCACTTTACGTGCTGCAGTCAAGCCTTCCCAATACTCTGAATCGTATATGCCGATACCGGCGAATTCATGCACAGAGCCAATAACATAATCAAAAGGATAAGAAGCGATAACCGAGCGGTATAAATCCAGATGTTCAGGTAAAAAATCAGCTTCGATGCCGAGCAGCACCTCTATTTTTTCTTCATAGTCTTTCTTTAGCTCCAAGACCTCTTTAATATAAGTGGGAAACTCGCTTTTTGCCATGCTGCCAGTTAAGGAAGGACGATCTTCAGCAATTGCGAAAAATGGTGTATGATCTGAGATGCCGATAATATCTAATCCCTGTGTTATTGCTGCTTCGATATATTCCTTGACGGAACCAACTGCGTGTCCGCAGCGTTCATGATGCGTATGATAGTCAAACTTCATGTAGTACCTCCGATGAATGCGTGATGAATACTAGATTTATTTAGCCTTTAGAGCCGGATACAACGATTCCTTGAATGAAATACTTTTGAGCAAAAAAGAAAATGAACAGCAAAGGCAAAATCGCGACCAGCGAAGCTGCCATCAACAGATGCCACGGTGTTGCTCCGTATGCAGCTGTAAAATTAGCGAGCCCGAGTGAAATCGGGTATTTCGTCATATCGTTCAAATAAATGAGCGGTCCGAATAGATCATTCCATCTCGATATCAGCTCCAAAATAGCCGCAGTTGCGAACGCAGGCATGGAGAGAGGAATTAGGATGCGGAAATACATCGTGAAATGGCTTCCTCCGTCGATTTTGACGGCTTCATCCAATTCTTTGGTAATGCCCAAATAAAATTGGCGCATTAGAAAAATGGTGAAGGAGCTTGCTGTAAAAGCTGGGATCACGAGCGGCAGATACGTGCCAGTCCAGTGCAGCTTTGTAAACAGCAAATATTGTGGAATCAAGGTGACTTGGGACGGAATCATCATCGTACTGAGGACAAGCCCGAATAAAAGCATACTTCCGCGCGCCCGCAATCTTGCAAAAGCGAAGGCGGCCATCGACGAGGAGAATACGACTGCACCTACCGTCACGGCTGAGTACCACACCGAGTTCCATAGGAAACGAGCCATAGGGGCATCGATGAAAATCTGCTTAAAGTTGATCCACTGCAAATGGGCTGGAAACCACGTCATCGGAACGCGATGAATTTCGCCGATGGTCTTAAGCGAAGTGGAGAGCATCCAAAACAGCGGAAATGCGAATAATAGAACGCCTCCGTATAGAAGGATGTAGATGATTGTTTTGTCCATCAGACGCAGATCGCCGTGATTGTACGATTTTTTTCGCTTCATAATAAAGGAACCTCCTTTACTTCGAGTCATATTCATAGTGGACGAATTTTTTGGAGCCCCACAGCGATACGAGAGTCAGCGCGAAAATAAGCAGGAATAATATCCATGCCTGAGCGGAGGCATACCCCATCCGGAACTGCTTGAATGCAGTATCAAATAAATAATACACGTAGAAATAGGAGTTCCAGTCCGGCCCTCCCTTCGTGATAACGTAGGCTTCCGTAAAGATTTGCAGCGATCCGATCATGCTAATAATGGTATTGAATAAAATGACAGGTGAAATAAGCGGAATCGTAATTTTACGGAACTTCGCGAAACCGCTCGCCCCTTCCATAGATGCGGCTTCAAACAGATCTGCCGGCAGCGATTGCAGCGCGGCAAGAAAGATCACCATCGTGCTGCCTGATGCCGTCAATTGCATGAGTACCATGGATGGAACGACCGTACCCGGGCTCGTAAACCAACCTGGTCCTTGAATGCCGAACCAATCATAAAGGACAGAGTTCACGACACCGAACTGCGGGTTAAGCAGCCATGACCACAAAAAGGAGACGGCTACACCAGATATGATGCTTGGTGCGTAATACAGCGTGCGTAGGAGCGATTGCCCCTTGATTTTTTGATTAAGCAGAACGGCAACAATTAAAGATGTCAGTATCGTAAACGGTACGGCCATAACGCTGTAATAGAGAGTCACGGACAATGACTTGTAAAACAGCCGGTCTCCGAACAGCGTGCTGTAATTGCTTGTTCCTGCAAATGTCGGGGACGAGATGACATTGTAATCAGTGAAGCTGAGCAGCAGCGAGACGAGAATCGGTCCCCCGGTGAAGCATATAAAACCGATAAACCAAGGGGCTATGAAAAACCAAAACGACCGTTCCTCGCGCTTCATGGCCAGCGAAAGCTTTCTCATGGGCTACCTCCGTTGGGCCGGCGGACGCCTTCTAATGAAGGGCATCCGCTCGGCTGAAATTTACTTAAAGCTCTGGCTGCTATTGATTCAAATTCAACGATAGGAGGTTATCATTCAACACTTTCAAACCGTCGGCTATGCTCTTCTTGCCTCCCCATACCAGATAGAGCGATTGGTTCATCGTTTCTAGAACCGTATTGAATTTGACGATCAAATGGTTTTCAGCTTCCCTGCCATACTTGATCGAGCCTTCGTGAACCTGCTTGAATGCCTCAGGGTCCATGCCGATTTCTGCACCCATTTTGTCATACCAAAGCTTGAATAAGCTCGCGTCTGCCGGCGTTCTTCCTACTTCATTCATGTAACGGTAGGCGCCGCCGCCTTCAGCTGGATTAGCTAAATGCCGGACAAATTCCCATGCCTCGTCGGGATGCTTGCTTGTTGCCGAGATGCTCCAAGGATCAACATAAAGGGTAACCTTGCGTCCTTCATGATAGGGAACAGCCGCAACGCCCCATTTGAAATCCGCTTGCTTGTAGGAGCCGAGTCCCCAGCCGCCAGAAATGTACATTCCGACTTTGCCGGTAAGGAAAGGATCGCCTAGCTGCGCGGATGCGGCTACTGTCTCTGCGTTCGGCGCTACTTTGTATTTATTGATCAAATCCACATTGAATTGCAGTGCTTCGACGTTAATCGGCTTCATTAGATCAGGCTCACCCATTACGCCAGATGTATAAGCTTCGGGCTTGAATAGATCTCCTCCGAATAGCCATGTCATTGCATTTGCGCTTAATGCGCTGGAGAAGCCAAAAACCTGCTTGCGAGCGTCACCTACGTCATGAGACAACTTTTGTGCGGTTTCGAGCATCGCATCGAAATTCCAAGACTTATCATCCCAGTCGGTCGTCGGGTAAGAAAGGCCAGCAGCATCGAATAAGTCCTTGTTGTAATAAAGATAAGTAGCGTTGCTTACGAGCGGAATGCCGTAATTTTTACCGTTGATTTTATAAATATCGAGCAGGTTAGGGTCCATTGTATCGAGCTCGGGAGCCCCTTTCTCAATATAAGGAGTAAGGTCCTTCAATGCGCCCATCTTCATATAAGTAGCAAATCCGCTATCCGCCTGATTGGGATTCCAAACATCCGGTGCATTGCCGCTGGCAATCAAGGTAGTCAGCTTTTGATCGAATTGATCGTACGGGATATTCTCAAGCCGCACTTTAACATTCGGATGGCTTTCTTCGAAGGTCGAAACCATTGCGTCCTGCCATGCCTTTTTGTCCGGGTCTGCTGCCATTACCCAAACGATCTCAACCTTATCCTTGCCGTTGTTCTTTACCCCTTCGTTGCTGTTATTTTTTGACCCGGCTTCACCGCCGCAAGCAGACAACGTGGTAGAAAGGGAAAACAAAAGAAGTGCACTCATCACTAAACGATTTTTCGTTATTAGATTTTTCATGACAACCCCCGTATTCGTTTTTTTGAACCCACTTTTACAAAATGTTAATAAAACTAACTCGAATTATTGTTATTTCATTCCAAAAGCATGTTCTACTATGCATCACCCACTGTTGTTATGCCTTGTTGCTAACCAATATAGCATATGATAATATGAATTATAAGCACATATCTTATCTAATTTATCATTTTTCTACGTATATTACTTTGAATATAAACTCATTACTTTACATGGTGGTGTAATGTTTATGGAGTCGAATTTTTATGAAGCTGCAAAGTTTGATATTAGTCGTGAGAGAAAAACTGACACAAGCATGCCATCACGTCATTATCATAATGGCTATGAAATCTTCTATCTCGTCTCTGGTGATATCAGCTACTTTATCGAAGATAAAAGCTATCAGGTGGTTGGCGGCGCGTTATTGATCATCAATGTGAATGAGATTCATAAGCTGGTCAATTCAAGCAGAGAATCTTTTGAGCGGATTACGCTGTTGTTTCAAGAGGAATTCCTTGAGGATATGTTTCCTTACAATGACAGCTTTCATGTGCTATCCAGCTTTTCAAGCGGCAAAAATTTCATGCCCTTAAACGGCCAAGAACAAAGCATGATCGAGAAGCTTTTCGATAAAATGATTGCGGAATTTATTAAGCAGCCTCCCGGCTATGAATATTATTTAAAAACACTACTGTTCGAGCTGCTTATTTTCCTTTACCGCAAGACGTCAACGCTTCCTGCAGCTGAACATGACGGAAGCAATCCGATTAATAAAAAGATTTTTGAAATCGTCGATTATTTGAACCAGCATTATCATGAAAACCAAACGATTCAGGGCATATCCAGCAGCTTTTTCATCAGCTCCTCTTACTTTTGCAAAATGTTTCGGGAGAACACAGGCTTCACCTTCACAGAGTATTTGAACAATGTTCGAATCAAGGAGGCACGCCAGCTCTTAACGGGGAGCACCTTAAAAATAGCTGATATTGCTGAAAAGGTCGGCTTTGAGAGCATGACGCATTTTGGGCGTATTTTCAAAGATATTACCGGCCATTCACCGCTCAAATACCGCCAAGCCTATAAGTTTGAATTGAATTAACCAAATAGAAAAAAGCCAACTCCGACGCAAATCATGCGTGGTTGTTGGCTTTTTTAGATTACGCAAGTTATAGTTCAACCTTATTTCTGCGACTGCTCTACCTGTGCAATTAAAGCATCTACGGCTTCATCCACGAGGTCAGGACCATAATTCCATTTATTACGGGTTATGTTTAAGACACGATTATTTTTTACTGCGGGAATGGCTTTATAGAGAGGCTCTTGGAATAGCTTTGTCATCTCTTCCAGCTCATCATCCTTCATTTGTGTGAAGAAATAGTCGGCAGGCCGATCAGCCAAAGATTCCATCGACAACGCAGCGCCGCCGTCTGCAAATTTCTCAAACTGCTCTGGCATTTGGAAGCCTAAATCCTCATAGATCAGCTTGCCCAAAGTACCGCCTTTGCCTCCCAATAGAACCTCGCCCTTATAAAGAATGAACGTGATGGCGGTTGTACCTTCTTTAATGTTTATATTGATCTCATCTCGGATACGCTCAAGCTTCTCCTCGAATTTAGAAATCCATGCTTCCGCCTCTGGCTTCCGGTTCATGACATCGCCCATCGCTCGGAGCGTATTGATGACATCTGGATCGCCGCCCCATGCTACGGCAACCGTTGGAGCTATTTTCTGATAAGTTTCGTAGATTTCAGCGCTATGATAGTCTGGCAGTATAATGATGTCTGGTTGTAGGGCAGATATAGCCTCTGCATTGCCAAGTCCATCACCAATGCTTTCGGACTCTGTCATGGTGTCTGGATATTGTTCAAGTGTACCTTGATCGACCCCAACTGGCTCTAGTCCTAGCGGGAGCAAATAACCACCGTATGTAATGACGACAGCCTTGCTCGGCTTAACGGGGATAGTCACTTCTCGCCCTAATGCATCCTTATAAACCCTAGCCTCTGCTGGCAATGTATCTGTACTTTCACTTTGCTGCTTATTATTGCCTTCCGTAGACTGCTGCACATTTGAATCTGAACCACCACAAGCAGCAAGCAGCAACGATAGGCTAAACAATAGCGTTACAGCAAAAGAAGGCTTAAAACCAAAACTCATTTCATCCACTCTCCAAGCATCTTGTTGATAATGATTATCACTATTAACAATATAACCTTCTTCTAGGGAGGGAGCAATGAACGATTCGGGCATAAAATTTGTGCGAACTGAACTTTTTAAACCGAGGTTATGCATTTTGAACTGAGCTGGTGTCTCGCCAGTTTGCTTTTTGAAAAGGCGGCTAAAATAATACATATCTGCATATCCGACACTGTAGGCGATATCACGAATGGTCACCTCTGTTTCATTTAGCAAAAACTTAGCCTGATTCATACGTGTCTGAACGAGATACTCCATAGGGCTGCATCCATATTTTCGTTTAAACACCCTGGAGAGGTAGTGTGTGCTGTAATGAAATATATTCGCGATCATCTCCATGGAGATCGTTTCGTGATAATGCGCATGAATATAATGAGCGATCTGTACAGCCAGATCTGGCGGGGCAGCTTCAGTATCAGCGATACGCAGCTGGCGGAACTGCTCATGCACGAATTGGTAGAAAAGGCCTGTCACCTGCAGTCGGTCCAGCTCTTCACTCAGCTTCCAATGCTGCTGCATAGACTCTAGCAGAGCAAGCAGAGACAAGGGGTGTTTTGCTTTAAAAGTATATTGCTGCCCAAATGGAGCATGCTGTTCAGCTTGTCTTTGCGTGGATTGAGTAGATAAGCCGCGCATAGGTTTATATAAAATAAGATAGTAGTCAAAAGGACGGCTCAGACAGCTGATATTCAGCGTAGCGCCTTTGCCGCCGTGCAGCAGCAGGGAATTAGAAGATTCGACAGCCATTCCATCAAGACATATTTTAGCCTCACCTTGGTTAGTGAAGATAAAAGCATTTGCTGGAAGGCGGTAAGCTTGCAATTCCTCACCTGTCTTCATTGCCAAATGCCGAATATCAAGCACTTTAACCGGCGTTTGGCTCCATATTGTGATAGTCTCATGCCATTCCATAACCACACCCCGTGACGGATTACATAGAATTATTTTACTAGTGAGAATACATATCATTTATAATATATAATCATATCGTACCCCATTAAGCGCGTATAGAGAAAGCAGGTGGGTACAGCAATAATGGGTTATTCAAAAACGAAGATAACAGTGGATATGCAGCTGTTGTCTTCGTTATTTCAATTTCATTTGATTGAACCCATGTGTTTAAATTGCAGCCTAGCTAAAAAGCTATTGCATTCCTTCAAGCGATAAGTTATGATCAATTCAGTTAGTGATTGATCAATTACTAACAAGTGAGCACTTAAAGGTGGAAGATACGATGGAAAAAAATACAGCAGCGTCCGTTAATCGCCGTACAGATATTATTGCTGCTGCGATTGAAGTTTTCGCTGAAATTGGATATTATCGCGCGACAACAGCAAAGGTTGCTGAACGTGCTCAAATATCACAGCCGTATGTTTTTCGTTTTTTTGCAACGAAGGAAATTCTGTTGAAGGAAGCTTTGGAGGTTTCATGGACACGCATCGTAGTTGCATTTCGCAGCGTGATCGAGACAGCGGGACCTGATCAGCTTGAGAAGGAGCTTGTTGAAGCTTATATAGAAGTCATGAAATCGTATCAGAATGAAACGCTGCTGCTAATGCAGGCTCAGACGATAAAAGACGAAGCGATTGTCGAGGTTATGCGAAATGGATACCGTGAAGTGCAGCAGTTAGTATTAAACGCATTCCAGCAAGCTGGGCTTGAGAATCCGAAGGATAAAACGGTTATATTTTTGGCTAGAGGCATGCTGTGTAATGTCTCGATGGCGCTATCCTTGCCGGAGTTAATGTATTAGAGCTGAATTTTGGCTCTTTAACCTATTGATGTAATTAATCAATCAATAAATATTCTAGATCAATAAAATTACATTTAAAATACTTGGCATATTAGGGGCTACCGTGGCATCTAGATACAGACAGTGATAGAAGCTTCCCAAAGTAATTGATTTGTTATTTGTTTTTGAAGTCTTTGCATTGTCCGTACGCCAGTTTGTTAGTGATTGATCAATCACAAATTAGAGGAGTGAATAATAATGAAAAAAGCTATTGTATTAGGTGCTACCGGAGGTACTGGTGCTCCCATTGTTGAGGAGCTTCTAAACAGAGGAATCGAGACTACAGCATTCGGGCGGTCTCATCAAAAGCTGAAACAGCTTGCAATGGATTTAGGTAATCCTAAGCATTTATCTCTTAAAGTCGGAGATGTTTTTAATACCAAAGAGCTGATATCAGCTTGCGAAGGTCATGAGGTTATTTTTAGCTGCGCGAATGTGCCGTACAATGACATGCATACGAAGCTGATCCCTATGGGAGAGGCAGTTATGGAGGCCGCTAATCAGCTTGGTGCAAAAATCGTCGTTGTGGATGGCATTTATCCTTATGGGAGAAAAACGACTAATCAGGCAACTGAGGATCACCCTAAAAATCCGCACACTAAAAAAGGAAAGGTTCGACTGCAGTACGAGCAAATGGTGTTTAGCCCACGGTGGATTAAGGCGCATAAAATGATTGTACGTTTACCAGACTATTATGGCCCATCTGCAAACCAAGCATCCTATTTGGGATCCACTTTAGAGGGAATTGCGGCCGGCAAACCTTCCGTATTTATTGGAACGATGAAGGTTGCCCGTGAGTTTGTTTATTTGCCGGATGCGGCAATTATGATCGTAGAGCTGGCCATTAGGGAGGATGCTTACGAGCAGAACTGGCATATTCCAGCGTCAGGTGTCATCTCTGGCCGCGATTTTGTAAAGATAGCCCAGAGGGCAGCAGGTACGTCAAAACCAGTCATACCGCTTGGCAAAATGGGCTTATCGCTGCTCGGTTTATTTTCCCCAGTTATGAAAGAGGTCGTTGAGATGCTGTATTTAACTGAGGAACCATTCGTATTAAGCGGTGAAAAATATAAGCGGCTTGTCGGACCGATCCCTGCCACTCCATACGAGATAGGGATTATGGCTACAATTAATACGCTTATGAAACGGAATGAAGTAAAAGAGGCAATATCGCGTTGAGGCTAAAAAAGTACGGATTGAAATACGGCGAATTGTGGTTTTATACAACCACAGTTCGCGGCATTTAGTTAAAAAACAGAAGGGATAGTGGGTTTGATTTAAAAAGAGGGAAGATTAGTGGTAAATGAGGCGTGTTGCCATTTTGCAAGCTTTGACTACAGGCATATAAAAGGTGATGTATTGCTGAGGTTTATTACGGAATTTAACAGGAGTTGAAGTGAAAGCTACAGCTCTAAGGCTTCCTTTGTAATCTTTTGAATATCGACAGGACAATTGGAGCTTTCTTTCACGATGTCTGGTAAAATGTGCTCTAAAAAATAATCTACACAATGCAGCTTTATTTTTTTGATTTTGACGAGCGCTTCACGGTACATAACGACAAATTCCTTTTCGGTGTTGCCTCTTTGCAATTCCGTAAGCGCTTCGTAAACTTGATCAAGCTTATCGGCTACTTCAAGAATAAGGCCTTCGACGGATTCATCCTTGCCCTCGCGCAGTTGTCTGCGGAAAATAGGCTTAAATTCCTCAGGGATATTTTCCTCGATAAAAAGAGCGATCATGCCTTCCTCAACCTTTTGCAGCATGCCACGCAGTTCTAAGGAGTAATGTTTAACTGGTGTTTTAATGTCGCCAATAAATATTTCACCATAATCATGGCTGCTCGTAATTTCGTAAAGCTTCTTCCAGTCTATTGTGACGCCGTTCGTTTCTTCAATATCTGCTAATGTTTTGGCGTATTGAACAACCTTCCAAGAATGAGCGGATACACTGTGCTCTTCAAACTTAAATTTACCTGGGCAACGAATGATACGTTCGAGATCGTTAAGTGATTGAAAGTACGTATGAATTCCCATAGCATGCAATTCCTTTCTTTTTCCCAAAGATGATGTACAATGCGAGGCATTAGAGTTAGTATAAAGCTCATTTGTTAATGGACGATAAAATGAATCAGGTAATATATGTAATAACTAATAGGGCAAGCATTGATTTATTCTCTTGTCAGTATGACGTAATCCTGCTATTATCATAATGACTTATTAAAGATCTTTAATAAGTAGGCGTGAGCCTTCTTAAACAAATGGATGACGAACACCAAGGAGATCAGATAACGATGGCAACGTTCTTTTTAATTATTATTTATTTAGCTTTTATTAGTTTAGGTTTGCCGGATTCCTTGCTCGGATCGGCATGGCCTGTGATGAGAATGGATTTGAATGCGTCATTAGGAACGGCTGGGAGCATTTCTATGGTTATTGCAGCAAGCACGATCGTTTCGAGCTTGATAAGTGGTACCGTACTGCACCGTTTTGGCACGGGGAAGGTAACACTTGTGAGCTGCATCCTGACAGCAGGAGCTTTACTTGGTTTTGCATGGTCTCCTTCAATTATTTGGTTAATTATTTTTGCGATTCCATTAGGTATTGGCGCGGGCAGTGTAGATGCTGGATTAAACAACTATGTGGCTACCCATTACAAAGCTCATCATATGAGCTGGCTTCACTGTTTTTGGGGAGTAGGAGCTACGCTAGGTCCAATTATTATGGCTTCGTCTATCTCAGGTCAAAACCTTTGGAGAGATGGTTATCTCACGGTTGCAGCGATTCAGTTTGTTTTAGTCGTCATTTTATTTATTTCTCTTCCTTTATGGGATAAAGTTGCAAAAAGCAGCCATGTGATAAATGCTGAAGCTCAAAACGAGCTGCATGATCAGAAGTTGGAGCAGGCCGCTGAAAATAAGAAGCCATGGCAAATAAAAGGGGTCAAATTAGCGATGCTAACCTTTTTATTTTACTGCGGCATTGAAGCGAGCATGGGATTATGGGGAAGCAGCTTTCTTGTTAATATTAAAGATTTGCCTGCAGCGACAGCTGCACAATGGGTGTCATGGTTCTTTGTCGGAATTACAGTTGGTCGAATGATTACTGGTTTTATAACATTTAAAATGAGCAGTCGCATGCTGATTAGGTATGGCCAGCTGATTGCATTAATCGGAACAGTAGTGCTAGTGCTGCCGTTTCCATCTATCGTCTCGCTTGTCGGATTTATGATTGTAGGGCTTGGATTAGCTCCGATATTTCCGTGTATGCTGCATGAAACACCTGCGCGATTCGGGAAAAAGAACGCACAGTCTATTATGGGTTTTCAGATGGCTGCTGCCTATACAGGCAGTACGCTAGTGCCCCCTTTTCTAGGATTGCTTGCAACCAATACAACGATTAGTATTTTCCCATGGTTTATTATTATATTTGCGATTGCTATGCTCTTGTGTACGGAAAAATTAAACAACTTTTTGAAAAGACTGCATGTAGGAATAGCAGCGAAATAAGTCCCTGCATTAGGTGAGGCTTAAAGGAAGAAAAGAATGAATAAATAAGAGAATAAACTTAGAAACCACAACCGTACCTTGTTGTGGTTTTTTTGGCATTTTGCGATATCAGCCAGCATTTTTCTATTATTATCGTTCTGCAACCGATTGTATTTAATGAAGCCATACTGTAATATCTTTATTAATTATATGGATTTTTATTACAATAATATGAGGCTATCATTTTAAATTATTGTTAGAACGGGCTAAAGGCGGGAGAAAATGAAGAGATTCATTCCGAATAAAATGTATATTCCGTTTACGTACAAAATGATGATTCCGTATCTTATTCTTGTTCTGCTGACTGACGCTGTGATCGGATACATCTCCTATACGATGCTCATTGAGTCGAGAACAGAGATGGCAGAAACGAATATTCGGACGGCTATGAAGCAGACGAGAAGCAATATTGAATATCAGCTGGATGAGATCCAGCGAATGTCCAGTACACTTTTCAGCAGCATTACTTTTCAGAACGCTCTTCAGTTTGAAGGGGACCAGCTTGATATGATGCTAAAAATGAGGGATGATATTATTCCGCAAATGAAGGCGCCTCTCCTGCTGTATGGAAACAATATTAGACTGGCGCTCTATACGGTAAACGAAAATATGCTTGAAGTTTCGGGCGATGATATGGCCACCCCGATTGGCAGGCGTGACTATTATGTGCTTTCTCATCACAGTATAGAGAATACGGATTGGTTTAAATCCATTTCCTCTACATTCCAGGACCATCTATGGATTCAGGTCGATTCGGACCAGAAACTAAACAACATCTCTCATTTCCGTAGATTAGTCACATCCAGCGGCATTTCGTCTACGATCGGTTATTTGCGCGTTACGGCTCGCTTCGATGAATTGTTAGGCAATTTCGATACATTCCCAATCGAAGAGGGCATCAGCCTGCGATTAATAGACATGGCTTCTGGGCTTAATCTGTATGAACGAGGAAGCATAGATGAGAAGGCTAGCATGAAATCATATTTGAGTGTGAGGGAAGAGATTCCAGGAACAAATTTTGTGATCGAGACGTTGGTTCCTCATTCCTATCTAAATAAAGATGCGACCAGAATGAAAAAAGCGATAAGTACCGTTTGCTTCATCAGTTTCTTGGTTATGGCGTTTATCGGAGTGATAGTTGCCCGTCTGTCAGGGAAAAAGATGAAACGTATTGTAACGCTCGTGCAATCGTTTCAAGAAGGGAATTTTTATAAGCGAATTGGTTTTACAGGAAATGATGAATTTGTTCATATTGCAGATTCTTTTAATCAGATGGCAACCAGCATTCAGGACCTCATCAAAAATGTATATGTGCAGGGCATTCAGAAAAAACAGGCAGAGCTTGATGTGCTCCAAGCGCAAATTAGCCCTCATTTTTTATACAATACACTCTCGACGATCGGCAGCCTGGCTAACTTAGGGGAAGTAGATAAAGTAACAAAGATGGTGCAGGCGCTATCCAAGTTTTATCGGCTTACGCTAAATGGAGGCAATGTTTATATCACGCTTGAGAAAGAGCTTGAACAGGTGGAATCCTATCTAGACATTCAAAGAGTGAAGTATGCAGATACCTTTAAGGTGTATTTTGATATTGAGCCTGAAATTGCACATATCCCGGTTATTAAGCTGATTCTTCAGCCGTTTGTCGAAAATATTTTCAAACATGCTTGGTTTGGGGAAACGATCGCTATTCGTATTACAGGGAAACGTCTCGGGGATCATATAGAGCTGAAAATTATTGATAACGGGATCGGTATGAGACCGGAAACGTTGAAAAGAATGCTGGCAAGCACGATCCACTCGGATCGATACGGTCTGAAAAATGTAGAGGAACGTATCAAGCTAAGATACGGTAAGGACTTTGGCATTCATATCGGCAGCATATATGGAGCAGGAACGACGGTGCAAATTATTCTTCCGATCGATGAAGAAATCATTGAAGATTTGGAACCGCTGTCATAATGATGCGCCAGAGGAGGAGAGTACCGACATGGATATCAGCATCCTATTGGTAGACGATGAAGCAATAGATTTGGAGTGGTTAAGGCGCCGGGTAGCGGGCAATGAACAGCTATCCCTCCAAGATGTAGGAACGGCAATCAGTGGATTTGCAGCTTTGAAGATCATGGAACAGAAGCGCATCGATCTTATTTTGTCCGACATTCGAATGCCGATCATGTCTGGAATGGAGTTTGCTCGCAAGGCAAAGGAAATTAATCCTCAGGTTCATATTATTTTTATAAGCGGACATCAGGATTTCAGTTATGCTAAAGAGGCCATTCAACTGAATGCCAGCGGTTATTTGCTTAAGCCTGTAGATGATAGTGAGCTCAACGACATGCTCGTTCTCATTTGCTCTAAGATTGAGAACGAACGACAGCAGAATATGGCCTTGTCTGAAACCTTATCGCTAGTAAATCAGGAGCTGCTGCTTCGCTGGTTTAATGAAGCAACGCCAGGTCAGGTTGAAGCACATATTCATACGATCTTATCGCCTCTCCTGCAGCAGGGAGCTTCTGTCTCGATTATTGAGATTGATGATCTTGCATGGAAGCTTAAGGAGAAAAGTGAGGAAGAGCGGCGATTGTTTATGAATCAGATCACCCTCTTTATTCGCAATTTTGCCTTGGACAACAACTTGGGCAGTATAATGACAAGCTATGATTACCATTATGTTCTGCTGGCTGCTGTTCAAGAGGAGTACATGACGGCGCTGCTGGAACAACTCGTTCGGCAATTTAATGTGACGTTCTCTTGCTCCATTACGATTGGAATGGGCATGTACACCAATGATATCGCTAAGCTTCATGACTCTTATCGGCAGGCGAAAGCAGGATTAAGCATCAAATGGATCATGGGCAAAAATCGAATCATTCAAGGCGCTTTCCAGTGGAGCCCTAAACAATCGGCCGCATCAAATTTTGAAGAGGTTGTTGATGTTATGCTTCGAGCGATGCTGGAGTATGACCTGACGACCATTGACGACTGTTTGCTTCAGCTCTTAAACGGTGAAAAACCACTGACCCAGAAAAACGATATTTATGATCTCATTATTCGTATTACCTCCAAGCTCCATGCTGATTTGCAGCAAATGAATGAACATATGTACGAAATGCTGAAATGGGAATCTCATCATCCGATTATTTTGTTTGAATTTGAAACTGTGCATGATATCCTCTCTTGGCTGAGGAGACGGTTCTTTGAACTATCTGAACTGCTGTATTTAAAGAAGCAGCGGCAGAAGCGCAAGCTGATTGATCAAATTACAGCCTATATCGAGCAGCGATTGGATCAGAAAATAACGCTCAATGAGGTTGCCGCCCATTTTGACTTCACACCAAATTATTTGGGACAGCTTTTTAAAACAGAGACGAACATACTATTCAGCGATTATCTCAATCAATTGCGAATGGAGCGGGTGTGCGAGCTATTAAAGGACCCGGCAAAGAAGGTTTATGAAATTGCCGAGCAGGTCGGCTATAAAAATATTATTTATTTCAATAGACAATTTAAGCAAGCGATGGGGCTGTCACCTGGAGAATATCGAAAAAAGCATAAAATTTAGAGGAAATAATTTAAGGCTCAAGTCGAAAACAGGCGTTGGGCTATTTTTTTTGCAAAAGATATGCAAATCGTTGATTTAGTATTGGTTTTAGTTGTTTCCCATAATTAATTTATTTACCGCTGCTTTCTATAATAAGTGTACATAGAGAAGAGAGGGGCAGTGTTGATGATTCGACATCGATTTTGGAATGATCTGAACAAGTATAAAGTAATCCTTTTCATGCTGGCGCCTGCCGTTCTATTTTATCTCCTGTTTGCCTACATTCCGATGGTCGGCATCATTCTTGCTTTTAAGCATTATGATTATGCGGGCGGTGTGTTTGGAAGTCCGTGGAATGGCCTCGACAACATTCGCTTTTTCTTCGAATCGGGTGATGCTTGGCGGGTAACAAGAAATACGGCGTTGTACAACATAGCTTTTATTGTCGTAAACAACTTACTGCAAATGTTCGCAGCCATATTTTTGTTTGAGGTTGGCGGCAAATGGTTCCGTAAAATTACGCAAACGGTTATTTTTCTCCCATACTTCATCTCTTGGGTCGTAGTTGGAGCGATTGCCTACAATTTATTGAATAGTGACATTGGTACGGTGAACGTCCTGCTGAAGAGCTTTGGGATGGAGCCGCTCGACATTTATAATACACCTGAATATTGGCCGTTTATACTCGTATTTGTCTCCGCTTGGAAGATGCTTGGTTATGGAACGGTAATGTATTTGGCAGCCATTACGAGCATTGACACGGAAATGTATGAAGCTGCTGAAATTGATGGCGCTAATATTTTCCAAAGAATGATGCGAGTCACGATTCCGAACCTGTATCCGACCATTATTATTTTAGTCTTATTGGCAGTCGGCAACATCTTCCGCGGCGATTTCGGCATGTTCTACAATATGGTTGGCAATAACGGGGTGTTGTTCTCCTCCACAGATGTCATCGATACCTTCGTATTTAGGTCACTTATCACAACCAACGAGATCGGAATGTCAGCGGCGGCAGGCGTATATCAGTCTATACTTGGCTTCACGACAATCATGCTAGTCAACTATGCTGTTCGTAAATATGATAAGGATCGCGCATTATTCTGAATGGGGGTCAAGACATGAATGCATCCGGCTTGAGTTTATCTAAGAAAGCAGTCAAGGCTGCTAAAATAAAAAAAGTGGATCAACGGTTATTTTATGCGATTGGCTATACCGCGCTTGTGATGCTGGCCTTGTTATGTATCGTTCCATTTATCTTGATTTTATCGTCATCCCTAACGGATGAGAGCAAAATTGTTGTGGACGGGTTTCAGCTTTTCCCAAGCGAATTTTCATTGGAAGCTTACAAAATACTTTTCAAATACCCGGATCAAATGATTAATGCCTACATCGTAACAATAGCTGTTACCGCGATTGGCACGATAGCTGGTTTGTTTCTAACGTCGATGACTGCTTATTGTCTAAGTAGAAAGGATTTTAAATGGCGTAATCACTTTTCGTTTTATTTCTTCTTCACCACGTTGTTCAGCGGCGGACTTGTTCCTTGGTATCTGCTCATCGTCAACTATCTCCATATGAAGGATACCGCACTAGCTTTAATAGTCCCGCTGTTGTTCAATGTTTTCTACATTATCGTGATGAAGTCATTCATGAGCGGTATACCGGAAGCGATTACGGAGTCAGCAAAAATAGATGGCGCAGGCGATTTTCTAATCTTTATGCGTCTTATTCTTCCACTATCCAAGCCAGCTTTGGCTACAATAGGTTTGTTCTTGGCACTCGGATACTGGAATGATTGGTATAATGCGCTGTTATTTATTTCGAATGAGAAATTAATGCCGCTTCAGTACTATTTGTACAAAATGTTAGGCAATATGGACGGCATGCGCAAGGCGATGATGGGATCAGGTGCGGTTGTTACGACAAGCCTTCCGACAGAGGGTTTAAAGATGGCGATGACGATCGTAGCAAGCGGACCCATTCTAATTGCTTATCCATTCGTTCAAAAATATTTTGTTAGAGGTTTAACGATTGGCGCTGTAAAAGGATAGTTCCAGGCAATCCTGGTTTATCAATATATGAATTGGGGGTCTCCAGCATGTTTAAGAAAAAATCGCTTTGGCTGGCATTTGTACTAACATTCGTTTTCATTTTAAGTGCATGCTCAGGCAACAGCAACAAAGAAGCCACATCTCCGAAACCAGCGAACGAAGGAACCGAGACCGCTACGGAACAGCCTGCTACTGAGCAGCCTGCCGCTGCAGAAGAGGGGATCGATACTTCCAAGGAAGTTAAGCTTAAAATGATTTTTGTAGGTCCGAAGCCGGTAGATTATGATACGGTGTTTGCTGAAATTAATAAGAAGCTGAAGGAAAAAATTAATGCGACAATTGATGGCGAATTTCTAGATTGGTCCGATTGGGCTCAAAAGTATCCATTGAAACTAGCAGCCAATGAAGAATTTGACTTAATTTATTCCGCGAACTGGGCTGGATATAATGATCAGGCGTTGAAGGGCGGATTTTTAGAGCTGACGGAAGAGATGTTGTCTAAATACATGCCGGAAACATGGGAAATCATGCCGAAATCCAACTGGGATCAAGCAAAGGTTGACGGCAAGCTATACATGGTACCACAGAACAGCGGAGAGTCCGTTGAGAAGCTCATCTTGTACCGTGAAGATTTGCGTGTGAAATATAATCTTCCTGCGATCGACAGTCCTGAAGCTTACGCGAATTACTTAAAGGCGGTTTCTGAAAATGAGAAGGGAATTGTACCCTTTACTCCAGAAACAGGGGATTGGAAGCTCCACAATTTAGATCGTATTTTGCTTAAGCAGCAAAGTGAGTGGAATATGCTTGATTTCGATCTTCCGATCGGATTTAAGCTGACAGATGAGACGGGCAAAATCTTTAATGTGTATGAAACAGAAGAGTTCAAGCAGCTGCTCTACTACTATAAGGATCTTGCAGATCATAATGCTTGGTCAAAAAACGTATTGAACAACAAAAACGATCACCAGCAGGATTTTAAAGAAGGCAAAACGGCTTCGATTACTCATAATATGGGTACGCTCGGTTCCTTGAAGGCGGCGATGGAAAGAGAAAACTCTCCATATAAAGCTGCACTTGCCGATATTACGCCTGCTAAGAAAAAGTCTCAAGCCGTTGCTACGCAAAATGGAACATCGGTTCATGCGACTTCGAAAAATCCAGAACGCGCACTGATGTTCATTAACTTGATGCAAAATGATAAAGAACTTCATAATCTCATGATGTACGGTATTGATGGCGTGAACTATGTAGCTGATGGCGACGATAAACTTAAGTCGACAGACAAGACTGCCAATTATACGGGCTTCTCCAACTGGAGCTTTAACTCGCCGCTCAATCGTACGGATGCAGCATTCCCAGAAGAGGCATCTGCCATGAGCAAAACATGGGAAGCAACGGTATATCATTACCCTCTTGAAACCTTTGTATTCGACAACAGCAAAGTGAAAACAGAAGTGGCTAATGTGAGCAACGTCATGCTTCGTTATGCGATTCCGCTCGAATACGGTGCGATTAAAGATGTAGATAAAGGCTTGGAAGATTTGCAGAAAAAAATCAAGGCCGCTGGAATCGATAAGATCATTGCAGAGGTACAAAGCCAAGTTGATGCATTCCTTGCAGCGCGGAAATAAGAAATTGAATTTTAAAAAAAGAAGCCGCCAGATCCCACTGGCGGCTTCTTTTATCATTTTGTTTTGGTTAATTTAACGTTACGGAACGTTTCTCGCGAAATAACATAAAAAATAGCATAGATGCCGTGACATAGAGTGCTCCAGTTATGCTGAACGTGATGGCGTATCCCCAGTAGTAGCCATAGGTAGCAATGAGATGAGAATGAATGGGTCCCATCGTAGCCCATCCAAGCATAAAAGCTGTCTGCATACAGGAGTTGGCTAGGCTTTGCTTTTTTGCAGAAACCCGGTCGATCAAAATAGCCGATTGCAGCGGATTGGCCGCATTCATAAGCGCTTGTCTGAATAGAAAGCTTATAGAAGCGACGAGTAACAGGTTCGTAAAACCTGTTAATAGCAGGAATGGCAGCGATAAGGTTTGAAAAATAACGATCGCTTTCACTTGTCCAACTCGATTGGCGAGCGACGGGCCAATGAGCATAGAGATAATGGTCATGACTTGACCTAATGAAAGCAATAAGCTCATCGCACTAAGTGATATCGAGAACCGATTGGTGAAATACAAATTCAAATAAGGAACAACAAGACCCGATCCGATACCAATCAAAAGCTGTATGGAGGCGAACTTCATAATAAATGACATTTCTTTATTAGGATGAGCTGTTTGGTTCGAAGCAGGCTGCTCGTTAGTTGCTTCAACACTTTCCTTCTGGCTGCGCGCAGATTCCCTAATGGCTTGCAAAGGTAGAAATGCTGCAATTGTCGCTATACTGCCTGCAAGTAAAACGATCTTGAAAGAGAGCAGCTTACTTAGTCCTGCCGCCTGCATAATATCTGCAATGACGCCTCCGCCAAGGCTGCCGCCGACCTGCGAGGCGAGTACAAATGCTGAAAAAATACTGAAAATGCGCAGTCGATCTGCTTTAGCTACGTTTGTGGCAAGAAAGGGAATGGCAAGCACCTGAAAGATGGCAGCAAATAAGCCGGTCAGAACGGCCATTGTAAGTAAGCTGCTTTCTGTTTCAAATAATGAGCGTCCAGCGAGTACCACACCGCTGCAAAGAGCGCCAATGACGAGTAATCGCTTGCGGCTGGCGCGATCGCCGAATAAGCCAATGGGAATGAAACATAACGCGGTTGCGAGTGATTGCATACTGACGATTTTTCCGCTCATGGCATCGGGGTAACCGAGCTCGTGAATGTACAAATTGTAGAGTACCGAGAACATGCCCGTACCGATTTGATATAACATGTTTGCTAGAAAAAATAAACGAATATTGCGGGACCAGCCCTGCCACTCTGTGGCGGTAGATTGAAAGAATTTCACGTAGATGCCTCCTGATGCTATACCAAACTACATTACTCCTCTGGCAACAGTAAATCAATCGGAAATTATTATGTAAGGAAAAATAAATAGAGTACTGTTGTCTAATAGGTAGAAACCTAGGAGAGCAATTCCCTCCCTCGATCAATCATGATATGCTAAATGTACGACTTGAAAGATGAGGTGGGAGTTTTCTATGCAAACATTTGTAATGCTCGGCAGTATTTTGATGGTGCTGGCGGTTGCTATTGGTGCGTTCGGCGCACACGCGCTGAAAAGTAAAATAACAGCGGATAAGCTAAAGGTATATGAGGTAGGCGTGCAGTACCATATTGCGCATGCACTAGGCTTGATATTAATTGGACTGCTGGTAGGACAGTATCCAGATGTTCAGCTTATCGTTACCGGAGGCTGGTTTTTGGTAGCGGGCATTATTTTGTTCTCGGGTAGCCTATATGTACTGAGTATTGCCAAAGCCCGGTTTCTTGGTCCAATTACACCGCTAGGCGGACTTTCATTTATGATTGGCTGGGTGCTTGTCGTTGTGGGTGTTCTTTAGGAGCAACTCTGACGAAATTGGATTTTGAATGAGTAAAGAGAGAATATAAAAAGAGTTAGGATCAAAAAAATGACACGAACCCATTAGAGGGAAGGTGTCATTTTTTTATTTCTAAAACTAATTGCGAGAAGCAAGATAGGGAATTAATCCGTTTGCGATCACTTGATGACCTCGATCATTGGGATGGATAGGCAGAGTACCGCTCAATGCATCTTCTAATCTGCCATTACGATAGCCATAGATTAGTGAGGCTTGTTTTCCTTCAAACCATCTATGAGCGGGAGCGATTTGTGCATGATAGCTTTGGGCAACCTCAATCGTCGTGTAATTTAATTGGTCGATAGCAGCAGCTGCTAGAGAACTATTCGGAAACGGATTATATTGCGTGCAGCAAATAATACGGGCGTCACTTACGCTTTTTATATGAGCGAGAATGGCTCGTAAATTTTGCCTGTAGGGAGTTAAGATCGGTTTTATAGCTATTTGCTGTTGGTTCTTAATCGAAGATAATGCAGCGTTTGCTAAATCTACCCCTCCAATCCAAACAGAAACAACATCGGATTTGCTTATAGCAGCGGAACCCTTCCAGATGACTGCGTTTAATAGATCATGACTGGTCCAGCCCGGACGAGCTAATACATATCCAGTTGCCCTGCGGGAACGGGAGCGTGAATTTAGAGCGGCAACGGCTAGTTGGGGATACGCTTTTGCGAGTGAGGAGGCATTCTCCCCATAGGTAATAGAATCTCCAAGAGCTGTATAGAGCATAACGATATCACCCACCCTATTCTTAATCATATAGACAATGCAAATAGGCTAGTAAAGGTTTGACATTGACAATCAACAGTCGTTTATTCTTCTATTTCACTAGTGCATCTCTATAGTTATAGTATTGCAATGCTATGCTGTTTGCGTGGACATTTGTTCAGCAGCATGCAAATTGGATAAATTCATTAATAATTATTGACTTCATTTCAAATGATTTGTACGCTGTGCTGAGGAGCAAAGTCTATCAACATAGGAGTCGACAGAATGAAGCTTATAGAGGGTAACCGAATAATTAATCGTAAAAGCTTTCTGAAGTATCCATCATTTTATCGCAAAATGATTGTTTTTACGTTATTATCATCAATCATTCCTATCATTATCCTTGGGATCACCAGCTATATTTTAACTTCCAAAACGGCTAAAGATAATGCCAGCCAAGACATTACCCAGGTCTTAAGCTACGCTTCAGAGACCATCGATAATGGGCTTGAAAGAGTAGAGAATAACTTAATTCAGCTGGAGCTGAGCTCGTTCTTCACTTCAGACTTGAAGGAAATGAAACGTACCAATTATTCTGGTTTTTATTCGAGTATCTATCAGAACATGTTGGCTTTTATGAACGGAAACCCACTTGTTAAGGATATTTCGCTATATACATTGGACGAGAATTACTTGATTTCGTCTACTTACGGTGGCAAGAAAATGGAGTCAGCAGTGGAACGGGAAAAGTATGAGAAGCTGCTGGAAAACAATCAGCAATTAGTTTGGCAGGCTGGTTATTCCCAAGGCGGTCAAGTGTACGATTCTGGTATTACCTTAACGAGTACAATTCCTTTACATACAAAAGATCCGATCGGTATTATTCAAGTCATTATTGATAATAAAGCGTTTGAATCTCTAACTAAAAAATTTTTGAAATACAAGAACCAGCATATGTTTGTAATCGATGAAGGTGGCCAGCTCGTATTCCATATGAATGGATCTGAAGTGCCTAAAGATTTGTTTGAGTTGATAACGGTGGCACATGAGGGCAAGCAAGAGTTTTTATATCAATGGCAGGGCCGAGAGTACTTAGTTACTTCTATGGTATCTCCAATCAAGAAGCTGCTGTTTGTGGATATGATTCCAACAGCGGAGCTTTACAGCAGCGCAAGGAAGATTGCGGGTATAACGATTGGCATCGTGCTTGTTGTTCTTGCTGCGGGAATTGCGCTCGCGATGATCGGCACGAAAAGGGTATATAGTCCGATTCGGAAGCTGGTCTCTCATATTAGTGATAATCAACAAGCGGATATGGGAACAGACGAATTTAATTATGTGCAGCAGCGGTGGAAGGAAATTAACAGTAAGGCGAGTCAGCTGGAAGGCCAAATCAATCAGCAGTTTCCACTTATTCGGGAGTTGTTTGCTTTAAGGCTATTGGAAGGGCAATTTAGTCATGAACGACGTGAACATTTGCATGAGCTTCTGCGCAGATATGCTATTCCAGAGAAACAATGCGCAGCTGTCTTTATTATTTCATATGATCACCTATCGGACGCAGGCAAGTTTCAAGAGTCGGATAAGGATTTAATTTTGTTTATTATAAAAAATATGACGACAGAATTGCTGGAGCAGCAGCAGCTAGAAGGCATGGTCATTAATGGATTAAATGATCAAGTAGTGGTTTGGTTGTGGACAGAAAATGAAAAAATGAATGCATGGTCAAACAATCTGAAGTCTGGCATTGAAAAAATACGACAGCAGATCACTCATTTTCTGCAATCTCCAGCAACGATTGGGTTAAGCCGTGCAGCCTCGCAGGTAGAGGAACTGCCCGATTTATATCGTGAAGCGCAGCTTGCTATTTATTCGCGGATGATTAATGGCGGCAATCAGATTATTGAGAGCAAAGGGCTTGCGGTTTCAATGATGTATCGTTATCCAGCAGAGATCGAGAACCATCTTATCGATTCATTACAGGTCGGTGATCTCGCTGAAACGAAGCGTTTGCTTGATGCTTTTTCCGATAAAGTGCAATCTGCTGTGCATAATCCCGAGCTTATTAGGATGTCGTATGATCAATTGTTGACTACGACTTTACGAACCGTATATTTAATGAACATGAGTCCAGAGCAGCTATTTGGAAGAACCGCTAGTGAGCTCAATTTTGATATGAGATCATGTGCAACGATTCATTCCATTAATGAGTGGCTGATAGATCGTATATTTGAACCGATTATGATGTCCGTGAGCGGCAAGCGGAATCAAGAGTATGAGCAGCTTATCGAAAAAGTTACAGACTACATTGCGGCAAATTATAATCTTGATATTTCTTTGGATCAGTGTGCACAGATTTGCAATCTAACTCCTCAATATTTAAGCAAGCTGTTTAAGCGAACGATGGACATCTCCTTTATTGAGTATCTCACACAAGTTCGTGTAGAGAAGGCTAAGGAGCTGCTGGAAGCAACAGATTTGATGGTGAATGAAATAGCAGAGCAGGTAGGCTACAACCCTAAAAATTTCATTCGTGTATTTAAGAAGCAGGTTGGATTGCCTCCGGGACAATATCGAGAAATGCATCGTAAGTAAATTGCCAAACAAAATTGAATAGGCTTATTTCAAAAAGGCTTTGCTAAGAGTGAGAGAATTGTAACCTCTCCATCTTGCAAGCTTTTTTTTGATTTTATGGGGTGCGAATTTATAATCTGGCAAGGGTTAAAGAGATTAATTAATGAGACTCGAAGCTTCCACAAACCCAGTAGCAGCAAGGGATTCTCAATTATTGCTCAGTTGTTCTGAGCGAATAAGAATTGGTCATTGCCCGGCGGAAGCTTCGGCTTGTAAGATGCAGACATGAAACCATATGAGCAGCCAAGTTTAAACAAAATTGTTGGAGGTGGTGAAACCCTTGCCGCAATCTAATCCTGAATTAGCGAACGCAAGTTTATCACAAGGACATGAACCTAAGTGGCAAAAAACGAGAGATTCAAAGTGGTCTCAATTTAAAGTCATTTTAGGCAGAGAAAAATATTTGTACGTTTTAGCACTTCCGGGTATTCTCTTCTTTCTTATTTTCAAGTACTTGCCCATATGGGGGCTGGCGTTAGCCTTTAAAAACTACTCCCCCTATTTAGGCTTTTGGCAAAGCGAGTGGGTCGGATTTAAATATTTTAATGAGTTTTTCTCGAATCCAGACTTCCTGCTTTTATTTAGAAATACGATGGCGATTAGTTTGCTGAACATCGTTTTCTTTTTCCCGATCCCCATCGTTCTCGCTATTCTCATTAATGAGGTTCACAATCGGGCTTTTAAGAAAACGATTCAAACGATTATTTATTTACCGCACTTTTTGTCTTGGGTCATTATTGCAGGGATTTGCTTTATAATCCTCGGACAAAGCGATGGTATTATTAACAAGATTATTGTCGAATTAGGCGGCAAGCCGATCGGTTTCTTGACGGAGCCGAATTACTTCTGGGGTTTGTTGACTGCACAGAGCATTTGGAAAGAAGCAGGCTGGGGCACAATTATTTTCCTCGCTGCCATTGCGGGCATTAATCAAGACTTGTATGAGGCGGCGCAAATTGATGGTGCAAACCGTTGGAAGCAAATTGTGAATGTTACGCTGCCATGCATAAAGAGCACAATTATTGTATTGCTCATTTTGCGGCTTGGACAAGTAATGGAGGTAGGGTTCGAACAAATTTACTTGATGATGAGTTCTCCCGTTTCACATGTGGCTGATGTATTTGATACGTATGTATACCGAACAGGCATTCAAAATGGTCGTTTCAGTTATGCGACGGTCGTGGGCATATTTAAATCGGTGGTTGGTCTTATCCTAGTCGTTACAGCCAATCGTTTAGCTAAAAAATTCGGTGAGGAGGGTCTTTACTAATGCATAAGTCCCTCGGTTATAAAGTGACAAACGGCATTATTTATACGGCGCTTGGTCTAATTGGACTCATCACGCTGCTGCCTTTCCTGTATGTCATTGTTGTTTCCTTTACAGATCCTTCGGAGTATTTGAGAAAGTCGTTAATTATAATTCCAGAGAAGTGGAGCCTTTCCTCCTATAAGTACATTTTATCGACTCCGATGTTTATGCGTTCATTAGGGGTCAGCGGCTTCTTGGCTGTTGTGGGTTCGGCAATCGGTATTATCGTTACAAGCGCTTTGGCTTATGCCTTGTCGCGGAGACGATTTTTCGGTAAAAAGTTTTTCCTCGTTGCGATTCTAATGACGATGCTGTTTAACCCGGGTATGATTCCGAACTTCCTTTTGGTTGAAAGCTTGGGGCTTATCGATACTGTGTGGTCGTTGATTTTGCCGGCTATTACGAGCGCTTGGTACGTATTTTTGATGAGAAATTTCTATCAGGAATTGCCGGAGGAGCTGGAGGAAGCAGCGAAGATTGATGGATGCAATGATATTGGGGTTTTCTTTCGAATTATGTTCCCTATCTCAATGCCAGCAGTCGCTGCGTTTGGGTTATTCTTTGCAGTAGGCTTCTGGAATACGTACTTCAACGGCGTATTGTACATTAACTCGGATGAACTTCGTCCGATGCAGGTTGTGCTGCAGATGATGCTGATTCAAGCTTCAACCAATATAGCTGACCCATCCGTAGCGGCAATGCTGCAGAGTGAGCAAATGCTCCCTCCAGAGACGATCAAGATGGCGGCAGTAGTCGTTGCGTCTCTGCCTATCATTATGGTTTATCCGTTCCTGCAGAAGTATTTTGTAAAAGGTATGCTGGTTGGTTCCGTAAAGGGTTAACGGACAAACGACCATTATATAGGGGTTTACTACAAATAAGGGAGGGTTTTAAAAATGAAAAAAAGAAACTTTGGCATGACGCTTTTGACACTCGTTCTTACGACAAGTTTAATTGGCTGTTCGAATGGTGGCGAAGCTAAATCGGCCGGCAATAAAGAGGGTAAACAAAAGCCGGTTGATATTAATATCGGCACGATGACTTATGGTGAATCTCCTAGCAGTGATCTCGAAAGTGTTCAGCAGCTCAATGAAAAACTAAATGTAAAGCTGAGCATCGATTTTTATCCGATTAATAGCTATAAAGAGAAGCTGAATGCTTTGCTTGCTTCCAAGAGCTTGCCTGATGTCATTCTTATCGAGGATATCAATGATCCTGCATTCTCAACCGCGATTGAGCAGGGTGCATTCTGGGATTTGACTCCGTTCTTGCAGGATTATCCGAACCTAGCAGGTTATCCGGAGAATGCCATTGAGAACATTAAGTTCAAGGGCAAATCCTACGGTATTCCGCGTGTTCGCCCATTGGATGGACATGAATCTCTCATTATTCGTCAAGATTGGCTTGATAAAGTGGGATTGAATGCACCAACGACGATGGATGAGCTCTACAAAGTGTTAGAAGCTTTTACAAAAAATGATCCAGACGGCAACGGCAAAAACGATACCTTTGGTATGGTGCAAGCGAGTGTCAGCCCTTATATGATGACGATGTTTGGCGCAGGCACAGCGTGGAAGGAAACGGCTGAAGGCGGTCTTGAGCCTTATTGGCTGACGGCTGAAGCAAGAGAAGCGCTTGAATTCTGGAGCAAGGCGTATGGCGATGGTCTTATTACGCCGGACTTGCCAGTAATGAAGCCAAGCCAAGTAAAAGAAATGATGATTCAAGGCAAAGCGGGCATCTCTTTCGGCAATATTAACGAAGCGTTTATTTTCGGACAAGAGCTGCAAAAAATTAAGCCTGAAGCAGAATTGAAGGCGTATGAAATTCCAGCTGCCAAAGACGGCAAAAAGTACAATGAACAAGCATATGGCTACTATGGATTATTCCTAGTCAGCAAAAAGGTTAGCGAAGACAAGCTGAAGAAAATTCTTGAGGTTTATAACGAAACGGCGACTGAAGAAGGCTACAATCTCGTTACCTATGGTATTAAAGACAAGGATTATACCGTATCGGAAGATGGTTCAATCGTTCAAACCGATGAAGGCAAGAAAAAAGCTTATGGTACAGCGACGACTGCACAATGGATTTCCGGTTATTTCAACAAATACCAACGTGCTGAAGGACCTGGCATGCCAGCAGAAGTTAGAGATTACAACCGCCAGCTGGTAGATACCATCTCAGCATCTTCAATTAAAAATCCTGCTGCAGGGCTGCCAACGACTGAAGTATGGATGGAAAAAGGCGGCGATTGGCAGAAGAAGTTTGTTGATATGTACACAAACGTTGTCATCCGCAAAGCAAGCATGGAGGACTGGGACAAGTTTATTGGCGGGCTTAAAGCCGACGCCAGCTTCCAGCAGCATCTGAAAGAAACAAGTGATTCTTACAAAGCGTTAGCAAGCAAGTAAGTAAATAAGCCCGGTAAGTTCGAATAGGTCAGTCGAGTTTACCGGGCTTATCTTTTTTATTAGATCATGTAGGGGGAATATGAAGTGGAAAAGTTAAATGGAGCTTTGCAGCTGGAAACGAGATGTATCAGTTCATTAATCAAAGTATTCGCCGATGAAGAACTGCTTACAGCTGCGGTAACTAGAGGCTCGGCACTGCTTGGTGAATCCTATTCGTTCCAGGTTGCATATCGGGCAGATGTACTTATGCGGCAGCTGCAGGTTCGGGTGGAGTCCGAGCTTGAGCAAGCATTGACCGTACGAACGGTAGAGCTGGTACCCGCCAATATGGTGAGCTATCACGATGCGGATGAATATGTGCTGAGAAGCACGCCCGGCTTGTATCCAGATGCGTTAATCCCATTTGATGCAAACCGCGGTTTAACCGGTTATCCAAGCCAATGGCGTTCTCTATGGATAACTGTCGAGGTTCCGATAGATGCGAAAGCAGGTTTATTTGATATTCGTATTTATCTCATCAATGATAGCGGCGAGCAAGTAGGCGAGGAAACATTTACGCTGGAGGTAATTGCGGCAGCACTGCCGGAGCAGTCGCTTATCCATACCGAATGGTTCCATGTTGACTGCTTGGCTACCTACTATAAGACGGACGTATTTAGCGAGTACCATTGGCATTTGATTGAGCAATACATCCAAACCGCTGTGAAACATGGAATGAATATGATTTTGACCCCTTTGTTTACCCCTCCGTTAGACACGGAAATTGGAGGAGACCGCCCAACCGTGCAGCTCGTTCAAGTTGAACGCGTGGGGGATGATTACAGATTTACTTTTGAAAAATTAAAGCGCTGGATTGCATTATGTGACCGCAGCGGCGTGAAATATTTTGAGTTCTCTCATCTCTTTACACAATGGGGTGCGAAGCATGCACCGAAGGTAGTCGCCACAGTTGATGGTCAGGAGAAGCAGCTGTTTGGCTGGGATACGGATTCCACGGATTCGGAGTACACCAAATTTCTTACGTTATTTTTGCACGAGTTAGTGTCATTTATAAAAGAAAACGGTTTAGAGAAGCGGGTTTATTTCCATCTGTCGGATGAGCCAAACCTTGCGGACATGGACACCTATCGAGCAGCGAGTGAGCTTATTGGACCGATTTTGGAAGGATTTCCGATCATTGATGCACTCTCAGAGTATGAATTTTATGAAAGTGGTCTAATTAAGCACCCCATTCCGGCTAGCAATGCGATTCAGCCGTTTCTTGAACACGGGGTAGAGGGATTATGGTCGTATTATTGCTGCGCCCAATACAAGCTTGTGTCTAATCGCTTTCTCCATATGCCGTCTTCGCGCAATCGTGTATTAGGCATGCAGCTGTACAAGCTGAAGCTTGCAGGTTTCTTGCATTGGGGCTACAACTTCTGGTATGCGCAGTTCTCGAAGTATCCGATTAATCCGTTTCAAGTGACGGATGCAGGGGGCGGTTTTCCAGCGGGGGATGCATTTCTCGTATATCCAGGTGCTGAAGGGCCGATTGAGTCAATCAGGCTGGAGGTGCTTGCAGAAGCACTGCAGGATCTGCGAGCGCTTGAGCTTCTAGAGCGGAGTACCTCACGGGAAGCGGTAATTGCTTTGCTCGAAGATGGCTTAGAGCAGGAACTATCCTTTGAAGCATATCCGCGTGAGACGGAATGGTATATCCGCAAGCGTGAGGAAATTAACCGTCTAATTGGCGAGCATGCAAATTCGAAGTAGATATGGCAAGTCAAATACATCAAGTTCATGAGCAGAGGAGTAAATGACATGGCATCATTCAGAGTGCAAGGTAATCAATTTCTTTATGAGGATAAACCGATAACGATTTTGTCGGGGGCGATTCATTATTTCCGTGTTATTCCGGGGTATTGGAAGGATCGATTGCTTAAGCTAAAAGCTTGCGGTTTTAATACAGTTGAAACGTATGTCGCATGGAATATGCACGAGCCGCAGGAGGGTAAGTTCTGTTTCACGGGAATGGCGGATATTGTAGCGTTTATCGAGATAGCAGCAGAGCTGGAATTGCATGTCATTGTACGTCCAAGTCCTTACATTTGTGCGGAGTGGGAGTTCGGTGGCATGCCAGCTTGGCTGCTTGCTGAGGATGGAATGCGCTTACGCTGCTATGATGAGTTATTTTTATCAAAAGTAGATGCTTATTATGATGTGCTGCTGCCGATGCTAAAGCCTTTGTTATGTACAAACGGCGGTCCAATTATTGCAATGCAAATTGAGAATGAGTACGGCAGCTATGGCAATGATTTAAAATATCTTGAGCATATCAAGGAAAGCATGATTTCGCGCGGAATGGACGTTCTGCTGTTTACCTCAGATGGCCCGGAAGATTTTATGCTGCAGGGCGGGATGATTCCGGGTATTCTTGAAACCGTAAACTTTGGTTCGAGAACAGAGGAAGCTTTTGACAGCTTAAAGCAAGTCCAGCCGGACAAGCCGCTCATGTGCATGGAGTATTGGAATGGTTGGTTCGATCACTGGAACAAGCCGCATCATACGCGGGATGCACAGGAAGCGGTGCAAGTATTCGAGGATATGCTGAATGCTGGAGGATCGGTCAACTTCTATATGTTTCATGGAGGTACGAATTTCGGGTTCTATAATGGAGCCAACAATCACGGGAAATATGAGCCGACGGTAACGAGCTACGACTATGATAGTCCACTAACGGAGTGGGGGGATATTACGGAGAAATACGTCCTGTTAAGAGAGCTAATTGCAAAACATTTTGGCACGGCGTTGATGCCGCTTCCGGAGCCTGTTCGTAAAATGGGTTATGGCCATGTTCAAATGAAGCCGATTGCGCCGTTGTTCGATGTGCTGCCGCTGCTGTCGACACCCGTGCAGCGCACTTGCCCTGAACCGATGGAGAAGCTCGGACAGGATTATGGATTTATTTTATATACAACAAAGGTTTCGGGTCCAAGACTCAATGGTTCACTTGTTTTGCAGGAGGTTCACGATCGCGCGCTGGTATTTTTAGATGGTGAGTATAAGGGAGTTATCGAACGCTGGGACCCACAGCCAATTGAATTCGATGTGCCGGAGGGCGGGGCAGAGCTTCGTATTCTAGTCGAGAATATGGGCAGAACCAACTATGGACCTTATTTGCGAGATTATAAAGGGATTACTGAAGGGGTGAGACTGGGCTTCCAATTTCTATTTGATTGGACGATTCATTCGCTGCCGCTTCATAATATTGCTCTTCTTGAGCAAGCGCCTGTTATTGAAGGGCGAGTACAGGACATAAACGGACCAACCTTCTACCAAGGCTCCTTCCACATCGAGCAGGAGTCGGATATTGCAGATACCTTCCTAGCACTTGAGGGCTGGGCCAAGGGAATTGTATTTGTAAATGGTTTCAACCTCGGACGTTACTGGGAAGCAGGGCCGCAGAAGACGCTTTATGTTCCAGGTCCGCTGCTTCGTACCGGTGCAAATGAAATTGTAGTGTTCGAATTGCATGGAGCGAAGACGCTGCAAGTGACGCTTCAAGATACACCTGATTTGGGGTAGTGCAAAGTATTGCAAAGTAATACCATCATGAACTGGAGATAGGAGAGGGTTCATTCATGAATATCAGGAAGAGGTTCATTTCAATTGTAGTGGTATGCTGTATGGCATTTCAGCTTGTGTTTGCGGGGCTGCCTATGCTTGGCGGTCAAGCGAATGCAAGTGCGAATACAATGGTCAATTTGATTGCTAATGGCGGCTTTGAAGAAGGCAGCTTAATTTCGGATAAAGGTTGGCAGGATGGAGGAAGACCAGCGGGCTGGGGCGTATGGCGCGCAATGGAAGGCAATCAGAATGTATCCGTTACGGAGGCTGTCTATCACACAGGAACACGATCGGTGCAAGTAAAGCACGATAAGCTTGCTAGAACAGACATCGTTCCTGATCCGCTCGTTCCGATTACACCAGGGCAGACCTATAAGCTGCAGGCTTGGATAAAGACGGATCAAGTGCTGCCGGAAAATGTGAGTAAAGGCGTATATATTCGTACACAGTATTGCGGTGCTGATGGGAAAAAGATTGAAGACGGTCCTTATCTTCCTTATGTAAGAGGGACAACGGATTGGACACCTTATGAACTGCTGCTGCAGGTTCCAGACAAGCCGCAAATTGCGAGCTTTAAGGTTGAAATATTTTTTGAGACGGGTACAGGAACGCTTTGGATTGACGATGTAACGCTCTCTCCATTCAAAGATATTACGTCCATCGAGCTTAATCCAAAAAACGTGAACATGGATAAGGAGCAAAAAGTCCAGCTGATTCCTACTGTGGCACCTGCGAATGCACCGATGGATGACCTGATTTGGAGCTCATCCAATTCGCTAGTAGCAACGGTTAAAAACGGTGAAGTAACGGCTCATGATTACGGTACGGCGGTGATTACTGCTGCGACGAGCGATCGTAGAGTATCCGCACAAAGCTTCGTTACGGTAGAATCGGAAGCGCAGAAAAAAGCGTATGAAACGCTTCGCAAAAAATGGGCGGCAAAGCTGGTTGGCGGAGAAGGGATCGATATGAATGATCCTGAGCTTGCTGCAAATGTTAAAGCGTTAGTAAACCGAATGACGAATAAAGAAGGTACCGGAAGATGGGACAAACTGAATAAAGCTGCTGATGCGGATGCATTATGGGAAGACGTCATCAGCAAAACTCAAAATGATTCGTGGCGAATTTCCTGGGCGTACGGCATTATTCGAGATCTCTCGTTGGCTTATTCAATGAAAGGCTCCTCTCTTTTTCAAAATGAAGACTTAAAAAACGATATTATTCAGGCGATGGAATGGATGCTGAAGTATCAATACAATTCCAGCAAGAAGATTACAGGAAACTGGTGGGATTGGGAGATCGGAACACCGCAGGAAATTATGAATATCCTGTCGCTCATGTATGATGCAATGCCGCCAGATTTGATTGCGAAATATATTGAAGCGATTGATAAGTTCGTACCCGACCCCAAAAAACGTGTAGCGAACTCAGCGACGATTGAGACAGGAGCAAACCTGCTTGATAAAGCACTCGTTGTGACGCTGCGTGGCATTGTAGGTCAACATGCCGCTAAAGTCATGCAGGGACGCGATTCGATTGCGAATGAGTTCTTGTATGTGAAGAAGGGGGATGGACTTTATGAGGATGGTTCCCTCGTTCAACATACAAGCATCGCGTATACCGGCGGTTATGGTGCGGTATTGCTCGGACGTATGGCTGATTTATTTTATATTTTTGCAGATTCGGAGTGGGCGATTTCAGACCCGAGTGCAAGCAATGTTTATAACTGGGTAAAAGATTCTTTTGAACCGCTTTTATATAAAGGTGCGATTCTGGACTCGGTGAAAGGCCGCAGCATTTCTCGTGCTGCCGATTCTGATCATATTACAGGGCGCTCCATTATAATGACGCTTCTGCGACTGGCTCAGTCTGCCCCGCCAGCCATAGCGGAGGAAACCAAAAGTATGGTGAAGGAATGGGTACGTTCTGACACGACATTCGAAAATTATTACGAAGGATTGCCATTATATGAACTTCACTTATTAAAGCAATTAATGCAGGATGACAGCGTTGCTCCTCGTGGCGAGCTTGTGCATACGCAAATGTTCGCAGGTATGGATCGTGCGGTTCAGCTTCGTCCTGACTTCGGTCTTTCTATCAGTATGTTCTCGGATCGCATTGCAGCGTTTGAATATGGCAATGGCGAGAATAAGAAGGGCTGGTACACCGGAATCGGAATGACAAATGTGTACAATAGCGACTTGAAGCAGTTTAGTGATCATTATTGGCCAACGATTGATAGCTATAGGCTGCCCGGAACAACAACGGATCGTTCTTACAGAGAGCCCGCAGAATGGGGCAATTATATGAATGGCAAGGACTGGGTTGGCGGCTCGGTGATCGATGATTACTATGGAGCTGTTGGTATGGAATTCTCGCTTGCAGGCAGTACAGGGAGCTCCTTGCAAGGAAAAAAATCATGGTTTTTGTTTGATGATGAAATGGTTGCAATAGGCTCAGATATTGTTAACAACACGGCGAACATGACTGAAACGATCGTTGAGAATCGTCAGCTAACCGAAGCGGGTACCAATAAGCTTATTGTGAACGGTCATGAAATGCCAACAAGCTTAGGCTGGAAGGAGCAAATGACGGATGTAAAATGGGCTCATATGGAGGGCAATGCTGTCGGTTCTGATATCGGATACGTATTCCCTTCGGGAGAAAAAGTGACAGGCAAACGTGAAGCGCGCGAGGGAGCATGGAGCGAAATTAATAAGGGTGGCCCAGCGGATGTAGTGAAGCGCAATTATTTAAGCCTTGCCATTGAGCATGGCATATTGCCGACAGATGGGACTTATGAATATGTGCTGCTTCCAGGCAAGACGCCGGAGCAAACTGCTGCATATGAAGTGAATCCCGACATTCTAGTACTGGCTAAAACGGAGAAGGTTCATGCTGTAAAAGAAACGAAGCAGCAGGTTACAGGTTTGAATTTCTGGGAGGCGTCTGCTTTCCAGTATGTGAAGACCGATAAACCTATTTCCATGATGATGAAGGAGAAAGGCAGTGAGCTTACCCTTGCGATTGCTGAGCCTACACAGAAGCAGGGCATGGTAACGGTTGACCTCGGTAAAATAGGATTGCAGATCATTGCACAAGATCCAAGCATTCAGGTCGTACAAACTTTCCCGTATACTCGCTTGGCAATCCATACGCAAGGATCAGCAGGAAAAGTCCATACGATTACGTTGAAGGTTGATCCGAGCCAAACAATCGATATGGAAGCCATGCAGCCGGAAGAAGGTAAAACTTTTAAAGTTCCGGTGATGGAGGATACCTTCGTCCGTAGTGGAGCAAATCATGCCAATGTGAATAATGGCTCCAAAGATTATGTTGAAGTGCGTGAATATGGCGAGGGATATACACAACGATCCTTTATGAAGTTTGACCTTAGCAGCATCTCTGGTGATATGGAGTCTGTAAAGCTGAAGGTCTACGGAAAAATAAATGATGGCGATGCCAAATACGATTCTAATTTGATCGGTATTCACCGCGTTGAGGACGATTCTTGGAAAGAGACCGAGATGGTGTGGGGCAATCAACCGGCTTATGGTGATGCCATCTCCACAATTGCTTTCCAAAAGGTTGATAAATGGCGTGAATACGAGCTGGTAGACACCGTAAAAGCGGAATTGCTGCGTGATCAGCGTTTAAGTTTAGCATTGATCGAGCAGCCAGGCGTGAAAGGCTTGAATACACAGATCAAGAGTAAAGAAAACGCTGCGTTTGCGCCATATTTGGAAGTGAAGATGAAGGCATCTGAGGGGGCAAAGGTGACGGAAATTACCGTCACACCACCAGAAGCAACGCTAAAGCAGGGTAAGCAAGTGAAGCTTGAAGCGGCTGTGAAACCAGATCATGCCAAAAACAAACAAATCGTTTGGACGATGAGCGATGAGCATCGTGCCCTAGCAACGCTGCAAGTTAATAATGGACAAGCCGTTGTTACAGGCGTGCTGCCCGGCAAGGTGGAGATTATTGCAGCTTCTGTCGATGGAGGGTATCAAGCGACAGCGACTATTGTAATTGAGGCGGCGGAAGTGAAACCAGATCCGGAGCCAACGCCAAAGCCTGATCCGACACCAACACCAACACCGACTCCTGATTCAACGCCGAGCCCGGCACATGGAGGTTCAGGTTCAAATGAGATAACGATAAAAGAACGGGTTCAAGTCATACTTGGCGGCGAATTAAAAATGGTCAGTACAGACGAGCAATTGGCGGCTGGGCAGATTTTAATTTTAATACCAAATGGAGCCCAAAGCGTTCAGCTCTCATACGCTGCCATTTCGAAGCTGCTGGAGTGGAACCGCGAAGCTATGCTAATTTTGAGCGGGCCCAATATGTTTATTACTCTTCCACTAAAGCAGATGGATAATGTTGAAGTGGCCAATGGCTTGCGAATCGGAATGAAGCCTATTGCTGAAGACGCAGTTACAACGATTACAGACCATGCCAAAAAATTAGGTGCTTCACTCGTTCATATCGCTGACCAAGTTGTAGTGGAGGCGGGCTCCTTGCAGCGAATGTACGGCAGCTTGATTAATGCTGAAAAGCTAGAAATGAAATGGACGATAGAAACGAAAGCAAATCCGGCTCATTTGGCGGGGCTGCGTTATGACAAGGAGCGCAAAGCGCTTGTTCCAGTTCCAATGAAGCTAAAAGCGGCTGGGAGCGGTGTAGAAGCAACCTTTGACGGCCTGCCAGGAGAAACCTACCTGTTGGTTGAAGCAAACAAGACATTTGCCGATCTTGGGAAGCACTGGGTCAAGGATGATGCACAATACTTGGCCTCTAAGTTTATTATGCAAGGAAGAAATGCAGATACCTTCGCACCTCAGGCGGAAATTACTCGCGCAGAGATGGCTGCTATAATCGCTCGTATGCTGGATCTTGGTGTGAAAGGCTCAAATCTAACGTACACCGATGCAAGCGACATGCAGGGCAGTTGGTACGAGAATGATATTATTCGAGTGCATGAGGCTGGATTGATGAACGGTTATGCAGACGGCTCGTTTAAGCCAGAGCAAACCATTACGCGCCAAGAATTGGCGGTGCTGATTGCTCGCGTCATGAGTAAGATTCAACCAGACTGGATGACCGGGGCAGATACTGCTCAACTTCATATTTTTACGGATTCCCAAAAAATTGCACCATGGAGTGTAAAGGAAGCAGCAGCAGCGGTAAATAATAGACTGCTGCAAGGGGACAAGCAGCAAAGATTTAACCCTGCGGCTTTAGCAACTCGTGCGGAAGCAGCCGCTATCGTGAAGAGAATGCTGGATCAGATAAATCGGTAGCTGAGAGGATGGAAGGACATGTGGAAATCGGCAATTGAAGATGCAATGGAGAAGACGAGAAAGAACATCCAGCGTTTTGGGGTTCGCTTCCCGCATGTCAGTGTCAACGACAAGTATGAACTCAATGACAATGAAGATTGGACAAACGGATTTTGGAGTGGAATGCTGTGGTTATGCTACGAATATTCCGGAGATGAAGCTTACCGTGATGCTGCTCGGCTCACGGTAAAGAGCTTCAAGCATCGTATGGAAGAGCATATTGTGCTTGATCATCATGACATCGGTTTCTTATACACCTTATCCTCGAAAGCACAGTGGATTTTGGAGCGGGATGAGGAAGCAAGAGAGCTGACATTACAGGCGGCAGATGTGCTTTTGCGCCGCTTTAGAGAAAAAGGGCAATACATTCAAGCTTGGGGACTGGCTGGAGACGAGAAGCATGGCGGGCGCATGATTATTGATTGCCTCTTAAATCTTCCATTGTTATTCTGGGCTTATCAACAAACGGGCGATGAGCGTTATTATAAGGTTGCCATTAAGCAGGCAGATCAAAGCCGCCGCTACCTTGTGCGAGGTGACGACAGCTCCTATCATACCTTCGTTTTTAATGAAGAAACCGGTGAGGCGCTAGGCGGCGCAACACATCAAGGGTACACCAACGGATCGACATGGGCTCGCGGCCAAGCATGGGGTATTTATGGCTTTGCACTTGCCTATCGCTACACCGGAAACAAGGCGTATTTGGATACAGCGAAACGGATGGCAGCCTATTTCCTTTCAAAGCTGCCAGAGGATGATGTAGCTTACTGGGACTTTGATGTTCAGGTCGAGGAAGGGACGTACCGTGACAGCTCTGCTTCTGCGATTACAGCCGCGGGCTTGCTAGAATTAATGAGCCATCTGGACGATAACGATCCAGATCGCACTGAATTTGAACGGAAGCTGAATTTGTCGATGACCTCACTTGTTCGTCATTACTCCACGATGGGAGAAGAGGCAGAGGGATTATTAAAGCATGGCTCTTATTATGTAAGAGGCAATACAGCGCCGGATGATTTTATGATCTGGGGAGACTACTTTTACCTTGAGGCACTTATGCGGATGGAAAAAGGAATAAAAGGTTACTGGTACGAGTAAATGGAGTAAGAGAGCAGGCTTTATTTTAACCGTCTTTGGTACGCTGCTCGGTAGTATAGTCCTGAAAGAGCAGCAGGGGAAAATGCGGATTGTGATGTCGATCGCAATTACCACAGGAATTATTATAATAGGCACGCTTGGATAGTTACAGAATTATAGGATATGGAAGGTGAATAACCATGAATAAAGGACAAATTTCCGTTAAGCTGGAGCAAAATAACAGCTATTTTCCGATTGCGGTTGAAGAAGAGTACGACTGGCTTGCGATTCGCTTTACGTATGAGAAGGAAAATTCATGGGGAAGATTGCATTTATTCGATGCAGAGAACAATATTCGCTTCTGCTTCCTAGATGGTGGAAATGAGCGGCTGATCGTCGTTCATAAGCAGGTAGAATTTACGAGTCCCATAGCGATGCCCGGTCCCATTGTTCAAGGCACATGGACGCTTGAGGTTTCAAATGAACAGGGCAGAATGTTCGAAGCAGAATGGGAGCTTGGATATGGCTCTCTGCCGGCAGAATATGAATCGACACAGATGCAGGGCGAGCGTGAATATTGGAGCACTGGCAATTTGAATGCTGGCGTCACGATGGACAACTACGACTGGGCGAAGGTGTGGAAGACGGGGGGCCGCTACTACAAAGGTGATTTCCACACACATACAATATTGTCTGATGGCAAAATGACGCAGCTTATGAACCGTGAGCAAGCGGTGAAGCAGGATCTGGATTTCTTTGTAGCGACAGATCACAATGTATTGTCTACATCATGGGCGAAAGGAGATGCACTTGTCATTCCCGGCGTGGAGGTCACAGCTGGTGACGGGCACTGGAATGCACTTGGTCTAAGGAAATGGATCGACTGGAGAGCGACTGCACAAGACGGTGGCTTGACGACGCAGCGGGGAATGGACCGATTGATGAAGGAAGCAGCGGAGCTTGGAGCGGTCTGCTCCATAAATCATCCAATGCTGGCACCTTGGGCATGGTTATATGGGGAGACGCAGCTAAAGCGATTACACGCCATGGAAATATGGAATGATCCGACCTTTTCTCCAAACACTGCAGCTACCGAGAAGGCATTGCAGCTATGGACGGCAAGCTGGAATGAAGGTTATCGTATTACGGGAATTGGCGGTTCTGACTCTCACATGCTGCCTACAGATAAATATGAAGATAGCCCCATTCCTTCTTTAATTGGCGACCCTTCCACGTATGTATGGTGTGATGATTTGAGTGCAGACAACGTATTAGAAGGCGTGAAAAATGGGCATGTTTATGTGTCGCGCGGACCCGTGCTTGAAGCGTCGATTCAAGTCAGCGGCCACGATTACCGATTTGGCTGTGATTTGTCTGATGCGTTTAGTTCGGGGAAAAGCGAGGCTGCATCCCATGAAGTGAACTGCACATTAAGTGTAGCGAGTGATGTGTTCGCTCGAGTAACCTTCATTCACAACGGTATTGCTGAATCAGTGAAGGAAGTTACTGCGGCGGATGCGGAAGAAACGCCAGCGGCGCTGGAATGGAATATACCTTGGGAAGAAGGCGCGTATAACTGGTATCGCTTTGATATTCGCGATGAAGCGGGAATGCTGCTCGCCTTTACGAACCCATTCTATTACGGTTCTAAGGAGCCGCAGATTACAACTTACAATGAGCTCTTGGCAAGCGCTAATCTGACACAAGAGGATTAGGGCAGGCTTTCGTATACGCTGGAGCTTATACATTTCATAATAAACAAGCCCGTGACGGCGATGTTTGTGTAGTCATCATCCGTTCACGGGCTTTTAGTCTAATTATTCATTCAGTTCACTTAAAAAGGGTTCAAGACATGGAAGAAGACATTTGGCGATGCCATCCGATAATAATAGCTGCACCAGCCTACTCCTTTGTGGTTGAAGCGGTTTACTGTGCTGTACACCAACCGTTCCTGTTCAAGCTCTTCGATCCTCGCAATTCGTCCCTCCACATAGTCCATAATCCTAACGGACGCAGTATCCAAGCGACTAATAACTCCGCCATAACGAATGTCGATGACTTCCCAACCAAATGGTTTGAACATGCGCAGCCACTGCGAGCGATGTGCTATTCGAAGCTCACGTACTGCCTCTGCAATAGCTGTCAGCTCATTCATGGCTAGGTGCCTCAGTTTATCATCATCCTTTGAATCATAGGCTTGCTTAAGCGTAATCCCGATTTCGCTCTTTAGCTTCAATACGGTGCACAGCTTCTCAGGCATCTCGAATAAATAATCAAGCGCAGCATTCTTATCGCGTTTATTATGAATTTGCAGCTCTAAGTTGGCATAGTGACTGTCCAGATCCAGCCCTTCAATTTGCTTGTCGAACATCCCGAGCAGCACATCTTGGTATAGTAGAAACTTCGAAGGGTTGCTTTGCTTGCTGTTGTTTGGCTCCGACCCTGGAATTTCGTCGAGATCCTTCAACTGCATGAAAGCTTCTGCTTCTATTCCAGTACAAAACTTAACCCGTTCCGCCAGCTGTTCTTGCGTTGGTTTTTGTTCGGAGTAAGCATGCTCCGCATAAAGCTGCAGACCAAGCAACGCTGCGAAAGGATTTCCCTCATTGCCGTCGTCGCCCCACATGGTTGCATATACTTCGCGGATGCCTTGCTGTTTGCATACTTGCAACGCAACATCTGAAGCGTTCAGCGATAAGCCGTAATTCACGCCGAATGTGTTGAAAATCCAAACGGCTCCTGCGAATACTAAATTACAGCCGAGCGGCCGATGATTAGCGATAACCCTCTCGTAATCCTCAGCTTCCAAATGTACATAATCCCAATACACCATATCGACATCTTTGGGAATGCGGCTTGCCATCTCCTCAGGAATGGAGGTATCTTTATCGTAATATTCATCGCCATTCCCGGAAGCGAGCTTGAGGAACATATCACTCCACATCATCGGTTTCAAACCGCGGCTGCGAGCGACCTCGAGTACTTTCTCCAAATGTGAAGTCATAATATTAAAGCGGCTTTCGTAGCCATTCAAGTCCAAATATTTGCCGCGGCCAAGTTCCTCTGCTTCGTCCATTCCGATATGAAGCTTGCGGCTGCGGAACGGCGAGCTGGCAGCATCAATCATTTTTTCGATTAGCTTATCTGTCCGTTCGTCACCGACGAGCAAGGCGCCTTTCGTATCGCGGTAATGCTTGATCGGCTCCCATTTTAGAAATTCCTCCAGATGCGCGAGTGTTTGTATGCTTGGGAAGGCTTCGATGCCGAATAGGTCGGCATAATCGTCAATTTCCTTCAGCTCCGCTTGCGTATAGCGGCCCCGCATGTAACCAAAATACGGTTCGCCTTCAATTTCGTATGTATCCTCCATGTACAGCATGACCGTGCTCATTCCCATTAAAGCCATCTTATTCAGCATGGATTTAAAGCCGTCTAAAGTAAGCACCGCGTTGCGGGAAAGATCAAACATAGGTCCAATTTGATCGAACTGCTGCTTCTCACGAATATGGAATGTGCTGCTCTTGCGGCTATGTTGAATGAGCAAGCCAAGTCCGCGGAAAAATTGATGTTTTTGTCCATAACGAATATAAGCCTTGTCCTGTTCAAGGCCAACTTCCAGTTCACCTTCGGATGCTTCGATGTGAACGGGCAGCCCGTCCTCTTGCAAGTCAATTCCCAGCTCCTTTATGAGCAGCTTTACACCAGGCATTAGCTCCGCATAATGCCCCTCGAAACGTAACTTCATATGATCTTCCTCCAGCATTTCGGATTTTGTGAAGATGATAACCACAAATAATTTAATGCTATTCCAACCATTTGATGAAAGCAATAAGGACTTCATTCGCACATTTGAGGTGCATCACGCTTTTATATGTTATGAACGATCTTTTAGAAGCAAGCCGTTTAACACGAGGGAAAGACTCTGCAAAGCCTTACTCAAGCCGTCCTCGGCGTTTTCGGCGTTTGCCAGCCAAAAAGCAGTATTAATTAGCGCTCCATTTAATAACCGCGCTAAAGCTTCGTGATCTGTCGTCTTTATAACTTGATCTATCATTAAACGATGAAGCATATCAGCCATCGTTGCGAGACATTGGGACTGAGATGATTGCGAATAAGCATTTCCGAGAGCAGAGGGTGCATCTCTAAGTACGATTCGCTGAATTTCCGGTTCAAGCGCCATGGCAAGATATGCGTGGCATCGACCAACGAACCCTTCCCAATTTCCTTCGGCTGTATCTGAAATTTCGGCTAATCTGCTATCCATTTCAGCATCTATTTCGTTGACAACTGCTTCTAATAACCCTTTTTTGTCGCCAAAATGATGATATAACGCACCGCGCGTTAACCCCGCGGAAGCTGTAAGCTCATCCATCGATGTGTTTGCATACCCAATCGTGCCAAATGCTTCTCTAGCGGCACTCACTAGTTTGATTCGTGTTTCTGCAATCATTTCTGATCTCGTTTTGCGAACCATGTTTCCTCCTGCTTGCATTCTTTTTTTAATCATTGACATACGCGCCGTATGTATTTATATTATTCACATACACGGCGTATGTCAATTCATATTTCGACGCCCAAATCAAACAGAGTCTAAATAAAAAGTTTTTCATATGAGGGGAGAAAAGGAATGAACAGTGTAGTACGAATCGTTTACTGCTTGGAGGTGCATCATGGCTAATTCGTACCGCGAGATATTCAAAGCTGCCGGAGCAAAAGGGTTTTCAGCTGCAGGTTTTGTTGCTCGTATGCCTATATCGATGATGGGCATTGGCATCGTGACCATGTTGTCGCAGCTGCGCGGCGAATACTGGCTAGCAGGTGCTGTAGCAGCTACCTTTGCTTTATCAACGGCTTTAATGGCTCCACAAATTTCCCGTATGGTAGATCGGTTGGGGCAATCCCGTATTCTGCTCCCATTTACAGGGATTAGTGTAGTATCTATCGTTTTCTTGCTGCTATGCACAAGATATGAAGCGCCGGATTGGACGCTATTCCTGTTTGCCTTAATTGCAGGCTGCATGCCTAGTATGCCGGCAATGGTTCGTGCGCGCTGGGCTGAGCTGTACCGGGGCTCCCCGAAGCTGCAAACGGCGTTTGCCTTTGAATCTGTAATGGATGAGCTTTGCTTTATCATTGGCCCAATCATTTCGGTCGGTTTAAGCGTTATGCTGTTTCCCGAAGCGGGTCCGCTTCTAGCCATCGTTTTTTTAACCATAGGGGTCATCCTGTTTACGATGCAAAAGAGTACAGAACCTGCTGTGCGTCCCCTTCATTCAGATCATAAAGGTTCGGTTATTAAGATTGGCTCATTGCGGGTGTTGGTGTTTGCGCTCATTGCGTTAGGCACTATTTTTGGCACCGTGGATATTGTTAGTGTAGCTTTTGCAGAAAATCAAGGAAATACTGCAGCTGCCAGCATTGTGCTTTCCGTTTATGCTTTAGGTTCGTGCTTAGCTGGCTTGGTTTATGGTGCACTTAGGCTCAGAACTCCGCTTTATCGCCAGTTTTTGTGGGCTGCCGCGGTCACCATGGCAACGATGCTTCCGCTATTATTTGTAGATAATATAACGAAGCTAGCAGTAGCTGTATTTTTCGCTGGGATATCGGTAGCTCCTACTATTATTGTTACGATGGGCTTGGTGGAGAAAATTGTGCCCGAATCTAAAGTGACGGAAGGAATGACTTGGGCTATTACAGGCATGGGAATCGGGGTTGCTTTAGGATCATCCGCAGCTGGCTGGGTCGTGGATCACTTTGGTGCGCGAACGGGATTCGCGGTAGCAATAGCAGCAGGAATTCTCGCTCTGATTATTGTGGCTCTTGGTTATAAATCGCTGATGACAGCATATAATTACGCAATAAGGAGCTCTGAGCAGTAAGTATTAATATGCTAAGAGCTATAGTATGAATACTAACCCACGACCAAATAAGGTTGTGGGTTTTTGTTTGTACTGTAATAAAGACAGCCCGGCAGTAATAAACAGTTATAGTTATTTTCCATCTTTACCCATATGAAAATATGTGAGTAAATAGGTTGGTAACGAAAGGGGGAAGAATATGACCTTTATTAATAAGCTTCCTAAGGCGATAGAAGCACAACTTAGAGAGAAAACGCTGTTTCATGCCGTATCAGATTTAATGAATGATGGTCAGTTTGGGGAAGAATGGCTGGTCCTGACTGAAAAGGAAGTATCGGTGTGGAGTTCGGATGGGATGTTGGTGACTACACTCGCATTTTCGGATATTACAGATGCCCGGGCTGTTGGCGGAGTAGGCGGCGGCTCATTGCTAGCGGATACCAAGAACGGTCCGATTATCCTTATACGCTACACAGCATCGCTTACTTCTATATTTGGATATGCATCTAAATTAATGGGTGCAGTGGCAAAAGGCGAAGAGCGGCCAACGGTTTCTGAGAAAGAATTCCCGAGAAATTGTCCAAAATGCCGCAATCCGCTGCCGGACGATTCTCAAGCTTGTCCCGTTTGTAAAAACAACGGCAAGGTTCTGTTTCGAATGCTGAGCTATGCGAAACCTTACAAGCTGCAAATGGTTGCGGCAGCGATTATGTTGATTTTCACAACATTGGTTGAGCTTATCCCGCCATTTTTGACCAAAATGATTGTGGATGATGTGCTGACTCCGAAGGATATGGGCTCCACGCTTTTGTGGATTGTTATCGGCCTTGCAGCGACCTCGCTGGTAGTCACCCTCATGCAGACCGTGCGCGGTATTATTGGCGTGTGGATCGGTTCCAAATTAATGGGCGATCTTCGGCACGATGTCTATAATGCCTTGATGAGATTGTCGTTATCCTTCTTTGACCGAAGACAATCCTCGCAGTTCATTGGACGGGTAAACAATGATTCAGAGGCGATGCGGCAATTCATGACCGATGGTGTCATCTGGGTCTCGGGTGAGTCACTTCGTGTCATTGCGATTTTCATCATTATGTTTAGCTTTGATTGGAAATTAACGCTGCTCGCCATGCTGCCTATGCCGCTTATGATTATTTTGTCCAGTGTATTATGGCCGATGATCGGTCGGCGGTGGTATCAGCAGTGGAGGTCTATTTTCAGATTAAATGCTTTAGTTGGCGATTCTTTGCAAGGAATTCGTGTGGTTAAAGCGTTTGGTCAGGAAAAGACGGAAATGTCACGTTATACGGCAGCGAATAAGGAGCTCGTTCGGCATAATATTCGAATTGAAGGTTTGTGGCAGGGCATGTTCCCCGTCTTCGCTTTAGTCGCTGGAGCGGGTACCTTATTGATTTGGTATTTTGGCGGCAAAACCGTGCTTCAGGGCAATCTATCTATCGGTACTTTGATCGCTCTAGTTACCTATTTGGGCATGCTTCTTGGACCATTGCAGTGGGTAAGCCAAATGATCAACTGGGCAACGCATGCGATTTCGGCAGCTGACCGCGTATTTGAAATTATGGATACCCCGTCTGATGTGCCCGATACCGTAAACCCAGCACAGATTGGCCGTGTAAAAGGCGAGGTTGAATTCAAAAAGGTGACCTATGGATACGAAAAGCATCACCCTGTGCTCAAAAGCGTAGACTTAAAGGTAGCTGCAGGCGAGATGATTGGATTAGTCGGACATTCCGGTGCTGGAAAATCGACGTTTATTAACATGATTTGCCGATTTTATGATTCGGATGAGGGTACGATTACGATCGACGGCACGAACATCCGCAATATTAGCCAGAACGACCTGCGTAAGCAGATTGGCGTCGTACTGCAGGAGACGTTTCTGTTTGACGGGACGATAGCAGAAAATATTGCTTACTCTAAACCGGACGCTACAGAGCTGGAAATTATGCGCGCAGCCAAAATCGCTAATGCACATGATTTCATCGTTCAGCTGCCGGATGGCTACGACACGAGAGTAGGTGAACGTGGTCATAAGCTGTCTGGTGGAGAAAAGCAGCGGGTATCTATTGCTCGCGCCATTATTCATGATCCGCGAATTCTAATTCTGGACGAAGCAACGGCCTCCGTAGATACGGTGACGGAGCGTCAAATTCAAGAAGCGATATCGCGTCTGGTTAAAGGAAGAACAACGTTTGCGATTGCCCATCGATTGTCAACTTTGCGCAATGCAGACCGGCTTGTTGTGCTGGATCACGGCAAAATTGTTGAAGTAGGAACACATGAGGAGCTGCTGGCTTCCGAAGGTGCATACTACAAGCTGGTTGAGGCGCAAAAGGAAATGTCCAAGATCAAGGGGGTTGAAAATGCATGATTGATTCCAATGACATTGGTGTTGAAATAAACACGAAGGACCCTTTTGAGATTAATCTATTGGAACCAAACGCGGTCTCATTTTCCCGCAGCCAAGGCGGCGTTTTTCAAGGCGTTGTAGCAGGAAAGGCCTATGAAGAAATCATACTCTTTCGTATATTTCCTTTCCAATACACGACCCAGTATATTTCCGTCCGCGATGCAAAGGGTGAAGAGATCGGCGTTATTCAGGATATTGAGCAGCTGGATAAAGAAAGCCGATCCGAAATGGATAAGGAGCTGAAGCTTCGGTATTTCCTTCCGCTTGTAACTCATATTGATTCCATTAAGCAAAAAGCCGACATGTGGATTTGGGAGCTGCAAACCAATTTGGGACCGACCCGCATCGTCATGCGGAACTTGCATGAGCATATGCAATACCCGAGTGATAATCGAATTATTCTGACCGACATCAACGGCAAAAGATGTGAAGTTCGTGATTGGAAGAAGTTAGACGGCCACAGTCGCGGTCAGTTGAAGGATGTCTTATAAGGCAACGAATATCGTGCTGTCCCTCTTTTTCTAAATAAAAAGAGAGGGCGGCACTTTTGTATTGTCTTATGATGCTCGTGTAGAAAAAAAGTAGATTGCATGTGAAAATCATCGTAAGCTAGATTGATATCCACATTCAACCAGCAGTCATTGGGGAACGATATCATCCATAAGCAGTATGGTGTGGATACCCGGTCCTCCTGGATAAAACGGGGGATGTATACAAGTACTACGGTGGAGATGGCTTCCCAGCTCTGTGCTTTGTGAATACGGACGGGGAAATCATTGATTACATTATCGGATCGCTTGACCAAGATGAAATAGAAGCTTCGTTTAAGAAGCTTCTCGGCGAGACCTAAAGGAGAGATACTTTTGATTCAATACAAAAATGAACAGGTAACCGTGTTCCAAAGTGAGTTATATCAAACGACAGCGACGGTCATTCAGACGGAGGAAATGGTACTCATCGTAGATCCGAACTGGCTTGCGGGAGAAGTTGAGGCGATTAAAGAGTATGTAAATGAGATCAAAGGTGATCGAGCTCTGTATCTATTATTTACTCACGGAGATTTCGATCATATTATTGGTTATCAAGCGTTCCCTGATGCCACAACCATCGGCAGCATCGGGCTGCATCAGCATCCGCAAAAAGAAGAGAAGCTTGAAATGATTCGAGAGTTTGATCGTAAAAACTATATTGCAAGAAATTATCCTATCGCATTCCCAAGCCTTGATATCATAATTAAAGAGGATGGACAGCAGCTGCACGTAGGAGATACGACAATGACTTTCTATCTTGCGCCGGGTCATACGGAGGATGGATTAATAACGATCGTCGAGCCGTTAGGAAGCATGATTGCAGGAGATTATTTATCCGATTTCGAGCTGCCTTTTATTTATCAAAGTGCGAAGGCGTATAACCATACCCTTGAGAAGGTTGACCGTATATTTGTAACGCATTCCGTTCGCTTGCTTATACCGGGTCACGGAAAAGCGACAGCCGACTCGTCAGAGATGAAGAGACGTTTGGCTATGGCATCGGATTATCTAAACCGCCTTTGTGAGGCAGTTATGGCAAATAACGAGACTGCTCTTGCTGCGCTCTACCGTGAGCATGCCTTCTTATCCACCTTTACGGAATATTGCCACAAGGAAAATGTATCGATTATACAACGTGAATATCAGTAATATTATAATCAACGAACATTAAAACACCCTAACGAGGAGCCGCTTGCGTGCTGCGCGATAGGGTGTTTTTGGTTTATTTACGTTTAAACTTCCTTTTTCATAGTATATTATGGAAGTGACTGATGTTTACTATTCTATCAACTAATGGAGAACGCATATGAACTATGATTGCTTAATTGTGGATGACGAGACGGTTCTTGCAGAAACGACGAGTGAATATTTTAATATGTTTGAGGTCAAATCAGCATACGTGACAAGTGCGGAGGAATGTGAGCTCTTTTTACGGGAAAATGAAACGTCGCTTATCCTGCTCGACATTAATCTTGGTCATACTTCCGGGTTTGACTTGTGCAAGAAGCTCAGACAAACGACACAAATTCCGATTCTGTTTATTAGCGCTCGGTCCAGTGATGACGATATTCTTATAGCTCTTAACATAGGCGGCGACGATTATATCCAGAAGCCTTATACGCTTAGTGTGCTGCTTGCTAAAGTGAAGGCTGTCCTCAAAAGATACGGGAATCAAAGCCCAACCGAAATGCTGGAGTTTGGAGAAGTGAAAATTGATTGCAATCTTTGCCGCGTTCGTGTGAACGGTGTAGATATGAAGCTCAAAACGATGGAATATAAATTGCTCTGTTACTTGGCGAAAAATAAAAACAGAGTCATTTCAAAAGAAGAGCTGTTTGACAAGGTGTGGGGTGACTCCTTTGCCGGAGATGGAACTCTTAATGTACATATTCGGCACTTGCGCGAGAAAGTCGAACCGAATCCCAACCAGCCGCAATATATTAAAACGGTATGGGGGACGGGATACGTCCTGGAAGATCACAAGTTATGAGAATAAAGTGGCTGTTCATCACTATCCTCTTTGTATTTGCAACAGGCAGTGCAGCTTCTTGGCTCGTTATGAATAGCAAGACGGATACCGAAGTGGATATGGTAGCTATAAATGAGGTGTTAAAAAAGCTTGAGAGCCACTGGGGGCAAATCGATCAAGCGAATTTCAGCACGATAAAGCAGTCATTCAGCGTTATCGATACTCATGGCCAAGTACGCTTTCAAACATTCGAGGGGCAATCTCCTACCATTAATGATGCAATTAAAAACAGAGATACGATAACAGATGTCGTGGTAGAGGGTACTTTAGTTGGCAAGCTTATTGTGCTAAACGATGATAAAAAAGTAATTCAGCAAATGAAACGGCAGCTTATTATCGTGCTCTTTATCACTTTTACTATGTTTGCGCTGCTAAGTGTCATCTATGTTTTGTTTTTAAATTATAAGGTTTTCAAACCATTTCATAAGCTGCAAAGCTTTGCAGTTAACGTGGCGAGAGGGAATCTGGATATTCCTTTGAAAATGGGTCAAAACAACCCGTTTGGCGCTTTTACAGAAAGCTTCGACATTATGCGCGAGGAACTGGCTCTAGCAAGGCAAAGTGAATATGAGGCAAACCGCAGCAAGAAGGAGCTTGTAGCCAGCTTAAGCCATGACATTAAGACACCAGTCGCCTCGATTAAAGCGGTGAGCGAATTGATGCTGCTTCGAGCTGACGATGAGAAAGTAACGAAGCAATTAACGACGATTTATTCAAAGGCAGAGCAGATCAACCTATTGGTGAGCGATATGTTTACGGCGACTTTAGAGGAGCTTAATGAGCTGAAAGTAACGGTGACGGAGGAAGAAAGCAGTGTTTTAAACGGCATCATCGCTAACGTGAATTATGATGATCAAATCAGCTTTACGCCTGTTCCTGCATGCCTAATCTTAACGGATGTATCGCGTTTACAGCAGGTATTTGATAATATTTTGAGCAATTCTTATAAGTATGCGGGCACCTCAGTTACCATTTTGTCCGCAATAAAACACAGCTATTTGGAAATAAGCATTATGGATTATGGAAAAGGAATTCATCCGGACGAGTTGCCGCTCTTGTTCAATAAATTTTATCGAGGAAACAATGCAGAGGGACACAGTGGCTCAGGGCTTGGGCTATACATATCCGAGTACTTGATGCAAAGCATGCAGGGCGATATAACCTGCCATAACCGTGAAGATGGTTTTAGCGTGACGTTAAAAATTAAGTTAGCTTAAAGAATTAAGAATTGGCTAAGGATTGAACAAAGCTTAACTAAGAATTGGTTTTGTATGATAGGACTGTAAGCTACATTACAGTCTTTTTTGCTTAGGGCTAGAGCGAAGCTATCATACAACTGCAGGATAAAGGAGATTTAATTTATGCCAAGCCAAATGTTAAGAACCGAAAAATTGTGCAAAACGTTCTCAAGCGGGGGAAATCAGCAGCATGTGCTAAAAAACCTCGACATTAGTTTAATGGAGGGTGACTTTACCGTTATTATGGGAAGCTCAGGATCGGGCAAATCGACCCTGCTTTATGCGCTTTCTGGAATGGATAAACCGACATTAGGCGAAATTTATTTTGAGGAGAAAAAGATTTCGAAGCTAAATAACGATCAGCTGGCGATTTTCCGAAGGAACAATTGCGGCTTTGTATTCCAAAAGGTTTATTTGCTCGACAATATGAGCGTGCTGGATAATGCGCTGGCAAGCGGTCTGCTCGTTAGCAAAAACAAGCGGGCTATCGTAGCCAAAGCAAAAAAACTGCTTGCCCAAGTGGGGTTGAATGAAACCTCATGGGGCAAATTTCCGGAGCAGCTCTCCGGAGGAGAGGCGCAGCGTGCTGGCATCGTGCGCGCATTGATCAATGATCCCAAAATTGTGTTTGCAGATGAACCAACCGGCGCGCTTAATTCCGCTGCTAGCGACAGTGTGCTGGATGTCATGACGGAGGTTAATAAGAGCGGACAAAGCATTGTTATGGTTACACATGATATGAAAACCGCATTAAGAGGGAATAGAATACTTTACCTGCGTGATGGCGTTATTTTTGGGGATTTGCAGCTTAGTCCGTTCCATGTGGAAAATAACCATAAACGGCATGAGCAGCTAAAAGCATTTTTGGCTGAAATGGGGTGGTGAGATGAACATCGTCAACCTAGCCTGGGCCAACATCAGAAAAGGCAAAAGCGCGGCATTTTCCCTTTTTATTTTGATATTTATCGCAGCGCTGCTGCTTAATGTGGGAATGACGGTTATTTTCAAAATTAATACGTTTTTTGATGATAAGGTGGCGGAACTACATGATCCCCACTTGAACATCATCATGGACAGTGCAAGCTATACGAATGCCAAGGGCGACTTTTTGAAAAACTATTCTGATGTGAGTGAGTTTGAGCTCGAAAACATGGTGTTGATGAGTTCAGCCAAATTTCGTTATGGGGATAGTGACATGAGCCATGCCGCTGTTATCCTTAATGCGGATACTGCTCGCACGATTGCACCATTAAAACTAATTGAGCAGATAGCCTTGAGCTCTGAGCCGGATATATACCTCCCTTACAGCTTTAAAGTAAGCGGCGGGTATAAGCTGGCTGACAGCTTCGTCTTTACCTATCAGGACAAGGAATATCGTTACCGGGTTGCAGGTTTTTTTGAGACAACGATGCTTGGCACCACCAACATAACGTTGATGAAGTATTTTTTGCCGGATACGGAATATGAGCAGCTGCTCAGCCAATTAAGCCCCAAAGAGGAAGGCACCTTCATATCTGCCAAGTTGAAAAACAGCGAGCAGTCAATTCAATTGCTTAAAGATTACGAAGAGCAATTTCCCTTCTCCCATAATGAGGCAAGCTCCTTTTATTCTTCATTAGACGTCATGACGATGAAGGGCATAAGTACGATGACGATCAATCTGGTCGCTATGATTATGGTTGCATTTGCGGCGGTTATTGTTGTGGTGTCATTGCTTGTTATTAAGTTCCGTGTCACTAATAGTATTGAGGATGGCCTTGTTAATATTGGTGTTCTGAAAGCAGTGGGCTATACGAGCCAGCAAATTATTTTATCTATTATGATGCAGTTTATGATCATTACCTTATTGGCAAGTATTATGGGGGTGGCGGTCACTTACACCGTTATGCCTGTATTCGGAGGCATTATTTCTACGCTGTCTGGACTGCTATGGAATCAAAGCTTTAATGCTGTAATTAATTTAGCCAGTATTCTAATTGTAGTTGTACTTGTCGTGACTGTAACACTTCTCACTTCGATACGTATTAGAAAGCTGCATCCAATAGCGGCGCTGCGGGGAGGCATTGTGACACATAACTTTAAGAAAAATCGCTTCCCCCTAGATCAAGCCAAGGGTGGATTAAGCTTTGTGCTTGCTTGCAAAACCATCGTGATGAACATCAGGCAGAACATTATGATCACTTTTATCGTTGCCGCCGTTACCTTTGCCTCTGTTTTTGCTATCGTTCTTTATTACAATATAGCAACAGATAAAACAGCCTTTATTCACCTCGTTGGTGCAGAAACCTCGAATGTCAATGTTCAGGCTAAAGAGGACGTAGATAGTGAGGCGCTGTTTGAATCCATTAAGCAAATGGATGGTGTTGAAAAAACGGTATTGCTGGACTATTTAATAGCGAAAGTTGACGATAAACCGTTTGCTATGACGATTTCGGATGATTACAGCGGGTTGGAAAACCAAATGGTGTATGAGGGACGATATCCGCAATATGATAATGAAATTGTCGTTTCGTGGGCAGTATCGCAGCTGCTTGAAAAAAACATTGGCGATACAGTCAAAGTAGATATAGGGGAAGCCAGTCATTCTTTTTTAATTACCGGTCTGAGTCAGTCTATTAGCAATATGGGGCAAATATCATCTGTCACTTTGGAAGGTGTTCGGCACCTCATTCCAGATTATACGGGCAAGATGCTCAACGTTTACTTAAATGGTATCGATAATGCGAGCTTTATCAAAAATAGTAAAGTACAATACGGAAGCTCAGTAGAGGAATTTGTTGATGTAGATGAGACGATAAACAGCCAAAGCAGCGTCTATATTTCCGCGGTGTTTGCTGTTATGGCGCTTGTTCTCGCGATTACTGTATTGGTGGTCGTTCTCATTCTTTATCTTGTTATTAAAACGATGATTCTCAAGCGCAAGAGGGAGCTCGGAATATTTAAAGCAACAGGATATACGACGAGCCAGCTAATGACGCAAATCATGCTAAGCTTTGTGCCAATTGTCATTATAGGGGTTGTTATTGGTGGCGTACTGGGCAGCCTGTATACCAATTCCATGCTGACCTTGCTGCTCTCTGGAGCGGGAATTCACAATGTTCAGTTCATTATTAAATTGCCTCTTGTTATTGCGCTTTGTTTCGGAATTGTTATGTTGTCTTACGTTGTTTCCATTCTTGTGTCGCGGCGGATCAAAGGAATTTCCGCTTATGAATTAATTACAGAGTAAAAATATAGCCAATATGCGTATACGCGACCTTTCGGGGTCGCTTTTTTGTATACTCGGAAACGATACGCTTAACAAGGGATTGGAAAATCCTAAATAAAAGTGAACGAATCAAAAAAGATACGACGTTGTTGCCTAGGGGGATCAATTCTATAATTTGAAGAGTAGATAGTACTACTACTTATTTCTTACTTATTACGTCTAGGGGGATTCTAATGAAAAGAACGTTGTGGTCGACTTGTCTATCTGTACTCTTAATATCCGGCTTGCTGCTCGTCAGCGCATGTGGGGGAAACAATGCGAATGACAAAAACGCTACGTCAAAGAACAACACATCGTCAACCGGAAATGAAAATACAAATACCGGAGCGCCGTCCGAACAACCTGCAACGAATGGGGAACCAGTCGTTATTAGGCACACGATGTATGACAGCGAGTTTACAAGCGAGATGGTTGCGGAATTCGAGAAGTCTCATCCCAACATCAAGGTGGAGATCGTATCCGCTGATTACAACAAGCTCATGGCAATGATGGCGGCTGGTAACGGACCGGATATCATTCGTACGAACTCTGTTACCGAGCTTCCTGGTTATGTTCTGAAAGGGATGGCGCTTGATTTGACTACAAACTTCAATCAAAGCAGCGTATTCAAAACAGATGATTTTCTTCCTGTCGTAAATCAATTTAAATACGATACTGTGACTGGATTGCATGGCACCGGATCGCTGTATGGCTTCCCTAAAGATTGGTCGCCAGACTATACGATTTATTACAATAAAAAAATGTTCGAAGCGGCCGGAGTGCCATTGCCTAGCAGTACGGAGGCGATGACATGGGAGGAGCTTGTGGAGTTAGGACAAAAGCTGACGGTCAAAAATGGTAAGAAAGTGAGCCAATATGGGCTCGTTTATTTCAACGGCGGAACCGTTGCAAACCAGGATCTTTTAAACCTTCAGCTGCTTCAGCAAGGCGGAAGCATGTTCAGCAGTGATTTCAGCACAGCAGATTTATCGACACCGCAGATGAAGGACTTGCTTCAATTCTGGGTAGACACTGCGAAGTCGGGAGTAGGACCTAGTCCCCTGCACCAAGAAACAGATTGGGGCGGGCAATTGTTTGTGGACAACAAGGCAGCTATTATTATCGCGGGATATTGGTTCTCTGGGTTCCTGAAGACAAATGAGCTTACGAAGGACCGATTAGGTGAATTTGGCGTAGCTCCTGCACCGGTAGTTGAAGGAGGAAAACGAATTTCGCCGACTGGCGCAGGTACAGGCGCAATTATTTACAAAAACACGAAGCATCCAAAAGAGGCATGGGAAGTGTTCGAATGGTTCTTCGGCGGTAAGCCTGCAGAAGATCGCGCAAAAGCAGGATACGGCTTGCCAGGCACGAAGACATTTGCGGCTATGCTTCCGCAATCTAATGAATTCGACAAAATGAATTACGACTTTATCCAGAATGAACTGCAGTATACGGATGGCAGCTTGCCGTATAATCCATACCTCAATTATCAAGCGGTTAACTCGATATTTGATAAATATTTCACTCCAGTGTATTTCGACAAAGATACGGTGGATGGCGCTACGAAAAAAATGACTGAAGAGCTAAACACACTCATTACGGAAGGCAAGCAACTCGTCAGCCCAGAGTAAGAAGCGTTATAGGGTTGCCGGAGCAGATCATTCTCCGGCAGCTCTTTTTTTTAATGATTCACATACGACGTAAAGCAAGGAGGCTTCCATGAGTCAATTAGCCAACCCCGGAACGGCAGCAGCCTTCCAAACCAAGCGGGGACGATTCCGCAAGAAAAGCTTCAAAGAAGCCGTTGAATTTTATATTTTTATTTCTCCATGGTTCGTTGTTTTTATTTTCTTAGGTCTTATTCCACTGTTATACGGACTATATTTGAGTTTTACCAATTACGCAGGATTTAATATGGATCGGTTGACCTTCGTTGGACTAGACAATTACCGCAAAGTATTTACGGATAACGATGCGATGTATTCGCTTGGCCGAACCTTGTTTTTCACGGTAATTATGGTTCCAACCAGCATCGTGTTAGGCTTCTTGCTCGCTGTGCTATTAAACCAGAATATTAAGCGAATTGGGCTCTATCGTACGCTGTTTTTTATTCCATCTATAATTCCTGTGGTAGCTGTAGGAACGATGTGGAGATCCCTGTTTGTAGATGAAGGCGTAATTAATAACCTATTGATTGAAATTGGGATGGAGCCTATAGATTGGCTCGGCTACGACTACGCCATCTATCCGCTTATCATTATGCTTCTATGGGGTGTGGGTGGAGGTATTCTCATCTATTTGGCAGGATTAAAAGGCGTGTCAAAGGACTTGTACGAAGCTGCGGCCATCGACGGGGCCAAGACGTTCCAACGCTTTACGAAAATTACGATTCCTCTTGTTACACCGGTATTGTTCTTTCAATTCATAATGAGTATCATCGGCTCTTTGCAAATATTCGTGCAGCCTATCCTGCTTGCGGCTAACTCAAACAGCCTATTGTCGACACCAATCCGGCCTAACTATGTTTATTCGGTACATGCATTTCAACAAATATTCGCTTATGGCCGTTTTGGATATGGGCTTGCGCTGCTCTGGGTTCTTTTCATTATGATATTGGTTCTAACTGTCGTAGTTTTCTCTTCGAGCAAGCTATGGGTATTCTACGAAGTTGATCAGGAGGGAAAGTAAGATGGTAAACGCAGGTGTAAAGAATACGTCATTCAGAATTGTTACCTATACATTGCTTGTCTTGCTTTCCATTCTTTTTGTCATTCCGCTTTACTGGCTTGTGACAAACTCTTTGCAAGTGGTAGGATCAGCTTCAACATTCTGGCCAACCAGCCTGCACTTCGAAAATTACAAGTATGCATTAACCTTCATTGATTATTGGAGTTACGCTAAAAACTCAATCATCATTACCGTTATTTCTGTGGTCATACCTACGATAACAAGCGCCTTGGTCGGTTATGGATTCGCAAGGCTTCGGGGACCGGGGAAAAATGTTTTATTTCTACTGATGCTTTCCACGATGATGCTGCCAGGTATCGTTACTCAGATCCCGACGTACGTCATTTTCTTCAAAATTGGCTTTATTAATACCTTTTGGCCTTGGTTTTTTTGGGCTTTGGGCGGAAGTGCGTTCAGCATCTTTTTGTATCGCCAATTTTTTGCGACATTTCCTAAAGATTTAGAGGAAGCAGCCAGAATTGATGGTTGTTCGACCTATCGTATTTTCTGGAATATCTTTTTGCCGATATCGCTCCCAGTCATTGCAACGGTATCGATCCTCGCTTTTAACGGATCATGGGGCAATGATTATATTACACCTTTCATGTTTCTGCAAAATGATAAATACCCGCTGGCTACAGCTTTGTTCTCGATCGGCTATGTTTTTCCCGGGCAGAAGGAAATTACGATGACGCAGGTACAGAGCGCTGGCTTGGTTCTGTTCGTATTGCCCATTATCGTTGTGTTCTTCTTAGGGCAGCGTTATTTGGTAGAAGGAGTCGTATCCTCGGCTGTCAAAGGATGATCATAGCATTAAGCAATGGGGGGATTTAGATGAAAGGAAATAGGAATCCAAAGCGTGTTATTAGATTAATTCTGCTTCAGGTTATGATGGCAGCCATACTCATCCAGACGTTAGCTGGCTGCGCGCAGCCGCAGGAGAACGTAGAAGAAAAACCAGTTCAAACCTACGCAGCGCCGGTTGACTTACCTGTGAACTACCGTTCGAACGACTTCACAGTGAAAGCTGGAGAGAGCGATATTGATTTATACAACGCAGGCAATAACAGCTGGAATAAACCGGTCTCTTACGGATATTTCGATATTCCAACCAGCAGTACGATTGCGGTAACACCGAATTTCGAATTTTCGTCCTTTGAGCTAGTGCCTAGATCGCTTGGGATTAAAGGCGAACGCAGTGGAAACACCATTACGTTCAAGCTAAATGGTCCAGCCAACGTTTCTTTAGTGGTGGACGGCAATTATCAGGGTAAAGTATTGCATCTATTTGCTGAGTCCCCGGAGACGGATATTCCCGACCCTACAGATCCTAATGTTATCTACTTTGGTCCTGGTTTTCATGACTTAGGGGAATATGGCACGCCACCAACCATGATCAAATCAAACCAAACCTTGTATATTAGCGGCGGTGCGGTTGTGAGAGGCAGGTTCCGAGCCGATCATGCAACGAATATTACGATAAGAGGCAGGGGTATTATTCTTAATGATTACAGAGCCCAAGATGAATATGATGATATCGCATTAGCACTGAACTACGTCACCAAGTCCACGGTTAGAGATATTATTGTCAATCGAGATACGAATAGTTGGACGTCATCGATGCATGGCAACAGCGACGTTGAAGTCATTAACTATAAAGCTGTAAGTCCAAGGTATGCCAGCTCAGACGGGTTTAATATTGTAAGCAGTCATGATATCGTCTTTGACGGTTCCTTTATCCATTCCGCTGATGACTCGTTAGCCATTAAGGGATTGTCGCAAGAGGAAGATCCTGCTAAAGCGCTACCTGTATACAATATCACTTATAAGAACGCTCAGCTTTGGGCAGATGGCAATAACGCAATCGGCATCGGCGCAGAGACAGTAGCCGCGTATTTTAAAAATATTCATTTCAACAATATTGACGTGCTATATAATTTTGACGATCGTGATCATCCAGATGGGTTGACAGATCGTTCTGCAATCAATATTTTTGCGCTGCATGGCACGGAATTCAGTGATATTTCATTCGAGAATATTAGAGTTGAGAAAGCAAAAAGGCTGATTAATATTCAGATGGACACAACATTTTACTTTGGTGCTATACAGGGGAGCTGGGCATGGCCCGGATCAATTAAAGGAATCCGGTACAAGGATATTACTTCTTATTCGGATGGAACGAACGAAATTAAAGTTCAGGGCTGGAGCAAAGACCGTATGATCTCGGATGTTATTTTCGACAATATCAAGATTAATGGGAAGAAAGTAAAGGCCGTAGATGATCCGCATTTTACAATAAACCAATATGCAGAAAATGTGCATGTGAAATAGGAGGGAGTCATGCGATTAGGTGAAATTCATCTGCGCGATCCTTTTGTATGGACGGACAGCAGCAATGGCTGCTATTACATGTATGGTACGAACGGCGACACCGCTTGGAATGGCAAAGCAAACGGATTCGATGCGTATACGAGCAGCAATTTAATCGACTGGGAAGGTCCTTTTCCGGTATTTCGTCCACCGACCGGTTTCTGGTCCGATCATCACTATTGGGCGCCAGAGGTGCATCTCTATCGTGACAGGTATTATATGTTTGCGAGCTTTAAGGCGCTTAATAAGTGCAGAGCTACACAGATACTGGTCGCGGACCATCCCTTAGGGCCTTTTGTTCCGCATGGCGATGGACCGATAACGCCTCCGGAATGGGAGTGTTTGGACGGTACGTTATTTGTGGACCATGACGGTGTTCCGTGGATCGTGTTTTGTCATGAGTGGACACAGGTTAAGGATGGAGAAATACACGCCATGCGCTTGACGCATGAACTCGATAGGGCGCTGGGTAAACCCGTTTTATTATTCAAGGCATCACAAGCTTATTGGCCAGTAGAAGCCGAAGGAAAAGGAAATTTCGTAACGGATGGGCCTTTCTTGTTTCGGTCTGACGCCGGACGATTATTAATGATGTGGTCTAGTCACGGCAAGCAGGGTTATGCCATTGGAATAGCACAATCGGTTACGGGTCATATTTTGGGTCCGTGGTTGCAGGAGCCAGAGCTACTATTCGAGAAAGATGGAGGTCATGGCATGCTGTTTCATACGCTGCAGGGGCAGCTGTTGTTATCGTTACACATGCCAAATACTCATCCTAATGAGCGACCTACTTTCTTATCCGTCCTTAGCGCTGATGGAAAGCTTCAAGTGGAGCACAAAAAACAATTAGAGGCATGAATGGACGACGAGGAGAGATTGATATGGAAGAGACGATTGTTTATAAAGGGGATTATGCATCCATTCGGATAGACCCCGCCCCTAAGGGGATCTATTACGCGGTGAGTGAAGAAAGGTTAAAGCGACAAGGTGAGGACGCATATGGAGCTGATCCTGACGGACTTGTGCTTTCCAGGGACTGGGAGTTGTGCGTCGGCGGGCATGCTATCCCTGTATATGCTGCTCCCGTCACCAGCGGGGGGCCTGCTTCATTTGCTTCGCTATCTTATGTAGGTGAACCGGGCAAAATCACGCTTGTTGCACGTAGCGCAAGGCCAGTTCACAGCGCATCCATTCACCCATTTTCGCTTGGGCTGTCTCCAAAAACGCTGGAGCAGGAAGTCCATATTCCGATAAACGGCCCTTGTAAGTTGATTATTGAGACGAATGAAAATCAGGATTGTCCTTTGTTCATAACGGTACATGCCGAAGAACGAAATGTACCCCACGCTGGCAACCCAGATGTCATTTATTACGGGCCGGGTTTGCACAGGGTCAGCAAGCTGGAACTTGCGAAGGGGCAGACACTTTATATCGCAGGAGGTGCTGTCCTTCAGGTGTTTGTTCCGGAAGATGAAGTCCCGATGGTCGAGAGCGACTGGGCAAAAAAGAAGGTTTATCAGGACTTTATTGTCGCGGAACACACCGAAGATATACAAATACGAGGACGAGGCATTATTGATTTATCCCAGCTGGATTGGCATGCTCGAAAGGCAATATTTATTAATGAAAGCAAACGTATTCAGATTGAGGGTTTAACAATTGTCGGAACATCGCATTGGACGATTCATCTATCCAAATCGAGCGATTGCACCATAAATGACATTACTTTAATCGGTTACCGGGAGAACAGTGACGGGATTGATATTGTTAATAGTCAGGATATACATGTAGCAAACTGTCTAATCCGTACGGGCGATGATGCGGTCGTCGTCAAGGCAATGGCTGCTCCTCCTGCGGTTGGGGGACGAAATATTACCGTTCGCCAATGCACGGTATGGAATGATAAGGTGCGCTGCTTCGGTATTACGGGGGAGACGAGAACAAATATTCAGGACGTCGTATTCGAAGATTGCGACATTGTGCATAGTACAGCTACATGGACGGAGGAGCTGGGCTCCCTCTGTATTATTGTAGGAGACTCCGGCACTATTGAGAGGGTTCGATTCGAGAATATGAGGATCGAAGATGAACGCCAGTATGCCATGGCGTGTCTGATCTTCAAAGACCGTTGGTCGGTAGACAGCGAACCAGGCCATATCAATAATATACTATTCCGAAACATTTACCTGCCTAAGGAAGTGCCGTCTCTCTTTCATGGGTATGACGCGAGCCATGTGGTTAAAGATGTCTTGGTTGATGGATTGTTTATTGATGGAAGACCAGTCGAGCGATTGGAGGATGCGAACTTCCGAATGAATGACTACGTTAGCGACATAAGCATATGTGGAAAATCCGAATAGTGACTAATAGAAATTTTCTTCGTTTTTTCCCCTCCCTTATATTATATAATGGAGTAGATTGTCATCCTCAGAGGGGGATTGCGAATGACTAGCAATCGATACAAACTTATGATCGTGGACGATGAATACGAAATTAGGCAAGGGCTTAGGAGCATTGACTATTCGGCACTTCAGATCGAAGTATCAGAGGATTGTGAGAATGGACTTTTTGCTCTAAAGTCTTTAATAAATGAACCGGTGGATATCGTGGTAACGGACATTCGGATGCCTCTTATGGATGGGCTGGAGTTGGTAGAAAAAGTGGCCGCTCTATATCCCCACACGAAAATTATTATTTTGTCGGGTTATGATGATTTTGAATACGCGAAGTCGTGTATGAAACATGGAGCGCTTGATTACTTGCTTAAGCCGCTTGATTTCGATGAATACGAGAAAATTTTGGCGAAAGCGGTTCGTCTCATTAGCCAAGAGAAAGAGCAGCAAGCTAAAACGCTCACGCTTGAGAGGAAGGCAAAGCTGTCCGCGAATCATTTGCGAAAGAAGTTTTTAAGGGATATTCTGCAAAGCGAGATGACAGAAGAGGCTATCGAGCTGGAAAGCGCATCGGCTGAAGTCATGCTGGAGGATAACGGGGACTATGCGGTATGTCTGCTTCGTTTTTCAGAATATCCGAATAAACCTAGAGGTGTTGGCGACAAGGATTGGAACTTAATCGTCTTTACCTTGGACAATCTGCTTCAGGATTTATGGGATGAGAAAGGCCTCGGTTATCATTATGTGGATCAAGAAGGACAATGCTCGTTAATTGTTACTGAGCCTGGTGCCGTATTGGCGCTGAGGGAAGGCGCGGGAGAATTGGCCGATCAGCTTGATCGGTTACTGCATGGCTTAAGACGTTTTCGCGGATTATTTAAATCACATTTGTCGTATACCATTGGAAAGGTCGTCTCGAAACCTGAACATATTCGGTTGTCGTACCAGGGAGCGGGATTATTGTTTCAAACGAAGGATGACCACATTAGCCTTGAAACAAAAACATCAATGCAAGAAGAGGCCATCCCGCGTAAGTACGTCGAGCAGGTTAACGGCAAACGTCTCATACAAGAAGCAAAACTTTTCATTGAAGAGAACTTTGATCGGACGATCACTTTGGATGACGTCGCCAAACATGTTCATTTGAATGCCAGTTATTTGAGCTTTCTGTTCAAAGAGCTTACTGGACAAAAGTATATTGATTATTTAACGGTGTACCGAATCGAGAAAGCGAAAACTTTATTGAAACTAACCAACCATAAAGTGCATGAGGTCGGAGAAATGGTAGGCTACGAGAATCCTAGGTATTTTACTTTGGTTTTCAAAAAGTATACACAGCAATCTCCGATTGAATATCGCAATACTTCTTATCACATAGATGACAAGGACGCATCATTATGAGATTTCGTTACCACCGTAACCGACTCGTATTCATTGCCTTTCTGCTGACAGTGCTTTCAGAATGCACGTTATTCGGCATAAGTTATTGGAATACGCGGGATGTTGGTTCCGAGATTCAGCGGTCGTCCGAGCAAAATCTTTCCAATCATGTTGAGAGTCAAATCGTATCGAAGCTCAATGAAATGAATTCCTTGGCATTGCAGATTGAATCGTTGGACTTTACGAATTACGCACGTTCGTTTTTGAGCCTTCGTTCGCGTGAAGAAGAAGCGATAGCAAGGAGCGAGCTCAATTCTCGTCTGGAGCAGCTGCACTTACCTCCAGGCTCTGTCGATCAAATTTATTTCATCGGGGAAAATATTAACCAGCAAAACTTCGGCAAATCTTTTGTTACCAAAGAATTTATTCCGGGCAGCCAAATTCCGTGGATCGATGAGCTAAGAAGTGCAGGCTTGCTCGATTCATTTACCCGGTATTACAGCATGCCGACTTACATTCCAGTCGGCATGTTCACGGATGTCCTCACAGCAAAGAAGGCGGATATTTCAGCGGATACATGGCTGCGACTCGATCAATTTTTTAAGCACATAGAAGGGCATTTAATTATTAATAATGGTGTAAATTACTTAAACGTGCTGTCCGTTATTGTATTAGATGAACGTATTTTCTCGGCTGAGCTTCCCTCGGAAAGCATATGGAACGGCTACGTAAGCGTACTAGATGAGAATCGTCAGACGCTGTGGTCAAACTTGCCAAGCGAGGACGCCCTAGAGACAGCGGTGCATCGAATTGAAAACGGATTCAACGAGTGGGAGCAGCACATTGAAGGCAATTATAGAGTGAGAGCGACACCTGTTTCCCCATACGGGCTAAATATTGTTTTCTTCGAACGGATAAGAAGCGATTCGTTATGGAGCCAGAATTATATCAACGCATACATTGGTTTCTTCATGTGTACATTGGTGATCAGCCTTCTGATTGCCTTTAAGTTTGCCAATATGATTATGTACCCATTCCAAGTGCTTGCTAGAATCGTATGGAAGAAGGGAAATGAGCTAGATCTTCGGAGTATACCTGAGGAAAAGTTCTCCGAAGGTAAGTTTTCGAGATTGTCTATTCGGGGCAAAATACTGCTTTTGCTCGTATCGTCCGTTCTTATTCCAGTGTTAATGGCAATCGGCATGCATTTGTTCATGATGTATAATTACGTCTTTAACAAAGCAGTGGATTTATCAGTCGAATCTTCTGACCACCTTATTATAGAGCTGCGTGATCGAATGGAGCGTTACGAGAACTTAACGAATCGGTTGTCTACAGACAGCCGATTGACGAACCTGATATCACCTTACTCTTATATGGAAAATATTGATGATTTTACAGTGGCAAGCTATCCTGGGTTAAGTGATCTTTCTTATTTTGTCTTATATGATATAGGGGGAGTTGCACGTTACTCGTCGGCATTCTTTAACAATTTGACTTTATTTAAGCTATCTTCAATTGATTCTGAACTGCTGGAGGGTTTACAACCTGAACAAATGGTTTGGGTAACTGGGCTTAATGATGTCTATGGACATCCATCCCTGATGCTGATTAAGAAGCTGTCAGTTCCCTCGGCGTCCCCGGGGAAGTCGACGGATGCTTTTCTTCAGGTTGTTCTCAAGGAAGATGCATTCTCCTATGTGACCTCGGATCGCAAACAGAGCTTCGTCATGCTCGATCGTTCCGGTAAATTTATTTATTCGAATACGTCCTCACAAGGGTTCAGGGAAGCGGCGGCCCATCAGTGGAATGGCGATTTGGAGAAGGTGGAGGATGTCTTAATCGATCAGGTGGAAAGCAGCAATCAGGTCATTGTACATCGTCAGATAGGGAGCTTGGGCTGGTCGACGTTTATTTTTATGACGATTGATGATATGTATTTAAAAATCAACAGTATGTTTCATCGCTTTATTTTGCTCATTCTCCTGATTATCATTATTATTTTGGCGGTAATGTGGAGTGTATCGTCCATGCTGGTCAAGCCGATTGAAAGGTTGAAGCAAGCTGTAGAGAAGGAGGAGGTGTTGCCGATTCAACTGGAGCAGGGAGCAAATCCGAGGGATGAGATTAGCCAGCTCGTCGCAAGCTTTAATCAGATGATCAAGCAGATCCATGAATTGATGGAAGAGAATATTAATAAGCAAATCCGCGAGAAAATATTAGTTACATCTAGGATGAAGGCTGAGCTCGGCATGCTGCAGCAGCAAATTAATCCTCATTTTCTCTATAACACTTTGGAAGCCATCAATATGCGAGCGAGGCAATATGGTGCGACTGAGGTTAGTACAATGGTGAACTCCTTAGCTAAAATATTTAGGTTTACGATAAATACCGGCAACGAAGTTGTGCCGCTTACCGAAGAAATTGAGCATACCCGTAATTATTTGACCATTCAGGAGCTGCGATTCCAAAACAAGTTCACCGTCAATTGGCAGCTGGAAGAGTCGACGATGAGAATGCCGGTCTTAAAGTTCATTTTGCAGCCAATTATCGAAAATGCACTTCAGCACGGCATAGAAGACCTTTATGGTAATGGTGAAATTGGCATATGTGTAGAATTTATAGATCACCGGTTGATTCTATCTATATCAGACAACGGAATAGGCATGAGCGAGGAAGAGTTAAGACAGGTAAAAGATTCGTTAAGCATGGCGACTGAGCCGATGCCAGCTCAGACCAAAGGAACAATGAAGCGTACCAGTGGTGTAGGTTTGGTAAATGTATATCAGCGGCTGCGCATTTATTATGGCGAGCAATTAGAATTGGATATTAAGAGTGAGGAACTTATAGGTACAACGATAACAATCAAACTACCCATTGCGCCTGCAGTGGTGGATGATTCGTAATCTGCCGATTAACAGTCGCATAAACATATAATATTTGAGAGGAATGAGTGTAAATGCCGTTAGTTGACATGCCGCTTGAGAAGTTAAAAGAGTACCAAGGAATTAATCCTCGCCCTGCTGATTTTGATGCTTATTGGGATCGTGCGATCGCTGAGATGCGTGCTGTAGATCCGCAAATTAAGCTCGTTCCAAGCTCATTCCAGACTCCGAACGCGGAATGCTTCGATCTCTACTTTACGGGCGTTCGCGGGGCTCGTATCCATGCAAAATATGTTCGGCCAAAACATATTGCAGAGCCGCATCCGGCAGTCGTATTATTCCATGGCTATACGGGAAATGCAGGCGATTGGAGTGACAAGCTGGCTTATGCCGCATTAGGCTTCTCCGTTCTAGCTATGGATTGCCGTGGTCAAGGCGGGGAGTCTGAGGATTCCGGCAATGTGAAGGGAAATACACATCAGGGTCATATTATTCGGGGATTAGATGACCATCCGGACAATCTGTTGTTCCGTCATATCTATTTGGATACTGCACAATTGGCGGGCATCGCACTGGGCTTGCCTGAGGTTGATCCAGAGCGTGTTTATGCAGCTGGCGGTTCGCAGGGCGGAGCGCTTACGATTGCTTGTGCGGCGCTTGAACCGAGAGTAAAGAAGCTTGCTCCTGTGTTCCCATTCCTTTGCGATTATAAACGCACGTGGGAGATGGATTTGGCGAAGGACGCGTATCAGGAGCTTCGCACCTTCTTCCGTTATTTTGATCCGCTGCATGAGCGCGAGGATGAAATTTTTGAGAAGCTGGGTTATATCGATCTTCAATTTCTTGCAAACCGCATTCGCGGCGAAGTATTGATGTTTGTTGGCCTCATGGATACCATTTGTCCGCCTTCCACACAGTTTGCAGCTTATAACAAAATAACTGCTCCTAAGCAGTTAGTCATCTATCCGGACTTTGGGCATGAGCATTTGCCGGGTTCGTCGGATCGTACGATTCAATTTTTCTTGAACTTATATGAATGAAATAGAATTAAAAACTCTGACCTTATGGTCAGAGTTTTTTTTGGTTCCACTTTTAACAAAAGCCACGTATATTTTAAATCTAATCCTCGTTTTCGTCCTCCGCTAGCTGCGATTTGGCCGGCAGTTTATTGTAATCGCGGATAAGTGAGAAGTAGTGGTCAGCCCTTACAGCTTGATATTCCGGTCCGAGCGATTCTGTTATCGCCACAACATCAGAAGGTGTCATGCTCCATGCGAGCAGCCCGAGTGATACGAATAATGGTGATTTGCCATCCCATTTTGCTTTGGCTGCTGCCAAAATGTTTTTCCCGTCTTGTGCGGTACTTATGCCTTGAATCGTGGATACCGGCAGTGTACCGTTTATAATTTCGACACCATAATGATCTTCCCAACTTAGGAATAGTCCTTTTGCCTTGTAAAACTTCTCATAGGCAGCTGCCTTTGATGCGCTGAGCGGAACATTCTCGCTGTTCACACGATTCAGCACATATGGAACGGTCATTCCTGTTTGCTTCATATACGTATAAGACTGCTTAAGGAAATCAGAGAATGTGGCTTCCGGCCATGCTTCCGGGTAGAAGTATCCTGACCCAGAAGGACCAGCAATGATGAGGTCATTCTCTGTTGCTGTCTTTTGAAAATAGTTCAAAATAGCGGGTGCGCCGTCATAAAGAAGCGGGCTTGATGTCCAGTTGATCGGTACTTTTCCGCGAGCAGGATCATCCCATAGGATACGCATTCTATGCTGGTTGTACTGGAAGTTGTCGCCCTCGCTGAAGGTATACGTGACGTAAATTTTATTTGCAAGCTTAGGTGCCTTAGGCGTTTTGGCTTTGACTGCCTTTGCCTTTGTACCCGAGAAAACCGTTAAGTTGCTGAACCAGTCGGCCGCAAGCACGTAGACACTGTAATTGGATGTAATTTCTACGGAGCTAAATTCGCCTTCAACGTCATTATTGAACCAGCCTAAGTAAGGGGTGCCTGGCTTGACGCCTGATAAGATTTTTTCGAAAAGTGCTTTCTGTTCCGGCACGTTGGAATCAAGCCAGAACACCATCGCTTTATTCGCAACTGCATAATCACGGAGGTAGCCGTAAGGCTCCTTCTGATCTGAGGTTGGCGGCTGGATATTGCCTGCCGATACCTTAAATTGATTCCACATAAGGACGGAGGCAGTTAACTGCTTTGTACCTGCAGGCGGCGTAAACTTATAGACAAAGTATCGGCCATTGTCTGCGAATCGGTGTCCGCCTTGACCTGTCGATACTTGAGAGCTTTGACGGTCGTACAGAAACGCCTCTTCCTCAGGCGTACCTGGAATGAACTGTGCGATTGTTTGCCCGTCTGCCTTCACGGTTACTTCATGAACGGCGGATCCCCAGCCATCCTGAGGGAAAGCGTCCTCGAAGCGAAGAAATACGGATTCTTTGCCCAAATTGCTCGTCAAATCCAGCTCATACGTATTTTTATTTTTGCCATCGCGCTCCTGCGTGGTGTCTTCTGCAATGGTCTTAAACGATTCAGGGAGTCCGGGAGGTATTCTTACGGATGTGTCAGGGCTTAATCCGACTAACATCCGATGTGTCGATTTGGCCCATAGATTCTCATATTGCCATGTGTAAGCATCCAAACGGTCTTTGAATTTGCCTTGTAGATCATCGAGCACTTTTAGATTAAATGGTGCTGCTTTCAACTGCGCGGCGAGAGCAGGGCTAGCGACAACGGCATCTTTTAACCCAGCAAGAGTAGTCGCTACATTGATAGTATCAGCAACCTTCGGATCGTAAACAATGATGCCTTTCACTTCTTTTTTATATTTTTTGACGATCTCCCAGTAATCTGCATGCACATTGTAGGGAACCTTCAAATCTTTTAGCCAGGTCAGTTTGCCTTCTTCTTGGTTTTCCAGCAGATAGATGCGAGGCTCCTCACGGTTAACGATACCCTGCAGCGTTGCAAGCAGAAGCTTAATGTCCCCTGGCGCATCATAAATATCAGCTACATCTAGTTTTTTGGGGGTTGCAAAGGATGGAAGCGCTTGCTTGTTTGGCCAGCTAATAGAGCTTTTGCCGGATTTGGATTCCGCAGTTGCTGCAGCTGGTGCTGAAGCGCCAAGCGTTAAAGACAGCGTACATACGATAGCCAGACATGTGACAGTAAGTTTTCGAATCACGATCTTACACCTCGTCTCATCTGATTGGGTAATACCATCGTCATAGCGCCTTTTCCATTCCCTCCTTCTTAGGCGGCTTCGCTAATGCGCATACGGCAGTACCTAAACTATATATTAAATATATTTATGTTTAATACAATCGTTTCGACAAATGTTCCAACAGAAGACAACTCGAGACCTAAAGTATAATAGCGCAAAAGAGATAGACAGTAGTCCCTTTTACATAGCCAAATCATGAGTATTGCATACAGTAATTGTATATATTAAATATATATAATTGGCGGAAAATAGGCATGCAGCATATACTTCACATAGTGATCCCTTTATATCCAAAGGAATCGTATTGCAGGTATTTCATTCGAGTAGGTATAATATAAATTATGGAAATTCAATATTTAATTTGTAGAAAGCGGTGTTGAAATGGATCGTTCAGTTTATGTGTTTGTCATTGCCATTGCTGCTCTCGTGCTGTGGAGACGAACAAGGAGCTTTTACCGCCCCATTCGAGGAGACGGCAAAAGGCTGTTGTACCCTATTCTATTTATGCTGCCGGGTCTGCTGTTGATATTTAATTCCAATGTCCATGCGCCGTTTTACGAATTTTTGATTGCTGCGGCTATAGGTATTATCCTCTCGATTCCTCTAATATGGACTACAAACTATGAAATTCGTGATGATCATCTTATATACGCTAAGAAGAACTGGGGATTCATCGTCGCTTTTCTCGTTGTCATTGCCATTCGTTTCGAGCTTCACCATTACCTGTCCACAATCGAACCTCAAACGCTGGCTGCCTTGTTTATGATTTTAGCGTTCTTCTACGTCATTCCATGGCGAGTCGTTTCTTATATTAAATTTCGGAAACTATTGCAGCTTCAAACGGTACGAAAAGTATAATCGCTATTTTGGCATCCAAGGAGACCTTTTAAAGGAGCTCCTTTTTTTCTGTTTTCATGACACCTCATTAAAATACTATTTTTCTGAAATTTATACCATATTTTGTGGAATTGGCATTTTATAATCAACGTATAGGAATGAAACCATGGAGATGAGGGGGATTTGAAAATGAGGATGACCATGCTGGAAGTAATGGTTTAGTCGTAGCTTCTATCTTTTTTGTATAAATGTAAGCGTTTGCTGTAATGTGCATTTTTCGAAAAGGAGTATGGATATGACATCGAAAGGAATGCGTCTCTTTATTTGGGGATTTGTGCTCTTGTGGGTCGCAGTCATGATCGTTTTTAGTTTTGCTGATTTGAGCTTGTCCAAAGCGATATATAACGAGGAACACTCCTTGTTTGGACCGTTTTTTGAAAACTTCGGCGAGCATCCTGCATTTATTGTCCTATTTATCGCGGGCAGCATTCTCTTTAGTACGGCTAGGCATGAGAATCCTAATGCTGTATTCAGAGCTTAAGGCGTCTAAACATAGGTGTAATGAGAAACACAATAGAGGAGGATTTTAAATGAAAATTGATATTCAAGCGCTTATTGACCAAATGACTTTAGAAGAAAAAGCAGGTATGTGCTCGGGGCTCGATTTCTGGCATTTAAAGGGTGTTGAACGACTTCATATTCCTTCTGTAATGGTAACGGATGGACCTCATGGGTTGCGTAAGCAAAAGGGTTCTTCCGACCATGTAGGTATTTTTGATAGCGTTCCTGCTACCTGCTTTCCATCAGCGGCGGGGCTTGCTGGCTCTTGGGACCGTGAATTAGTTGGAAAGGTAGGCGTGGCTCTTGGTGAGGAATGCCAAGCGGAGGATGTGGCTGTTTTACTTGGGCCAGGCGCGAACATCAAGCGGACGCCGCTATGCGGACGGAATTTTGAATACTTTTCTGAAGATCCGTTCCTATCCTCGGAAATGGCGGCAAGCCATATTCAAGGGGTACAAAGCCAAGGAGTAGGCACTTCACTCAAGCATTTTGCACTCAACAATCAAGAACATCGCCGAATGTCAGTCGATGCGATTGTCGATGAGCGGACGATGCGTGAAATTTATTTGGCAAGCTTCGAGGGTGCGGTGAAAAAAGGAAAGCCATGGACGGTCATGAGCGCCTACAACAAAGTAAACGGAACGTATGCTTCGGAAAACGAATTTTTGTTAACGGATATACTGAAGGAAGAATGGGGCCATGAAGGTTTTGTTGTCTCCGACTGGGGTGCGGTAGATGAGCGAGTAGATGCGCTTGCAGCGGGGCTTGAGCTAGAAATGCCTTCCAGCAACGGCAGTGGCGACAAAAAAATAATAGAGGCCGTACAAAGCGGCAAGCTATCCGTCGAATTGCTCGATCAAGCTGTTGCAAGACTGCTTCGCATTATATTTATGAGCGTTGATCAGAAAAAAGAGAACGCCTCCTACAATGTGGGAGCGCATCATCAGCTAGCTCGCACGGTTGCTAGTGAATGTATGGTGCTTTTGAAAAATGAACAACAACTGCTGCCGCTTAGCAAAGGGAAAAAAGTGGCGGTCATTGGCGCATTCGCTCAAAAGCCTAGATTTCAAGGCGGCGGCAGCTCGCATATCGTGCCGACTGCGCTCGATAATCCGCTGCAGGAAATAAAGCAGCTGGCTGGAGACTCGTCATTCATTGTATATGCTGAGGGTTACTCGCTAGATAACGATAATAGTGATGATGCACTCGTGGAAGAAGCGAAGAAGGCCGCAAGCGAAGCCGATGTGGCCATTGTATTTGCAGGTCTTCCCGACCGTTATGAATCTGAGGGGTACGATAGAAAACATCTAAATATGCCGGGTAATCAGAATCAATTGATTAAGGCTGTAGCGAGCGTGCAAAGCAACGTCGTTGTTGTCCTTATGAATGGTTCGGCTATCGAGATGCCTTGGGCTGACGAGGTGGGAGCCATTTTGGAGGCTTACTTAGGGGGGCAAGCGGTTGGTGGTGCTATTGCTGATCTGCTGTTCGGAGAAGCGAATCCATCCGGGAAGCTGGCAGAGACATTTCCTGCTAAGCTAAGCGACAATCCCTCATTTCTATTTTATCCAGGCGAGGCAGATCATGCGGAATATCGGGAAGGCATTTTTGTCGGATATCGCTACTATGATTCGAAGAGCGTTAAGCCGATGTTCCCGTTTGGGCATGGTCTGAGCTATACAACATTCGAGTACACAAATCTGTTGATAGACAGCAAGGAAATAAAGGATACGGAAACGGTTAGCGTTCACGTCACGGTTAAGAACACAGGAACACGCACCGGCAAAGAAATCGTTCAGCTGTACGTTCAAGATGTCGAGAGCACCGTGATCCGGCCGGAGAAAGAGCTGAAAGGATTTGCCAAGGTGGAGCTGCAGCCTGGAGAGCAAAAGAAGATAACGTTTACGCTGGATAAACGATCTTTCGCTTATTACAATGTTGCTCTAAAAGACTGGCATGTCGAGAGCGGAGACTTTGCTGTTCTTATTGGGCGTTCATCGGAGGATATAGTCCTAGGCGAGACGCTGCGCGTTCAATCCACTGTCCCTCTGAAAGTTGTGTATCATCGCAATAGCCTTCTCGGTGACTTAATAAGTGATACGGAGAAGGGTCCAATCGTGCAAAGCATTATGCAGCAGGTTCAAGCAGGAATGGGAATCTTGATGTCTGAGGATAACGAAATGGCAGACATGATGGCCGCGATGATGAAATTTATGCCTCTTCGCAGCTTGGTGTCCTTTAGCCAAGGGGCGTTCACAGATGAAATGCTAAACGGCTTGCTTCACCAATTAAACCATTCATAGTAGGAGCAAAATAGATTTTACAAAAGGACCGTCCTTCCACGTGACGGTTCTTTTTTTCTATTCAATTAATGCAAAGCTTTTATATGCAGATCCACAATTGAGCAGGGATGCGAGGTGCCTTTTACGGTCAAAACCAGAATATAGGCCTGTCAATGGAATAAAACATAAATTTACTCTAATAAAGTCTCAACTTATGTGAAATCTAGTGGTAAATGTGTTATGTTTATGTAAATTGCGTTTAACAGGAGCGGTTCATCAATGAAGGTTAGTATATTCGATGTTGCCAAGAAGTCAGGATTGTCGGTTGTAACGGTATCCCGAGTTCTTAATAAGTCGACATCCGTGCGCCAGAAAAATAAAGAAAAAGTGTTGCAGGCCATGAAGGACCTGGACTATCATCCGAACGCCTCAGCCCGTAGTCTTGCAAGCGGCAAAACCGGTATTATCGGTCTAACTTTGACGACATTGCATGATACTGTTCTTGACGCTGTAGTCAAAGAAATTAATGATAGCTTGGCAGAGCAGGGTTATTTTCTGGCACTCTCCATCTCGCAGGGGGACGAGGATTCATTTGATCGTTCGATGTTTCAAGAGGACCGTGTAGATGGAGTTATTTTGCTCTCGCCAATTAATGCAGATATATATGTGATGGAGCTGAAGAAGCGGAAAATTCCTTTTGTCATCCTTGATAACCAGCAGCGCAATCCGACGGTTCCTTCTGTTATTGTTAATAATTTCAAAGGCGGATATGATGCAACCAAACATCTCATCGACCTTGGACATACCGAAATCGCTCATATTAGCGGGCCAGATCCGTTTCTGAGCAGCCGTGAGCGTGAGAGAGGGTTTCTGTTCGCGCTCGAAGAAGCAGGTTTGCAGCCTTTTGAAGTGGAGCAAGGATCGTTTGATATTCCTTCAGGCTACGCCATTGCCAAGCGCTGGATCGATGCAGGCAAGCTGCCTACAGCTGTATTCGCAGCAGATGACTTTATGGCACTAGGCGTAATGGACGCGTTCAAAAATGAAGGGGTTCGCATTCCTCAAGATGTATCCGTCGTAGGTTTCGATGATCAGATCTATGCGGAAGAATTCCATCCTGCGCTGACAACCATCCGTTTGCCATTTGAGAAAATTGGGCGGCAGGGTGTTGATATTTTGCTGAAGCTAATCAAGGATTCTCCAAAAAGAAATACGATTATGGAGTTTGATCCGGAGTTAATGGTGAGGAAATCGACGGGAGCGCCAAGAGGGCGTTAAGTTTAAGAATAACGAGCAAAAGAGCCAGCGCAATTACTATTTCTATAGTGATTGCGCTGGCTTTTTCTTTTTATCTTGGCTGAGTCGCTATTAATTCTAGTAGCAAGCCTGCTCAAGTGATTGAAGCGCGGTTATTAACTCCTGCTTTAATTGGGAATCGGTAATAATGCCTTCTTTATTTAGCTTCAAAGTAATATGCGGAATAATTAATGTCCCGCCCTCAACAATATCAGCATTAATCATTTTAAGGGTAAGCAAAAGTGAAGCATGAGCTTTGTCCCCGCCCATTGGAGTAGGTGAGGCACTAATTACCGCTGTAGGTTTATTCATAAACGCCGTTGTGGATACAAGCCAGTCCAACGCGTTTTTTAAAACGCCAGGCACACCGTTTCCATATTCGGGTGTACATATAAGCACGCCATCCGTTTCCTCAAGAAGTGCTCTCAGCTCTCTGACAGGCACCGGTCCTTCATCTATATCCATGTCAGGGTTGAAATGCGGAAGGTCGCCTAACCCGCCATAGATAGTAAATTCCATGTTTGCGGGGGCTAATCCGATGACAGCCTTCATTAGCGATGTATTTGAGGAGTTTTGACGAAGACTCCCCGAAATAGCCAAGATTTTAATTTCCTTATTCATCCCACTTCATCTCTTTTCTTCTATGATATTAAGCCCTCGATATGGAGTTGCCGTGTATTATGATAAACAGTCGCATTCATATTTATTATCTCATTTAAGCACGAGTTTTTAAATAACTTCTGCCTATATTAAAATAAAACCCGATAATTGAATAGCGCTTTCACATAATAAAGTTTAAACGTTTAAACAAAATATACGACAAAATTTACGTTTGATACTTATAAGAGACAAGTAAAGACAATAACAGAAACCGTACGTTTTTGTACTAAGTCAAGGGAATTTATAATCCATAATAAACAAAAAAAATATTAATTGACATATTTTGAATGTCGGTATAAACTCATGTTGAATATTAAAGCGGTTTAACTTTCGTGAATGAAAAGCAATAACAGAGAGAAAAAGAGGTGATTTGAAAAGCGATTTCGAAGAAATGCAGAAGCAAAGTAATGGTGGAAAAAAGGGGACATACAAGAGAGCAATTAAGAGTTTTTTAAATTTGCTTCTTTTAAGGCCAAAAGGAATAGGAAACCAAATGGAAGGGGGCGGTTTTACTGAAGAACAGCAAATTTCAGAGACGGGAAAACAAACACTTTTATTTATTTATTTCGCCATGGATTATTGGTTTTCTCATATTTGCTTTATATCCAGTAGGCGCATCATTGTACTACAGCTTCACAGACTACGATATTATTAACCCGCCTGTTTTCGTGGGATTGAACAATTTCAAAGAGCTCTTTCAGGATGAACAGTTTTATAATTCGATAATGGTTACGCTCAAGTACACGCTTATTAGTGTTCCTATTACGTTGTTTTTATCACTTATGTTTGCAATCTTGATTAATCAGAAAATTCCTTTTAACGGCTTTTTCCGAACAGCGATGTATTTTCCAAGTATGATTTCAGGCGTATCCATGGCCTTGTTATGGTTTTGGGTGTTTAATCCACAGGCGGGATTGTTCAACTATGGATTATCTTTTTTCGGAATTGACCCCATCCACTGGTTTCTGGATGAGAATTACGCTTTGTGGGCGCTCATCATTATGTCGTTCTGGGGACTCGGCGCAGGCATGCTTATTTTCCTAGCAGGGCTCCAAGGTGTGCCGGCTCATCTGCTGGAGGCAGCAAGGCTCGACGGTGCTGGCCGGTGGAAAACATTTTGGAACGTAACCTTTCCAATGATTTCGCCCGTTTTTCTGTTCCAGCTTATCATCGGTGTCATTGAATCCTTCCAAGTGTTTACACAGGCCTATACCATCACGCGTGGTGGACCGAACTACTCTACATGGTTTTACGTGTACAACATTTACATCAATGCGTTCAAAAATTTCCGCTACGGATACGCGTCTACCATGGCCTGGATCCTTCTCGTTGCAGTACTCGTTGTCACCTACTTTATCATGAGGACGTCGAAACGTTACGTTTACTACGAAGGAGGGGGCAGTAAATGAGTGAAGTGACCCATGACGCGAGCTCAAAGCGGATTATTGTCAAAAGAAAGCTAAAGCTTTCGCAAATTGTCGGATTTCTTATTTTATTAGCGGTAACAATTACGATGCTGTCACCGGTTTGGTTTATGCTCTCGACATCCCTGAAGACGACGAAAGAAATGCTTATGTTTCCCCCAACAATTATTCCAAAAGTGTTTGCGTGGGAAAATTTCCGTGAATTGTTTACCAATACCGAAATTAAATTCGGACAGCAATATAAGAACAGCTTGATTGTTGGCATATTCACAGTTATTGGAACGGTGCTTTCTTCATCATTCGTTGCCTTTGGATTTGCTAGATATAAGGGAAAAGGCAGCGGGCTTATGTTCATGCTAGTGCTCAGCACATTGATGCTTCCTTATCCAGCGATTATGATTCCGCAGTTCCTATTATTTATGAATCTTGGACTGCATGATTCTTTATTGCCGCTTATTCTGCCCGCTTTCTTTGGGTCAGCTTATATGATTTTTTTATTGCGTCAATTTTTCTCTACGTTGCCTGACGAGCTTTATAACGCCGGCCGGATTGACGGCTGCAGTGAGTTCAGACTGTACTGGAATATTACGCTGCCTTTAGCAGGACCAGCGCTCGCTACGGTTGCTATATTTTCATTCATTTGGAGTTGGAATGACCTGCTCACCCCTGTACTTTACTTAGACTCGCAGGAGAACTTCACGCTTCCAGTAGGGATGGCCGCTATGCTGTCATCGAAGTTTCGTTTAGCGCCTTGGAATTTACTGATGGCCGCTTCGATTCTTTCCGTACTGCCAATTATCGTGTTGTTTGCGGTAGCACAGAAGAGATTCGTTGAGGGAATCGTACTTACAGGCATTAAATAGTTTTTTAAGCGTTTTAGCTTGCTTGTATGAAATCTAATAAAACCAAGGGGGAAATTAGAATGAAGAACAAGAAATGGTTATCCATTACCGCTATTCTCGCATTATCGATGTTTGCAACCGCTTGCTCAAACGGCGGAAACGAGGGTTCCGGTAAAGAAAAACAGGTAACGATCACGCATTATACGATTGACTCGCCGGACAGAACGTTTGTAGAGAAGCTGATTCCAGAGTTTGAAGCAAAACATCCGAACATCAAAGTAAAAGTGACTAAAGCACCTTATGAACAGTTTGATTCTAAGCTGCAATCGTCCATTGCTGCGAAAAATGCGCCGGACGTAACCTCTCACTGGGGCTATGGCGGTTTTATGGAATATTACAACAAAGATATGCTGATGGATATGACCCCTTATTTTGAAGACTTCAAAGCAGCGGACTACAATATTCCGGAAGATGTAATGAACATCTACAAGGTTGACGGTAAAACCTATGGTATTCCGTTAAATAGCTACGTGACCGTCATGCTGTACAACAAGGATCTTTTTGATAAAGCGGGACTTCCATACCCTCCAACTGATTACGAGGATAAAAGCTGGACATTCGACAAAATGGTCGAATATGCGAAGAAGCTGACCGTAGACTCTGAAAATTTGGAGGAAGCTCAATATGGCGTCGACTTTGGATTTGGTGAGCGCGACCAGCGTCCTCAATACTTCGGTGCGAATGTTTATTCCGATGATACATGGACAAATGGCGGCAAACCTACAGAGATCAATCTGACTAAGCCTGATGTAATTGATGCCTACAAAACACTTTATGGTCTCATTCATGATTTAAAAGTGTCGCCAACGCCAGCATTCTCCCAATCCGTATCCGGGCAATTCGGTGATCCGTTCCTATCGGGTAAAATCGCGATGTCTGTAGTTGGTTCATGGAGCCTTGCTGCCGCTGCAGATTTCAACTTTAAAGTAGGTGTTGCTGCGGTTCCAGTAAGTCCAAAAGGCGATGTACGAAGCGTGCTTTACGTGGATCCATTATTTGTACTTAAGGATTCGAAGCATCCGAAGGAAGCTGCGGAGTGGATTAAGTTCTTGGTTACAACTGAAATTCAAGAGAAATCGATCGAGCTTAGCGGAGGCAATCCTCCGGTCAACCAAGCAGCTGCAGAAAAGTATTACAGCAACTTTGAAGGCATCGATCCAGCAGGCATTAAGCAAGTATTCGAAGGTGCTTATAAATATGGCTTCGAATCGTACAATCATCTGATTTCCAATTACTCTCAAATCAATGAGCTGTTCATCAATGAACTTTCTGGTGTAGAGAACGGAAAGCAGAAGGTTGAGGATGTGCTGCCAGTCATTGAACAGAAGCTGAAGGATCTTTTGGCAAGAGTGAATAAATAATGGGTCAAGGGGAGGGGCGATTTAGGCTGCTCCCCTCCATTTTATACAAAGCATGATTACTACTAGTCTGAGGAAGGCGTTCTTATGAAGGTAAGCATTGTGGACGTTGCCAAAAAATCAGGATTATCCATTGTGACGGTATCAAGGGTATTAAACAATTTGCCAAGTGTCAGAAAGAGCAACCGGGAGCGGGTTCTTCAGGCTATGAAGGAGCTTGATTATCACCCTAATGCGTCTGCAAGGAGTCTTGCAAGAGGAAAAACAGGCATAATCGGACTAGCGTTAACAACTTTACATGACTCGTTTCTCGATGCGGTCGTGAAGGAGGTTAATGATCGGCTTGCGGAAAACGGCTATTTTCTTGCATTATCGATTTCAACAGAAGAGGATGATCACATCCATCGATCATTGTTTCAGGAAGGCCGTGTCGATGGCGTCATCTTATTGTCGCCCATACGTGAGGATGAGTACGTACTAGAGCTTAAGAGAAACCGAATTCCATTTGTCATGCTCGATAATCAGCAGATGAATTCGCCAGCAACCTCTGTCATCGTAGACAACTTTTATGGTGGATATGAAGCAACCAAACATTTAATCGATTTGGGGCATAGGGATATCGCGCATATTAGTGGTCCAGAGCTGTTTCTGAGCAGTCGAGAGCGTGAACGAGGATACCATGCCGCATTGGAAGAAGCGGGCATAGCACCCTTTTGTGTGGAGCGCGGAGATTTTGAAATATCTACGGGTTATCGAATTGCTCGAAGCTGGATGGACGCTGGCAGACTGCCGACTGCGGTATTTGCGTCCGATGATAATATGGCGCTCGGCGCTATGAATGCTTTTATAATTGAAGGAATTCGGATACCTCAGCAAATTTCGATCATTGGATTTGATGATCAGATTCTTGCCACGGAGTTTCACCCGAAGCTGACGACGATGCGCCAGCCGGCCGCGCAAATTGGAAGGATGGGGGTTGAACTGCTGCTGAAGAGCATAAGCGGTGCAGCCAAAAGAAATGTCACTGTTCAATTGAGCCCTGAGCTGGTTATTCGGGAGACAACTTCTTTGAGGCAATAACAAACATGAAATCAAGGGAGTGTATCCGTTGAAATATTACTTGGGTGTAGATGGCGGCGGCAGCAAGACGTACACGCTGATTGCAGATGAGTCGGGCAGAATTGTAGGAAAAGGGAATAGCGGGAACGGCAATCATCAGGTTGATTATGAGGCGGCCAAACGCAACATACGCGAATCGGTTGAGATGGCATTACAAGAAGCAAATGTAGTCCACAGTGACATTCAGTTCGCTTATTTTGGATTGGCTGGTGCTGACAGGGAAGCGGATTATGAAATATTGAGACCTATGATCGCAGAACTGGGATTTGCAAAGCATGAAGTGAATTGCGATACAGCGATAGCTCTTCGAGCGGGAACGGATCAGCCGTATGGCGTTGTACTGATTTGTGGTGCTGGGACGAACAGCGCGGGCGTTAACTCTCGGAATGAGTTTTATCAGTGCGGAGGCTTCTCTTATGCTTTCGGAGATTTCGGCGGTGGCAGCGACTTAGGCATTGAAGCTTTCCGCTCGGTTATTCGGGCTTGGGATGGGCGCGAGCGGCCGACTATATTGACGAACCTCCTCCTGCAGGACCAAGGCTACGACAGTGTGGAGAGCATGTTCAACGATTATTTGAATCACGATAAAACACCCCCGCTTAGAACAGTGAAGCTGCTGTTTCAAGCAGCAGAACAGGGAGATGAGGTTGCATTAACGATTTTGCGAGTGCAGGGGGAGGAGCTGGGCAAGTCGGCGCGGGCTGTCATTCAACGTCTGAGGATGGAGGCGGACAAGTTCGATGTTGTCCTTGCTGGCAGCGTACTTACTAGGGGAGAGGCAAGTTTTATTCACCCGTATATTGAACAAGCTGTCAAAAGCTGTGCTCCAGATGCATCATTAGTTAAGCTCGAGATTGAACCGGTTGTCGGAGCGGTGTGGCTTGCTTTTGAAGCTGAAGGGAATACGCTGCCGTGGGAAGTCTACGACCGTTTAAGATCCGTGTCGGAATATAGTTATTGATTTTTTTGGAGGGCACCGTTGATGGTGCTCTTTTTTTATTTGGCTTTTTAAAACAAATGTAATGAACGTGGCATATGAAGATGCTATTCAAATCGACTAGATTGTTTAATATCGTCTCATGGTGACGTATAGGTAAGTCGAGTTATGCTGGAGTAAGCTAATCATTTGGTTAAGTTTATAAAATATAGGCTGGAGAGCGAGGAATAGATGAACATGATAAAAAATGAAGGTATTCCAGTAGAACGTAAACATGTGAAGTTAACATCTCAAAATCCGATAATAACTACAATATATACGGCTGACCCTTCTGCTCATGTTTGGGAGGACGGCAAGGTTTATATTTATGCTTCACATGATATGGATCCGGCAAGAGGCTGTGATTTAATGGATCGATACCATGTGTACTCCTCTTCCGATATGGTCAATTGGTTGGATGAGGGTGAAATTCTTCGTTCAGACGATGTAGCATGGGGCAGGCCGGAAGGCGGCTTCATGTGGGCGCCCGATTGTGCCTACAAGAACGGAACCTATTATTTCTATTACCCGCATCCCAGCGGGTCAAATTGGAATGATACATGGAAAATCGGTGTGGCGACGAGTCAAAAACCAGGAAGCGGTTTTAAGGATCAAGGTTATATCTCGGGACTGGGCGGATTTGCACTCATTGATCCATGCGTGCTCGTTGATGATGATGGACGTGCTTATATGTATTATGGCGGGGGCAGCAGATGCGAGGGCGGCGAGCTGAACGACGATATGATGTCCATTAACGGCGAGATGCGCGAGATGGAAGGACTGGAGGATTTTCATGAGGCGGCTTGGGTTTTCAAAAGGGCAGATCTCTACTATCTGACCTACGCCGATAATTTAGATGGAAACAACCGCATGAGATATGCTACCAGCAAGCATCCGCTTGGACCATGGACATATAGAGGTATTTTTCTAGAGCCGACTGGATGCTCGACTACTCACGGTTCTGTGGCGGAGTTTAAGGGGCAGTGGTATTTGTTTTATCACAATCAGGAAATTTCGGGCCAAGGCAATTTAAGAAGCATGTGTATTGATTATTTGTATTTTAATGAAGATGGAACGATCCAGACCGTCGTTCAAACCAAAGAAGGCGTCAAGCCTGTAGGGGATGCTCCGGCTCCTAACACAAATCAGAAAACCTACTCTGCCAGCCGTGTGGACGGAGGAGCGGTTGTTGAAACAAACGAGCAAGGAGAAAGTGTCGTTAATCGTTTGGATATTGAGGGCTCTTATTGTGAGTTTCAAGCTATCAACGGAGAAAAAGGCGGAAGAGCGGCCATTCATATTCGTTATGCAACGGCAGAGCGACTCGCCAAACTAAACCTGACCGTGAATGGTCATGATTATTCCTTGCTTAATGCACTGTCGACAGGAAGTCTGCTGGACTATAGCGGCCTTGCCAGCATTACCGTTCAGCTAGAGCCAGGTGATGACAATATCATTAGGCTCACAGGCGGCAATGGCGAGATTAGTGTCGTGAGCATAACGGTTAGTCCGTTTCTGGATTGAGGGAATATGCAGCAGCCCCCGCGACAACAAATGGGGGCTGCTGCTTTTTAATTTGAAGAAATAAACTTAACAGAAACAGTCAGGCGCTGAGGATGATTGCTCTGCTTCCTTGCGTGATCGTTTGTTATCATCTTCTTCAAATGAGATTAAGGCATGGGTCGCATGGCTGAGAATGGCGCCTGCTCTTGTGGATGCTGCAACCAAAACGGCCTCTATTATTTCCTCCCGTGTGCCTCCTAGCTCCTTGCATTTCTTCACATGCACATCAATGCAATAGGGGCATCCGGTCACATGAGCAACGGCTACAGCAATGAGCTCTTTCATTTTTGTCGGATTGTAAGATTCTAAGAAAGAGGGTTTGTTTTACATGACTATTGAAATTTCCCCAAAGATTATTATTAGTGGAAACGCAGTTGAAGAATTGAAGTCGGAATTGGAGATATCTAATATAATATATTAATAAATTCATTTAGTAACTTTTAATTACGGAGGAAATGATAATGGACAAACTAAGAGAGGGTTACTGGTCGATTGCAACACAAAAACACTAGAAAAACTATAAGCCAGATAGCCCCCATTTAGATGAATTCGATTCATTAAATGTAGCTGGGAAAGCTGAACGTTTACTAGGTGTCATTAGAGGAAACTCTGTTATTGCAAATGTTAAAAAGTTAAAAAAATGGTTTTATCCGTTGGTATTGGCAAGCAGGAACTACACAGAACTATTTTGCCAGAAATAGAGAGAGCTTCTGACCAACAAATTGAATTTAAAAAAATGCAGCTGGAGATTTTATAAGACTTGAAGAATATGTTCTAGCAAATAATCAAGTTCTTGGTATTACAGGTCAAGTGTATGAAAATTTAAATCCATCAGACATAGAACGAATTGCAGTTGAAACATTAGACCAAACAAAGAAAATTCCACTTCTGCAAAGTGAACTAACTAATTTGCTTGCGAGTCAAACGTTTTCAGAGGAAGATATTCAGTTAGCATGTTCTCTTCAAGAACAGTTTCGATTAATACAAAAGCTCAATAAGACTAAGGGCAAGGAACCTATTTATAGTAATGAATATGTTTGGGGACCGAAACATGAAAATATTGTAATGACTGTTTCTTCTTTGGCGCGACTACTCATGCCGCAGAGGCTCCAAGTCAAATCGTTCTATCATCGGAGCAAAATTCTGCTTACCCACGTAATAGAGCGAAGAGCCTTAAGTTTATTACACCTATTAAAATTATAAAAAGTAATAATAGATCGCAAAATAAAAAGCCTAGAATACACTAGACTTATTGACTTGATACTATTGTTAAACTGTATTTTTTTTGTTGTTATAAATAATAAAATACGCTCCACAACCTACTACTAATACGATATGAATGTAGTAAGGTAAGTATTGGAGTTGCTTGTTAGGAAGATGTAGGACTTGATCAATTATTAAGTAACTCCAAATCAAGTGATAAATTAAATTGATCACTAAAAAAGCAACATGAAGATTACTCCAGTCCTTAGAGCATAAAGCAATACCAATAAAAACACAAACGAAACTCCATACTAAGCTAACTGAGAGGTCGCTCATAGTTGAATCACTATTCCAAAGCCATTTCAATACACTAGGAATATAGAGTAAACCTGTCAAACATGTAAGGATTCCAATTATCCTTTTATAGTGACCAACTTTGATATGACTCACCACCTTACCCCTGTTTGTTTAGTATATATTATACCACATTTACAAAAATTATTAAGCCTGAAGACAAGTCTCCAGGCTTAAGATTATTATTTACTATTTTCTAGCTTCCAATATAATCCCATTGGAATTGTACCTTTAGCAACTTCAACTGAATACACATTCGAATCATCTACCAATTTTTCTAAAACTTCTTTACTTGCCACACCTTGTAATTGTATATAGCCTTTAAATTCATAACTTGTATCACTTTCTATTGCATCAAACACTGAATCAGACAGTAGTACTTGACCAATAGTTACACGTTCACTATTTGAGTTAATACCTCTTCCATACAATAATACACTCGAAATATCATCTAAATATTCTTTGACTTCTTCACTTGATAAAGGTCTGTTAAAAGTAATAATAAACTCTGAAAGTTCATTACCCTTAAGTTCTCTTATATTGTCATTCACCTCAGCTGCGAATTCATCCAATTGTATCTTGTTTTCGATAGCTGTATACTCTGGATTCTCTATCAAAGTTTTACTCTCAATTTGAGTTGTGTTCGTTTGAATTGAGTCAGTAGCTAAGGTAGTCGTTGTTGCTGTCCAACTTCCACTTGTAATGTCTGATGGGATATGAAAACCAGCTAATGAATCAAATGTATTACTTACTGTATTTAGTTCACATTGCCCAATCAAACATTCTGCAGTTGTAGGTTCTCTACTTTGAGATGAGTATGCTATTAAATATGGTTCTGTAGAAACATTATAAGAGCTAATATATTGCCATTCAGTACTTAATTGATATTCTGTTCCAGCTACAATATCATTTGGAGTCTTAGAAGCTGCCTCAATTTCACAAATGGCTGAAAATGTACTATATGAACAATTATCTGTATCTAGTTTAGCATCTGGCATAGTGGTACTATAATAAAGTCCTTGTAATTTAGGGTTTACACTATCTAATTTTATCTCTACTGTTGGGTAATAATTAGTGTTTAACATATTTGTTTTTTGAGTGCTGTTGTATTTAAATTTGACATCAGCATGAACGTAATTTTTATTGGATGTTGTGTACTTATACGCATTGTAAGTGCCGGTGTATGGCTTATCCCAATTTGTATAAGTTGAGTTTGAAAAAGTTTTAGACTCTGCAAATACGAGTAGTGGCAAACTAAAGAGCATAGCCAAAGTTAGTATAACCATTAGAAATTTCCTTTTCATTTTACCTATCTTTCCATTCAACACTCCCATATCATATTTTTTATAATACCAAAAATTATAATATATGTAATAAATGTTTAAAATAGGGATTTTGGGCCTTAGTGTTTGCTGAAGAAGAAAAAAAGTCCTAAGTTCTAGTTTAGGTTTATACGAAAAATGTCGAAAATAGCATGACTTAGATGAAAAATAAACCATATCAAGCCGATACTATAAAAGAAGGTTCAGGTATGGCATCAGAAGCAAGATAAACGTCTTTTTCAAAAGCTAAAAAGGAACCTGCAGCCTGTGGAACGAGCTTAATCAACTCTGGAATCCGGCTTAAATTCGAACGATCGTAATAATGGGTCATCCTGTACCCTCCCGTTAAATAGGATTGATTCCTTATTAATTGTAGGGAAGAGCGATTCAAATCTCAGTGACATTGTCACAAATGCTGTTTTATTATACGGTTTAAGATGCCGCGATCCAATATGATGATTTTTCCTCTGCTTAATTCAATCGCTCCTTGCTCCGCAAAGCTTTTTAAAATGCGGGTAATGACCTCGCGTGATGTCCCAATTTCTATAGCTAGCTGTTCATGAGTAAGCCGCAAGCAATCACCCTTCACAAATTCTGAAATTAAATAGTCCGCAATGCGATAAGGGAGAGGCTGAAAAGCGATATTTTCCAACAGCTTTGTCACATTCGTCATTCGATCAATAAATTGTTTATAAAAATATTGCCGAATGGGTTTGATCGTGTTCATCCAGTCTCGAAATACGGAAACAGGCAGCAGCAACACGTCCGTCTCCTCCTCTATGGCAACCGATGCTTCATATTCAGTCTCACCTAGTATGCTTGCCATTATAAGGACGCAGCACTGACCGCTATGCACCCGGTATAAAGTGATCTCTCTGCCTGTTTGACTCAGCTTAAACACTCGAATTTGACCGCTGACAATAAACATTGCATGCTGTAAAATATGGCCTTCGCGAATGGAATGCGAGGTAGCCGGATTAATGGATAATAGCTGTGCAGCTTCCCAGCTCTCAGCAGGAAGATGGGCGAATGAGGGAAACATATGCTGAATTTGCTGTATTTTTTTGCGAGAAAGATGATTCATACACAAGCTCCTTAAGTGACGGATTGTGTACTATTTCTCTGTCTTTTTTGTTTTTCCTTTTATTAGAAGATTTACCCAACCTAAAAAAAGAAGTGCACTGGCCATCTCAGGCTCGCACACTTCAATTTTTTGATAATGGCTATCTTTTTTATTGCTTTCCTTCGCTTCTTGCAAGCTCCTTGCGTACAATGGGGGCGACCTTGGTGCCAAGCAGTTCAATGGCTCGCAGTACCTCGCGGTGCGGCATCGTACCTACATTCACATGCAGGAAGAATCGAGTGACGCCTAGATTTTTGCGTAGCAAAAGAATCTTCTCTGCAACATATTCAGAATCACCCACATATAGAGCGCCTCGAAGGCTGCGGGCAGAGTCATAAGCTGCACGGCTGTAATGCTGCCCCCAGCCGCGTTCACGTCCAATGACATTCATCTGTGCCTGAGTCGGCGGGAAAAATAAATCGGCTGCCTGCTCCGTTGTTTCGCCAACAAAACCGTGCGAATGTGTGGCGATTTGCAGCTTGCTAGGATCATGGCCAGCTTTTGCAGCTGCTTCCTTGTAAAGATCGACCAGCGGTGCGAAATTTTCAGGCATCCCGCCAATAATAGCGAAGGCGATAGGAAGGCCGAGCAAGCCTGCGCGAATTGCAGATTGTGCGTTGCCGCCGCTTGCGATCCAAACGGGAAGCGGGCTCTGAACTGGCCGCGGGTATACAGGTAGATTATGAATAGCAGGACGATGTCCACCGCGCCAATTGACCTTTTCGGAATCTCTGATAGCAAGAAGCAGCTCTAGCTTCTCTTCAAACAATTCATCATAATCTTCTAAGCTGTACCCAAATAGCGGGAAGGATTCAATAAACGATCCCCGCCCTGCCATAATCTCGGCTCTGCCGTTCGAGAGGCCATCGAGTGTGGAAAACTGTTGAAATACACGAACCGGGTCGTCTGAGGACAGAACGGTAACGGCGCTAGTGAGTCTAATATTTTTGGTCATAGGAGCTGCTGCTGCCAGTACAACCGCAGGCGCAGTGCCAGCGTAATCAGCACGGTGATGCTCTCCAATACCATAAACATCTAGTCCAACTTGGTCTGCGAGCACAATCTCCTCAACCGCATTGCGCAGACGTTCAGCATGGCTCATGATTGCTCCTGTCACCGGGTCCGGTGTCGTTTCCAAAAAAGTACTAATTCCAATTTCCATGTTTGCTGCCAAATTGGCCATAAGCATACGCCTCCTTTATTACCTATAGTTTACTCAATTTTTTATGGTTTCTCAAATTTAGTAAGCAGATAATTTCGGTTGATTACTTCTCTAACGAATCGTAATATGCTTATTAGGCAGAAAACGGCATCTTTTAAATTTTAACGAACCTGATTAACGTTATGGCATGCTGTATGAGGGGTTAGGAGCTGTTTTTCTCAAAATAGCGACGCTGGAGTTCGTTACATATTTAATCCATTACGAATCGATTAAATAAGAGCTGCTAGGTTCGTTAGCGATAAATCCAATACAAATTCCGGGCAAAGGAGCACATAGTTAACAGCGATTCACTCAGGCATGCGTTTTGTCTAAGCCTCCATAAACATAACAAGGGCTGTTCCAAATGTAGATTTCTACTTTTGGGACAGCCCTTTCAGCTATATAGCAGAACGTTATTACTCGAATTAGACGTTACCCATATAGCTGCGTGTCAGATTCGGCATGATAAGCACATCGTTTTTGCTGTATTTTGCATACAGCTCGGAGAGGGATTGAATAAATGGTTCATATTGTTCATCAGTCTCTTTTGGCGCATAGGAACCGGATAAATTTCGTCCAATAAAACGGTCTAAATCAAACTCCAAATGGTATTCAAATACTTTGAATTCATAGCTCCCGTTCCGGAAAAACTGCTCATACACGTCAGGAGTCTTATCGATACCGCCGCTAAATCCTTTAAATGCAGGGCAATACTTTTGGCAGATCGCTGCGTTTTCAATAACGAGCTCGCTTGAAGCATCTCTGCTATTCCACACTAAGGCAACGTTAGCATCTGGTTTTAGTATTCTTTGGCACTCCAGCTTAAACTGCTCCTTGTCAAACCAATGAAAGGCTTGGGCAACCGTAATTAAATCAATGCTTTGGCCTTGCAGCGGCGTATGCTCAGCAGCACCATTTATGGAGGTAAACTTAGCATAATGATTTAATTCTTTTTCTGCGGTGGATCTCATATCCTCATTAGGCTCAATGGCAATGACCTTTAAATCTTGATCCAGCAGCTGCTTCGTAAGTATTCCAGTGCCGGAACCAATATCAGCTACAGTATGATCCGGTGATAGGTTATTGCTCTGAATAAGGTAGTTCATATAAGCCATTGGATAATTGGAACGGTATTCGGAGTAAATCGTGGCTTTGCCCGTAAAGTTATCTTTTGTCCCCAAAATAAATAGCCTCCCGTAAATGATTTATTTTGAATACAATAATTTTACTGATTTTCTTTAATTGTAGCTCTTGTCTTGCCATTAGTCGATGCAGGAAGATATGATGAAATAAATAACAAGTCTACGATCAGCGAGGGGTAGATAAAATGGTAGTTGACCACAAGCAATGGAAACCTGAAGTATTGGCGTATCTTGAACGAATAGGTTATAACGGCCCGATCGACAACAGTTTGGCAACACTCACGGAGCTCCAGAACTGCCATGTACATACCGTACCTTACGAAAACTTAGATATTATAAATCGGGTTCCGCTATCATTGGAAATTCCTGATCTGTTCAATAAAATCGTTACAAGGCATCGCGGCGGCTATTGCTTTGAGTTGAATGCACTGTTTGGTTGGTTGTTAGCCGAGCTCGGCTTTAACGTGACGAACTATTTTGCCCGGTTCTGGCGTGATGAGACACAGACGCCGCCAAAACGCAGGCATCATATTTTACAGGTATTAGCTGAAGGAAAGCCGTATCTATGCGATGTGGGAGTAGGCGGTATTGCACCACGAAACCCGATTCTTTTGGCTGAAAATGTCATCCATGAGCAAAAGGATGAAGCGTATCAGCTGGAGCGGGATGCCTTTTTTGGCTGGGTGCTGCTGGAGAGGAAGAAGGGGGAATGGAGCCGCCTTTATACCTTTACCGAGGAACCGCAGCTGCCGCAGGATTTCATTATGACTTCCTACTGGTGTGAGCATGCACAAGATTCGATATTTGTGAGCACGCCGATGGCGGCCATTCGGACAGCTGAAGGAAGAAATACGATCGCAGGCGAAGAGTTTCGTATATTTACGGCAGAGGGCGTTCAGGTAGTTACACCTTCTACACAAGAGGAATATGCGGAAGCATTACGTAAATATTTTGGAATTGTCATATCCGTATAGCATGCTAAGCAATCGGATCATCTTTTATATTTCTATCATACTAATGGGCTATCTCAAAAGTAGATTAATCTACTTTTGAGATAGCCCATTTTTTACGTATATGCTGACCGATTGTTGTCATATGACAAAAAAATGACAACTCTCACTATATAAAAGGGAGAATTTGGATTATACTGTTTATAGGTAATTAGTATCATGTAAATGATAGAAATGCTAAAGGTAAATAGATAATAGGAATTATTTTTGAGGTGAAAACAATGGCTGAGTATATCATGTTTCGAGAGATTTGGACGCCTTTCCGATTGGTAGGCATTCGACTATTCAAGGATGAACATACTAAATATTGGTATAAAATTGGGAGCAATCATCGAAAACGAATGTTTAAGTGAATGTAACGAGCAGACTTTCCATCGGATGGTCTGTTTTTTTATTCCAAGCACGAACGCGGTATTCATAGTAGATGAGCCAATGCTATAATGAAGTTAAATTTCTTCTGGGCTTCCTTTAATTGATTACCTATATTTAAATAATGAATTCTTTCCATATCTAGCAACTGGGGAGTGCGGCTTCTTGATTGAGATATCAGGTTATCAAATGATCGATGAAATAGGCAGTTATGATGATATAAACCTATATAGAATGATTCGCCAAGCGGATAACATTGCGGTTATCGCCAAAACCACATGTGACATCTATACAGGACCGAACGTGGTTGCTGCATTTCAGCATGAGTATGAGTTGCTCGTTAAGCTCGGCGGACGAGGAACGTTAGAAGCATACAGTCTGGAAATGTTAGCTGACAGACCTGTTCTGATTTTGCAGGATATCGGAGGCAGTACACTAGATCGGGTATTGCGCACGCGCGATAACCCTTTTATGCATGAAGCGTTGCTGGCTATCGCAGTATCGGCAGCAGATAGCCTGATGCAAATACATCGTGAAAAAATAATACTCAATGAAATAACCCCCTTTCATCTCATCGCAAATCCCGATACTTATGAAGTGAAGTTTATTGATATTCGAATGTGTTCAACTGAACTTAACAAGAGTCAGCTTCCCTTAACAACAGGCAGGCCTGACTTCATTTTGTCCTATATCTCTCCAGAACAGACGGGCAGAACGGGAATGATCCCCGATTACCGCTCTGATTTCTATTCGCTCGGCGTCACCTTATACGAATGGATGTCGGGAAGCCTTCCTTTTGAATCACAAGATGTAATGGATGTTATATATCGGCATATTGCCAGCACGCCTGAACCTCTGCATAAGAGGTATCCCTCTATACCCGAGATGGTATCTGCTATTGTAAGCAAGTGTATGGAGAAGATGCCTGATGCGAGGTATATCAGTGCATTCGGGTTGAAGTCGGACTTGGAAGAATGTCTGAATCAATTCCAGTTATCAGGAGAAGTAGAAGCCTTTGCACTGGCAAGCCGTGATATTTCCGATCTTTGGAGGACTTCAAGCCATTATTACGGCAGACGCTCCGAGCAGCAATGCTTGCAAGATGCACTGCAGCGAGCGTCGTTAAGCGCTGCGGAGGTTATCTGGGTTAGCGGCAACGGAGGAATAGGGAAAACGTCCTTTGTGAATGAAACGCTTAGAAAGTCGATGCCGCTTGAAGTTTATTTTGTTACGGGCAAATTCAATCCGCAACAAACGGCAAAACCTTACGACGTATGGATTCAAGCCATTGATGAACTGGTTAGCCTGATGCTCATGGAGAGCAAGCTGCAGGCAGAGGTTTGGAAGCTGCGCATTATAGATGCCCTAAATGGGTATGGACAGCTGTTGATTGAATTGGTTCCAAAGCTGGAGCTGCTGATTGGAGAGCAGCCAGCGGTACTTTCATTGCCGCCAGTGGAAGCACAGCGCCGTTTCCACCTTATTTTGAGCCGTTTTATTCATCTATTCCTTCACCGGGACTGCCCGTTGGTTTTGTTCTTTGATGATCTTCAATGGGCGGATGAAGAATCGCTTCAATATCTCGCTTATCTGCTAGAGGATAGGGACATCAATCATTTACTCGTCATCTTAGCTTATCGGGATGGAGAAATTACGCCGCTGCATCCGCTGAGCCGTTTGGAGAATCAATTTGAAGAGCACAACACAAAGAACAGCCGTATTCATCTGGAGGCTTTGGAAGCCGCTGATTTAACCAGCCTTCTAAGCGACACCATGGGCTGCGAAGCTGCTGAAACCGATGAGCTGGCTGCTATATTGCTCCATAAGACGGAAGGCAATCCTTTTTTTCTAAAGCAATTTATTCAGGATTTGGTTGATGATGAGCAAGTTATGTTTGATGAATCGAGCAGGCGCTGGCAGTGGGATTTGCAGCTAATTGCTGAAAGGAACGTTCCGGCCAATACGGCTGATTATATATCGGATAAGATGAAGCTTTTCCCAGATCAGATGGTTTATGTGCTTGGGCGGGCAGCTGTTCTTGGCACCAGCTTTGATGTAGATATGCTTGTTCCCATTACGAATCTACCCTTGCAGGAGCTTGCAGAAGTGCTGGAGAAAGCCGAGCGTGAACAATTATTGCAGCCAGTTAAGCTCGGGAACGGAAAAATTTATCAATTTCAGCATGATCGCATTCAGCAGGCTGCCTATCATCTTGTATCCGAGGATGAGCTTCCCGCATTGCATTGGAGAATCGGATCGCTGCTTGTGGACCGTGTAGCATTCACTGAAGATGCAAATGTATTCGAAGCCGTCAATCATTTCAATCAGGCATGGAAACAAATAGAACGTCTAGAGCAGAAGCTGGAACTCGCCGAGCTGAACTTAAAGGCGGCCTTGAAGGCCAAACAATCGACCGCATATGAGACATCACTAGGCTATTTGCGTCATGCTGCTGCCCTTATCGAAGAGGAATGTTGGAAAAACAGCTACTCGCTTGCCTTCCGAATATTCAGAGAACGCGCCGAGGCGGAATATTTATGCGGTCATTTTGCGAAAGCAGATGGTTTATTTAATTTGTTGATCAGCAAAGCGGAGACTAATTTAGATAAAGCGCTCGTTTGGACCATGAAAATTCAATTAGAGGCAACGAATGACAATTACGACGAGGTCCTTTCTTTGGGCCATCAAACGTTGGAGCTATTGGATATTTACCCTCGTTTTGAGCCAAGCACATTCGAATTGACTGTGCAGTGGTTAAAGCTCAGAAGGAAAATTAAGAAACATTCGATAGCATCGCTGCAGCAACTACCGCCAATGACAGATGAAGTACGGAAAGCGGCTATGACCGCGATGGTCTATACGAGTAATGCCAGTTTTTTTGTAAATCAAAAAGGCTGGCTTGCTACTACGTTTACCATGGTCGAAATGACACTGGATTACGGCATGGCCCCGGAGTCTTCAATCGGTTTTGTCGGTTATGCCATGTTCCTGAATTTTCAGTTTCGGCATTATAAAGAGGCATTCGAATGGGGTATGCTCGCCTGTGAATTATCGAAGCCGTACCCTATACTGCATGTTAAGACGCTTACTTCATTCACCCTTTGTTACGACAGCTGGCGCAAATTTGATCCGATGATGCTGAAGACCTTTACCGAGCATGCTGGGAAAGTTGGACTGGAATCGGGAGATCTGTGGCACAGCAATCAAAGTGTATTAATTAATTGTGCAACTCTACTGCAATATGGTCATCCGCTTAGTGATATTTATAACCGGTTAATTGCGCATTCAGGCGATTTTTTGCGCCATAATAATACGCTTCATTGGAAGCAAGCCGTTTTGCTTGCTAATCTCCTTGTCCGTTTAACGGGATATCGCGCGCCGAATGATCCATTTATGGAAACGGATATCTTTAGCGAGGATTTTGCCGGATCGGTGCACGGAGATCAATTTAATACGATTCAAGAGCTGGTTTGCACGCTTCATTATTTGCCTGGCTATTTTTTTGGTCAGTATCAGGAAGCAAATGAGGCTTTGAAGAGAGCAGCCGCAATTATTTCTTTGCGGAATGATAACTATGAGAGCACCGTACAATATTTTTATGAATCGTTAGTGCTGGCACAGCTTTATGAGGATGCTTCCGTACAGGAGCAAAAAGAATTTTTGACAACTATTAAGAAACATATGAAAAGAATGAAAGTGCTCACTTCGCGTTGTCCAGAAAACTATAAGCATAAATATTTGCTCATTAAAGCTGAAATGGCGCGGATTAGACGAAAGAGCCGTCAAGCGGAGGAGCTGTTTGAGCAGTCGATTGAGGCAGCGCGTGCTTATGGATATATACATGATCTTGCAATAGCAGCGGAATGCCTTGCAAAATTTGCCCTTCGTCAAGGCAGGCAGCAGCTCGCGAAAATCTATATGACGGAAGCGTATGAAGCTTATATTGAATGGGGGGCGGCTGCAAAAGCGGCTGATCTGGAACAAAAATATGGGCATCTGCTCCACATTAGACGGGAGTCGGGCCTTGAAAGTGTGGATTATCTCTCAGCAGTCATGTCCGCGCAAGCATTATCGGGCGAAATGGAAATGAATCGTTTGCTCGATACGCTGATGCGTATCATGCTTCATAATGCAGGTGCGGAATATGGCGTACTTATTTTTGGTCACGAAGACAATTGGGTTGTTGAGGCGTATGGAACAGCAGAGGAGCTTCACATTGAAACCGTGCCCCTTGCGGAGGAATCGGAAATCGCCTCAGCGGCGATTATTGGCTATGCAGCACGAACGAAAGAGGAAGTTGTCCTGCATGATGCAGCCCATGAAGGGATGTTCGTCCGAAATCCGTATGTTAAAAATAATGGATTAAAGTCGGTTTTATGTCTGCCTATCATGCATCAGAATAAGCTGATTTGCTTGCTTTATATGGAGAATAAGCTATCGACGAGCGTCTTCACACCGCAGCGGCTTGATGTTCTGAAGCTGCTCGGCTCCCAGTGCGCCATTTCCATAGAAAACGCTAAGCTATATTCGGGGATACAATATCTTAAAAACAACTTAGAGGCACAAGTCGTCGAGCGGACTCGCAGTCTTGAGAGATCGATGCAAGAGACGTCTGCTGCGCTTGCCGAAGCTTCTGTTTATGAGGAACGGAGCCGCATTGCCCATGATATTCATGATATTGTCGGTCATTCACTTACCTCGACGATCCTTCAGATTGAAGCTGGGAAGCGTCTGCTGCACAAGGACATGGAGGGCGGCATGCAGCGGCTGAAAGAAGCACAGGATCTAGCAAGGCATAGCTTGAATGAGATCCGCGGCTCTGTCCATATGTTGAAGGAGGACAAGTTCGCTGACCTCGGACAAATGCTGAATCGGCTCATTCAGGATACAGAGCGCAATATGGAAGTAGAAGTTCATGCAGTGATTCAGCCTTTGCCGAAGTTGTCGACAGCGCATAAGAAGGCGATCTATCATGCGCTGCAAGAAGGCTTAACCAATGGCATCCGGCATGGGGGGAGCAAGGAATTCCGCTTTAGTTTGCAAACCGTCGGCACCTATTTGCAGTTCAGGCTTGAAGATTGCGGAATTGGAGCCCCCGAGATTGCGCTTGGATTTGGGTTAAAGGCGATGAAAGAGCGAGTGGAACAGCTGGGCGGAAGCCTCTCTATTGAATCATGGCCAAATCAAGGCTGTCTGTTAAAAATCGATTTGCCCTACAAGTTACGTTTGAATGGAGAGAGGGAATGAATAAGATAACGATAGTAATTGCCGATGATCAGATGCTGACACGGGAAGGACTTCGAACCATATTGGACTTGGAAGATGATTTCGAGATCGTTGGCGTAGCTAAAAATGGGGAAGAGGCGTGTGAAATGGCAGAGACGCTTCAGCCACACCTTATGCTGCTGGACATTCAAATGCCGATTATGGATGGAATCACCGCTTTAAAACGAATAAAGCAGAGCTCGCCCAACATTTTTATTTTGTTTTTAACGACATTCATAGACGCGGATTATATTGTAGAGGGCATGGCGCACGGGGCAAGCGGCTATATGCTGAAGGATATGGACATCGATAAAATGATTGCCGCGATTCGTGATACGATATCCGGGCAGTTTATTCTTCCAGCCGCGGTTGCAGCCAAACTGGCTGAGAGGATGAACAGGTTTACAGAAGATCACGAGCAATGGCAAAATCCGAGCCAGCGCCACATCCAGCTGACAGATCGCGAGAAAAAGTTGGCACAGCTTATTATACGCGGACTGAACAATCGAGAAATTGCTGATGCGTTGTTCATAGCCGAAGGTACAGCACGCAACTACATCAGCAATCTCTATAGCAAACTGGAAGTTGTCGACCGGGCACAGGCGATTATTCGCCTGCAAGGCTTGATTTGATTCATGGCTTTAAGTGATGCCTGTATCCGCTGGGACAAGACGTTTTTGCATGCGCTGCTCATTTAGCAGCTCCATCATCCATGTTTCAATTTCTTTCGTATGCTGCGTGGCATAGGCTGGATTCGCAAGATTGCGATTTTCTAGAGGATCTTCGGTTAAGTTGTACAGCTCAAATTCCTCAGGAGCCGGCTCCGTTTTCACTTGTGTCGCCCACAGCGGGTACTGTTCACCTTTCGCAGCATCAGCTTGCAAAAAGGTTACATCTTGTACGCCTGGTTGGCTCCAAAATTGCACGTTGTCATAGTAACGGGAGTATTTCCACAATTGTTTCTTGCCATCGGTAATGATCGTCATGAGGACAGACTCAATATGATTAGGCTGAACAACGGATGCATAGGCTTCCCCGAGTGGATTTACTTGGTGCTGGCCGCGTGTCACGTCGTCATCGGTCATGAAATATACAGGACTATCGCCGGTTACCGCTTGTTTTTGTTCCAAAATGATAGGAGTGAGGTCGCGCCCAACAAAAGGGCGGGCTTCGCTGAATCTCTTTTGCAAGCAGCATTGAATGGTATGGATGTCCACATTCGCAAGTCCAAGCATAGTAGGCAGCAAATCAACATGGCTTGTAAGGGTATCCACATTTTTATTATGCGGAAAAAGATGCTTATTATGAATAAGGAATGGCACATGCAGAAACTCTTCATAGGCACAGTACCATTTTTGATGAAGATTTCCGTGAGATCCGAGCAAATCTCCATGGTCTGAGGTGAAAATAACGATCGTATTGTCATAAAATGATGAGCGAGCAAGCGCCTCGTATACTTTTAACATTTGCTGATCGGCATTTTTTTGCAGCTGGTAATAAAGCTGACGGTAAAATGGATTGTCGATGATCGGCTGCAGCGCCTTAGGGTAAGTATCGCGATAGCTTGCTTGGCAGCTTGGTTTCGTAAGCAGCGACTCGTTCATCGTTGGCGCCGGGGAAACCGATGGTACCGTAGGCTCCACTTCGAAACGGAAGGCGGGCAGATGCGCGGTGAGCGCACCGTACAAAACAATATCATGCGGGTTAACAAAGGAAGCAATGACTAACCATGGCTTGGCATTTTTATCATTGCTTTTTTGACGATCAAGGTTTTCAAGCAGCATCACGGTTTCCTCACCATAAACCACATCACGTCCGCTTATTCCAAAACCTGCAGAGGAGGCGGAATTACGCGGATTTTTTCCATTTGGCTCCGGACCAATCCAGTCAGAGAAGCCGAAGTCATCTAAGCGATTAGCTTGGTAATATAAGTCGCTTCGCTCTCTGTCAGGTACGCCTGTCAAAGGATCAAAGCTTGGAATGCTGTTGTGGGTGCCAGGGACGATAATATCTGCATAGGTTATATGCCATTTCCCTTTGTAGTGCGTCTGATAGCCGGCTTCGCGGAAATAGTCGCCCATCGTAGGAACGGTGTTTTTATCCAGCCAATGCACATCGGAATCGAAAGGCTCTTTGGCGATTCCAACCGTTTGGCTGACGCCGTGGAGCGACGGGTAATGTCCGGTAAACAAGGTTGCCCGGCTTGGGCAGCATGCGGAGCTCCCGATGTAGTGCCTATGGAACTCCATAGCGTTTTCTTTCAACAACTCCTGTGCGATTAGATTTTTTTTGCGCCATTTTTTTATTTCGGCGTTCTCATATACAGGGGGATAACGTTCCTCATCCACCAGGATGACAAGAAAATTAGGCTTATCGAGCTTTCGTGAAGCTTGCTGATTACGTTTCATGGCATACACACATCCTTGGCTAAAGACTTCACTTTAAATTATGCTGTAAAGCTTAGAAACAGTAATTTTCTACCGTTAGATGCGTAAGCATATACGAAAAAAGAAACAAGCTCACCTCATTAAGGAGGTGAGCTTGTTTCCTTTTTTATAGGTTTTACTTTTCTGCTTTCCATTCAGCGATTTGCTGTTTGTATTGTACAAGAAGCTCGCTAAGTGATTGCTTAATAGCAGCAGCATCTTCAGCTTGAACTGCTTGCGCCAGCTTAATCTCTGCTCTAATAAACGCCATGTCAGCGCTGTCTGCTTCGCTAATAGTCGCTTCAGTCATTTGAACTGCCGTACCTGTATTCTTATCAAGCTGAACGACATCAGCTGGTGCAATATTTAGTTTATTGGAATCTGAGATTTTCACTGCAGCAGTGCTCATTGATAAAGTTCCGACATTCTCCGATTTAGAAATAGAGATCGTTTCCTTGCCAGCTGAAATTGCTGGTATTGCTTCAACAGATGAAATGAGGTTTTTCATAGTGCTGCCGATCGTTTTCTCATATTGGTCTAATGTATCCTGCCAGTCCGCTAGTGTGTCAGGTGCATACTTTTTGGCTAAGTCGAGCGGATTAGTAAAGCTGTTGACCACAGCTACACCAGTCGTTGCATCTGCGGAGATGAAAGTGCTTGCTGTTACGTTTTGCAGCATAGAGAATTTTTCAGGTGCTGGCGCTTTAGACGCTGCATTCGAGATGGCAGGGCCTGCAACAGCGGACATTAATAAAGCAGATGAAAGGACAACTCTGGAAATAATCAACTTATGGTTCATGGTTTCACGCTCCTAATGGGTTTGTCTTACTCGTCTTACTCTACAAGAAGGCTGTGTCAGAACATTGGTGTATTTGTGGAAAAACGATGGCACGACCCCATTGTGATTGTGGGCTTGGTATACTTATAGAAGAAATGTTCAGGGGGTTAGTGAAGGTGAACAGCAATTATCGCATCGCCGTTGTGGATGATGACTTTCATATACGTAATTTAGTCGAGATTTATTTGCAGAAGGAAAATTACCAGACAATCGGTTTGGAAAATGCAGAGGACGCATGGGAGCTGTGGCAAACCAATCCTCCGGATCTGTGGGTGCTCGATATTATGCTGCCGGGAATGGATGGCTATGAGCTATGCAGGCGAATTCGGAATGAGGCAGAAGTTCCCATTATTATGATTTCAGCCAAAGATACAGAGGTTGATAAAATATTAGGCTTGGAGCTTGGGAGCGACGATTATTTAGTTAAGCCGTTTAGTCCTCGCGAGCTGATGGCGCGCATAAAGCGGCAGCTCCAACGCTGGTATAAAATTAACCAAGCCGAAGAAAACACGGCGAATGCTGCAACGCCATTGTCACGGCTGGAGCTCGGTGAGCTTCAATTGATGCTGGAGGAAAGACGTGTATTCTGGCAAGGCGAGGAAGTGGACATGACGAGCAAGGAATTCACGATGCTCAAGGTGTTTATTGAGCAGCCGAATCGTGCTTTTGCTAGAGCTGATCTGCTCACACTCGTCTGGGGCGACGATTATTTCGGCAGCGATCGTGCAGTCGATCATCTTATTAAACGAATACGAAAAAAAATAGAACATTTACCTATAGAGTCGGTATGGGGTCATGGCTATCGAATGAGAACGGATCGGGGTGTGTATTAATATGAAGCTCGTTCATCAAATTAATCTCGCATTTGGCATCGCGCTTGTGCTTGTTTTATCAATCACTGCGCTATTAATTCATTATGTATTATTAGATCATTTTATGGTTGCGCAGAAGGAAGAATTGAAGATGGCAAGCGCAACGCTGTCCGCTACTATGAAGACGGATATGGTGACCCAATCAGCGAAGGATAGCCGGGTGACTCTTTCTGCCAGTGCATTATCAATTAACTCATCCATTGAAGCCGTCGTGACGGATGCCCAAGGAAATATTATGCAAGAGGTATTGCCGATACAAACCTTGCAGGCCGGCAAAGCGTCGAGCACGGAGACAGCAGCCATTGCGAGCGTTGGTAAGGTAGTGAACGGTACGGATAAAGGGTTTCTTGTTGAAGTGAACGCCATTCCGCAGGGTACGCTGACGGTCTTTACGCCAGTTAGCAAAGTTAAAGAAATAGAGCAGGCGCTGCTGAAACGTTTGCTTCTTGTATTTGGTGTGGGCGGAATGCTCATGCTGGTGCTTAGCCATTTGATCACAAGGAAGCTAATCAAGCCGCTCATGAAATTAAAGGAAGAATTGACAAAGGTGAAGAGCCGCCAGTTTTCCAAGGTGAAACGCGTAAAGGCAGGGGGAGAGATTGGTTCTGTTGCACAGGTCGTTTTTGAAATGGCTGACGAGCTTAATCGCTTTAACCGTGCGCAAAAGCAGTTTTTCCAAAATGCTTCACATGAGCTGAAATCACCTTTAATGTCCATTGCGGGTTATGCGGAAGGCATTAGAGACGGAGTATTTGAAGGTGAAGGTGTTTATAAAGGCTTGGACATTATTTTAAGTGAAAGTGACAGGCTGAAAAATCTGGTGACCGAAATGACGTTGTTAGCGAAGCTCGACAGCGAGGAGGATATTTATCAGCCCTCGTTGGTGTGTTTAAAGGATTTGCTCGCGGAGACGATTGAACGTGTAAACCCTATGCTCGTCAAAAAAGGAATTACACTGCATCCAAGCTATGATGAGCATGAACAGCTGATTGTACGAGCAGACCAAGACAAGCTTCTTCAAGCGATGCTTAATGTTGTGACAAATGCGATTCGACATGCGGACAAAAATATTTATATTCATGCTTCGGCTAAGAAAGGCCGCATAGAAATATCGGTGTCCGATGATGGCGGCGGCATTCCGGATGAGCTGCTTCCTTATTTATTTCATCGTTTTGTGAAAGGCAAGGACGGGGAGTCTGGCCTCGGCCTAGCTATATCGCGAGCGATTGTGGAACGATGCGGGGGCCTCATTACTGCCGATAACCGCAAGGGCGGCGGTGCTATATTTTCTCTTGGATTTCCAATAGCCGCATGAGTAGGAGTAAGCCATAAGGAAGAAGCCTTCAAAACCACAATAGGAGTGGGATTGAAGGCTTCTTTTTATATCCAGTAATACACGCGGAGTATCTTTTAGTCGCTTTTTGTCGATCCTTGGAATGAATATTTTAAATCCATAGACAGAAACGAGATAGGATGATTCCTTGTGTTTTCGTACATGAAGTTTTTTAGAGGAAACCGAAAATCAAAATATCGGATACCGACTAATAGTGCCTCATCTCTTCAAGATCCTCCCATTAGCAAAAATATGTCAACTAATATTGTTTACCTCAAACAGCTGTTCACGTTAACACCAGATTTGATTATCAGACAAATCCAAACGGATCAGGAAGGTAACTCTACGACACTTGTATATCTGGAGGGATTAGTAAATAAGGAATATATACATAACAATATTTTGCATGAGTTAATTAATGGTTCTCCTGAACAATATAATCGCTTACCCGAAGTAAGTGTAGGAAAGATTCGTATCGGATGGTCTTGGGATGAAATAGAAAATGCTATTTTGCAAGGGAATAGTGTGCTTTTTGTCGAAGGACAGGCCAAGGTCTACATTTATGATACGAAAGGCTGGCCGCAAAGAGCGGTTGAAGACTCTCGTATTGAAGCGTCACTTCGTGGAGCACACCAAAGCTTCGTAGAAACAGGTAGTCAAAATATTGCTTTGATTCGCAGATATATTCCTAATCGTGAACTGAAGATCAAGGAGCTGATTGTAGGACAACGCGGGAAATTAAAGCTCTCCATTATATACTTGGCTGATGTGGCTAATCCAGAGCTACTCAAAGAGCTTGAAAAGCGAATCAATCTTATTGATATTGATGCCATTATGAATACAGGAGAGTTAGCTGAATTCATTGAGGATAATCCGTTTTCGCCGTTCCCGCAGGTTATTTTGACGGAGAAACCAGATACGACCGCATCACATATTCTCCAAGGAAGATTTGCCGTTATCGTGGATCGATCGCCCACTGTGTTGATTGCTCCCGTAAATTTTATTACCTTCTTTCAAAGCGTTGATGATTACAATAGCCGCTGGTTGAGTGCTTCCTTTATTCGGCTTCTTCGTTTCTTTGCTTTATTTATTGCATTGTTTTTACCCTCTGCTTATATAGCGTTCATTTCATTTAATTACGAGGTCATTCCGGTACAGCTCATTCTATCAATTGCGGAGACCAGATCACGGGTGCCATTTCCACCTATTATAGAAGCTATTTTGATGGAAATCGTACTTGAAATGATGAGAGAAGCAGGAATTCGTCTGCCTGCAATGATCGGTCAAACGATTGGTATTGTTGGAGGCATCATTATTGGGCAGGCGGCTGTTCAGGCAGGAATTGTAAGCAATTTTATGGTCATCGTCGTATCCTCTACTGCAATAGCCTCGTTTATCATTCCGAACTATGATATGGGGGCTTCAATAAGGCTGCTAAGGTTCCCGATGATGATACTGGCCTCGATGTTTGGCATAGTGGGAATTGTCACCGGAGCGATTGTTTTAGTTGCTCATTTCGTTTCTTTGGAATCGCTGGGAACTCCCTACGGAAGCCCGTTAGCTCCTTGGAGATATGCTGAAATGAAGGATGTTTTTGTTCGTTTTCCTTTATGGTCTATGCTCAAGCGACCCAAAAGCACGATGCCCTTACAATCCATCAGACAGAAAAATCATCGGGAGGATGAGGGTTCTTGAAGAAACATGGACTAAACCAAATTACATTCATGCAGTTTATTTTTATCATCCAAGGGTGTCAGGTGGGAACTGGGGTGTTTTCTCTCCCCAGAGAGCTTGCTTTGAAAGCAGGGACCGACGGATGGATAACACTCATCTTGGGATATTTCTTAAATCTGATTGCAAGTATTATTATCGTAAAGGTTTTAGAGAAATACCCGGATGACACCATTTTTGATTTGTTGATCCGTCTTTTTGGCAAGTTTGTGGGGAAGGCAATGGCCCTTCCTATTATTTTTTATTTCGCTTTTTTCACTTGGACGATACTGTCATTAACGATGTTATTTATCAAGCATTGGTTTTTGCAAATAACCCCGGATTATATTGTAGTTTGTTTAATCATTGCTCCTGGATTTCTTATTGTTGGAAAAGGTCTGCATGTTTTGGGAAGATACTCTGAGCTTGTTTTTTATATGACGATTTGGATGTTTTTTCTCTTACTGTTTTCACTGAAAGACGCTCGATGGATTCATCTCCTTCCGATCATCAAGGAAGGTTGGAAACCTATTTTTGATGGGGTAGAGTCATCAGTTTTCTCATTTCTCGGTTTTGAGATTGTGTTGGTGTTATATCCTTTTTTGAAAACAAAGCATTTGGCTGTTCGCGGAATCGTCATAGCTAATTCGATTACTTTCTTTGTTTATCTAGGAGTTACCTTGATTTGCTTCGCCTACTTTAGTCCAGACGGGATTACAGACTATAATCAGCCACTATTTAATTTATTGAAGATGATTGAATTTCATTTTTTAGAGCGTTTTGATATGATTTTTTTGGCACTCTATTTGTTTGTTATTTCAACGGCGTGGCTTCCTTACATGTTCGGAGCAGCCTTTGGCGCTAATTTCCTATTTGGTACAAAAAATGCAGCTCCGTTCGGAACTGTCCTTCTATTGTCGTTCGTTGTGCTCACTGTTTTTCTTCATCCTTCATGGAATGAGACGGGTCAATGGACGGAATTCATTAGTAAAGTAGGAATATGGTTCGTATATGTGTGTCCTATCTTCCTTTACCTATATATCCGTATATATAATCGATTTCAACGGAGTGATAGCTAATGAGAGTCATTTACTTATTTGGTCTTCTGTTATCACTGTCCGTTCTTTCGGGATGTGCGGATCGGATCGACATTGAAGATATTTCACTCGGTCTGATGATTGGAATCGATCTAGATGAGGATGGAAATCTTGTTATTTCTTCATCTAGCCCGGTGTTTAATAAAGAAGCGAAGGACAAGGAAGAGAACATGACCGTTAAGGCCATTACGATTAGAGAATCGATAGAACAATTGGATGCTACAATCACTGCATTGTCAAGAAGAGGTAAGGTTCAAGTAATTCTCATTGGTAAACGTGTTGTTCAGCATAAACACTGGTTCAGAGTTATGGACACAATGTACAGGGATGGAAAGAACACAACCGTGTCTCGGGTCGTCTTGGTAGATGGAGCCGTTTCAGAAATCGCCATGTCTACGCCTAAAGATAAGCCCCGTCTTCCTCTGTATTTATTGAAACTGATAGATACCGCATACCAACGCAATATTACAGTTAAAACGACAGTTCAAGAGCTTCATCGTCAATTCACAGAAAAAGGGACAACTCCTTTTATGACAGAGATGAAAAAAGATGGTCAAATAACAGTAACGGGTACGGCACTTTTGGATCATTCGGGTAAATATAAACTAACCTTGGATATTAACGAAACAAAATTATTAAAAATATTGCAAGGTGAAAAGGGTGGCGTATTTTCATTTTCACTCAAGCTTCCTCAGCAGCCGGACGAGGGCTTGTCTCAAGAGAATAAAGCCAGTTTTTACCCTACATTTATTCAATTGAAGACAAAAGCTGGTTTTATCGATAATCATTTCAAATTTAATATTGGGGTGAAGATGGGCATTGTTATGACAGAACGTCTTTTTGATTTTGATGTCGAGAAGAATGCCCCCGAGTTAGAAAAACAAATAGAAGAAGAGTTTCATAAACAAGTGCGAAACATAATTAAGAAGACGCAAAAGGCCAAAATCGATCCATTTGGATTAGGTTTACATGCAAGAGCTTATGAATACAAGCATTGGAAGGAGGTAAAGGAGAACTGGGGCGAAGCATTTTCTCGGGCGGAAATAAATGTTAAAATGAAAATAAAAATCCAAGCAATGGGCTCGAACAGATGATGATAGGTGGGGATTTGGATGCCGCTAGCACCAGTCTTCGCCTAATATGCTCACAACGGAAATAGGTTGTGGGCTTTTTTTGTTGATTAGAAAAACGAGTCAATGTAGAGTTGGATATCTGTATTTGCAAAAGAGTAAAATACCTAAATTCTGTATTCAGCATATAGTTAGGGTCATGTATAATAGTTAAGTTCAATGAAAATATGACATTTAAATTATAGATAAAATAGGTGATCATGTGTCGGTTCTTACCATTAATGAGTTAGAGAGATATACCGAAAACGTACTCGTATTTCCTGCCTTTCATATCGAAATTGCATGTCATGAAGTGGTCGCGCTTTATTCGAGCATGAATGTCCGAAATGCGTTATTAGCGATGCTGACAGGAAAACTGCCGATTTCCAGTGGGGAAATTAAAGTGAATGAGCTGTCATTTGCAAACAACAGGAAGGGTTTTCTTAGTAAGATAGGTCTTCTGCTGTTGCAAGATGGCTCTTATGAACGGCTGACGGTCAAAGAAAACTTTAGTTTCTTTAAACAGCTATACGATTCAAGCCTATCCATCGATGAAGCTGTCCGCATCGTCAAGCTCGATCTGAAAGCCAATAAGCGCCTAACGAAGCTGAGCCTGTCAGAGAAAAGGCGAGTTCAGTTTGCACGCTTATTATTTCAAGATCCTGCCCTTTACATTTTTGAGGAGCCGGATCAGAATGTCGACCTTGAAACGAAGCTTGTTTTTCATAAAATGGTGCATACACTCGGGGAGAGCGGCAAAGCGATTCTCGTGCTCACGGGGAATATGGAAACAGCGCTTAGTGTGACAAGCCGTGTCTATCGTCTGGATGAGAAGGGACTCAAAGCTTTTGATGTTCAAGATACAGAAGAGGAACCGAAATTAGTATCTCCAGAAGATGCGGATAAAAAGGAAGAACCTGTGCTATCTAATACAGATAGTGTTGAGGAGCTTGAAAATGATGAGCCTATCGTTCAGCACGTCAGATTTGAGAAAATTCCGACACGAATGAATGACAAAATTATATTGTTTAATCCTCCGGAAATTGATTATATCGAAAGCAGTGAAGGACAAACGAATCTCTATATTAAAGGGGAGATGTATCCAACATCCTTCAAAATTAATGAGCTGGAAGAAAGACTGCAGACGTATGGTTTCTTTCGTTGTCATCGTTCTTACATCGTTAATTTGCAAAAGGTAAGAGAAGTCATTACCTTCACACGCAATAGCTATAGCTTGGTGCTTGATGATCATTTAAAGACTAACGTACCGCTGTCAAAAACAAAAATGGCTGAGTTAAAGGAAATGATCGGGCTTAAATAAGCGCCACTCACCGAAACCGCTGCTCCAAACCACGTGATTATTGCGCTATTCAGCCCGTAATAAGCATCATTCACCCCTTTGTATGCTCCATTCAATGCGATTATAATGCGTCTCTCCCTGCTCTCGCCTAAGATGAAGGTAGATCGGATAATACAACGGAGGTTGAGAGCGGCATGCAAAATATAATTGAAGTGACTTCATTAGAGAAATCATTTTCGAATTCCAGGGCGTTAAAGAATGTTTCCTTTAACGTAAGGAAGGGTGAGATTTTCGGATTTCTAGGACCAAGCGGATCGGGCAAAACAACAACCATCAAAATATTAACAGCACAGTCGAAGCCGACCTCGGGGAGTGCCTATGTATTTGGAGTTCCCACGAGTAAATTGCGAGAAGAGAAGTATCGCAAAAAAATTGGAATCATTACAGACAATACGTCTTTGTATGCTCGCTTGTCTGTTTACGATAATTTGAAGTTTTTTTGTGATTTATACGATGTGCCCGAAGACCGGATTCATGTCGTGCTGCAGATGGTGAATTTGGAGCAAGAGAGCAAGAAGATGGTATCTAAATTATCCAAGGGCATGCTTCAACGGGTCATTCTCGCTCGGGCTTTCCTGCATGAACCAGAGCTCTTGTTTCTGGATGAGCCCACATCAGCGCTTGACCCTGTAAATACGAAGCATATTTATGAAGGCTTGTTGCAATTGAAAGCAAAGGGTACAACCATTTTTTTAACGACACATGATATGAATGAAGCCGAAACTTTATGTGACCGCGTTGCTTTCCTAAACAATGGAACGATTCAATTGCTCGATGAACCAAAGAAGCTGCGTGAGCAGCATAGCGATGCAACCATTACAGTGGAGCTAATTGATGGGTCAACGGTTATTGTACCAAAGGGGTCTGAAGGGGCGCAGAAGGTATTTGACTATATGAGCAAAAACCAAGTAGCATCCATTCAATCGAACTTTCCAACATTAGGCGATATTTTTGTAGAAGTGACTGGGAGGAAACTATCATGACATTTTCAATGAAGCGAGTAAGGGCCATTTTGCAAAAAGACTATAAAGACGTATCTCGAAACATGTATATAACCACGACATTGATCCTTCCTTTAATCCTTGCTGCTTTTTTTGGGCGCATTGGCGGGAATACCATTGATGTACATTATTTGATCATCAATATGGCCTTAATTTTAGTAGCTACTTATGTGCAGTCGGCCTTGGTAGCTGAAGAGAAAGAAAAAAACACATTGCGCGGACTCATGCTGTCACCGGCGAGTATTTTCGAAATTTTTTGCGGCAAAAGCTTGCTAAGCTTTATTGCGAGCACGGTTATTATTATACTCTCTGCTTTACTTACCGATTATCATCCGAAAAACCTATTGGTCATTATCATCGCAATATTTTTATCTTCCGTTTTTTACTTGGGCTTAGGCACGTTCATCGGTTTGCTAACCAAATCGGTGATGGAAGCCTCCGTTGCGATCATGCCGGCTTTTGTCATTTTTGCTTTTGGGTCATTGATTACACCGTTGATAGATCAGTATCCAATCCTGACCATTGCCAATTACATGCCAAACCTGCAGCTGATTGAGCTAGCGAAGCAAGTAGAGGCTGGTGCGGGGCTGGCAGACGTATTGTCCCATTTAGCTATCATTTTTGTTTGGATTATTGCGATGTATGCTGTCTGTTTGTACGTATACAAGAAACGTATGGTGGACGAATAAAGAAAAGTAGTATATGAAATGGTGGACGGAGCAGCATGATTTTGCTGCCGCTTAAGCCAAGAGAACCCGAGCCGCTTGCGGCCGGGTTTTTCGACATTTTCCTGAATCAAAGAATTGTAAGCTGGTGTATTCTCATGCATAATTGGAGTATATTGTTACGGCTCGTATATTGGCACTTACAGACTGGAGAGGCTTCGATGTATAAAGTAATTATTGTCGATGATGAAGCGGTTGTCCGAATCGGATTAAAAAATACAATCAATTGGAATGAGCATGGCTTCGAATTGATTGGTGATTACGCTAACGGTCGAGAAGCGTGGGATGCCGTAGAATTGGATAGGCCGGAGCTCGTTATTTCAGACATCAGTATGCCGTTTATGGACGGATTAGAGCTTGCTGGCTTAATTTCCGCTCAATTCCCGTATATAAAAATGATTATATTAACAGGCTATGACGAATTTGAGTATGCGCAGCAGGCGATTCGGCTTAAAATTTCTGATTTCATTCTGAAACCGATTACAGCGCAAGAGATACGCCAGCTCCTGGATCGAATTAAAGCAGAGATGGATGAAGAGAAGCAGCGTCGTGAAGATCTGGGCAGGCTAAACAACCAGCTGGAGCACAGTCTTCCGCTGCTTAAAGAGCGATTTCTAGAGCGTTTAGTTGCGGTTGGTTTAGGAAAAGGGGAAATCGCAGAACGTTTTGCTTATTTCAATCTGCCGCCGATATCACCGCTATATTTGGTCATGGTCGTAGATATCGACGATTTTGGCGACCGAGAATTGTCCTCCTATGAGCATGATGTCGAATTTTTGCGATTCGCTGCTTATGATATTTTTAATGAAACGCTGGACCGAGAGCATGTGCTGACCTTCCGAACCCGTGAGGAGCGAATGGTTGCCATCATTTTTGGACATGACAGTGAAAGCCTCCTGTATGAACAAGGATTTTCGCTTGCTGAGGAGGTCCGCTATCATATTGAGAAATATTTGAAGTTTACAGTGACGATAGGAATCGGACGAACATGTACGCTTGCTGAACAGCTGCCGTTATCTTACAAGAGTGCGTTGTCGGTGCTGGACTATCGTTTTCTGCTAGGTAAGAATAGAGTGCTAAGCATTATTGATATAGAAGGAAAACCTTCCGGATACATGCCGCTGAGTCATGACCTCGACCGCAAGCTGGCTGCTGCTGTTAAGACAGGGGCCATTCAAGAAGCCTACCAATTGATTGAACAAGGGGTAGCGGAGCTGAAAACATCTCTTGTTCCAGTGGAAGCTTGTATGCTGCAAATGCAAAAGGTTGTTCTCTCGCTGATGAACTCTGTACAGGAGCTAGCCGTTCGAGAGCAGGAATCACCGTTCGAGCAGCAAATGAAGCTGATGAATGTGTTCAAATTCAAGACGCTTGATGAGGTTGAGATTTGGCTAAAGGACATGGTAAGCTCCGTTATTTCTACTATAGCGGATAACCGTAATTATTTGACCAACATGCAAATTCATCGCGCGGTGGAGTATATCGATACAAATTACGCGAATGAAAAGATGTCGTTGCAGGACTTATGCCGTCATGTGCTCATGAGCTCAAGCTACTTCAGTCTCGTGTTCAAACAGCATACAGGAGAGACGTTTATTGAGTATTTGACCGGTGTAAGGGTGGCCAAGGCGAAGGAACTGCTTCACAATTCGGCGATGAAGCTGTATGAAATTGCGGAGCAGGTGGGCTACAAGGACCCGAATTATTTTAGCATTTTATTTAAGAAGCACACAGGTATAACGCCAAAGGATTACAGAGAGAAACAAATAAAGGGGAGCGGAGCCTAACATGCTCAAAGATCGGTTCTTTCCTTTGTTTCCGCTAAAAAGCATTCAATCCAATATATCTTTAGCTTTTTCTATGCTGATTTTGGCTGCTATTGTATTAACAAGTCTAGTAAGCTATCAAGTTTCCGTAGCGGCGGTTGAGCGGAATTCGAAAGGCTACATTGAGGAAATTATTAAGCAGGTCAACCTAAATATTCAGTCGTATGTCGACAATATGGAAAACATTTCACTGCTCGCCTTAACGAATAAAGATGTCAAGTATTACATATCAGACAATAACTTCATCAGCGCAGAGAACCGCCGCACGTACGAGAAGCAAATTTCCGACTTGTTCCAGGCGATCTTGTATACGCGCAAGGACATTGCATCCATTATGGTGTTTGGATACAATGGACGATTTGTTTCTGACCGCCGAATTACTACCTTAAATCCAAATACGAAGACAGAGGATCAAGAGTGGTATCAGCTGGCAAAAGCGGCAGGCGGCAGGTCCGTCGTTTCAGCTCCTCATGTACAAAGCTTAATTGAAAACGAATACCGCTGGGTTGTCTCTCTCAGTCGAGAGCTTAAGAGCACAGATGGGATTAAGGCGGATGGCGTACTCCTCGTTGATCTAAACTTAAGTGTTATTAATGACATTTGCGAAAATATTAACCTCGGCAAAAAAGGTTATCTCTTCATCGTGGATAACGAAGGTCATATCGTCTATCATCCGCAGCAGCAGCTCATCGATAGCAAACTGCGTACAGAGCGTATTGCAGAAGTTTTGCAGGCTCCAAGTGGTCAATCCTTCGTCGTGAACGAGGGTGGAGAAAAACGCATTTACTCCGTGCAGGACACAAACTTTGGTTGGAGAATTGCCGGGGTTGCTTATTCAGATGATTTAATTGCAAACAAAGAGGGTCTGCGTAATTCCATTATTTTTTATTCCTTATGCGGCTTAGCCATTACGCTGTTGATTTCTATAGGATTGTCACATCGCTTATCCAAGCCTATTAAAGTATTGCAATCCGACATGAAGCAAGTAGAGAAGGGCAACTTCAATATTCAGACGGAAATTGGCCAAATGAATGAAATTGGACAGCTGGGTCGATCTTTTAACTTAATGGTCAGCCGAACCAAGTTTCTAATGGAGGAAACGATTTTAAATCAGGAAAATAAGCGAAAGAGCGAGCTGTTGCTGCTTCAATCGCAAATCAATCCTCATTTTCTATACAACACTCTCGATTCAATTGTGTGGATGGCCGAGCAGAAGCAGCATGAGGAGGTCGTTCTGATGACATCCGCTTTAGCTAAGCTGTTCCGCGCCAGCATTACGAAGGAAAAAGAGCTGGTTCCGATTCGAGTGGAAATTGAGCATATTACGAACTACTTGCTTATACAGAAAATGCGCTACAACGATGAGCTTAATTATGTCATTGATATGGATGAATCGATTCTTGATTATAAAACGTTAAAAATATTGCTACAGCCTTTTGTAGAAAATGCGATCTATCATGGCATCCGGAACATGTATGGCATGGATGATGGATTAATTACGATACGCGGAAGGCAGGCAGGCGATCAAATTATTTTTGAGGTAGAGGATAACGGCCAAGGGATGTCAGCGGAACAGCTAGGGAAGCTTCTCTACAGCAATTTGGAGGATAACGCCAACCAGGGCATCGGGATACGCAATGTAAACGAGCGAATCAAGCTTTATTTTGGGCATGAGTATGGCATTCAAATTCGCAGCGAAATTGAAGAGGGCACCTGTATTACGATCGTAATACCGAAGCTCGATTAAGGGGGAAGCAAAATAATGCGAAAGCATCGATTTACGCTGCTGCTAGTCGTGGCAATTGCGATGATTGCCATCTATTTTGTATTCAACTTTAATCTGCTTTTTGGTGTTAACCATGAAGAGAAAAATGTGACGGTCATTTTGAAATCCTTAAATATTCGACTTGATTTCTGGCAGGCAGTCAATCAGGGTGCGGAAGCAGCAGCTAAGGAAACGGGGCTAAACCTGAGTGTAGAAGGTCCGCTTGTTGAAGGCGATTCCAATGCCCAGGTTCAAATCTTGGAGGATGTGATCGCGCGGAAGCCGCAGGCGATTGTCATTGATATGGTAATGGATAATCGAATGCCAGCTATTCTTGCCAAGGCGCGCGCTGCAGGCATCAAGCTGGTCATTATTAATCATTCTCCGAGTATGAACCCTTCTCCTATTGTTGTTTCAAGCAACCATAAAGAAGCAGGGCAACTAGCAGGACAAACCTCCATTCAGGAAACGGACGGTGATCCGAATATTGCCGTTATTAGTGATTACGCGAGCTCGATTATTTCGCAAGAGAGGCTGGAGGGAATGCGCCTTGCATTGAAGGGCTACAAAGCGAGTGCAATGGAAACCTATTATGCAGATGATTCCGAGGATCAAGCCTATGAAATTGCCAAGCGGCTGCTTCGAAGTGATTCCAGCATTAATACATTTATTACACTCAATCAATCCGCGTCACAGGGGGTTGCAAGGCTGCTGAAGGAGTATAACAAGGCAGGTGCTATTAATCTTATTGGATTTGATAGCACCAGTGATGAGGTTCAATTGCTGGAGTCGGGCATTATGACAGCTTCTATTGTACAAAAGCCATTTAATATGGGTTATCTTGGTGTAAAAGCGGCGCTAAAGCTAATTGATGGAGAAAAAACCGAGCCTATCACCTATATCGAATCCAATGTCATCACGAAAGAAAATATGTATACAACGGAAAATCAGAAGCTGCTATTCCCATTTATAACGAGTAAGTAGATTCCTATTTGGAAGGATAATATAACCCTATGCAGCGAAAACGCTATGGAACTAAGCCTCTTATGGTTGCTATCAGCCTTTTGTTAATTACAGTAGTTTCCTCATCGTGCATGAACGAGAACCCAGAGCCAGTTGCAACTCCGAAGGAGGAGCGGGCGTTGATTCGGTTTGTCGCCTCTGAATACAGTACGGAAACGAAGCCGCTGCTTGAGAAGCTGGTAAAAGAGTTTGAGAGGAAAAACCCTCTCATTGATGTAGAGCTGCAAGTAGCCAACTGGGATATACTCGATGGAATCTATACGACAATGATTAGCAAAAACCAGCCTCCCGATCTTCTGAATACGAATGTGTATGCCCATTACGCCAAGGATGGCTTGTTGAATAATATGGACGATATTATATCGCCTGAACTAGCGAATCGGCTGTATCCGAACTTAGTAGATATGGATCAGATAGATGGGGTGCAATACGCAATTCCATACGTAGCCACTACACGGAATTTATACTACAACAAGGAGCTGTTCCGCAAAGCGGGCATTGCCGCCCCTCCGACAACATGGTCGGAGCTGGAGCAGGCCGCAATGAAAATTAAAGCGCTTGGCGCAGCAGACGGCTTCGGAATTGACCTGTCGGACAATGAGACTCAGGCGACTTTGTCTTATATATTTTTTGGCTCGGGCGGAGATTGGATTAAGAATGGGAAATGGGCCATTAATTCACCGACCAATGTGGAAGGATTATCTTTTTTTAAAGAGCTGTTTGATAAAGGCTTGACTGAGCCAGAGCCAAACATAACGACTCGCGACGAGAAGCAGCGAATTATGGGCGGAGGCAATCTTGCTATGATGATATCCGGCAATTATTTCTCGGCAGTCGTCCCCAAAGAGTTTCCGGAGCTGGAATGGGGAAAGGGTCCGATTCCAGTAAAGGATGGTACATCGCCAATTACGTTTGGTGTACATGATCTGCTCGTTTCCTTCAAAACTGATCATACCAACAAAGAAGCGTTGTCCAAGTTTCTTGACTTCCTCTATGAAGACCGAGCTTATGAAGAAATGATTAAACGCGAAGGGTTTCTTCCCGTTACAACGACGGTGGGCGCCAAGCTGTCGGAGAAGAGCGAAGTGATTAAAAGCGATTTGGAAGCGTTAAGCAAAGCGAGGTTTTATCCGGCGAAGGAGCCTGCTTGGCAAGCGGTGCTTGATTATACCCGTAAGCTCGGTGAAGCTGTTCTATATGAGCAAATGACGCCAAAAGCGGCATTAGATGAATTGCAGTCTTTTGCAGAAAACAAGAGCAATCAGCAAAAATAAGCGCTATCTTAGCGAAATTACTCGAAAAATAGCTTTATATGCACGGAAGAGAAGATAATAAAGAATATATGGAAGATATTCAATAGAGATTATAGCCCTCCCAATTTATGATGAAATTACACGATGGAGCAGCAAGATGAGCCCCTAAGTACAGTGTAAAAAACATCATTTTTGGGAGGGTTTGCTTTAATGATTATGAAGAAAAAGATTGCAGCGCTTGGTATCGCCGTTATTTTGGCTGCCGTATCGTTAGTTGGATGTGGCTCGAATAGCAATAATGGTGGAGCAGCTACTAATGCACCTACAAAGGAGCCGGCTGCTGAAGCGACGGACGCACCTGCTGCTACCGACACGACGGTTAAGCTAACAGGCGATTTCGAAATTCAATATTTTGTGGGCGGGTATGGCGATAAATGGTGGAAAAAAGTTATTGCTGATTTCCAAGCTGCAAATCCGGAGCTTAACATTAAAGAATCCGCAGGACCTAAAATTAACGATCAAAATAGACCGCGCTGGATCGGCGGCAACCCGCCAGATTTCGTATACATCGATGGTCCGGTATTGAACGATCGCCAAATGGTTGAAGACGGCCAGTTGGAAGATTTGACGGATTGGCTGAAAGATGCCAAAAACGTTGACGGTGATCTAATCAGCGACATTTTAGCTCAACCTGCTCAACAATTTGACGGTAAAGTATACAACATTCCACTCGTATTGAACTCATGGGGTGTTTTCTGGAACAAAGCGCTCTTCAAGGAAAAAGGCTGGGCTGAGCCAACTGACTTCCCATCGTTCCTTGCTGTAAGCGAAAAAATCAAAGCAGACGGCATTACGCCGTTCATTCACACAGGTAAATACCCGTACTATATCAATGGCTCGTTCCTGTATCCGGCTATCGTATCAGCAAACAACAATGATTTCTCTATTCTTCAAGATATGGCTGCTAACAAAGTAGAAGCTTTTGAAAGCCCTGCTGTTCTAGCTGCATTGAACAAAATCGTAGAAATGCGCGATAAGGATTACATCGACAAAGCTTCCATCCAAATCAATCACACTGATTCACAAATGCTGTTCCTGCAAAATAAAGATGCTTTCATTGTGAATGGCCTTTGGCTGCCTAATGAAATGGCTAAAGACGTTCCTGCTGGCTTTGACTTTGGTTTCATTCCTTCCATTACGCAAGAAGCAGGCGGTAAAGTGGTTGCGAATACATCCACAGCTACTGTTGCCATTGCGAAAAAAGCGAAAAACAAAGAAGCAGCTAAAGCGTTCTTGCAATTCATTTTCTCGAAAGATCAAGCTTCACAATGGGCTGAGCTAAGCGGCGCTCCTTCCAACATTAAAGGCGACATCAGCAGCTCCAATGCGCCAAGCCATGTTAAAGATGCTGCTAAATATTTGACAGATCCTAACACGGTTGTTATCCCAACAATCACTTACAACGCAGACGTTGATAAAGCGATGATGGATGCAACAGATGCACTGACGATTAGCAAAATTACGCCTGAAGAGTGGGTTAAGCGGGTAACTGACGTGGTGAAAAAGGTTAGCAAATAATAAGCCTTCAAAAGATTGACGGCAGAGATTGATCGAGGCACAACGCCTCGATCACTTTCTGTGAATTTACTCGGAGGGATGGAAGGTATGAACTCAGGGACAGTAAAATGGCAGAGAAATATATTTATCGCATCATTCATCATCCCAACTCTTTTATTTTTCGGCGTATTTACAATCTATCCGGTAGTGCAAAGCTTGTATTATTCATTTTTTGACTGGTCCGGCATGTCGGAGACAAAAACGTTTGTTGGTTTTGATAATTTCAAAGAGATGTTCCATGATCCCATTGTGTGGAGAGCGATCGGCAACGACTATTTTCTTGTTGCTGGCAAAGTAATCGGAATTATGCTTCTCGCGACGTTTTTTGCAGTAGCACTCACTAGGTTTGGCTTTAAGCTGGCTGGATTTTTTCGGTCGATTTTCTTCATTCCGAATGTAATTTCCGTCGTTGTTATTGGCGTATTGTGGAATTTCATATATAATCCGCAAATTGGCTTCTTGAATGCATTTTTGTCATTATTCACGAGTGAAAAAGTATCGATAACGTGGCTAGGTTTTTCAGATCATACGATTTGGATGCTTCTGCCTCCGGCTATTTGGGCGGGTATCGGCTTTTATATGATTCTTCTCATTGCAGCTATTCAAAGCATTCCTGCTTCCTATTTTGAAGCGGCAAGCATTGAGGGCGCAGGGGAATGGAAACAGTTTTGGAGCATCACGCTTCCGCTCGTTTGGGAGCAGATGAAAGTGTCCATTCTTAACATCATGATGACTACGCTTAACGGTTCCTTCGTAATCGTATGGATTATGACAGAAGGCGGACCGGATAACAGTACACAGGTTATGGGCTCCTACTTGTATCAAATGGCATTCCGGCAATTCCACTTTGGGTATGGTGCTTCGATAGGGTTTATCATCCTGGTCCTGTCCTTAATTACGACAATCGTACTTCAACGGCTTATGCGTCATGATCCCGTTGAGATGAGCTAAGGGGGATAAAGAGATGAATATACAGATTAAAAATCCGATCGCCAAACTAATCATCTATGCCATTTTGATCCTATGGGGCATATCGGTGTTGTACCCGCTCATTTGGACCTTGCTTGATTCTCTAAAAAATAATGAACAATTTTTCTTAAATGCACCGTGGGCTTTGCCGGAGATTCCGCTTATTTGGTCCAACTTCTCGTATGTGTGGAGCAAATACCACTTTGATACTTATTTCGTGAATTCCCTTGTCATTACGACGGGATCGACGATATTGGCGCTGCTGCTATCCGCAACGACAGCGTATGTGCTGGCGAGATATAAATTTAGAGGAAGCAATGCGTTGTTTCTGCTTTATATTTCCTCAATGATGGTACCGTTTGTACTAGCACTCATTCCGTTGTTTTTCTTAATGAATTCACTCGGCCTAATTAATACGAAGCTCGGATTGATATTTGTTTATACGTCCAGCTTGCTGGCCTTCGGCATCTTTGTGCTCGTCGGTTTTTTTAAATCACTGCCGAAGGAGCTCGAGGAAGCAGCGATCGTGGATGGCGCTTCTTATTACGGGACATTTTTCCGAGTTATGCTTCCGCTGGCGCAGCCAGGCTTGATCACGGTTGGCATCGTCAATATCTTGAACATCTGGAACGAATATATCGTGGGTACGATACTTATTAATGATCCGACCCAGTATACGCTGCCGGTGGAAATTGGCGTTATGCAAGCCGAGATGCAGTATCGTACAGAGTGGGGTCCGTTGTTCGCAGCGCTGTTGATCACCATTATTCCCGTTCTAATTATTTATATTATTTTTCAAAGGCAAATCGCAAGCGGGATTACAGCTGGTGCGGTTAAATAAGCTAATATTTGAATAATCCAATAGCAGCTGGCAGCTCTTTTCTCTTCCGAGGAAGGAGCTGTTCGTTTAGGGAATACGTACTCGAGTGCGGGCATTCCTATTTTTCAAACAAATATCATATGAGCATGCATTCATTTGTTTTTATTTATGATATGATGACTTTTGAGTTGAACCCTGTGCTTGGAGTTGATCATATTGTACATTTATTTGTTTGAAACGCTGCTTTATTTGTCCTTTGCTTTGACCGGTGGTTATCTATTGCTTCAATTCATTCCAGAGAAGTCCAAACCACAATTAAAGAATATCACTGATTTATTTCAATATGCTTTATTGGCAATCCCGCTTTTTTCATTTATGTCGATTCTTCGATCAGCGCTCGTTTTACGCGATTTTGCGCAGGACATGCCCTTCATTCAAGTTTTATTAATTGTTGTAAAAGATTATTCGTACGGCAATGCTTGGGTTTGGAATCTCATTATATGTACCGTGATGTACATGATCACACAGTTTAAAGGCTTGCAGGGTAAAATGACCAAATGGGTTCTAGCAACCTTATGGTGTGCCAGTATTCTAGCTCATGGCTGGGCCAGCCATCCGGCAGGCTTCTCGCCTTTCTGGGGCGTGCTTTCACAATCCGTTCATGTCGCTGCAGTTTCTCTTTGGCTCGGCACGCTTCTTATTGTTGCTTGGTTTACAAATGGGGAATGGAACTGGAAGGCGTTTGTACGATGGTTTACGCCAATGTCGATCAGCAGCATCGTTCTAATTGTAGCGGCTGGTATAATGATGATGTTTCTCCTGGTCGATGGTTATATCAACTCATGGGGAATCAATTATGGACAAGCGCTTCTACTTAAGCATCTTGTTTTCTTGCCGCTTGTTCTTCTAGGTTTTATGAATGGGTTTCTATCAAAGATTACAGATCATGGTCGACATAAAAGTAGATTGCAATGGTGGCTTCGAGCGGAAACGTTTATTGCACTTGTCATTCTCATCACAACCGCCTACATGGGTGTACAGGAGCCGCCTCATGAAGGGGAGTTCGAGCAGCCTTCTCCATCTCCGTTATTTACTTTTTTGCATGGCGATTTGCAAGACTTGTCACTGCAGTGGAACTGGAGTTTGGTATATATCAGTATGATTGTTATTGGAATTGCAGCACTGGCCTTATTATTTCCCAGCTATAAAAAAGAGAAACGCAGCATGTTTGCTGCGTTTGCCTGCATAGCTGTCTTATTCCCGTTTTTTGGCATACTCTTATCTGTTCAATAGTGCAGATAGAAGGAAACTCGTTTTTGCTTTTTAAGCAGGACGAGTTTTTTTTGTAAGACAGTAGGATTGTATTAGATAAGGAGAGGAGAGTATTGGAACATTTTTTTATTCTCAACTATAATACAGGAAACTAACGAGAGAATAGGGGTTGCCTTATGACAATTGAAGCGTTTTGGAAGGGAAATAACGACCAGCCGATATGTGCATTTACGTTTGATGACGGGCCTTCACATCTATCACTTGAACTTTGGCTTTCTGTTCTAGAGGAAGAAGAAGCGATTGGCACCTTCTTTTTTACGGGCGAGTGGATAGATAGATATCCAGATAAAGCTAGAGAAATACTTTCACGCGGTCATGTGCTTGCTCCGCATACGTACCATCATCGCCGAATGGCAGAGGTGCCTAAGGCTGTATTTTTGGAGCAGCTTAAGCTGACCGAGCTGGCTTATCAGGATGCGACAGGCCTTGCTTGCCCAACTTTTATGCGTTTTCCTTATTGTTCTTTCCGCGAGGAAAACTTGGATTGGCTGGATGAATGGGGCGGCTACCGGGACATTGAAGGCGTTGATTCAGGAGATTGGAGGGGCGTATCTTCGGAAGATATAATTGCAAAGGTCGAACCCGTTCTAGATAAAGGGACGATTGTCGTCATGCATAGCAATGATATTGCAACAGGCACCCCGGAGGCTTTAAGAGCACTTATCCAAACCGCTAAGCAAAGAGGTTTACGATGCGTTGGTATTCCCGAAATGCTGGAGTCAGCAGGGTTAGAAGTAGGCTACAAGCCTTGGAAAATAACGGTTGAGGTTCCGTCTGAGCTGGATTATCCTTCGGAGGGCTGGGCTCCCTTGGCAAATAAAGAGGAGCTGTCTGCGCTAGCTGCTCAGACCATAGCATGGAACGTTCCACAATATACGCTTCAATTCAATTCCGAGCAGGAATGGCTTGAGCATTTGGAGAATCCAATTCATGAATTCGGCGTTATAGAGAATCGTGAGCTGTTCCACATATGGCAGTTTGAAGGCTCCTATTGGGGTTTCGTACGCGCTGGTGTCGTAGAAGATACGCTTGTACTACTCGACTTTGCGGCTAAGGAAGCGCAAGCGGATACGCTCGTATATTTGCTTCGGTGGGCTGCTAAGCATGCAATGGAATTAGGGTTAACCCGCATTGAAGCAAGACGGGATATTCGCAATATGCATGAGATGTGCAGGCAGCTCGGCTGGCAATCGGAGATTAAGGAAGAGCTGTAGAGAGAAGGTACGTACCCGGTGAAGTCATTAGCAACCTATTATTTTTTATGGTATCTAGCCATTTCTGTCGTTATGCCTTACACCAGTCTATATTTCAGCGATCGCGGCTTTAGCCATACAACGGTTGGTCTCATCCTGTCTTTATGGGCTCTGGTCAGCGTCATTGCCCAGCCCGTGATGGGCATGATTAATGACCGAATCAACAATCCGCGCAAAATTATCATGATCTGCGTCATCATTGCTCCGATCCTCGGGCTTGGATTTCAGCTTATGGAGGGACTTGCGGGAATTCTCTTCTTGTCTATTTTCTTTGCATGGTTTCAATCCTCTGGCGGACCGATAGGCGACGCGATGTCTGTAGAAATTGCCAGCAAAAAAGGTTTTTCCTTTGGCAGCGTCAGATTATGGGGAGCTTTAAGTTATGCGATAGGTACCTTTGCTACAGGCATTTTATACGAAAAATACGGCTACAACGATATCTTTATTTATTATCTTATTGTGAGTATAACCGTCTGCTTGGCGCTCATGCTGCTTCCAGCAACGAAGGTTACTCGTAGAAATGTGACGTTATTCGGCCAAATGGGCGAGGTTATTCGCAATAAGCCGTTTATGATCTTTGTCGCTACTAGCATGCTGATGATGATGTCTGCATCGATTAATATGAATTTTTTGCCGTTATACTTTAAGGAAATGGGCTTTGATAAGAGCTGGATCGGCAGTGCATTTGCGATAGCCGCTATTATTGAGGTGCCGATGTTCTGGGTGGCGACGAAGCTAAGCAAGCGAATAGGCAGATACCAGCTGCTGTGCGTCGCGGCTTTGATCTATGGCATCCAATATTTCGCGATGTTTTTCTTCGACAACGTTTCATTGACGCTGGCGGTTCAACTGTTAAATGGGATCGCGTTCGCTTTTGTCGCGGGCACAGCTGTTGAAATCGTACAGAGCTATGCGACTGAGGGCACGAAAGCGACTTTGCAAACGGTATATGCGGCTGTAACCTGGGGACTTGGCGGCATTGTCGGCAATGCGATGGGCGGCGCGGTGGTCGATTACTTTGGCGCGCCATTCCTTTATTTGATTCTGTTCTGTTTGTGTCTGACGGCTTCGGTGCTGTTTTTCGCAAACAAGCATCATGAGCGCAGAAGCCAAACAAATTCTATTGTTTAATGGCTGCTCAAAAAAATAGATATAGAAAGTAGTCTTATTATCATCGGATGAGCTCATTTTGCTGAAATAGATCTAGAAAGTAGTCTTATTGTTGCTGTGAAGCGACCGGATGGCGCAGTATGCGTGGTTCAGATGAAAATAGAACTAGAAACTAGTCTTATTATCTTCCAATTAGCTCATTTTGCTGAAATAGAACTAGAAAGTAGTCTTATTTTTGCCGAGAAGTGACCGGATGGCGCAGTATGCGTGGTTCAGGTGAAAATAGAACTAGAAAATAGTCTTATTATCATCGGATGAGCTCATTTTGCTGAAATAGATCTAGAAAGTAGTCTTATTGTTGCTGAGAAGCTGCCGAATGGCACTTTAAACTTACATTTGCTAAAAAAGGGGCAGTCCCTCATGGTCTGAAATGACCGGAGGGACTGCCCTTTTCCTATGTTTAGAGCGCAATTAACCGAGAATCGGCGGCTCGTGATCTGTCATATATTTTTCAGTCAGTATGGACAGCAACTGGATACCGACCTCATTGTGTCCGCCTTCGGGAATGATTAGATCGGCATATTTTTTGGATGGCTCGATAAAAGCCTCGTGCATCGGCTTGACCGTCTTCAAGTACTGGTCATGAACGGACTGGATCGTCCGGCCGCGCTCCTCAATATCCCGAAGCACACGACGGAGAATACGTACATCGGGATCCGTATCGACGAATACTTTGATGTCGAGCAGCTTCCGAATGCTCTCTTCCGCGAGCACATGAAGTCCTTCCAATATTACGATATTGTTCGGCTTAAGCTCTACCGTTTCTGTTGTGGATGGAGCATAAGCGACAAAGTCATAGACTGGCGCGTAAACGGTTTTCCCTTCTTTTAGAAGCAGCAGATCTTGAGCGAGCAGCTCGATATCAAAAGAGAGAGGGTGATCATAATTGATCAATTCACGTTCAGCCATGCTGAGATGCGAATAGGTTTTATAGTAGTTATCCTGAGATATGAAAGTTACTTTTTCTGATCCAAGACGTTCAATGACAGAGCGTGCAACCGTAGTTTTTCCCGAGCCGGTGCCGCCAGCGATACCAATAATAAGCATGGTGATTCAGTAAACCTCCCTAATAAAATTGCCATAGCAATTTCAGTATTGTAGCACAGAATACGGGAGCATGCTATTTCTTACTCATGGTTTAAAATGTTAAAATGAAAAGGACAGGCTACATCATTTAGAAGGAGTGTTGATCTTGAAGTATAGAAGACTCGGAAGCACAGAACTAAATGTGTCGGTAATCGGCATCGGAACCTGGCAGTTTGGAGGAGAATGGGGCCAGGAGTATTCGCAGAACGAAGTCGATTTGATTCTCGATAAAGGGCGTGAGCTTGGCATCAATCTGATTGATACCGCAGAATGTTACGGTGATCACCTCTCAGAGTCACTCATTGGAGATTATATCAGCCGCCGCAACCGCGAGGATTGGATTATAGCAACAAAGTTTGGCCATCATTTCCACGAGCGCTTCACGCGTACCGACGTATTTGACGCCGAAGGTGTTGTAGCTCAGCTTGATGCTTCACTGAAGGCGCTAAAGACGGACTATATTGACCTGTACCAGTTCCACTCAGGACCAGACCAAGCATTTGATAATGATGTGCTGTGGACCACTCTGGATAAGCAAATTGCAGCCGGTAAAATCCGTTTTCTTGGGACGTCTATCGGCAGCAATGACAATCTGCATCAGACAGAAGCATCAACAAAGGTGAACTCTCGCGTCATTCAGGTCGTATATAATCGACTTGACCGTCAGCCGGAGGAGAGAGTATTTCCAGCATGCGAGCAGCAGGATTTGGGCGTGCTTGCCCGTGTTCCGCTAGCGAGCGGCTATTTGAGCGGCAAATATAAGCCGGGGGCCGTGTTCGGTGATACCGATGTACGCCACAGGCATGATAAAGAGAACACGCGGCTTAAGCTGCTGGAAGTAGAAAACATTCAGCGTGAAGAGGTGCCGCAAGGTGTCGATATGGCGAGCTGGGCGCTTGCTTGGTGCTTGAAGCACCCTGCCGTAACGGCTGTCATTCCGGGCTGCAAGGACCCGGCTCAGGTTGAAGCGAACGCAAAGGCGGCAATGCTTGCAGTCGAGCCTCACCCGCAGGATCGCAGCAATTAGTCTGTCAATATTTACGAGCAGGTGCTGTCTCATAAGGGATCGCAGTGATAAAAGATTATAGAATAGTTAAGTCGGCTGGTGAGTGATCATCAGTCTTTTTTATGTCAATTCAATAACTGATTTCGGCAGGCTTGACATACAGGTTGCGAGTGGTTTACAACCATATACAGAGGCAAGAGGAAATTACTAGATGCATTTGGAAAATGAAGTAAGCGCAGGAGGAGCAAGCTTGACGACCTTATATCAATTAAATACGATTTTTATTAGCATGGTGATGGAAGCTATTCCGTTTGTCTTAGTCGGTGTTCTTATATCCGGATTGATTCAAACTTTTGTGAAGGATGGATGGCTCACACGCATCATGCCGCGCAACCGTTATCTGGCTACCGTATTTGGTTGCGGAATAGGTATCTTTTTTCCTTCCTGTGAATGCGGGATTGTCCCCATTACTCGAAGGTTAATAAACAAGGGCATGCCGCTGCATGCCGGAATTGCATTTATGCTTACTGGACCAATTATTAATCCCATTGTTTTATTCTCCACCTATATCGCTTTTGGTAATGACTGGGAGATGGTTGGTGTTCGGGCTGGGCTTGCTATCGCGGTAGCGTTCTCTGTATCGATTATCCTGTCGTTTATGTTCAAGCAGCTTCCGTTCCGCATTCAAGACGAACAAGCTGCCGCGGCCATGGAGCCTGGCTTGGAAATACCTGCTGCTTCCCGCGTTTCATCCGGTAAGAAACTTTATGAGGTGGTCGTGCACGCGATTGAAGAGTTTTTCTCCGTCGGCAAATATTTAGTGCTTGGTGCATTTATCGCTGCATGCATGCAGACATTTGTACCGACCTCTTATTTACTTCATTTAGGCAGCAATCCGGTCACTTCTTCATTAGTGATGATTGCTCTAGCTTTCCTTATTTCACTTTGTTCGGAGGCGGATGCCTTCATCGCAGCTTCCTTCAGAAGTACATTTACGGTAGGCTCACTATCGGCTTTTCTTGTTTTTGGACCGATGATCGATATTAAAAACACGCTCATGCTTCTCGGAACATACCGCAGTAGATTTGTCGTCGTTTTAATTACACTTGTAACGTTGTTTACGCTGGTAGGATCGTTGCTTGTAGGGAGGTTTTTCGGGTGATTCGTTTCGTTATATTGTTCGGATTTTCTTTTATGTTTTTTATGCTGCATTATACGGGAGATATTAATAAATATATCAATATGAAATATGCTTACCTATCCATCAGTGCCGTCGTTATTATGGGTCTGTTAAGCATCTTTGAATTTGTTCGCGTCTCACGCCAGCAGATTGCCGAGGAAAAAAAGGAGGCGGCGCTTGCCGCAGGGGGACATGCAGAAGAGTTGGAATGCCGTCATGAAGCACATGATGATCACACTCATCATCATGATCATGGCCACACCCATGGCAACGATACGAGGCTAAAACGATTTATCAGCTACTTCATTTTATTTGTGCCAATATTTACAGGGCTGTTCCTGCCTGCTTATGCGCTTGATTCAAGCTTCGTAAAGGCAAAAGGCTTTTCCTTCCCGAGCTTTGACGAAAACATCCAAAACAATCCTGGCGCCCACCAGTTCCTGAAGCCGGATTCTAGCGTTTTTTACGCCAAGGACGATTATGTTAATGTCAAAAATAAAGAACTAGAGCAATTTATAAATCAGGATGAAGTCATTTTGACGGACGCAGATTATTTGAAAGGCATGGAAGTCATCTACAATACCCCAGAGGCATTTATGGGCAAATCAATCGGGTTCGATGGGTTCGCCTACAAAGGACAACAGGTGGACGGCAACCATTATTTTGTTTTCCGGTTTGGCTTCATTCATTGTGTGGCGGATTCAGGCGTTTTTGGCATGCTTGTCGAATTTCCGAAAAACACGCAAATTAAAGATGATGATTGGGTGCATGTAAACGGTAAACTGACGTGGGAGCTTTATCAGCCCTTTAAGCAAACGATTCCTGTTCTAAAGGTGACCGACTGGAATCCAATCGAGACTCCCAAAGATCCATATGTCTATCGTTCCACTTAACGGGGAAGCAGTAAGAAGCCGATACGTTCAGAAGAGCATTAAAAAAGTCGTTGTCTTGTTGCATTTAGCGACAAAACGACGACTTTTTCAGTATTAGCTCAAAAGGTTTTTAATTAACCTTTTAAACAACTATTATAGCTTAAAGCACTGTTACTTCATTACGGTACCTTTCAAAATCGGATACCCGGCATTCCAGTTTCATCCGTGTGCCTTCTGCTTCGTAGTCCGTTGCATGCACATGCGCATGCTCGTTAAAGTAAGCAACCAAGCGCCCTTGGTTGAACGGAATCAACAGCTCGCATTCCATATAGTCGTCGAAGACATGATCGCGAATAAGCTGAATAAGCTCATTTAATCCAATATTCTTTTTGGCGGATAGGTAGACGTTGTTATCACGTACTTCCGGATATGGATGCTCCGTCATATCACATTTATTGTATGCATAAATCGTTGGGAGATTGTAAGCTCCCAGCTCCTTTAACGTCTCATTCGTAACCGCAACAAGCTGCTCATAATCGTCATGGGCGTAGTCGACGACATGTACGAGCAAATCAGCTTCAGTTACTTCCTCTAAAGTTGAGCGGAAGGCCTTCACCAGGTGATGGGGAAGCTGGCTTACGAAGCCGACCGTATCTGTGAGCAAAAATGATTTGTTGTCAGGCAAATCAATACTGCGAACCGAGGTCTCCAGCGTTGCAAAAAGCATATCCTTGGCAAATACCTGCTTGGTTGTCTCTGGATTGTATTTCTCAAGCAAAGCATTCATCAAGCTGGATTTCCCCGTATTCGTATAACCGACGAGACAGACGACAGGCACCTCGTTCTTCTGCCGCTGCTTCCGCTGAATTTGACGCCGGGCTACCAGCTTCTCAAGCTCGGCTTGCAAAGCAGTGATCCGCTCTTCGATACGTCTGCGATCCAGCTCAAGCTTCGTTTCACCGGCGCCTCTGTTCTTGAGACCAGCTCCGCCGCCTTGCCGCCCCAAGGATGCGCGAAGTCCGACAAGCCTAGGAAGCATATATTGAAGCCGAGCAACTTCGACTTGCAGCTGGGCTTCTCTTGTTTTGGCGCGCTCCGCAAAAATATCCAGAATGAGAATCGTTCGGTCAATGACCGTCCGCTCCAAAGCGGCTTCCAAATTACGAATTTGAGAGTGGGAGAGCTCATCATTGAAAATAACGACATGCGCGTCATGCGCTTCGAGCAGGGCCAGCAGCTCTTGGATCTTTCCAGTCCCAATGTAGTGAGACGGGTTAATGCGTGCTGCCTTTTGGCTTAGCTCATCAACGACCTCGATATAACAAGCGGAAGCTAGATTGCGAAGCTCCTCCATGGAGTATTCAAAGTCGGTTTGATTTTGAAGCTGAACTCCGACGATAATCGCCTTTTGTTTTGGTTGTTCCATTATTCATCATCCTTTTAACGGTTATTTAAAAAATAAAAAACACAGGCAGCTCTGCCTGTGTTCACCGTTATTGGTAAGAGGGTATCAGTAAAAATATCCATAAGGAATCCAATATCCCTTATCAATATGGATTGATGGTCTTCCATATACGCTGAAATAAACGTATGGAAATTCCGCTCTAAAGGCAAATACGCGAGTCGGGATGCTCCCTACAATAGTCGACGTATTCTGTTTATATGGGTTACCTTCAAAATGGGCAGACCTATCCTGAGTCCCCTGCACACAGGCAGAGCTTTGGCGCTATTCAATTAGCAGCTGCGCAAAGACCTAACTCGGATATAGTCTATCACACGTAACCCTCCGTTCATTTAAATTAGCATCAGTGTAGCACAAAGGGCTATTTCACGGCAAGTCAAAAGGAAAAGAGTCCCTTATGAATCGCTCCAATCCTGACGCAAAGTGAAGAGCTCCTTCAGCTCATCGGTTGATAGCTCCGTGATCCAGCCCTCAGAGCTGGAGATGACATTTTCACTGAGCTGCTGCTTATTTTCGAGCATCTCATCGATGCGTTCCTCTAGCGTGCCAAGCGAGATAAATTTATGAACCTGAACGTCGCGCGTTTGCCCCATACGGTACGCCCGATCGGTTGCTTGATTCTCAACAGCAGGATTCCACCAACGGTCGAAATGGAATACATGGTTAGCAGCGGTCAGGTTTAGCCCAACTCCGCCAGCCTTAATCGACAGAATGAACACATTAGGCTGCTCTTCCGGCGGCAATTGTTGCGACTGGAACCGCTCAATCATGCGGTCACGCGCCAGCTTGGAGGTGCTGCCATTCAAATATAATATCGGCTCCTGCAGCTCCTGCTGCAGCACGCTTTGAAGCATTTCCCCCATACCGAGGTATTGCGTGAAAATAAGGCAGCGTTCGCCTTCATCTCGCAGTTCTCTCACCATGGCGAGCAGCCGCTCAAGCTTAGCCGATCGGCTTATAATCCGCTCTGTATCCATTTGCTCGCCAGCGGGCGCAGAGCTGTCCACCAAAGGTTCTTTCGTTAGCAGCATCGGATGATCGCAGAGCTGCTTCAGCTGCATAATGGACGATAAAATGGCGCCTTTACGTTCGATGCCTTCAAGCTTTTGCATGCGATCCATAAGCTGATTAACGGTTTGATTATAAAGCGCGCCTTGCTCGGCTGTGAGATGGATATACGTTTTCATTTCATTTTTGTCCGGCAAATCAAGCTGGATCGCGGGGTCCTTCTTCTTGCGCCGCAGCATGAATGGCTTAACGAGCTTCTGCAAATCTGCGGTGCGCTGAACATTGCGTTCCTTTTCAATAGGATTGCTGAAGCGCTGCTGGAAACCATGTGCACTCCCCAGAAACCCCGGATTCATGAAATCATAGATGGACCACAGCTCCGATAAACGATTCTCGATCGGCGTGCCCGTCAAAGCGATACGATGCTTCGCAGTAAAGCTGCGAACGGCTGCGGATTGTTTCGTTTGAGCGTTCTTTATATTTTGTGCTTCATCCAAGCAAATCGCTGTAAAAGTAATGTCCTTCAGCATGTCCTGATCAAGAGTAGCGGTTGCGAATGAAGTTAGTATGACATCGGCGCTTCGAATCTCCTCAAGGAAATGTTCTCCTACGAGGCGTTTGCTTCCGTAATGAAGCATGACGCGCAGCGATGGTGCAAAGCGGCTAATCTCCTTCTGCCAATTGCCCAGTACAGAGGTTGGGCAGATGATGAGCGATGGCATGTGTTGCTCCGACTCTGCTGCGCTCTCCTTGAGATTGAGCAAATAGGCGATAAGCTGAACCGTTTTGCCAAGACCCATGTCGTCGGCCAAGCATGCGCCAAGTCCGAATCGACGTAAGAAGGACAACCAAGCGTAACCTTCCTGCTGATAAGGTCGAAGCTCGGCACGCAGCCCGGCAGGGACAGCAAGCATAGGCCATTCGGTTCGTTGATTTAGCTGGCTGACCAGCGTCATCAAATGCTCGTTCAGCTCAACTTCCAGCTGAATACGATGCTCTTGCTCTGCTTCGTTTTCTTGCTCAGGCTGATCATCCCCTTGCTCGTTGCCGCTTCCCAAAAGATGCAGCTGAAGAACATCTTGAAACGATAAACCTTCGGCGCGGTCAATGCCCGACATCGCTTTGCGAATTTGCGCGAGCAAGGCGGGATCAAGCGATACCCACTGTCCTCGGAAGCGAACGAGCCGCTCATTCCGGGCAACAAGCTCATTAAACTCGGATTCAGTCAGGTCGGTGTCTCCAATGGCAATGCGCCAATCGAATTCGATTAGTGTATCCAGTCCAAATAAAGATTCACCGGAGCCCTCTTCTCGTTTACTTGTGCTGATCTTAGCGCGAAGGCGTGGTTTCTTACGGCTGGCGGTCTCCCACCAAGCGGGAAGCAGTACCTGCCAGCCCGCGTCTAATAAACGGGGGCTATCTACGGCAAGGAACCGCCACGCGGCATCATTTTTCAAGGGGACGTTTAAAATATCGTCACGCTTGCCCGCAAGCAGGTTTGTCGGCAGGCAAGCACGCAGACGCTCCAACCAGCCTGAGGAACGCTCACGAATAGAGGGAGACCAAGAAGCAGGCCATGAGCCGTAAGCTTCGCCTGTAGCAGACAATTTAACAGGTACAATAACCGCTTGATCGAGCTTGTCCTGCAAAATAAGCTTAAGCTGCCACGGGTCATCCACATCAACGGGCTCGATAAGCTGAAGCATTGGCCGAAATGGAGCTTGATCGGCTTTCCAGCCAATGGCGATCAGCCATGCCTGAGCATCCAGTCCGGCGGTTATGCCATCCTTGGCAAAGAGGAGCGGGTATTCCCTGCGCAAATCAGCAGCAGTCGTTTCTGTGCCATAATAAGCGTCAAATACAGCAGCAGAAAAAGCAGCAAGCAATCCCGTCTTAAAGCTATCGTCTGTTTGAGTTTTTCTGATCATGCTCTGAATTTGTTCGTTTATTGCAGCACTATCCCAGCTCCATTGGAGCTTTCCTGTACGGAAGGCTGAGAAGCTTGGTATAAAGCGATGTGCAGTTATTTCAGCTGCTAACAAGGGGGCGAGCGCAACAAGCATTCCAGCTTGCTCTTCCCATATCCATTCCACGTGCTCAAGCACCGTGTTTTCCGCAAAAAAAGGAATAACCTGCTCGGCTGGAAGCAATACAAGCTCTAGTCCTTCAACCTGCTGTACTTCGAGTTCTGTGCCGTAAAAGGAAGGCGTATGCCAGGCGAACAAGCTGTGCTTCAAGCTGACGCCGGGCAGGAAGTCGCTCATGCCGCTCATTCCGTATAGGAGAGCATCGCCATGTGTCGTTAAACTAGCGTATACCGTAATTGTTTTTGTAAACTTGCTCATGGTATAAGTTTTCCCCTCCGAAGCTCTTCCTGAAGCGCACGAAGGCGGCTATGGCTAGAAGCGAACGCTGCAATAAACGTTTCCCAGCGCTCCTCGTCTTTCCTTTTCTTGTACAGCTTAGCCAGCCGTTTGAGCAGCTTCACAGCAGTTTTGTAGCCAGGTCTATTTTTGAGCAGCACATATCTTTCTACAGCCTGATGATAAAAGGGCAGCAGCAGCTCCGGCGCATGTTTCTCAATAGGGGCGAACACCCCAACGCGATAGTCAAGCGGCTCGGTTCCCGTGCTGAGCTGATAATCGATCCATTGCTGCCATTTGGCATGACGGAGCAGTTTTCCTTCGTAAATAGAACTAGCATAGGGAAGCGATTGAATGAGAGGCGCCCACATCAGCTGCTCCGCATCTGGAATATGTTCAATTACCCCGTCCCAGTAGCTATAAAAGATTTCCAAGGCGTTAATTCGGCTTTTCTCTACATACGGCTTCGTTTCCACTAACCAATTCGATAACCGCTGCCACTGCTCTTTTTCAGACATCGTGGTTAAGACATGAAATAAGTCACCTGGACGAAGCTCGTTACCGCTGCTTATTTCATTTAGTTTGCTCCACGCCTCTTCGTCGCGTTGTAAGAAGAAGTTCATCCACACCTCGGCAAGCAGCAAAGGGTAGCGGGAGAGCGCTGAGCCGGGCTTTGATGGTGCGGCATTCAATTGCTGCAGCTCTTCTAGACATAGGCTCATATCGTTCTGGTTAGGGATAATCCAGTATTGCCATAACCAAAAATAAGGATCGGAGAAATACGTCTTTGATCCTGATTCCGCCAGCATGAGCCTGCGCAAGAAGGTTAATGTTTCTTCTAGGCACTGCCTATAGTCGGGCCCATCGGTAGGATCGGATTTTTTTTGCATGAGCTCAGCAATAGCAAGCTGTACATCAGAAATAGCAGCATGTGTATGGAAGCCGATAAAGGAGCCGGAATGTCCCTTTTGATCGGGAATAAGATTAAGCAGCAGCATCAGAATATGAAGATGAGCATGCAGCTCGAATAGATTATTTTGTGCAGAAGAAAGCTTAGGCTTTATCTGATTAATAGCTGTAATTGCACTGCGTACATATGCGGCATTTCGAGTAAGGTCAGACAGAGACTCGGTACGAGATTTAAACAGTGCGTGCCACTCTGCGACGTTCATTTGTTCAATTGGTTTCATGACGAAGTGGTCTCCCTAACGAATAAAATCATTTTACGAATCAGCTAATTATACCATTTATTTCGCTTATGGCTTGGAGTATAAAATGCATGTACGCTTCAGTTTGTCTTTCCTAAAGCACCAAAACATTTTACAATATAAATACGGCAACAAATGAACGACTGTCTTTATCGGCAGAAAGGAAAGATGACAGATGGCAATTCAAGAAATCCAAGAAGAAGACTGGCTAAAGCTTAATCGGATAGGGAATGGTAAGGATGCGCTGCTGTTTTCATCACCGTTTTGCGGAACCTGTAAGGTCGCCGAGCGAATGCTGGAAATTGTGGAAGCGGCTGAGGTTCCAACGACCTTGTATAAAATAAATATAAATTACGCCCCCCAGCTGCGAAATGCTTGGAAAATTACGAGTGTGCCTTGCCTTGTTTTATTGAAGAACGGAGAGCCTTATCAGTTTGAATATGCGATGCGTTCAGTTGATTATTTGTATAAGCTTATGAAGAACATGGATTAACGGGGATGATTTCTCCGTAGAACGGCCGAAATTTATTTTTATTTACTATAAAATTTTTATCAGGTGAAGATTATAGTGCTGTTCGTGTTATAATTGAGAGGTGCAGTCAATAAAGACCATTGACTATGATAAAGGAGTCGGAAATATGCAGGTAGTATTTGAAGACTGGGATCAAAAAGTAAAAAAAACATTTAACGCAACTAGCAAGCAGGTTGTATTAACCGTTACCGAGGCCGGTGACCTGTTAGGCCTGACTAAGGACCAGATGAAGGTTTATGTGCTTAAGCATAACCTCACTAAGGTTGCGATTAATCGCAGCGTCCACAGATATCTATTACTGAAAAGCGAAATAGATGAGATCCTAGGTAAAGCCTAATAATTGCGATAAACCACAGCCAAATATGGGCTGTGGTTTTTTGTTGTGATTACACCCCATCTGAGGAGGTGTGGACGTTATATGGAGGATATGGCAGGATGTTTTCGAATGACGGCTGCTCGTTTCCGCTCACTCCGCCTTAGTCAGCATTATTAGAAATAACGCCACTGGTTGCTGTTTTTCAATAGGAGTCGTATTCGTTATACTTAAAGCGACCGATTGGAAAACATTATCTGGAGGGTGATTTTACTTGACTTATATGGACATGTTAGGACGTCGGAGCATCATTTTGAAGCGGAATATCGGCAATTTAATTATTAAAGACAACAAGCAGGGACTCAGCACGCAGGAAAGTCATTTTTACCAAAGCATGCTCAAGGAATGGCATCAAAATGCCAATGAATTGAATTCAGCTAGAAAACATTCTTAGTTGATCGGTAATTATTGAAATTACATTACTTGCAAAAAAAGCCGGGTGTCATTCTGACATTCGGTTTGCTGTGAGTAATTTTTTCATATAGCTATAAATGATATTCTTTTAGGAATGATGAGTAAATGAACAGGAATGCTTATGGTATACTACATAGATGATAAAGGTTGGCAGCAATAATTAAACGGGGGTTTCTTGCTATGTTGGCGGTTGAAAAAGCGGTGTGCCTCACGATAGATGAAGGTCCTGCTGAAGATTTTATGCAAAAGGTCAATTTTCTAAACGCAAAAGAGATTCGGGCGATTTGGTTTTGTATGGGCGAAGCATTGGAAAGCTGTTCTGAGGAAGCGATAGCTGCGATTAAAGCAGGCCATATCATTGGGAATCGCGGTTATGATCATGCAGATTTCTCTGTTATCGGATTACAAGACGTAAAAAGGCAGATCGAGCGAACCGACCGTATTATAGATGAGCTGTACGATAAAGCAGAAACGATAAGGCCTTCTAAGCTGTTTCGTTTTCCATTTATGCAGCATTTGTTAGATGAAATGAATGATGACCATTTCGAAGGTATTCAACGTGTACTGGATGAGCTGGGCTATCAGCAGCCATTCTTCGAGAATGGCAGCCCAAAAACCGGATTGCATGTGGATTGTACTTGGGATACGTTCGATTTTGAGCCGGCGGACGTTATGGACCAACATCATGATTTACAAGCAACAAGCAGACAAATTATAATGATTCACGACTGGATCTCGGTTACTCCTTTTCAAGCATTAATGGAAAAGCTGCTTGCAAAAAATGTAGTTTTTCAGCTCCCTAAGGAAACGACTCTTCAAACCGCATCCATTTAGCAAGCAATCGCATGATCAAAAAGGAGTACAGCTCGTCTCTATGGTTTCATAGCAGCGGCGAACGGTACTCCTTTTTTTTGCTGCAAGCAGTTATTGCTGAATACATGCTGAACAAACAAGAATGAACGAAACAAAGTAAGCGCTTCATGCGTTTAAGTAAAAAAGAACATTTATACAAGAGGGGGCGATGGTTGATGCACTGGATTCCCGCTAACAGAAGCGGCAGGTGGTGGCTACTAGCTGGAGCATCCTCCTTGCTTGTTAGCCTGTTATTATGGTTGATTCGTTTTGTTATATTGGGCCAGCCTTTCACAGGCATGCACGCTTTCCGATTTATGCTGCTCGCAGCCATATTATCTTTTTTATTTGGATTTATCGGCTGGCTTGGAGCGAGAAAGCTATGGTTGTTCTCCAATCTTGGGATGCTAATTGGTCTTATACTGATGGCTATGTATTCCAAAGGTTTGACTGGATGGGAGGACCTGATTAGTTTCCTCGTATTTTTAGAAGCAGTAGCAGGAGGTTTTATGGCAGGGCTGATTGTTGAGGGTGTTTATTTCTTTAGACGGATATCGAAGAAATAATAGGCTGCCATAAAAATGTTGCAACTGGCTGTTGCTTTTTCCCGTCATACAGAGTGAAATGGAATAATGAGGTAAAAATTATTCTAATTTGTTTGGTGACGGAGCTGATCTTATGTGCCAAGAGGCAATGATAAGTTTGGAAATAGAAGAAAAAATGAAGTTGAATGGTGTTCCGGGATTAGGAATTGCCGTTCTTCAGCATGGACAAATGGTGTGGCAAGGAAGCTATGGCGTACTTGAAGCGAGCATGCAGCAGAAGGTGACAGAGGAAACTTTGTTTCCTGCTTGCTCCATCAGCAAGATGGTAACAGCTATTGGTGTGCTTCGTTTAGTCCAAGAGGGCGTACTTAGCTTGGAGGAGGATGTTAATCGTTACTTAGTTTCCTGGCAGGTACCCGAAAACCAGTTCACTCAGCAAAGGAAAGTAACGCTGCGCAGTTTACTGGCACATCAATCGGGAATTGTGGATGCACGGGGGAGCTATGAACCTTATCAGAAGCAAGACCCTTTCCCTACGCCAAGAGAGCTTCTCTTAGGAGCAACGAAATATCATTCCAAACTAGTTGAAGTTGCTCACCTGCCAGAGAGTCGATTCTCTTACTCGGATGCAGGTTATTCTGTTTTGGAGCAAATCCTTGAGGATGTATCAGGAGAAGCCTTTTCGGCTGCTATGGAGCGGCTTGTTATGAAGCCGCTTGGCTTAAAACAAACTATTTTCTGGGATGGTATCGCAAACGAGTCACTGAACACATCCATGGGTCATGATAAACGGGGACAGGTGGTTGAGGGGAAGAGAGCGCACTATCCCAATTTATCCGGAGCAGGCTTGTGGACAACGCCTTCTGAATTGCTAGTATTGGCATGCGAGATCGTGAAAGCTTGGAATGGCGATCCTAATGGTATTTTGCGGCCAGCGATGGCAAGAATAATGCTTACGGGTTATGCGAGCGATAAAGGTGCAGGCTTAGGCGTATTTCTTCCTGATGCTGGAGAACAGCTCTGCTTCGTTTCTCAAGGCTGGGGAGTTGGTTCTCAATGCAAGCTGGTTGGATACCCGCGCCAAGAAAGCGGTATAGCAGTGATGATGAATGCAGAGCCGGGCAAATCTCAAAACGAGTCGTTGATCGGTGAGGTCATTCGGGAGTTATGCAAGCATTATGAACTGCCAATAGTGTAGGCTGCTTCTTCGAGAATCATATATCAAATTTAATAATTTGATTGAAAGGTGAATATGGAGAATATTTCAGGTCATATCATACACGTCTTTTTACATTTTGTTGTAGGCGCCAGCTTGGCCTATTTATTTTGCGGGAAAGCGGCTGCATCCAAGGTGAATCGCAAGGTTCTCTTCATTTTCGGCGGTGCAGCTGCTATTTCTCCTGATATTTCGAAGCTTTACGGAGACCTGCTTGGTCACTCCATTTGGCTCGTACCTGTGATTGGTTTGTTTTTTGCTGCATGTTATTATGCATTCCAGAGGGAAATTTCGTTTAAGAAGGCTTGGCTGATATTGTCTATATGTGTTTTTAGCCATTTATTTATAGATTTCATCGGCAATGGCGTAGCTCCCTTTTATCCTTTTATTAAAACGGAGTCTGATTTCTTTATTGTAAATAGAAACGACACTGTTCTTTTAATTACGCTGACCACTGCTCTCATTATCGGGGCATCTACTCGGAGAAGAAGGCGTATTTTTTTATCAGGACTAATCCTTGTTGCTTTGTATCTTGGAGGGTTGTCGTTCTCGAAGCTGCAATTGCAGCATGCATTAGAAAAAAAGTATAAGAACGAAAACATCTATGTCATGCTCACCTTTCCAAGAGAGGGCTTTAAGTGGTCATTCATGGTGAGGACGGATGAAACAAGTGTAGACGGCTATTCGCCTATAGCAGGCTTGGACATACATATTGAACAAGAAATGAACAAATCAGGAGAGTGGATCAATGTTGATAAACAGTGAAGAGGATATTATACAGCTTGTGTATAGAGATGAGTGGATGATGAACATCTTACGAGAGGTTAGCACGCTCCAGCTTCCAGATTGGTGGGTATGTGCAGGTTTCGTTCGCAGCAAAATTTGGGATACCCTTCACGGATTTACGGAAAGAACGCCGCTGGCCGATGTTGATGTCGTTTATTTCGATCCTTCCAACCTAGACGAGAAGATAGAGAAACAACTGGAAAACACATTAAATCAGATGAACCCTCACGTACCTTGGTCCGTTAAGAACCAAGCTCGAATGCATGTAATCAATAACAATCCTCCGTATTCCAGCTCCACAGACGCCATTTCCAAATTTCCAGAGACCGTAACCGCTCTAGGCTTGAAAATAGATCAGCATGACAAACTCGTGTTAACTGCTCCTTGTGGAATAGAGGATGTTCTAGAAATGATTGTTAGACCATCACCTTTTTACTTGGAATACGAGGATCGAATCGCCATTTATGAGAAGCGGCTTGAGCAAAAGAGGTTTCAAGAGCGCTGGCCTAAAGTACGCCAATGAAAGCACGCACGGTATTATTTGCAAAGAGGAGGGTACTCCATCAAAAGCAGCTCTACCTAAATGTTAGGAGGAGAACGCTGTGAAACCGTCAAAAAGATGGGTATTGATCATCGTAATCATGTTATGGCTTGCGGTTGGCTGCGAGAATAGTGTGCAGCAAGCAAATGAACCAAAGCCTATTCTCCCTATTCTCGATCAGATTCAATCGGTTACCGTTACAAGTATCAATGGTTTGTCAGAAGGGCTTTCTCTGCTTGAACAACAGGCGGATATAGCCCTTTTGCTGCAGGGCTTGATGGATGCCCATCCGTCTTATATTGATGATCCGGAACCATCTGGTCTGATGTATGAGGTGGAAATGAAGAGTGACAAGCAAGCTCAAACCTATACCGTCAATGATCTGCGCACAACTGACTCGCTTGATACGGGTGTGAAAATCTATACAAAGGACAACGACGGTCAAAGCCATGCATGGACCCTTCCGAGTGAATGGATTCGGTTGCTGCTCGGTATAAATGCTGTTGATCTTGAGGAGCCGATCCTGTCCATCAGTGCGAATGAGGACAGCAGCAGCGTTATTGTGTTATCGAATCGCAATATGAAACGTGAAACCGTCCGCGATGCGATTGCAAATACGCTTGCATTCAGCGGGATGGCAGCGAATGAGCAGCCGAAGTATGACATATATTGGAGTGACTCTCAACGATTTGTTGTCCGGTTTACGAACCTAACAGCAAAGAGTGCTGTGCAATTTCAGCTAGATGCTGTGCAAGCGGAGACGGGGGAGTCGTTTGTAAATAAGACTCAGAAAAACCGGAATCATGCGACTTTGAAGGGTAGATGATGATGCTAAGGACTTCGATAACGCAAGAAGAAAGTTGTCTCTGACATAATGAAAAGCTTTTGTCCGTTTATCCTATTGCCTGTTTGGGTAAGCATAAAATAGCAGTGCTGGGATTGAAAGCAGGCAATAGTGGAATGGTAATGGTAAATAAAATGTTGCGGGGGAGAAAATGGAGCCTAAAGCAGAACGTCAGAGTTTTATGCAGCTTATAAAGAAAGGGAATAAATCTTCCGCTGTAGCGATGATCGGCAATGCGTTCATCGCCGCCATAAAAGGGTTCGCAGCGGCCTTCAGCGGCAGCGGCGCGATGTTTGCTTCCGCCATGCATTCATTGGCAGATGCGATAAACCAAGGGTTTGTTTTTGCCGGAAGCATTCTTGCCGAGAAAAAACCGACGCCGAGGTTTCCGACCGGCTTTGGGCGTGTCATCAATATTTTCTGTATGATTGCCGTCATCGTCGTTACTATTATGGCTTATGAAACGATTCGTGAAGGCTGGCATCTCATTTTGCATCCAGTTGCAAGTGAAGGTTTTTGGCTAAACATTGGGGTTCTGGTTGTTAATTTAGTTATTGACGGGCTTATATTAGTCAAAGCAATGAAGGAAATTATACACGAAGCGGGAGCGGAGGGGAAAGGTCTCGCTATTTTCTCAGCTGCCTTCAAAAATGTAGGGCGTTCTGCTCCTGCTACACGATTAGTTTTCTATGAGGATCTTGTCGCCGTTTCGGGAGCTGCCTTGGCGATGATCGCGGTCATCATAGCTGCATTTACCTCGTTTAAAACGGTTGATGGTGTTGCAACCCTGTTGATTGGTCTGTTAATGGTTGGTGTTGCTTATCGTGTCGGCTACGACAATATGATCGGACTCATTGGTGTTTCTGCCCCGAAGGAAGTAGCAGACAAGGTGTCCCGTATTATTTTTTCCGAACAGAGCGTAACCGATATTTATCAAATGCGCATTCTACAAGAGGGCCGCTATTACCACGTTGAGGCGTACTTGGAGCTGCAGCCGGGATTAACGCTTGCGGTAGCTGATGATATTAAGTTCCTCGTTCGCGCCAAGCTGCTTGAGGACAAGGATATTGCAGATGTGACATTAGGGATTTTAGAGGATGACGGCAAAAGAAGCTGGAATCCAATTGAATCCAAATAGAAAAACTGCACCTCCAATGTTAGATGGTGTCTAACATTGGAGGTGCAGTTCATAGGAGCTGGCTTTTGCTATTTACGTGCATTGCAGCTGCCCTACAACAACGATCCGTTCACGGAGTATATCAAGGTATTTCCTCTTATTGACTCAGCATGGGAAACAACTGCTTCAGCTCCGTATCACTCGGTCTTCTGCCATAATCTGCAATCTCGAATGGCTCTGCATACTTTGTTTTTTCTGACTTCCCATCTTCGTATAGTCGATCCAGCGTCGGAAGCATCTCCGATGAAACCTCAATAAAGCTGCTCCAATATTGCAAAATATAATCCTTCCTTGCATCCCACGTCTGTGGAACCTGATCTAGCAGATTACGCTGCCATGGCGCAAACTCATAGAATTGGGAAGCGTGCGCATCACAGCCAAGCAGCTTCTTCTCAATAACAGAACCAATATCGACGACCAGATCGGGTGAGTAAGCATGCCTCTTTCCGTAGTCCGGCATAAGCAAGAAAAGAGGGGATTGCTCTAAATATGGGGCATCTGGCACAGAATTAGGTACCTTCGCTATAAAATCCGCAGCATCTCTCACAATTCTTCCTGCATTGCGATTATCTACATGTCCTGCACCTTCAGGATGGAAGGTAATGACGACATCGGCCTTCCAATTGCGAATTTGGCGAATAACTTCTTCTCTTACTTCAAAGCTATTCGTCAGACGGCCATCAGATATATTCAATATGCTATAGTCAAGAACACCCAATCGTCTAGCAGCCTCATATGCCTCCTGCGTTCTTCTATCCACGAGCTCTTGTCCGCTAATTGAGTAGTGTCCGCAATCTCCATTGGTTAAGGAAACGAATTTAACTCGGTGTCCCATTTCTGCGAATAAAGCAGAGGTTCCTCCCGCATAAATTTCCGGTTCATCCGGATGTGCAGCAATGACAATTATATTTTTTTGTTGTTGTGTAGACATCTTTTTTCTCTCCTCCTGTATGGTAACCCAAAACCATTATCCCTTTACTGCACCTGCTGTCAGCCCTTTAATAACCGTTTCTTGTGAGAACATGTACAAAACAAGTAGTGGTACGATTGAAATCGTGATGGCTGCCATCATAGCGCCATAATCTGTACCATACGCATTCGATACGAGCGACAAGAGGACAGATATAGGCTGCATCTCTCTTATTGGCAGGTAGACGAGTGGTAACAAAAGCTCGTTGTATGACCAAAGAAAGACCATAATAGACACCGTTGCAAAAATAGGGAAGCAAAGTGGCAGCGTTATTTTATAATATATTTTCCAAATGGTTGCCCCATCCATGACCGCCGCTTCCTCTAGTTCTCCAGGCAAAGAAGCCATGAAGCCTGTTATCATTAGAATAGCAAAGCTCAAATTGCCAGCTACTTGTGGGAGAATAACGGATAAATAGGTTCCATTCAAACCCAGCTTCTCGATGATAACGAAATTCGGAATAATAACAGCGAACTGCGGCAGCAGCATACAGATAACAAATATAGACGTGAAATACCCTTTAAATGAAAATTGAAATCTCGCTAGTACAAAAGAAGCCAACCCGCCAAAAAGGGAAACACCTAATACAACGGATCCCGAAATGATCATACTGTTCATAAAGCCTTTAACGACGTTAATGTTGCCATATTCGTTCAACTTCAAAAAGTTAAATAAAGAGTAGCTTTGTGGTAGAGCGAATGATTGCGTTAAAATTTCTTCGGACGTTTTGAAGCTATTGAGCAGCACCCATAATAGCGGGACGATCGTTGTGCATGCCCATAAAATCAGGAGTGCATATACGCCGAACTTGACCGCACCAGGCTTTACTAGTCTGTTAACCATCTAAAATATCACCTTCTCAATTGGGCTGTTTGTTGTCTATCATCAGTAGCTGACAGCCTCTTTTTTAACTAATTTATTTAACACGACTGTTATGACAATACCGAGAATCATCATCGCAATGACGATTGTGCTGGCATATCCTGCGTTTTGTCCATTGAATGCCTTCGTGTACATGTAAGTACTGAGCAGCTCACTGGAATTCAATGGACCACCCTTGGTCACGATATATACGACATCAAATACCTTCAATGCTCCAGCCGTGGCGAGCGTAAGACAAGAAGCAATGACATCTCGTAATAATGGAAGTGTAATATAGATGGATTTTCTTATTCCTGTAATACCGTCCAGCATAGCTGATTCATAAATATCCTCTGGAATCTTTGACATCCCGGTCAGGAATATAACAAAATAAAATCCAACATACTGCCATAGAATCGGTATGAGTACCAAATAGATCGCGCTTTTCTCCGTTAGCCATATTTGCTCAGACAGACCGAGCCCTCTCATAATGGCATTTAAGAGTCCATAGTCGTAGTTGTAAATGAGCGAGAACATGAGGCCAATCGCCGTACCTGAGATAACAATCGGAAAGAAAAAGACCGTTCTAAAAAATTTAAATCCTCGTTTGATGCTGTCGGTTAGCAGCGCAAGGACCAAACCTCCTCCAGCCTGCAGGAATACGGCACCGATCACCAATATAAACGTGTTTTTTAGCGCTATCCAAATAACAGGGTCATGAATGAGCTGGTTGTAATTGCCGAATCCTATGAACGTCTTCGTATTTGAGAAGTTATACCATTCGGTGAAGCTATAATAAACGGATTGTACGAGTGGATATAAAAGAAAGGTGAATAATAATAGCATCGTTGGCGCCAGGAAAAGCACAATGTATCTCTTGTCCCTGAATATCACAACTGAACGCCTCCTCTTCATAAGCAATAGCTTGGATTCCATACTGCCATTTGCCCGGGAGCCGGCAATCCGATATCCCGGGGCTTGTTGAAAAAAACTACTTGTTTCTGTTGTTTAATTTTGTGGCTTCATCTAGAATTTCCTCGGCTGTTTTTCTTCCTGCTGACACATAAGCAATACCTTTTAAGAACTCGGTATACGATTCCCTAGATACGTAAGAATCGATTGGCATAACGAAATCCTTTGCCTCACTCACCATCTTGTTGCCGTCAATCAGGAGCTGTGCGGTGCTGCTGGATTGTTGTGTATCGACTGCATAAGTTCCGCCTATTGCTGCAAATTTGCCAGCCGTTTCAGGAGATGTCATGAATTTCACAAAAGCTAGAGCTGCATCATATTTAGCTTGATCGGTATTTTTCTTCATATACCAACCAGAACCAAATCCAGATACAATCATATTCTCGCCTTTACCGCCCGGTACGAGCGGGAATGGTGTAATTTGAAAAGCAGGATTTGTACTCAGACCAGCAGCTGTCCATGAACCGTTGAACATCATTCCCGCTTTCCCGCCTGCAAATAAAGATTGCGCTTTCTCATCATCCAGCGTGAGTGCATCTTTAGGAAACGCTTTCTTATCGTTCAACTCTTTGAAGATCGCAAGAGCTGGTGCCCATGATGGATCATAAGCCTTTTGTTGTCCCTCTGGCCCAACCTGTGAAAGAACCAAAGCCTCTTGCAGATATGGAGTTGTGAGCGATGTAGCGAATGGTACAATATTATTAGCTGCAAACGTATCTATCGCTTTTATAAAAGCATCGTAGGTTGTTGGAGCTTCGAGTTGATACTGGTCGAATAACTCTTTATTCCAGAACAAGCCTTCATAGAAGCCGATATATGGAAGAGAATAGAGTTTGCCTTCATACTTGACCTTCTCGATGATCCCGCTATTGAATTGCTTCGCCCAATCTGGATCTTTAGCAAATTCATCTTCCCAGGAAACAATTTCTTTCGATTCGGTTAGAATAGCTGTCTCGCTGCCATTGAAATAAAACATTACATCGGCTAGATTGCCAGTTGCTGCATCCGCTTTCACTTTCGTACGCAATGCTTCTTGATTGACCGGCGTTGACTCATCTGTAATTTTGATGCCCTTGTTTTCTTCTTGGAACTGTTTAATAGCTTCCGTCCAAGCTGGAACCCATGGATCAGAACCAGCGAATGATGTCGCTACCCGAAGTGTTATCTCTTTTGTTTTGCTCTCGGATGCTCCATTCTCTTCTTGTTTGGATCCCCCGCATGCTGCCATCAGTGCTGCAAATACTACGAAGATAAGTACTAGTGCAGTTGTCTTGCTTGCCACCTTTTTCCTCATTACTCAACTCTCCTTTTAAAATGAATTCATATATTGAAACTTGAACGCGTTCATTTATAACGTCCAAGGAACAATCTAATTTATCATTGATTAATAAACTTAATTAACTAATTGAAGGGATAGGAGGCTTTAAGCCTCCTGCTCCTCCAGCAGTTCACTGAACATAGTCTCCAATCCAATGGCAATCCCGCCAATCAAAACAGCTTTCGTCTTGAGCGCCGTATCCACGATAGCCGTATTTCCTAACCCTAAACGCCTAACTTCATCCCGTATTGTATCGGTGTAAGCCGAACCGAGGGTGACGAACCCACCACCCAATATAACGGTGTCCAAATCAAGTAAAAATAGCATGTTTGCTACGAAGGCAGCCATAATCTTTGCACAGCGCTTCACATGCTTAATGCTAAGGGCATCTCCTTCTAATGTCGCCTTTATAATGTCATTAAAATCGACCTTAGCAATGTCGCCATTCACAGCTTTAAGCAGTCTGCTTTCGCCCCCAGCCTCCAGCTCTGCTCTAACCGATCTGACCAAAGCTTCTATTGTAACCAAATCGCGCAACCGAGAGCTCTCAAATAAACCATCCTGTCGTTCCGTATTCTCTGATTCTACGTTCACGATGTAATGTTCTATTTCACCTGCCAGATGAAATTTCCCCGGATACAACGATCCTCCAAGCACGATACCAAGACCCACACCCACGTCAACGCTTACAAACACAGCATTTGCGTGTCCCTGTGCAGCTCCAAATTTTATTTCACCTAGAACAGCAGAATTGATATCCTTTTGTACCAGTACTCGAACACCGAATTTATTTAGAAGCGGTTCTCTGAAATTCACAGTGCCGAGTCGCTCCAGATACGATCCGCACTTTACGATACCTAAATCATTATCCACTTGACCCGGTATAGAGATAGATATAGCAAGCAATTGATTTACTAATACATTGCTTTTAACAAGAAGTTCATCAATCTTGCTTATTATTAGTTGCATTAACTGGTTAATGTCATATTGTTCAATATCGAATTTCACTTCTTGAATAATGATTGGATTGAGATTCGAAATGCCAACCGTAATACAAGGATTGCTTAGATCAACGGAGATGATATAGCCAAAGTTATCATTCAACCGCAAACGGCTTGCTTTTCTTCCCACACCTGTGAAGCCATCCTCTGTTTCCCTTAGAATGCCTAACCTAACCAATTGATCTGCGTTCGTGCAAACGCTAGGTACACTCAGCTTCAACAGCTTTGACAGCTCACTTCTTGTAGCGCTTTCATCTCTTCTAATCGCATCTATGATTAAATTTTGATTCATGATTCTTACATGTTTCTGCTTTGCTGATACTTTGGACAAACGACAACCTCTCTTCTAAAATTGATTAATAAATAAACTTAATTAAATAATATGATTTGCCATTATGATTGTCAATAACTATTATTTACATATTCACAAACACGATGGCGAGCAAGCCAATGCCTATTCCGATGATACCGCCACGAGACATTTTCTCTTTAAATAAAACAGCGGAGAGGATCGTTAGAAGCACAATCATACTTCCATTGACGAGCGGAAACAAATGAAGACCTGACATTCGTCCTGACAAATACGTTATTATCGCATTTCCAGTACCGGTTGATCCTGCTATGGCTACAATGTACAGTGTCAAAATACGAAGCTGTCGTACAGTAGGAATTGGCTTGCTTTGTCTTTGGAATCCCCCAGTGAAAAGAGTACCGCTAAGTGAAAATAAGAGCGCCGAACCAAATCCTACACACATAAAGGGAATCAGCTCATGCCCCTCAAGTAACGTCTGCTGCCATTTCATGATGATTGGCAAGGTACCATTTAAAATAAAGGCAAGAAGACAATAAACTAACCATTTCATTCCTGCTGCTTCATGCCCTTTGCTTCCAAACACATTGATGAAATAGAAGGATAGGATAAAAAGAGCAATACCCATAAATTTCATGCCGGTCATCGGTTCATTCCAAAGTACAACACTTGCAACAACAGGCAGAAGCAGGCTTGCTGAGAAATAAAAAGCAGAGTAAGATAACGGTCCCGTATTCATAGCGCAGGAATAAAACAAAACAGTAAGTACAAAAACAAGCCCATAAAACACTCCAAGCACAAGCGTAGCGGTATGGATGCCATTCAAATCTGACATGAGCCATGATACAAAAAAGCCAATAGCAATTATCGCCGTATAAGCCGAACTTCGTTTGAAAAAGGAGGATAATCCCTCACTTTTATTCGTGCTTCTCATTTGTTTCAAAGCTAGCGTCTGAATAATGAACATCAGAACAGCGCAAAAGGCCAACAATATATTCAATAGATTCCATCCTTTTTATTCATCTACCATAAACAATCTCCAGCTTATGGCGGCCTTCTTCACTATCAACTAGTCACAGCCCACGAATGGGCATTTCAATATATTTATTAATAAAAATCTCAATAATCTAAGGAATGTATGAGGAACCGCCTCCAATAACCGCTATTTTCAACCCTTTTTTTCTGCTCTATCATGGTTTGGACTTCCTAAATTGTTGTAACACTAAAACATACACATCACTAATCTATATCTGTTTTTGGGTTCACACTCCTATTCAAGTCAAGAAGATATTGGCAAGCGCATGATCTTCATCCCGCTTAGCCTTACTTCTATTGTAAAATAAAAAAAATCGTTCTTCTTATGATAAAGAACGATTTTATAATACTATCTTACTGTAAGTAGTCCATAGGGGAGGTTCCAACCGTTAGGACAAACAATGCGCGAAATCGAGATGGACTCTCTTAATATAACTATTAATTTTCCAATTATGGTAATATAAATTTGAAAGGAAATTTAGCTTTTTTGGAGGGATCATTCATGACCGTTCACAAAATTGAATTGGCGCAAGGCTCCCTAATTGGCTCGTTTACAACAGAAGTGACTCCGCTGCTCACAATAGAATCAGGTGATTCCATTCGTTTTCAAACGCTGGATGCAGGCTGGGGTACAGGTACAAGCAATCAAGATAGATATAAACCTTTTTCAAGAAGACAGGATATCGATAGTGGTCATGCTTTAATTGGCCCCTTATTTATCAAAGAAGCAAAAAAAGGAATGACCCTTGAGATTAGATTTAATGATATCATTCCAGGATCATACGGCTTTACAGCAGCAGGCCAATATCCAAATTGGCAAAATCAAAAGCTAAAGCTAACCGAATATAAAGAGATTTCCCTCGATTGGAAACTAGACAAGGAATGGATGAGGGGAACCTGTCTCATTAATGACAAATCGTTTACGGTAGAGCTACAACCCTTTATGGGCGTGATTGGGATGCCCCCTGATAGGCTAGGAATTCATTCCACTTTTCCTCCTCGCTCCTGCGGAGGGAATATAGATTGCAAGGAGCTAGTTAAAGGAAGCGCATTATATTTGCCGATTTCTGTAGACGGAGGTTATTTATCCATAGGAGATGGCCACGCTCGACAAGGCGATGGGGAGATTAGTTGTCAGGCGATTGAGTCTCCAATGGATTTGGTTGACGTAACGATAACGGTGAAGGAAGACATCGTTTTGACGAATCCTAGAGCGAATACGCCTTCAGGCTGGATTACGTTTGGCTTTCATGAAGATTTAAATGAAGCCACCGTAGCGGCGCTGGATGGGATGCTAGATCTTATGGGTGAGTTATATGGTTTAAACCGAGTGGAAGCGATCGCACTTGGAAGCTCGGTTGTTGACTTAAAGATTACTCAAATTGTGAATGGCATTAAAGGCGTTCACGCTTGCTTGCCGCATGGCGTGTTCAAGCCATCGATATAACTGAGATCAAAAAACAGTCTGGAACATGCAGCTATGTTCCAGACTGTTTTTTTGCTTATGAACGGCAAGTTATTTGCAAAGCTGCTGCTCCATCACTATTGCACTCCATAAGCTAACGTTGACGTTAACTGTAACTAGGAGTATGCTTATTGTAGAAAATTCGGAGGTGCTCGACATTGGATTTGCTAAAAATTGAAGAAGTAGCTAAGCGTACTGGATTAACGAAACGCGCCATTCGGTATTATGAGGATTTTGGTCTAATCTCTGCACCGGAGCGGACGCAAGGCGGTATTCGGTTGTATTCAGAGGAAAATATAGAGAAAATCAACAAAATACTGCTCGTAAAAGAGGTGCTCGGCTTTTCGCTTGCAGAGCTTCAGCAGTATATGGAGTTTCAATCGCTCATTGAGCAGCAGAAAAGTGAATATCGTACGAGTGAGGATCGCGAAGCGCGAAAACTGAAGCTTTTCGAAATATCACAGGTGCTCCATAAGGAAAAAACGATGATCGACATGAAAATTAAACGTATGGAGCAGTTTAAAGAAGAACTTACCGAAACAGAGAAGCGTGTACAGAAGGCTTTAGATCAATTACAGGAATAGGAGCATGAATGTGGATACCTCGCAAAAAGCAGCTTCGTCATTTTGGACCATTATGATTGCCGTTTTTTTCGGTAACTTCATGGCCTCTTTGAGTACAACTACGATAAATGTGGCGTTGCCTATCTTTATGGATGATTTTCATGCCAGTTTAAACACAGTGCAATGGATGTTATCCGGTTTTATGATGGCAACAGGTATTATTGCTCCGATTATCGGTTTTATGGGTGATAAATGGAGCTACAAAAAATTATATGTGATCGCATTAGCCGGTTTTACTTTAACGTCTGCGCTTTGTACCTTCGCTTGGAGTATTGAATCTCTTATTGCGTTTCGGATTTTGCAAGGATTCTTCAGCGGAATTATTATGCCCACAACGATGACAATCATTTACCAGACCATTGAGAAATCAAAACAGGCTGTTGCCGTCAGCTTCTGGAGTGTATCAGCGATGCTTGCTCCTGCGCTTGGGCCGACGATAGGCGGATGGCTTGCTGAAATTTACGGCTGGAAATCATTATTTCTAATGAACATTCCGATTGGCATTATTGCTGTGCTTATTGCCGCCAAGTATATTCCTAATTACCGATTAAGCACCGGAATTAAGCTGGATTGGATCGGGTTTGGCGCAGTTCTCATCGGAACAAGCGCGTTGCTGGTCGCATTTAGCGAGGCGCATAATTGGGGCTGGGCGGGGTGGCAAACACTCGGAATGATCGCTGCTGGTTTAGTCGTGCTTGCTTATTTTGTGGTGCGGACACTGCGAGTCAGCAATCCTTTATTAAATTTGCGAGTACTGAAAATACCGAGGTTTACTTACGGAGTCATACTAAACTGCTGTATAACGATTTCCTTATATGCAGGCACGTTACTCGTTCCGATCTTCATGCAAAATATTAAAGGGGAGTCGAGCTTTACTACCGGCATGGTTATGCTTCCAGGTACACTTGCGATGGTATTAATCTCGCTTGCAGTAGGCAGGCTTTATGGCAAAATAGGACCATCGAGGCTAATCTTCATCGGTTTGCTGCTAATGGGATTAGCCACATGGGAGCTTAGCCATGCAAATGTGGCGACAAGCGCGGCATTTATTACGGTATGGGTGGCTATTCGTTATATGGGGATTGGCTTCAGCAACATGCCCGTGACGAACGCTGCGATGTCTGCTGTACCAAGCGTGAATTCAGGTCATGCCTCTGCGGTGATGAATTGGATCAGGCAGGGGACATCAGCGCTATCGATTAGTTTGTTCAGCACGATCCTCTCAGCACAGACGATTGCTCATTTGGAGGACGGAGTATCGTCCAAAACCATTGCGCTGTCGCTTAGCGTTCAGGATGTTTTCCATCTGGGGACGATTATTATTATTTGTTCTATCCCACTTACACTATTGCTGCGGAAACGAAAGGCAGCTGCAGTACAATAAGAAAGAGCGCCGATTGCGGCGCTCCTTCTTATTTCATGAAAGTTAAAATACATGTGCGCCTTCCAAGGCGACCTTAATTTTGCCGTTTGTCTCCAGCACCTTCACCTTTACTTTACGGCCAGGCTGATACTGAGGAATATTAACCATATAAATGGCGGTTTTAATGATGGCGCGATAGGGATCTGCATGCTCTCTTGGAATCGTTAATCCGATAAAAACCTCAGGATGACCGTTAATCTCCGTATTGGTTTTTTGTATGGAGCTCACAGTCGCGTCAAAGGATTCGCCATGTTTCAAAATAAATTTAGTTTCCCGAGTATCCTTAAACGATTGCCGAATGACGATGAAGGCAAGCAGGAAAAGCGGCACGGAAATGAGGGTAATGACAACTAAGGTGATACTTTCATTTGTACTCACGAATCACCAACTTTCATGGATCATGAACGGTATAGCTTCATGCTGACTCTAAGCTTTTATAATCCTAGAAGAAGCATAACACAACCAATTCAACATGAAAATATTTCCAAAGCCTTATTAAGGAATAGGTACTTTAGCAGCTGTCAAAGTCGTAAACAGTTTATTTTGTACGATAAAAAAAGGCTGTTTCATGAGGTCATTTGACCCGAAACAGCCTTTCTGCTCCTATTCTAGTAATATTTCTATAGGAATGGCGTCTTTTTTACAAAGCTTTGTGCGAGATGGTCAGCATGTAGATCTTTGTCGTTTTTCTTATAGTTTTCAAGAACGTCGATCAAATAATCGTCTTCTGGGTTGTTGGAGCGGAAAATAAACTGCTCTTCATTCTCGATATGTACATCATGTCCGCATTGTTTCAGGACTTCTTGATAATCTTGAACAGTTGGTTTTGTGTTTTCTTCTAGGTACATGAGTCCGGTTAGCGTCTTGGTTGCCGAGCCATGCATAATTTTGAAATGAACGGTATGTTCTTTTTTCATACCCATTCCCTCCTAAGTGTAGAAACGATGTGTTGTTATTATTATAATATGCTCCAAAAGGCATAGGAAAGCATGTCATTTGTGAAAGCTTCATGAAAGTATCGTTATGTTGAGTCGTTCGGGCTGCATTTATATGAGTAAAAAGCTGCATCGTCCTCGGACGGCGCAGCTTTTTGATATCATGCCATTTTTGGCGAAATAATTACTTATACTTGTGCTACTTTGATAAGATTGGTTGCCCCTGCTTGGCCGATTGGCACGCCAGCGGAAAGCACGATAATATCGCCTGTATCAATAAGCCCAGTCAGCTTGGCATTGCGGATAGCGGACTCGAACATTTCGTCTGTTGTTGTTACTGCATCGCCTTTAACCGGAATAACGCCGGAGAGCAAGCAAATTTTTGGAAGCACATGATCATGCTGCGTAATCGCGATAATTGGTGACATCGGACGGTACTTGGATACCATGCGAGCAGTAAAGCCGCTTTCCGTTGAAGTAAGAATTGCTTTGGCGCTCAGCTCAAGCGAGGAGCTAACGACACCTTGGCTAATTACCTCCGTAATGTTCGTGCTTTGCTGCGATCTCTTTTTATCGAATTGCTCTTTATAATCGATCATGGATTCCGCTTTTCTTGCGATGGAAGCCATTGTCCGTACGGATGGGATGGGGTATTTTCCAGCAGCTGTCTCGCCGGAGAGCATCACGACGTCAGCGCCTTGAATAACCGCATTGGCTACGTCGCTTACTTCAGCCCGAGTTGGACGCGGGTTAACCTGCATCGATTCGAGCATATGTGTAGCAACAATAACCGGCTTGCCTACAAGATTACATTTGTTGATCATCTCACGCTGCATCATCGGCACGTCTTCGATCGGTACCTCAACGCCTAGATCACCACGAGCGACCATAATGCCATCGGATGCTTCGATAATTGCATCAAGGTTTTGCATGCCCTCAGCGTTCTCAATTTTGGAAATGATTTGTACATGGCTTGCATTTGCTTCTTCAAGAATGTTGCGGATTTCCAAGATGTCCTCTGCTTTTCTTACGAAGGAAGCAGCAATGATCTCAACATTATGTTTGATGCCAAAGTGAATATGCACCACATCGCGCTCCGTTACGCCTGGCAGCGTCGTTTTGATGCCTGGCAGGTTAACGCCTTTGCGAGGTTTCAATATGCCGCCGCTCACGATTTTGCAACGAATATCGTTACCTTCCACCGACAGTACCGTCAGATCAACAAGTCCATCATCAATGAGAATCCGGTCGCCTGTTTTTACGACAAGCGGAAGCTCGGAATAGTTTACAGGAAGACGAGTCGCATCGCCGAGTACATCCTCCGTCGTGAGAATCAATTCTTCACCGATAACCAGCTCGCAAGACGCTTCCTTCAGCTTGCCGATCCGCACCTCAGGACCTTTAATATCCATCATAATGGGAACAAAAGTGTTCAGCTCGCGTGCAGCCTGCCGTATATTGTTCATTCGCATAACGTGATCTTCTAATTCGCCGTGAGCCATATTCAGTCTACCAACGGTCATCCCTGCTTGGATCATTTCTTTAATCGTCGAAACGGAGTCGCAAGCGGGCCCCATTGTACAAATAATTTTTGTTTTTAGCATGTTGTAGGCCTCCTTATTTTTTTCATTGTAACGTGAAAAGTCGAAAGGAGATAAGAACTATAGTACAATGAATGTACAATAGTACGGTTCTAAGGGGCGTTCATTATGCTGGCAATTATGGATGTGCATCAGGACAACGGGGCGGATTGGTACGAGGAAGGTGAGGGGCGCATGTTATCCTTTCATCTCTCGTTAGTGACTTATGGGAAATGTGTATATTGGGTGAACGAGGAGAAGGTGATTTTGGAAAAAGGAGATTTGCTCCTTATACCGGGGCATATTCCATACTATGGTAAAAGCGTTCCAACGGTCGTCCACACGAAGTATGTGGTCAATTTTTGCAAAATCGCTTCCGAGTGCAGCCTTCCTCTGCTTCAGCTGGAAGAGCCGTTAAAGCAACGGCTCGGGCGCTTTGAAGTGATACAGGAGAGGCTGCGAGGAGTTTGGACACAATACAAAGAGAAACCGCCTTACTATGAACTCATGGCAGAGGCGCTGCTTACGGAAGCACTGGTCTATCTCAATCAAGAGAAGGATCGCGGAATGATTTCCTCGGACAAGCATCGGCGTGTTGACAGCATGAAGCAATATATTTCGACGCATTATCGCGAGAGGGTGACGAAGGAGGAGCTGGGGGATGTCATTAATACGACACCGAATTATGCGGCTACTTTGTTTAAGGCGGTTACGAACCAGACGATCAGCGAATATGTACACAATCAGCGAATGAAGACGGCGATCTACATGCTGACCGAATCGCAGCTGATGATTAGTGAAATCGCCGACTATTTAGGATATAACGATGTTTCGTATTTTTACCGTATATTCAAGCGCATTGTTGGCAGCTCGCCATCTGATTTCCTGCATGAGCGCTCTTCAACCGTTTAATTGATTTTTATCAAATTTAAAAAACTTCACTGACGGAGGATGTCAGTGAAGTTTTTTTATAATAGGGGTATTCAGATATTACAAAAGGAGTGTTTATTATGCAGACAAAAAAAGTATATCTTTATGTTTTTGATACGATGGCAGATTGGGAAGTAGGTTATTTAACTGCTGAACTTAACTCGGGGAGGTATTTTAAAAAAGAGGTCGCACCTTTAGAAGTTATTACAGTCGGCGTGGATAAAAATCCTGCTACTACAATGGGCGGATTGAAAATATTGCCTGCTATTTCTATTGAAGAGTGTAGTTTGGAAAGTACGGATGTACTCGTTCTTCCAGGCGGAGATACTTGGATGGAGGCCATTCACGAGCCTATTTTGAAAAAAGCATCAAAAGCATTAGAAGGAGGAACAGTAGTTGCAGCGATTTGTGGCGCTACAATGGGACTTGCAAAGATGGGAGCGCTCGACTCAAGAAGACATACAAGTAACGATCTCGATTATTTGAAAATGATTTGTCCTAATTATACGGGAGAAAAATATTATGAAACGGAGCCTGCAGTAACAGATGGAAACTTAGTTACTGCATCAGGTATAGCCCCGCTGGAATTTACGATGCATGTACTGCAGCTGTTGGATGTTTTTGCGCCAAAAACATTACAGGCTTGGTTCAAGCTTTATCAGACTCATGAATCAAAATATTTCTTCGAATTAATGGATTCTGTATCGTAATGAATCCCGGCGCCGCCGGTTCAGGAATACCAAAGACAACGCAATGAGCGTGAGGATAATTCCAAGCACGTGAAATCCCTCGAAGCTGAACGTATCGCCCATAACGATACCTATCAGCAATGAGGAGAGGATGGTTCCAAAGTATCTGGATGTATTAAATAATCCGGATGCTACACCGATTATTTCTTTTGGAGAGCTTTGGAACAAGGATGCTTGCATCCCAACATTGTTCAGCCCGTTGCTAATGCCGAATGCAGCCAAAGCGAGACATACGCTGATAACCGGTGAATTTTGATTCAATGTGACGAGCCACACTGACCCAAGTGTCATGAGAATGGCAGATACCAGCAATGCTGGTCTTGGTCCTGATTTATCGATCCATCGTCCTGCGATTGGAGAAGTAACTAGCGAGCATAAGCCTAAGCTTAGCATGAGAATCCCGGTTTGGAACTCACTGACATGGCGCACCATTTGCAAGTAGGATGGTAGCCCGAAAAAGAGCGAGTAGTATAGTACGTTAACGAGCATGAATTCTACATTAACCCAAGTCATCGCAGGATATTTGGCGAATGTGCGCAGTGGAATAAAAGGTGACGCCGCTTTTAACTCATGTCGTACGAATGCCCCCAGCGCAGCAAGGCCGATCAGCAAGAAAATACCATTTCCGAATGAGAGATGTCCAGATGATTTGGCTGAGAGCAATGAAGCGAGCAGGGCAATCAGACCTACTGTAAAGAGCAAGATTCCTGACGCATCTATCAAATCAAACCACATACGAAAAGACATGTCCTTGGCAACGTGCATTCGCGGTTCATCCATAGGAATAGTTCTCCATGCTAATAGAAAGCTAGCCACCGCAAATGGAATATTGACGAAAAAAATAGCCGTCCAATCCCACGAATGAATCAAGACCCCGCCAATAAAGGGTCCTATGGCTGCCGCTCCCGATAGAAAGATGGACAAAACAGACAGCGCAGTCGCTTGTTTCTCCGTAATATGAATGCGTACAATGGCCATTCCAACGGCAACCATCATGCTTGTTCCAATGGCTTGCACAATGCGGAACACTATGAGCCATCCGAAGCTTGGTGATAGCGGAGCTAGTAATGATGCAACGAAGGCTACAACAAGGCCGGCAAGAAAGATCTTCCTGCGCCCGAATAAATCGCTGGCCTTTCCCATAATAGGCTGAGCGATGCTGCTTGCAATGTAAAAGGAAAAAATAATCCAAGAAACACTTGTAAAATCAAGTTGGAATACATGCTGCAGACGTGGAATAGCAACTGAAACCATCGAAGAATTTAATGGGTTCAATAGTATCCCTAGACCAACGGAGATCATTAACCACCTGCTGCGAACACTCATTTTTGAATCGCCCCCAAATCGTATTAATGTCATCGTACTTGAATTCATTTATTCATTCCAACGCATTTGATGCTATAATCTCATTGACTTGAGGGAATGAATGGGGGCGCAAAATGGAACTTCTTCAACTGCAATATTTTCTTACGGTAGCTCGTTTGGAGCATATGACCGAAGCTGCACGCAATCTGCACGTTACTCAGTCTTCACTAAGCAAAACGATTGGGCGCTTGGAGGAGGATTTAGGGGTTCCCTTATTCGATCGAATAGGGAGAAATTTGCGATTGAATGAGTATGGCAGCCTATTCCTCCGCCGTGCAGAAAGGGCTTTGTTTGAATTGGAGCAGGGGAAGCAGGAGCTTAGCGATTTATCCAGCCTGGAACATAGCACGCTCAAATTAGCAGTGACCACTGCAAGCAAATTGCCCAATATCCTTCGTGAGTTTCGGAAAAAACGTCCTGATATTCAATTTCATGTGCAAATGCTCGCCACACAGGAAATGGTTACGCTTCTTGATAGAGGAGAAGTGGATTTTTGCTTGTCCTCGCCTCCTATAGAAGGGGATGATATCGAATGTCAAATCGTGTTTATCGACCCGATCCTTGTAGCTGTTCCAAAGGGGCATCGGCTGGCAGATCGAAGCAGCGTATCTTTGGCAGAGCTAAGGGATGAATGGTTTGTCGGAGTGAAAAGAGGTTACGGTACGCGCGATTTAGTTGACTCTTTATGCGAATCGATTGGATTTGTACCAAAATATGTGTATGAGGGGGATGAACCTGCAAGGCTTAGCATGCTTGTAGAGGCCGAAATAGGTATAGCCTTCTTACCCAGCACGGCAAGGAATTCGCGGGAACAAATCCATTATCTCCAAATAGAGAATCACGAATTAGTACGGGAGATAGCACTATTATGGCATAGGAATCGGTACATTTCGCGAGCTGCTCTGGAATTTCGTGAGGTCGTTGTAGCGTATTTTGAAGCGTTATCCAAACAAAGCATTTAATCGTGCTTCTCCACTAATTCATCATAAAAGGCTGCCGGCGACGGCAGCCTTCTTGTTTGCATGATCTGGCTTTTCCAAGCTAATCAGAAATATTTCGGGTATAGTATTCGATGATATCTTTACGGCGAATAATACCAAGAAAGACGCGATCGGTGTCTACCACGGGAACGAAGTTCTGATCGGCCGCCAGCGCCAGCATATCGTCCAAATCGGCGTTGATCGCGACACATTCGACTTTCATCCGTTTTTTGATAGAGACGACAGGAATTTCGTGCATCGTATCGAAGGTGAGGCCGGGTGTGGCTTTCAACTTCCATAATAAATCCCCTTCGGAAAGTGTTCCGAAATATAAGCCATTGTCGTCCAAGATCGGAATGGCTGTATAGTGGCTAGCCTCTAATTTATCTATGGCTTCTTTCATATTAGAGGATGTCATGAGGTATGAGACCTCGTTTTTTGGAAATAAAAACGATTTGATGTCCATTGAATCACGCTCCTTTGGTATATTAAAGCATATTTTGTCCGATGGTGCATGTGGAAGTGACTGGGCACGTCTAAAATGATCGAATAAAAATGCTAAAAATTATGCTTATTTCCATGAATACTTGGCTGCAGTTGACTTATTAGAACATTCGAATTACAATTTAGCCATAAATAGGCATTGACCAAAGACAAGATTACCTTATACGAGCTGTCCAGAGAGAGAGGCTAAGGCTGAGAGCTTCTCCAGCAACCGAATGTGTAATTACCCCTTTGCAGCCGTGTTATTGAACCCGCTGTTTGCATAAAGCGATTGTAAATAACACCGATTCATCCTCGTTACCGGGTGCTCAATAAGGATCTTGCTGTAACTTTAAGTCTGGCGGATAGCCAGTCATATAAAGCAGCAGATCGAATGAGGGTGGAACCACGAGCTGAACGCACTCGTCCCTTGGTGGGAGAGATGTGTTTTTTTGCGTTCAACTACATTCGATCGGAGGCTGCATGATGAGTATTGCAATTACATTACCGAATGGAACAGTTAAGGAGTATCCACAGGGGACAACCGCCGCGCAATTGGCGGAATCAATCAGTATTGGCCTTGGCAAAAATGCAGTCGCGGGAAAAGTCGATGGCAGGCTCGTCGATCTGAACGAGCCCATCCAAGCAAGCAGCAGCGTTGAAATTATTACGCTCGATGGTGCTGATGGTTTAGCGATTTACCGTCACAGTACAGCACATGTTATGGCACAAGCTATAAAACGTATTTACGGGGAAAAGGCAGTGAAGCTCGGGATTGGTCCTGTTATTGAGGATGGTTTCTACTATGACATTGATATCGAGAAGCCGTTGTCTACAGATGATCTTGCTGCGATAGAAGCGGAGATGAGCAAGGTTATTCAAGAAAACCTGCCTATTACGCGTCGTGAAGTGAGTCGCGAGGAAGCGACAGCTTTATTCGCACAGGAGGAAGAACCGCTCAAACTGGAGTTAATTCGTGATTTGCCGGACGATTCCATTATTTCGCTGTATGAGCAAGGCGAGTTTGTTGACCTTTGCCGCGGTCCGCATTTACCTTCCACAGGACGCATCAAGGCGTTCAAGCTGCTAAGTGTAGCAGGCGCTTACTGGCGTGGCAATTCGGACAACAAAATGCTGCAGCGGATATATGGCACGTCCTTCCCGAAAAAGGCTCAGCTTGATGAGCATTTGCACCTGCTGGAGGAAGCGAAGAAGCGTGATCACCGCAAGCTTGGCAAGGAATTGGAGCTGTTCATGTTCTCAGAAGAGGCGCCGGGCATGCCGTTCTACCTTCCGAACGGCATGACAATTCGTACGGAGCTGGAGAGCCTGATTCGCGAGAAGCAGCGGCAGCGGGATTATGAGGAAGTACGCACGCCATTTATGATGAACCAGCGGATGTGGGAGCAATCGGGTCACTGGGATCATTATAAGGACAATATGTATTTTACAAATGTGGATGACACGGCTTATGCGCTAAAACCGATGAACTGCCCGGGGCATATGTTGATTTTCAAAAACAGTCTGCATTCGTATAGAGAGCTTCCGATTCGGATGTCGGAATTTGGCCAGGTTCATCGCCATGAGTACTCGGGGGCTCTGAACGGCATGATGCGGGTGCGTACGTTTTGCCAGGATGATGCACATATATTCGTGCGGCCTGATCAGATTGAAGCAGAGATTAGCCATGCAATCGCATTGATCGACCATATCTACGGCGTATTCGGTTTTGATTTCAAAATTGAGCTGTCGACTAGACCAGAGGACTCAATGGGTTCCGAGGAGCTATGGGATCAAGCGGAGCAATCGCTGCGCAGCGTACTGGACATCCGCAATATTCAATATCGCGTAAATGAGGGCGACGGTGCATTTTATGGGCCGAAAATCGACTTTCATATCCTCGATGCTTTGAAGCGGAGCTGGCAATGCGGCACGATTCAGCTTGATTTCCAAATGCCTGAGAAATTTGATTTATCCTATATTGGCGAAGACAACCAGAAGCATCGCCCTGTCGTTATTCATCGTGCGGTATATGGATCGATTGATCGTTTTATCGGTATATTGACAGAGCATTTTTCAGGAGCATTCCCATTATGGCTCGCACCTGTTCAGGTTAAGCTGCTGCCTGTCTCGGAGAAATATATCGATTATGCCTTGCAGGTGAAGGAAGCACTCGCTGAAGCGGGCATTCGCACTAAAGTGGATACTCGGAATGAGAAGCTGGGTTATAAAATTCGCGAGGCTGGCCTTGAAAAGGTGCCTTACACATTGGTACTCGGTGAAAGTGAGAAAAACGCGGGCAGCGTTGCCATCAGAAAAAGAGGCGAAGGTGATCTCGGATCACTAGCGATTGCTGAGGTTGTACAGCGGATTAAGGATGAGGTGCAGGCTAAATCGTAAGATGGCTAGCGCGGCTGCAGCGTGGTGCAATAACGGAGCGGCAGCCGTTCCACGTTGGAATTGGTCATCCATGGAAGAGCTAGCGCTTGAATGACAAATAAAATCGTTGACAGAAGCAATAAATATAATCTATAGTAAGCTCATCGGAATTATAAGAAATTGAGCTGATTAGACGACTAAAAGCTCTTATTTCACGGAACGGCGCAAGCAGCCGGCATCGTGGAATAAGAGCTTTTCTGTTTTTCTAGACATGTAATCAGCTTGAAAAACAAATAGGAAGCAGGGGAGATCATATGAAACAAAAGCTCGTATTGATTATGCTGACACTGGTATTAACCGCTGTGCTTGCCGCGTGCGGCAACAAATCAGAATCCAAAGGTGCAGAGGGAGAAGGAGAGAAAGCAAAGCTTAAGGTAGGCATTTCGGCAGGCGTTGAGGAAGAGATTTGGAAGCAGGTGCAGGAAGTTGCGGCTAAGGATAACCTTGATATTGAGCTTGTTGTATTCAATGACTATGTACAGCCGAATAAAGTGCTGGCGGAAGGCGAGCTTGATGCGAATGCATTCCAGCATGAGCCGTATCTCGATCAATTCAAGAAGGATAACAACCTTGATTTGGTGAAGATCGCGAACACGCTTAATTTTCCAATCGGCTTCTACTCCAAAAAAATCAAAGACGTTTCTGAAATAAAGGAAGGCGATGTTATCGGCCTGCCTAATGATCCGACGAATGGCGCACGCGCGTTGATCCTATTTGAAAATGCTGGACTGATCAAATTAAAAGAAGGCGTTGGCATTAAAGCGACTGTTCGCGACATCGCAGAAAACAAGCTCAAATTGAAATTTGAGGAGCTGGATGCAGCATTCATTCCGAAAGCGCTTGGCGATCTGACGGCGGCAGTAATCAACACCAACTATGCGGTAGAAGCGGGTTTTGTGCCAACGAAGGATGCCATTTTTATTGAGCCAAAGGATTCTCCTTGGGTAAATATTATTGCAGTAAGAACCGAGGACAAGGATAAGCCGGTATTCCAAAGATTGATTAAGGCTTATCATTCCGACCAAGTCAAGAAATTCGTAGAAGAAAAATACGGCACGTACATTGTCGCTTCTTGGTAGCTCGAAAATAGACCTTGGTCTCTTCTTAGATGAAGAGACCTTTTTAACATTTTAGCAGAGGCGGGGTTGTACAGTGATCTGGATCGAAAATGTCAGCAAAACGTATCAACAGGGCAAACAGAACATTCATGCAATTAAGGACGCGAATCTGCATATTCGTAAAGGGGAAATTTTCGGCATTATCGGCTACAGCGGAGCAGGCAAAAGTACGCTTCTGCGCTGTATCAACTATTTGGAGCGGCCGACTGCTGGCAGTATACGTATAAACAACACGGATCTGGCATCGCTTAGCGAGCAGGAACTGCGCATTATGCGGCGGAAAATCGGGATGATTTTTCAAAACTTCAACTTGCTTATGTCGAGTACCGTCTATGAGAATATAGCCGCTCCGCTCGTGCTTGCAGGTGCCCCCAAAAAACAAATTGAAGCAAGGGTAAACGAATTGCTGAAGCTTGTGGATCTTGCGGATAAAAGTGACAGCTACCCCGCTCAATTGTCTGGAGGGCAGAAGCAGCGTGTGGCGATCGCAAGGGCACTTGCCAACGAGCCGGAAATCTTGTTATGCGATGAAGCGACATCAGCACTTGATCCGCAGACGACCGATTCAATCCTGCATTTGCTGCTCGACATTCATCGTTCCTATGGAATTACGATTGTGTTGATTACCCATGAGATGTATGTATTGAAAAAGATATGCGATCGAGCAGCCGTTATGGAGAACGGCATCATTGTAGAGCAGGGCTCTATTTTGGAGCTGTTTACGAAACCGCAAACGGATACGACCAAAAAATTTACGAAAAGCGTGTTTGATGCGGATTTGCCGCAGGAGCTGCTTTACAAAGCCAACCACCCTGCAGAGCCAAAGCATCTGCTTCGCATCTCCTTCATTGGCGATACGGTAAGCGAGCCTATACTCGCAGATTTGACGCTGCGCTATCAGCTTCGGCCAAGCATTTTGTACGGAAATATAACGAAAATTAAAGATACCGTATTTGGTTTTCTCTTAATTAGTCTGCCGGGCGAATCGACTGCCATAGAAGAAGGAATTGCATACATGGTACAAAACGGAATGCAGGTGGAGGTGCTTAAGCATGCTGGATAGCTTCTTCAGAAGCCTCGCCGAGAACCATGATCTATACACAGAAGCGCTAGGGGAAACGGCGGCGATGGTTGTTTATTCCTTGTTTTTCTCCACTATTATTGGCTTGTTTCTGGGCATTTGCCTAGTCGTGCTGCGCCCAAATCATATTTATGAGAACAAGGTGCTCTATCATCTGTTAAACGCAGTCATCAATGTGCTGCGGTCTGTCCCGTTCATCATTATTTTAATAGCGATCATTCCCATTACGAAATGGATTGTGCATACGACAATCGGGGTGAGAGGAGCAATCGTTCCGCTTGTCTTTTATACTGCGCCTTATATTGCGAGGCTTATCGAATCGGCTTTGCTGGAGGTAAATCCCGGTGTGATTGAAGCATTTCAAGCGATGGGAGCTTCGCGCCGGCAAATCATTTGGCGGGTTATTTTGAAGGAAGCAAGACCTGGAATCGTGCTTGGTTTAACCATCGCAACGATTGGATTAATCGGCGCAACAGCGATGGCGGGTGTACTTGGCGCAGGCGGTTTAGGGGATGTGGCGATTAGGTACGGCTACCAGCGCTGGGAGCCCGACGTGATGTACGTTTGCGTCATTATTCTTATTTTGCTCGTGCAGCTGATGCAGTCAGCGGGAAATCGCATATCGAAGAAGCTGCGCAAGCATTAGTTGAGACGTTTTAGCGGCCTGCCCACATTCTGCGAATGAACTCCTGAAATAATCGGGAGTTTTTTTTTCGTTTATCCATCCATCCTGCGATTGCAAACCATTTCGCAGCTTTAACGGCTTTTTTATAAGCTGCTTGTATGGTACTATCGATGGGCAATAAAAGAAAGCGCTTCATTATAGCTTGCGTTAAAATAGAAATGAGGACAACTGGGGAACGAGGGGATACGGTGTTCAGATCGCTTGATAAGAAAATGAAAATTATTTTGCTATCGGTCATTGTTTTATATGTAATCTTGTCCAGCATGCTCGTATTTCGGACCATGGAGAACAGAAGCTCGGAAATGCAGCGTCAGCTTTCCCTTCAATATACAGGCCAGCAGCACAAAAACGCCCAGCTGTTTATGAAATGGATGGAGGAAATGGCTGCGATAGATTTCGGCCAATTTGCCATTAGCAATCAGCCTAGCTTCCATATTCCCTATATTTATACCGTAATCGGCAAGCCATCTCGAACGCAATATTGGGTGAGAAAAGCGATGAAGAAGCTATTCAGCAGCAGGCCTGATGGGCTGCCTGGCGATGAGGATAATGGGAGCTTGAGCTCTTGGTATATATGGAGTGCGCTTGGGATGTATCCATTCTGTCCCGGAACTCCGGAATATGTCATGGGCAGCCCCTTGTTCCGTAAAGTGACCATTCAATTGGAGAACGGCAAGGAGCTTGTCATTGAAGCGGTGAACAACGGCGCTAAAAATGCATATTGGGATAAACTGAGTGTAAACGGCGAATCGTGGCATAAGGTGTCGATCAGTCATGATCAGCTTGCGGCTGGAGCGAAGCTTCAATTCCATATGGTGGACGCGCCCGCAGGGTCGGTAACACTAAGTAATTCTTTGTCATACTTAATGAAAAATGAGGCTGCTTATGAGCCCGTATAATTTGATTTTTGATCCTGCCGACACATCAGCCTGTATTTGTGGAAGCGCCCAAAATTGCTGTTGTGGGACTGCCTATTCTTCTTATTGTCTATGGCGAGCCGGGCATGGAATACGAATTGATTTTGCATCCTTCGAGCGAGGTGGAACGGGCGGAGCCCGTTGTTCTCATGGCAGGTACGATGAGCCAGTTGGAAGGCTATCGCACGACATTTTCCTTTGAGAAGACCGTTCAGATGGTGTCAGAGCAGATTAAGCCGGGGTTGTATGAATACCGTTTGCTTTTTAGAAGAAATGGCTCGGAGAAGTGGGAGAACACGGCTGTATATTGCCCACATCCCGGCTTTGAAGGACAGTCGACGCTTACGGTAACAAAGGACATTCCAAACTTCGCAAGCAATGAGTGGCTTGAACAGACGACAAAACATGCAATCGGGTGGGGACTGAGCGAGGCTTAATGATAAGGGGATGCTCCTTAAGTAGACTTTTCTACTTGAGGAGCATCCCTTTTTTATAGGCTTGAATAACGCCTAAAAGTAGGCTTACGGGACATAGACACAAAGAGAAGCAGCTTCATATGATGAAGAGTATAGCCCGAGTAAAGGATGCGCGTAGGAGGAAATAGGAGTCGTGGGAGGGATTGCAAATGGCGTTGTATCACAATATCCACGCACTAATTGGCAATACGCCGCTAGTTGAGCTTACAGGTTTTGCGCTGCCGGAAGGTGTAACGCTTTATGCGAAGCTTGAGTATAAAAATCCGGGAGGAAGCGTCAAGGATCGGCTTGGTGTCGAGCTGTTGAATGCCGCATTCGCAAACGGACAGCTGAAGCCCGGAGGAACCGTTATCGAAGCGACAGCAGGCAATACGGGAATAGGTCTGGCATTGGCGGCAATCGGACGGGGAGTATCGACGATCTTTGTTGTCCCCCATAAATTCAGCATAGAGAAGCAGCAATTGATGAGGGCGCTTGGCGCACAAGTTGTAAATACGCCAACAGAGCTTGGCATAGCAGGCGCAGTTCAGAAGGCGGAAGAGCTGATGAAGGAAATACCCGGTTCCTATTCGCCAAGGCAGTTTTCTAATGCAGCAAATCCGTTAACCTATTACAAAACGTTAGGCCCTGAGCTATGGCATGATTTAAACGGTGCGGTTGATGTTTTTGTTGCCGGAGCGGGAACGGGGGGCACCTTCATGGGAACAGCGCAGTATTTGAAGGAGCAGAGCCCAAAGGTGAAGACGGTTATTGTTGAGCCGGAAGGCTCCATACTTGGCGGCGGAGCACTAGGGCCGCACAGGATAGAGGGAATTGGTGTGGAGAAGCTGGCTCCATTTATGGATAGCAGCTATTTCGATGCCATTCATACGATAAAGGATGAGGATGCTTTTGCAAGGGTGAAGGAGCTGGCGCAGCTCGAAGGAATGCTTGTCGGCAGCTCATCGGGCGCCGCTCTGCATGCTGCGCTGCTTGAAGCGGAAGCAGCTGCGCCCGGCAGCCGAATCGTTACTATTTTTCCAGATGGCAGTGAGCGGTACTTAAGCAAACAGATTTACAACGGAGGTGCTTAAGCTGAGGCGAAAAACAAAGCTCATTCATGGAGGCAGCCCCTTTGACCCTTTTACAGGTGCGGTCAGCGTTCCCATTTACCAAGTGAGCACCTATAAACAGGACGACATCGGCGTTCATAAAGGGTATGAATACTCACGTACGGGCAATCCAACGCGTCATGCACTGGAGCAGTATATTGCTGATTTAGAGGAAGGTGCAAGAGGTTTTGCTTTTAGCTCAGGCATGGCAGCGATTAACGCTGTGTTTTCGCTACTGAGCGCTGGCGATCATATTATTTTGACGGATGATGTGTATGGGGGAACGTATCGCATTGTGACGAAGGTGCTGAGCCGACTGGGGATTGAAGCGACCTTTGCGGATACGACGAGCCTAGAAGATATGGAGAAGGCGCTTCAGCCAAATACAAAAGCATTGTTTGTGGAAACGCCGACGAATCCGCTGCTTAAAGTAACGGACATTGCAGGTGTAGCCGCTTGGGCCAAAGCTAGGCAGCTGCTATTCATTGTGGACAATACGTTCAGCACGCCATACTGGCAAACCCCGATAACACTAGGCGCTGATATCGTGCTTCATTCTGCTACCAAATATATTGGCGGGCATAGCGACGTTGTCGCTGGTCTTGCTGTTGTGAGCAACGATAAGCTGGGGGAAGAGCTACATTTTGTGCAAAATGCGACGGGAGGCGTGCTTGGTCCTCAGGATTCGTGGCTGCTCATCCGAGGGTTGAAGACACTTGGCCTGCGCATGGAAGCTCATGAAGAGAATGCTGAGGCAATTGTCGCTTATTTATCGCGTTTGGAAACCATTCAAAACATCTATTACCCGGGGCTGCCGAGCCATCCGCAGCATGAGCTTGCGAAGAGGCAGGCACGCGGCTTTGGCGGCATTATATCATTTGACGTAGGCAGCGCGGAGAAAGCGTCTGCGATGATCAAAAAGTTGAAATATTTTACGCTTGCCGAGAGCTTAGGTGCTGTAGAGAGTCTTATTTCCGTTCCCGCGAGAATGACGCATGCATCTATACCAAGCGAGCGGCGGAAGCAGCTTGGCATTACGGATGGTTTAGTGCGAATATCAGTCGGGATTGAAGATAGCGAGGATTTGCTTGAAGATCTGGAGCAGAGTCTTAAGTCATAAAAAATTAGCCATATGCAACTTATATTCATCTTTGTTCGTTAGTTTGGGTACGCACCAAAAGACTAACAACAAAGGATGGTAGACAAATGGCCTTTAAACAATTGTTAAATAAAAACCTCATGATAGCATCTCTTTCGTCCGCTTTATTTCTTAGTGCAGCAGCTAGCGGAGCAACCGCTTATGGCGCTTCAGCCGTTTCGCCTGCTCCTCTTCAATTTCAAATAGGAAGTACCAAATCGATTGATTACCGCGGAGAGCATAAGCTTGCGGTGGCGCCTTATTTACAGAATGGCATTGCGATGGTCCCTGTCAGAGCATTGGCTGAGGGATTGCAAGCAAACATTCAATTGGATGCGGCAGCGAAACAGATTATTTTAACTCGTGCTGGACTTGCGGTGACTCTCACTCAGAATAGTGATGCGGTAGTTGGGAGCTTCATTAAAAACGTGAAGCTGCCTGCCAAAGTTGTTGTTATTAAAGGCACGACCTTCATACCAGCAAAAATGGTAGCACAGCTGTTAGGAGCAAAAACGAGCTGGGACGCGAAGCAGAAAAAAGTTACCGTGCAAACGAGTGAGGCTGCGCTATCGCTCCATTATAACTTTGACCAGGGCGAGGAAGGCTGGAAGGGAGCTTTTGCCGATCTGCCAGTAGACTACAATCCGGATATTTACGAGCTGCAATATGCTAGAGAACTGCTTCCCCTTGCGAATAACAAGACCAACTACGCACTGAAGCTTAAAGGGATGAATCGCAGCGATGATTTGTTCATGTTCGCGACGAAGAAGATCGATGGGCTGAAGCCAAATACGGTATATCAAGCATCATTATCCTTTAAGCTGTATACGGATCAATCGGGCGGTATGATGGGGGTTGGCGGAGCTCCTGGAGAGGCTGTCAGCATTAAAGCAGGATTTGTAAGCAATGAGCCTCAAGCTGTCAAGGTTGATAGCGGTGGTGATCATTACTATCGAATGAATTTGGATAAAGGCAATCAGAAGACCGAAGGTAAAGATATGAAGATCGTTGGAAACATGGTGCAGCCGGATGATTCGCTAAAAGGCTTTCAGCCAGTCGCCATGGATTATACGGCAACATTGCAAACCAACGAGAAGGGTGAGCTTTATGTCATTGTGGGCAGCGACTCCGGCTATGAGGGTCTGACAACTTTGTACCTTGATGACATGAAAATTGAGCTTTCGCCAAAGGGCTAATCATAACATTGCAAAACATTGAAAAAAAGCGATTTCTTAATGGTTTTTAACTATTAAGCATCGCTTTTTTTTATTTTAGGATTGATTTGGTGCAAATTTCGAACGAAGGAATGTCGCTTTTTGGGGTCTCGACGCTGATTTTGGAGATTATTGTAGATAATAAGTGATTTTTAATGAATTTGGGAAGGAATATGCCAGGTTAAACTAGAATATTGGATAATGTCCAACAAAATGGAAGCTAGCTGTCCTGGAAAGGTTAATTGGTATACCATATGATAAATAACGATTTAATCATAGAATCACATCGAAAATGCGAGCGGTATGGACTTAATCGTGATGAACTGCCTATATTTACCCAGCGGTTTACGGATGCGGAGCTTAAAGCTCAGCAGGGCCATTATAAAGAAACGATTGAAGTTATCAGCGTGTTTGTTGAAAAATTTTTATCGACCGTTGCAGATGACCCTTTTTTCCTTGCCATATCAGACAATGAGGGGTATATCCTTGAGTTCAGAGGAAATGCTTCTATTATTAATCAGGTGCGCCAGCTAGGTATTGTTGAAGGCGTGCGATACTGTGAAGAGATCGGTACGAGCTCGGTTGATCTATGTTTGCGTGAACAGCTGCCTATTCAGCTTGTAGGCGAAGATCATTATCAGAAAGTACTGCATCAGCTAGCTTGTTATACAGCTCCTTTTTTTATGGAGGACAGCGGTCAGCTGCTTGGTTCGATTTCGATCATGACGGAAATTCAGTTTGCCCATCCTCATTTGCTTGCACTTTTATGCACAATCGTTGATTCTATCGAGCGAGAGCTGCTGCTCCGTAAACACAATACACAGCTTCAAATCTTAAATCAGGTTTTACTGGAAACGGATTATTATGGTGTCATTATTGCCGATGCGCAGGGTGCAATTGTAGAAATAAACAAATACTGCGCTGCGATATTAAACAATTCGGATCATGAAAAAAATGGCTGCTTAGGCACAAGTGTATTTGAAGTCGGCATCATTGGTACTTATTTTGAACGTGTTATGAAACGCAGTGAGTCCTGTGTAGGAATCGAGCTATCTATTCTAGTTGAAGAGAAGCTGCGCTACTACATGCTGGATGTGGTTCCTATCTACGACAGCGAGCGCCAGCTTACGCGGGTTGTCGGCAGCTTGCGGGATATTACGGAAATGAAGATCGCGGAAGAACTGCTTCGCAATAGTGAGAAGCTTGTGTTTGCAGGCCAGCTGGCTGTCAGCATCGCACATGAGATTCGCAATCCTATGACTACAGTAAAAGGCATGCTTCAATTGTCCAGCAAAACGACGAACCCCCATCATTACAACTTGATGATGTCAGAGCTGGAGCGGATGAATGCGATTGTGGGCGAATATTTAATATTGGGAAGGCCGCAAGCGATTCAGTATAAGGAAGAAGATTGTGATGTTATTTTACAAGAGGTCATATCGGTGTTCGAGCTTCAATTTGAGATGAACGGCATTCAAATACGGAGCGCAAAAGTAGGCGAGACAAAAATTCTATGCGACCGTGACCAAGTCAAACAGGTATTTTTAAATATTTTAAAAAATTGTATGGAAGCTCTGCCCTTCGGCGGAGAAGTTAACATTAAGCTCGATGTGGTGGACAATTATCAACGCATTCAATTTATCGATAACGGCGTAGGTATGACGGATGAAGTGATGCGGCGTATTGGACAACCGTTCCATACGACAAGACGGGACGGGAACGGCTTAGGCATGATGATTGTAGATAAAATAGTATCGTCGCATGGGGGACGATTATCGTTGTCCAGCGAGCTTGGTGTAGGTACTATTGTTGAGGTATGGCTCCCTACTGTATAAAGATGACGAATCATAGATGGAAGCGCGTTTCGGATGCCGAGACGCGCTTTTTTGCTGTGCTTTACTTACTTGATAGCTGCTATTTGCGCGTCGACTTTAGCTATAATGCTCATCGTCTGCTGCTCATAGTTGTATGTTTTTTGTTTCTGCTCGTTAATTTGCTTTGTGTAAGCGAGCATGCGTGTAAAAGAGCTTGACGTTGCAGTTGAATCGCCTTTTTTCAACACTTGATTCAAAATGGATGTCTCCGTCGTGAACTGTTTCTTTATACTGCTGATGGTGCTCTTGGATGCTTTAATTTTCACCTTAAGCGGGTCGATGCCGCTCAGCAGCTCTCGCAAATCTTTAATCGTTTTGGCGGTGCTCGCTTTGGCTGTTCTAAGCGCTGTTTCTTTGCTGCGTATATCAAGTTTGGCGAGCTGAACGGCAGCTTTAGTCGTTTCGACCTGCGGCTTCAGCGCATTCGTAAGCCATTTATCTTTGAACGATTTGGCAAGGCTCAGCTGTTGATTCAAGGAATCATAAAGGTTAAATAGGGCTTCGTATTTCTTTTTGGTTTGCGCGACAGCTGCCTCTAGCTGAAACAGCTTCTCTGCGCCAACTTCCTTAATCCGCTTGCGAGTAGCGAGAACGGTCTCCTCGTTTTGGTAATGGAGCTTGTCTATCCGCACATCCCAATCAAGGGTCAGCTTCTGAATTTCTTGCAATTCCGTGTATTGAGACGTTAACTTGGCAGAGGTACCTTTATCCGCGGTTCCTTTCATTTTGTCAAAAGCTGTTTTGGCAGTAACGCTGAATTCAAACGGTGCGGCAGCAATAGTAGCTGGACTGAGAAACGCAAGCAAGAGCGCAAACAAAACTACGGTTAATTTGGAAGCAGATGGCATGATCGATAAAACCTCCTTTGGTTTTGGGCAAACAACGCAAAAAAAGCACCTGCAAGATAGGCGGTATACGCCTGCTCTTACGGGTGCTTCCATCGTAAGCCGTGCTTATTTTATTGATTTTTATAAATATACAGGATCATTCAAGCCTCAGTCAAATTGGCTAAGCAGCAGGCAAACTACAAAGCTTGTCGCTTTGCATATTCATCAGGCGTTTTCCCAATAATGGATTTAAAGTCCTTAATAAAATGTGATTGATCATAATAGCCAAGCTCGGCTGAGAGCTTAAGTGAATCATAATGAGTGCTCTTATCGATCGCTTCTGCCGCATTTTGCAGCCGGTACAGCTTAATCACCCACTTTGGCGTTATTCCGACATATTGACTGAAGAGGCGCTGCAGCTTCCTTTTGTTAATATCGAAGGTTTCGCATAGCTGCTCTACCTTGGTCATCTCTTGATCCTCGTGTATTCGTGAAATGATTTGATTGACGAGTGTAATCGACTCATCCGGCTGCGGGAGTTGACCTAGAAGTAAGGCCTCGGTAAGTGCGATCATGCCGGCAGGATCTGCTGCCAACCTTAGCTGCTGCTCGTACACGCTAGCTTCCGTCCCAAAAACAGCTTGAATCGACAACGCTTGGTCCGTAAGCTCTGCTAAAGGCGAGTTTAGAAAAGGATAAAAACCGCCAGGCTGAAACTTAATGCCGAATACTCGTCCTTTGCCTTCAATTTTTTTCGTATACATTTGACTGGCAACGCCATAAATGCCGCTTTGGTGGTCTTCGATAACGAGATTGACACAAGGGTTCGGGACGACATCCTGAAAATAAGGAGCATGGCCTTCTAAATCCCAGTTTATTATCCAGTAATGCTTAATGAATGGAAGGAGAGGTTCGGAAGGAGCGTAACGGGAAAGCTGAAATTTTTTCTCGCTCTCACTCCGCTGTAAAATACCCAAACTGCGTTTTTGGTCGATAGTGTTCATTTCTATATCACTCCTATTGATCATTTTGTCGCGTTTTTACAATACGATCCTAGCAGATAGTTTTATACTACAAGTAGAAAACATCAACCATTTTAAATAGAAAAAGGAGTGTAACACATGGAGTTTAAATATGAGTTTTATATTGGTGCAGCGCCCGAGAAGGTATGGGATGCATTCGTATCGCCTGAGGGAACGCGTCAAACATTTTTTGGCTGTATTATTGAATCAACTTTCGAAGTAGGATCATCGCTTAAATATGTTGGGCCAGGTACGGAAGGCGATGAAACCGTTCATATCTATGGTACTATTTTAGCATATGAGCCAAGCAAAATACTTAGCTTTTTGGAGCATCCAGGTCCTTCTTATCGGTCGAATCATGCAGAGCTGGAGTCAAGGATCACTTTTACGCTAGAAGAGGTTGGGGCTACGACGAAGCTAACTTTGGTTAATGACCAATTTACTGAAGACCATCCTTCGATTCCAACGACGGATAGTCAGTGGTGGATGATTCTAAGCAATTTGAAAACCTTTGTTGAGACGGGCAAGGGACTGGATTATGGTTGGTAACGATATTAAAAATTTAGTAGCATCAGCACCCGCTGGTGCTATTTTTTTGTTGAATTCGGTAAACGCAAGTCGAAACTCTCAAGAACAATAAGGTCAACGGACATGAGATGCGTTATTTTGCGAAATTCCCCACTTATTGCTAAGCTTACGGACATATAGGCCCTTATTTGGGTTAAAAAGCTCATTTAACACCCCAATCCGCCCGTTTAGCGTATCGTATGTCCGTTACCCCGCCACTTTTACCTATATTTCATGAAATAGCGGATTCTATGTCCGTTAGATGATAAGTGCCATGCTGCATGCTGCGCGCTGTGAGGCAAGGCTTTTCATGGCGGGTAGAGCTTGCAAAATAAGGCGAAAGATTTCTTTTCATGGCTTAATTCTTTATACTGTATAAAAAGGACAGGCGTCATACGTCTGCGACTACGGATAGGAGAGAACAGAGAATGGGGTATAAAATCGTTTTTTTTGATATCGATGGCACGCTGATTAATGAGCATAAGGAAATTCCGGCAGATACGATCAAGGCTATTGCGGAGCTGAAGGAAAGTGGAGTGGAGCCGGTTATTGCAACAGGCAGAGCGCCTTACTTTATAAAGCCGCTTGCTGAGCAGCTCGGCATCGAGTCATTCGTATGTCTAAACGGCGGATACGTTGTGTACAAAGGAACTCCGCTATATAGACGAGAGATCGAAAAAGGCCGTTTGGAGCGACTTGTAAAGGTTGCAGCTGAGCATAATCATGGACTCGTATTTGAAGGGGAGCATAACTTTTTTGCGGACAAAGAGGATCATCCCTTTATTATAGATTCGGTAAATTCATTAAAGGTAGATCTGCCAGGCTATAATCCGGAATTTTGGAAAACGGACGATATCTTCCAAGTGTTTCTACACTGTGAGAGCCACGACGAGCATCTGTATGATGGATTGCATGACGAGCTGAAGCTTATTCGCTGGCACCCTCAAGCGATTGATGTTCTTCCCGCAGGCGGCTCCAAAGCTCAAGGAATTGAGGCATTGCTCGAGAAACTCGGCTATACGACTGCCGATGCGGTCGCTTTTGGCGATGGCTTGAATGATATTGAAATGCTGGAGACAGTAGGCCTAGGCATCGCAATGGGCAACTCGCATCCAGACCTGCTGCCATTCGCAGATTATGTAACAACGCATGTGGATGATCAGGGGATTCGCAACGGATTAATCAAGGCTGGTTTGTTAAAGGGATAAGACTAAGATTGTGTGAATATATGCAAAAATAGAAGTGAACAAAAAAAGCTGGCGCGTACTTATAGCGTTAGCTTTTTCTTATTAGTAACTGCATGAATCTACATCCTCAGATAGAAACGGCGGAATCCTTTCGCTTCCTTTTTAGCCCCTTACCCGTTATAACCTTTAAAAATCGCTTTCTGTGCTAAGCAGCTATAACTGTTCTTTACCTTGCCACCAGTCCTCTCCTCATTTTAAGATAAATATGAAATATATGGATGGTGTGTTTGGAGGCAATAGAAAATGAATATCCCCATTAAACAATATTGGAGACTGTTAAGCACTTATTTAAAACATGAGCGGCACAAGCTCGTTCTGCTCTCTGTACTGCTGCTTGCCAGCATTGGTTTGCAGCTTTGGAATCCGCAAATCATACGGCATTTTATTGATAGCGCGCTGCAGCCTGGCATTCAGATTAATGATCTTATCGGCAGCGCTTTGCTGTTCATTACGGTTGCGCTTATGCATCAGCTCGCTAGCGTTTCCTCAGGCTATATTGGAGAACAAGTCGGCTGGACAGCAACGAATGAGCTAAGAGGTGATTTGGCGAAGCATTGCTTGCACCTCGATCAGAGCTTTCATAAGGAGAGAACGAGCGGTGAGTTAATTCAGCGGATCGATGGCGACGTGAATGAGCTGTCGCATTTTTTCTCCAATTTCATATTTGTGCTGGTTGCGAATCTGCTGCTCATAGCAGGTGTACTCGTGTTAATGTTTCGCGAGGATTGGCGCTTAGGAGCAGGCATGACGGTGTTCGTTGTATTGACGATATTCGTGCTTCAACGAATACGAACGGCTTTTTCGCCATTTTGGGTGAAATCAAGCGAAGTGCAAGCGGAGTTTTATGGGTTTGTTGGCGAGCATTTGGCGGGAACAGAGGATACACGCGCAAATGGAGCAAGCGAATTTGTGATGAGGCGATTTCATGGACTGCTCCGCAAAATATTTCCGATTACGCTGAAAGCAAGCATAGGCGGATATTCGATGTGGGTATCCACTATTTTTGTATTTACGCTTGGCCGATCACTTGCGTTATTATATTGCGCATATTTGTGGACAACGGATTCGATGAGCCTCGGCACGATTTATTTGGTCTTTACGTATACCGAGCTGCTCAATCATCCGCTTGAGCAAATCCGTACACAAATTCAAGATTTACAACGGGCGGATGCTAGCATTGTAAGGGTTAGCGGGCTATTCGCTACGGAATCGAAGCTAAAAGAGAAAGAGATAGCGGCTGATATGCCTGAAGGCGCGCTTTCAGTAAGCTTTTCGAATGTCGCATTCGCTTACACAGGTGAGGACGGAGACGGGGAGCGAGTGCTCCACGATGTCGATTTTAATCTTCAGCCCGGCCGAGTGCTCGGTTTGCTTGGACGAACGGGGAGCGGCAAAAGTACGTTGGCCAGACTGCTTGTTCGCTTCTATGATGTGAAGGCAGGGTCTATTGAGCTGGGCGGAACAGATATTAGGGATTATTCGTTATCTGATCTGAGAGGCCGAATTGCGATGGTATCTCAAAATATTCAGCTGTTTCAAGCGACCGTGCGAGATAATCTCACGCTTTACGATCCAACAATTTCGGATGAGCGGCTGCATGATGTATTAGAAGATTTAGGGCTGGGCGCCTGGTTAGCTTCGCTTGGCGAAGGGCTTGATACTCAGCTGGCCTCAGGAGGAAGCGGTTTGTCGGCTGGAGAAGCGCAGCTGCTTGCATTTGCCCGTGCTTTTCTCTCTAATCCGGGTCTCGTCATTCTTGATGAGGCGACTTCAAGGCTCGATCCTGCTACGGAAGCGCATATTGAGAGAGCGATCGATAAGCTGCTTGAAGGGCGCACTGCCATTATTATTGCCCACCGGCTTGCAACAATAAAACGAGCGGATGACATCCTTATTTTAGATGCTGGAACGCCTGTGGAATCCGGCAATAGATCGCAATTAGCGGCTGATCCAAGCTCAAGGCTATACCAATTACTGCAAACCGGCGCTGTGGAGGTGCTTGTATGAACAGCAAAGAAATGACAACGGTGCAAGCCATGTGGCGGCTTATTTGCTATCGCCCGGTTCTCTATTCTGCCAATGCTATCCTTTGGGCGACCATTCATCTATTCCCATTGCTGCCCGGCTTAATCATTCAGCAATTTTTTGATTCGCTCACAGGTCATGCCAGCTGGTCGCTTAGCGCATCAAATCTAGCCATCTTGTTAATGGCTGTAGCTGTCGCGAGAATCGTTACGATTTATGCGGGTGCTTTGACGGATACGATCCACCGCTTTAGTATGGGCTCTTTGCTTCGGTGGAACATGCTGCGCTGGATTTTGCGTCAGCCGGCAGCGGCGGCCATTCCAATATCGCCAGGCGAAGCCGTCACACAATTTCGCGACGATGCCAATCAAGCAGAGGATGCCATCAGCTGGACGCTTGATTTCATTGGCAAATTGTTATTTGCGGCAGCGGCAATTTTCATTTTACTGCGGGTTAACGTCAGCATTACTTGTTATGTATTTCTGCCGCTTATACTCGTTGTATCAGTCACCCAGCTTGCTTCCAAGCGCCTGCAGGCCTACCGTGCCACCAGCCGCGATGCTACGGGCAAAGTTACGGGTATGGTCGGTGAAATGTTCAGCTCGGTGCAGGCCATTCAACTTGCTGGCGCGGAGAAACGGTTTATCGACAGACTTCGCTTATTGAATGGGCAGCGCAGGCAGGCTGCGCTTAAGGATCGATTATTCACCTCTATACTTGATTCGGTATTTTCTAATATCGTGAATATAGGAACAGGATTTATTTTGCTGCTGGGCGCTTCTGCTATGCAGCGCTCGGAGCTGAGCGTTGGTGACTTTGCATTATTCGTCTATTATTTAACGTTCGTGACCGATTTCACTGCGTTTTTTGGCAGATTTTTAGCTACGCTGCAACAAACAGGCATTTCGTTTAAGCGAATGGTGCAGTTGCTGCAAGGCGCATCAACCGAAAAGCTTACCGAGCATACCCAATTGCAGCTGGGCGGTGCATTTCCTGAAAACCATCGCGCTTCAAAGGAGCAGGAGGAGGCTCCATTTCGTACGCTTTCAGTACGGGGACTCAGCTATCGGTATAAGGATTCCGGCAGAGGAATTGAAGATATAAGCATGGAGCTGACAAGAGGCAGCTTCACCGTTGTAACGGGGCGAATAGGTTCTGGCAAAACAACGCTGCTCCGCTCTGTACTTGGGCTGCTGCCTCCTCAGGCGGGAGAAATTTGGTGGAATGACGAGCGCGTAGCAGATCCGGATTCATTTTTTGTTCCGCCGCGCAGCGCCTATACCTCGCAGGTTCCTAATTTGTTTAGCGAAACGCTTGAAACGAATATATTGCTTGGTATGCCAGATATACCAAGCCGCACGCAGAAAGCCATTCACACCGCTGTGCTGGACAAAGATATTTTGCAGCTTGAGCATGGACTCGAAACGATGATTGGACAACGCGGCGTGAAGCTGTCTGGCGGTCAAGCACAACGTACAGCGGCTGCCCGCATGTTCGTTCGTGAGCCGGAGCTGCTCGTATTTGACGACTTATCGAGTGCGCTGGATGTGACGACAGAGAAGCTGCTTTGGGAACGAGTGGAACAGACGCCGCATGCGGCATGCTTGATTGTTTCCCACCGCAAAGCCGCTTTGCAACGTGCCGATCATATTATCGTCATGAAAAATGGGAAAATAGAAGCGCAAGGCAGTCTACAGCATTTGCTTGCGGTTTCAGCGGAAATGAGATTGTTATGGGAAGAAGAAAATATGGAAGCAGCAGAAGAGTAAGGGGATGATCGAATTGCGTGAAGACATGCAAATAAGAGCGATGGAAAGTAATGATGTCAATGTCATTTTTCATGCGATTGAACATCAAGATATTAGTAAGCGATTAGATTATATTGCAAGATGCTGGGAAGAAAATAAAACGGGACAGCGCGTCACCCTTGTCGCTTTCTACAAGGGTCAGTTCGCTGGATGGCTGCATCTGCTGTCACAATCGTATTATCCCTATTTTCAGCAAAACAACATTCCTGAAATAAACAATTTTGATGTGATCCCAGCCTTGCGGCGCAAGGGGATTGGAAATGCTTTGATGGATGGCATTGAGCAGATCGCATTTGAAAAATACGGAATTGTTGGCATCGGTGTAGGGCTCTATCCTAGCTATGGCAGTGCACAGCGCATTTACGCTCGCAGAGGCTATATTCCTGACGGTAGAGGAATTTCGTACGAGAATGTAATTGTGAAGCCCGGCAGCATGGTTCGTGTCGACGATGAACTAGTGTTATACATGGTGAAGGAAGCGCCTAATTCCTCTTCGGAAAATAGCAAATAGATTGTCCATACGATTCATTGTTCCTCTATCGGGGTAAGAAGTAGTAGACCGATAGCTTGACCATAAGAAGCTATAACTAACAGCTTTCTAGGAGGTGCAGGCAACAATGGATACAGATAGAGACTTGTATGGCGAAGTAGAAGAGGAAATATTGGCAAAAAAGCAAGGCAACAGCTACGTTCTGACAACAACCAAAGGAACGATCGGTAAGATCACTTACACGATGGTCGACGTAGACACCTGGGTCATTGACCACACGTATGTGGATGGCGACTATCGTGGCCAGCATTTGGGGCGGCAGCTGCTTGATTTTGTAGTAGAAGAGGCTAGGGAGAAGGGAAGACGGATTATTCCTTCTTGCTCCTATGCGTTAGCCGAGTTCAAGCGGAATCCAGCATATGAGGATGTATGGGATAAAACAAACACGGAATATTCCGATTCGTACAGCTCCAGCGGAGCGGGTGCAGCAAGAGGCGGATTGTCCAACTAATAAGCAACAAAAAAAGAGCTGTCTACCTACAAAGGTGGATGGCTCTTTTGCTGCCTATAACGATTACTTCGCAGTAGTTACTCTAGCTTGTTCATTCAGCTTAAGCAGGTTTGAAAATTGAAGTGGTTTGCGGTCGGTTTTATTGTTTGCATTTATTCTTGGTGGATACATGTAAAGACCTCCTTTAATAATAGAATATATTCACAGTAACATATGGAATAAAGTGGCGTCAATTGTCATTTTTTGTTCGATTTAAGTAGTGAAGAAGTTGGTTGAAATCAGTGGAATAGGCATTTTCTATTTCATGGTACCCATCTCTTTGTCCTACTATAGTCGCAAATTTGGAATAAAGTCTGTTCAGATAGGCATGGCTTGCAAGCGCGTGAAATTCAAATGTCCGGACCTTCGGATTCTCTGCAGCGATATGGTTTGCTAGAAAACGAAAGCCGTTAATGAACAATCGGCCGCTTCGATAGGCGTCGTTTATAATGACGGAATCTACGAAAGCAATTTCCCCTTCGCGAACAGGCTCATATTCCGTAGACAAATATCTATAATGCGCCCATCCAATCGTGTCGCCCTCCAGGCTTAGGATTAGCATTACTTTGGATTGCTGTAGAGACTGTAAAATATGATATAAGCTATCCGGAAGCGAAAACTTGCTGCTGAAGTCGGTGCGATGCCTGATGAAATATAGAGCATACTGTGCTAAATCAGCATCATTCTTACAAACGCGGTACTGCGCAAGCATCGATAAGCAACCTCCTTCTATTTTCGTTCCTTAAGCGTTTGCCTGACTCGGTTATTGATTTCAGGATGTTTAGATAACACGTAATGAAGCCCTTTCCGCTGCAAGGTAAGGAACACGCAAGGCGTAATGGCTGTGATATCGGCTGTACGCGGCACATTGTTAAGCAAAGCAATTTCACCAAAATGGTCTCCGTCCTCTAATATGGCAAGTCGAAGCTTTCCATCAATCGCATTTGCGTCCTTGCGTGATACTTCAACCCGGCCGCGTGCAATTAAGTAAAATTTCTCACCCTGATCTCCGGCATGAATGACAGGTTGGCCTGCGCTAAATGTCTCTGTGTTGAACAGGCTACGAATTTCTTTCAGTACTTCGTTATCAATACCTTGAAAGAAAGGAAGCTTTGCAAGCCTTTCCTCATCAATATCAGCTTCCTGCCCGCTATTTGAAATCAGCATACCATTCTGCTTTTCCCATAATTCTTTATAATAGCCTCCGCGTGCAAGCATTTCCTCATGAGCCCCAATGTCGACCAGCTCACCTTTATCAAACACAAAAATGCAATCTGCACCTGTTATAGAAGATAAACGATGCGTAACGGTTATAACGGTTCGATTGCGTGACAAATCCCTAAATGTACGGTTAATAGATGCCTCAGCTATCGGGTCTAGCGCAGAGGTAGCTTCATCCAACAATAATAGTTGGGGATCTTTTAATATCGCGCGAGCAATGGCGAGCCGCTGCCGCTGCCCTCCAGACAAATTAGACCCATCATCCAGCACCAGCGTATCGTAACCATTTGGCAGCGTCATGATGAACACATGAATTTCAGCTTGTTTGGCAGCTTCTATGATTTCTTCCTTCGTTGCCGTTGGTTTGCTGATGCGAATATTGTCCATAATGGAACCTCGAAAGAGAAAGTTATCTTGAAATACAACGCCGAGCTGATCTCGGTAAGAGCTTCGACTTAGTTCCTGCATGGGAATACTATTGATTTCGAGTTGACCTGCACTTGGGTCATAGAAGCCCAGCACCAGCTGTACGAGCGTGCTCTTGCCAGAGCCGCTAGAGCCTACGAATGCAGCTGTGGTTCCAGCTTTAATATGTAAATTTATCTTTTTAAGTGCTTCCTGCTCCTCGTTATAGCGAAAGGAAACGTCTGAAAAACGAATATCCGGCAAATGATTTAGGGGGCTCGTCATAAGTGCTTTACCTGTTGTTTCCTTAGGCGCTTGCAACAGCTTGTTCATTCGCTCAATGCTGACGGAAGCATCCGTAAAGACTGGAATCGTTGCGGTTAAATTAAAAACGGAATTCCCCATTGAAGTATACATCGTAAAAAAGGCAACCAAAGCCCCGATCGTAATATGCCCGTGAAGTGCGAGATAAGAGCCAAGCCCAATAATGGATAAATTGATCAGGAGTAAGCTGATCAGCGGAATTCGCTCCAGCTGAGCGTTAATCACATTTTTTCGATAGTGAATGAGATACATCGTTTGCAGTCTGCCCACAAATTTATGTGTCATCGCCTGCTGGAGATTAAAACCTTTGACTACTTTTTGCGCTCTAATGTTTTCCTGTATGTCGCCTGTTAAATGATCGAGTTGCTCCTTATGAGCGACGTTGATGGCCTGTGCGCGAGCGCCCAGCAAGTAAGGACCGGCAAAAATAAGGGCTGCCCCAAACAATATGGCTAGTGCCATACTCCACTGCAAATAAAACAAAACGGCGGTGCTAATGACTACAACGGAAAATGATTGTATTCCTACCGTCAGAATTGCATTCATTGCTCGCTCAATGGCAGGAAGATCGACTGTGAAATAGGAGAGCAGCTCACTTGAGCGCGTCTTCTGGAAGAAAGCGAGGTTCACTTGCTGCATATGCTCAAATAATTGCTTGCGCAAATCCTGCTGCACCCTTGCACTCAGCTTGGCAAGAGCATAATCGCTGAAAACGCCAGCGCTGAGGCAGAAGATGCCGCTAGCCGCCAGAATGATGATGATAAGAGAAAAGGCATGCAGATCCTTAGGAAGGATGGCTTTGTCGATTAGAAATTGAAAGCTCAATGGTGCTAATGAAATGAAGATGAGATCCAAAAATAGCGTAACGAAAAAAAATATAGCCAGAGGCTTGTAGGCGCGAATATAGCCTGCTAAGTGCTTAAGAACAATAAATACCATGACGGATTGTGCTCCTTCTGAGCTTAAAAATAAATTTCATGAGGGTATTTCATCAAATCATCGTGCCAATGGGTGAAATCCATTACATACTCTTCAATAACGCCATGATCCGTATCCTGAACCGCCACTTTCCTAGCTGACTTCGCGCAAAGGCGCTGAAGATTCGGCTGTGCGGGTATCCAGAACCGAAGCTCTGTAACAGGCTGTTTCAACTGCGCTAAGTACTGAGCGAGAAACTGTGAAGCCTGGAGAAACAATCGGCTGTTGCGATAGCTTTCCTTAATATAAACCGTCTGAATCTGGACGATATGCTCATTTTCATAGTTTTGATCTCCAGTGCCGTGTATGTACCCTATTGCGCCTATGATTTCATCATCGGGATTGCGAAATAGAATAGATTCTTTTTCCATAAACAGAGGGCTTGAAAGGTAGCTGAGAGAGACAGGAAAGGAATAGGGCAGGTTTAGCTGCACGAAATGTTCCAGCAAAAAAGTGATGTAGGCCTCTTGATACTTGGCAGTAGAGCAAATGTTGAAATAATAGCTCATAGGCTTAATTACCTTCTTTCAAGATAATGACCAAATTATACCATGATCTGACAATGAACAGAAGATTGATTGTGTATTCGACAACATTTGCAGCGTCCCTATTCCGCATCCATACTCACATTTTTTCAATTTACACGTACAATAACCTAATCGATTTGGAATGAAATGGAGGAAAACTAAGGTGATACTTGTTGCGGGTAGTCCTACGTTTTCGATTAATCCTTTGACGTTATCGGAGATTGAACGAAAAATACTGCAGGAGAAGCAGAAAAGCCAGGTTGTCTATCGCTATCCATCGGTTGATGCGCTCGAATTTGAGCTGAAAACGCGCATGCATACGGTTGAAGCAGCCAAAGCGCTTTATGCCAGTGGAGTGAGCTTTGCGACCTTCGCAGGGTCAAAATGCAATGAGCAATACTGGACGCGTACAGAAAACGGCGGCTTTCAGCTAAAGGGAGGCGTACTGCCTTCGGTTGGCATTAACGATATTTTTGAAAATGGACATTTGTACGGTTTTGAATGTGCAGGCGCCATTATTATTATCTTTTATAAGGCAGTGCTTGATACGGTTGGCGATGCCGTGTTCAACGCTTATTTTAAAAACCTGTTTTTAAGAGACTGGCAATACGACCGTGATTTAAGCTTAATAACTACCTATGATAAAAATGAAGCCTATCCCGGCGACGCGCTCTACTTCAAGAACCCTCACCATGATCCGGATACACCGGAATGGCAAGGTGAGAATGTCATCATGCTGGATGATGATTTGTATTTCGGCCATGGCATCGGTATTGAATCCGGCCAAGACATCATTAATGCGCTGAATCGCATGCGCTATGAGAATGCCTCTATATCTGCGTACTTGCAGGATATTGTGGTCCATCCCGATTATGAATATTTGCGAGGCTTAAACGTTAGGGACGTTTGGTGGGATGGGGGAAGCGGTTCCGAACAGCTCGGCATTGCGGCAAGAATAGGCACGGGCTCGGCTAGATATTAAAATGATTCGTATCCTTGAAATTTATGAAAAGGCACCTGTAGGAGATGCGTTTGCTGCTCTCGAATACAGGTGTTTTCGCTTGGCGTGCATGAAGGAGTATAATGAAAACAGCAATGATAAATATGATCATTTGTAGGGAGCAAGCCAATGAGAATGCATGTGTTAATTGTAGATGATGATCCTTCTATTCGGGAGCTTTTACGTTTTGTTTTGGGAAAAGACGGCTATGTCGTTCTTGAAGCGGAAAATGGACAAGCAGCGTCCATCCTGCTTGAGAACGAGCAGGTACATCTTGCTGTCGTCGATATTATGATGCCCGGTAAAAATGGGTACGAGCTATGCCGCGAAATCAGAGAGCATTATGACATTCCTGTTATGATGCTGACTGCAAGAGCGGAGATGGAGGACAAGGAGCAAGGGTTTGACTCCGGGACGGACGATTATTTAGTTAAGCCGTTTGAGCCAAAGGAGCTTTTGTTTCGTATAAAAGCGCTGCTGCGCCGCTATCGCCTTGTATCCTCTGAGGTTATCAAGCTCGGGAACGTCTCCATTGATCGAAGAGGCTATGAAATTAAAATAGGCGATGAAGTTATAACTCTGCCGCTGCGGGAATTCGAGCTGCTGTCACAGCTTGCAAGCCACCCGGGCCGCATTTATACACGGGAACAGCTTATTCAGCTCATCTGGAGCGCTGATTTTAAAGGAGACAGCCGCACGGTTGATGTTCATATCAAACGGCTGCGCGAGCGCTTCACGGATTGTCAGGACGATTTCACGATAACAACGATCAGGGGTCTCGGCTATAAGCTGGAGGTGCATGAGGGATGAAGTCGCTGTATGTTCGAATTGTGTTCACGTTTGTGATGGTCGCTATGATTAGCCTCATTCTAGGCTTGCTATTTACGGGGCTTTACTACCAGAATAATCAGCAATCCAGCAATGAGCATAAAATGATCGCAATCGCACAAAACATCAGCACCCAATATGAGCAAAATCCGCAAATGGATCTGGATAGCTATCTGACACATATTGCAGCACTTGGCTTTCAAATTTATTTGGTTCATGACAATTTGCAAGGACAAGCCTACGGCTCGCCGTTTAAGCATGGAACGCTAAGCGAGCAGCAAATGCATTCGGTGCTTGACGGAGCTATTTATCGGGGGCTGGAGGAGCAGAAGGGACGGCTGGAGCTGTTCTCTTATTTCAAAAATAGTGTTTTGAACACAGCAGGTATGAGAGTTCAGACGCAGGATGGGTATGCAGCGCTGTTTATCCGCCCTGACTTGCAGCAGCAAATTGGCGAGATACGTATTATTGCAGCGATATTGATCGGTGCTACCTTCGTCATCAGCTTGCTGTTAATTGTGTTCTTATCGCGCCTTATTGTGAAACCGGTCAACGAGCTTACGAGAGCAACGAAAAAGATTGTTGCAGGTGATTTTGAAGCAGGGCTGCAGCTCTCGCGCAAGGATGAGATCGGCGAGCTGGCACGCAACTTCTCGGTGATGTCGGTGGCGATTAAGCAGCTGGACCAGATGCGGCAAGAATTTGTGGCGAATGTCTCGCATGAATTTCAGACGCCGCTTACGTCCATGCAGGGATTGGCTCGGGCAGTGCTCGATAAGGAAACGACGCCGGAGCAGACGGACAGCTATATGGCCATTATAGAAAAAGAAAGCAAGCGTCTATCCCGTATGAGCAAGCAGCTTCTAACACTTGCTGCGCTCGACAAGGATAATAAGCCGCTCCATAAGACAAGCTTTCGCTTAGACGAACAGCTGCGCCAGCTGTTAATTACACTCGAGTGGCAATGGTCGGAGAAAAATTTGCATTTGGAGCTTGAACTGCCGGATACGACGATCCATGCTGATCAAGAATTGCTCTATGAGGTGTGGTTAAACCTGATTGCCAATAGCATTAAGTTTTCGGATGCAGGCAAGCCGATCAGCATTAAAATAGTGGAGAGCGACGTCATTACTGTTGTCATCGAAGATCAGGGAACAGGCATATCAGAGGATGATCTCCCATTCATTTTTGACCGTTTCTATAAGGCGGACAAAGCTCGCAATGATGCTACTTCAGGCAGCGGGCTTGGACTCTCTATCGTGCAGAAATTGGTGGCTTTGCATCAAGGCAGTATCGAGATTCAAAGCAAGCGTGCAGTTGGAACAACGGTTACCGTTACCCTTCCACGAGCATAAGTTTTTATGTAATTATCGTTGTCAATATAGAAAATGCCTCATTCCTTTAAAAATAAGGGGAATGAGGTATTTTTATTTTGTAAATATGTATCTTTTATGTGAGGTTATTCGGTTGCAAATCTTGTAACATGAATAAAAAAAGGTTTTTAATTGTTTAATCTTATGTTAGTTTTATGTCATTTACATGCTTTGTGAAGCTCATTTTCATGCCGAGGAGTGGTTTTTATGACAGAGTTGTTAAATATGGATATTCCGAAAGAAAAGCTCATATTGGCTAAGCATTATCCCATTCAAGTATTGGAAACGATAGGCGTCAATGCGACCTATCAGAAGCTTCATTGGCATGATGTGCTTGAAATCAATTTAATTAAATCAGGAACCGGCTATTACATCATTAACGGGCAAACGTTTGAGTTTCAAGAGGGTGATATCTTGCTTATTAACTCGAATGATTTGCACTGCGCTTACGAAACCAAGGATTTGGTCATGCAAGTGATCTGCTTTGATGCTTCTTGGCTGCTAAATATTGTCCGTTATGATTCAGAAATTTTGCATCCCTATAAGGAAATGGGGGTCCATTTCACTAATTTGCTGGACCGCAATGAGCCTCATATGAACGAGCTTAGAAGCCTGCTTCTTGAAATTCAGGATGAACATGATCAGGAGCAAACCTCTTACGGTTCTTTGGTTTATTCAAATTTAATCCGCTTTCATGCATGCGTAAATCGTTACTTCCGCAGAGAGGGGTTAAATCGGGGAAAGGATAGCATCGGTGCAAGGCAGCTGGACAAAATGCGCAAGGTCATTTACGACATGCAAAAAAACTTTGCATATCCATGGACGCTTGAGGAACTCGCAGGACTTGTTTACTTAAGCCCCTCCCGTTTTAGCGATATTTTCCGGCGTACAGTAGGGACGCCTCCGCTGCTTTATTTGATTCATATTCGCTTAGAGCATGCCGTCATGCTGCTCGAAACCAGCGATATGAAAATTACAGAAATCGCACTGGAATGCGGTTTTCGCAGCTTATCTAATTTCAACCGTTTATTTAAGAAGCACATTGGCTCCTGCCCGAAAATCGCAAGAGGCTAAATCATTTGGAAACAGTAAGATAGTGTTAGTTATCAATCGTTTAAGAGGAGAATCAACACAGCGGAAAAGATAAAATAAACACATGACGAATGGATAACGCATTTATGTTACTTTAACTAACATTAGAAAAAAAGGGGGGGAGCATGCTGCAAACAGATCTACAAACCAAACAGCATGTGTACAAGCAGCCCGGGCAGACGAAACGCTTTATCAAACAATGGGATATTCAGCTCATGGTTATACCAGCGTTGCTCTTCATTTTTGTCTTTAACTACATTCCCATGTATGGGGTGCTGATGTCTTTTCAGGATTACAGCATTTTCAAAGGGTTCATGCACAGTCCGTGGGTAGGGTTTAAACATTTTGAAATGTTTTTTAATGCTCCCGAGTTTTGGGTGGTTATGCGAAATACACTCGTCATCAGTTTGCTGAAGCTGGGCATTGGATTTCCAGCGCCAATCGTATTGGCACTGATGCTGAATGAGATTAATAACCGTACGTTTAAACGAATTATTCAGACGGTTAGCTATTTGCCTCATTTCTTGTCATGGGTTATCGTATCGGGCTTCGTTATATCGATGTTATCCACCGATAACGGAAGCTTAAATATGCTGCTGGAATCCGTGAATCTCATTAAAGAGCCAATCAATTTCTTATCCTTGCCGGAGTATTTCTGGGCGATCCTTGTCACAACCGGTGTTTGGAAGGAAATTGGCTTTGCTTCTATCGTTTATTTAGCTGCTATTGCAGGCATTAACCCGCACTTGTATGAAGCGGCTTCAATTGATGGAGCCAGCAGAGTGAGACAAATAGTTACGATTACGATTCCATCGATTATGCCCGTTGTTGTTGTGTTCTCGATATTAGCAATTGGCAACCTGTTGAATGCCGGATTTGAAGATATTTTGCTACTAGCTGGGAACCCTGTGCTGCGCGATGTAAGTGATGTTATCGACACTTATGTGTATAGGCTGGGTATTCAAAATTCCCGTTTCTCTTATGCAACGGCTGCCGGTCTATTCAAAGCGATTATTAGCGTCGGTTTATTAGCAGGAGCAAACTATTTGGCTCGCCGGTCAGGCAACAGCTTGTGGTAAAGAGAGAAAGGGCGGCGAAACGATGAAATTATCCTTTGGCGACAAAACATTTATGGCAGTCAACTATTTTCTATTGTTTGTGTTAGGCTTCACAGCCTTCTATCCATTCTGGAATGCTGCAGTGATTTCCTTTAATGCGGGAACCGATACGATGCTCGGTGGAATTACATTTTGGCCGCGCGTCTTCTCGCTAGACAATTATGAGGTCGTTTTCAAGGACAAACGACTTATAGATGGATTTATTATTTCTATTCTTCGTACGGTCATAGGTACGCTCCTATCCATTGCAGCAACAGCGATTTTTGCTTACGGAATGAGTAAGCGAAATTTAGTTGGACGAAAGTATTACATGATCTTTTGCGTGTTGACCATGTACTTTAGCGGCGGATTAATTCCGAGCTACCTGCTCATACGTGAGCTTCATTTGATGAATTCGTTCTGGGTTATGATCATACCGGGAATTATCAGCGTATGGAACATGATCATTTTCCGAACCTTCTTTCTTGGCATACCGAATGGACTCGAGGAATCGGCACAAATTGACGGCTCCAGCAACTGGGGTATTTTATTTCGCATTGTTCTTCCTCTATCGGGGCCTGTCATTGCAACGCTTTCGTTGTTCACGGCGGTGTATCACTGGAATGATTGGTTTTCACCGAGTCTTTATATTTCAGATATTAACCTATTGCCGATTCAAACGAAGCTGCAGCAAATATTGAACTCCAATATTATGCTGGAGCAAATGTCCCAAATGGATTCAGCGGCACAAGGCCGAATGAGTGCAATGAAGGCGGTAACTTCAAAGTCGTTATCCATGGCAACCATGATGGTGGCGACTGTTCCGATTTTATGTGTGTATCCTTTTGTACAAAAGTATTTCGTGAAGGGCGTTCTCGTTGGTTCTTTGAAGGAATAACCAAGGGTTTAAAGCGTCAGCTTTAACCATAGATAGACAAGCAGAAGGGAGTTTAAGCGATGGCTAAATTCAGTAAAGCTTTTCATGCAGCATTGTCAATCACACTTGTCGTTGTACTTGCACTAACAGGATGTTCAAGCAATAATGGGGCGAATTCCGGGGTAAAGGAAGGAACCGACAACAAGCCGGATTCAAGCAAAGCTGCGTTTGTGCTGGGGGATCAACCGCTCGAGTTTTCTTTTTACGGCCATTATGATTGGTATACGATGCCTCCTTGGGGCGACGATTTATCGACGAAATGGATTAAGGAGAATAAGAAAGTAAATGTGGTGCCAATCAGCTCAGGAGGCAATGCGAAACAAAAGTTCAACACGATGATTGTAGCGGGAGAACTGCCTGATGTGATCTGGATGGAGCGCAACGCAGACGTAGAGAAGCTGCGCTCGGAAGGAATGCTCGTTGCTTTTGACGATTACTTAGATAAATATCCGAATTTAAAGAAATGGGCTGGTGAGGCTACGCTTGATATGCTTCGCTCATCCGACGGCAAGCTGTATCAGTTTCCAAACTGGTATACGACGCAGCCTAATGGCAATGCAGGTTATTTGGTAAACAAGAAGATCCATGATGAGCTTGGCAAGCCGAGCTTGGAAACAACGGACGATCTTTATGCTTACTTGAAGCTGGTGAAAGAGAAATATCCGGATGTAGTCCCTCTGGAAGTAGGACAAAGCGCTTCGGGTATCGATATTATGGCATCCGCTTTTGCTGAAAATCGTCCTTATACGTACAATGCAATGATGGCTGTACCGTCAGGCGATAAACTGGTATCGATCTTTACAGATCCTGTCTACCGGGAATCGATTCAATACGCAAGCAGATTATACCGTGAAAGACTGATTTCGCAGGATAGCTTTACGCAAAAGGCAGAGCAGGTCGAGCAGAAGATTGTAACGGGGAAAATAGCGGTTTACGCGGCTTCCAGCCCGACGGAGTATGGTGCGAAGGGGAATGCGCTATTAGCGGCAAAGGACCCAAGTGCGGGGTATTTCATCACATGGCCGGTTCATAAAGCGGGACTTGATAAAAACAAAATATTCCCTGGCGATTACAAGCAGCTAGGCTGGAACGTCAGTGTCATTACGAAAGCGGCCAAAAACCCAGAAGCGATCTTCGCATTTTTGGATTGGTTCACGGGTCCAGAAGGACAGCGCCTTAGTATGTGGGGACCAGAGGGGATTTATTGGGATGGAGTGGATGCTGATGAAGCGCCATTGTTCACCGATAAGTTTGTAAATGACGTGGAAGAGCGCGAGGCATTAATGGCTTCAATCGTTAACTTTCAATGGGTAGGAAATACGGTATATGTAGACAACTCGAAGATGAAGTTTGAATCCACGCTGCCTGTGGAGAAACGGAGCTGGGAAACGTACTGGCAATCGGAAATTACGTGGAAAACGCAGCTCGATACGACAGAGTTCGTTAACTTGGACCCTGCTGGAGATACAGATGAGGGCATCGTTGGTTCAAGCGTATTCTCAATCTATGAGAAGTCGAGAGCGAAAGCGATTATGAATGCATCCTCCGATGCAGAAGTTAATCAAATTTTGGATAAGGCTGAAGCCGATGCACAGCAAGCTGGTTATGAGAAGCTTTTGAAATACAAGACAGAGAAGTGGCAAGAAAACGTAAGCAAATTAAAAAAATAGTGGTTTTAATTACAGGCTAGCTGGTTACAACTGCAGCAGTGGGATTGGAGGCTATATTCTCTATTGTTCATGCTTAAGCGATTAGTTTGCATGCATGGCGAGAAGAGAATAGCCTTTAAAACCAAGTATTCACATGGGAGAGAATATAATTGACATATTATTTGGGTGTGGATGGTGGAGGCAGTAAAACGATCGCTGTTGTATGTGACGAAATGGGGAGGGTTGTGGGCGCTAGTGAGAGCGGCTGCGGCAATCATCAATTAGGAGTAGAGCTTGCTAGAAGCAATATTCAGGCAGCTGTTATCCATGCCATGATGCATGCAAAGGTAACACAGGAGCAAATTGCGTACGCGGTATTTGGTTTGGCGGGAGCAGATCGCGAGGCTGACTTTCAAATATTAAGGCCGATGATCGCGAAGCTTGGGTTTGAAAACTACGAGATCGTTTGCGATACGGTAATCGGTCTGAGAGCCGGTACGAAGCAGCCGGATGGGGTTGTTGTCATATGCGGCAGCGGGACAAACAGCTTTGGCGTTAATCGCCATGGCGAGAGCTTGCAATGCGGCGGATTCGGTTATGCTTTCGGTGATTTTGGCGGAGGAAGCTTGCTGGCAGTGGAAGTTTTTCGTTCAGTTATACGCTCATGGGAGGGGAGAGGGCAAACTACCTTGCTTACGGATCTGACCCTTGAACAACTAGGCTACGACACCGTTGAAAATATGTTCCACGACTACTTGAATCAGGGCAGGATGATTCCTCACCAGCTTGCGAAGCTGCTGTTTGAAGCGGCGGAGCAAAAGGATGAGGTAGCTTGTAGCATTCTGCAGAGGCAGGGTGAAGAGCTTGGCATGACAGCGAGTGCTGTCATCTCGAAGCTGAATATGAATCATGATGTATTTGATCTCGTTATGGTTGGCAGTGTGCTGACCCGTGGCGACAGCCGCTACGTTGCGCCTTATTTGGAGGAGCATGTGAAACGGGCAGCTCCAAATTGCAGCTTGACCGTGTTGACGATGGAGCCTGTGGCAGGCGCGATTTTATTAGCTATGGATAAAACGACTTCTTCTATTGAAGAGTCTGTATATGCTTGTTTACAACAATGTTTATCAGTGAAGGAGGCGCAAGCAGAATGGGTGATCGATTAAAGGTAGTCGTTATTGGCGGAGGATCTTCTTATACGCCAGAGTTAATTGAAGGTTTTATATTAAATTATGCGACCTTTCCTGTGACGGAAATTGTGCTGGTAGACATACCGGAGGGACGGAATAAGCTGTCTATTGTCGGTCAGCTTGCCAAACGCATGATTGAGAAATCAGGCTTGCCTATTAAGCTGGATTTGACGCTGGATCGACGCTCGGTGCTGGCGGATGCTGACTTTGTAACGACGCAAATGCGTGTCGGCCGATTGGAAGCGCGCGGCTGGGATGAGTCTATTCCACTCAAATACAATATGATTGGGCAGGAGACGACGGGTGCAGGCGGGATGATGAAGGCTCTGCGCACTATTCCTGTTCTTCTTGAAATCTGCAAGGATATGGAGGAGCTTTGCCCAGAGGCATGGCTGCTTAATTTCACCAACCCGGCCGGCATGGTTACAGAGGCTATCCATAAGCATTCACGCATCAAATCGATTGGGCTATGCAACTCTCCAATAGCTGCATATAAATGGCTGTCATCGTTGTACCAAGTACCGGTAGAGCAAATCCAATGCGAATTCGCTGGGCTTAATCACCTGCACTGGATTAGCTCCATTACAGTTAATGGTGAATCCAAGCTGGATGAGCTCTTGAATAACCAAGACGGGTACTCCGCCAAAAACGTACCTCAATATGCTTGGAATGGCAGTCTGCTTCGTTCATTGCGAGCAATCCCGTCCTATTATTTAAAATATTTTTATTTGCAGCGCGAAATCTTGGCCGAGCAGCAAGCAGCGGCTGCCAAAGGTGAAACGCGGGCGGAGACGGTTCAGCGGCTTGAGGACGAGCTGTTCGAAATTTACAAGGACCCGAATCTGTCGGAGAAACCAAAGCAGCTTGAACAGCGCGGCGGTGCTTATTATTCGGAGGCGGCTGTAAAGCTGATGAACTCGCTATATAACGACAGCGGTGATATTCAAACTTTAAACGTACCAAATCAAGGGGTGCTGGACTTTCTGCCGGATGACGCTTGTATTGAAGTAAACTGTGTCGTTACGAAGGAAGGTCCAATTCCGCAGCCTGTAGCTATTGTGCCAGCGGCAGCGAAAGGACTCATTCATGCTGTGAAAGTGTATGAGCAGCTGGCTATTGAGGCTGCTGTATCCGGCAATAGGGATACGGCATTGCTGGCACTCGCGCATCACCCGCTCGTTGATTCAACGAATGACGCGCAGCGTATGCTGGATGAAATGCTGGAGCAGAACAAAGCGTATTTGCCGCAGTTTTTTGCAGAGTAAGCAGAATATGAATGAACGAAGACGTCTTCGCCGAATAGGGTGAGAGACGTCTTTTTTTTGCGCTTAGTAAGCTCAGTCGCAATCGCCCGCAATAACTGTTACATTAGAATTAAATATGAGTTAGGCATAGGTTCCGTATAATTTCAGCTTGTTTATAAGCCTATATAATGGAGGGTTGCGTATATGTCATCTTTTAAAGCGCTTGTGATTAACAAAGTAGAAAATGAGATTATCGCAAACACGCAGCAGTTGAACTTAAACAATTTGCCGCAGGGTGAATTGTTTATTAAGGTTGCGTATTCCAGTGTGAATTACAAAGATGCGTTAGCTTGTTTGCCTAATGGCGGTATTGTAAAAAGCTATCCTTTTGTACCTGGCATTGATTTGGCAGGCACGGTTGTATCAAGTGAGGATGAGAGATTCCAAGAGGGCGACGAAATTGTGGTCACGGGATATGGGCTCGGTGTCAATCATTTCGGCGGTTTTAGTGAATATGCCCGTGTGCCTGCGGAATGGGCAATCAAGCTGCCGCAAGGTTTGTCGATGAAGGAAGCCATGATACTGGGGACGGCAGGTTTTACTGCGGCATTGTCCGTATATGAGCTTGTGCAAAATGGCATTCGGCCTGAGGATGGTCCTATTCTCGTTACTGGTGCAACTGGAGGAGTAGGCAGTATTGCTGCTGCAATTGCGGCTAAGCTTGGGTATGAGGTGGCAGCGAGCACGGGGAAACTGGATAAGCAGCAGTATTTGCTTGATTTAGGCGTGAAGCGAATTCTGCCTAGAGAAGAGCTTCTATCTGGTTCCAAGCAGCCTCTGGACAAGCAGATATGGGCAGGAGCTATTGATTGTGTGGGCGGGGAGACATTAACCGCGGTGCTGTCTCAATTAAAATATGGCGGCACCGTAGCGGCGAGCGGTTTGACAGGCGGAGCGGGCCTTTCGATGACCGTATACCCATTCATCATAAGAGGAGTACGGCTGATCGGTATTGATTCTGTCATGGCAGGGATGGAGATTCGCAGCAAAATATGGGCGCTATTGGCTGATGCCTATAAGCCAAGTATGCTGGGCGAACTATTCTCGGAAATTAGTCTGGAACAGGTGAGCGACCAGGTAGCTACTCTCTTGAATGGGCAAGCCAAAGGCAGAACCATTGTAAAGCTATAACGATACAAAAGAGCAATTGCCCTCATGCGGGCAATTGCTCTTTAGTGTCAAAACTAACCTCGCTTTAATCGCCGTGCGCGGAATTGCTTGTATTGAAAATAGATTGTGCAGCCGATGCAAAAGCCGAGAATGGCGGCTAGCGCAGCAGCTCCCATCATTCCAGCATATATATAACCAGCTGCAGACCAGCCGAGCATAAAGCTAAGCAGCGAGAAGGTGAGGAAACCTACACCTAGGGAGTTGTTGAAGCGCTGCAGCTCAGCTGCTTCTGTTTGTGCGGAAGAAATTCGACCGTTTAGGAAAGGGCGAGCCGCAATAATGAATAAATTAGCTTTGGGACCGAAAATAAGTCCAATTATTTGAATAATCCATAGTGCTGCAATAAGCCAAGGCAACTGCAGGCCTATCGCAAGAAGAAGCACGGCAACGATACCGACTTGGTTACTTCGAACAAATGGAATGGGAATCTCCTTCATTATAAAAACCAACTTTCCTTATTGGATTTATATAATTTAATAGTAGATAATTTAAGCTCTTTTGGCAATAACCAAATGATTAATCGATCAAAAATATTATTAAATGACAACTTTCGATAACTACCAATTTTTTTCAATATTCATATATAATAGATTAATAATACTAAAGAACTAATTTCTTTGATAAGAGGTAGATAGATTAGTGAAGCTCACAGGTATCGATATGTTTAAAGGGCTCTCTAATGTAGAGCTTGCGAAGCTGCTGGGGATGCTTGATAAACAACAGATTCCTGCGGGAACGAGGTTGTTCCATCAAGGCGAGCATGGCGATCAAATGTTCATCATAGAAAGCGGCACGATTGAGCTATTCTCAAAAACGGATGACAGCGTTCGGCGTTCGCTTGCCGTGCTTGGGCCAGGCGAGGTTTTTGGTGAAATGGCTCTGCTTACTGGGGAAGCGCGGTCTGCTGAGGCCGTAGCTGCGGAGGATGCTGTACTGCATATCATTGACAGCAGGATGTTTGATCGCCTTGTTGCTGAGAATGCAATTTTCTCATCCTATTTCATCAAGCTGCTTTCGCAACGATTGATCGCAACGAATGCGAAGCTTCAAGCATCTAAGAAAACGGAATCCGAGCGAATTGCGTATGAGCTTGGACAATTGCGCGAGCTATCGGCTCGGTTTCTGCAGTGGTGCGCACATGTTCCTCTTATTAGCAGAGGGCTTGTGGAGCATACCTATGGCATGACAATGCAAAGGGAGCTTTCAGACAATCTCTTCCTTCGGGAGTGCTTTCAAGATGATCCATTAACATCGGAATGGTTAACTCTTGCAAGCGGTATTAAGCCGGTTCTTAATGATATAAGCAAGGAACGTTATGGGTACGAGGAGATGGCTGGTTGGCTGGAAAAAGCGACCTCGTGGTATGTTTCTCAAGGCAACTGGGTGGCATTCATCATGATCCAAGCGGATAAAGGGAACTGGCCAGCAGCGCTAGACACGTATGCTCGCATAGAAGGAGAGGTTACGGATCATCAGCGCGCAGAACTTTTTCGTACCATTAGCCGCTGTCCTAGAGATATACTCGCAGGAAATTACACGGTGCTGCAAACCTATCTTCCTTACTGTGAGAAAAATGCGCCGGAAATTGGGCTTGCTGTTATAGAAGCCTCTTTAAATCAGCCTAACAAATTTCAATCGCATGAGCTTTTGTTTTTGTACGAGTGCGGAACGGAGCTTAGCAGACGTGTTGGCAGAAACAATCAAGCGTTGGATTACTTGAAGCTGGCGGATGCATTAGCAAGCACTTTATCCTTCAATAAAGTTGAATTGCCGGATGCTGATCGGGCGTATGGATTAGCCAAACAAAAGCTGGCTAGAAAACGCAGCGAGGTGCTCGTGAAAGGCGCCGGACGTTTGTTGAAGGGGAATCGTGCTGCAGAAGCAGGGGCTGTCATGGCGGCGCTGCTCTGCATTATACTTTCTTTCCTATTAGATCCTATTGGCGGTTTATCTGAGGCGGGCATGCGGTTTATCGGAATTGCGCTAGCCGCAGTCATTATGTGGATTGTTCCGATTATGCCGGATTACATTGTGGCGCTTGGCATGATTATGCTGTGGGTGCTGGGGGGCGTTGCCTCTCCGGAAACGGCACTCTCGGGATTTGCGTCAAGCTCGTGGCTCTTCATGATTTCTATTATGGCGATAAGTGCGGTAATAACAAAATCAGGAATTTCTTATCGCTTTGCGCTCCATGCTTTAAAAAGATTTCCTGCCCATTACCGCGGACAGCTTTGGGGCATTATTGCAGGCGGGGTCCTGCTTAATCCGCTGCTTCCTTCATCCTCTGCCAAGGTATCGCTTGGCGTTCCGATGGCACAGACGCTCGCGGAATCGCTCGGCTTTGAAGAGAGGAGCAAGGGAGCCGCTGGCCTTGGGCTGATTGCTATGATTTTCTTTGGCTTTACCGCGCCTTTTGTTATGACAGGCTCATATACCAATATTATGGCTTATGGCCTTGCTTCTACAGAGCAATCGGTATCGTGGCTGCAATGGTTATTGTATGCGCTGCCGGGGTTTGTTATTTTTGGCACTGTGTTGATTATCGTATTGCTCTTTATGTTCCGTAATCTCGAGCCTGCCAAAGTTGTCACAAGCGAAGTTCTGAGTGAACAGCTAAAGCTTCTTGGCCCGCTAACAAAGGATGAGCGAGTATCGGTCTGGACGATTATATGCTGCATTGGGCTTATGGTGCTTCAACCGCTTCACGGGATTGAGAGTACATGGATTATGTTGATGGGTTTTGCGGTTTTGGTTATTAGCGGCGTGCTTGATAAACAGACGATTTCTACCGGAATAGATTGGACTTTTTTATTGTTTCTAGGGGCTGCATTTAGCTTTGCGGGCGTCGCCGAGCAGCTAGGAATTGCTGAGCTGTTATCCTCCTTTCTTGGAGAGCATATGTCTGTTTTTGTCAGCACGCCTGCCTTATTCCTTGTTGCAGTCATTCTCGTTTCCTTTATCGTTACGCTAGTCATTCGAGATGATCCAGCTGTTATTTTACTTATAACCGCTATTGTTCCTTTAGGAGAAACAGTAGGCATTCATCCTTGGGTGCTCGTGTTTGTCATATTGCTTGCAACAGATCCGTTTTTCTTTGCCTATCAGTCCCCTACCTATTTAACTGCCTATTACAGCTCGGAGGGGAAAGCGTTTACCCATCGTCAAGCCGGGAAGCTTGCACTCGGTTATGCGTTTGCAGTGCTGCTTATAGCTGTGCTCTGTGTTCCATATTGGAAGTGGCTTCATCTCATTTGACGGAAAAGAAGGGAAAGGAGGATATTATGAAAATAAAGCTTATACATATTATGGGCCTGCTTGCTGTACTGGCTATTTTCTTCCTGTATAGAGGAACATTTGATCGAATGGACTATTTTTTCCAAGATCGTTTTATGCAAAAGGAAAGCCCTGTCGAAACTCAAATTGCCATTATCGCTATTGACGATGAAAGTGTGAGTGAATTTGGGAGTTGGCCTTGGAATCGAAATGTTCATGCTCAATTGGTCGATATGCTCTCCGAGGGAAAACCGGCAGTTATTGCGTTTGACGTCACTTTTCCTGCACCGTCGGCAGATGATCCATCATCGGATGAAGCGCTAATCAGCGCAGTGGAAAATGCGGGCAATGTCGTATTTCCCGTATATGGGACATTTGAAGCTTCAGCCAAGCAGGGCGCAATCGACGCACTTGAAATATCTGAGCCGTTTCCGGCACTTAAGGAAGCGGCAGCGGCGGTTGGGCATATCAACACGATACCGGACCGCGACCACGTTGTACGCAACTCTTTATATCGTTTTATGTATGAAGGCGAGCAGGTTGAAAGCTTTTCTTGGACAATTTATAAAATGTACATGGAGCGCCAAGGCAAAAGTGTAAGTGCGGATATGCTTCCGCTTGATGCATTTGGACAGTTTCATATTCCCTATACGGAGCGGCCGGGGCAATATGAAGCGATTCCTTACGCTGCTGTACTGAATGGGGATGTACCTGCGGAGTATTTTCAGGATCGCATTGTGCTTATTGGACCGTATGCCACGGGCTTTAAGGATGAGTACCTGACGCCATTGCAGGTGAAAAAAATGATGTACGGGGTGGAAATACACGCGAACATTATTCAGGCTCTGCTCGAAAATGATCTTAAGCATGAGCTTAATTGGAAATGGAATGCGTTGATTTTGCTCCTTGCGGCTTCGCTTGCCTACTTCTTATTCCGAAAGTGGAATATGCTTATCTCGTTTTTGGCGGTTGCGGTTATTCTTGTTGCGTTTGTAGTAGGAAGCAGCTACTTGTACGGTCAGGGAATCATCATATCAATCGGCTATGTGGTGCCGCTGCTGATTATTAGTTGCATCATTGTCGTTGGGTTCCATTACGTAGAGGAATTGCTGGAGCGGCGCAGAGTGACGGATATATTCGGCAGATACGTGGCGCCTGAGGTCGTTAACCAGATTTTAAAAAATGGTGAAGAGGGCCTAAAGCTGGGCGGAACGCGCCGTGAGTTAACTGTGCTTTTTGTCGATATTCGCGGCTTTACGCCTCTCTCAGAGAAGGCGATGCCGGAGGAAATCGTTGAAATATTAAATGAATACTTGGATCTTGCCGCTAACTGCATCTTTAAATTCGAAGGTACGCTGGATAAGTTTATCGGTGATGCAGCCATGGCAATTTTCAATGCGCCGCTGCTTCTTGAAGACCATCCAATGCGAGCGGTGGAAGCGGCGTGGGCAATGAAAGAGGGCTCAGCCGCATTGGAGCGCAAGTTAATTGAACGATTTGGCTTTGGTGTGAAGTTTGGTCTTGGCATTCATACGGGGCCAGCCGTCTTCGGAAACATAGGTTCGAAGAGCAGGATGGACTACACCGCTATTGGAGACACGGTTAATACGACAGCTAGGCTGGAGAGCAATGCGAAGCCTGGCCAAATAATTATGAGCGATGCGGTCTATCAGGTGGTTAAAGATCGTGTTATTGCGAAGGCTCTTGGTGAGATCAAGGTAAAAGGAAAAGAACAGGGCATCTCAATCTATGAATTGGAGGGACTAAAATGAAGACGTTAAAGCTAGTTTTTGTGACTTTGCTAGTCATGGCCATTATTATGCCGACATCTGTTTTTGCGAAGGATACGGAAAAGGCGGGGAAAATAACGACCATTTCAGGCAAAGCGGAAGTGAAAAAGAGCGGCGGGTCCAAAAAATTTAATGCTTTTAAAGGAATGGCTATAACAAAAGGCGATACGATACTAACCGGCAGTGATGGGAAAATAACGATGGACCTGGACAGCGATAAAGAAGTCACGATTGGCACGGATACCACGCTTGTTGTAAGTGAACTGGTCAAAAGTGCAAAGGCACTGGGCGGCAAAACGAGTCTAAGCCTGCTGAAGGGAAAGGTTCTTGTCACGATTAAGAAGAAGCTTGACGGCGATTCTAGGTTTGAGATCGAGACGCCAACTGCCATTATGGGCGTTATGGGGACGCAGTTTACCGTTACGTATGAGAATAACGAGAGCTACTTGGGTGTATTTGAAGGCGCAGTAAAAACGAAGCATGGTCCAGGGCTAACGGACGAGACGACGGTTAATCCGAATGAACAGCTGCCACTGAATAAAGATGGGGCAGGAGTAAAGGAAAAGCTGAATTATCTCGATCTTCCGTTGGTCGGCCTGGAGCATTATCTTCTGCTGCTTCAAAAGGACGCCAAAGCGGATAAGGCATTAATTGAGCAAGTTAAAGCACTCATTGAAAAGAAAAAACAAGAGGAAGCGGCGGCAGCTGCAGGCGGTAGTGGAGGATCACAATCCAACTCTACTATTGTATATGAGGACAATGCGGGAACAGGCGGCAGCAGCGGTGGAGGCGGAAACCCAGTCGTGACGCCAACGCCAACGCCAACGGCGTCACCGACGCCAACACCAACGGCATCACCGACGCCAACGCCAACAGCGTCACCGACGCCAACACCAACGCCAGAACCTGTGCCGCCAACGCTAGATTTAACGATGTTTTATAATCATTTAGAATTGTATATGAAAAATGATAAAACGTTTATTTTGCCATTTACGACAGCACTTGCTCTTAATGATTCTAGTGCAAATATCGTCAAATTTGAGGTGCGTCAGGATGACGCTGGTGAATTTGAAAGTCTAGATATCGTTGAGACGGTTGATATACATCCATCTGAACCTAATCAGCTGGTGGTTAAATTAAAAGAAGCTGTGCAATACGGCTCTATAATTCGTATAACGGTCTATGAAAATAAATTAAAAAATTCGGAAACCAATGATGTGCAGACGAATGAACAAGTTACAGCAAGAGGAGAAATGGAACAAGGGTTTCAATTTATAAATAACAGTGAGTACCCGCCAATTGAATTTATTTTAGGGAAAACCGATTACAACACAACTATATCCTTTAGAACTTTTGGTTATGGAATGCCTGAATGGCCTTCTGAGGGGAACTCCCCGTACATCAGAATAACTAGAGTTTGCCCAGTTGAAGAAACGGAGGAGTGTTACCCGTTTTTTGAATATAACCTTAGCGGTGCCTTACTATTTAGCATGACTGGTCCTGATACGGCAATGGTTATGTTAAAAGGAAATTATTTTGCCGAAGGCAATTTACGGCCTGGAGCATATCGCTTAAGTATTTCTTTAATGAATGGCAGTAATGGTCAGGTTGAAAACTTTCTAGAGCTTGATATTACAGTACGGGTAGCTAATCCTCCGGAGGCTTTAACCTATGCGGCATTTATGGAGGATGAGTATACGTTAGTGCTTCCATTTACTACGGGCCTTGCTTTTGGGAATTATTTTCCAAAAGATGGTTTGATAATTTATAAATGCGACGCGGTAGAGCTTCCAGAGGGTAGAACATGTAGAAATGCGGAGCTGCCCCTCCTCGACATAACGGATATTGAGAGTGTTGCTGTTGACCAAGATAATCAAACGCAGCTCATTGTAAAGCTTAAAGATCCCATTGCATACAACTCAAATATTGATGTGTATGTAAAACCGAATGCTTGGAAGAACCCAGTTAATGGTGATTTTCAAGAAAACGAACAGCATTTCTCTTTAGATAGCAAAGTAACTGCCTCTCCTAGATTCGTAGATTTTGAGAACAGACCCGCTATAGTGAAGGATAAGGAGCTTTTCATCTACACACACGGTTATGAACTGGGAGAGATAATAATTAATGGATATTTTTGTGCGGAAGAGCCATCTTGCTTTGGGTTTGAAAATATGCCGCTAGATAGCGATGCATATGAGCTCGAGAATGATGGTGAGTATACAAAACTCATACTTAAAGGATTCTATTTCAGTATGGAACTAGCAAGAGGCGAGGGAAATATTACAATACCCATTATGAAAAAAGAGGAACAAATTGATGAGATAATTATACCCTTCCATATTATAATGCCAATAACTATAGATTAAATATCGAAAGGAGCAATTCTATGAAAAGCAATATTAAATGGCTAGCAGCAAGCACGGCGCTTGCGACGATGCTAGTTTCGTTTCATGCAACAGCATTCGCGGCGAATGAACAGCCAGTAGAAATAAGAGAGACGGAGAACGTCGCTAAAGTTGCCAATGTCATCGAGAAAGCAAGCCAACCTTGGGGGCTGGCTTCTGCCCCTGGTGGGAGCATCATTGTTGTAGGCTCGGGCAGCAATCAGATTAGCAAATGGCAAAATGAGAAGCTTACTCCTGTTACGACAAAGACGGAAGCGGGCTATTTCGATGGGACGATTGCCAATTCAACGTTCAATCAACCGTCTTCTACTGTAGTGAACAGCAAGGGTGTCATTTATGTAAGTGACACCGACAATCACGTTGTGCGCAGAATTGTAAACGATCGAGTATACACGGCTGCGGGAAATGGCAAGCCAGGAAATAAAGACGGCAAATTTGGCGATGCGCAGTTTAACTCCCCAACGGGATTAGCGATAGACAGCAAAGACAATGTTTATGTAGCAGACTCCCTAAACCATGTCATTCGTGTCATCACTCCCGAAGGCGTAACATCTACCTTTGCTGGAGTTGCTGGCGAAACAGGCGGATACAAGGACGGAAGCGCAGCGCAAGCTTTATTTAATGAACCGATGGGGCTTGTATTCGATGATAAGGGCGGTTTATATGTAGCTGACAGCGGCAATCATCTTATTCGTTATATTTATGATGGAAAGGTCAAGACGGTAGCTGGAAAACCGACAGCTGTCGATGCGCTTACCGGTTATATGGCAGGCGGCTATGGGAATGGCATAAGCGCTGAAGCGCGGTTTAATCGGCCGCGCGGGCTGGCATTTGCCGATGGGGTTTTGTTTGTTGCAGACAGCTTGAATAACCGAATTCGTGCTCTGCAAGCGGATGGAAAAGTCATTTCAATTGCAGGCCAAGGCGCGCCTGGCGATAAAGTTGGAGAGGTTGAACAAGCGCAGTTTAATCAACCGTCTTCCTTGCTGTATTTGAGCGGAAAACTGTACGTAGCCGACACGTTAAACAATAGCGTAAAGGTGCTGGCGGTGAATCCTAAGGCTCTCAATCCTATTCGTACGAAAGAAGAACTGATTGCAGGTACGGAGCTGCTGCCGGCGAGCAAAGATATTCAAGTATGGCTGGATAATAAGCAAGTGAAATTCACTGCTTCGCAAAAGCCTTTTAAGAGCGGAGAAAAAACATATCTTCCTGTGAGAGCTGTCTTTGGTGCATGGGGAGCGAACATAAAGTGGAATGCTGCGGCCAAGGAAGTGCAGCTGACCAAAAACAACTGGAAGCTTTCACTAAAAGTAAATGCGAAGCATACGGTTATTGTTGAAAAAGGCACTTTATACGTAGATGCACAATATTTAGCTGATGCCGCTTCATTTTTGTTTGCTTTTGATAGTGAATACAATGCTATTATTATGAGTAGTGAGTAATAAGTAGCAAAATTCCCTATCGCTGGAATGGAGGCTGTACAATGACTTTGGAAAATCGCTCGCAAAATAATGTAGACCGTTTCTCAGGCTTTCAAAACGATTACGACCAGCATCGTCCGAAAGCTCCTGCCGCAGTTGTAAATATTTTGACAAGTTATTTGGGAAGAGTGCCAAGCGTTGTGGCGGATGTTGGATGCGGAACGGGGCTGTCCTCCTTTATATGGCTCGGGAATGCGGAGCGAATTGTAGGTTTTGAGCCAAATGACGATATGAGAAGCAAAGCGCTGGCTCATTTGTCTAAGCTCCCCGAGGACCAATCAATTTCCTTCATCAAAGGGTATTCTGACCAGCTTAATTTAGATGCGGACAGTGTTGATATTGTAACCTGCTCGCAGTCATTTCATTGGATGGAGCCCGTCAGCACGCTCTCTGAATTTGCCCGCGTTCTGAAGTCGGAAGGTGTGTTTGCCGCCTATGATTGCGATTGGCCTCCAACGCTGCACTGGGCTGTCGAATTAGAATATAAGCAGCTTATGGATCGTTCTGAGGAGATTATTGCTGCTCATATCCCAGAGAAGGATCAAGCGAGCAAACGAGATAAGGAACAGCATTTAATTCAAATTCATAACAGTGGTCTCTTCCGTTTCTCCAAAGAAATCGTGTTCCATAACATGGAGCGCTGCGACGCAGAGCGTTATATTGGTCTAGCTATTAGCCAAGGCGGCATTCAAGCGGTCTTCAAGCTTGGCTCGATGGCGCTGGAAGAGCAATTGCAGAGCTATCGCAGCAGTGTCGAGCGTTATTTTGCGGGAAGAACACTTGATATCATGTTCAGCTACCGCATGCGGATAGGTGTAAAATAGAGCATTATTAGCGCTTAATGCAGAAGGCAGTCTTGTCGTGAGGACAAGGTTGCCTTCTTTTTTTATTGCTAAAATGACCGCAAAACGTATTTGCATGTATAATGCAGGTTAAGTGTGATTTATTGTAAGGAGGACTTAGCTTGTCACCTAGAAATGTAGAAAAAGATAAAATGATGCGTGAAAAAAAGATGCAGCATATTCTCGACTGCTCGCTGAAGGTTATGGCGATTAATGGTTTTCAATTAACGAGCATTCAAGATATAGCGAAAGAAGCAAAGGTTAGTGTGGGTAATGTCTATCACTACTATGCTTCGAAAGAAGAGATATTCAGCGAGGTGCTGCGCTCGGGGCAGACGAATTATGGGAAGTATGTAACCGATTTAGCGGCCATGGATATGGAACCGATCGCTAAGCTTAGGGCAATGCTTACCTCTTGGCTATCATTGGAGACGAACTGGGCGTTTACGATTCTCATGCATACGGCAAGGTTATCCGAGTCTACTCCGCCAGACATTAAGAAGGCGATCACGGACCGTTTTACAGTAAACCTAGGCCCTGTCGCTGATATTATGAGTGAGGGCATACGTAGGGGGATCATTATTAATGAAGACCCCTTGCAGCTTGCTTTTTATTTTGTAAGCCTTATTCAAGGCCTGACACTCCAGCGTCCGCCGGATTATGAGGTGAAGGTGGAGATGAATGTTGAGGCGATTATTCGATTATTTGAGATCAAAAAATAGCTTTTTTAGGCATGCGAAAAAAATGTTGACAAAGTTGAAATGATACCGCAAAATAAGCAACATAACAAACCGAATGAACATTCAAATTGTAGATTGGTTTGACATATGGGCGAATCGACCAGACCACTGGAGATTTAACGTTAGTTATTATACGCGTTAAGTCTTTTTATTTTACCATAATACCAAGTAATCGGGTATTAATAATGCAATATTGAATAGGAGGGGCAGCTTATGGCGGCGGAGATGCTCGTAGTACATGAACTTAATAAGACATTTGCAACACCCTCGGGAGATGTCATTGCGCTTGATCGCATTGGGCTTCAGGTGAAACAAGGGGAATTTATTGCGATTATTGGACCGAGCGGCTGCGGCAAAAGCACATTGCTCAAAATTGTAGCAGGGCTCGATACCGGTTATGAAGGAACGGTATTGCTGAATGGAAAACCGATTGAAGGACCGAGCATAGAAAAAGGATTTATTTTTCAAGAACCGAGGCTGTTCCCTTGGTTAACGGTGGAGAAAAATATAGCCGCAAATTTATCGCTTCGCAAGCCGGAGGTTCGTAAGCGAGTAGATGAGCTCATCGAGCTTGTAAGGCTGAAGGGCTTCGAACAGTCTTATCCTCGTGAGTTATCTGGAGGCATGGCGCAGCGTGTAGCTATTGCAAGAGCGCTGCTTCGCAGTCCTGATATATTGCTGCTGGATGAGCCGTTTGGCGCATTGGATGCTTTTACTCGGTCGCATATGCAAGAGGTGCTGCTTGATATTTGGCAGAAAAACAAAACGACGATGTTGTTTGTGACACATGATTTGGATGAGGCGGTATTTCTGGGCGAGCGAGTCGTCATTATGAATCCGCGTCCGGGTCATATTCGAAAAATATTGCCGATTGATTTGCTGTATCCTCGGAAACGAGCAGGCCATGCTTTTCAAGAGATGCGGCACAAGGTGCTGGGTGAGTTTGAGAAGGTTGAGGGGCCGGAAATCGATCAAGGCGCGGATATTTAATAAACTATTTTTCACCAAAAATAAAGATCGTCGGGGAGAGAATGAAGATGAACAGATTACGCCTTCTTGCGGCAGCAATTATTGTATTAGCGGTATTTATTAGCGGCTGCGCGGCTTCTGGCAATGGAAATTCAGACAAGAAAGAAACGGGCAACGCGGGCAACAAAGCAGCAAAGAGCTATGACGGAGTTACTGTAAAGATCGGATATCAGGGCAGCGGCGGCTTAATGGGCAAGGCGATTGAGGAGAAATGGTTTGAAGATGAATTTGGCAAGCTTGGCGTGAAAGTGGAGTACGCGGAATTTCAGAGCGGCCCTCCAATGACAGAGGCAATTGCTTCTAACCGTCTTGATTTCGCTGGGCTTGGCAATATGCCGATCATTGCAGCACAAGCTGCGGACATTAAATTTACTGTCATTTCTCAGGCGCTCGAAGGCAAAAACAATGTCGCGATCATCGTGCCTAAAGATAGCCCGTTTCAAACGGTTGCTGACTTAAAAGGCAAGAAGGTAGCTGTTGCCAAGGGGAGCAACGCATTTAACTTCCTTTACCGCGGCCTTGAAGGTGCGGGGCTTAAAGCATCGGATTTGGAAATTATTCAACTGCAGCCGGATGAAGCGCAACCTGCTTTTGAGACGGGGAAGGTTGATGCATGGGCGACATGGGAGCCGAACATTACGCTGAACACGCTGCAGGATAAAGCGAAGGTGCTTGCGGACGGCGAACAGCTGGGTGTGCTTTCTCCTTCCTTCAACATTGTTAGAAAACAATTTGCTGATGATTATCCTGAGCTCGTTACCCTGTATCTGAAAGTATGGAACAAAGCGCTTGCTTGGGAAAATGATAATCGTGCCGAATCCACCGAGCGTTATGCGGCAGAGCGTAAAGTGCCTGCGGCATTAATTGAAGCAATCTTCAATCGCTCTAGGACAATTAATATCCCTGTATCGGACGAAATTATTGCAGAGCAGCAAAAGACGGCGGACTTCCAGTTCGACATTAAAGTCATTCGCAAAAAAATCGACGTGTCCACCGTATTTGATAACAAATTTATTGAAGAAGCGTTGAAATAATACACTGAACAAGAGGAATGGGGCGTTTCTAATGGTTGGAGCTGGCTCAGAAAGCGCATTGCATAAGCCCATCAAAGTAATGAAGAGGCGGCCGAGGAGCCGTCTCTCTATTCAAACGGTTAATCTGCTGCTCAGTTTGCTGCTTCCAGTCGGGTTATTAGCTATCTGGCAAATTGCCGGAATGATGGGGAAGCTTAATCCAACGCTGCTGCCAACACCAGGCTTAATTGTGGAGGAATTCGTTCATTTAACTTTATCTGGTGAGCTGGTTTATCATCTCGGTATTTCAGCTCGACGTGCGCTGCTTGGATTTTTGCTGGGCGGAGGATTAGGTTTAGCTGCGGGATTATGGGTAGGGTTCTCCTATAAGACGGAAAGGCTCATTGATCCTTCCTTGCAAATGCTTCGTACTTTGCCCCATTTGGCAGTAGCTCCGTTGTTTATTTTGTGGTTTGGCTTTGATGAGACATCTAAAGTGTTATTGATTGCAAAAGGTGCTTTTTTCCCCCTGTACGTCAATACCTTTCTTGGTATTCGTTCCGTAGATGGCAAACTGTTTGACGTTGCTCGTGTGCTGCAGTTTAGCCGCTGGCAAATGATTGCGAAGCTTGTTCTTCCGGCATCGCTTCCTAATATCTTTCTCGGCGTGCGACTTTCTATCGGCGTGGCATGGCTTGGGCTTGTTGTAGCGGAAATGATGGGTTCGAGCTCAGGAATTGGTTTTCTGATTAATGATGCGCGTTATCTCATGATTACTTCGGTTGTATTTGTAGGCATTATTATTTTTGCTGCAGTCGGTAAGCTGACGGATTCGCTTGTTAAGCTGCTTGAGAAGAGGCTGTTAAATTGGCAGGACAGCTACAAAGGAGGCAGCAAGTAATGAGCGAACGAACCGCTTCGCGTGAAATGGGCGCAAAGGCAGCTGGTCGGGACTGGTTAAGCGTTATTCCAAAGCCGCTTCATGGCTGGATTGTTCCGGCTTTCATTGTGATTGTCTGGCAGGCGGTCAGCGGGCTTGGTTTGTTGTCTGAAACACTGCTGCCGGCCCCGTCAAATATTGTGAAGAGCTTTGTGTCATTGTGTGAATCGGGAGAGATGGGGAAGCATCTCGGTATTAGCATTTATCGCGCTGGTTTTGGGTTTCTACTTGGCGGAGCGCTCGGGCTGCTGCTCGGTTTATCGGCGGGTCTTGGCAAAGTGATGGAGAGGACGCTTGATCCTTCGCTGCAAATGCTGAGAACGGTGCCGCTGCTTTCCGTTATCCCATTGTTTATTCTGTGGTTCGGAATCGGAGAGTTTTCAAAGGTGCTGCTTATTGGACTTGGCGCTTTTTTCCCGGTTTATGTGAACACATTTCTTGGTATTCGAAATACGGATGTGAAGTTGTATGAGGTTTCGCGTATTTTCCAATATACGAAGCTTCAGCAGGTAACAAAGCTTATTATACCAGCGGCCTTGCCGAATATTTTATTGGGCGTACGGCTATCGCTTGGCGCTTCATGGCTGCTGCTTGTTGTTGCAGAAATGATGGGGACGAGTGCAGGTATCGGTTATATGATTCAGGATGCAAGAGCATACTCGCAAACGGAAATTGTTTTTGTGGGCATTATTTTGTTCGCTGTATTTGGCAAGTTGTCGGATTCAGCCATTCGGCTGCTAGAAACCAAATGGCTTCGCTGGCGAGATACGTATAAAGGATGACAAAATGAATCGTTTGGAGAGGCGGTTAACGGATTATGGGGAAACGGCAGGAGCTGCTCCATCTCGGAGCATTTATTTATTATACAGGCCATCATCATGCAGGCTGGCGTCATCCGGAGTCGGGTGTTGAAGGAATGTTTGATGTGAAATTTTATCAGAAGCTTGCGCAAACCGCGGAGCGCGGCAAGTTCGATATGCTCTTCTTCGCAGATTTGCTGTATGCCACTAATGTGGGGCAAGCGGTAGCGGGCATGCTGGAGCCTATTACGCTATTGTCCGCATTATCGGCTGTTACGGAGAAGATTGGGCTGACTGCAACCGTCTCAACCACATACAACACCCCTTTTAATGTTGCGCGAAAGTTTTCTTCGCTTGATCATATTAGCGGCGGGCGGGCAGGCTGGAATATTGTAACCTCGCAGCTTGATCTGGAAGCTCATAATTACGGGCAGTCCAAACATCCCGAGCACGGCCTGCGTTACAAGATGGCTCGTGAATTTGTGGATGCCACAACCCGCTTATGGGATAGCTGGGAGGATGGCGCGCTTGTGCTTGACCGGGTGTCGGGTCAGTTTGCCGATGAGTCTAAAGTAAGGCCAGTTGATTACAGCGGAGAATGGTACTCCACGAAAGGACCGCTGAATGTGCCGAGATCTCCTCAAGGTTATCCAGTGCTAATTCAGGCAGGCTCATCAGGTCCAGGTCAAGACTTTGCGGCCAGCATTGGCGAAGTTATATTTACGGCGCAGCAATCGCTGGAAGCGGCAAAAATCTTTTATGAGAGTGTGAACAGCAAGCTTGGAGATTATGGAAGGGAACGCGGCAGTCTAAAAATCATGCCAGGCCTCTCCCCGATTCTTGGTGCGACGGAAGAGGAAGCGAAGCAGCGTTATCAAGAGCTGCAGGAGCTCATTCCTGCCGCCCATATTGTCGGCTTCTTATCAGGATTTCTCGGCGTAGATCTAAGCAGCTATTCGCTTGATGATCAGCTGCCGGATATTCCTGATCCTGTTGAAGCATCCAACGGCATGAAGAGCCGTGTTCAGCTTATTATGGATATGGCGCGCAAAGATAAGCTGTCGATGCGAGAGCTTGGAAGCAGAATGCTAGGAGCGAGGGGACATTTGCAGTTTGTTGGTACGCCCGAACAGCTGGCTGACCTTATCGAGCTGTGGTTTGAGGACTATGGCTGCGATGGCTTCAATATCATGGCTCCGGTTCTTCCTGGAGGGCTCGACGATTTCGTTCATTATGTCGTGCCGATTTTGCAGCAGCGCGGACTGTTTCGTGAAGATTACACGGGAGATACCCTTCGTGACCATCTTGGACTTGAACGTCCAAGCGAAGGGCATTTCCGCAAAAAACGTCATGTGGTACAAGAGCAAGCGTAACAAGAGCTGAGCGGCAATAGTGAAAAAACGCAAAGAAGCAAGCAACTGGCGCCATGATTAGGCGACGGCTGCTTGCTTCTTTGCCGTTGTTGCAGAGAAGGGGGGACTAAGGTTTTGTGAATATTCCGCTCTTTAATAAACACCATCGATTATAAGTAAAATATTTCATGGCAAACCTCCACCTTAAAAATAAGTGATAACGGTTCCAAGACAGCAGCCTCTATTTTATGAAAAATGAATAGGTGACATAGCCGATAGCGATAGCTACCAAACCAAATGCTGCCGTGGAGGAAAGGATACGGAAAAATATTTCCCACTTATCTCTTTTTGTGTTTCGAATGTCCTTGTCCTCATTCCCCTGCGTCTCATGATGTTCTAGATTATCTTGACGAGGCTTAATGATGGGATCACCCGCTTTCTTTATTCCTTCTCTTTGCTTTGCTTATAAACGACAAGTATAGTGCTGCGCTGATAAGTGTTGCCTGAAGTGGCTGTTTTGATCATGGAGCCGTAGCAAATATTAATGACTTGATCGTCGCTCAGTTCTGCCAAAAACTCATTTGCTCTTTTTTCAGCAAAAACAGAATCCGTATCAATAAATTCTTTTACTTGAATCATATTCGTTGTGTCCTCCCTTACCAAATAAATATACAGATAGGCACCCCGCGTCGATAGCAGAATGCCTTCTGACGTCCACCATAGCATTGCGTACTATAAGTGTCAACAGGGAGATTTAATGATCCATTTTAGACAAAGAAAATAGGGGAAGCTTCGCTAAAATAACGAAGCTGCCCCTATTCGGCTGCATGGGTTGTTTAGCTTTTTTCCAGACGCCTCCATTTAAATATCTGCTTGCCGCTTTTTAGCGTGACCTTGCTTCAGTGTGTGCTGGATTGTTCGAATAGCTCTTTGTAAGAAACTGATTTATAGAATCCTTTTTTATACTGAGCATTAATCTAGTAATCTCGTTAATTCGTGTAAATAAAACTAACATATGTTTTCTTCAATTTAGTAAGGATATGAGCAAAAATAAATGAAAAATAGAGTTAAACCTCGATGGTTACGCTTTTTTGTCTACTTTAATGATTTGTTAACTTATATAACATGAAATAGACTGATGTAGAAGAAAGAGAGAATTATATCGCATAGGAGGAGTTAAACATGACACAAGTTGTAAAGAACGAGATAGCGAAAAAGATTTTAATTCCACTGCTTGTACTTTCATTGCTTGCAGCGATGGTAGGGGTACTGACAAAAACGGATTTTGTACGCGCGGAGGAAGCGCCGCAGCTGCCGACATTTGATATTCCGGCCCTATCCGCTGAACATCAAGCTTCAAGTCTTCCTAATGTTATTGTTGTTGCAACAGGAGGAACGATTGCGGGTAAGGCAAGCAATAATGATCCTACTAACTTCCAAAGCTATGCGGCTGGTACTTATAAAATGGCAGATATGGTTGCTCAGCTGCCTGGGAAAAATAAAATAGCTGATGTCTCTACCTATCAATTCGGCAACAAGGGTTCGAGCGGCTATAGTATTAGAGATCTTTATGATCTATCGCTTGCGGTAGACGAAGCTCTTAAGATTTATGATAGTGCAGTTGTAACGACGGGTACGGATACGATGGAAGAAATCGCGTATTTCCTCGATCTAACCGTTCGCAGTGAAAAGCCGGTTGTTGTTACAGGCTCTATGCGTCCATGGGATGTTATTGGAACGGATGCGCCTGCCAATCTCTATCAAGCTATTAAACTAGCTGGGAGCGGTAAAACAAAATGGTTTGGCACAGTGGTCATGTTGAATGATGTCATTTATGCGGCACGTGAAGTTACGAAGTCAAATTCACACCGTACCGATACTTTTGATGCTCCGATGTTTGGTGCACTAGGTTATGTGGATGATCCGGCTGTTCGTATTTATCGTGCTCCTGCTAGAGCGGCAAAAGCAGGTACACCAGCATGGGCTTCACCATTCGATTTGAAAACCATCTCCAAAGATAGTCTTCCGATAGTAGAAATCGTATACAGCTATCAAGAAGCAGGCGGCGGCGCTATTCGCGGCTTGGTGGAAGATGGCGCGAAGGGAATTGTAACCGCAGGGACAGGCGCTGGCGGTATTTCGTCGAAGCTAAGTGCTGCGCGTTCCGCGGCCATTAAGGATAAAGGTGTCGTATTTGTATCGACAACAAGAACAGGCTCAGGCTCTATCTATGATAGCGGCAGCGGAAGTGTTATTGGCGGAGACAACTTGAACGCGGCGCATGCTCGTATGATGTTGTTGCTGTCCCTAGCATTTACAAACGATGTAAACAAGATTAGAAACTGGTTCACGACTTTTGGCACACAGGATGTAGAAATTTCAGTTGATGAAAATACGGTACTAAGCACGACAGTTGAAGAACCAATCGAAGAGCCTGTTGTGACGGAACCGGTCGTTGTTGTTCCTACACCGGAAGCAGAAGTTCCTGCTGCTTCAGAAGTGCCAGTTCAGCCCACTGCAACAGAAACAACGCCTGAAACAGCACCAGTGACGCCATAATTAGGGGGAGGAGTACGGTTATGACCATAAGAAGTGAATCATCTACAGCAAAGAAAGTTTTCATTCCCCTCCTCATTATGGCTCTCCTCAGTACGATACTGACTGGCTATGCCAGCTCAGTTCGTGCCGAGACTGCAGCACCTCAGCTGCCTGCCTTTGATATTCCGGCATTGTCCGAGGAGCATAAAGCTTCTCCATTGCCAAATGTCATTGTAGTGGCGACTGGCGGGACGATTGCTGGTAAAGCGAGTAATAATGATCCTACTAATTTCCAAAGCTATGCTGCAGGAACGTATAAAATGGCGGATATGGTAGCTCAGCTGCCTGGGAAAAATAAAATAGCGGATGTCTCTATTTATCAATTCGGCAACAAGGGCTCGAGCGGCTACAGTATGAAGGACCTGTATGATCTCTCCCTGGCGGTGGATGCTGCGCTTGAAATTTATGATAGTGCAGTTGTTACGACAGGTACGGACACGATGGAGGAAATTGCTTATTTTCTCGATCTAACTGTTCAAAGCGAGAAGCCGGTAGTTGTTACGGGTTCAATGCGGCCTTGGGATGTCATTGGAACGGATGCTCCAGCCAACCTGTATCAAGCAATTAAGGTGGCGGGGAGCGGCAAAACAAAGTGGTTCGGCACGGTCGTTATGCTAAATGATGTCATTCATGCGGCACGCGAAGTAACAAAGAGCAATTCGCACCGGACGGATACGTTTGAGACACCGATGTTCGGCGTGCTTGGTTACGTTGATGATGCAGCGGTACGTATGTATCGTCTGAATGCTAGGGCGCTCAAAGCTGGACAAGCGGATTGGAAAACGCCGTTTGCATTGAAAAATATTTCGAAGGACAATTTGCCTATCGTTGAAATCGTTTATAGCTACCAAGAAGCCGGCGGCGGTGCCATTCGTGCTTTAGTAGCTGATGGAGCCAAAGGGATTGTAACAGCCGGCACTGGGGCGGCTGGTATTTCGTCGAAGATGAGTGCGGCGCGGTCCGCAGCAATTAAGGATCATGGCGTTACATTCGTATCGACGACTAGAACGGGTTCTGGAACGATCACTGGCGGCGGAAACGGCATTATTGCTGGAGATAATTTAAACCCGCAGCATGCACGCATCATGCTTATGCTTTCGCTGGCATTCTCGAATGATTTTGCTACAGTGAAGAACTTGTTTGAAACAGTAGGGACACAAGATATTAAGATTGATGTGCCTGAAACGCCTGTAACTCCCACACCTACACCGACTCCAACTCCAACTCCAACTCCTCCAGTAGAAGGCGGTACGGGTGGATCGGGTGGGAATGTATCAAATAAAGGACAGGTTTCGATTGGTGCAGGCAGCGCAGGTACGCTTGGCTTGGATGATAGCGTTACTGTATCTATTCCAGCAGGTGCGACGAAGGAGCAAATGCTGCTTTCTATTGAGAAACTGACTGAAACGGGCGGCATTGTTGAGCCATCGAGCAAGCGAGTGTCTTCTATTTTTGAAATACTCAAGTCGATATCAGCTGATTTCTTTGTTCCAGTCACGCTGACCTTTAAGCTTGATGCCTCTTTGATCAAGAGTGGTCAGACGGCGTCCGTATTCTATTACGATGAGGTGAAGAAGCAATGGGTAGAGATGGGTGGTACGGTAAAGGATAACTTTATTACTGTACAATCTGATCATTTTACTAAGTTTGCTGTATTCGCTGTAGACAAGAAAGTTGAAGAAGTGCCTTCTTTTACAGATATATCAAGGCACTGGGCAGAGGCTGCTATTAAAGAGGCGGTCGCATCCGGTATTGTGAAGGGATATGAAGACGGTACTTTTAAACCGAATAAAACCGTAACACGTGCGGAATTTTCCGTTATGCTGATGGGTGCGTTGAAAGCGGATGGTGCAGGCTCGGTGCTTGCCTTTGCTGATAATGACAAAATTGCAGCTTGGGCAAAGGAAGCTGTTGCACAAGCGGTCAAAGCGGACATTATTAGCGGCTATCCAGATGGAACCTTCCGTCCGGGCGCAAACATTTTGCGTATGGAAATGGTATCAATGATTGCAAGCGGTGCTGGATTAACGTTAGATCCGAATGCGACAACCAGCTTTGCTGATAACAAGGATATCCCGGCATGGGCGAAGGGTGCGGTTAGAGCAGTTAGTGATAAAGGCATCATTCAGGGGCGTACGGGCAATATCTTTGCGCCAAAAGCTACGGCAACGCGGGCAGACGCGATTACGGTTATTATGAATATGCTTAAGAGCAAGTAGTGGTTTGGACGGAAAAAAGGGCGGTTTTTAAAGGTCGAATAGGACCTTTAAGAGCCGCCTTTTTTTCATACCATGCAACTTTAAACTAGAGCCCCGCTTGAAATAATAGGCGCGCTGTTTCAGATGGATGAGAAAGGGGGAAGTGGTGACCGCGTGCTAGAAGCTGAGTGGGAACTGCGCTGTAAGTTTTCGGTATCGTATACACACGGTCCTGTGAGCCCCAAATGATACTGACCCGTTTCTCACCCCATTGTTCGGGTTGTTGTCGGAAATGCTCATCCTTCGTTAACTGGGCGAGTGTGTCAGCCAGAGTGGCTCTTACGCGCGGGGAACTGAGCTCGTTCAAAACATATTCCAAATAGTCCTTAGGGATTTGACCGATCCTCTCGAAGCATCCCTGCAATACAAGCTCCTTGCGCAAGGTTGCTAAGGATATATGGGGCAAAAGCATACGATTGACGATTCTACTCCTATATCTGCTGTTCGCATGGTGGAGCGCTGGCTGCAATAAATGCACGGCTTGGATACGCTCTGGCATACGCTCCATGACCTTGGCTGCGAGCAATGCTCCATAGGAATGACCGATTAAAGTAACGGTTTCCGGTTGTGATGTAATAGCGGACATAATAGCCTCGACATGCCCATTTACTACGTTTACCGGATGATGGTGATAGGGTGATCGCCCGAAGCCTGGTAAATCAGCAATCCATATCTGACGATGCCGCAGCTCTGAAGCTAGCGGTATAAGACAGTCTGCACCGCTGAAGGTACCGGGCAGCAAAATAATCGGGTTGCCGCTTCCAGTTTTTTCTAGCGTGGCAAGTGGACCGCGTTTGCTGCGTACGAAATTAGGATGACTTGTCGGCCTATGGGATAAACGATAATCCAAATCGGCAATCACATGCGGGAGAACCGATAAATCTACAGTGGCAGGAAGCGAATATTTTTGCTGAATATGCTGTGTAGATTGTAGAGGGAATGCTTGATTGACAATAAAGCTGAGCGATTCTTGGGGAATGCCTAGTTTGCTTCCCATACGGGAGCTTAAAATCTTGCTCAAAAGGGATACAGGGATAAAACCGATTGGAGACGGGACTCTAAGTTCCTTATTTATGAGTGTTATTAGCTGGCTCATGTTAAGGCTTGCTGCTTGTTCATCAAGTAAATAATAGGTGTTGCTGAGAGGTTGTTGCTCGTTCGCAAGGGCAGCAATGAAAGCTGCCGTATGATCGAGATGGACGAGCGGGAGCCAGTGTTTTTTGCCTCCTGGAACAGTGCCCATAAGTTTTTTTCTCGCCGCTGCTATCAAAATGCCTAACCCTCCGGTTTGCTCCGTGTTGCCGGTAGTAGAATCACCGATGACTACGCTTGGGTTAACGACGGAAAGAGGATAGCCAGTTTGTTTAGCGTGCTGGCGGATATGAACGTCTGCGTTTATTTTCATTCGCTCATAAGGAGCTTCGTGCTCCAAAAGCTGCATAATGGCTGTTGCATCGTTTAAGTTCGAATCGGTCACAGGACTTTTGAAACCAACGACATGAATGAAATGCAGGGGATTTCCATTCTCGTAAAGCTCAGCAGCAAGCGAAGTTAAATGGTTAGCTGCATCAAGGAAAACCCTCTTTGCTTGTTGTTCAGTTAAAAGAATATCCATTGGTCCGCCAGCGTGTATAATGACATCCACGTTTTGTATCGCAAGGCGATCGCTTGAAGATAAGCCCAGTCCTTGCTTTGTCAAATCTCCGATTACGGCTGATAGGAGACCGGACTCCTCGTGGTTTGTTTGCTCAATAAGTTCCGCTATTCGGCTATGTGAACGCGCTAAAGCAGTAATGCGATGACCGTCGGCAGCTAGCCGTTTAATAATTTGGGAGCCGACAAAACCTGTTCCGCCCGTCATGAATACATGTGCCATTAGTAAACACTCCTCTGAAATCATTTATAGTACTAATCAGTACTAAAGTTTTTAAAAAAATTACTTTAGCATAGAAGCTAAAGCATGAAGCGATTGCTGTAGTATGGTTGGGTCTTGCTGAGCATGCTGCAGGAACAATCCGCCCTCGATCGTGGACAAAATTAAGGAGGCCATTGGTTGAGGGGGCAGTTTGCTGTTCATTTCATTTCTAGCAATGCCCTCTGTAATAAGCTGCTCGAGGATCGTTAATTGTTTTTTGAAAAATGCGCTTATCTGTTCCCGAATGGCAGTTGCCTCCATTGGTGTTTGCGTGTATAGCGTTAAAAAAGGACACCCTCCGAGGCAGTCGATATCCTGCAGAGTGAGCGTCTGCATAAGTTTCGTCAGCCTTTCCATAACAGGCAGCTCGGTTTGATTGGCAATATGAGCTATAAGTGCTTCATATTGATCAGTCATCCGCTCAATGATCGTGGACAATATCTCCTCTTTACTCTTGAAATAGTAATAAATATTAGTTTTGGATACTTTGCTCGCTGCAACAATATCATCCATGCTTGTGACGAGATAACCTTTGCTCAAAAACAAGTTGGACGCTGTCTGTAGCGCAATTTCGCGATTAGATGTTTTGGAGGTCGTTTTCATAATTAGTACTATACAGTACTAATTATGGAATTGTCAATTAAGCAAATTTGCGAGACGAGCTTATCATCTGACAAGTTGCTTAGCACATAAAGATCCAAATAAAGATTAACTCCACAGAATGCCATCTTTATCATTAAACAAATTTGGATCGACTACGTTTGGATGCACTGCCGCGTCGTACAACGTTCCATCCTCGCTCAAATCATTCCACATGCCCGATTTGAGAATCATGCCCTTATTTTTATAAGGCCCTTCAACTTGATCGGCAACCGCATAACCAAGCACCGACCGAGGAGAGTCTCCTTTGCACATGCTGTAATACATATAAAATTTGCCGTCCGGCAATTGGATGACATCGCCTGCCCAGAACGTATCAGTCTCGGCCCGAGCTAGCTCCTCGCTCATTTCTGTCAGTACATCCGGTATGATGGGATTCTCTTCATAGACACTGGAGTTCAGCTGCTCCCAGGCCATGAGATCCTTCGACTTGGCTGCAGCGAGATGCGAGCCGAAAATATAGAAGGTATCACGAACTTTGATAATCGACGGATCATGAACGGAGGTGTTAGTGAATAGAGGCTCCTCCGCTGTAACCGCTTCCGTTTTTAGCTGGTTTGATGCGCCATTAGCTGAGGATGGCTGATTGCTCTCCGCTGGTGGAACTGTATTTCCGGCGTTATTTCTGCTGCAAGCGCTCATAAATGTCATTATGCATACCGTTAACAAAATGATGGTTTGTTTTCTCAAGCAGAAATCCTCCTAGGTTAACATTTGGTCATTACTATAAATATTAATTGATTAATGAATGTATTATATCCTAGGCAATAAAAAAAGAAGGGCTAAGCCCTTCTCTTATTTCGTCTTAACTGGTTCTTCGAACGTCATGCCAAGCGTATCTACAGTTACTTTTTTCATCGAAATTGGCGTTTCCGGCTTATCGCCTGGGCCGACCTTCTGATTGGCAACCTCATCGACCGCCTCGATGCCTTCGGTTACTTTTCCGAAAGCTGCGTATTCATTATCGAGAGATGGGTAATCAGCATGCATGATGAAAAATTGCGAGCCCCCAGAATCTGGATCATTCGTACGAGCCATGGAGATAACACCGCGACTATGCTTCAGCTTGTTCTCGAAACCATTGCTGTTAAATTCGCCTGGAATGCTGTATCCAGGGCCACCGGTGCCAGTACCTTCTGGATCTCCGCCTTGAATCATAAACCCTGGAATTACGCGGTGGAAAATAACGCCATCATAGAAGCCTTTATTAATAAGAGAAATAAAGTTGTTTACGGTATTAGGTGCAACCTCTGGGTAAAGCTCAAGCTTAATGATTTTGTCATTGCTAAGTTCAATCGTTACAACGGGATGCTTGTCCGAGCCGAGAAGCTCAGGACCTTCCTCAGCAGGTGCTTCAGTAGGGGGAGTTGTGCTTGTGTTGCCACTGCCTGATCCTGTTTTCTCATTACTCCCGTTTGCGCCGCAGCCTGATGCTACAATAAGCAGGGTTAGTGCAAGAAGAAGCATGATCCCAAGACGTTTGTTCTTAAACAGCATTTCAATATCCTCCTTAAATTTGCGAATGCAAATGACCTTGAGACGATCAGGTTTGCGCAGCATTCACCTTTTATATCCAACTTGTATAATATCATATTGCGTGATTTAAATGCGAATTCATCGCTTTATCATTGTATTGAATGTCTCTAATAAGTTAAGGTCTTGCGCGACAAGCGCTGATTCGCTATAATCACATTAATTCAGTCGAAGGGATTGGGTCTTATGTACACATTCCAATTGAATCAGCTTCATCATTTCACCAAGCGTTAGCACCCCTGATCAACATTCAGGGTGGGCTAGCGCTTCTCGCGTTGGCCTCCCTGCAGCATACGATGCGCGCAGGACCAAGAGGTCCTGCGCGTTTTTTTTATTCCAATAATGCAGTGAGAGGAATGATCGTGATGCAAAATGTAAAGGGAACCTATGATTATTACGGCAGGGAGCAAGCGCTTAGAAGAAAGATTCAGGAGACTCTGCGGGAAAAGTTTGAGCTATATGACTTTGATGAGATGGTGTCTACCGAGCTGACTGATCTTGCTTTCTTGACATCTAAATATGCAGGCGGCGATGAAATTGTTAAGGAAATGTACCAGCTTACAGATCAGCGAAAACGACGATTAGGCTTGCGCTATGATTTGACGATCCCTTTTGCCAAGGTGATGGCATTGAATCCAAGTATTGAATTGCCTTTCAAGCGATATGAAATGGGGAAGGTATTCCGTGATGGTCCCGTTAAACGCGGGCGGCTGCGAGAGTTTTTGCAATGTGATGTGGATGTTGTTGGGGTGAAGGGGCCGGAAGCTGAGGTGGAATTGATGCAGCTGGCTGTCGATGTGTTTCGCACCCTGGAGCTAGATATCCAATTAAAATGGAATAATAGGCGGTTTCTTGGCGAAATGCTTGCAGCAATTGGCGTCCAGGGGGCGGATTCGTTGTCGATTATGCTGACTTTGGATAAGCTCGCAAAAATCGGAATAGACAGTGTGAAGGCGGAGCTTGCTGAGAAGGGTTTGGCTGGCGGGGTCATCGCTTCGATATTAGAGTTGATTGAGCTGGAGGAGCCTACACTAGAGGCATTGATAGATAAATATGACCTGCAATATAGTGCTGGGGCGCAGGAAGTAGTCGAGGTTCGTGATATTTTGCGCAAGCTTGGATTAGAGTCTGTTTGTGTGTTTGACCCTTTTCTCTCACGCGGGTTATCTTTCTACACAGGTACGGTTTATGAAATATTTGATGCTTCGAACGGCTTCGCATCGAGCCTTGGCGGCGGCGGTCGGTATGATGCCATTATTGGACAGCTTATAGGCAGGGATGATACTGAGTACGCAGCGGTCGGCTTGTCGTTTGGGATGGAGTCAATTATGGCTTTGCTTGAAGAGCGTTACGCAGCTGCAGCGAAGGCGTCGGTTAACGTAGTGCTCATTCCCGTAAGTGTAACGGCGGCAGAACTGCTGCAAACCGCAGCGGATTTGCGTGCGAGCGGCATTCGAGTGAAGCTCGATTCTAGCGGACGAAAGCTGAAAAATATACTTGCATCGGTAGCGAACAGCGGCATACGTTACGCTCTTCTGGTGGGAGAGGCGGAATGGAAGGCGGGCTTAGTGCGCTTGAAGGATATGGAGGAGCGGGTCGAAAGGGAAATGAGTGTCGACGAAGCTATTTATATTTTAGAAAAGGCAAGTGGATAAGGATCAATAAGATAAAAATTTTATATTGGAGCAGCCAAGTTGTACTCGTCTTCTTTAACTTGGCTGCCCGTCATGAGACATTACGAGAGCTAGAGGATTAGTCGTTATAGGAAAGGGAATAGGATGCTGATCAGCTTGCGTCGTTTGGTGCGATCCTTTGCTGGGAGCGATGCGGCGGCGATATGCTGCTCGGGGTATTGCAGTGCGTCCATGCTTGCGGTTAGCTGAGTCAGAACGAGCCTAAGCTCATCGAGCTCCTGCCGGTGGCTCAGCAGCTGGTAAGTGACGACTTCATCTGCTTTCTGGGATAGGGAAGCTTCCAAACGGCTCAGTCGATGGAGCAGTTCCTCGCGATCCTCGTATACAGGTGCAGATGCCTGCAGATCTTGCGGAACGGGAGAAAGATTAATGTCTTGCAGGCTGCTCCCTTCCTCCAATTCTTGCTTAATCAGCTGCAGGTTGTGAAGAGCCGTCTCATCAAAGGTATAGTGACCGAGCGTATCCTTGCCGAAAGAAGAGGGGAACTGGGATATCCAACGTCTGACTGTTGTTTCACTGACAGCAAGAAGCTGAGCGGCTTCTTTGGTTTTTAACAACGCCATTGTCATCACCTCGCTTATTAATTACTAGAGTTATTCGTGCCGAAAACATGCTCTCCTGCACGGCTGACAAAGGTAGTGGTTAATCGCTAAAAGAAGTGATCATCCGATTGTTTTTTCATGCTCGCAGCAGTAACGCGAATATTGCGGCAATTAAAAAAGAAGCTTTCTTATCCACACTCTGCGTGGGGAAGAAGGCTTCTTTATTTGCAGGATATATTAACTGAAGCGGTTAAGACCTAAACAGAACTTTACAGCAGCTTCTGTACATATCGTTCGATTTTCTCAGGCGTATCCTTTGATCCGAAGCGCTTTAATACCTTGCCGTTCTGGTCGACAAGAAATTTGGTGAAATTCCATTTGATCGACCTTGTGCCGAGGAAGCCGCGTGCTTCATTCGTCAGGTGCTGGAATAAAGGGTGCGCAGTGCTGCCGTTTACATCCACTTTGGAGAATAAAGGGAACGATACTCCGAAATTAATTTCGCACGCTTCTGCAACCTTGCTGTCGTCGCTAAGCTCTTGATTGGCGAATTGCGATGAGGGGAAGCCTAGTACAGAAAAGCCTTGTTTATTGTAGGTGTCATGAAGTTTTTGAAGACCTTTGAATTGCGGGGCGAAGCCGCATTTGGTAGCTGTATTCACGATGAGCATGACCTTGCCTTTATAAGGGGCTAGAGTCTGATTTTCGCCTCTAATGGTCTTTACTTCAATATTGTATAAGGACATAGGAACAACCTCCATCAACCGATTTTATATTTTTTATAATTTAATTGTACTCAATCTATATAGAGGTGTCAAATGAAATAAATAGAGGTGAGTTAGCTTGTGGCCAGAGGCTGTTTTTATTGGTCTGTAAATGAATAAGAGGCCGCCCCTATTTGCTAGGGACAGCCTCTGGCTTGCTTTTAATAAAGAACTTTATATGCACCCGACTGAAGGAGCAGGGCTCCTGCTGCAGCTTCATTATCGGTGTCAGCCACTAGCAAGTAGTAGCCTTGATCGATAGCTTCTTTGCACGGTTCGATGAATTTGTCTTCTATGCCAATATCATGGAGCACGTCTTTAGTATCAGGCTCATTATCAAGCTTCACAGCGCCTGCGGCTATGCCGGTAGGGCCGCCGTTTAGGCCAGTGCTTCCGGCGGTATAACCTGAACCTGCTGCAAATGGTGCGGCGCTAAGCGGAGTAATTGTTCCGGATTGGTTCACCTCTTGCGCTTCTCGAATTTCATAAACTTCTTCAATAGGGATGCTTGAATCGGAAACAAGAAGCGGAGCCGATTCCTTGTTCTTCAGAACAATTCTAAGATTATGTCTATTTGTTCTCGCTGCTTGAAACCGTTTGATCGCTTCCAAGACACCTTCTTCTTTGTCAAATACTCCAATGGCTGTCGTCATAGGGGAGTTCTCCTCTCGTATCTAAGCTAGAATGAGGTTACATCTACTTATACCCTGCATTCCTTGCTTTGAATCGAGAGGCTGGATTAGCGAGCTGCAAGTGCTGAAGCTTCGCTAATTTCGTTAATTTCATCTATTGTCAGCTTAAAACGCATAGCTTTCACGTTTTGCTCGGCGTGGTGAATTTTTGATGCTCCGGGAATCGCGAATACGGTATCTCCATGAGCATGAATGAGCCAATTTAACGCGATTTGAGTTGCGGTAGCCTCATAACGAGCAGCTACCTGCTCAAGCGAATCAATAAGCGGCTTAGAGCGTTTTAGGCCGTTTGTTTGAAAAGCGGAGCTCCATTTGCGCGGGCCGCTAATGGCTTTGATCAGAGAAGGATCATGATGAAACTTCCCGCTTAATATACCCTGTTCAAGCGGAGAATAAGCAATGATTGCACAACCGAGTTCTTGCGCCGTCTCGAGAATGCCATTTTTCTCGATGCGGCGGTCAAGCAGGCTGTATTTTACTTGGTTGGAGGCGAGCTGCAAGCCATGCTCTCGCAGAACGCGATCGGCCTCGCGCATTTGTTTAGCGGAGAAATTGCTTACACCTATATTTTTGATTTTTCCGGCAGCGGCCAGCTTCGCCATTTCCTTCATCTCACTACTCACTGAAGAGAAGGAGAAGGGCTGATGCACCTGATAGAGGTCGATTGTACGCCCCTCAAGCAGTTTAATTCTTACATCAATTGTACGGCCAATGTTGCTGGCGGTACGCATTGCCGGCCACCACTTGGTCGCAATATAGACCTTATCTTCTGCTGGCAGGGCTTCACGCAAAGCGCTGGCGAGCAGTTGCTCGGATTGGCCGTTTCCGTAAATTTCAGCGGTGTCAAACCAGTTAATGCCGCCTTCGTAGCTTGTTTTTACGATATCATTAATGATTTCGCCACTCAGAGCGGGCCAAAACTTTCCGACGATCCCTTTGCCATTGCTGAATTGCCAGCAGCCAAGGCCAAGCGGAGATAACTGCAAACTCGTTTGGCCAAATGGCTTAACCGTAGATGATGTCATGGCTTGCTCCTTTCAGAACTTCAGAATAAGTAATGGGCAGCTGTCTTTTTCCGTTATGCTCTAGCTGATCCTTGCTGTATTCGGTCTAGGAACTGATGCATTTGTTCCAGCAATGCAGCACCTTCTTCAGGTGTGCCGTCAAGCTTGCATGCGAGCTGATGAGGAATATCGACGGCTTGTTCCTTTAATGCTCGGCCTTGCGCTGTGAGTTCCACGAGTACGCTGCGTTCATCGTTGCGGTCACGCGTACGCGTAATATGTCCTGCAGCTTCCAGCTTCTTAAGAAGCGGGGTCAACGTGCCTGAGTCCAGATAAAGCTTATTGCCAAGCGCGGTTACCGTGACATGGTCCTGCTCCCATAGGGCTAGCATTGTAACGTATTGCGTGTAGGTAAGGTCGATCTTCTCGAGCATTGGGCGATAAAGCTTAGTAATCTCGCGAGAGCAGGCATAAAAAGCGAAGCATATTTGATTGTCCAGTTTTAAAATTTCGTTGCTGTCCATGTTGTTGTCCTCCGTGGGAAGGTGAATTTGTTTGTTTAAAAGGCAATGAGCTAAAGTTCTAAGTTTAACAAAATTAAATTGTGATAAATATAATATAGAGGAATGGACAATACACTGTCAATGCGCACAGCTGCTCCTTATATTGTAGTGGGAGGACGAAGTGTGCTATAGTTACAGCGTTTATTTAATGAAGGAGTGATAGCGATGTCTTATACTGCTAATGAGGTTGCAGAATGGATGCTGAACGAATTGAAGGAAAAAGGGATTTTGCATCAAAGCGCCGCAGTTGAGCATATAAAAAGCCATTTTGGCGAATCGTTTATATATGTGAATGAGCACGGCAACGCTTCAATCGACAAAGAAGTGAAAAAAGTGTTCCGTAAGCTCCATAAGGGAAAGGCCGCTTGGGAGAGAGACGGTTTCTTCTGGGGCTGGAGCTAAACCGCATATTATTGTAGTGGGAAGCTGGGCGTTAAAGCCAAAACGTCCATTTCTCATGAACAACTTGACAAAGGTAACTGTAATTATTAAACTTACAGTATGGAAGTCACCAATAGGACGTAGCTTAATCATAAAAGAAGCGTCTACTTTTTTAAAGCAAGTGTACCAAAAAAAGTTACAGTTAACGAGGTATTCTTACTATTAGGGATAGGTGGTGTTTGGAGATGAAATTCAACATAAGCGATTGGGTACAAGGTAAAACAAAAGATGGCGAGCTCATTCATGGTTTTGTCGAAACCATCGATATTTTGCAAGGATTTGTAACCGTGAGCGTTGTAAAGTCGGATAACGTAGAGGTTATAGGGAAAACCGTAGCCGTTCGTTCATCATGGCTCAAAAACGTATCCGAAATTACTATAAATGATGCGCAGGTTTTTCAAAATGCAATTGACTTAGCTTTAGATACATGGGATGAGGCTTGGTTTATGGAGCTGACCAATGCGAAGAAAGCTAGCGAAGAAGCGGCTGAGGCTGGAGAACGTTCGAAGGTATATTCATTTCCAGTCAATCGACTTGGTCAATCTGCTTAATCGGAGCAGGTTTGCCTCCTATCACATCATAGCACCAACGAAAAAAAGGATGATGCCATGCGTGCCGCTGGTGTCATCCTTTTTTTGTATACCCGAGAAGCGGCATATAGCCATTTTTCCACTGGGAGCATTACTTAAGCTGTAGTCCGATTCCAAACGCTTGCGCTCGCTGGACGAAATAATCGGCTATCGCCATATCAAACACAGCCATGCCCATCGGACAAAATAATATGGGCTCCGAATCGGAGGTGCTGGCAAGCGCTTCGCGGCATATCACATCGGTTAGGGAGGTGGTTTGTGCTTCTGTTAAGCCGCTCTCAAGATGCAGCAGCTCAATGTCAGTATTTTCGCGGCAAACCTCATTCCAATCGTCGACGATAATCGCGTTAATGCCGCTTATAGCTGCTGCTGTATAATCCCGTAAAGAAACATCGAGCAGAAGAGTGCCTTCAGCGGGAGGAGTATCGATATAACGCTGAGAGCTTACTGTGCAATTAATAATGAGATTGCATTCGTTATATAACTGCTGCCAGCTGCTGGCGAGACGCGTACGGTGGCGCAGTGCAGCGTCCACAGCAGCAAGGTCAGGGTTATCCAGCTCGCATCCGCGTATATCATACACTTGTATATCCTCTAAATGCTCTCCGAATAAGCGGCAGCACATATCGTAATGAAGCCGGCCTACAGGCCCGAAGCCGATGATTCCAACCTTTAAGCTTTTTGATGCGGTGCGTGTTTTTAGATAATGGCGGATGAATAAACCGCTGACTGCAGCTGTCCGGGCAGCACTCGGCAGCGGGGTGCCCAGCATGGCGTAAGGAATGCCTGTTTCTGCGTTGTTGAGCAGTGTGACGCTGTGTGCCCTTGGCAAACCGGCGTCGATATTGCCTGGGAAGCTAGCGATCCACTTCATACCGGCAGTCTTTACCGATCCGCCGATGTATGCAGGCATAGCTATGATGCGATTAGCTGGATTGCGATAACGCAGGTAGGGCTTTATCGGCTGTGCATAATCGCCGGAATCGATAATTTGCACCGCAACCTCTATGCTGTCAACAAGCTCTTCCCAGTGCAATCCGATAGTGCGAATATGTTCATCGCCGAGATATAGCACGGTCATGTTCCTCTCGTTTTTGGATTAGGGAGTGTGCTAAATTTCGGAGCGAATTCAGCCGAACTGCTGCTTTACCCACTCATCGTTGAATACGGTATCCATGTATCTCTCTCCGCGATCATGTATAATAACGACGCATATGGCATCATCGGGGAGTTCGTGCTCGATCGATTTTAAGGCATGGATAATCGCGCCAGAGGAAGGTCCTGCCAAAATCGATTCCTGCGCAACGAGCAGTCTGCAGCCATCGACCATATCTTTATCGGCTACCATTATAGCTTGATCCATAAACCTCGTCTGGGCAAAGGGCGGTATGATACCTGTTCCAAGTCCCGGGAAGCGGCGGTTGCCGTTCACTCCTCCGAAAATAACGCTGCCTGCCGCATCGACAGCTACCACTTTCGTGGATAGCTTATGCTCGCGCACATATTGCGAGCAGCCTAACATGGTGCCGCAGGTGCTGACTCCGCCGACAATAAAATCGACGTGGCCCAGCTCTTCAACAATTTCGTGCATCGTACCCTCATAGTGAGACAAATAGTTGTTTTTATTCGCATATTGATTCGGCCAGAAGCTATTGGGAATGCGCTCTAATAATTGCTGTACTCGATTTAATCTTGCGGGCAGAAACTCACCTGTCTCAATGTCAGGCTCTTCAACCAGTTCGATCTCTGCGCCATAAGCACGCATGATGCGGATATTTTGCTGCGTCGCCTTCGGATCAATGACGCTTACGAATTTCATGCCGAGATAGGAGCTGATGGCAGCGAGACTAATTGCCATATTCCCTGAGCTGGACTCAATGATGACGGAGCCGGGCCCGATCAAGCCTTCATCCCATGCTTTATTAATAATACGGGTGGCGGAGCGGTCTTTCGCGCTGCCTCCTGGGTTTAGCAATTCAAGCTTTGCGAATACTTTAATGCCGCGATCGTTCGCAAACAGCTTCGAGAGCTGGACGAGCGGCGTATTCCCGATGATTGACAACAAATTTCTCTCCAAAGGCTAACACCCCTTAAAAATAAATTTTTTTGGATTTCACCGTCCCGCGTTCAAGTTGTTCATTTTCCGCTGCGCGTGTTACCGAAATGCCCTCAAGCATGCGATTTTGAATCATTTGTCCAATGTCCCCAATTTTATGCTCGATAGCATGCTTGATATGGACAAGCATTTCATCTTTCAGCGATTTGCTTTGAATATGAACAAGCAGCTTATTCTCATGGAGTCTTACTCGAAGCTGTGCGTCATGGATGTATTGGTGTACGACACTTTCGATATCGTATAGGCTGATTTTTTCCCCATGCTTCAAATCCGTGCCGATTCGTTTGGAGATACAGCTGAAGCATTGCCGCTGCTTGCCGTCTATGCAGATGGTTTGAAAATCACGCACGACGTCGTAGGTGACGTACCTCATAGCTGGGAACAATGAACGTACAAAAGAGGTCAATACGAGAACGGCTTCGTTCTCTTTCAGCGGTTCAAAGCTGTCGTCGATTTGCTCTGCCGGTATTGCCTCGGCATAAATGCCATCAGCGATGACATATAGCCCAAGCTCATGTGAATAGGAAGCGATCGCTCCAACTTCAATCGAGCCATACGTGTCTAAAATATGCTGCGGCTCGATTCCGAACCGTTCGGCCATGTTGTGCTGCCACTGGAGCGGGGCGATTTCGCCGACCAGTATTATTTTTTTGATGCCAAACTGCTTCGGTTCCTCCGCGTGAGAGACGATGGCATCCAAAATCGACGGCATTGTATAAAGAAGCTCTGGACGATAGGATTCCAGCCTCGCAATATGCTCTTCAATCGGGAGCGAGAACGACAGGGAGTCTGCTTCCAAGCCAAGCCGGTCAAAGATGGTCACCGCAGTATTTGCTGCATGCCCTGTACCCATGTCGGCTAATGCTCTGCGAATAGGGACGGGAGGCTCAGCGGCAGTGCTGGCTGCACTGGCGCTGGCGGTCATCCAATCCTGAAAGCAGGCTGTTTTTGCATCGATATAATTCTCGTCATCTTCCTTTGAATAATAAATCGCCTTGCGAACGCCTGATGAAGTGCCTGAGGTTTTGTAAACGGACAAACCTTCCTCTTCTCGAGCTCTCCCCGTAAAATAATGCTGCTCCAAAATGTCCGACGTGATGAGCGGAAGATCAGATAACTGGCAAGCTTGCGGATCTATTCCATCCTGTTGAAGAAGGGTGTTGTACCAGGGGTGATGCTGGACGATTCGCTTGATATGCGGATGAAGCAGAGCTGATGGTGACATTTTGGTGTTGAGCCTCCTGTAGGACAAATATCTCGAATGAAAGCGTTAATTAAGCATATGTCGTTTGCGCCTCTAGGTTCTGATTATGGGGACAAACGCCTACATCCATTTCGTTCAAGCTTCGTATGCTAATAAGAGTGAATCATGAGGCAGTAGTATATTGTGAGAGAGAGGGTGGCTGCTATATCGTTTATGAAGAAACATCGTCGTACGGTTGCGGATAAGTGGGCCAAATCGGAAGTGATGAGACGTGACTCGGTGTTAAAGAATCATTTGCCGGAAGCGGAGATGATGACAAGGAAGAGCCTGCGTAAAATGTTGAAACAGTGGGGGATGGTGTATGTAAAGCCGATCAGAGGTGGACAGGGGAGAGGTGTGATGAGGGTAGAGCTTGACGAGGAGGGCTTTCGGCCCTATTCGTACCAGCTAGGAGAAAAAAAGTTGGCTTTTTTCACCTATAAAGCGGCTTATCGGTCTATTTTGAGAGATTCGAAAAGGAAGGCTTACCTAGTGCAAAAAGGGATTCGCTTGCTGAGGCATAAGGGGCGTCCGTTTGATATAAGGCTCGTGGTGCAGCAGTCGCCGCACGGGGGGTGGGAGGCGACGGGAACTTTGGGCAGGGTAGCACATCCTCGAAAAATTGTAACGAATGGCAGTCAGGGAGGAACGATTTATCCAACGGGGTATTTGCTAAGGCGTTATATGAGTGCACCGGTGAGGCGGCGTATGTTGAATGGGATGGATAAGCTTGGCGTTCTCACCGCAATGAAGCTCCACCAGACGTATCCCGGCATTAAAGAATTAGGTGTTGATCTTGCGCTTGATCGCGAGCTTAAGCCATGGATACTTGAAGTTAATACGCTGCCTGATCATTGCCCGTTCTTACTGCTTGAAGACCAATCGATGCTTCGTAAAATCGTGCGCTACGGCAAGGCATACGGAAAAACCTACAAGCTGAACTGTAAAAAGGCGAAGCGCGGGGTTAGGTAGAGCGGTACGGGTGGGCAAGCTCGACTAACCGCTTTAAGAGTGCAGATGCTCAACCAGCGCCAAAGAGTTAGCACCTAATAAGCACATATATATGCTTATTAGGTGCAATTGGCATATGAGCCAGCTCAAAATCTTGCTGGTAAGCACAAATATGCCCTTACAGCGTGGGAAGTAATACGAGTCGATTGCTCAAGTTTGCACTTAATCTGTCATGAACATCAACTGCATCGAAAATGCGGTGCGGAAGCGAAGGCTCTCCACGGGATCACGCAAATCGCGGCCGGTGAGCCTTTCGCATTTTTCGAGGCGATAGGTGACGGTGTTGCGATGCACGAACAGCTGCTTTGCCGTTTCGGCAAGCTGACAATGCGTATCGTAGAAGGTGCTGAGCGTCTTCATTAAATCGCTGCGCTCCTTGCCTTCAATGCTTAATAAATCCTTGAACGTCTCCTCGTAATATTCCTTGAGCTCCTCCTTTGGGATCATCCGCAGCAAGTTGCTGAAATCTTTGGCGCGGTAAGGTTGGACAAACTGCTTCTTTCGCGCGTCGTAGCCTGTTTGCAGCGCTTCGATTGCTTCCTTATAGGATAAAGGCACATGTGTAAGTTGTGATACCGGATTCCCGATGCCAATCGAGATGGGGATGCCGTGCTGCTCGCTTAGGCAAAACACCATTTGCTTCAGCTGCCCTAAAAACTTATCTTCGGTGCCTTTGGCAGCATCTTGATTTGCCTTAAGTGCGATAAGGAAGCAGAAGTATTCGTTTTTTGTAAAAAGTACAAAACGCAAATCAAGCTTCGAAAATTCGCTTTTCAGCACATTGTAATGGCGGTCACGCTCGGATATAAAGCGGCCATCAGATTCGAGTGCGCTTGGCGGACGAAAAGAATCAAAAGAGGTATCGCGCTTAGCGACAATGCTGACGTAAACGGGATGATTCAACAAATCATAGTTTTTGCTGCGATGAATAAGCTCTTGCTCAGAGGTGATGAGGCCGTCAACAAAGTCGGAGAAAAACTCATTTTTATAACGCCGCGACCGCTCTTTGACCGCTTGCTTCTTGATAAGCTCGAGTCCGATGACGTTGGCGGCTTGTTCCATTGCATGTTTCGTTAAGTTGCTGAAGTGTTTGCTGCTGTCGCTCGTCAAAGCGACCAACAATCCTTCTAGTTGAAAGGTAACAATGGGGTACAGCTCAACAGCTGTAAAAGGTGCGCCAATGAAAGCTTGAGAAGTAAATGGGATGCTGTAAGAGCTGTGCAGCGAGGGCGAGATCAGCTCTGCTTGAAGATCGGACGATAATGCAAGATACAAATCCGTTGTCATAGCGTTTGAACGATGTAGAAGTCCGCCTTGTGGATTGATCAGCATAACCGGGGAGTCGATAAGAAGCGACAATGCTTCGATGACGTCGACGGTGCTTTTGCCCTGCATGATCATTTGTGAAAACTGTTTATGTGTCGTCAATGCATAATGCAGCTCATCCGTGCGCTTCTCCAAAATATGGCTAAGCGAGTCGTTGCATATATCACCCAGCGAATGCGCCAGAGACAGCTCGATAATTGGGAAGTGCAGCTTTTCCGCACACTGAAGCACATCGCTTGGCACCTCCTGCAAAAAACGTTTGGTCTTAATCGCTAGACCGGCACATCCGAATTCAGCCATGCTTTTGACGAGTGAGAGCAGAGCCTCTGGTTGATCCTTCATCGCATAACCCGTCGTAAGAAGCAATTCCTGCGGTTTCAAATAGTTAATAATATCTGGAGCGTCCATGATGTTGACCGATTGGACGCTATTTGTCATGCCATCATGTCCGGCAAGTATTTTTGCATTCGCATATACCGGGAGAGATAAGAGTTCTTTTAGGAGCATAACCACACCGCCAATGCTTTTTATGTTAGATTATATGACACAATATATCATCTATGCAGCGGGGTGTAAATATATGATTGTGCGGATTATGCAAGGAATATGGGATATTTTTAGCTACTATGCACAATGACAATGACATGGATTCGGATTATGATGTAGCTACAAAACAATTTTGTGTTATATAACCTGACAACAACAAGGGATTGGGGTTGGTACAAATGAAATTAGTGGTGAATCAGGTTGGGAAAAGCTTTGGAAGCAGAACGATTTTGAAAAATGTAGATCTTACAGTTAACTCGCATGAGTTTATTTGCATACTTGGCCATAGCGGATGCGGCAAATCGACGCTGTTAAATATGATTGCGGGTTACCTTCTGCCTGATGATGGTGCGATTACCGTAGATGGAGAAGAAATTAAGGGGCCTTCCAAGTCGAGAGGAATGGTATTTCAGGATCATGCCTTATTCCCTTGGATGACCATAAAGGACAACATTGCCTTCGGCCCAGAAGTGCAGAAGATGCCAAAAGCACAGGCGAAGGAAACCGCAATGGAGTTTCTGAAGCTGGTAGGGCTGGAACAATACGCCGGACATTATCCTGGTGAATTGTCGGGGGGCATGAAGCAGCGGGTAGGCATTGCAAGGGCGCTTGCGAGCAAGCCGGACATTTTGCTAATGGATGAGCCGTTTGGCGCACTGGACGTACTGACGCGAGAGACGATGCGAGTAGAGCTGCAAAAGATTTGCAGTCAGCTCAAACCAACAATCCTGTTCGTGACACACAGCATAAGCGAAGCGGTTTATCTCGCGGATCGTGTTGTCGTGATGAAGCATGGTGAAATTGCAGAAATTTTTGAGGTCGGAATTAAACATCCGCGATCTTCCCATTCTGCTGGTTTTGGCGAAATGATGAGCCGCATTGAACGGGTTCTTATGGATGAGGAGCATCTGGAGCTAGCGCAAGCAAAGGTGGGGTCATAATGAACGGAGCCAAATTATCTACCGTGAAGGACACAGGAAACATGCAGGCTTCACGGACGGGGACGACAGTAATAAGCAAGCAGGCGCGTGGCAAACGGCCATCGGCAATAAATCAGTTTTTTCAGAAATATAACATTCTCCCATCCATAATGTTTTTCGTTTTTTGGGAGCTGTTCTCTAGAGTGAATGAAACGGCAAAGTTTTTTAATCCTAACTTTCTTCCTGCACCGACCGTGCTGCTATCGGAGGGCTGGGAGCTCGCGAAGACTGGGATTATTACAGACAGCTTGATCTCTAGTACGATTCGAATTGCGCTTGGGTTTGTTATCGGAAGTGCGGTGGCGGTAGGGGTTGGCGTCATCATGAGCAAGTTCAAAACGGTTGAACGATGGTTTTCGCCCATTCTCAACTTAGTTGGCCCGATTCCGACCTTGGCGCTGCTGCCCTTGTTTATTATCTGGTTCGGGATCGGTGAGTTTCCGAAGGTTCTGCTTATTGCGTGGACAACGTTTATCCCGGTGCTGGTGTATACGCTGGACGGCTTTAAGTCGGTGCCTTCCACGCTGATCCGATCTGCGCTCAGCTTGGGTGCAACGGAGCGGCAAATTTTCACGAGAGTGATGCTGCCGTCGGCTATTCCGAATTTTCTTGTTGGCGCGCAGGTGAGTCTAGGCTTATCCTTCTCGGCGCTCATCGTCTCCGAGATGATGGGGGCCAAATCAGGGCTTGGCTACATCATCGTAGATGCGAGAAATTATTTTAAAATATCGAATATGTTCATTGCCATCATTCTGATTGGCTTGGAATATAGCTTGTTCTCTTACCTGCTCAAGCTGGTTGAGAAGAGGGTAATGGCTTGGCGTAAAGGCGGACTTCGAGATGCCATCGAGAAGTAACACTACATACGAAGCTGAAGCAGTACAACTAAAAAGAGATAAGTGGAGGGAATACCAATGAAAAAATCGGGAAAATGGTTTAAATCTGCAATTGTCCTTACGTCGTTAACTTTTGTGCTTGCTGCGTGCGGCGGCAACGAGAAGGCGCCAGCAAATGCAAATGCAAATGCAAATGCGCCGGCATCCACTGAGCTTGAGATGAAAGATCTAACGCTAGTTGGTGTTCGTGATGCACAAATCTCATCGCAGCAAATTATTGCCGACAAGCTTGGTTACTTCAAGGAAGAAGGACTTAATGTAACGAGTCAACTGATCGAGAGCGGACCGGATATCGGACCGATGGTTGCCGGCGGCAGCGCACCTGTAAGTATTCAAACGAACTTTATGGATATTATTTTGAAATCAACAGACATTCCGGTCAAAATCATTGCGCCGCTCGCACAAATTGCTGGCACGCAAGCGGTTGTAGGTTCAAGCAAGCTTGAGCTGAAGAGCGCGAAGGATCTTGAAGGCAAGACGATTGGTATTCCAAGCGGCGCTGACGTTACGATTGCAATCAATAACATGGCTAAAGAGCTTGGTGTAGACGCAAGCAAAATCAAATATGTAAATCTTGCACCGAGCGACGCGGTTGTCGCTTTGGAGAAGGGTGACATCGATGCGCTGGCTGCTTGGGAGCCGTTCATTACGAAGGCGATTCAAGGCGGCGGCAAGTTCCTCTTCAGCGGCACGAAGAGCGAGCTTCCTGACAAGCAAGGTGATGTGAATTGGATGAGCGTGCACACGACGATCCAAGTTTCAGATGATTTCCTTAAGAAAAACCCGAACACTTTAAAAGCTGTCCTGCGTGCTTTGAAGAAAGCGACGGATTATATCAATGACAACCGTGAGGAAGCGATTAAAACATTAGCGCCTGAGCTGCACCTTAGTGAGGAAGAGCTGACTCAAATTATGTCACGGAATGTGTATTCGATGGAAGTTGGCGATACCTACGTGAATGGAAGCAACGGACCTGCTGTCGGCGAGTATCTGAAATCAGTTGGCAACATCAAATCGATTCCTGCTCCAGCTTCCTATCATGATCTGAGCCTGCTGAAAGAGGTAGATGCAAGCTTGATAGTTACGGAACTGAAATAGAAATAGAGCTGAAATAGTAATAGAGTGCGGCTAAAACATGCTCATCTCCTGAAGATGATTAGTTTTACACAAATAGGTAGTTAATAGGGCCGCGGACCTCGTTGTCCGCGGCCCTATTTCATTAGCAGCGCAGCTGCTACGCGATTTGGCAGATTCGGCTCATAAACGGCATAAAAGTGACTGAGCAATGAAAGGCGGAGGGTGAGATGGTCGGTCGAGAGAAACTGGATGTATTGATCAAAAACGGCAGCGTCGTATTGAAGGATGAAGTGCGAATGCTGGGCATAGGAATCAAAGCGGGACGTATTGTTGTGCTTGGCGAGAATCTCGATGATATAGAGGCGAATTCGGTAGTGGATGCGGCGGGCTTAACGATTATGGCTGGCATGATTGATGTACACGTCCATTTGAATGAGCCGGGATTGGGAGGGTGGGAAGGGTTTGAGACGGGGTCCGCTGCTCTCGCGGCTGGCGGCTGTACCACCTATATTGATATGCCGCTAAATGGCATTCCACCTACAGTCACTGTGGATGCTATGCACCAAAAGCTGGCGGCTGCAGATGGGCGGTCTTATGTGGATTATGCCATCTGGGGCGGTTTGGTGCCAGGCAAGCTGCATGAGCTTGCGCCTTTGGATGAAGCCGGAGTGGTTGGTTTTAAAGCATTCATGTCATCGCCGGGTGATCCGAGTGAGGATGCGTTTCGAGAGGTAGATGATTATACGCTGCTCGAAGGCATGAAGATCATCGCGGGTCTAGGCAAGGTACTAGCTCTTCATGCCGAAAGCGAGCCGATTGTTGCTAAGCTTGGTCAAGCGATGCGGGCGGAAGGACGATTGACGCCTGCTGACTATGTGGCATCGCGGCCTATTATTGCTGAGCTGGAGGCTATCAATCGGGCACTATTTTATGCGGAGCAAACGGGCTGTGCGCTTCACTTTGTTCATATTAGCAGCGAGGCGGGCATTAATTTGATTACGGCTGCGCGTGAGCGCGGAATGAACGTTACGGTTGAAACCTGTCCGCATTATTTAGCTTTAACAGCGGCTGATTTGGACCGTAAGGGAGCGGTGGCGAAATGCTCTCCGCCGCTGCGAGATGCCAAGGAGCGGGCGAAGCTGTGGAATGCCGTTGCCGAAGGGCAAGTGGATATGATTTCGTCGGATCATTCGCCTTGTCCAGCCTCGATGAAGGAGGCGGACAACTTCTTTGATGCTTGGGGCGGTATCGCCGGAGCGCAAAGCTCAGTAGAGCTCATTGTGGGAGAAGGCCATGTGAAGCGGGGGCTGCCGCTCACGCTGATCAGCGAGCTGTTGGCAAGCGGGCCGGCAAGACGATTTGGACTGCAAGATTCGAAGGGTGAAATACGCATCGGTGCAGACGCTGACCTTGTGCTAATTGACTTGAACAAGTCTTATACGCTGGAAGCGGAGCAGCTGTATCAACGTCATAAGCATAGCCCATATGTCGGTGAAGAGCTTCATTGCAAAATAAAGGCTACCTATGTAAGGGGTCGCCTTGTCTATGAAGAATCGGAAGGGTTAAGCGAGAGTATGCAAGGCGAGTGGGTTAGGCAATAGGTTTAAGTTAATGGAAGGAGGAGCAGCTATGATGCGAAGTGTACTTTCCCATCCGAGAGAGAAGGAACGGCTATTATCGTATTTCGAGACGCAGGTTATGCAAGTATTAAATTGGCTGGCAACATATAGCCCGGATGAAGAAGGCGGCATAACGCGGCTGCTTTATACCGAGGGATGGCTGGAGACGCAGCAAGCGCTTGCGCTCAAAATGGAGAGCTGCGGTCTAACGACGGAGTTTGATAACGTTGGCAACTTATTTGGAAAATTACAAGGCGATGATCGGGATGCGCCTTCTATAATAACGGGCTCACATATTGATACGGTTATTCAAGGCGGGCATTATGACGGAGCCTATGGCATTGCGGCGGGTTTGCTGGCACTTGATTATTTGCAAAAGCAATTCGGCAAGCCGAAGCGAACGCTGGAGCTTGTATCCCTCTGCGAAGAGGAAGGCAGCCGATTTCCGATGGCTTACTGGGGATCGGGCAGCATCGCCGGCAAACGAAACTTTGAGCAAATTGTCCATTTGCAGGATGCTCAAGATGTATTTTTTGCGGATGCGATGCAGCAATGCGGCTTTGGCGAAGGAACGGGCAGGGATAGCCGCCGTCATGATATTGGCGCGTTTATTGAGATCCATATCGAGCAAGGGGCGGTGCTGGAGCAGGAAGGCGTCGCTATCGGTGTAGTGGAAACAATTGCTGGCCAGCGAAGACTGAAGTTTGAAGTCATTGGCGAATCGAATCATGCGGGAACAACTCCGATGCATATGCGCAGGGATGCGCTTGAAGGGGTTAGTGCGATGATTGGGGCGCTGCGTCAAGAGGCCATGCGGCTTGGATCGCCATTAGTGGCGACCGCTGGCAGGCTGCAGGTGTTTCCGAATGTACCGAATGTCGTTCCGGGAAAGGTTGTATTTACTGTAGATGCGCGTCATGCCAATGAACAGGCTCTCGATAGCTTTTGCCGCTGGGTCGTACAGCGATTTACAGCATTGGCCGGTGAGAGGCAACTGCAGATTCAAGGGACGGAGTGGTTTAGGGAAGAACCGGTTCCGATGAATGAGGTGCTTAAACGGCATATGGATCATATTTGTGGTGAAATGGGCATTTCTTCGAAACGAATGGTTAGCGGAGCGGGGCATGATGCACAAATGTTTGAGCATATTTGTCCGACTGCGATGTTATTTGTTCCAAGTAGACGAGGCATATCGCATTCACCGGAGGAGTATACAGAGCCGCGGGAGCTTGCGGTTGGTGTACTTGTGCTGACAGAGCTGCTGTATCGACTAGGCTATGAGGGGGAAGAGTTATGAAGCTATACAAAGATTTGGCGCCATCACCGCGTACGATTATGACACCAGGTCCAGTCGAGGTGGACCCGCGGGTGCTGCGGGCGATGTCGTATCCGATATTGGGACAATTTGACCCAGAATTTACGGCATTAATGAATGAAACAATGGAGATGCTGCGCCAATTATTTAAGACTGATAATGAATGGGCATTCCCTGTGGATGGGACGTCGAGATCGGGGATAGAGGCTGTTCTCGTAGGCTTGATCGAGCCTGGCGATAAGGTGCTTGTGCCGATTTATGGACGCTTCGGTCATTTGCTGACCGAGATTGCGAAGCGCTGCGGTGCTGAGGTTGTAACGCTGGAGAAAGATTGGGGCAGTGTATTTTTAACGGAGGAAATAGTTAATGCCATAAAGGAGCATCAGCCTGATGTCGTAGCTCTTGTGCATGGCGAGACATCAACGGGAAGAATGCAGCCGCTCGAAGGCATCGGGCAAGCGTGCAGGGAAGCGAATGCGCTCTTCGTCGTGGACGCTGTTGCGACAATTGGCGGTATTGAGGTAGCGACTGACCGGCTGCTCATCGATGCGGTAATTGGCGGCACGCAGAAGTGTTTATCCGTACCGGCAGGCATGGCGCCGATTACGTACAATAAACGTGCAGAGGTGAAGCTGCTCAGCCGCAAAAAGGTTGAAAGAGGGCTGCTTCTCGCTGACGACGAGGATGACCCGCTGCTGCGCCCGATTCAAAGCAACTATTTGGATTTAAGTCAGCTGCAAGATTATTGGAGTCCGGCTCGGCTCAATCATCATACGGAAGCGACGTCCATGCTTTATGCGCTTCGTGAAGGGCTGCGGCTCGTGCTGGAAGAGGGGCTGGAGGCGCGTTTTGCACGGCATCGTGAGCATGAAGGGGCATTGGTTGCTGGTTTGGAGGCAATGGGCTTGCGTCTCTACGGCGACCCCGCCTGCAAAATGACCGTCGTTACTTGTATTGAAATTCCGGCTGGCATAGACGGAGAATCTGTACGTTCGATGCTGCTTGATCATTACGGCATCGAGATCGCCAGCTCCTTCGGTCCCTTGAAGGGGAAAATATGGCGCATCGGCACGATGGGCTACAGCTGCAGCAAGCGCAACGTGTTGCTTACGCTCGGCGCGCTGGAAGCCGTTCTGCTGCGACATGGTCATCAGTTGGAAGCAGGCCTGGCACTGCAGGCGGCTATGGATGTTTATGGGATGTAGATCAAACGGCTTGCTCCCTTGTATAAGGTGAGAGCGGGCTGTTTGTTTTGGATCAAAAGCAATATGATTTGTAGCTTTAATTTTAGTTGGGTGGGCTTTAGTTTTTGGCACTTTGGTCTTTAGGTTTTGATGTCTTTGCTCGTTAGGGAGCCGGCTGGCACTGCAGGCAGCTGTGGATTTATATAAGATGTAGATTAAACAGCGTGCTTCTTTATTAAAGGTGAGTGGGGGCTGCTAGTTTTGAACCGAAACGAAATGATTTATAGATTTTTTATTGGATGAGTTTATTCTTTTAGACTTTGGACCTTAGTTTTAAATGAATTTTCTCACTATCCCGTACCGTGATTGTTGCTCAAAGTTGCTGACGGTTGATGACTATAGTCTATTTGGCTAACTAGTTGTATTGATGCGGCTATCCTGCACATTTGCAGTAACTTACACTAATTTAGAAGTAAAACCTCTCTATCCTGTATTTCTGCAGGAACTAGCTCGTAATTCGGTATTGCAAGCTTGTAAATGAGATGCTATATGGTATAAATACAACATAGATGCTCCGAATTGAGCTAATCCAGCCGCTATCCTGCATTTCTACAGGATAGCTTAATTCACAAGGGTGATTAAATAGCACGATCACTAGCGCGATGTACTGTTGCAGTTAACTAGCATAATTAACTAGCGCAATCACTACCATAATTCACAATTCCGATTAGCTGTTTACTAGTGAAATGCAATGCTGATCATGATTCCCTCACTACGCTATATTAGAATAAGAGCTCAAGCGTGTCTTTTTTTAGCTCATAATATCTGATGGTTCTACCTTTGGATACGGATTGGAGCCAACCTTTGTCAGCTAGTCCAGCAAGGAGCTTGCGGGCTGTGCGGAAGTTGAGCTTCCACGCGTTGCAAACATCAATTGGACGAATAGGGCGACCGAGCTGCCATGCGAGTAGGAGCAAATCTTTTTCAATTTTTGAAACAGGATTTATATTTACTTTATGCAATAAATAAGGTCCGATAACGAGCTGAAGTAAGGAGCGGCATATTTCTGGTCGATCTTTAATATCGTCAAAAGAAAAATGGATCATTTTCCAGCCTAATGCAGTTAAGAAAGTGTCACGATTAAGTGAGTAGCTGAATTTCTCTCGATCCATGTCTTTGACATGAGACTGAAACCCGTCGCATTCTAAATCAAAACGCCCAAAAGGCGGGAGAAATGCAAAATCAAGAAAATACGATTTGCGGTTCCGATCATAGACTTCATATTCTGGGTGCAGGTAATCAAAATTGCCGAATACCGGCCACCATACATTTTGAAGAAGGAGCTTCTCGCCATAGCTGTGTCCTCTTAATAATCTCGCTTTGCGTTCACCGCATCTCTTTTCTAAATGTTTCTCAATAAAAAGTGTGTGCATATGTTCAAAAGTGTGCATGTTGTGTTCCCTCCTTATATTTGGACAAAAAAAGAACGTCCCTTTGCCATGAGCAGAAGGACGTTCTTCGTCTTTTTTCGTATCGTATGAAATTGGCCTCTTAACTAGTTATTGATATAACGCTCAAAAATAGCGCCAAAATCCTTGATGCGATATTGCTTGTGTGTATTTACAAGCCAGTTGAACGCGGATTTGTTCAGTCCGTCGAATTGTTCGACGACGTTGAAGTCGCCTTTATGGATTTGCTGCAACGTTGTGGATGCGAGATCCAGACTGCGTCTTGCATATTCAAGCGAGATTTCGTTCTCGCGTGTAATTTCTGAGATTTTGATAAGTGCTTTATAAAGGTCTTTCAGCTCTTCGATATGCTTCTTGTTGACATCAATGGAGAATGGCACTGAGCCAATCGTGAACTTGATTTCAACATCGAGATCGACTGTTCCAGCTGTTTCTAATGCAACTTGCGAAATTTGATTAGCACTGTAAGAGTAACGCTTCAATGTCCGTTTTTTGCTTAGTGCGCTTTTGCCGTCCAAATGAATGAGTGCAAGGTTTGTGAAGCAATATTCGTCGGTTTTTGACTTAATGAGAAAATAAATTTTCTCGTTATCCTCATGCATAACGTAATCGTCAGAATCGGCTTTGCTGAAATCTGCGGGCTTGATGATCGCGCCAATATCACTTATTCCAAGGGCATCTGCTGCTAATTTACCAAACATTTTACCATTCCTCTCATCGTTGCGTGGAATTCACACCTATTCATTATATATTAAAAAATGGAAATTATGATAGTCCATTTGTCGTATTTTAGCGCAGTGTGATAATGGATAATCATCTATTTTATTAGCGGCTTATTCACAAACTTTTGCTGCGTGTATATAGAGAGGCTTATCTTTCTTAAATTTTTTATCGGATGGATAAAATACGGAAAATTCAACAAACTGAGGAGATGGAAAGGAGGAACGTGACAATGAGTGAGCAACGAGAGGATTCGAACACGCTGCGCAGAGGTTTGAAGGCTCGGCATATGACCATGATATCGCTTGGAGGTTCTATTGGTACGGGTTTGTTTCTTGCGAGTGGCGGTGCCATTCACTCTGCTGGGCCGGGAGGAGCGGTGCTTGCTTATACGCTGATTGGCATAATGGTATATTTTCTGATGACAAGCTTAGGGGAAATGGCTACCTATATGCCTGTGTCTGGAACGTTCAGCACCTATGCAGCACGTTTTGTTGATCCTTCGCTTGGTTTTGCACTTGGCTGGAACTATTGGTACAACTGGGCGATAACGATTGCGGCGGAGTTGTCTGCAGCCACGCTTATTATGAAGTTTTGGTTTCCGAACAGTCCGTCTATTTTGTGGAGCGGTCTATTTCTATTGTTAATGCTTAGCCTTAACCTTCTGTCTGTTAAGGGTTACGGCGAATCGGAATACTGGTTTGCCATGATCAAAATTGTAACGGTAATCGTGTTTATCGCTATCGGCTTGATGATGGTGATTGGCATTTGGAATGGGAAAGCAGTTGGCATAAGCAATCTGACGGACAATCCGTTTCCTGCTGGTTTTTTAGCTACGTTAGGCGTGTTTATGGCTGCGGGCTTCTCTTTTCAAGGAACGGAGCTAATTGGAGTAACGGCTGGAGAAAGTGAGAATCCTCGCGAGAATATCCCGCGTGCCATCCGTTCTATTTTTTGGAGAATCCTCTTGTTCTACATATTGGCGATATTGCTAATTGGCATGTTGATCCCTTATTCAAACGCGCAGCTCGCGAGCGGGGACATTTCAACGAGTCCATTTACGATCATTTTCGAGAGAGCAGGTCTTGCCGTAGCGGCTTCAATTATGAATGCGGTCATTTTGACCTCGGTATTGTCAGCAGGCAATTCCGGTATGTATGCCTCTACGCGGATGCTTTGGGTGCTGGCGAAGGAGGGGAAAGCCCCTCGTTTTCTGGCTAAGCTGAACGTGCGCGGGGTTCCTGTAGCGGCGCTCCTTGCGACGGGGGCTCTTGGCATGCTCGCTTTCTTAGCTTCCTTCTTCGGTGACGGCGTCGTCTACGTATGGCTGCTGAATGCTTCGGGGATGTCTGGCTTTATCGTTTGGCTTGGCATTGCGATTAGCCATTACCGCTTTCGCAGAGCTTATGTATCACAAGGCCACAAGCTTGAGGATCTGGCCTATTTGGCGAAATGGTTTCCGTTTGGTCCGATCCTAGCTATGCTGCTCTGTATTGTTGTGATTGGCGGTCAGTTTATCGGCGCGCTCAAGGATGGCCGTATTGATTGGGCTTATATTTTCGCCTCCTACATCGGCATTCCCCTTTTCCTTGCCATCTTTATCGGACACAAATGGAAGTATCGTACTCGAATGCTGACGCTGGCAGAATGTAAGTTAGATCCGGAGGATTAGTATGAAAAAAAAGCTCCCAACCGTTATGCGCTGAGGCATTAGGCTGGAAGCTTTTTTTAATAAAATTTATAAAAAAATTAGTCGAGCACAGCCGTAATATGAGCTTTAGTAATCGACCAGTGGGACGTCGTCCACACTTTTTCTTTTTTCTCGATAAAAATAATTTGCGGGGACTCATGCTTAACGGAAGTATCTTCAGCGATTTGGTTGGAAACCGGACGCGATTCGATAACTTTTACAAGCACGTATTCCACATCTTCTCTTGGTTTTCCATCAAGATATTGATTGAATTCTTGGTAAGCGTTAGCGCTGACCGGGCAAGTTGTGCTGTGTTTGAATATAACGAGTGGACGAGTAGCTGATGCTTCGTAGACGTTGTTCCATTCTTCAATGGACGTGATTTCTTTGTATGACATAAGGGGAACACTCCTTTTAATCTGCTGTGCAGAAATTAATTAAAACCGTACATATAGTATAGCGCTTTTTGACGAGTAAAGTCATTTTTTTGTCGTTATGCCCTGAGCCATATGGCTATTGTATGAATCGGGTATTGCAATCGGAATTGGAGCGTGCTATGATAACGGAAGTCGAAATGACCGTTTTAGTTTTTTGGTCAGTTTTTAAAGGGATAAAGGAATGAAATGCTCGGAGGTGAAGGAATGGCCATTGATCGACGACAGCAGATTGTGAATGCTGCGGGGAAGTCGTTCGCATTGTTTGGGTATAAGGCGACGACCATGGATCAGGTAGCGAAAATTGCGAATGTGGGCAAAGGGACGATCTACACGTTCTTTACGAATAAAGAAGAGTTGTTCCACGAAATTATGAAGAAGCTTATTATTGAAATGAAGCAGGTTGCAGAAAAGGTTGTTGATCCTAATCGGTTATTCTTCGATAATTTGAACGCTGCGCTCGAGCAGCTGCTCGATTTTCGGGAAGAACATGAGCTTGCACTTAAGCTATCGCATGAGGTACGCGAGATTGGTACGCCCATGGCGCTGGAGGGTATACAGCAAATAGAGAAGGCAGTCGTTGGTTATATTCAACATCAAATCCAACTGGCGATCGATAAGGGCGAGATTAAGCCTTGTGATCCAGAAATGACTGCGTTTGTTATGCTCCGCTTGTATATGGCGCTTACGGTAGAATGGAAAAAAACGCATGAACCGCTGAACAAACAGCAAGTAGCGGAAAAATTGCGATTCTATATGCAAGTAGGATTGGCTCCGGAATAACCTGGATGCCTTTTTTTACACAAAGAAATGACCGAATGAGAGAAATGGTCAATCAGTAACTGGGAGAGTGGACGATTTGAAGTTCAAAGGTTTAAAGCAGTTTGGTAAAGAATTGTCCGGAATCGGCCGCAACAAAATGTTGTTGATATCGGTAATTGGCGTGCTGATGATTCCCGTTATGTACTCATCGATGTTTCTAGGGGCGTTTTGGGACCCGTACGGAAATTTGGATAAGATGCCGGTAGCTGTCGTTAATGCGGATAAAGGGTATGAATTTAACGGCGAGATGATGCATATTGGCGATGATTTTGAGGCAGAGCTAAAGGAAAATGAAAAATTTGAATGGCATTTCGTAAGTAAAGGGGAAGCCGAGGCGGGAATGGAAGATCATAGCTACTATTTGGCCATTGAGATTCCTTCTGATTTCTCGGAGAAAACAACCACTTTAACTTCAGATAAGCCAACGCCGGCTAAGCTTACGTATTTAGCTAATGAGAGCTATAACTTTTTAGCTTCTCAGATTGGCAGTAAAGCAGTCGACACCATGAAAATGGAGCTTAACAAAGAAGTGACGTCGGCTTATACGCGCACTGTGTTTGAGCAAATGGAGGAGCTCGTGGACGGCATAAGCAAAGCGAGCGACGGTGCAGGTGAAATTGCTGATGGGACGACGAAGGCGAAGGACGGAGCTGTACTCATCGAGAAAAACTTAGCGAAGCTGGTCAGCGGATCGCTTACGCTCAAAGAGGGAGTTGCTAAGCTGAACGATGGCGGCAAGGCGCTTGGCAAAGGCAGTGCCGAGCTTAGCACGGGCACGAATGACTTGGCTAGCGGCCTGGCGCAGCTGCTGGCAGCGCAGAAGGAGCTTGGCGCGGGAGCGGCATCGCTTGGTGAAGGCGCTGGCTCGCTCGGAGCCGGAGCGGTGAAGCTTAGCGACGGCTTGTCGCAATTAGCCGGAGCGAGCGGACAGCTGGCGGGAGGCGCGTCGGACGCGCAGCAGGCTGCGGGGCAGCTGGCGGGCGGTCTTAAGGAATCAGCTGCGGGCGAGGAGCAACTGAAGGCAGGAGCGTCGCAGCTGGCGAATGGGCTGGCGCAGCTGGGTCAGGCGAATCCTGAGCTGGCGGAGAGCGAAAGCTTTGCGTCTTTGCTCAAAGCGAGCCGAGAGCTTGCGGCGGGTCTGGAGAAGTCTTCAGAAGGACAGAAACAGCTAAGAGACGGGGCGTCTAAGCTGAGCGACGGCCTAGTCAAAGTATCTGATGGACTTGGAACCTTCGATAAGAAGGTCGAGGAAGCAGCGGCCGGCGGTAAACAGCTTGGTGCAGGGGCAGAGCAGGTAGTCGCTGGTGCGAAGAAATTTTCAACCGGCATGAATCAGTTCGGCTCCAAGCTTGCTGAAGCAAGTGCCGGCGGAACAAAGCTTGCAGCAGGTGCCAAAAAGCTGAACAGCGGGGCAGCAACGCTTACGTCTGGACTTTCACAGTTGTCCTCAAGCATTACGCCATTCGTTAATGGTTCAGTAGAGCTGGAGGATGGTGCGCAGCAAGTAGCTTCAGGTTTGTTGAAATTGGAGGATGGCACTCAGGAGTTGTCTGGCAAGCTGAATGAAGCGTCGGATAAGACGTCTGATCTAAAGCTGACCGATACGATGGTGGATATGTTCTCCGATCCAGTGAAGCTTGATGTAGAGAAAGTAACGAAGGTAGATAACTACGGTACGGGTCTTGCGCCGTATTTCCTATCGCTTGGATTATATGTCGGAGCTATGCTATTAACGATTGTATATTCGGTTCGTGAACCGGCTGTTCGTCCAGTTAACGGCTGGAGCTGGTTTTTGAGTAAAGCACTCACTTTAGCGCTAATCGGTACCATTCAGGCATTGATTGCGGATGCTGCTCTTATTTATGTGCTGAAGCTGGAAGTGCAAAGCATGGGCTTGTTCGTCATGTACTCCATACTAACCAGCATTACGTTTATGATGATTATTCAATTCCTAGTTGCTTCAATGGGCAATCCGGGACGATTTATCGCAGTTATTTTGCTTATCTTCCAATTAACAAGCTCTGCGGGCACATTCCCTATCGAACTTGTACCTGGATGGTTGCAAAAAGTATCGCCGTTCCTGCCAATGACTTACTCGGTTAAAGGCTTTAGAGATATTATCTCAAGCGGAGATTTCAGCTCGATGGCTGGATATGTTGCAATTATGGCGGGCATTGCTATTCTGTTCGCAGTACTTTCTTATCTGTACTTTACTTTGTCCCATCGGAAAACGAAGGATGATAAGATGGAACCAGCAGTTCCGGCATCTGTTTAATTTAAAAAAGGGCTAGTCTCGGATAATCCGTGGTACAGCCTAATATGCAAAGACGCTCTCAAACACGATGAAAAGTGGATGAGAGCGTCTTTTTTTGTATGCAAATGTAGCGCAAGGAAGTGAGGTGAGCCGGACTAACTCCGCACAGTCATATACAAAAACGGCTGACCATTTTGGAAGGGATCATTTAAGATGATCTCTTCTCATTCGGCCAGCCGTTAATTATCTGCTATTCGTGAATTTCAGTGAGCAATTGACCAAGCGTCTCGAGCGCTTGCTCTTCCTGTTCACCGTCAATTTCCAAAGTCACTTCTTCATTCATCGCGATACCAAGTGTCAGCATGCTAAGCGAGCTTTTGCCGTTTACTTTTTTGCCTTTGGCAATGACGCTGATTTTACAAGGAAAGGTGTTTGCTGTTTGGACGAAGGTTTTAGTTGGGCGTACATGAAAGCCCGTCGGATTGATGATAGTGTAAGTTTTGCTAATCATGATGAATCACTCCGTTTCTTGTGCGTTCTACGAATTGTGTAATTTCCTGAGTGCTCCGCATAGTCAGTGCTTGATTGGCATGAACTGACCATTCGGACTGGTCGAGCTGTCCAATCAGCTCTCTTGCTTGCAGAATCGAACCTGCGCTCATGCTGAATTCATGCAGGCCAAGACCAAGTAGTAAAGGGATTGCCGTATGATCGCCTGCCATCTCGCCGCACATGCCCACCCATTTGCCTTCCTTCTCTGCCGCTTGAATGACGAAGCTGATGAGGCGAAGCAAGGATGGATGCCATGGCTGGTACAGGTACGATACTGTTTCGTTCATACGGTCTGCCGCCATTGTATATTGAATCAAATCATTAGTGCCGATGCTGAAGAAATCAACTTCAGGAGCAAAAAGATCGGCAGCGACTGCCGCGGCTGGAATTTCGACCATCATGCCAATTTCGATATGCTCGGCAAGCTGTACGCCTTCGGCGATTAGCTTCTGCTTTTCTTCCTCAAGCAGCTTCTTTGCCTCGAGGAGCTCCTCTAATACGGCAATCATCGGGAACATGATTTTCAAATTGCCGTAGCGGCTGGCGCGGAGAAGCGCTCGCAATTGCGTACGGAACAAGTCTTGTCTATCGAGACATAGGCGCAGCGCGCGCTGTCCTAAGAATGGGTTGCTTTCCTTTGGCAGCTCCATGTAGGGGAGCTCCTTGTCTCCACCTATATCAAGCGTCCTGATGACGACTGGCTTAGGGTTCATTTTCTCAAGTGCATATTTGTAGCTGGTGAACTGCTCCTCCTCCGTTGGGAGGGAGCTGCGCCCCATATATAGGAATTCGGTACGAAAAAGTCCAATTCCTTCGGCGCCGTTGTCGATTGCCCGCTGAATATCTTCCAAGCTGCCGATGTTGGCTGCCAGCTCTACTTGCTTGCCATCCTTGGATAAAGTGAGCTTATCCTTCAGCTTGCTTAATTCCGCTCTGCGCAGATCATCCTTTTGTTTCTTTTCTTGATAGGCTGCCAGCTCTTCTTCCGTAGGCTCAATTAGGACAATGCCTTCAGCCGCATCAACGATAATAACGGCTTGCTCTTTCATATCGTGAACCGCTTGGCCGATCCCTAAGATTGCTGGTATTTCCAATGACCGCGCCATAATGGCAGAATGCGAGGTGCGGCTGCCTATTTCTGTGACAAAACCGCGTACGAAGTTCAAATTAAGCTGAGCAGTATCTGAAGGCGTCAGATCGCGCGCAACGATAATACACTCCTCCGACAGATTGGCTAGGTCAGTATGCGGAACGCCGCGCAAATGACTCATGATGCGTCCGGATACGTCCTCAATATCAACGGCGCGTCCTCTTAGCAGTTCATCAGCCATCGATTGCAGAAGGTCGATAAAATGTTTAGATATCTCATGGAGCGCAAATTGAGCATCTATGGATTCTTCGGCTATTTTTTGCTCAATCGCTTCAATGAAATCAGGATCTTCCAAAATCATCAGATGACCTTCGAATATTTCGGCCTTGTCTGCTCCGAGGCGCTCCTCTGTTTTTGCACGAATCGCTTCAACCTCTTCACGGGTGCTTGCAACAGCACGGCGGAACGTTTCTATTTCCTGCACACTGTCTTGCACAGATTGCTCAGTCGGTATGAAACGCTCGGATGCGAGATGGAAGACCGGGGCAATGGCGATACCCGGTGATGCTGCTATCCCTTTAAGTGTTAATGTCATTAACTTCAGACTCCTTTCGCCGCAGATTGAAGTGATTGCTCCAGCTTGCGGTAATGCTCTGCCGCTTGTATATGAAGCGGATGCTGCTCATCTAAACCTGTATATTTTGTTATCGTAGAATGAAGGCCTATTTCCTTAATGGAAGCTTGCAGCTCGGCAGCCTCGGGATCATCTGCAGCATTAAAATGTAAAGCCGCTGCCATAGCCGTGGTCAAATGAATGGCAGGCATGCCAAATTTATAAGCTAATGAGGCCGGTCTAACTAGACGGTCATTAGGAGAAATTTTGCGAATAGGCGAGCGGCCGATTCGAACAACCTCGTCTACCAAGTAAGGATTAACAAAGCGCTCCAAAATTTGCTCAACATAAAGCGCATGCTCTTTTTCATCGAATTGATACGTTTTGATAAGCGCAGCTCCTGATTCCTGCAATGCGCCTCGTACCTCTGCCAATACCTCTTTGTTGTTCATCGCTTCTTGAATCGTCTCGCAGCCTTTAAGGAAACCGTGATACGCTGCAACGCAATGCCCTGTATTAACAGTGAACAGCTTGCGCTCGATATACGGCTCCAGTTGATCAACGTAGTGTACTCCGTCAATTTCCTTAAGCGAATTAAGCAATGGGGAACGCTCTACAGTCCACTCATAGAAAGGCTCGACCATAACTTCAAGTGGGTCTTCATTTTGCTGCAGCGGAACGATACGGTCAACGGCGGCGTCAGGGAAAACGATATGCTGATCGGCTTTCGCCTGTACATCCGCAGATAGATGGCCATATACGAATTGCTTCAAAATCGTGCTGCCGCCAAGGGCATTCTCGCACGCAATAACCGGAAGAGCGGCTTTGCCGCTCTCGATTCTAAGCTCAATTCCTTTAGCAACCGCAGCGGCAATGTGCTTCAGTACCGATACGCCAACAGCGGTTGTGACGATATCCGCTTCTGCGATAGTCTTAGCGACTAAATCTATATTTTTACCGTCAATAGCAGTTATATGGTCAACTAGATACGTGTCGCCTTGCTCGTTTGCAATCTTAACCGCATATTGTCCTTTTTCCTGCAGCTGCGAGACAAGCGTATCATTTACATCAACAAAACATACCTCGTAGCCCGCGTTATGCAGCAGCAAACCGATAAAACCTCTGCCTATGTTGCCTGCGCCGAAGTGAACGGCCTTCATGATTCCATCCCCGATTCAAAGATAGAAATCAATTCTTGCTCCGAAGAAGCGTTCAAGATGCGCTGCATATCTTCTTCCTCAGACACGAGTACAGCAACATTGGTCAAAATATCAAGGTGATCGTCGCCGACAGCCGCTAGGCCGATGATTAATTGAGCAGGCTCTTCGCCGCCGAAGTCTACGCCAGCCGGTACGGTAATAATGGCCATGCCTGTAGATTTAATAAGTGCTTTCGATTCGTTCGTGCCATGAGGCATGGCAAGCCCTCCGCCAATATAAGTGGATAGAGACTCCTCGCGCTCAATCATTTTGTCGATATACGACTGCGGAGCATGCCCTGCGTCAACAAGCATTTGTCCAACCATGCGGATCGCTTCGTATTTGTCCTTAAGGTTAACGTTTAATTTTACTTTCTCTGTAGATAGAATGGTCATGATTATTCTCTCCAATCCAATTTGGTTTTTATATATTGTTCCAGCTTCTTTGAGATAAACAGCTTAATGCTTGCCGCATCACCATGCGCTAATAAAGTAAGCAGATCCGGCAGCAGCAGCATTGCGCTAATTTCACTTAGCAGCTCAAGGTTATAGGAATCAAGCTTGAGAGGGCCGAGCATCATCAACAGGTGCTTGGCCTGCGCATCTTCATCCTCGCCTAGCTGCAAAGTTCGATCATATCGATATAAAGCAAGCAGCGGCTCTTTAATCCATTCACTGCGTGTATGAAGCAGGGCAAGCTCGGTATCTGGTATGACCAGGCTTCCTTGCAGCTCTCTTGCGAGCAGCTGATCGGCTATTTTTTCGCGATTTGCATCGATATATGGCTTTCCGATTAAGGAAAGCATACTCGGCAGCTGGTGGTCCAATCGATTTTGATCTGGCAACAGTGTTAAATCATGCACATGGAACCCGTCAAGCAGCTGAAGAACGATGCCGGAATATAGCTGAAGCTGCAGCAAACGATCCAGAGGAGACTGGCCTGCCGTGTCTTCGTTTGCTGATAGCGAGGGGGTGACCTTCTTCAAGGTTGTGCCCTCTATATAGCTGCGAAGCTTATTTGTTTCTTCCGGCGTGAGCAGAGGACTCAACTTAATATAGCGATCCGGCTCTAGCGGCAAATCAACAGTTGAAATGATCAAATCATAGCGGCTAGGCGGAAGCCTTGTCGCTTCATACCATGAATAATGACCGATCAGGTCGATTTGCGGCAGTACGTTAACGATTTTGACAGCTAAAAGCTTGGATGAACCGATGCCGCTCGTACAAACGAGAACAGCTCTTATTTTTCTTGGAAAAGGCTTTAACCGCTCAAGGGAAGCACCAAAATGCATAACGATATAACCGATCTCCTCGTCAGGCACTTGTAGAAGCGGATAAACCTGTTGTACAGCGCTTTGAACAATGGAAAACAATATAGCGTAATCTTTTTTGATCGACACTAACATCGGATTGCGGATAGCGATGCCATCCTTAATGCGCTGAAAGGCTGGTTTTATATGCTGAATAAGTCCTTCTTCCAGCGACCGATCCTCCATGAGCGACATGTTTAGCTGATCCTCTACATAACGGATGAGCAGCCTGACGCCTTCAATGGTCGGCATATCTTCATGATGAATCAACAGGCCGTTATCTAGAAAAGCTTCGCTATTTAGCAGTTGTGAAAGATACGTTTTTTCTTCTATTGGGAGCTGTAGATTGAGCACACCCAGCAAGCTTCGCAGCAATGGAATGATTTCATCAGAATGACGATATTCGCTTGCTGTGACAAAGCAGTTGTTCTCTATTCGGGTTAACGCAACCGACAGCTTAATAAGCAATCTTGTATAGTTAGATTCGGACAACGTGTGTGGCCATTCGTCATTTAGTTCCCATAGCGCATGCTCGAGCCGCTTAAAGTTTTCTTTGCCGATCATGTCGAGCAGCTGTGCTGTGATCGGGTTTGAGACTGTAAGGTTCTTGAATTGACCGAATAAATCGGAATCGTCGAGATGATTTATGGCAAGCAAACTAATTGAATGACGCTTATCTTCTTCAGATCCAATAATTTCAACGCCATACCCTCTTCTGCGAACAAGGGTCATCCCGTGTTTATTAATCAGTTCCTCCAGCTCATTGAGATCATGGCTGATGGTCGGCATCGTTACGCGCAGCTCATGGGCGAGAGCAAACATCTTTATCGGCTCGTCATGCTCAAGCAGCCTGCAGAGAATAACGATTTTTCGTTCTTCAGCCGAATATTCAAAGTAATCAGATGGCTCAAACGATTGTTTGAATCGCTCAAGAGTATCCGAGTCTGCTTCTACTTGAATACCAAGCCCTGCTATTTTGTGAAGTGCAATGCCGTTTGCGGCAAGTAACGATTCGATATCGACAAGCTCGCGATGGATCGTCCTTGTGCTCGTACCGACAATGGACGCGATATCGGCTGCGGTAATTTCTTGCTTTTGACTCAGCAGCAGTTCGATAATTCGACGTTGCCTAGTTGAGGCTTTGATAGGCTATCCTCCTTAGCAGAAGAATGGACTTAACGCCGACAGTAAACTGTCAGCGTTAAGTATGAAGTCATGAACTTAGTCTTTGTACGAGCAAGTCATACTCTGGACTTTTAAGGAAATTATCAATGGAAATATGCTCTGCGTTAGGCGCCTTTAGGCGTGCGCGGTCAGTCAATGTTTTATGGGTGATAACGATGTCGGCATCGCCTGGAATATCGTTGATCGCCGTGTTAATAACGGTAATCGGCAGCTCAGCTGCATTTATTTTTTTGCGCAATATGGAAGCTCCCATCGCGCTTGAGCCCATACCTGCATCGCAGGAAAATACAATTTTGTTCACTTGCTCTTTCGTTAGCTGTACTTGTTCTACGGAAGGTGAAGCAGCATTGCCTTTGGACTCAGCTTTCATTTGCTGAACTTTTTGTGCAGCGAGCTCAAGCTCGTTGTCGTTATCTCCTGCCTGCTTGCTTGTTTTAAGAAGAACAGCAGAGACAAGGAAGGAAACGATTGTTGCGACGACTACACCGCTTAGCATTGCTAGTAGTCCGCCTTTTGGCGTCATGGTGATATAGGCGATAATGCTGCCCGGTGATGGCGCGGCAACAAGGCCAGCTCCGAAGATGGAGAAGGTGAATGTACCAGCGACACCCCCAGCGATAGCTGCGATAATCAAACGCGGATTCATTAGAATATACGGGAAGTAAATCTCGTGAATACCGCCGAAGAAATGAATGACAACAGCGCCTGGCGCCGATTGCTTAACCATTCCTTTTCCGAATACCCAATAAGCAAGCAGAATGCCAAGACCAGGTCCTGGGTTGGATTCCAGCATGTAAATGATGGATTTGCCGGCTTGTGATGCTTGATCCAGCGCGAGCGGACCTAGTATGCCGTGGTTAATCGCGTTGTTGAGAAACAGTACTTTAGCTGGCTCGATCAAAATGTTCGCAAGCGGCAGGAAACCTGTGTTGATCAGCCATTCCACACCTGAAGCAAGTACTTTGCTTAATGCGGCTACGACCGGCCCGATTCCTTTGAAGGCAATCAGTGCAAGACCGCCGCCAATAATGCCGGACGAGAAATTGTTGATGAGCATTTCAAAGCCTGAAGGAATCTTTCCTTCAATAGAATGATCGAATTTCTTCAGCACCCATGCGGCTAGCGGGCCAACGATCATGGCTCCGAGGAACATTGGAATGTCCGCCCCAGCAATAACGCCGAGTGTGACTATTGCGCCGACTACGCCTCCGCGTACGCCGTGAATCATTTGACCACCGGTATAGCCGATGAGTATAGGGAGCAAGTAGGTAATCATCGGTCCAACAAGTGTTGCTAGACTTTCGTTCGGAAACCAGCCTGTTGGTATAAATAGTGCCGTAATGAGTCCCCATGCAATAAAAGCGCCAATATTCGGCATGACCATGCCGCTTAGGAAACGACCAAATCGTTGTACGGAAACTTTAACTCCGCCGGATACCGGTTGCTCGGATGTCAGTTTACTCATGCTTAAACCTCCAATTTATAATAATGTTCACTAACTGAACCTGAATTAATCGTAATGTATAGCGCTTTCATATTCAATGAATTGAAAAACAGGTTGCGTCATGAGCATTGTTGACATCATTTTTCCTTTTAGTATTGCTGATTTTCGGGGATGCTGTATAATCACTATTGTTTCTTCTAAAACTGCAAAGGGGAATGCGATATGCAAGACCAAACGATTATTCGTTTTGAACATGTGACAAAACAATATGCTCATAATGCTGCTGCTGTCCTCAAAGATGTCAGCTTTACAATAGAGCGAGGCAAATTTTATACGCTGCTTGGTCCGTCCGGCTGCGGCAAGACGACGGTGCTCCGGCTAATAGCTGGCTTCACTGAGCCCTCAGAGGGTCAAATCTATTTCCATAATAAAGTGATAAACCGGGTTCCTGCGAATGAACGTCAAGTGAATACGGTTTTCCAGGATTACGCTCTTTTTCCTCATCTTAATGTGTTCGAGAATGTTGCCTTTGGCCTGCGAATCAAGAAGATGAAAAATGCGGACGTGACGAATAAAGTGAAGGATGCGCTTCGTTTCGTCAACTTGGATGGTTACGAATCACGGGAGATTTCGGAAATGTCCGGCGGTCAGAGGCAGCGTGTTGCCATCGCGCGGGCGATCGTGAACGAACCGGAAATTATTTTGCTGGACGAGCCGTTATCTGCGCTTGACCTTAAGCTTCGCACGGAAATGCAGTACGAGCTGCGCGAGTTGCAGCGCCGACTTGGCATCACATTTATATTTGTTACGCATGACCAAGAGGAAGCGCTGGCGATGTCTGACGAAATATTTGTTATTAATGAAGGAAAAATTCAACAAAGTGGAACGCCAACAGATATTTACGATGAGCCGATCAATCGCTTTGTTGCGGATTTTATTGGTGAATCCAATATTGTACCAGGCCGAATGGCACGCGACTTCGAGGTGGAGTTCGCTGGTCGTTCATTTGAATGCGTCGATCAAGGGCTCACGCCAAATGAGGCTGTTGATATTGTAATCAGGCCAGAGGATTTGGAAATTACTTCATCAGAGAATGGTAAGCTGCAAGTGCGTGTAGATTCGCAATTGTTCCGCGGCGTACATTACGAGATTTGCTGTTACGATGAATCAGGAAATGAGTGGCTTGTCCATTCCACTCGCAAAGCTACAGTAGGGGAGCAGATTGGATTAACCTTTGACCCAGAAGCCATCCATGTTATGAGACTAGGTGAAACGGAAGAAGAATTCGATAAGCGTCTTGAAGCATACAGCGAGGCCGCAGATGTCGAATAAATCACGTAGTTTTTATCTCATACCGTATATGGCTTGGATTGTGTTATTTGTTATAGCGCCGATCGTGTTAATTGCCTATTACTCCTTCTTTGATGTAGAGGGCAACTTCACGCTGGACAATTATGTGAAGTTCTTTACGCCGGTTTATATGAAAATGACGCTTAGCTCCTTCTGGTACGCGTTTCTGATAACCGCAATATCATTGCTTGTCGCGTATCCGGCTGCTTATTTATTGACAAAAACTAAGCATAAACAGCTCTGGCTGCTGCTTATTATACTGCCTAGCTGGATCAATTTGCTGCTAAAGGCTTATGCGTTTATTGGCTTGTTCGGTACATACGGCTTTGCAAATTCCGTACTGGAAGCGATCGGCATTCCGAAACAGCAAATTTTGTTTACGGACTTTAGTTTTATTTTCGTATCAGTTTATATCTTTATTCCTTTTATGATTTTGCCGATCTTCAATGCATTGGAGGAAATGAACCCGACGCTTGTGTATGCGGCGCGTGATCTTGGCGCATCCGCGTGGACGACGTTCCTGCGTGTTATTTTTCCGCTAACGATCAGTGGTGTGAAGTCCGGCTGTATGGCTGTATTTATACCTGCATTATCTTTGTTCATGATTACGAGGCTTATTGCCGGCAATCGGGTTATTACGCTAGGTACAGCAATCGAGCAGCATTTTCTCGTGACGCAGGACTGGGGTATGGGTTCGACGATTGCTGTGTTCTTGATTCTAGCAATGGCGGCGATGATGCTGTTAACTGGCAATCGAAAGCGAGGTGCGGCAGATGCGCGGAAAAAATAAATGGTCGAACATCTATCTCGTACTCGTGTTTGCAGTACTCTATGCGCCTATTTTCTATTTAATGTTTTATTCGTTCAATAGCGGCGGCTCGATGCGTAATTTCGAGAGCTTCACGCTTGATTATTACAAAGAGGTTTTCGCGGATACGCGTTTGCTCATCATTGTCCTGAACACGTTCGTTATTGCGCTGCTGTCCGCTGCAATTTCGACGATTCTTGGTGTTATTGGTGCGATAGCTATTCATCACATTCGCAGCAATCGACCGAAACAATCGCTTTTGACGCTCAATAATGTATTGATCGTAAGTCCCGATGTTATTATCGGTGCGTCCTTTCTGATCCTATTTACGATGATTGGAATCAAGCTGGGCTTTGTGTCCGTCTTGCTGTCGCATATTGCGTTCAGTGTTCCGATTGTCGTTATTATGGTGCTGCCGAAGCTGCAGGAAATGAGCTCAACGTTGATTGATGCGGCGCATGATCTTGGTGCCAGCTCGTGGCAGGTGCTGACGCGCGTTGTGCTTCCATTCATCAGACCAGGCATATTCGCAGGGTTCTTCATGGCGCTGACTTATTCGCTAGATGACTTTGCGGTAACGTTTTTTGTAACCGGCAACGGCTTCTCGACGCTGTCTGTTGAGATCTACTCACGGGCGCGCCAAGGCGTGTCGCTATCGATCAATGCGTTGTCGACACTTATTTTCTTATTTACGATCATTCTGGTCGTTGGTTATTACTTCATTAATCAACGAAATATGAAGCCGTCAAGCAAGGAGGGGCACTAATGACACAGCTTGTGCGTATGTTCGTAATCGTGTTTGTTGTTTCATTTGGCCTCATTTACCTGACTTCGTATTTGAATGATAGTGAAGGCTACAGCGGAAGCAATACACTGACGATTTACAACTGGGGCGATTATGTTGATCCCGAGCTGCTTGACCGCTTTGAAGATGAGACAGGCATTAAGGTCATTTACCAAACCTTCGATTCGAATGAAGCGATGATGACGAAGATTGGACAAGGCGGTACGACGTTTGATGTGAGCATTCCCTCTGAGTATGCGATTAGCAAGATGAAAGAGGATGGTTTGCTCTTAAAGCTCGATCATTCGAAACTTCCAAATTTAAAATATATCGATCCGCGTTTCATGAATTTATCATTTGATCCGGACAATGCTTATTCCATTCCTTATTTTTGGGGGACTGTCGGAATAGTGTTCAATCCAGAGTTAGTCGGGGACCTGACTTTCTCCAGTTGGAATGATCTGTGGGATAAAAGTCTGCGCAACCAGATCCTGCTGCTGGACGGTGCTCGCGAGGTTATGGGCATGGGGCTTAACTCTTTAGGTTATTCGCTGAATGATACGGAAGAGGCTCATTTGCAGGAGGCGAAAGCGAAGCTGCTCCAGATGACGCCTAACGTGAAGGCGATTGTCGGAGACGAAATCAAGATGCTGCTTGCAAATGAAGAAGCGGCAGTCGGTCTTGTTTGGTCGGGTGATGCATCGGAAATTATGGATGAGAACGATAAGCTTGATTATATCGTGCCAGAGGAAGGCTCAAATCTTTGGTTTGATAATATGGTTATTCCGAAGACGGCCAAAAATATCGAAGGCGCGCATCAATTTATCAACTTCATGCTGGACCCTGAAGTGGCTGCTCAGAACGCGGAATATGTTGGTTACTCGACTCCGAATGAAGCGGCGCTGGCGCTGCTGCCTGAGGAGATTGCGACCGATGAGCGTTTTTACCCAGATGAAGAGCTGACCGAAAGGCTTGAGGTTTACGATAACCTTGGCAAAAGAATGCTGGCTCACTATAACGAGTTGTTCCTCGAGTTTAAAATGCATAAGAAATAAACCAAAGAGATAGCGGTTTTCTAATGATTCCCATGCTATGCTGGATGAGATATTTCCAGATGAGGCGGCAAATGTGAATAGATGGGGCGGAGAGCATGAATAGCAGATGGATGAATTACGGCGGTCTTATACTAATCGCTGTTGTGTGGGGAGCGAACTTCGGCATATCGCGGTTAGCTATGGAGTCGTTTAATCCCATCGTTTTCTCGTTTTTGAGATTTGGATTGGCTATTCCGTTTTTCTTTCTCATTCTTAAGCTAAGAGAGGGCAGTGTGGGCATTCCATGGCGAATCGTGCCGAAGCTTGCTCTCATTGGGTTGGTTGGCATTACTCTGCTCGAAATTACGGTGATGTACTCGATTAAATATACGACCTTAGCCAATGCGTCGCTGCTGAACGTAGCGCCGTGGCCGATCTTCGCTGCATTGTTTGCCCCTTTATTCATGCGCGAAACCATCACGAAGAGACTCATTGTTGGCGGAGCGATATCCATCGTTGGAGTATGCTTCGTCATACTGGGCGGCGGTGAAAGCTTCAGTCTCTCCTCTGACAATATGATCGGCAACTTGATGGCGCTTGGAGTCAGCATTGTCGGTCCGTTATTTAATCTAAGCTCCATGTCGCTTATGAAGCAATACTCTGCTCTGCGTGTAAGCACATGGACGATAGCATTTGGGTCGTTGTTTATGCTGCCGCTCACCTTTGGGGCTTGGGGGCAAACGGACTGGTCGGCTCTTCAGGCGGGGCATTATTTATCCATTGGCTATAATGTATTGATTTGCACCGTTGTCGCTTTTGTTGTTTGGAATGCATGTATGTTCAAGGTTGGCGCAACGCGCTCTAACTTTTTCCGTTATGCGGTTCCGGCGGCGGCTGTTGTAGCTGGGTATGTGATGTTCGATGAGAAGATCGCGCTGCTGCAAATGTGCGGCGCGGGCTGTATGGCCGCAGGACTGATATGGATCAGCATTGAGAGCAAACCGCGGAGCAAATCGTCAGTGAAGACGGTAGAGACGAATGGTTAATTTTTGTGATTCATAATTGTGGTTGCTAGTTTATGAGATCGAATTCTAATTGTATAAAAATGTATCATGTGAGGGTTTCGTACTAAGTTAGACTAACTTAGTGCGAAACCCTTTTATTTTTTACATAAAAAGGATTATTAAAGAACAGTGTGTGTTATGCTAACTCCCATCACGTGAAACCTAACATGACAATGGATAAAAATGTAGAATTTTTGCACTAAATAACGAAATTTTTCTTTTAAAATAGTGATGAAAAAGGTAAAATCAAAAAAGCGGCTAATCCATGGAATGGGAGTCGGACTCTACGAAGAAGGACTGAACTTAAAATGACAGTGAGTATAGTAGAAGAAACGTTAAATCCGTACCAAATCGCACAACAGCAAATCGATACTGCAGCGGCCCATCTACAATTGCCTAAGCATGTTACAGACATCTTGAAGCAGCCGAAGCGCGTGCTGTCGGTTAACTTCCCAGTTCGTATGGATGATGGCTCAATTCGAGTGTTCGAAGGTTACCGTTCCCAACATAATGACGCGATTGGACCGACTAAGGGCGGCATTCGCTTTCACCCCGATGTAACGCTAGATGAAGTAAAAGCACTTTCCATGTGGATGAGCTTTAAATGCGGCGTTGTTGGCCTTCCATACGGCGGCGGCAAGGGCGGAGTTATTTGTGATCCACATCTTCTTAGCAAAGGCGAGCTAGAGCGTGTTAGCCGTGCTTTCATGGAAGCTATCGCTGATTTTGTAGGTCCTGACAAAGATATCCCTGCACCGGACGTATACACGACTCCACAAATCATGGGTTGGATGATGGATACGTACAGCAGACTAAAAGGCGTTAACTCACCTGGCGTTATTACAGGTAAACCGCTTATTCTAGGCGGATCCCAAGGCCGTAATGAAGCAACAGCACAAGGCTGTGTGTACACAATCTTGGCAGCACTTCAAGATAAGAATATTCCTATTGAAAATGCTACTGCAGCGATTCAAGGTTACGGCAACGCTGGTCGCATTGCTGCTCGTTTGCTTAGCGAAGCAGGCATTAAAGTTGTAGCAGTCAGCGACTCCAGAGGCGGAATTTACGATCCGAATGGATTGGATATCGAACAGATCTCCATACTAAAGGATACGACTTCCATCCGTGAGTATGGCGAGAAGTACTATATTTCTAATGAAGATTTGCTTGAGCTTGATGTTGATGTTTTGGTGCCAGCTGCTCTAGAAAACGTAATTACAGCTAAAAATGCAGATCGCATTAAAGCAAAAATCGTTGCAGAAGCTGCAAACGGACCAACAACACCAGAAGCGGATCGCGTACTTTGGAGCCACGGCATCACAGTTATTCCAGACGTACTTGCAAATGCAGGCGGCGTTACGGTTTCGTACTTCGAGTGGGTACAAAACTTGGCTAACTACTACTGGAGCGAAGCAGAGGTTCTTGAGAAGCTTGAGACGAATATGATTCTTTCTTACGTAGCTGTTCGTGATCTTGCTAAGGAACATGACACTGACCTTCGTACAGCTGCTTATATGATTTCGATCAAACGGATCGCAGCAGCAATGGAAGCTAGAGGCTGGATCTAATACTTTTATAAAACAAGAAGAGGTGGCGGCGTCATGACAGAACAGATTCGCATCGGTATTGTTGGTTACGGCAATCTTGGACGCGGCGTAGAGCTTGCAATTAGACAAAGTGCGGATATGAGATTGGATGCGATATTTACTCGCAGAGACCCAGCATCTATTCCGTCTGAAACAAAAGCATATAAAATTGAAGACGCTGAGCGCTTTGTCGATGATATCGACGTTATGATTCTTTGCGGCGGCTCAGCAACAGATTTGCCGGAGCAGGTTCCTGCTTTTGCCCGCTTGTTCCATACGGTTGACAGCTTCGATACGCATGCGCGTATTCCTGAATTTTTTGATCAGGTAGATGCAGTTGCCAAAACGAGCAATAAAGTAAGTGTAATATCCACAGGCTGGGACCCAGGCTTGTTCTCATTGAATCGTTTGCTTGCTGAGGCAATATTGCCAGAAGGCAAGGAATATACATTCTGGGGCAAAGGTGTAAGCCAAGGCCATTCAGATGCCATTCGCCGCGTGAAAGGTGTGAAGAACGGCGTTCAATACACCATTCCTAGTGAAGAGGCGGTAGCGCGAGTTCGTAACGGTGAAAATCCAGAGCTTACAACGCGTGAGAAGCACGTCCGCGACTGCTACATCGTAGCAGAAGAGGGTGCTGATCAAGACGCAATTGCTGAGGAAATCCGTACGATGCCGAACTATTTCTCTGATTATAATACGACGGTTCATTTCATTGATGAAGCAACATTGAAAGCCGAACATTCCACAATGCCTCACGGTGGTATGGTGCTTCGCAGTGGCAAAACAGGCGAGAACAGCACTCAAATTATCGAGTTCGGTTTGAAGCTTGACAGCAACCCTGAATTCACGGCTAGCGTGCTTGTTGCTTATGCTAGAGCAGCTTATAAATTTGCTCGTGAAGGACAGTCTGGAGCCAAAACCGTATTCGACATTCCATACGGCTACCTTTCACCAAAATCCGCAGCAGAACTGCGTAAAGAGCTTCTATAGCTCTGAAACTTTTCTGAACATTCCCCTCCATTTTACATTTTTTTACTTACACTTTTGGAAATAGTAGGATATAATGAAAAAGTGAGAGTAATTACTGTCGAATTATAGGGAGAAGTGCTGAAAGATCCATTTTCCTATGGTAGAATAGGTTCAAACCTACCTAACAGGTAATTTCTACTAGGAAGTGAACTCAGCATGATAGACATCCATACGCATATTTTACCTGGATTGGATGATGGTGCGGCAAGTTTCGATGATACTCTGAATATGGCCCGGGCAGCTGTATCAGAGGGAATTACAACGATCATCGCCACTCCGCACCATGCCAATGGAACCTATACCAATACAGCAATCGACGTAGCTAAGCACACTCTCTCTATTAACGAACAGTTAATAGCTGCGGGTGTGCCTATTGCTATACATACAGGTCAAGAAATTCGCGTTCATGATGATCTGCTCGATGCTTGGCATAGAAAAGAATTGCTTCCCTTAGCCGGCTCTAGTTATGTATTGATTGAGATGCCATCCTCCCGTATTCCGAAGGCGATGATTGAGCTCGTGCATGAGCTTAATGTATTGAAGTTGAAACCGATTATCGCTCACCCAGAAAGAAATGCAGAAGTTGTGAAGCACCCCGATCGATTAGCTGAGCTTATTGAAGCAGGCGCATTCGCACAGGTTACGACCCACTCACTGCTTGGGGGATTTGGTAAGCGCATTGAACAGTCCGCATGGTCATTATTGAAGGCGGGCCATATTCATTTTGTATCTTCCGATGCTCATCATATTGAGCGCCGTGGTTTTCGTCTGGGCGAAGCCTACGCGTCCATTGAGAGGCGGATGGGAGAACAGTGGGTTACCTATTTGCAATCCAACGCTCAGTCTGTGTTAGACGACAAACCTATACATAACCAGCCTATTACTATAGTTTCTTCAGACGGGGTTTTGCGTCGTTTTATTTCCTATTTCTACAAAAAATAGTGCGCGCTAGAATGATTGGAAGTTGAAGAAAGCGCATACTGAAAATGTTTTTAATGGCGTTATTAGTCATTCATCTATTAGATGAGTGCAACTATTATCATATAATTAGGAGTGAAGAAAGTGACACTAAGAAAAAAATTAGCAGTTTCTACAATTGCGGCAAGCGTAGCCCTTACGGCTTTCGCTGGCATTCCGCTAAGTAGCAAAGGTTTGGCAGAGAAGCTTGGAGTAAATGGGGTTGTTTATGCATCTTCGTCATTGGCGGATTCCGCTCTTGTTATTGAAGCGAAGAAACTAGATGAAGCACTCAAAGCGACAGGCGGTTGGGCTAATGTAAGAGCGCTGCAAGATGCACTTAGTTCTTTAGATATTCATAAGCAAGGCGATATCGTTAATCCGATCGTAGAGAAACTAAATCCTTCGGATGAAGAAGAAACAGAATTGGAAGGCCTTTTCTTGGATGCAATAGATTGGTCTTACGGTCCAACGGTAAAAGGGCTTGAGGAATTGCATGCAAAGTATGGTACGCTGCTTCAAACCTTTGCTGATCGTGGAAAGGTGTCCGATCTTAAAATCGATGACATTGCGCTGTATTTCTTCGATGTTCAGAAAGAATTGGTTAAGCAAGTAGGGTCAAAGGATCTGGATGGCTTGCTCGCTCTTTTGACTGATAAAGACAGTGTTAAGCAATTAATGCAAAGCGTTCTGAACGAATTGTCGACTAAACAATATAAAGCACAAGTATTGCTTACAAATTTCGGTATTACTAAAGATGATGTCATTGGCGTGTTGTCACGTGCAAGAGAAGCTGTAGATAAAGATGCTACATTCGTTGCTGCGGCAGGATCTTTGTTCAAAGCTTATCAATATTTGAATCCGACTACTCCTATCACTCCTGGTAATCCAGGCACAGTAACACCAACTACACCGCTTCCTGAATCAACTGACAAATTGCTAAACGATTTGAAAGCAGCGCTAGATAAAGCAACTGATGCTGAGAAAGCTGCTATTATTACTAAATTTGTTGCTGATGCAAAAGCAGAAATTGCTAAGCTTGCAGCAATCAGCGCAGCTTCAAGTGTTACTACAGTAAATGGACAAGCTGTTCTTCAATTGGATGAGAAGAGTGTATTGTCAGCAATTGCTGGTATTAACACGGTTGCTTCTAAGGTAAAAGAACTAGCACCAGCTTCTGCACTTGCGAAGACTGCTTTGCAAATCAATCTTGGTGAAGTATCACAAAAGGATGTTGTTTTGAACCTTTCCGATGCAGTGGTTAAAGCTGCGGCAGCTGGAAATGTATCCGGTGCAACTTTCACGATTGGCAAATTTGAAGTAACTGTTCCTGTAGGCGGTTCATTCTCTTCTGCAATTGGTCTTACTATTAAGAAGAGCGATGTATCTGCTGACGTTGTAGGCACACTGAAATCAGTGTCTGAAGTTTATGACTTCAACCTAACGGTTGGCGGTACTGCAAAAACTTCATTCGATCAACCGATCGTAATCAGCATTCCACTGGGCGATACAACGGGTCTTGATAAAGAGCTTCTTTCCGTAGCGAAAATCGTTGATGGCAAGCTAGTATTCCACGGTGGACGTGTATCGGGCAACTCTATTATCGAATCTCGTGATTCGTTCTCCTCTTATGTGGTTGTAGAAAACAAAGTTTCGTTCAAAGACATTGCTTCTGTAGAAGCATGGGCTGGTCGCGAAATTAGCGTTGTAGCTGCAAAAGGTGCAATCGAAGGTAAATCAGAAGGTCAATTTGCACCGAAGGACAAAGTAACTCGCGCTGAATTCGCAAAAATGCTTATCCGTGCTCTTGATCTTGAGAATGGTTCGGCTACAGAAGGCTTTGCTGATGTCGATTCAGCTGCTTGGTATGCACCATACGTGGCTGCTGCAGCACAACTCAAAATCATTAACGGCCGTTCAGATACTAAATTTGATCCAAATGCAACGATTACTCGTGCTGAGATGGCAACGATGATCGCTCGCGCATTGAAAGTTTCGCAAGGCGCTTCTAACGTAGCTGATGTAAATGCTGCACTAAAAGACTTTGCGGACGCTGGAAAAATTAATGCGTCATTAAAAGATGGCGTTGCATTTGCGGCAACTCACAAAATCGTAGTTGGAAATGCAGGCAAGTTCTTGCCAAATAACAATGCGACTCGTGCAGAGGCAGCAGTAATTATTTACCGTGCACTAAATTTCGATAACTAAGTAAAAATATATATAAAATCTTCCTCTCATGTGGATGAGAGGAAGATTTTTTTCGGGAATATGTAGGATAATGTAAGATTATAGATTATTACGTAGTAAGGTATAGTTCTTGAGGATTATATTCTCGTTCTAAATAACTATATCCCATGGAGGAATATGCATGTCTAACGAACTAGACTTACGACAGTATATGGCAATCATAAAGAAGAGATTGGCGCTAATAGTAGTATTTGTTTTCCTCTGTACAGCAGCTGCGGCCGTTATAAGTATGTTTTTTAAAGACCCGGTCTATGAGGCATCTACTAAAATAATCGTAAATCAAACGACGACACAAATGGCAACCGGCCAGCTTGATCTTAATCAAATCAACTCCAATATTAAAATGATCGATACGTACAAAGAGATTATTAAAACACCAGCTATATTGGATAAAGTGGCTGAGCAATATCCACAGCTTGGGTTAACTGCGACTGAGCTATCACGTAAAATCCAGGTTAGCTCTGTAAATAATACACAGGTCATGACATTAGTTGTGCAAGATGTGGATTATAAGCAAGCAGCACAGGTTGTCAATGCGGTGTCGAATGTTTTCCGCGAAGAAATCCAGCATATTTTTAAAGTAGAGAATGTATCGATTCTGAATGAAGCTGTTGTTGATGCGCAGCCAAGTCCGGTTTCACCAAACGTTCCTCTTAATGTCGCGATCGCGTTTATCGTATCTTTAATGATTGCTGTAGGTATTACATTCTTACTTGAGTATATGGATGACACGATTAAAACCGAAGCAGATGTGCTGCAGTTTTTGGGTCAGCCCACGCTTGCTATGATCTCAAGAATGAATACGGAGGATGCTAATTCTAGCCAAACCAGCAAAACAACTCAAACTTACAAGGCAGGTGAATTAGAGGGTGTCTCGATTGAAAAATAAGCGTCAGATCATTACGCTAACGAATCCTCGTTCTCCCATATCAGAATCCTATCGCGCTCTGAGGACGAACATAGAGTTCTCATCAATAGATGAGAAATTACAGGTGCTAATGGTCTCTTCAGCAGGCCCTGGTGAGGGGAAGTCGACAACGATAACGAATCTGGCTGTCACTTTCGCGCAATCCGAGAAGAAAGTTGTTCTTATTGATGCCGATCTTCGTAAGCCTACTGCCCATCATACATTCTCTATCTCTAATCGTTATGGGTTGTCGTCCATTATTTCACAGCAGTGCTCGCTCGAGGAAGGAATACAAGTTACAGACATTCCTAATCTAGATGTGATTACATCAGGCGCCATACCGCCAAACCCGGCAGAGATGATGGGTTCAAAGCGGATGACGGCAACAATTGAGCAGCTTAGACAAATGTATGACATTGTGCTCATTGATACGCCGCCGCTGCTTGCAGTAACCGATGCACAGATTGTAGCTACGAAAAGTGATGGCGTAATTCTTGTCGTTGATCAAGGAAAAGTAAAGCGGGATATTGCCAGCAAAGCTGTAAAAAACCTTGAGAGTGTAAATGCGCGTATTTTGGGAGTAGTGCTGAATAACGTGAAGCGTAAGGCAAATGAAGAGGCTTACTACTATTATTATGGTGTTCAAGAAAAATGAAAAAATACAAGTAGATGTCTTTTGGCGGAGGGATGAGTTAGTTGAGTAATAGAAATAGAATGCTGGTCATACTGGTGGTAGATATTTGTATTATATGGATAGCGATTGGGGTATCCTATCTCTTTCGTTTTAACGGAAACATCCCTCCCATCTACGTGAGACAAATGCTCGAATTCGCATGTTTAACCACCATTATATGCGGCAGCAGCTTAGCCTTTTTTCGAATGTATAGACGAATGTGGCAATATGCCAGTATTGGTGAAATTATTGAGCTAGCCAAAGCCATAGTGATTGGACTTGTTTTATCGTACGGAGCAACCTATGCATTAAATGGGGAACGAGTCCCTATCTCCATTAGCTCTCGAACACTTGAACTCATGCTGCTATTAATGGGAGGCTCGCGGTTCCTCTGGCGCTTAATCCGAGTAAACAGAACCAAAAAGACCGCTTTGACAAACAATGTACTTGTTGTTGGCGCTGGAGATTGTGGGGCGTTAATTGCAAAGGAAATCATGACAAGCAACAGCTTTTTAGGCAATCGTATAGTAGGGTTTATTGATGATGATCCACATAAACGCAATATGCAGGTAGTCGGTTTATCAGTTCTGGGAACTAGGGTGAACATTGAAGAGATAGTACATAAACATCACATCCATGACATTATTATCGCGATGCCTTCTGCAAAGCGAGTGCATATAACGGAAATTATTAATATTTGCAAGCTGACCGGAGCAAAGGTCAAGATTATCCCGTCTATTAATGATTTTATCAAAGGGCGCCTCGCAGTTAAGGCTTTACGCAATGTGGAAGTAGAAGATTTGCTAGGTAGAGAACCTGTTATGACAGATTTAGAGGGTATAGCCAATTATGTATCCGATAAAGTTGTTCTGGTAACTGGTGCTGGAGGTTCAATTGGATCAGAGTTATGCAGGCAGATATCTTCATTTAAGCCTAAAACTTTGCTTCTGCTTGGACACGGTGAGAATAGTATCTATACGATTGAGATGGAGCTTAAGACGAAATTCCCAAATGTGCATTTGGAAACGGTAATAGCGGACATTCAAGATCGAAGCCGTTTAGATGATGTATTCCGTAGGTTTAGGCCGCAAGTTGTATTCCATGCAGCAGCCCATAAGCATGTGCCGCTTATGGAACGAAATCCATCGGAGGCAGTTAAGAACAATGTATTCGGTACGAGGAACGTAGCTGATTGCGCGGATAAATATAAAGCGGAACGGTTCGTCATGATCTCCTCCGACAAAGCCGTTAATCCTTCGAGCATTATGGGAGCGACCAAGAGAATTGCAGAGATGTACATACAAAGTATTAATACAATAAGTGAGACCCAGTTCGTGGCAGTACGTTTCGGTAATGTACTAGGAAGCCGTGGAAGCGTTATTCCAAGGTTCAAGCAGCAAATTGCTGCAGGCGGTCCGGTTACTGTTACACATCCAGACATGGTCAGATATTTTATGACAATACCTGAAGCGGTTCAGCTCGTTATTCAAGCGGGATCATTTGCCAAAGGTGGAGAAATATTTGTTCTAGATATGGGAGAACCGGTTCGTATTCTTGATCTAGCACAGGATCTCATTCGGTTATCAGGTTATGAACCGAATATAGATATCGAAATTAACTTTAGCGGTATGCGCGAAGGCGAGAAGCTGTTCGAGGAACTGCTAACGGATGAAGAAGCAGTGTCATCCACACAACATGAGCGGATTTACATAGGCAAGCCAACACAAATCAATAGAGTAGAACTCGAGCTTCAATTCAAAAGAATTGAGAAAGCCATTGGAGATAATCAAACGACAATTAAAGATGTTATCGAGCATCTTGTTCCTTTTTATTCACATGTATCTTAGCAGACAGATTACCATAACGGAGGAGATTACACATGCGTAAGAAAAAGTGGAAGAAGATATTAATTTGGGTCGCATCAATCATTGTCATACTAGGAGTAGGGGGCTTATTTGCAGCTAATTATGCTGTGGATAAGCTTATTTCTACGTTGGCTGCTGACATTGAGGGTGATTTGTTAAACGAGGTGACAACTCCCGAGACGAAGACAGATGAGCAGGGTACGGATACGACAGGGAAGGATGATCCTTCTTCAACGGTTGATACGGGTAAAACGGATCCTAAATCTACAAATAATGATGGTAAGACAGAGCCGGGAGATTCTAACAAAAACAATAGCAGTTCGAATGAATCCATAGAGGGTGAAAAATCAAAGGATGATTATAACCCTGAGGTATCGCTAGAAAAAGCAAAGGATCTTCAAGAAAAAATAACGGTATCTGAGAAGGCACAAGTTTCAACTGTATTGCTCAAAGAGCTTAGCATGTCGGATATAAAAGAGCTGCAGGCCCTTGCTAGCGGTGGAATGAGCGGCGAGGAGAAGAAAAAGGCTCGGAGTATCATACTCGATAAGTTATCACCAGATCAATATGACGAGTTGATTAAGATTGCTAAGAAGTATGGGGTAAGTCAAGGTAAATCTTATGAAGAGGTTATTAGTAAAAAGTGAAACACGTTAAAAATTGTAATTCCAGTGCTTATTAATTAACACAAAACTGAGGAATTAGTAACTCTATAAGATACTGACTTCTAATTGATTCATAAATAAAAGAACTAATATATTGAACAAAGGAGAGCATTAGGTGGTCAAATTTAATGCCTGTATCTATTTATTTAGAATACGGGAAGTATAAAGTGACTAAAGTAACCGTTCAAAGGTCTATCAATATATTGAAAACAATTAACTTTCAGGGGTAGTTAATATGTATGTAATAATTAAAAGGCTTTTAGATATCATAATTTCTTTAATAGGTTTTACTATATTATCACCGATATTTATAATTCTTATAATTGCGATTAAGTTAGATTCAAATGGTCCAGTACTTTTCAAACAAAAAAGAGTCAGTATTAATAAGACTTATTTTAATATCTTAAAATTCCGTACTATGAGGATAGATACGCCAAGGGATACACCAACACATTTACTAGAAAGCCCGGATCAGTATATCACAAAGGTAGGTAAATTCTTGAGAAAAACTAGTTTGGATGAGTTGCCTCAGATATGGAATATTCTTGTTGGTGAGATGTCAATTATAGGACCTCGTCCTGCATTGTGGAATCAATTTGATCTTATTGCCGAACGCGATAAGTATGGAGCGAATGCTATTCCACCAGGGTTAACAGGTTGGGCACAGATTAATGGAAGAGATGAGCTGAGTATTGAAGTGAAAGCAAAGCTCGATGGTGAATATGTTGAAATGATAGGCTTAAAAATGGATATTATATGTTTCTTTACAACTATTGTAAGCGTTCTGAAGAGTGATGGGGTTGTTGAAGGTGGGATTGGATCAAAGAGAAAACTGAAGAATAGGTGACAATGTCAATATGAAGAAAATCATGATAACAGGGGTTAATGGCTACATTGGAAAGAGCCTAGAGAGGTGGCTAACTAATTATTCTGAAAGATATTTAGTAGATTGCATTAGTTTGAGAAATGATTGTTGGAAGACAATGGATTTATCGGTTTATGACGTTGTTTTACATGCGGCTGGAATTGCTCATGTTAAGGAGACACCAATAATAGAAGAACTTTACTACAAAGTAAATAGAGACTTAGCATATGAAGTTGCAAATAAAGCAAAAAATGATGGTGTAAATCAATTTATATTGTTAAGTTCAATGAGTGTTTACGGAGTGCAAAATGGTGTAATTAATGAAAATACTAACCTTAACCCAAAAAGTGGATATGGAAAATCCAAGTTAGAAGCTGAAAGGTTAATATCACAATTAAGTAGTAATAAGTTTTATATTTCTATTGTTCGTCCACCAATGGTTTATGGGAAAAATTGTGGAGGTAATTATCCTAAACTAGTAAAAGCTGCATTGAGAGCACCTATGTTTCCTGCTATAGATAATAAACGAAGTATGATTTATATAGATAATTTATGTGAATTTTTAAGATTATTAATAGATGATCGAAGTAAGGGGATATTTTTCCCGCAAAATAATGAATACGTTAATACTACAGAATTAGTTAGGATTATAGCGGAATCACATGGAAAAAGAATCAGGGTGACTAAATTATTTAACCCCTTGTTAAGGTTTCTAACTGTAAGTACGATCAATAAGGTTTTTGGGGATCTAGTGTATGAGAAAAAAATGTCGGAATATTCAACGATACAAAAATGTAATTATATTGGCTTTGAGGAATCTATAAAGTTAACGGAGGCATAAAAGATAACTAAAATTGTATAGTGAGGAATAACCTGAAGATACATACAAACTGTATTTCACAATTGGATTTTACAGATAAATTTCTATTTTATTGAAGGAATGTTTTAGAGTAGATCTGACATCTGACATCTAGCCTCTGTATAGTTGATTTTTTGAAAATATGAAAATTAGGTTTTCTTTATGCTAAGCAACTTATAACTCCTGTCTCTAACTATACTATTTTTAATTAATGTTACTAACGAAGAAAACTTTAACGAATACATTTGTATTTTAGGTAATTCCAGAATAAAAGTTAATTTGATTCGGAATTCCCACGTGTTAAATAACATAATTAGTTAATTACAAAGAAAATTTGAAATTAACGGTGTCAAAAAAAAGATATTAAGGAGATTATAAATGACGACACTACTATTTGATTCACTTAACTATAAAATTTTAAATAAAACAGCTCGAGTAGGTGTAATTGGATTAGGGTATGTTGGTTTGCCATTAGCAATTGAATTTGCGAAAGCTGGATATAATGTTATTGGTTTTGATTTAAACACTAATAAGATTGAACAATTAATAAATAGTAATTCATATATTATGGATGTAAAGGAAGATGAATTAAAAGAAGTAATTGAGAATGGAAATTTTATTCCAACCGCAGATTTTTCCTTGATAAACGATGTAGATTGTATAAGTATTTGTGTACCTACACCATTAACAAAATCTAACGAACCAGATATGTCATATATTGAATCTGCGGTAAACGAAATTATAAATGAGATGCATAAAGGTATATTGATTACGTTAGAAAGCACTACTTATCCAGGCAGTACAGAGGAATTAATCGAAAAAAAACTAGAGAATTATGGTTACAAGGTGGGTGAAGATTATTTTTTATGTTTCTCACCAGAGAGAGTTGATCCTGGTAATAAAACTTACACTACTCAAAACACTCCTAAAGTATTAGGTGGTACAACATCTCGATGTACGGAGCTAGGGATTAATTTGTATGGAAAAGTAATTAATCAAATGGTACCTGTTTCTTCAACAAAAGTAGCGGAAATGAGTAAACTTTTGGAAAACACTTTTAGAAGTATAAATATTGCATTTATAAATGAAATGGCAATGTTGTGTGACAGAATAGGGGTTAATATTTGGGAAACAATAGAAGCTGCGAATACAAAACCTTTTGGCTTTATGAAATTTACGCCTGGGCCAGGAATAGGTGGACATTGTATTCCTTTGGATCCAGTTTATTTATCATGGAAAGCAAAGGAATCAAATTTTTATAGTAGATTTATTGAGTTAGCACAAGAAACGAACAAAAATATGCCGTATTACGTGTTAGCTAAAGTAAGTGAGGCTTTAAATAGTACAAGTAAATCAATAAGAGGATCTAAGATTTTAATATTAGGGATGGCCTATAAGCCTGATGTAGATGATTTGAGGGAATCGCCCAGTTTGGAAGTTTTTGAATTATTACAAAGTAATGGAGCGTTTATCGATTTCAATGACCCTCATGCAAAAACTTTCAAGGATGCTCATAATAATAGTGTTGATTCAATTAATTTTAAATATGAAGAGTTAGGTATCTATGATTGTATTTTATTGTTAACTAATCATAGCTCTTATAATTATATCGATATTGTAAGATATTCTAAACTTATCATAGATACCAGAAATGCATTTAAAAACTTTGATGACTCAAAAATAGTGAAATTAGGTTCCCCCCTTATAAAAAAAGTACATGAAACGGTGTAGAGTATAAGTTCTTGGTATTAGCTTTTTATAATGAATCTGTTATTTAGTAAGGTTAGGTTAGAAATGATGAATATATCTAATTAGTAAACCTTAGGCATTATCAATTTGGAAGAGCATAAATATTCAAAGGGGAAAAAGATGAATAAGCTTCACTGAAATTTATGGATGAAATAAAGCGGAAAAGTAGATGAAATTAAGAAGAGTTAAAAAGAATTTTTAATAAATAATTATTTGCGATTGTAAAAATTGAAATGAGGCATTGGTGTGAGCGAATTTCCTAAAGGAAAAAAATTAGTTAGTATCATTATGCCGGCGTATAACTGTGAGAAATTTGTGGATAAAGCTATAAATTCGGTTCTTTCACAAACATATAATAATTGGGAACTTATAGTAATAGATGATGCATCAAAGGATAACACGGTAAGTATAGTTGAGGAATTCTCTGATTTAGATAATCGCATACACTTTTATAAAAATGAGGAGAATAAAGGTGTATCAGCTACAAGAAATAGAGGGATTTCGATAGCAAAGGGTGAATGGATTGCCTTTTTAGATAGCGATGATTTATGGGACAGTTCTAAGCTGGAAAAACAAATGATTGTTGCAGAACGATGTGATGCAAAATTCTTGTTTACAGGATCCTCTTTTATAAATGAAGAAGGTAATTCTTATAAAGGTGTATTTGAAGTACCTTCAAAGGTGTCATATAAGAGTTTAAGAAACCATAATGTAATATCATGTTCATCTGTTCTTATAAGTAAATTATTTTTTAGTAATATTAAAATGGAAGATGATAGCATGCATGAGGATTATGCAGTCTGGTTAAAAGTATTAAAAATTGAAAAATTCGCATATGGAATTAATGAACCATTACTTATTTATAGGATTTCTCGTAGTTCTAAATCAGGTAATAAGATTAAAACATTGAGAATGACTTATAAAGTATTTCGGTTTGTTGGTGAGAACAAGGTAAACTCTATTTATTTTACTTTCCGACATGTATTGAGCTCAGTGTTGAAAAAATATATAAAAATTAAATTAGTTAAGTAGATTATAACTTTTAGCTTTCATGGAACTTATGAATGAAAAAACAGCTTTGAGGATTCGGCGAAAATACATGCTTTATGCGAATTTTAGTTTTATTAAAAAACAATGCAATTATAATTAGAATTTTTTCTAGATTTTAAGGTGTCGAGAAAGGGATTATATATGAATACCTTTACATATCCAAAGCAAAAATTATATAGCTTGGACTTGTTAGATATAAGCAGATATATAACGATAATACTATTTTTAACTTCCACAGTCATTTTTCCAAGGGTCTTTGATATGACGGGTGAATATGCTGTTTATATTAATCTACTCAAGACCTTTACAGCTTGTTTTAATTTACTTGTGTTTTTGTTTTTATTTAAAACAAAAATGAATATATTATTAGTATTATATTTTATATTATTTTTAGTTCTAATTATTGGGGATGTATCTGTAATAAATTTTGTGATTTTTGTTCTTGCATTATCCGCATATGGTGATGGTAATAAAAATATAAAAACATACGCATATAGCAAACTGATTATTGTTTTAATAATAATAATTTCTAGTTTTCTGTTTGAATTAAATAGTAATAATATAATTTATGATTATGTAAGAGGAACAAGATTCACTTTAGGATTCACTAATCCTAATACCGCTAGCATGATGGTTTTTGATATATTGATAGCTCTAGCATATCTGTATAATAAAAATAAAAAAGTAATAACTATTTCTTTATTATTAATTATATGTGTAAATTACTTTACTGATTCAAGAACAGTATTATTTGCTTATTTGTTTTTTCTGTTCTTATTGTTTCTAAATGATAAAGTATTAAGTTTCTTAAAACCAATTGTTACTAGAATGTTTTTAGTGTTCTTTGTTTTCAGCTTATTAATTGCATTTTTACATGAGACAATATTAAATTCATTTTTGAATAATAGACCACATATGTATTATGAGTTCCTAGTAAATCACAGTGTTAACTTATTTGGATATTCAAAAGGACTAACACGAGATGGATTAATAATTTCAGCTGATAATTCATACTTGAGAATATTAATTCAATTAGGTATTATTTATTTTTTAATTCATAGTATTTTAATGAAAAAAATAATCGGAAAATTATTTATTGGGAAAGATTATTTAGGTGTTAAAATAATTTTATCTATTCTTTTTTATGATATTTTTGAACAGTTTACTATAGCTCAAGGATCAGTTTTATTGGTATTTATTGCTAACTATTTAATTAGTGAAAAAATGGTGAAAACAAAACTGAGACATTAATATTTTTCGTTATATTATTTGAAAGTAAAACCCGTGTAAATTTGAGAGAAAATTATAAATTTATTAATGTTGATTAAGGATGAATTACTAAGCGTTTGTTGAAATATTAGTAAATTGTAATCTCGTTAGGAATCTTGAATCATACGATCAAGAGATATATTTTCATCAATTTTGAGTATGTACCTATTGATTTAATTATGTACTTCTTAATCGAGGTCCAGTGAAATATTGAAAAAGAAACAGACAGTTAATAGAAAAAAACAGATATTGATTTCAAGTCTCATGAAGTCAGATTCACTACTTACACTAATTATTTGCTGTGGGGCCATTGGATCAGAAGCTAAGATGATGTATTAGCTTACGCTTAACTATTCCCATCCAACTCATACCCTAGAAAAAGATTGAATTCTTATTATTAATAATCTTAATTATCGCACGCTGGGACATACTCACTAAAATTTTTTTGATTTCAAGGGGTCCAGCGTATGTCTGATCCAATTAATATATATAAGGATTTCATATCATTATATGGACGTGAAGAATCTTGAATAATTTATTGTGAATAAATACAAAGCAATAGAGGCGAATAAAATGAAAATATGTATATTGGGCCCTGTAATAAATCAAACTCATTTTGGAGGTGTTGCTACTTTTAATGAAGGTCTTAGAAATGGATTTTTAGAAAATGGGGATGAAGTACTTATAATAACAAATATTAAAACAACGGATAAAACCATAAAGTATTTTGATAAAAATGATTTTTTTCTTAATAGGAAAAATATATTAAAGTGCTTGATAGATTTTAATCCGGATATTGTAATTTCATCAATGTGGTATGGAATTTTAAACAAAACAATTAAAAAACGTATACCTAACACAAAGGTAATACACTTCATTCATGGATTTCCAACTTATCGATATAAGATTTATAAAAAGTGGTTGCTAAATACAGCATTTAAACAATTTCGGAAGTACTCTGACTTCTTTGTGAGTAATAGTGCGTTTACTTCGTGTATTAATACTGAAATATATGGAATAAAGTGCGATAAAACAATTCATATCGGACTTAAAGAAGAATTTGTAGATTTCGAGAAACCGAAAAATGAAAATCTAAATTTTTTATTTGTAGGTAGATTAGTAAAAGAAAAGAATATTGATAAGGTATGTGAAATTTTTAATTTTATTTCTCAATTTAACGGATCCACTAATTTGACGATTATAGGTAATGGTCCTGAAAAAGAAATGCTGGAAATGAAATATAGTAATGAAAAAATTAGATTTGTTGGGCAAAAATCAAGAGAAGAAACGTTGGAGTTTTTGGAGAAAACAGATATTTTTATATCTCTAAATCAACATGAACCTTTTGGTTTAGTTTTTTTGGAAGCTCTTTTGAAGAAATGCAAGATCATTTGTCCTAATACGGGTGGACAAGTGGAATTTTTAAATGGTTTTAATGAAGTATTATGTATTGATATTAATAACTATAAATATCTAAGAGAAGAGTTTGAAAATTTAATGGGTTTAGACGCTTATGTGAATTCCGACCTGAAGAGTTTTTTTGAGTATTATAATTATCAAAGAGTAGCAAAAGAAATAATTAAACTGCAGAAATAAGGATGGATGTTGTGGAGAAAATCAGCGTTATTTTACCGAGCTACAACGTTGAAAAGTATATAGGAAAGTGCCTGGAGTCATTATTAAAGCAATCCTATAACAATTTAGAAATTATCATAGTGAATGATGGTTCCACAGATGGTACTTTAGAAATAGCTAAGGAATTTTTAAATATAGACAAAAGGCTGATTGTAACTAATCAAGATAATCAGGGTGTTAGTATAGCCAGAAATAACGCAATTAATCTATCAACTGGTGAATATATTATTTTTGTTGATCCCGATGATTATGTTCACGAGGATTTTGTAAAAAGCTTATATGAAAGTTTAATACAAAATAAATCGGATTTAGCTATATGTGGTCATACGAAAGTATATGATGATTTAACTGAAGTGAAAAGTAAAACATCTAGAAGTTTGTTTACTGATGATGTTATTTTTGAAGAATATTTTATTGGGGAGAGTACATTAACAGTTTTAATGTGTGATAAAATTTTTAAGTCGAATATTATTAAAGAAAATAATATACATTGTCCAATCGAAGTTACTAGCGGTCAAGATCAAGTGTTTATATTAGAATATTTGCTATATTGTAATTCAGTTTCAACTGTTGATAATAATTATTACTACTATTACCAACGAATAGGAAGCAAATCTAAGAGATATGAATATTATATATTTGAAAGAACTATTATCAAGCTAGAATATTTGAAAGATTTACTAAAAAAACATAAGTTGTATGATAAGTTCGAAGGATATTTTAAAATCAGATTATATATGAATTTATTCTCCCAAGGTTTATTATTGTATCGGTATGATTCTAAAGAGAACTTTAAAAGTAAGTTCAGAAAACTTCTGGATGATTCAGTAAAATATATAAACAAGAGTAGATTATCGATTTTATTAGATATAGTATTGTTTTCTAAATTGAATATCAAAGAAAAAGTATCATGTTTTGTAATATATTTTTTCCCCAGTGTTTTTGTTAAATTTCTATATAAAACATATTTAAACATGCAATTGAAAGGATAGCAATCATGAATGATTTTATTGTAATAACAAATGGTTATCCAAGTAAAAATAATCTTTATAATAATGGATTTGTGCATAGAAGAGTAGTTAGTTATTTAGAAAAAGGTCACTTGGGTATTGTAATCATTCTAAGACCAGAACATAAAATATTAAAAAAGTATGAATATGAAAATGTAATTGTTTATGAAGGAAATGGTGCAAATATTCAACAAATACTATTAGATAATTCAAAAGCTAAAATCTTTATTCATTTTGTCGACATTCATATGATAAAAGCAATTAGATCGGTAAAAGAAAACTTCGAAATATATGTATGGGTTCACGGTGCTGAGGCCTTATCTTGGAAAAGGCGAATTTTTAATTTAAGACCTAATATTAAATCTTTTCTTAGCTTTTTAAAATATATTTATTTTAATACTAAGCAATTGAGTTTTTTGAGAAAACTAATACTGAATGATGAATTAAATATTAAATATATTTTTGTGTCTAACTGGATGAAGGAAATTTTAGAAATAGATACTAAAACAATATTGAATCAAAATAGATATGAAATAATACCAAATGTTATTGACGATAATTTATTTAATTACCATAGAAAAACTGAAAAACATCATTTGAAAATTTTAAGTATTAGACCATATACAAGTAGAAAATATGCTAATGATATCTCTGTAAAATTGATATTGAAATTGTCTGAAAAATCTTATTTCGAAAATTTGACATTCAACTTTTATGGAGATGGGTATTTATTTAATAAGACACTAAGGCCTCTAAAACAATTCAAAAACGTGCATATATTTAAAAGATTTCTTAATCAATCTGAAATTTCAAAAATTCATAGAGAACATGGAGTGTTTTTATCACCAACTAGGCAGGATGCTCAAGGAGTATCAATGTGTGAAGCTGTAGCTAGTGGTTTAATACCGATTGTTTCCAATAATACTGCAATGCCAGAGTTTGTAACAAAAGATTTTGGATTCTTATGTAATGATATAAATGATTTTATTAGTGCTTTTGATAGTATATATAATAACTACGCCGAATTTGTTGAAAAAACAAAAATTGGGTCTGAATTTATGTTAAATAAGTGTGGAAATCATCTTATAAATGATGAATTAAAAGTAATCGGTTTTAGTATTCCTATAAAGGAGTAATTTAATGAAAGTTTCAGTGATAATGCCAACTTATAATGATGCGGATTCAATAGAAGTGAGTGTTAAATCAGTATTAAATCAAGATTATAAAAATATTGAACTTATTATAGTAAACGACGGAAGTTCAGATGAAACTGAACAGATTATTAAGTCATTAAATGATGAACGTATTATATACATATTTCAAGAAAATTCCGATCAGTTAAATGCTGTAATAAATGGATTTAATAACTCTACTGGCGATATTATCTATATATTGCATAGTGATGATTTATTTTATGATGATAAATCAATTAGTAATGCTGTTAATGAAATGTTGTTATCTGAGTGTGACGCATTAAAAGGTGATATTATTACTATTGACGAAGATGATAATGTAACAGGAATAGTTAAGGTTAGAGATTTTTCAAATAAACAAGTAACATTAACAAGAATGCTTTTATTGTATGGGATAAATATACTTAATGATATTGCATTTATTAAAAGAGATGCGTTTGAAAAATACTCTTATAATAATTATTTATTGTGGAATACACCATTTTGGGTTAACTTCAATGATAAAAGTTATGACTGTTTAAATTTTCATATATCTATTTATCCTATTGCAAGATATAGAGTGCATGAACAAAATTATATTAACAACAAATTAGGTAAGTATAATGTTGTTAATGGTAATTTAAGAACCCTAATGTACTTAATGGATGTATACACCGTGCCATTTTTTTTAATTAATAGGTTTTTATCAAGATTGAGAAAAGATAAATATACACCTAAATATAAATTGATTCCTACTAAAAACAAACATAAAATTATAAAAAGAGCTATTAAACATAGGGTAGGTAGTGTTTATAGGGAAAATATTTATTTAACTAGTGTAATTAACTTTTATAAGAAACTGAGAAAATTAAAGAATAAAGAAAAAGCAATTGAACTAGAAAACGAAATCAACACAGACGATATTTATTATGGAAAAGATATGAGAAAATTCAATGAAACATTAATAAGTGGGAATTTATCTCCACTTTACTATGAGATATTTGATCGGATGAATGAAGGTTTTAATGCTATTAGAGTTAAACAGAACGAGAGAGATGATATTGAGAATATATTGAAATTTTTAAATATATTCTTGGATGTGAAAATTATATTAAAATGAGATGATTATATGTTGAAAAATGTGAAAGTGATGCAAATAGCTACTTTGTTTTTTTCATCAATAGTAGGAATATTATTAAATATCATAATAGGCTTTATTATCCCTCAAACAGTAACTGTTGAAGATTATTCCTCATATAGAATATATATGTTTTATATTGGTTTTTTACCTATTTTACATTTAGGAATTGCAGATGGTCTGTTACTGAAATTCAGCAAATATAAGGTAGAAGAATTAAGGGGGATAAATTTTAAAGGGTTACTATTCAAGTTTTTTTGTTTTCAAATAATAATCACTGTGTTTTTTATATTAATCAGCTTATCTATTGGAAATATTAATATATACTATTTAGCTATTATATTATCAATACCACTTGTAAATATTTCTGGTTATATGGCCCAAATACTGATTTTATGCGGTAAATATAAAATAATTTCTTTTTCAAATTTAATAATTAAATTAATAACTGTATTAGCATTAGGCATAATGATTATCCTGGATTATAAAGACTATCGAATATTAATCCTAGCAATGATGTTAGCATATTCGATTCAAATAATAATTGGTTATTTTTCTACAAAGGATGATATATTTAAGACTGGAAACAATAGAGAGAAAATTGATGTTAAACAATTAATTAAAATAGGATTTCCAATTGTGTTAGCTTATTTTATAAGTACTTTAATTCTTGGAACAGACCGAATGTTTATTGAAAGATCAAATAATACATATGAATATGCTATGTTTTCGTTTGCATATAGTCTTATCACAATATTTTTAACAGTTTTGAATTCGGTTAATGTGGTTGTATTTCCCACTATTATGAAAATGAGTATTGAATCCAGACTGGGTTATTACAACTATTCACGAGGAATACTGGATGTTATGTTAGGCATTTCAAGTATATGCATTATACTTTTTTCTCCTATTATTAATCTTGTAATTCCTAAATATAGTGATTCTCTTCAATATTTCTATTTGCTTTTTCCTGTTGTTTTTCTTAGGATACATTATTCACTTAGGTTATGGCCGCATATGAATAGTTTGGGTAAAAGCAAGACAGTACTGATTGTTAATACAGTGATACTTTTGGTTTCATTTTTATTGAATTTAATTGTGTTCTATTTGAATCTAGACTTTTCGTATTATGCAATTACCACAATTATTTCATTGTATTTAATGAATGTTATTCTAGAATCAATAATTAGAAAACATGAAAATATTACAAAAGATTTCAAACTGTTATATCAGTTTATTATAATTTCACTTATGTTAGTTACATATATTAATTTTGATTATACAAAATATATATTATTTATAATAATTAACTTGATTTTAACTATATGGATATATTTCAAAGATACGAAGAACATTATAAATCAATTTCGAAAGGTAAAGGGTAGTAGTTTTTAAATTTCAAAATCTGTTAATAACATAAAAGTTACTATAATTAAATTTTTTAACATTGTTTTTGAACCACGTGAGCTAGATCTAACTCATTAAGTATTTTCTTTTATCATTACGATTATTTCAATTAAGCAGAGGAAGAAAATGACGTAAGTGTGCTTTTAGCCTTAACTATATCAGGATTTATCATTTACAACGCACAAAGTTTCTTTTGATTATAAACAGCTTACTCTGGGAAACGTCGCTAAGTAAAGAAACTGAGTAGTATATTTAGTAATTGATAAAACATCGGTAGCTCCACGTAAAAAACTATTAAACAAAATTTTTTTAATAAGAAGATAAAATATTATGAATAGAAGAACAAGACAGATAGAGGGAGAAATTATTTTATTGGGGGAGGGAATATACTATGAAAGTGCGGAAAGCAATAATACCAGCAGCAGGATTAGGAACACGTTTCTTACCAGCAACGAAGGCACAACCTAAGGAAATGTTACCTATAGTGGATAAACCGACACTTCAATATATTATCGAAGAAGCAGTAGAGTCTGGTATTGAAGAAATCCTTATAATTACAGGTAGAAATAAAAAGAGTATAGAAGACCATTTTGACAAATCCGTTGAACTAGAATTTGAACTAGAGGCTAAGGGGAAACTTGATTTATTGGAAGAAGTAAGAAGCATATCGGATATGGTAAACATTCATTATATTCGTCAGAAAGAACCTAAGGGATTAGGGCACGCCATTTACTGCGCTAAAAGTTTTATAGGAAACGAACCATTTGCTGTTATGCTAGGTGATGATATTGTTGTAAATAGTAAGCCATGTCTAAAACAAATGATGGAAATATATGGTGAGTATAAAACTACAATATTAGGGGTACAGGAAATTGCAAAAGAAGATGTTAGTAAGTATGGGATTGTAGAAGGAAAGCTTATTGAGGATCAAGTCTACAAAGTCAAAGGGTTGATTGAAAAACCAAGAATGGAAGATGCTCCTTCTAATATAGCCATACTAGGTCGATATGTCATTACTCCGAGCATATTTGAAATTCTAGAATATACTGAACCAGGTAAGGGTGGAGAAATTCAATTAACAGATGCTCTTAAGGAGCTAGCTCAGAGAGAAGCTATGTATGCGTATATCTTTGAAGGAAGAAGATATGATGTAGGCGATAAGCAAGGTTTTTTACAAGCAACTGTGGATTTTGCACTTAAAAGAAATGATTTAAGAGAAGAATTCTTACAGTACTTAATAAAGACGACTGAGAAAGAAATAAAGAAAGAAGTAACTTTAACTTTATGAAATAAACACTATATAAATGTAGAGTAGGGTACACATACTACTTTGCAACAGCTCATTATTGTAAGTATCAAATGGACAATGGTTGGGTGTAACTGTGATAAGAAAAACCCTAACTCACCTTAGAAAGTAAATGGTAGTATGAGTTTTTTAAAAATAATTACTATAGACAACTTTTCTGAAAGTAATATTATATACTTCTCGGGAACAATATGATTAAATGTAGTTCATTGGCTTGACAAAAGTTGGAAACCGATTTGATTATAGTTTTGATTTATCCGGGGAATGGATCGAAAATCCCAAAGAGGTGGCCCTCACTTACTTGAAAAGTGGCAAATCTATTTATAATTTGCTTTGTTTCAACAGATTCCGTTAATCATTCTGATATAGAAAAAGCAGGAGAATATTTGTACCAAATCCACCATAGTTTATATGATAGTAATATTCCTGAAACTGAAGGTTTCATTAAGGTCGTTGAGGGAGTAAGCTGAGGCCTATATAAGGAGTCTGGTGTTTTGAAGATGGGATAAGTAAGTCTGAAGGGTTTTTAAAACCTCGAAAAATAATAGAGGTTTCATTTCTGTCATATTATGGCTGGAATTGGATCTAAACCCTATACACACTCCCGCAATTTTGTTACCATACCATTAAACAAAACAACCGCATAACCCACACGATAAAGGCAAAACCATTGAAAAGTGGTGACGCAAAGCTACAGGGGCTTATCTTTTAAAAGACTGCCAGCCAGCTACCGAATATCGTGCCTCCCGCGTGGTTTATGTGGAAACATGGAGGTTATTATATGTTCATGCGCGCAAACGTTGTACGTGAATGGCATCAGCTCTGTATGGGATTCAATGAATTGCTGTGGGAAGATTGCTTAGATGAGAAAAAGCGCATGGAGATTTATTTGAGAATTGTTTATCACAAAAATAAACTAGCAGCTGTCTCATGAACTAGCACGTAGGGCGTCGTTAACAGGTCTGAAAACGCTATATCCGCAAGCTGACGCCCCGTCACTATGAAGCGTCAGCTTTTTTATTTTAAAATCTAAGAAGGAGATTCATATGCAATCATTGCTTCTTTAATGGCTCATATGAAACCAAAACAATGAAAAAAACGAACAAAACACTAATGATTATCGCAGGTGCTCTCGTTGTTATCGGTATTGTTATTTATGGAAGCATGAGTCTCTATTCGAAGTTAAATCAGGTAGATGAATTGAATGGGCGTCTTGAAGAAGCTGCAGATAGTAATTCTGGACAAGAGTCGCCGAATATTACGGAGCAGCCCAATGAACAATCTACTAATCAGACAGATCAGACTTCAGAACCTGATGCTACACCTTCACAAGAGTCTGGTCTAGTTCCAACGACGCAGCCAGATGAAGTCCTTAAACCTAGTCCGAGCGCAACTTTGCCGCCAGATGAAGCGTCTAATAATGTAGACAAGGGACAAAAGCCGGATAAGGGATCTACAAACTCCGAAAATAAGTCCCAGAAGAAAAAAGAGATTGATGCATCGGTTACAGCAAAGCTGGAAAAGCTGAAGTCCTCGTGTCAAGCAACCAGCAATAGCTTGGTTAAGCAGATTGCGAAAGAGCTTAGCGGTGATGAAGAAGCTACGCTTGCTACTATTCAAAGTAAATACCTGAATAAGGTATTTTCTGCGGAAGCCGATTGTGATGCCAGGTTCAATCAATTAATAAGCAATGCCAAGAGCGAGTATAAAGCAGCTGATCTAGGTGAGCAAAGCTTTCCGGATTGGAGTGCGCAATACGAGAGTGCGAAGGCTGGTGCTAGAGCCAATGCGCTTGCAGTAATTGCAAACTCGCTAAACAAGTAAGCTTTACTATTCTGAGGAGGCTCTATGAAAAAGTCACGTATTCTATCTATTTTTCTGGTTGTAATGATGTTGTCATCCGTACTTGCAACCGCTGCATCCGCAGCAACCGAAACGATTAAGACAAAGACACAGCCCATTAAGCTGCAATTTGATGGACAAGCACTTAAACTGCCCGATGGACAATATTCATTTATTTATCAAGGAAGTACATATGTACCGATTCGTTATATTTCTTACGCGCTGCTAAAAACAGTAAATTGGGATGGTGCGAAAGCGACGATCTCCGAGCCAACAGAGAAAGAGCTTGCTGCGCTGAAGAAACAATTGCAGAGTGCCGCTACGGGCAGCCAGAAGCCGCAAACGAGCGTTACAATTGCGATACAGCCAGTTAATGCAACTCTTGTGTTTAATGGTAAGACGAAGGCATTGCCGGCTGGTCAATCCCTCTATGCCTATAAAGGCTCGATCTATGTGCCCATTCGTTTCTTGTCAGAATCAGTAGGCACGCAGATTAGCTACGATCCGGTGACGAAAACAGTTAGCGGTGAGTCAGCAGCATATCGAGCTGAGCAAGGTGGCGGCGGAGTCGTTCTTCCAGGCACGGGTGGCGGAACTGGAGGCTCTGGTGGTACAGGCGGTACGGGTAATGCCGGCGGTGGTGGCGTACCAGTTAAACCGACGTATGAGCAAATTACGGCAGAAGCAGAGAACAAGCTTGCTGCGCTGAAAGAAAGCTGCAAGGTAACTCTTATGGATATTGGATTGCAGTATGTAGCGGCAACGGATAAGACGCTTCAAGCTCAGCTTAAAGCTAAAGGACTTCAAGAAGTAGACAATTGCTCTGCAAAATTTGAAGTTATCATGACTGATACGAAAGCTAAGTTGACGACGAATGGGTATAGCACAGACGTTCTTGCTTCCTACAGAGAAGCCTTTAACAAGGAGCTTGAAGCAGGAAGAGCTATTGCAGAGGGTTTGATGTAATAGGAGTTTTTACTTCTTTTTTGTAAAATTAGAGCAGGGGCAGAAGAGGTCGCGACGACTTCTTCTGCCCCTGCTTTGCGTTATCCTTACAATTATATGAAGTGATACATGCATCTGCTTGCATTTATTTATAATTTATCTTAGTTATAAGAAATCAGTTGCAGCTATAGGGGATAAGGGCTCCCATTTAGCCCACACTTCCTTAAATACAAATCTTAAGGCTTGTAAGTCGTTAGCGGTACGTTCAGCTTATTGTAGGTGGTCATGCAGATTAAAAATGTATAATGAATTTTCCAATCCAATTCCTGATATATTTTAACACGAAAAGGATTACCCAAATCAAGCAGAGTGATCATTAACAGCAGAAAGCCGCTTTTGAACATCTTGTTTTGCATGTTTTTTGTCTCCCCTTACAAGAATTTGTTGTAAAATGTAAAAAAATGACTCATTTCACTAGCAAAGCCACTACCATAGTACTAAAATTTGCATTACACTAGCATTACAGACTAACCTAAAATCATACAGTAGTGGTAATGTAGGGGGACTATGGACATATTTAATTTGTTCTACCAATTCAATCAGTGCACTTCTGATCCTGATGCTGAAGTTGTAGTACTCTTACACGGTCTAGGTCTAAATGCTCGTGTCTGGGAGCCGCTGGCTGCTGTGCTAACTGAACGGTATCATGTTGTACGGTATGATTTGCGCGGGCATGGGGAGCGATCACATGACGGTTCTCAGTTAACATGGGAGCTGCTTTGCAATGATCTTGATGACATTTTCCACTTATATAGCATAACGGAAGCACATTTGGTCGGTCATGGACTTGGCGGTAATCTTGCTGCAAGGTATGGAATGAACCGCCCGGAGCGAGTGAAGTCGTTTGTTCTTATTTCGACGATTGGATTTTATCCTCCTGAGGCAATGGAGCGTTCGGTTGAGCTGCGCCGGAGCTATGCTGAGAACGGTGTGGCAGCTGCACTGGCGGAGCAGATGGCTAGTTTAGTGACCTGTCTGCCTCAGGATAGGGAAGAGACAAGATGGGTAAAAGAGGCGTACTTGCAGTGCGACATGGATGTGTACTTTAAATTAATTGAGCTCTTTGCAGCCGAGAATCCTTTGGATGACTTATCCGCAATTAATAAGCCTTGCCTCGTTATGGGGGGGGACAAAGATACGATATATCCATCCTATATGTCGAAGATTACGGCGCAGTTTATTCCGAATGCGTTTTCGGTAACGGTGCCTGATGCAGCTAGCTTGGTGTTTATAGATAATCAGACCTATGCTGCTCAGAAGATATTAGATTTCCTCTCCAACCCTTTAAGTGGCACGGAGAGTACTCATGTCGGTGATCCGCTGCTTGGGTTAATGAGGATCGATGCGATTAAAATGTTTGGCGATGCCTATAAGAGTACTCCAAGCAAGGATGTGCTGCTCGAGGTCAAGCTAATTGGGGCGTTTCGTGTATTTATTAATGGACAGGAAATATCGAGTGGCTGGCAGCAGCGTAATGCGAAGAGATTGCTTGTTTATTTAATGTTTTACTCGAACCCGACCAGAGAACAGTTATGCGATGCGTTATGGCCACATGCAGAGATTAGCAAAGCAAGTAATTTGCTGCGAGTTAGTCTTTCTCATTTAAAAGGATTGTTCGATACGGCGGGGACGAATCCGATTGTTGCCAATCGCAGCCATGTTAAGCTGAACGCGGTTGTAGTCTGTGACTTGCTGAAATGGATTCGGTCGCTTGAAGAAGCTCATATGGAGAAAAGAGCATTAAGGAAATTTATTCTTATTAAAGAATTGCTTGTCTATCCTGTAGAAGAAATGCTCGCAGGCTTGTACGATAACTGGGCGGTTCAGGAACGAAGCAGGCTGGAATACATGCTGCTGGGACTTGTTGAATCACTCGCGGATAGCTATAAAAAAGATGGCGATTTTGCAGCGGCTAGTCAAGTGATGAGAAGGATAAGCAATATGTATAGCGAGGAACTAAATGGTGATACCGTTCGTAATACGCATGCTCAGGGAGAGGTGAGGGACCATTAATAGAAATACTGTTCTACACAAAATAAAGCTAGAGCAGACGATTGAGCTGCTGCGGCAGGAAATGATCGATAAGCTATTAGTGTGCCAGTCTTATCAAGCTGATGAAGTGTTGGGAGCAAGCAGGGCGCTTGATCTTGTTCTTAATTGCTATGATTGCGTAAGATTTGAGAGAGGCTGCATGAATGAGGAAAATTGTGCATCACGTACATTATTAGATGACGATAGCTCTATTTAAAAATACGTTTACGTTTATTTTGTTTGTATTTATACCAGTAGCTGCCGTTCTCATCCTTGAAAATCCGAATTCCAAACCATTTCAATGGCGTTGATAGCTCAGTAAACATTAAATAACTAGACATGTCTATCGCCCTCATTTCACTTCTTTTTAGTTATAATACCAAACTTTAGGCTTATTGACTATATTGAAATAGGACTTTTATATCATTTATATTGATAATTGATGGATTATATTTCTTTATTTCTCAGTTAAAAATTTCAGCGCCGCCGGCTGCTTCACTTTTGCGAGCAAGCCGTTTTTTGGCATGCCTAATTTAGGACTCCTATGCTCGCATTTTGTTTGAGTGTTTTTTTCAAGTATGATAGAGGGATAATAAATTGGAAGCTGGTTGCTTTACAGGAGGTGCAATTGAATATGTATAGACCTGCTAGATGGAAGCCGACTATTCTGTGGGGGCTATTATTAGTAGGGTGGCTCGGGCTTTTATTCCTATTTTCATCCCAAACCTATGAACAACAAAGTATTCAGCCGTTTTTGCGCAGTCACTTTACATACGATCAGCTCGTGAGATGGCTGCCGGATGTTACGCTTACCTATCGAACGAGCATCGTTAATTCACATGATCGGCCTTATAGCTTTATCGAATTTTTGTTTCGAAAGGGCGCACATTTGTTTGTGTATGCGACTTTTGCTGCGTTGATGTTTATGTTCCTGCGAGCATTGACCCGCGGACGCTGGTTCCTATCCATTATACTTACACTGATGGTTGCCATTGCTGTCCCGGCTATGGATGAATGGAATCAATTAGGCTCTGACGAGCGTACGGGCAGCGCTACGGATGTTTTGCTTGATTTTGTAGGTGGATGTACGGGATTGCTCATCTGTTTGTGTATCTTAGGAGTGGTGAAACTGTGGCGTTCAAGGTCACGGAATCGATCTCAATATTGATGATAGAAGTTATTCTAATTAATCATTTTCAGCATACGGGCGGTGTGCGAAAATAGTTGCGGACAAAGCAGGCTGCTATCCATTATAATCGTCTTTGACATTATATAGATTCGGTAAATGTGGGGGAATTGCAGCTTGCAGCGCTATGAGGAATTAGATTCACTTAGGGGATTGGCGGCATTAGCCGTAATGATTGGTCATTTCTTATTGGTATTTGCGCCTATTGCGCAAAATACGTCGGATCTCAGCTTTTTTGATTACCCGCTTAACCTGTTTAAATACACGCCGCTGCATGCGATATGGGGCGGTCATGAAGCGGTCATTATGTTTTTTCTGCTCAGTGGGTTTGTACTTTCCTTGCCGTTTTTCAGCAACCGCCAGCAATCCTATTCAAAATATGTAATTAAGCGGATTTGCCGTATTTACATTCCTTTTCTCGTCGCATTACTGATCGCCATATTAATGAGGGAAATCGTCTATGTATCGAAGCTGACGAATTTGACGAGCTATTATAACAATCTGTGGGTGAACCCCCCTAATGTGACCTCAATCATTCATCATTTGCTGTTTGTAGGAAACTACAATACGACGAGGTATGATCCGATTTTGTGGACGCTCGTTCATGAAATGCGCATCTCGTTGTTGTTCCCGTTTATTATGTTCATCATTGTAAAAAGCAGCTGGAAGGTAGGGCTGCCGCTGGCACTTGTCTTATCCATTGGTGCTGAAATTATGCTTGAAAATTTTGAAACGAAATATATGACGAACTTTGTGATCTCGCTGCATTATGCCTCTTTCTTCATTATAGGGGCGCTGCTTGCCAAATATCAGAAAGAGCTGAAGTCAGCATTTTCACGGTTGCATGGTTGGCGGATCATGCTGATGCTGATTATCGGATTGTGCTTCTATTCGTTCAAATGGATCGGTTATGGCGAGGATTTCCATGACATGCTCATGCCGCACAGCGGTGATTGGATGACGGCTATCGGCGCTTCGATCTTTATTATTACAGCGCTATCATCCGTTCGTTTATCGAGGCAGCTGCAGCGAAAGCCGTTATTGTTTTTGGGGAAAATCTCATACAGTCTCTATTTGTATCATATGATTATCCTGCTGTCGCTCATCCATCTGCTGAATGGCGAGCTGGAAACAACGTTTATTGTGATACTCGCCTTTGTTGCTTCATTCGGAGCCGGGGCGCTAAGCTACTATTTCATAGAGCTGCCATCCATTCGGTTAGGCAAGTGGCTTACAGGCTGGGGCAAGAAGCGAAGTACAGCTGCTGTAAGCGGTAGTGATGTATCATCCGGTGCTTGATCAATAGGGCTTTAGGAAGGAACGGTTCCCTTAGTGGGAGCCGTTCCTTTTTTATGAGCAAGCAGGCAAGTGGACTGATGTCGAAGGGAAAGTCTGATATTCGGTGTAATGTTTTGGCGGGAATGCCCCCATCCTTACCCATGAGAAAATCGTTGTCTATATTTGCGCGGCGATATGCTCTCGTATTTGGCAAAGCAAGAGGTGAAATAGGCAGCGTGATTAAAGCCGACCTGTTCTCCAATGCGGGCGATAGGCAGATCCGTTTGAAGCAGCAGCAGCTTTGCTTGTTCAATCCGGAAACGCATGAGGTAATCGAATGGCGCGCAGCCAAACTCTTTCTGCATGCATCTTGCGATATAAACGGGATGAAAGTTAATGCTGTCTCCCAGCTCCTGCGCGGTTATGCTATCACGATAATGCTCACGCAAATAGGAAGCAGCCTGCTCTGCGCACAAAATAGAGGGAGAAGGCCCCTCCGCTTCCATCGATGCAGATAAATGCTCGATAACCTCTTGGAATACAAGCTGCTGCTTCCATTTTACACTGGGGATATGATCATTCATATTAAGCTGAACCAACTGGCGCAGCAGACTGTCCATCTTGGAGGGCTGCAGCAGTTTAGCAAACTGGGGAAGCTGTTTGGCAAAGGTTTGTGCCGTATAAATGTTGGTGTTGAGTATTCTAGATTTGGAACTGTCAGGCGGTACCTCAGGCATGGATTGATCTGTTATACTCCACATCCCAGTCGTCTGAAAATGAATCCAGTAATAAGCGGTCTGCTCCTCGCATGCACGCGTTGCGTAATGATGGGCATCCGGCCTGAGAATAAGCGCGTGCCCTGCGCTTACTTCATAATGCTGATCTTCTTCTCCCATGTATAAGCAGCCCCGCGTTACGACAAGCAAATCAAACACATTAATGTTGCATCTGCTTGGATGCTTGCGGCCAGAAGGGGCAACTGTATACCCCCCAATGATATAATGCGGCAGCGGTGGAATCGTCATATGAATGATGGTCATGTTAGGATTTTCTCCTTCAAATATTGAAGTTTGAATCGTTATAGTTTCAGTTGTAAAAGTGATACATCAAGCTCAGTATAGCATCTATAATTTGATATGACGATTGATGATAAGACAACGGATACGGCCGCTATTAGGCAGCCGATGCAGGAGGACAACAGGATGGCTTTATCTAACAAAAAGATTTCGCTCTGGATGCTGGCGTGGCCAATATTCATAGAGCTGTTTTTACAATTTTTGCTCGGTGCGGCGGACACGCTGATGGTGAGCCGGATATCGGATGATGCAGTAGCGGTAGTAGGCTTCTCTAACCAGCTGTTTCAAGCGTTGACGACTTTATTTATAACAGTCGCGAGTGGAGCGGGCATACTCATTGCACAAAAAATAGGCTCTAAAAATGGCGAGGATGCTCGCACAATCGCGATAATGGCGGTGAAAGTAAGTGCCATCATTGGGCTTTTGCTTAGCGGGCTGCTCATCCTCATTCCAGGCGAGATCGCTGCGGTGCTGCAGCTTCCAGAAAATTTGATTCCACTGGCAAAGACGTATATTTCGATAGTCGGCGGCGGAATGGTATTGATTGCATTGATGTCGGCGCTTAGCACATCGATTCGGAATACGGGAAATACAAAGGGACCTATGTATACAGCAATTGGTATGAACGTTGTGCATGTTTTTTTCAACTATGCGTTCATCTTCGGGGCATTCGGTTTTCCAAAATGGGGCTTGATGGGCGTAGCCATATCAACCGTGTTATGCCGCTTGCTCGCTACGATTGTGCTGTTCATCATGTTCCTTAGCTCTTTTGAACGTACGATTGCTCTTCGTGACTTTAATGTATTTAATCGTAAGCTGTTTGGCGAAATTCTTCGTATTGGATGGCCGCTTGGCGTGAATATGTCTTGCTGGGTGTTTACGCAGCTGCTTATTTTCACCTTTTTGGCTATTCTCGGCTCGAATGAGCTGGCGGCACGGACGTATATGAATACGTTGGAGTCCTTTTGCTTCATGCTTGGTTATTCGATTGCACTGGCAGTACAAATTCAGATTGCCCATCTATTTGGAGCAGGCAAGGTGAAAGAGGCGTACCATATCGCTTTTCGAGCGATGTGGATTGGACTTGCGGTGGTAACGGTTAACGCGTTTCTTATTTATTTGTTTGGCAAGCAGCTGCTAGGCATGTTTACTGAAAACAAAGAAATCGTAGCGCTAGGCGTGTCTCTGCTGGGGATGAATCTACTGCTGCAGCCGGGCAAAATGATCAATATGGCGCTCGGCAATTCATTAAATGCGGTAGGCGATACCCGGTTTACGATGTGGACTTCGGTATTCTCGATGTGGCTGATTGCGACGGGATTAGCTTATTTTGTGGGAATTCAACTTGGCTGGGGCTTGATCGGGATATATGCCTGCATGATCTTAGATGAGTACATCCGCGGAATATTGTCTTTAATTCGCTGGAGAGGCCAAAAGTTTCTGCGCAGAGCAGAGCGGGATGAAGCCGAAGCGAAGCGAAGTGCAGAGAGCGGCATTAGTGGAAAAACACATAAACAAACCGCGCTGGATATCTAATAAAAGCGTATAATAGAGGAAGGAATAGACAGCGGCTTCGCAAGTGAAGGCTGCTGTTTTCCGTATTCACGGCAAGGGAGCGATTAACGGATATGGCATCGATGGTTATTATGAATGAAAAAATACGCGCCTCCGAGGTGCACTTGACTGGTTTGCGAGGCGAGGATTTAGGCATTGTCTCGCGTGATGAAGCGCTGGCAAAAGCAAAGGAATTGAAAGTGGATTTGGTCTGCACCTCGCTTATGAGCAGCCCTCCGCCATGCAAGCTGGTAGCCAAAGGGCAAGCGAAGAAACAGGCTGACCAAGAGAAGCGCGGGGCAAAGGTAAAGGAGCAGCCTAGCAAAATAAAAGAGCTCCGCTTGACCGCGCATATAGAGGATCATGATTATGATACGAAGCTGCGGCAGGCAGCGAAGCTTCTTGGTTTAGGCAACGGCGTGCAGCTCGTTGTAAAAATTCAAGGCAAGGAAGGCCCCAAGGCGAAGGAGCTGCTGGAGCGCATGCTGAAGGATCTGGAGGAGAGCGGCAAGAAACAATCCGGCATACAAGTAAGCGGGAAGCAAGCAGCGGTGCAGGTGCTGCCTTTATAGAAGTATGTTGAAGGTGACAGGTAAGCAGCTATAAAGCCTTTCTGATGGCGGTGACAACAGGGGTTAACAGGAGGAGGCAACAGCTTTCTCCTAAAGCTGCATATAGGTTAGCTGATAGGGTGATTGATGTGAAGGCTTCTCGGTTTGCATCTATTTTCAAATATAAAATGTATGCGCTTACTCATTTGTGGTAGCTTAGTAAGTAGAATGGCAATCGTTCCATAATGATCATTAACGGGGTGAATCATTAATGAAGAAAACATTGCATACAGGACCGATCAAGCTGCCGAGGCTGCCAGACCCTAAGCTGTGGGTGAGCAAAGCACCTTTTGGGCTAGGACGCATTAAGCCGCATCATATTCGTGATACGCTCAAGGTAGCGTGGGATAACCGAGACAGCTTGCCGTATGCATATCGGATTTTGACGCAGGGTGTATGTGACGGCTGTGCGCTTGGCGTGTCTGGTTTATATGATCAGACGCTGGATGGCCCTCATATTTGTACGACGAGATTGAACGTCCTGCGGCTAAATACGATGCCTGCTATCAAAGCAGATGTGCTGCATGGCGATATTGAGGAGCTGCGAAAGCTCGATAGCACGCAATTGCGCAAGCTGGGAAGGCTGCCTTACCCCCTTATAAGAAGCAAGGGAGAAAGAAGCTTTCGCAGAATTTCGTGGGATGAGGCGCTGGACCGCATCGCTGCCAAAGCGAGGGTTATAGACCCGAAGCAAATGGCGTTTTATTTAACTGCGCGCGGGATAACGAATGAATCTTATTATGTGGCTGCAAAGGCGGCTCGGCTCATTGGGACAAATAATATTGACAACGCCTCCCGCATTTGCCATTCCCCATCCAAAACAGCGATGAAGCGCTCTATTGGGGTAGGTGCCTCTACCTGCAATTATAAGGACTGGATTGGTACGGATGTGCTCGTTTTTTGGGGCAGTGTGGCAGCGAACAATCAGCCTGTATCGACCAAGTATATGTACGCAGCTAAGCGCAAGGGTACCAAAATCATCGTGATCAACCCCTATCGCGAGCCGGCAATGGAGGGCTACTGGATACCTTCTATACCGGAATCAGCTCTCTTTGGCACGAAGCTGGCAGACGATTTCTATCAGGTGAATATCGGCGGAGACATTGCTTTCATGCACGGCGTCATGAAATGCTGGTTTGAGATGGAGGAGGAGCAGCTAGGCTCAGCGATTGATCATGCTTTTGTAAGCGCGCATACGAAGGGGTACGAGGAGCTGAGGGCTCATATTCAGCAGCAGGACTGGGAGCTGTTGGAGAAATCATCGGGGCTGACGAGAGCGCGGATGCAGGCTTTCGCTGCTTTGCTTGCCGAGGCGAAGTCAGGCGTATTCGTATGGAGCATGGGGCTGACGCAGCATCGATTCGGAACGGACAATATTTCGCAGGTTGCCAATCTTGCGCTGCTCCGCGGTTTTCTCGGGCGGGAGCATTGCGGCTTGATGCCGATTCGCGGCCATAGCGGCGTTCAAGGCTCAGGCGAAATGGGGGCTGACCCCTTTAGTCTGCCTGGCGGTGAGTTCAAAGGTGCGGATATCCGCCGTTTAGAGGAGCTTTGGGGCTTCAAGCTGCCGGATTGGCAAGGGGACATTGTAGGCGTGTCGCTTGAAAATGCAATGTTGAAGGAGCATGCCGATCGTAAGCTGAAGCTGTTCTATACATCAGGCGGCAATTTTATCGAGACGATGCCTGATCCTGATTTTGTGAAGCGCTGCTTAGAGAGCGTCGAATTGCGGGTGCATCAGGATATCGTGCTGAACAGCTCGACACTTGTAGATGCGCAGGAGGAGGTTATCGTACTGCCTGCCATGACAAGGTATGAACAGCCAGGCGGAGGTACGTCAACCTCGACGGAGCGAATGGTTTATTTTTCGCCAACTATTGAAGGGCCGAGGATCGAAGAAGCGCGTGCGGAGTGGCAAATCTATGCGGATTTAGCTGCACGCATTAGGCCGGAGCTCAAAGCGGCTATCACGTTCAAAGATGCTGCTGCCGTGAGGGAAGAGATTGCGATGGCTTCACCGAACTATGAGGGCGTAGAGCTGCTGCGGAATCAAGGAGACGTATTCCAATGGGGCGGGGCGTGGCTGTGCGAGGGTGGTTTTTGTCCAACTTCTGACGGGAAGGGCAGCCTGCTGCCCATTGAATTGCCAGAGCTGCGTATACCGGAAGGGCATTTCTATGCAACGACAAGGCGCGGAAAGCAGTTTAACTCTATGATTTATGGCGAGAAGGATGCTTTTAACGATGCAGGACGCTACGACGTGCTGATGAATGAAGCGAATTTATCGGAGCTTGCGATCGCCGAAGGTGATGCGATTGTTGTATATAACCGAAGCGGGAGCTTCCATGGCAGGGCGAAACCAGCGGATATTGCGCCAGGCAATATCGAGTTGTATTGGCCCGAAGGAAATAGTCTATTTCCAAAAGGAGTATATGAGCCGTTTGCAGGCATACCAGAGTATAATGCTTCCGTTATCGTGGAGAAGGCTGAAACCTATCATGCCTTTAAGGATACCAAGTATATGGAGAAGCGGATTGTGGAGCTGGAAATCGAGCCGCCGGCGTAGAACTGCTGTGGTCGTAATGATGCATAAGCAAGCTGAGTGTGGAAGGGGAGTATTCGAATGGATCTTTCGAACACGACAAAATGGCGCATACTCAAATACGATAGCAGCGGCCACTGGGAGAAGGATGACGACATCGCTGCGGAATATCCGCTTACTCTGAAGCTAGGCGGTGAGGAATTTGCAACGATGGTATGCTCGCCATCACATTTGCAGGAGCTGGTCATTGGTTTCCTCGCTTCCGAAGGGGTTATACGTGCTGCCGGTCAGGTGAAATCGCTGCGGATCGAAGAGGATACGGGTTTTGCTTATGTTGAGCTAGAGCATAAGCATACGTTAAGTCAGGATCATTACGCGAAACGTTTTATCGGATCATGCTGCGGCAAGAGTCGTCAGTTTTATTTTCACAATGATATGCTGACGGCCAAAACGATCATGACCCGCACCAAAATATCTGCTGAGCAATGTATTCGCTTTATGCGCGAGCTTCAAGAGGCATCCTCGGAATTTCGCAGCACGGGCGGTGTTCATAATGCAGCCATTGGAACGCCATCGGAGCTGCTTGCTGTAAGAACGGATATTGGGCGCCACAATGCGCTTGATAAGCTGTTCGGCTATTGTTTGCTGCACCGTGTTCGGACTTCGGATAAAGTGATTGCATTCAGCGGCAGGCTCTCCTCGGAGGCGGTGCTGAAAGCGGCCAAGATCGGCTGCGGCATTATGCTCAGCAAGTCGGCGCCTACTGATCTTGCTCTTCGTTTGGCAGAGGATTTAGGCATTACCTGCGTCGGTTTTATTAGAGGCGGAGAGATGAATGTATATACCCATCATGACCGAATCGATTTCGGCGATGGATTGACAGCATGGTAGTGATTGTATATCATTTTAAATGAAAATGATTATCACCATGTGACAAGAAGGAGTTTATGATGCTTTTACGCTTTTTTTCCTACTACAAGCCTTACAAGAAGCTTTTTCTGCTTGATTTCTGTTGTGCAGTAGTGCTGGCGATTCTTGAGCTGTGCTTTCCCTTGGCAGTCAGCTATGTAATAGATACGCTGTTGCCTGACGAGAACTGGGGGCTTATCGTTACTGCCTGTGCGATCTTGCTTCTGATTTATATTATTAATACGATTTTGTCCTATGTAGTCACCTATTGGGGACATATGCTTGGTATTAATATTGAGACGGACATGCGGAAGAAGCTGTTCGACCACGTACAGAAGCTGTCCTTCCGTTTCTTCGATAATACGAAGACCGGTCATCTGATCTCGCGTCTGACGAATGATTTATTCGAGATTGGCGAGGTTGCGCATCATGGTCCAGAGGATATGTTCATTGCTGCGATGACGCTCGTCGGAGCGTTCGGCATTATGGCGTATATTAATTTGGAGTTAGCCATTCTTACTTTTGTTATTGTGCCAATCATTATCTGGCTCGTTCTGATGTTCAACGGTAAAATGACGAAAGCTGCGAATCGGTTGTTCTCGGACATGGCCGATTTTAATGCTCGAGTAGAGGATACGGTTGGCGGGATTCGTGTTGTTCAAGCTTTCTCGAACGAAAGCCATGAGAAAAAGCTATTCAAGGTGAACAACCTGCGTTTCCGTGAAGCGAAGCTCATTTCTTACAAAATCATTGGTTTGAACTCTTCGATTACCTACATGCTGATGAGGCTTGTATCTGTATTCGTATTGATTGCAGGCACTTGGTTCGTTATTAAAGGTGATCTGAAGTACGGCGAATTTATTAGTTTTGTTTTGCTTACGAACATCTTCTTTAAACCGATTGAAAAAATCAATGCAGTTATCGAAAGTTACCCAAAAGGCATTGCCGGCTTTAAACGTTATGTGCAGCTGCTGGAGACAGCACCTGATGTTGCGGATAAACCCAATGCGAGAGAGGTTAAGCGTTTAAACGGGAATATTGTATATCGAAATGTTACGTTTGGTTATGAAGGCGAAGCGAAGGTGCTTCAAAATATCGATCTTACTATACGTGCAGGTGAGACAATTGCCTTCGTTGGACCTTCCGGCGCCGGCAAAACGACGCTTTGCAGCTTGCTGCCGCGATTCTATGAAATTGAAGGCGGAAGCATCTCCGTCGATGGCTATGATACTCGCGATTTGAAGCTGGATTCGCTCCGGAAGCAGATCGGTATCGTACAGCAGGATGTGTTCCTGTTCGCAGGTACGATTAGAGAAAACATCAGTTACGGCAAGCTTGGCGCATCGGATACAGATATTTGGGAAGCCGCGCGCAGAGCGAAGCTGGAGGAGTTCATCCACGCGCAGCCGGACGGACTGGAAACGGTAGTAGGCGAACGCGGCGTTAAGCTGTCTGGCGGACAGAAGCAGCGGCTTGCGATTGCGCGGATGTTCCTCAAAAACCCGCCTATCCTTATTCTCGACGAGGCGACTTCGGCACTCGACACTGAAACGGAAGCAGCAATCCAGCAGTCGCTGGCTGAACTGTCCGTGGGCCGCACAACGCTTGTTATTGCACATCGCCTCGCTACGATCAAAAATGCAGATCGCATTGTTGTCGTAACGGAGCAAGGAATAACCGAGCAAGGCCGTCATGAAGAGCTTGTATCGGCGGGTGGCATTTACAGCCGCTTGCATAATGCACAGTTTGGCAATAGATAATCTGAATTTGAATGAAGGCTGCCGATATCGATGAATCGGCAGCCTTTTTTTTACTAACAATGCAGCCGAGGCTGTTTATCGCTAGCAACTAGAGTGAAATTGACAGGCACTACTAGGCATTAAATTCACCCATCACAACCCCACCCATCAACCCCACCCATTAAACCGAAGCATCCATTACAACTTACTCCGCTCCATGCTAAAGGAACTAATGGTTCGGTCTTGTTTAAATGGTATTCGCAGCGCCCGACAATACTTCTTGTTTCTCTTTCTCTGCTCCTGTTTTCCTTCTCTTATAAAACGACAAGAAGGCCGATGTAACGGCAATCGATAAAGCAGAGTACAATCCGCTTTTAATCGAAAATACGGATAGGCTAGTAAGGACAACTAGAAAATCGAAGGCGAAGTTGGTAATGCCAGGGTTGACGCCATGCTTTTTGTGCAAATAGATGGCTAGTATTGTCGCGCCGCCGAGTGAAGCACCGTTGCGGAACAAGGCAGTGATGCCCGCTCCGATGAATAATCCTCCGACGATTGCTCCGATTAGCGGCGGAATCGTAAAGGCAGGCAAGATATCGTTTATTGCACTTAATGAGGAGAGCAGCGCGATCGCACCAATAGTTTTGAAGGTAAAGGATTTGCCCATGTAAAAGTAGGAGAAAATTAGAAATGGAAGATTGAGCAATAAAAACAAATAGTGGAATGAGACTTGCAGCTGGGGTGATAAGCTTAAAGAGAGTCCCGCTGTTCCTCCAGTGACGATATGAGAATGCTTTAAAATAACTAATCCGCCGGCAGTAACGAAGCAGCCTACTGCAATATGGAGCCATTTGCTGATACTTTCCTTCATTTTGTAATCCAATATGCGCAACATCTCACATGCACCGCCTGCTTAAGTTTGTTACTATAAGAATACAAAACAGCATCAATCGTATATATGATAAACAGAATGAAATTGATGTGAATTTATATAACATTGAACGAATTTTTATTGTTTTTCCTGCAAAATGAAGGAGGTTGTGATCATGGATCAATTGGATCGAATGCTTCTCCAATTACTGCAGGAGGATGGCCGAATAACGGTGAGTGAGCTGTCCAAACGATTGTCTCTCAGCCGCCCCAGCATATCTGAGCGTCTGCTGCGTTTGCAGGAGAAAGGCATCATTACTGGATTCGGTGCTCGAGTATCGCCTGCTGCTATCGGCAGAAACATACAGGTCATTATTCAAATGAGCGAATTGAAAGTATTTCCGATGGAGTTTGAGAAGCGCATCATGAATGATGATGAGATTATAGAATGCCACCGGGTAACAGGAACGGTCAGCTATGTTCTGAAAGCAGCGATAACGGGGATGGATGATCTAAGCGAGCTTGTAGAGAGGCTTATGCCTTTCGGCAATGTCAATACTTCGGTCATTCTTTCCTCGCCTGTTATGAACAAAACCATACTGCCTAAGGAATAAACGATTAACGGAGTAAAGGGGACTTATAGGATGGAACAGACGAAGACATTAATTAAAGCGTACAATCAAGCCAGCTATCCGTTAATTGGTCATGGAAAGCGGAATGTACAAGTTCTGAAAGAAGCACTAGAGCAGTGGGACGCAGAGCAGGATAGCGATATGTATGGCAATGGTGCGATTATTGAGAATTTTGAGGAAAAGATGGCTAAACTGCTAGGCAAAGAATCGGCTGTATTTTTCCCCAGCGGTACAATGGCTCAGCAAATTGCCCTTCGTATATGGTGTGACGAGAAAGGAAATAAGAAGGTCGGTTATCATCCTTTAAGCCATCTGGAGATTCACGAGAAAGACGGCATGAAAGAGCTGCATCATCTTGAAGCTGTACTGTTGGCGGATGTAGAAAGGCCTGTCCTTCTTCATGATTTGCTTGGTCTAGAGGAAAAAATCGCTTGTTTGCTGCTGGAGCTGCCGCAGCGCGAAATTGGCGGACAGCTGCCGGAATTTGCCGAGCTAGAGGCCATGTCGGCTTTTTGCCGGGAGAGAGGAATTAAGCTTCATCTGGATGGTGCGAGGCTGTTCGAGATTCTTCCGTATTATGAAAAGTCTGCTCAAGAGGTTTGCGCGCTCTTCGACAGTGTATATATTTCGTTCTATAAAGGAATTGGCGGTATTGCAGGAGCGATATTAGCCGGCGACCGCAGCTTTATAGAGGAATCGAAGATTTGGAAAAGACGCCACGGCGGTGATCTGATTAGCTTATATCCCTATATTATTGCTGCAGACTTTTACATGGAGCGGCGACTTCCGCATATGAAGAAGTACTACAAGGAAGCACAGGAGCTTGCGGCATTATATAACGGGAGCGAGGGCATGAAGACTATCCCGGAGGTGCCTATTTCCAATATGTTTCATGTTCACTCGACAGCACAGAAGGAGCAGCTTGAAACAATCCTAATCGATATCGCAGCGAAAACAGGCATAGGCTTGTCGCAGTCTGTGCGTGATAAAGGCGAGGATGGCTCCTATTTTGAGGTTAATATTGGCGATCGGTATGATGCGGCTCCTAAAGAAACGCTTTTTGAAGCATTTCGATTGCTGGACAATAAGCTGCAACAGAAAGGGGAGAGGGAATAGCATTAACACTTTTAACTCGATTATGTCTGCACAACATGCTAAGTTATAAATGGTGGAAAATGAGATAATATTTGATAAAACGTGGCAATCCATGATGTTAGCACATAATGTGAAATGACGCTAAAGAAGGAGTGATCCATTCTGAAAAAAATCATTTTACTAATTGTTTGCTGTTTCCTCGTATTTGGTGGTTCATATGTCTACTCGAAAGCGAAGCCGCCTTTAACAGCACAGGCGTTCTCTTCAACAAACGATAGACAAATTGTTTTAGTGATAGTCGGCAATAAAAGTGTAGTTGGATCTATTGATATTAATGAGGTATTAATAAATGATGGCGCCGTGCCTGAGCGAGTCAAAATACAAGTTAGCAGCCCTGCTAAAGGTTTTATTGTAACCGACCGCTTCGATGAGACGGAAGAAAAGGATTACTCATTTAAGGATCTGAATGAAGTGACCATTCCAACAGGAACATCCCCGCAGGCACTGACGGCCAAAGAGAATAAAGGCAAGGTCACAGATGCGGATCATACCTATGCCCTAACAATAGGGGATAAGCAAACGATTGAATCGATCACGATCAAGTATAACCACCTCGGGATTTCGCATAAAATAACGATTTCGACGATAAAGGTTCAATGAGCTATACTACGTACAACATAAAGAATGATTAACGAGGTTAGTTTTTGATGAGGCTAAACGTTGGATAGCAATAGGGGTTCCAATTTATAAAATAGTACAGAGGAGGTATGTATTCATATGAAATATTCCTTTTGTGCAGGGGCGGCATCTGTGGGATGTATCATGTTGAGCTGCCTTTTATTGTTTTGGAACCCTTACACGGAAATACCGGTGAGTGATAAAACGATTCTTATCGTGTTTATGATGTTGATCCTTCCAGCTTGTATAGGAATTTTAGCTGCAATTTTGAGAAACCGAATGTTAATGCTAGTGGTACTCATCTGGTCGCTGCCGTATGGCATTTATTTATCTGTAGCATCTATACCAAGTATTTGGAATCTCTATGCAGCGGTTCTCATTTTATATGTCATTTCCCTAATAAGGAAAGAAACCGCATATAAAGGGGCATTATAAAGTAAAAAAAAGACATGAAAGGACGAGACGAAACAATGGAGAAAGCAAATCAAAAAATTAAAACATTTTTTATGTTTGAAGGCAGAGCGGAGGAGGCTATGAACTTCTACACTTCATTATTCGATCAATCCGAAATCATAAGCATCCAGCGATACGGAGCGAATGAGACAGGCCCTGAAGGAACCGTGATGAAAGCTGCATTTTCTCTAAAAGGACAACAGTTTATGTGTATCGATAGCGGCGTCAACCATGGCTTTACGTTTACACCTTCAATATCTTTGTTCGTTACCTGCGATACGGAAGAGGAAATAGACCAGGTTTTTGAAAGCCTATCACATGAGGGCAGCATTCTCATGCCGCTGGCCGCTTATCCGTTTAGTGAGAAGTTTGGTTGGGTTTCAGATAAGTTCGGCGTTTCATGGCAATTAAGTCTTGAGAAAAGCTGATTGCTCCCTATTACCATTCGTTTAATGGAAATTCGGAAAGGCTGAAGCAGGCAAGAGAGATTAGAAGAGCGTAGAGTTGAAATTCAACCTATTCTGTACCCTGAACGATACATATGTGCACATTTTAATTCTAAAGCCATGTTTACTTTTGATTCACAACTATTTAAATAACCATGGCATGATTAACAACCCTAAAGCGCTCGCTTTAGAGATTTACCACTTCGCAAAACCCAAATTCCCCGAAGAAGTTGATGTTTACATTCCAACTCATGAATAGTGCTGATGCAGAAGATAGTGGACATATTCCACCGTCTTCTGCATCTCGATAGCGCAGCTTCAAGTTTGAAGCTGCTATAGCATCTCAACCTTTAGGTCAGGGAAACGACCTTGCAGATCTGCTAAACGATCTATTAGTGCAGCTTTATCAAATGGATATTTAAAAATGTCCGGATTCGGCTTAAAGGTAATGCTTGTGCCTGTTTCCTTCGTCATGCCTAAGACAAGCAGTTCACTTTGCGGTATGCCGTGTTTAAAGTCTTGACGAAATACTTTTCCTTCACGGCGAACCTCTACAGAAAGCTGTTCAGACAAAGCGTTAACTACAGGCATGTTTATGCCTTTTAACCCTTCGGATGCTACAACGGATGCGCTTTTATTGTAATGCCCAAGCTCCGTAAGCACGGTTTGTACTGGAGTTGTCTTCGACTGAGGGAAGGCTTGAATCGGAATGCCTCGACCATTATCAGAGACGGTAATACTTGTATCGCTGTGAAGTACGATACATAGCTCCGTACTATAGCCTGCTTGGTGTTCTAACACCGAGTTATCAATGACGGACCATAAAAGATGATTCGGATCGTACCCCTCTTTATTTTCGCCTAAATACTCTTCAACGTTATTTCTAGCCTCAGTAAGCTCCATATAATGGCTCGTATCGAGCAGATCAGTAATAGCGGTCAACAAAAGCAGCAGCGGAAGCGTTCGATGAGCAGGCAGAGAATACTTGCCACCACGTTCCTCTTGAACCAAAAGGTCAGCCCCGAGTAAGGCTTTGGTATGGTGGTAAAGCTGCCCCGTCGTTCCGAGGTTTAGTCGTTCTACGATATCTGAGCCGGAGAGAGGCTCCAGCAATACAGCAAGCAGGATGTCGAGCCTCTGCTTATTCCCGAGTGCTGCCAAAACTTTTGCTGCTTTATCGGTGTCAAGACCAAGTAAGTGATGGACTTCTTGCTGCCTAGGGTCCCACCTGAAGCCATTGTGCCCGCGATATTGCCCGGAATAAAAGAGGCTGCCCAAATCATGCGGGGCTTCATCGTTTAATGAGTTCTCATTTACATTCATGGTTAATGCTTGTTTTGGAGAAGGACGAGTATTAATGACCTGAGTTAACATTTGTTTGAGCTCGTTCATCTCTTTGGTAAGTAAATCAAGCTCAGTACCGTAGTCTCTAGAAGCTGACAAATAGCATCACCTCTTAATGTTATTGTTTTACGTAATTACGTTATACGATAAATTTAACATAAGTTCAGTCAATTGTAAACATAGCCCAAAAACTTTGTGGTACGATGAAGAAATATTTTAATAGCAGGCCTAACACTTAAGGGGGTAAGGGATTGTTTTCGAAAAAGAGGCATGTGAGGATAGATTGGGAATGCTCCATTGAGGACGAAACAGATGCTAGCGTCTGTGTTTATGTCACATTTCCAGATTACTCCCGGTGGGTAGCTAATTTTTATACGATAAAATGTATCGAATCCATCCGTAACGATCGGCTGAGCAGAGGGGAAAATACGTTCGTCTGGTCAGAAGAAAATTTGATTATTGTCGATAAAGTAAGTCGAGCACATATTGAGAAAATTATTGATGAGAGTATGGAACAAAATACATTCGAGTATTTATTTAAATATTTTGGCTGGGTTCAGGCACCGAATGTTAGACAATATCCTGACGGTTTCTTCGAAAACGAGCCAATGATTAACTCTGATATCGTAATGCGTCAAGCAGGAAGACTATACGAAATGCTGGAGCATGCCAGCGACGAATTGAAGGACAATATAAAGCGTTTTTTGTTTGATGATCGTAAGGTGCGGATTGAGCATCTTGAGTTGATACCCAAACTTGAAGTTAAGTCTATGATTGTGGCTCAGGCAGAGCTTGAGGGTCGTGACATGAAGCGCGAGTGGGAGGACGTTTTTGCAGAGGGTTTGGATGCTCAAGATAAGACGAACATTTATATGGAACAATATTTATGGCATGTTTTCAGCTATGCAAAAAAACCATGCTTAAGCGATGAACAAGCGGTCGAAGCATTCCGTAATGAGCCTAAAAAGGCATGTTATGTCTTCTATCAGCAGCATGATTTAGTGTTGCTTATAGAAGATGCAGCGCGTTTAATGCCTGAGGATGTGGAAGGCGAGCAGGACATCTATATTGTAGATGAGCATTTTAAGTGGACCTATGTGGTAACCCATGAGTCTGAATTAGGGCCTTATTTTGTTAAGGCACAGTATACTCGCTAATCGTTACTCCAGGATCGGAGCCGTATTTCATGGTTTCGCCAGAGATCGGAATTTCCTTTACTTCATTGCCCAGTTCATCTATTAATACATGCCTAATGCCTCGTACAGGCCGAGGACTAGACGTTTTATAGATACCATCCTCCGAAATATTAATGACTTCATATCCTTTTTTCTTAGAGATAGGCGGAGAGCTTGAATCGCCAAAATGAATGACAACAGTGCCGTGAAAGCTTTGCGGAATGTGATGGATAACTGGTCTGCTTTTCTCAACCTCTGAGACCAGCATGTTGATCGGCAGGTATATGATTACAAGTGAAGCAAGCAAGAAAATGAGATATCCCTTCTCTTTTATAGCAATAAGAGAACCTACAGAGAATACGATTGCAGAGCTGGCAAATAGTAAAATAAACAGTCCGAACTCAGGAGAAAAGAGATTCTGTATTCCCCATATTCCTAAGCCCATCATAACGGTAACGGAAGCTGCGGCAATGATACTTAGAACAATTAGCAGGGCAGTGCGCAGCAAAATAGCCGACTTTCTCCATCGGAACATCAGGGTGTAAAACGGGAGAATAAGGAATAGATACGAAGGAAGCGTCCAGCCGATAAGCTTGCTCGAATCACTTCCGAGGGTCTGATCGTACACGAGCGCCAAATAACCTAAATAAGCGAGTATGCCTGCAAAATAGCTGGCTATAGCAACTAAAACGTAAAATAGCTTTTGTTTCATGGGGACAACACCTCTTCTGTGAGTATGGAAGCTCTGTACCCCTAAAGCATAACGTTATACCGAATATCGCAATAGTTCTATCTTTTGTAGTACCGACCTCACGAAGCGCTTGTAGCAAGTACATCTCCAATAATTATTAGCCGCAAATAAGGAGGAAGTAACATGAAACGTATCCTTTCAGGAATAAAACCAAGTGGGGAGCTTAATATAGGCGGTTATGGAGGTGCCTTGCATCAATTTGTGAAAATGCAGCATGACTTTGAGTGCTTTTTCTTTGTACCGGATCTTCATGCGGTGACTGTTCCTCAGGACCCGAAAGAATTGTTTCAGCGTTCAAAGGACATTGCGGCATTTTATATTGCTGCAGGAATTGATCCTAAAAAGGCGACGATTTTTATACAATCGCATGTGCCTGCTCATGTCGAGCTGGGATGGATAATGGAGACTCAGGTTCACTTTGGAGAGCTGAGCAGAATGACGCAGTTCAAAGAGAAATCAGATGGGAAAGATTCTGTCAGCTCTGCTTTGTTTACGTACCCTGCCTTGATGGCAGCGGACATTCTCCTCTATCAAGCGACTCATGTTCCTGTCGGGGAGGATCAGAAGCAGCATTTAGAGATGACTAGAGATTTAGCTGCGCGATTTAATAGTCGTTTTGAAAAAACATTTGTAATTCCTGAACCAATCATCCCCACTATTGGCTCCCGTATTATGGGGCTTGATGATCCAACTAAAAAAATGAGTAAGAGTAACCCCAATAAAAATAGCTACGTGCTGCTACTTGACTCGCCAGCTGATATTCGTAAAAAACTCGCAAGAGCTGTTACCGATTCAGAAATGTCTGTGCGATATGATTGGGACAATAAACCTGCGGTCAGTAATTTGATCGAGATCTATGCGGTGTTCTCAGGAGAGTCCACCGAGACGATTGAAAGGCGTTACGAGGGCCAAGGATATGGCGGGTTTAAGAAGGATTTAGCCGAGGTTGTCGTCGAGAAGCTAGTACCTATACAAGAGAGATATAGAGATATTATCGATTCAGATGAGCTGATCCGTATCCTTAAAGAAGGAGCGATGAGAGCCTCGGAAACGGCTCAAATAACGCTTGTTCAAGCGAAACGTGCCATGGGATTCGTAACTTTTTAACAGAGCAGGCTGGGATTACTGATAGAAATCATAATGAACAGGAAAATCTCCAGCTAATTTTGCGATTATGCCCGTATATTCTGAATTAGAAGGAATTTGTACCGTTAAATCAATGGAAATGGGCAGTTTCCTAAAATATTGCCTAGATTAGCGGGAGAATTTCCTGTTAACTTGGTTTTTATCTGAGAAGAGGGAATTATAGCAGGAGAAATTCCGGTTAGATTGTTTCTCTAGGAGCCTATAAGGCAGGATGCCGTCAAGAATGAGTGGATTGGGATGAGTGAGTCACCAATACAGTAATAAAAAACGGTCAATCCCGCCTCTGCAGTGGGATTGACCGTTTTTTCATTTGTATCTGAGCGGCTTACACTTCTTTGCGAGTGAAATAAAGTAGGCCAATTGCAAAGAACAAAACAAAGCTGCTCGTTATCGTAATGAGCAAGTTTTCTAAAGGGAGCGCAAAGGCGCCGAAATTGTCGCCTTCGAAGCTTAGCATCGCGAGCATTGGTTGTGCCCATGGGTAGAAGGGCGCGAAGCGTTCAGAATTAACGATAAGCATATTAGGCAGCGTAAGCATCACATTAATGACGAGTGGAGCGGCAAAGCTGCTCCAGCTTACAGATACGAGCAGTTGCAGCGCGGCAAGCGGGAGACAGGCAAGCCAGCCGCTGCCAACTCCTTTCAGGAGCATTGCCCACGGAAGCGGGCCGTCGATGCCTTGATAGGTCGCTGCAATAATAACTGCTCCTAGAAACAAAAGCTGCGTTATGGCAAGGAGAACAGCAACTACACTGAATTTGGCGAAGTAGAGTCCGATTCTAGACACAGGCAGCGTAAGCAGCTGCTTCCAGCCTCCTCCTACATGCTCGTATCTGCATACGAAAGCGGACAGAATGCCCGTTAATATTGGTAAGAACAGCATAGCATGGAACGAAGCCATCGAAGCAATGAGTAAGGCATATTGTGCGGACGCATCCGGCGAATCAAACGATATTAACATGCCAAGAGCAAGTGACAGCAGCGAGCTGAGCGGGATGAGTATCCAAATAAACGTTTTGAATAACTTAATCCGTTCCGCAGCGACTAAACGCAGGAAACCAATCATTTCAATTCACATCCTTTTTGATGAAATGAAAGGCGCCAACAAGTAGAAGGATGCACCCGAGCAGAAAGCCTCCACCAACGAATAGCTCTCGCTGCGGATCCATATAACCTAGCATCGGCCAGTTTAACGGCAGCAGCTTTGACCAATTCTTTGAAATCAGACCTGTGAATATGGAGCTGATCGCGATCAACACGCCAAACGTAATAGGAATGGCTTGATTTTTCATGGTCATGCAAAGCCATACAAACAGCGCAAGCGCCGGGAGCGATGCGATAAACGGCAGGAAGCATAGCCGCAAAATATCGATTACTGGCATCTCTTTAAGCCCGAATCGCAACGATAAACCAAGCGCAGCGGTTCCTATAGCCAGCAAAACACATGATGAGAGCAGCAACAGGAAGCTTAATGCGAATTTGGAGCGGAACACGGCACCCTTGGAAATAGGAAGGGCGAGCAGCTGCTTCCACGCATTTGTGTTATGTTCGATATTTGCTAGCAGGGAAGAGACAAGTGTCACTCCAAGAAATAGCGAGATTGGAACAAACATTTGGATGTCCTGAAGCAAGACCTCCCAGAGTCTCCCTGCATATCTGTTCGTTAAATAATCATAACGAAGTCCGTAATTAAGAGCTTGCATAGCGATCAATCCGATAGGGCCAATAAAGATAAGAAACCATAGCCCCTTGCCGCGTATTTTCAAAAAATCAGCTGAAAGTGCTTTGAGCATCATAGCTTACCCTCCCCGACAATTTGCAGGAAGAGATCCTCCAGTGATTTGCGTTTCTCCTCGACACGGTAGATAGAGTGGTCTCGCTCTACGAGATTTTTGACAATGCGTGCAAGGGCAGGGTTATCGGTATGCTCCAGCATAATGGCGGAGCCATTTTGTACAGCGCCCACACCTTGCCGCTGCAAGGCAGCAAGTGCTAGTTCTGGCTCAGACACGACCAGCGATATTGTTCCTTGTGCCTGTTCATGCAAATGGCTAATCGTATCTTGGAAGACGAGCTCCCCCTGACGAATAATACCGACGGTTCCTGCTGTAAGCTCAACCTCGCTTAACAAATGACTGGATATAAGGACGGTAATGCCGTGCTGCTTAGGCATTTCTTTAATTAATTCACGAATTTCCAATATGCCGGATGGATCTAGTCCATTTGTCGGCTCGTCGAGCAGCAGCAGCTCAGGGCTGCCAAGCAATGCGCTTGCGATACCTAGTCGCTGCTTCATTCCAAGCGAGAAGCCTTTCACTGGACGCCGCGCTTCCTTGGTGAGTCCAACGATGTCGAGAACTTCAGCAATTTTGGATACAGGAGCACCGAGTATACGGCGAATAGCTTCTAGGTTGTCGACGGCGCTTAAATGACCATAGTACGAAGGGTATTCGACGAGCGAGCCGACCCGGCGCAATATAGATAACCTTTCCTTGTTCAAAGGTTTCCCAAAAATATGGACAGATCCGCCCGACGGCTGGATTAATCCGAGCAGCATGCGGATTGTCGTCGTTTTACCAGCGCCGTTCGGCCCAAGAAAGCCATATATATCTCCTTTAGCAATTTTCAAATTTAGATTGGACACCGCAAAACGCCCTTTATAACGTTTGCTTAGCCCTTTCGTTTCGATTACCCATTCATTCACGTTAATCACCTCATTACTTACATTAACGGGTGAAGGTTAAACGAAGAGCTCCCCAAGTTTAAATTTTGTTTAAAAAATTAAAATCAATTTGAATAAATGTATATGGTCGTTCCACTAGCTTGGGTATCCCTATGCCATTCGAGCTTCATTTCTTTCAGAAGATAATCGACAATGGCTAGCCCAATGCCTGCACCTTTGCCCGTCGGAGCAGCCTCTAGCCCGTTGCCATGATCGCGAATAACGAGCGCTGATTGGCCTTGGGAATACTCAACGGTAATGCCGATGTATTTGCCGCCGCTCGCATGCCTCGTCACATTTTGAAATAAATTATCCAGCACGCGGCGGAAACCTGCCTTATCGACAACACTAAGCATAGCGCCATCAGGCAGCTCCACATCAGCGACAATGCCTTCCTGTTCCCAAAGGGGATACCAAGACGCGGCACTCTCGCGAACTAATCGCAGCAGATCCAGTGGCTCCAGCTTAAGCGGATAGCGGCCGCTCGTCATGAGCGTGTAGGAAAGCAAATTTTCAATGAGGCTGTCTAAGCTGGTTATTTTTTGCTCCATTTGCTTCACAGCTGCTTGCGCATTCAAGCTTAACGGTTCTTTATGCAACGAATACAGATGGCTGTTCATGACAGTTAATGGCGTCCTCAGATCATGCGACAGGCTGGCGATGAGCTGCTTGCGAAGCTCCTCCTCTGCACGCTCGCGCTCCTTGCTTTCCTTAAGCTGTTCAACCATCTGATTAAAAGCTGTCTCCAGCTGCCCAATCTCATCATTTTTCTTAATAAGGATTGGCATTGGAAGACCGTTGTCGCCATGCAGCGTCATCGCTGATTGCAGACTGAGCAGACGTTTGCGAATATGCCGGAAGAAGAGCAGGGATATCAAGAAGAAAAAGGCGAACATAATAAACAGAAACGCCAAATAAAAGGGTGTTCCTGAACCGACCGGCTTATCGATCTGAATGATGGAGCGCTGCAGCTGCATCACCATGAACCCAGGTTCCTTATGGTCTGCGCCAAGGAAGGATACGACCGTAAAGGGATCGCTGTCGATGCTTGCTTTCATAAATTGAATGGAGCTGGCAGGTGTCCACTTGCTTGGAAGCTGCTCTTGTACAGGAAGCTGCAGCCTTGTAGATCCAGCAGAGTCAACCCAGAAGAGGGAAGCCTCGGGGTAAGTTTGTTTTAGCTCATGCAATCTTTTGTCGATTTGAGTGGGATCTTTCTCCGTTAACTCGGCGGCCTGCTTATGCCAAATTGTAGTTAATTCTTTCCCGCTGCCATACTTTAAATAGTCCATATTAGCGGTTTGCGTATTTTCTTGAATAAGCATATAAAGAATAGAAGCTACCGGAAATATGATCGGAATAAACAGAAAAGCAAACAAAATGATAAGCAGGTAGCGAGACAATAAGGTTTGTCGAAACTTCATGCCTCCAGCGTGTGGTTTGGGCTTATTCATGCGCGCACCCGATAGCCGATGCCGCGTACCGTCTCAATAATTTCAGGAGCAGCGGGGTTTCGTTCGATTTTTTCCCTCAAATAACGGATATGAACCATTAACGTTTTATCTCCATCAATAAAAGATTCTCCCCATACGGCCTCATAGATTTGTTCTTTCGTAAGCAGTTGTCCCAAATGGCGCAGCAGATAGCTGAAAATGTGAAACTGCTTGCCTGTCAGCATAATTTCTTCCCCGGTCTCGCGGTTCTCCACCCGGTTTTGCTGCTCGTAGACTAATAGATGCTTAATAGCCAAAGGCTCAGCAAGGCGTGCGCCTGACCTGCGAAGGAGCACTTCGATGCGAGCGGTCAGCTCGTCGGGATGGAAAGGCTTAGTGAGGTAGTCGTCAGCGAACTGCAGCCCTTGCAGCTTATCATCGATGGAGGTGCGCGCTGAAAGCATAAGAATCGGGACGTCCGGCGCTGCTTTTTTCAGACGTTGTCCAATAGTAAAGCCATCGAGTCCTGGCAGCATGACGTCTAGGATGACGAGTCTGCAGCCTGTAGCGGCCTCGAGCGCATGCTCGCCGTTTTTTAACCATTCAACCTTATAGCCTTGCTCTTGCAAATGTTGTGAGACAAAGCTTCCGATTTCGATATCATCTTCAATATATAGCAGTGATGCAGTCATTTTTATAAATTTCCTTTCGTTCATTCATTTTGATCCCTTATTTTAGCTGTTCTGCTTCGATTATACGGCAGAGCTTGGCGGAATGCATACCATAAAGCAACGTTTGATGTGAATCAGCAATAGGAATTTATTTGAAAATAAAGAAAGGGACCTAGCCGACAACGGCTAGATCCCTTTCTATTAATTGCTTGATCAGCCCTTGCTTCCAGGCTCCCGTGCTTTCTTTCCTTTTTCCCACCTAAATACTTTGTTTAACACTTTGAATACCCACTTTGACTCCTTAGTCAGAAGTGGTCCCAATATCGCCAGAATGAGTACATACAAGGCAGCGAATGGCTGCAGGAGCTCAAGCAAGCCGCCTGCTTTGCCGAGGTTCGCCATAATGATGGAGAACTCGCCGCGAGATACGATGGTCAAACCTATATTAGCCGATGCCTTCGGCGTTAAGCCAGCACTTTTACCGGCTAACATGCCTGCCAAGAAGTTGCCGAATAGTGTAACGGCAACCGCACCAAGTGACAGCCATACGGCTCCGCCAAGTGCGAATGGGTCGATGGTCAGTCCGAAGCTGAAGAAAAATAAAGCGCCGAAGAAGTCACGGAAAGGCAAAATCATATGCTCAATTCGCTTCATGTGAACAGTCTCAGCTAGTACTAAGCCTACAAGCAAAGCGCCGATCGCTTCAGCTACGTGAATCGTTTCAGAGAAGCCTGCTACGAGGAACAAGAAGCCGAATACGAGCAGCAGAAAAAGCTCGTTCGAGCGAATATTGAGAATTTTGTTCAGAAGCGGTGCAGCCTTCCTGCCGATAATCAAGAAGAGCAGCATGAATCCTAATGCATAGGAAGCAGACAGGAGTACTCCGCCTAAAGATGACGAATCACTGAGCACGAGTCCGGAGAGCACGGAAATATATACAGCAAGGAAGATATCCTCGAACATAATGATGCCGAGAATCATTTCTGTCTCCGGGTTGGCAGTCCTCTTTAAATCGACGAGCACCTTCGCGACGATAGCGCTCGATGAGATCGTTGTAATGCCGGCGATGACCATGGTTTCCGCTACAGGGAAGTCGTTGATCCAGCCAAATAATAAGCCAAGTGAAAAGTTGATCAGAATATAGATCGTTCCGCCTACCGCTATTGAGCGCCCCGATTTCATTAATCGACCCACAGAAAACTCCAGACCTAAATAGAACAGGAGGAACAGCACGCCGAGCCGCCCCATGAATTCAATTAGTTCTGCACTATGAATAAACCTAAAGTCCAGTATGCCTACGTGCGGAGCATGTGGACCTACGGCCATGCCGATTAATATATAAAACGGGATGACGGAAAATCGAATTTTTGCAGCTAACAGCCCGACTAAGGCGATGAGTATAACAGCAAGACCGATCTCCAGCACCATGTGATCCATAATTAACGGCTCCCATTTTGCAGCATCAGCTTAAGTAGCTTCAGATGCTGGCGTTCACCTGCAACGATGAGGGTAGTATCTGCTTTGAATATATAGTCGGGGCCGGGATTAATATGTTTTGCTTCCTTCTCAACTGCAGCGATAATGGTCGCTCCAGTCGTTTGGCGAATATCGGCCTGGCCGATTGTTCTGCCAATGCATGCGGCGTTTGGTTCAATCTTGTACCACTCAATCGTTAGATCATCGAGTGCGACTTCAATCGTTTCAAGCGCTTTCGGCTTGTAAGTCATACCGCCAATGATGGCAGCGACTTGTCTTGCTTCTTCATCCTCTAGGGTAACCATGGAAATGCTATCATCTGGATCCTCATAGTCAAAGTGATACATCTCACGGCGTCCGTCATCATGAATAATAATGACAAACTTATCGCCGCTCCTCGTCATAACTTGGTACTTTCGGCCAATGCCGGGCAGATCGGATTCTCTAATATTCATTGTGTATGCCTCCTCATTTGTTGTTAGTATACGAACAAAATGAGAGGATTAACCAACGAAATGGGAAGTGAATTTAATCGGAGTCATGAGCAGATCGCGCAATCTCTGTCGATAAGTAGTGACGAGTGCGGATAGGGTTGTGGAACGCCAATAAATAAGCATGAGAGCATGCATATAGGCGGCAACGAGTGCGTTTTCAGGTAAAAATGTTGTGGCAGTGGTGCTCTGTTTGCGTACGGTTGACGTCGCATATTTGGCTGCCGCAGTAATGCGGCTTGCACCAGCTGTTAACTCAAACATATTGCCTGCTTGGTAGGCGAACAGCGCTGCGAGCAGCAGCGGAACAATAAGGAACAAGTTCATTAAATGCTTGCGGCTAATAGGGCTGAAATCATGTATGCCATTGTTCATCTGTCCACCTCCAAAAGATTTCGTTAATATAAGTATAACTTATAAATAGAAAATTAAAAAGGCGATGTTACATATTAACAAAGAAAAATTGATTATTGCCCTCTATTCCCAGCTGTTTAATGAATTGACGATAAACCATAAGCGTTATAAAATAAGTAAACGATTTTTTTAAGGCGAATAGAACGAAAAAGAGAGAAAGAAGGTTGAAATGGATGGGAGCAGAAGTGAAACAATTGTCACCGCTCGTACAAACGCTTGGTTTGAAGGAGCATATCGAGGGCGGCTGGTACAAGGAAATTTGGAAGGCTGGTTTCACAATACCGCAGGAGGTGCTTGGAGCTCCTTATTCAGGACCACGCTTCGCAGCATCATCAATTTATTTTATGCTTCATCCAGGTGAGTTTTCAGATTGGCATAAGGTTTATTCAGACGAGCTGTGGATGTGGCATTCGGGCAGTCCATTAATGCTTACGCTTGGCGGTACCGAAGATGCGCCGGAAACCAGAAAAGAAATTATTGTTGGACCTGATGTGCTGGCAGGTCATCAGCCGCAAGCATTAGTGCCGGCTAACGAATGGCAAATGTCCCACCTGCTAGGGGACGAGCCTGTACTTGTTTCATGTGTCGTTGCTCCGGGTTTTCATTATGATGATTTCCAGCTCATTAAGCGATAATTAGGATCATTAAATAAATGTTGAAGAGCCATCCGAGGAGTGAAGTTTCTTTCCCGGATGGCTCTTATTTTGCAATTAAGAAACTTCGTACGTGGCCTGCTATGACCAAAGGAACGAGGCTGGTTAAAAGATTCTGTGGCTCCAGCCGTTAAGCTTGGCGAATGCCTCTACGAAGTAGTAGTCTCCGTATATAAGCGATACGTTGATGTTGGCGTTTTCAGGCTTATGTCCGGTGCCTTGGAGAAGAATTGCTTCATGGTCCGGATTGTCCCAGGTTGCATAATTCACGCTCAGTGAATACAGGATTCTCTCAGCAGCCGCGTTATAGATCCGGCGTTCCGCGGATGGAACCAGCTCGGTAAGTTCGAGCAGACCGGATGCTGCGATGGCGGCAGCGGAAGTATCGCGCGGCTCGTTTTCTATGTTTTCTACGCGGAAATCCCAATACGGCACACGGTCTTCCGGCAGGGCGGCGACAAAGTAATGCGCAACCCGCTTCGCCGCGTGCAAATAACGCTCAAGTCCGGTGCATCGGTAAGCAATCGCGAGGCCATAAAGCGCCCAGGCATTGCCTCGGCTCCACGCTGAAGAGCCGGAAAAGCCTTGACCGCCCAGCGGTTCTATAAACGCGCCCGTCTCCGGATCAAAAGATAAAATATGACATACCGAGCCGTCCTCGCGAATGGCGTAACGGAGGAAGGTGTCCGCGTGACGTATCGCGATATGCTTGTAACGCGGGTCGCCAGTCGTGCGGCTTGCCCAGAACAATAGGGGGATATTCATCATGCAATCAACAATGGCCCAGCCGAGGGCCTCTTGCCCGTTCCACGCACGAATAAACTCGCCATTCACGTTGAAGCGGCCCGCGAGGAAGTTAGCTGCCTCCAAACCGATTCGCAGACCTTCCTGATCGCCCGTTAATTCGTATTTGATGACAGCAGTCGGTAGAAACTGAAAGCCGACATCGTGATGCAAGTGTACGGGATGCTCGCAGAAGCAACGCTCTAGCTTGGCGTCCCATTCCCAAGCAGCTGCCTTGAATGACTCTTTCCCTGTTGCATCATGCATAACCCAGAGCATGCCGGGCCAGAAGCCGGACGTCCACCAGTTATCGTCTGTGCTGTCATAGATGCCGTTGGCCTTTGCCACATGGGGCGTTTTATCGCCAATTTGGTTTATCATGCGCTCTATCTTTTCGGTTAATTGCACCAATATTTTTTCTTTGTATGCCTGATTCATTTTGTAGTAAGCCTCCTCGCTGACCCATGATTGTGATTAAGCTGCTTGCTATCATTATAGTCTCTGACAAATGGACAAAGTTACGCTACAATGGTTAAATATGTTGTTCTGTTGACTTGTTGAAATGAAGGGGTGCAGTCAGTGAAGGGGACGCTGTTTCAGGAAATGGACTACGGGGGACTATCTTTTCTTTGGTCATACCGCAACTGGTCGCAGCAAGATTTTGAGGGGTATTACCACTTTCATAGGGGTTTCGAGGTGTTGGCTGTGCATCAGGGACACGGCTCGGTTACTGTCAATCAGAAGACATACGAGCTTAAGCCAGGGATGTTGTTTTATTTCGAGCCCTATCAGCTGCATAATGTTTATGTGGAGGTGGATGAAAGCCGGCCATATGAACGCAGCGTCTTTCATTTCGACCCTGTATTTATGAAGGGCTATTTAAGAACGTTTCCGGCTCTTTATGACGTCTATAAACGAATGCTTCAAGGCCTTATCGCTTTGCAGGGCATAGATATGATCGATTGCAATGAAGAGTTGAATGCCGCTTGCTCCGCATTTCAGAATAGCCTGCTAGCTTCCTCCGCCAGCAGCAACGAAGAGCAGAGCGCGCTTTATTTGTTAAAGGTGTTGTCGTTAATTAAACGAAAGGTTATTCCGGGGCCCAAGCAGGAGGAACATATGAAGCCGATTCGCCAATCGGAACGTGTTATGGCATGGATTGAAAATCATTACGGGGAGCCCTTTCAGCTGGAGCTGCTTGCGGACGAACTCCATATGTCAAAATCTTATTTGTCCCGGCTGTTTCGGCAAGAGACGGGTAGCAGCATTACCGGTTATTTGACAGCCCGCAGAATGCAGCAGGCTTGCAGTCTGCTTCAAACGACAAACAAATCCATAGAAATGATCGGCGAGCAGGTAGGGTTTACGAGCACCTCTTATTTTATTAGCCTGTTCAAACGGATTATGGGCGTGTCTCCGCATCAATACCGCCTAAGGCTGTAGCGGGGAGCAGCGGTAATATAATAGATGCTTCGTTCCAAGTTAAGGATTCTCTACCATGCGAAGCTGGTTCCGAACGCGGTATTTGCTGGGACTGGTGTGAAAATGATTCCGGAAGGCGCGGCTGAAATAAGGATAGCTGCGAAACCCGGAGGCTTCGGCGATATCTTCCAGTTTCATGTCGCTGTATAGAATTCTCTCCGAGGCAATAGACAGTCTGATCTCAATGACATAACGCATTGGAGATTGCCCGAACGCTTGCTTGAACAAGTGGGAGGCTGTCGATACGCTGATGCCATAACGTTCGGCGATATGGGTCAGCGTCAGAGGATCGGTAGCATGCTTCTCCAAATACTGCTTCATTTTGTAAGGAATGTTGAGCTCAGGCCTGGAGGCCGCCACCGTCTGCTTCCTAACATACCTCTCGATAGTTAGACATAAAACTTTGATCAAAGCGTCCATCATTTCCGCATTATCCCCATGAATATTCCGCTTCTCATACATCAGTTTTCTCCACAATGCCAAGAAGTCTTCCGCCGTATCCAGATGAACCTTGCTTGGAAAATTATTTCTGCTGCACCACTGCTGAGTCCATACTCCGCTGCAGGATAAGTAGTAATCGGCACTCTCAATGGGCTGAGAGGCTTCAGCGTCTTTATCGGCCTCAACCACTAACCGGTAGTATTCCCCTGGCTTGCGGATGATCAGATCACCGGGTTGCACAACAAATGTCTCGTCATTAATCTCGACACGGCATGTCCCTTTTACCTGGAAGCGCAGGAGCAAGCGATTGTCGGCTGTACCCTTTTGTAAGGAGCCGGTGAATGGAGAAGTATGATGAGAATAACCGATCAACAGGCAATCGATCCACGATGCGTCCATCATTTGCTGCCACCTCCAAGTGAGTAAACTATTTCTACTATCATAAATGTTGCAAAATAAGTCAACAAGCAGAGAATCGGATATTCACTTCTAAATCAGTTGTCACTATACTGGGGATTAATGAATTGAAGGGAGATGGTAGTTTGTTAATGGATAAGATTGCGGTTCAATTGTATACGCTTCGCGAGGAGTGCCTTGCAGATTTCCCGGGAGTTCTTCGTAAAATAAGTCAAATTGGCTATGGCGGCGTACAGTTTGCGGGCTTTCAAGGCTATGACCCGCAGGAACTCAAAGCGGTTTTGGACGAAGTTGGATTGAAGACCGCAGGCATGCATGTTGGTTTCCATGACATTGTAGCGAACATAGGCAAAGTGGTCTCGGACGCTAGGCTGTTTGGCACACGGGATATTATTTGCCCGAGTATTCCCGCTGAGCTGCGAAATGAAGGTGGATATAAACAACTGAAGAAAGATTTGAACGGTATTGCGAAGCATCTGAAGGGTGAAGGCTTCCGAATCAGCTATCACAATCATGCTTTTGAATTTGAAACGGTGATTGAGGGGCAGGACGCGCTTTCGTACTTGCTTGAGGCTGGTGCAGACAATGAAATCCTTGCAGAGCTGGATGTATATTGGCTTCAGAAGGGCGGTTTTGAGCCTGCATCATTCTTCAAGCCCTATGCGGACAGGATGCCGATTATCCATATGAAGGATATGACCGCAGACGGTGAGCAGGCATTCGCAGAAATCGGTACAGGATCGATTGATTTCGAACCGATTATTCGCTGGGGAGAGGAGAACGGAGTCGAGTGGTACGTAGTAGAACAGGATGTTTGCAGAACAGCACCGATGGGCTGCGTACAAACTAGCTTTACCAATCTATATCATTTAATGTCAAATTTGCAACCGACTCTGTTCGGTGAAGCCTGAGAACGCGACTGCGGAAAAGGCGGACCTCAGTGAGCCGCGAATCGAACAACCGGTATAGCAGCTCGTCCGAACATCAAACGATAACGGCGCTTCTCAGCTGAAGCGCCGGATGGTTTGCCCGTTATGGAAAGGGCCGGCAATACGAATATGCTCGCAAGGCTCGCCATTGTTGGCGAGGCGCCACAGCATTTTGTCAGCCGCTTTATATCCGGTCTCCCTGATCAGAAGCTGAGGGCGGCTTAAATGCGGTATCGCCGCCACCGGTCCGTTGGCCAAGCCGACTAGGGAGATGTCCTCCGGGATGCGATAACCGAGGGAGGTAAGGCTGTCGTACAACCTTACGATATCTTCATCGATGCCGGCAATGATTGCTGTTGGTTGGCTACTGCGCAGCTTGTCGATCAGCATGCACTCGTCCCAAACGTCTGTTATTTGCAGTTCTGCGTCATGATCCAACTGAAGCTCACCCATCATTTCCTCAAACGCCTGCCATCTTCTTGTATACCCCCGCTGGCTGTGAATATCTCCTACGTACATAATACGGGTATGGCCAAGCTGCGCGAGTCGGTCCACGGCCATGCAGACGGCTTCGAACACATCCCAGATCACGCTGTCGATTCGGGAAAGCGGTCTTGGATAATTAATCAGCACCTTGGGTAAAGGCAGCTCGAACAGCTTGCGCTCCGTGGAGTCCGAGAGCAGCCGGGGCGCGATGAACAGACCGTCCGCCGTCGGCAAATTACGCTGCTCCATCCAGTCCGAGAATGCGTGATCTGGCACATCCTCATCCAGCACATAGCTTTCCAGTCGATGCTCCAATTGATCGAGCCTCTCTCTTAACCCCTCTGTCAACAATACGTTGTAATTCATAGATTGCCGGGATTGTATCAATACAAATCGAAACTGGAAGGCAGGATAAGGCGCGATGCCGCGGCTGACCATCTCACGTGCCTGAGATACAGTCAAATAGCCGCGTACGAAGGCTGTTCGAATAATGCGGCTCCGCGTTTCCTCGGACATGCCGGCTCGTCCGCTCAGCGCCTTGGATATGGTCTGAATCGAAAGACCAAGTTCTTTGGAAAGATCGTGCAGAGTAATCGATTTACGAGTTCCCAATTTCAAAACCGCCTTCCACTTTTCTCCGTTTGGTTAGGGGATGCGAACGTAAAGCTATCGTCCTCGCTAACGCTTGATTGCTCTATTTTAAACTAAACTTAAACTACTTTAGAAGTCCCCCCAGCTCCTATAATGAAAGTACTTTCAGAGGAGGGGTTAAGCATGAGAAAAATAGAGACGGATATTGTGGTATGCGGCGGAGGGCCGGCGGGCATCAATGCGGCGCTGGCAGCTGGAAGAAGCGGGGCGCGAACGCTGCTGATTGAACGATACGGTTTTCTTGGCGGCATGTCGACTGCTGCTCTGGTCTATCCATGGATGACCTTTCACACGATGGATGGCAAGCAGGTCATTGCCGGAACGGCGCAGGAGATTGTAGACCGCTTGATGGCCGAGGGAGCTTCGCCCGGTCACGTTCGCGATACGGTAGGTTTTGTAAAGACGATCACCCCTTATGATCCTGAAGTGTATAAGGTGTTAATTATCGATATGCTGCGCGAGGCGGGCGTGAAGGTGCTGCTGCACAGCTTCATGGACGAAGTGCAGACCAGGGAAGGCCTCATTGAAACGGTACGACTCGCTACCAAGTCCGGGAAGTACGAAATTTCAGCGAAGCAGTTCATCGATGCGACAGGGGACGCCGATCTAGCCTATCTCTCAGGCGCACCGTGCTTGCAAGGACGCGACAGCGACAATTTGACGCAGCCGATGACGATGAAGTTCCGAATGAGAGGCGTTGACCTGGCGAGAGTTAAACGGTATATGATCGACCATCCAGACGAGTTTTACAAGAAGACGCCTTTCGATGAGCTGGAGGAACTGCCATTGTCCGGCGTATTGGGTTACTTCAAGCATTGGAAGGAGGCTGACCTGCCCATTAACAGAGACCAGGTCCTTTTCTTCACAGGTCCGGGACCGGACGAAGTGCTTGTCAATACGACTCGTGTTCAAGGGCTGGACGGAACTGAACTGGAGGATTTGACGGAAGGAGAGGTGCAGGGCAGGAAGCAGGTGCGCATGGTCGCTGATTTCATGACCCGCTGCTTGCCAGGCTTCGAGAACGCTTCCATCTCTTCGGTCGGAGCGCAAATCGGCATACGCGAGAGCCGCAGAATAGACGGCTGCTATTCACTCCAGGTACAGGATGTTGTAGATGGACGCGCGTTCGACGATTGCATTGCACGAAGCGGCTATCCCATCGACATTCACGATCCATCCGGCAAGGGCGTACAGGCCGCATGGGTCCAGGGAGACGGGGCATACGATATTCCTTACCGCTGTTTGCTGCCGAAGCGCATTGACAATCTGCTTGTGGCAGGCCGCTGCATCTCGACGACGCATGAGGCGCTGGCAACGACACGTCTGACACCTAGCTGCATGGCGACGGGACAGGCTGCGGGTACGGCGGCAGCAATGGCATGGGAGCAGGGTATATCACCGGGAAAAATCGACATTGGACAGCTGCAGGAGCGGCTCATTCATAACGGCGCGCTGCTGCGCAGTGGTCAGACTGTATAGCGCGCATCCGCCAGTAAGATTACGGCCAAATTCAATTGAAGTAATAATTGGGACATGGTAGACTTTTTCATAAGGTCGCCTCGTATCGGAAGTTTGTTGGAAAACAAACATTCTACCGGATGAGCGGCCTTTTTTACCATGTGATAGTACCTGCTTAAGTTTAGAATCTGTCAGGAGGAATCGGTGAAATGAAGCGGTATATTTCGATACGAGCCAAATTTATTACCATGTTCGTTCTGCTTATCACCATTCCATTCCTGATAAGCGGAATCAGCACTTACAATAAATTTGCGGAGGAAACCGAAAAAAACTCCAGGGCGTACTCCATGCAAATTATGAATCAAGTGAAAATTAATTTGGAAAATACGATAAAAGATGCGGACAGAATAACTGTGGCTCCCTTGTATAACGAAGACGTGCTGCGGATTTTGGAGAAGCACAGTTATGAAGAACCAGGCGAGGAGAAGCTTATTCCGTCGGCGGAAATTACCAAAATGGCAAGAGTAGCGGCTTCGCTCACATTGGATCAGCCCGGAATTGAACGAATGATCTTTTTCACCCGCGACGGCATTATGTTCAGCGTCCAAGAAAAACTGACGCAGCGTTATTGGAACGAGAAAGGGAATAGCTGGATGCAGGAGGTGCTGGATGCGGAAGGTAGGCTTGTCATTATTGAACCTCACGAGACGACTTATTACAAACGATCGGAACGGGTTATTTCCGCTGCCAGAGCATTGAATCACCCTGCAACGGGCCAAAGCATTGGGGTCGTCAAAATTGATTTTAACATGAAAGAGCTCGAAGCGTTATTGTCAGAAGTATGGCTCAGCGAAAACAGCCAGTTTTACTTGACAAAGGATAACGGCGAGCTGTTATTTCCGGATGAACCGGTTAATTTCCCGGATATTGGTCCGGGGGACGGAACGATAGATTGGAACGGCCAGACTTATCTGTACACAACCATGCACTCGAAATCAACGAAAGTGAATATTCACGGACTTATCCCGATAGCCGATTTGCAACGGGGCGGCAAGGAAATCGTCGGATTTACGATCCTCATTTCAGTCATATCGCTTATCATTGCCTATTTGCTTGCGATTTTCACGTCAGAGCGGCTGGTTAGGCCGATCCGTTATCTTCAGTCGCGCATGCGGCGGGTAAAGGACGGGGCTTTCAGCGAACGGGCAGATTTGAGCTTGATGAATCGCGATGAAATCGGGCAATTGGCTGAGGGTTTCAATCTGATGGTGACGGAAGTGGAGCGGCTGGTCAAGGAGGTATATGAAACGAAACTGCGCGAACGCGAAGCCGAGCTGTCGGCTCTGCAAAGCCAGATTAATCCGCATTTTCTGTACAACACGTTGGAATTGGTAAGCATGCAGGCGCTGAAGGAGAGAAATCTCGAAATCAGCGATATTGTTGCCAGTTTGGGGAAAATGCTGAGATACACGGTTGACAAGCAGGAACGACCGGTGCAATTGAAGGAGGAGATACGGTTCGTTAACGCTTATTTGCAAATTCAGTTATCCAGGCATGGCGAGAAGCTGAATTCGGAAATGTATGTGGATCCGTCCTTCGAATCTTGTCTTGTACCAAAGCTGCTGCTTCAGCCGCTGGTTGAGAATGCATTGGAGCACGGAATGGGCAATAGCGGATTAACGATAACGATCAGGGCATCCGTGCTGGAACAGGATTTGCTCCTGACTGTACAGGATAATGGGGTGGGGATGCCGCCGCAACGTTTATTGGAGGTTCGCCATCAGATGTTGTGCAAGCCGGAGCGGGACGGCAGCCGTCCAAAGTTTGGAGATACGCTGAAAGGTTATGCCATCAAAAATATTCACCATCGCATTCAACTGCTTTATGGTGTGGAATACGGCTTAAGCGTGGAGAGCGATGAGGCCTCCGGAACACAATGGAGAATCCGGCTGCCATTACGATAGGGGGAATTGGAATGTACAATGTGATGCTGGTAGAAGACGAGAAGAAAATTCAGGAAGGGTTAAAGATAATGATCGAGGAAGTGATCGGCAGTTACAGGGTAACCGCGGAAGCGGAGCACGGTATCGCTGCGCTGGAGCTTCTCAGAATGCAATCGGTAGATTTGCTGATTACGGATATCCGTATGCCCCAGATGAACGGAATCGAGTTATTGCGGCATGTCCGGGGGTTGTATCCGAGCCTTCCTGTATTAATCATCAGCGGGCATGAAGATTTCACTTATGCCAAGGCGGCGATGCGTCACAATGCGTCGGATTACATCCTGAAGCCGGTGGACCGGATTGAGCTTTCCCATTTTCTATTGAATTTGAAAGCGCGGCTGGACCGCGAGCGGGCGGTAGAGACGCCTAACGCCGAAGCAGCCCATGAAGATCTGACGATTCGAAGAGTGAAGGAACTGGTCGTCTCTTGTCTGGATCAGGATGTTTCACTTCCATTCATTGCGGAGCAGGTGCATTTGAATCATCAATATTTATCCACATTGTTTAAGGTGAAAACCGGACAAAACTATTCTGATTATGTGACGGCCTGCCGGATGAGTAAAGCCAAGGAGCTGCTGACCCATACACATCTGAAAATATACGAGGTCGCCAACCTTTGCGGCTATGCCAGCGCCAATCACTTTATGGCCGTGTTTCGGCAGCATTGTGGAGCGAAGCCTACTGAATATAGAAAAAGGCCGCTGAGTTGAGGCCGGTCAGATCTTTGAGCACCAAACAAAACAGATGCTATGAATATCGTAGTTTTTCTCGAAAATACGTTGTTTTTCACTGACAGGCTGACTTGTATACTTATTGTTAAGCGCTTTCAATTGGTGCAGAGACTTCATGTATTGCGACAGAAGGATTACATTCGGATATTCGGGAGGTGTAAGCGGAAGCTTGGGCTGGGTTTAGTTGGAAGCGCTTACAGAAAAACTGTAAGAGAAGAACTAATGAAATGACATGAAAGAAAGGATGTGGTGGATAATGACTAGTCTTGCAAAAAGATCTACAGCGTTATTATTAATCCTGAGTATGCTGTTCACGGGTTTGATGGGCTCGAGCCGCGTGCAGGCCGAAGCCGATGCGGAGTCTGCCAACCAAATCGTATTCGAGGATTTCGAGAACGGCGCCCCGGACGATTACAGTGTTGCGCCGGAACCGCCATTCGATGTTCACGTCATGGAGACGACGAGCGCAACCCCGCTGACGATCGCGGGTTATAGGGCCAGCGGCAGCGATTCCAATATTCCGGAATATGCCATTGACGGGGATATTCAGACAAGGTGGTCGGCGTATGATGACGGGCAATGGATTGAACTGGATCTGGGCTCGGAACAGCTGGTTTCTTATCTGGGAGTCGCTTTCTACCGGGGAGACAATCGCAGCAAGACTATTGATATCGAGGTTTCTAACGACCAGACCAACTGGACCCGCATATACAGCGGCGATAGCAGCGGCACTACGATCCAGGTTGAGGCCTTTGGTTTTGAAGCCGTCACCGCCCGTTATGTACGGGTTGTCGGGCGCGGAGCAAGCGAATGGACAAGCATTTCAGAAATTCAGATTTACCCTCCCCATGTGGACGGGTTTATATTAAGGGATGTGGAGATTCCGCCAACGGGACCGGATCCGGATTCCCCAATTCCGACAAAAGCAGGTCTCTATTATGCGGATGGCGCACCGCATGTGCCGCATGAGGCTCAGACAGTGACCGGCACTACGTATAATGTCCTGGACTTCGGCGCCGATCCTGCCGACAACGGAATAGATGACGCTCAAGCTATCCGGGCTGCACTGGCTGCAGCGACGCTTGGGGACGAAGTGTATATTCCGAACGGACACTATCAATTAACGAGCACAGATAGGGACGGAGTTACCCATTTCATTATGAAATCCGGCGTGCAGATGCGCGGCGAGAGCCAGGATGGCGTTCTGCTGGTTTCCGACCATGCTAATGAACAGGGAGAATATGCTACGGTTGAAGGCATCGTATTCCGCATGGCCGGACAAAACAATATTAAGATCAGCAACATGACAATTACGTCCAGCTGGGACTTGAATTATTCAACGAATACGTCGGTTGCGAATCCGGATCGGGGTGGACCTAAGCAGGTGATCATGATTACCGCCGCTTCCGGCAAACCGTCCTATAACATTACACTGGATGGACTGACGATCGAGAAGTTTCAACGGATCGGCGTTGTCATTACGAACAGTCATGATGTTATTGTGGAAAATTCGCTTTTTCGCAACGCGACGAACTTAGCCGAGGGCGGAAACGGTTATGGCGTTTCCATCGAAGGCAAGTCCAAGGAAAGCCGGCTCGGCAGAAATGACGACTCTCGTTTCAATGTTGTTCGCAACAACGAGTTTATCGGTCCCTATCTTCGTCACGGAACGATGGCGCATTCTTACACCCATAACAATCTCATTGAAAAAAACTACTACTTGAACTCGGCATTAGACGCTATCGATTTCCACGGAGAAGACGAGTATATGAATGAAGTAAGAGACAATCATATCGTTGGCGGCGGCGAAGCGGCTGTCGGCGTCGGCAATCCGGGCGCTACGCATGATGCCGCTGGACCAGGCAATTACATTCATAACAATTTAATCGAGAATGTGAAACGGTATGGGGTACAGGTGTACTTAGGATCTCCTGATACGATTATCGAGAATAATATCATTACCGGATTCACGAACGCGGGGAGCCAGGGAATACGTCTGAAAAATGCGCCCGGAACGATTGTGAAGGGCAATCAGATCGTGAACAATACGGCTCCCGACTTCTGGGGTATAATTGCAATGAAAGACGACGGCGATCCGACCAACGCCGGGAACGGCGCAGGCATACCCGAGAATATTGTCATTCAGGACAATCATGTTACAGGAAATACGAATGGCGTTATGATCTCACACGGCACGAATATTCGTCTCTTCGGCAATGAGATCAGTGGAAATACCGGGACGGATTATGAGAATAAAGTGGCGGTTTCCGAACGGATACCGGCGACCAGGGCGGCAAGCGTACAGAAAAATGCTCAGAACGCCACGGTTGCGAATCTCTTACAGATTAAAGGCGGAGATGATAGCGAATCGGTGAGAAGCTATCAGCAATTCGATCTGAATTCCATTGAAGGCAAGCTGGCTGCCGCATGGCTCTATGTGTATGGACAAGCGCTAGAGAGCCCTGCTGGAGAGACGGGGGCTGCAACTTCTCTCTATGCAGTGGATAGCAATGACTGGGACAGCGATACCATGCAATGGAATACGTACCAGTCTCCGCCAGAGCTTGGTCAGAAGCTCTCGACTGTGCAGCTGAATAATAAAGGCGAGTACGCCTGGTATGTATTCGATGCGACTGTGCTCGTGCAAGAACGTCTGGATGGCGATCGGACGATATCGCTTGCTTATGCCCAGAATGCCAATCAAACCGGTTACTTGACGCATTTATACAATGGATCCGACTCCAGCTTTAGGCCTTACCTGCGGGTTGAAACTTACCCTCCCGTTGAACTTGCGGCCGTAGCGGTAACGGCGGATCGTTCGCAGCTGGTGCCGGGCATGACTACCCAACTGCATGTGACCGGCACATACAATACAGGATCGGACGTTTCGTTGGAAAATGCGGACATATCTTTTATAAGTCTGACGCCGGATATAGTGACTGTTAATCATACGGGCGTGGTTACCGCGCTTCAAGCTGGAGAAGCAGCATTGCAAGCAACTGTTCTCTTGGATGGCGTTGCTCGCACTGGAGAGTTCATTCTTAATGTAACCAATAATCTGGCGATTACTGCGCAGTTGTCGGTCGATTCAACGCTGGGTACAAATACAAAAGATAGAGTACTTGACGGAAACTTGGAAACCCGGTGGATATCAAACGGCTCCCAAATACCTTATCTGATGCTGGGCTGGACAACGGAGCAAACGATCAACCAAGTGAAGCTGTGGAGCGGACATGTACCGGTTATAGGCTCGGCCAACTGGCATGTCAGAGATTTTGATCTGCAGATCTTGGAAGACGGAGAATGGAAGACGATAGCCGAAGTCCGAAATAATGATCAGGACGCTTTTTTGGGTCAGTATACGACGTTGAATTTGGAAAACCCCGTCGTGACGACTGACTTGCGCTTCCATTTTGTCCGTCCGTCATGGGGCAACGGCAATTTGAACGATATGATGGCCAGAATCAATGAGGTGTTTGTCGGCTTCGTCAACGATTAGGAACCTTCTCGGCCTAAGTCCTTGTTACGCGGGCTTAGGCCGATGTTCTGTTATTCAACTGGTTCTATTAAAGTACTCGAATTTACATAGTTTTTCTCGATTTCGTGTTATTTTTTCTGGAAGCCATCAGATTTATACTAGTGATAGAAAGCGATTACAAACGTAGAGAGGGGCATAAAAATGAAGAAATATGGGTTTGTCTTGCTGTCTGTTGTATTGCTGCTCGGATTGCTGAGCGCATGTGGAGGAAAAGGAAATAACAATAATGGCGCCGCAATGGCAAACAAGGAAAAAGCGAACAATACGCCGAGTACGGAAGTGGCTGCTGAGTCAAAAGATCCTATAGAGCTTGAAATGTCCGTTTGGGGCAGTGATGCCCAGGTGGCGTTGTATGACGAGCTTGCTGAGGAATACAAGAAGCTCCATCCGAATGTGACAGTCAAAACTTCCGTGATTCCGTGGGCGGACTACCAGCAGAAACTGGCGATCATGGCAGCGACCAAAACCTCGCCAGATATCGTATGGATCTCAGAGCGCATGATTCCACAATTTATGAATGGGGGCCAGCTGCTGGATATTTCGTCCGTGAAAGAGGACACGGCTTATGCGTTCGATGATATAATACCATCCACGCTCACTGCATTTGAAAAGGGCGGCAAACTCTACGGCATTCCATTCTCTACGCCGCCTCAGGTCGTTTTCTACAATAAAAAACTGTTTGAAGCGAATGGATTGAAGTCGCCAATGGAGCTTTATGAAGAGGGCAACTGGACTTACGATGAGATGGTCAAAGCGTCCGAAGCGATCTCCAAACCGCAAGAAGGGGTATACGGCGTGAAGTTCATACAAAGTTCCTCCAACTGGTCCGACAATCTAATTCCATTGATTTGGGCGATGGGTGGCGAAATCTTCAACGAAGACACAACGCAATTCGCTATGAACACGCCGGAGACGGCCAAAGCGATCAATCTCTTTAAAGGGCTGCTCGATAAGAAAGCGCATCCAAGCATCGGTGAGCAGTTAACTTTCGATACAGGTAAGCTTGGTATGGCGTTTGAGAACGTTACCCGTACAAGCGCTTATCGTGACAAAGTCGATTTCGAATGGGATATTGCTCCGCTTCCGAAAGGCGACCATGGCGTCACGGTGCCTATCGGCTTTGGAGGCTATTCGATCTTCAAAGACGCAGAGTATCCGGAAGAAGCATTGGAATATTTAAAATTTATTAGTAATAAGGAAAATGCAGCTAAAGTAGCCCAGTTTTTTGTGCCGCAGAGAAAGTCTGTCCTGTACTCCGATGAGTATCTCAACAAGTTCCCGTTCCCGACCGTTGAAACGATGAAAGTGGCTGCGTACGACCGGTTGGCCGAAGGTAAAATCAGGCCTTCCCATCCGAACTGGGTCAAGATTGACGAGCAGGTGACATTAAACATGGATGCGATATTGCTCGGTTCCACGACAACCGAGCAAGCGTTGAAAATTATGGAAGACAGCATTAATCCTCTATTGAAATAACCTTCCAGAACGATGGAGCATTGCGAGATCGCCATATGAACAATAGGGCGATCTCGTAAATTATAGGGAGGGTTGCGTCATATTGACAACAGGGGGTAGGCGCGAATGGCCGGAGGTAAGTCTGCAGGTTTAGCATCTTTGAAATCAAAAGAAATGTGGATGGGGTATTTATTTATACTGCCTATTGTGGCGGGATATATAATCTTTCTGTTTGGCCCGATCGTTTACGCTTTCGTGATGAGCTTTACGAATTGGTCGTTATTTGGAAATACAGCATATATAGGTTTAGAAAACTATATTTACGCCATGCGCGATGATCCTGTCTTCTGGGATACGGTCGTGAATACCGTATATTTCTCTGCGGGCTTGGTCCCGCTGAACATTGTTTTATCGCTTTTATTGGCCATGCTATTGAAACGGAAAATATGGGGCATCGGCTTGTTTCGGACAGCGATCTTTACGCCTGTAGTCGTTTCCCTCGTGGTTTGGGGGATCGTATGGAAGTTTATTTTCTCTACGGACGGCGGATTAGTCAATCTGCTGATCCGAACGTTTGGTGGAACGGAGATTGCCTGGCTTTTCTCGGAAACGTGGACGATGCCTACCGTTATAGTGGTCAGTGCACTGAAAGGCGTGGGCATGAACATGGTCATCTTCCTGGCCGCTCTGCACGATGTGCCGAAGGATTATTACGAGGCTTCCAAAATTGACGGTGCTTCGCGCTGGGAAACCTTTAAATCCATTACATTGCCAATGATTACGCCAGCCGTATTCATGATAACGATCATAACCGTTATCGGTTCTCTTAAAGTGTTCGGACAAATCTATGTGATGACAGGCGGAGGGCCGGGAACTAGCACGTACGTGATGGTCTTCTACATTTTCAAACAAGCGTTCCGCTCCTACGAATTCGGTTATGCATCGGCACTGGCATTTATTTTGTTCAGCATTATCCTGGTTCTGACCTTGATACAGTGGAAACTGAGAAAGAGATGGGTACATTATGAACAATAAAAAGATAACATCCAACCTTGCATCCTATCTGGTTCTAACAATCGTTTCCTTCATCGTGTTGTTCCCTTTTTTTTGGATGGTCAGCACATCCTTGAAGACGGATTCCGAGGTGTTTCTATTTCCGCCCCAATGGATACCAGAGGCTTGGGAATGGTTCAATTATATTCGCGTGTTTACGGAAATGCCGTTTCATCTCTACTTTTTTAATAGTATATATATCGCGGTGCTCGTCACGGCAGGCACATGTTTCTTGTCCGCATTGGCAGGCTATGCGTTTGCCAGATTGCACTTTCCATTCAAAAATGTGATCTTTCTGTTCCTGCTTAGCGGGATGATGATTCCTACGGAAGTTACGGCCATTCCTTTATTCAACTGGATGTCAAAGCTCGGATTCATCGATACGCATATTCCTCTAATTCTTCCGCCAATGCTTGGAGCGGGAGGGATGTTCGGCGTATTTCTCGTACGTCAGTTTCTAATTACAGTTCCTATTGAACTGGATGAAGCAGCCAAAGTAGACGGGTGTTCGCCGTGGCGCACATTCAGGTCGATTATGCTCCCGATTGCTACGCCCGCATTGGCAACCGTAAGCATCTTTACATTCATGAATAGCTGGAACGAGTTTTTTGAACCTCTTATTTATTTAAATACGAAGGAATTGTTCACGCTGCCGATCGGCTTATCGCTGCTTACTACGGATACCGGCGTGGACTGGCCGCTGCTGCTTGCCGCTTCGACCATAGCAACTGTCCCGATTCTGGTTGTTTTCTTCCTGGCTCAAAATAAGTTTATTGAAGGCATTGCCAATACGGGCTTGAAATAATATTCACATACAAACGTCAGCCCAACAATGGACTGACGTTTGTTTTTTGCAGCTACTTCGAAATGAAAAAAAGTCATATGTTAAAAGAGTAATTCTTTACGTCGATAACATGGTATTATAAATAAACTGGTGAACTAGAAGAGTAATGATAAGGCTCCTTTTGGAGCTTTTTTTAATAGGTTCTGTCAAATATTATTCCAAACAGAACTCTTTCCCTAATATAATAGATGGAGCTTGATTTGATCAAACTCTTCGTCGGTCAGCTTGCCTTCTTTGAATAAAACATCGTCACGAACAACAATTTTGCTGATATCATGTAGGAGTGCCATTTTGTGCAGAAGATCAATTTGCCATTATAGGAAATATAGGCACGACTATTAGCAACAAGAGAGGAATTAATAAGGTGAAGGAATCACTCTGGACCAAACCGTTTGTTTTGTTGATTTTATCTAATTTATTTTTGTTCTTATCACTGGAGATGCTGCTGCCTACACTTCCGATGTTTGCGGCAAATAAAGGCGGCTCGGATGCTGAGATCGGACTTATTATTGGTTTATTTACTTTTTCAGCTGTTATTTTAAGACCTTTTGTTGGTATGGCTTCTGATAAATTTGGCAAAAAGCTGCTGCTTCTCGTCGGCGTAGCCATTTGTTTAATCGGTACGGCCAGCTATTACGCCGCAGTGACGATTACGATGATGCTTATGCTTCGTATCGTGCATGGTGTAGGCTTCGGTATTTCAACGACCTTGTACGGAACGGTTGCTTCGGACATTATACCTGCTTCTCGCAGAGGAGAGGGCATGGGGTTTTTCGGTACAGGAAATGCTGTAGCCATTTCGCTCGGGCCCTTCCTTGGCATATGGTTGATGGAGGAGTTTGGTTTCTCCGTATTGTTCATTGTTGGGGCATGTATACTGCTGATTGCGATGGTTTGTACGGCCTTCGTCAAAGGTGACACCAAAGAGGAGAGGGCAAAGGCGCAAATAGCGTCCGCCACGGAAACCTCATTCATGCTGCGGTTTATTGAGCCGAAAGCACTGATGCCTTCTTTATTAGGACTGCTTGTAGGTTTGTCACTAGGCGGTGTTATTAGCTTTATCACATTGTTCGGCAAAGAAACAGGCGTGCAAAATATAGGGTTTTTCTTCCTTGTCCTTGCTATAAGCGAATTTTTAATACGTTTTATCAGCGGACGGATTTTCGATTCGAAGGGGAGATTTTGGGTACTGTTTCCTGCGGCAATATCTTGTATCGTGGGCTGCATAATCCTTTATATGACCAAATCAACTGGAACATTGCTGCTTGCAGCGGTGTTTTATGGAGCGGGCTTCGGGGCTATTTTCCCAGGCTTGCAAGCTTGGGTAATTGACAGGGTGGAGCCGCAGCGAAGAGGGGTAGCGACTGCAACTTTTTATAATGCATTCGATATCGGAATCGGAAGCGGAGCCATGCTGCTTGGCCTAGTCGCGACATGGTCGAATTATGCGACGATGTATCTCGTGTCCAGTTTGTTCTTCGTCATTTACTTAGTTGTATATTTCGTGTATGAGAAGCAGCTTAAGCAAGCGGGTTTGGCGGAAATAGCAAAACGATCGTAGCCGAGAAAAACAGCAGCGACGATCGCGTGGAATTAGTGTGATACGTATCGATCTTTTCCTTCGCGCTTCGCCTGATAAAGCGCTTTGTCCGCATAGGTAAACAGCTCTTCTTGCTTAGCGGAGCAGCCCGGCTTCCACGTCGCTGAACCCAAGCTTATCGTGACATGGGGACAGCCCGATAGTTCTGCATGCGGTATTTTTAATTGCCTGACCGCTTCCAGAAGTCTAGATGCAATATTGGCGGCGCGTTCTTCACTCGTTTGAGGTAAAATAAATCCAAATTCCTCGCCCCCATAGCGGGCGACAATATCAAGCGGACGCTTCATGGTGCTCCGCAATGCGGCGGCGATTTGTCTGAGACATTCGTCGCCTTTTTGATGCCCGAACGTATCATTGAATAATTTGAAGTTGTCGATATCGCCCAGCATGAGCGTGATCGGCATATGGTGATGCTGCGCTTCCAGCCATTCCTTGTTCCAAGACTCATCAAACACTCGCCGATTTGCAATATTGGTCAACTCATCCACATGCGAGAGCTTATGCAATAATTGATACTTCTTAATCATTTTCAACTCATTTTCTTTGCGAGGGGTAACGTCTCTGGAGACAGAAACGATCGTCTGCGTGCGATCACCATCATGATAAATGACTCGGGAGGTCGTTTCGAGCCAGCGATAAATGCCTTCCTTGCGGCGCATGCGATAAGTAATGGTATTGGCTTCAATGTTGCTGTAAATGAGCTCTTGATTTTCGAGCATTCTCCCTCTGTCATCAGGATGATACAAAACAAACGGTGACGATCCAATCAGCTCGTCATCACGAAAGCCTAGCAGCGTATAGCAAGCAGGGGATACATAAGTAAATAACCCATCTCGATCATGCTTGGAGATCATGTCGCTTGAATTCTCAGCTAGCAGCCGGAAGCTCTTCTCGCTCTCCAGCAGCTTGTCAGCGATTCGCTTTCGCTCTGTAATTTGGCGAAAATGAACGGAGAGCCCAAATTCGGACGGGTATAAATTCGACTCAAACCAATTATTAAGCCGTGGAATAAATTGCTCGTACATGCGGTACTGATTGGTTTCCATAGACAATCTATATTCTAGATGGCTTATGGACTCTGCGAGCCAAGGGAATAGCTCCCATATGCTATAACCAATCAATTGTTCCTTGTTTCGCTTAAATAGTTCCTGAGTCGCATTGTTCGTATAGATAAACTTAAATTCATGATCCAGTGAGAAAAATGCATCTGAGATACTTTCCAAAATAGTGGAGATACGCATCGTAAGCTGCCTGACTTCCGACACCGCTTGCGTCTTCTCTGTAATGTCCATCATTTGCGATATAAAATGACGGGGGGCGCCATGCCTGTCATATACAAGGGATACGGAAAGAAGCACGGTTACAATGTCGCCGGTCTTTTTGAAGTATCTTTTCTCCATTTGAAAGGTGTCGATTTCGCCCTCGAGCAGCTGGTTCACGTAGCGGTAATCCTGTTCCAAGTCATCCGGATGGGTAATTTGGGCAAACGTAAGATTGACAAGCTCTTTCTCCTCATAACCCAGCATCGTTTGAGCGTAAGGGTTGGCTACGATAAAACGACCATCTAAATCTACTAATGCCATGCCTATTGAGGCATAATGAAAAGCGCTGCCGAATAAATCAGCTTCGCGCTTTGATTTCGAAAACAAGGTCAAGCTGCGCACCTCTCTGCGGTTCAGACTGGATAAGTTTGTTAGTACATAGTAAAGAATAGAACACAACCATCCGTTTGTCCACATGACTTCTGTAGGAAAGATCGTCTGCAAAAAAGTAAGCATGTGGTATTTTCGGCGCTATATTATTGTTGTTTTGAACAAAGCTTCGTATAATGAAACGTATCATGCGTATCTCGCCCATTCGTTTGGATAGGATAGGGATGAGGCGTACCGGCAGAGCAATGTTTGGAGCAATCAAAATGATAGAGGAGGAGCAGCAAAATGAGCAACGATATGAATTTATCGCCGGCGGACATAGCGGCGATGATCGATCATACAATACTTAAAGCTGATGCAACAAAGGATGAGGTACTTCAAATTTGCCGCGAGGCTAAGCAGTATCAATTTGCAACGGTTTGCGTAAATGCAGGCTGGGTAGCAACAGCTGCTGAAGAACTAAAGGGATCGGGAGTAGGCATAACGACAGTCGTTGGTTTCCCATTAGGAGCGACGATGACGGCATCTAAGGCAGCAGAAGCGAGGTTTGCTATTGAAGCTGGAGCAACGGAAGTAGATATGGTTTTAAACATCGGCTTGATGAAATCAGGCGATCTTGAAGGCGTGAAGCGTGATGTTGAGGGTGTAGCTGCGGCGGTTAAAGGACAAGCCCTGCTTAAAGTTATTCTTGAAACGGGACTTCTAACGGATGAAGAAAAGGTTGTCGCATGTGAAATCTGCAAACAGGCTGGCGCAGATTTCGTGAAGACATCGACGGGCTTTGGCAAGGGAGGCGCTACGGTAGAGGATATCGCGCTGATGCGCCGTACGGTAGGTCCTGACCTCGGTGTGAAAGCATCCGGCGGCGTACGCGACCGGGAAACTGCTCTGCAAATGTTCGCAGCGGGCGCAACACGTATTGGAGCAAGCTCTGGCATCGCTATCGTTACAGGCGGTCAAGGCGAAGGCTATTAGTTCGTTGCTCCTAAAAAGCAAAGAGGAAGCCTTGCACCATGGAACCGAACCCATGGCTTGCAAGGCTTCCCTCTCTTTTTTTTGCTTCATGATTCCAATGCTACACAAGCTTAATGGCTGAATCGTTCGTCTAAAGAGACGGACTTAACGTTCGCAGCTAATCGTCATGTTGGCATGCAGCTCTTCGCCAGCGTTCAGCATGACAAGCTCCTCTTGACGGTTAAGCTCACCATTTTCAGCCATCCATGGCTCTACACATACGAAAGGCCGATCCTTAACGGACCAAAGCACCATATATTTGAAAATGTCATCGTAAGTTAGGCGAACGCGAGCGCCTTGCAAAGCGACGAAGGAGATTTCGCTCTTCTTCGCATCGAGCAGGCATACGGATTCCACAAGTCCTTCCAAGTCGATAACACCATCAAATGGTTTTTCTACATTATCGTTATAATCGACATAGCGGGTAGCATCGCTTTCATATGCGATCTTCTTACCCGAATCAATGGCGAAATAAGGATGGAAGCCAGCATAAAAAGGCATCGCAGCAGCTTCGCTTAGATTGCGGTACAGCTGACGCGTATGTAATTGACCATCCTGCAGTACATAGGTAAACAGCAATTCGAATGCAAAAGGGTAGGAGCGCAGCGTCTCTTCATTGCTTTGCAGGCGGATTGTAATCGAAGCCTCACCATCCGTTTTTGTACTGACAACATCCCATACAGAAGTACGGGCAACGCCGTGGTTAGCCATCGTGTACGATTGACCGTTCCACTCATAAGTTTGGTTAGCAAGCTGCCCGCTAATTGGGAACAGGATCGGATTGCCTCCGCGGATATTGGCGGTTGGGTTCTCAAACGTCGATTTGTCCAAATAAAAGAGCTCTAGTCCATGCAGCTGGCAGCCGATAACGATACCGCCGCGCTCTGGACATACGATGATGCGGGATTGCGTGCTTTCTTCCGTTAATTCATACAAGGTATACGTATCCTTATAGCTGCGTACTTCGTAGTTGCTCACTTGTTTCCCTCCAATAATAGATACATGGCATATTTCACCATCATATCATATTCACAATACACGCTACCTCACTATTTATGTCCTAAATCACGCCTACAGAGTCATTTCGCCCTCCCCGTCATCCGTACGATTATCCCTAAGCGATCGATTGCCTGTTTTAAAATGGTCGAATCTAGTAAAACAATCATCTACGCCAATTGATAGTCATAGAATAATATATATTAACTTCAGAAGAATGACATAAAATTGAAGAGGCTCATCTATCCTTCTGAAGCCAGAGCCTCCCTGAAGCCCATCCCTCCGGGCGAAAGGGGGGCTTTTTATTGTGAAAAAAGGGACTGTGCCCACAGGTTATAAATAACCTATGAAGCACAGTCCCTTTTAAGAAAGCATTAGCTATTATTCAGCTTTTGGAGCGTCAGTAGCTGCTGGAGTCAGTGTGTTCGTGATTTTTGCTTTTGCACGAATTTCGGTCATCCAAGCTTCGGATAGCTCATTTGCTTCTGTAGCAACAAGCTGGTTCTTAATTTCTTCTTTTTTCTCTTCGAACGTTGGAACAACAGCAGCTTTCTCAGCTGTTTTCTTAATGATGTGGAAGCCGTTTTCGGTTTGAACAACACCGCTGATCTCATTAATTTTCAATGCAAAAGCAGCAGCTTCGAACTCAGGAACCATTTTTCCTTTTCCGAATAGGCCAAGATCTCCGCCATTATCTTTCGAACCTGGGTCGATCGATTTCGCTTTGGCAATTGCAGCGAAGTCGCCGCCTTGCTTAAGCTCAGCTAGAATAGCATCAGCTTCTTCTTTTGTTGCTACCAAAATGTGTGAAGCTTGAATTTGCTCAGGCGTGCCAAGCGCAGCTTTGTTCGTATCATAGAACTGTTGAATTTCTTCCGCAGTTACGTCTGTTTTTGGCTCCAAAACTTTACGAATCGTTAGATTGATTTTTGTATCGCTTTTCAAGTTTTCAAGCGTCATGTTGTACTGAGCAAGTGCAGCATTGAACTGCTCGTCCGTACCGAAGCTCTTCTTGATAAGCGCAATTTCAGCATCTACGTCAGCGTCTGTAACCTTGACGTTATTTGCTTCTGCTTCTTGGACGATCAGCTCTTGTGTAATGATGTTCTCAAGTGTAGCCGGACCGCCTGCTTTAACTAGCTCATCGTAAAGTCTGTCTTTCCCTATGTTGACACCGTTGACAGTTGCCACGGTTTCATTGCTTGATCCAAATGGCGGTTTAATTAATACGACGATCAGCAAAATAGCTAGTACTGCTGAGACGATCAACCATGCTTTACCGCTTCCGCCTTTGGGAGCCTGATGAACGCTCTCCGAATTTAGGGCAGCAGCACGAACCTCGTCGTTTGATGCTTCAGGAAGCTCTTCGTTTAATTCTTGTTGAAGCTCCTCTTCGATAGCTGTATCTTGATCCGAAAGCTTGTCCTGCTCTTCTGTCTGTTCGAGCTCGTAACGTTCTTCCTTCGCAGTCAATTCGTTTTCTGCGTCTTTGTTTGGCTGCGATTCCTTGTTATTCATTCCATAAACTCCCTTCAATTTACCTGTCTTCAACTACTATAACAAAACAAGATTGAAAAAACCTTAATCTAAAATAAAAATATATGTTGTCGGTTTGAATTATCCGTATTTCCGCGAAATTTCACTATTTATAGGTTGACTGCGTGATGATATGATAGTAAAAGACGAATATCCAACATTATCCTACAAGTTTCATGTTGGTTTTTGATGAAACTTTACATTTTGCGCCTCCCACAGGCGGTATGTTTACCAGCAAATACATATAAAGAACGACATCTAGGAGGAATAAGCTTGCGCAAAAATATGTGGGTATACACACGTTTAGTTTTATTAATGCTTTTGCCATTGGCAGGCTATTTCGCGTTGCGAGGTTCGGAGCTTGATAAGAGCATTAACGCACCTCAAGAGCATTTTTATATCGTCAGTCTCGTAGCCATGATCTCGCTGATCCTTGCTATTGCTGTAGGATTCGTCGCGATTACCCTTCGCAATATTAAGATTAGTTTTCTATCGTTATCTTATGTATCATTATCTGCATTGTTTGTTCTGCATGGCTTATCTACCCCTGGTTTTTTAACGCATCACTCAAGTACTGCAGGCAGCACTGCTCAGCTTAGCGTTATACTGGCCGTTGTATGGTTGTGGTTGTCCTCTATATCTGTAGATCGTCCTCTCATCAAATGGTTTGCGCAGTTGCAGCGAATGCTTTTGCCCTTATGGATATCCTTGCTTCTTGCCCTTTGCACCATCCTTTGGTTTTACCCGAATCTTATTCTATTTCTACATTTTAAGGATTTGCCAATGAAATGGGCCGCAAGCCTATTTACGATCGCTTTGAATGGCTGGACAATATATCGGTATTTGCAAGCGTACATATCCTCTCGTTTTCCATTGCAGCTCGCCATCGTGTACAGCTCAGGCTGGATGATTATTGCACAGCTGATTATCGTGAGTGGCGAAGCTTGGAATATAAGCTGGTGGCTTTACCATTTCCTATTGCTTGCTTCGGTTATTGTTATGGTTTGGGGTATTGTGAATCAATATGTCAGCTCCAAATCCATTACAGCCTCTATTAAGCTGATGTTCCGCGCCAATCCGCGCGATTGGATTAACACCTATATGTCTTCAAGCGTTCGAGAGCTGGTGATGACAACGGAAGCACGTGATTCTTACACAGCAGGCCATAACTATCGGGTAGCCCTTTATGCTTTGAAGCTGGGAGAGGAGCTTTCACTCAGCTCAGCTGAATTAAGGGCGATTGCGCAAGGCGGATTAGTTCATGATGTCGGCAAATTGCGAATACCGGATACGATTTTGAACAAGCCAGGCAAGCTTACACCTGAGGAACGTGAAATTATTGAGGTGCATCCTATATCGGGCTACGATTTGTGCAAAAGATTAGGTTTTATGCCGGAGGAGCTTTCTGTTATAAGGTCTCATCATGAGAAGTGGGACGGCAGCGGCTATCCTGATCAGCTTGCAGGTGAACAGATACCGCTGCTTGCACGGGTCACTGCCGTAGCGGATGTTTATGATGCTTTGACCTCGTCACGTTCTTACCGAAAGGCGATGTCGCATGAGGCGGCTATGGAAATTATCCTAAAGGAGAGCGGGAGACATTTCGACCCCGTGTGCGTTCAGGCATGGGAGCGCCTTGTACGGGAGCAAACGAGCTTTTTCGAGGAAACCGTCCGCAACAGTCCGCATTTGAAGCTGGAGAAAAGGCTGATCAAATAAACGCATTTCCATTTGGTTAGCAGCAGTTGTACAATAAACGGGAAGCAGCTTGTTGTTGATTAATAAGCACAATAAGTGATTCCAATAACGGTTTGGGGGAATATTGAACATGACTTATTTAGCGGCTAATAATCGGTATGAGAGCATGAAGTATAACCGTGTCGGACGAAGCGGCTTAAAGCTGCCGGCAATTTCCTTAGGATTGTGGCATAATTTCGGCGGCATTGACCGTCATGAGAATGGGCGTGCCATGGTACGCCGTGCATTTGATTTAGGCATTACGCACTTCGATCTTGCGAATAACTATGGACCGCCTGCTGGCTCAGCAGAAGAAATGTTTGGCCAAATACTTAAACAAGATTTTGCAGCATATCGTGATGAGCTTATTATATCAACCAAAGCTGGCTACTATATGTGGGAAGGTCCTTATGGCGAATGGGGCTCACGCAAATATTTGGTTTCCAGCTTGGATCAGAGCCTAAAGCGGATGAACCTTGATTATGTCGATATTTTTTATCACCATCGTCCAGATCCGGATACACCGCTTGAAGAAACAATGGGGGCTCTTGATCATATTGTGCGCCAAGGAAAAGCGCTGTATGTCGGCGTTTCGAATTACAATCCAGAGCAAACAGCTAAAGCGGCCGCTATTCTGAAGGATCTAGGTACGCCTTTCCTTATTCATCAGCCATCCTATTCGATGTTCAATCGCTGGATCGAGAACGGCTTGCAGGATGTTTTGGACGAAGAAGGCATAGGCTCGATCGTATTTTCTCCGCTTGCTGGAGGCTTGCTGACGAATCGTTATTTGAATGGTGTTCCTGCCGATTCACGCGCTGGAGGACCAAGTGTATTTCTGAAGGCAGATCATATTACAGACAGCACATTGAATAAGATTAAGCAGTTGAATGAGATTGCACAGCATCGTGGACAATCGCTTGCCCAAATGTCTCTTGCTTGGGTACTCCGAGGCGGAAGAGTGACTTCGGCTTTGATCGGAGCAAGTCGTGTCGAACAAATTGATGATAATGTTGCAGCACTACGCCGTCTAGATTTCAGCGACGAGGAGCTTAGCCGTATTGAAGCGGTGCTTGCAGCTGAATAGATTAGTATAAATAGAATGATACGCTAGAGCAGCTAACCGCAGTGTTGCGGCATGCAGGCTCTAGCGTTTTTTTATTATCCAAATAATAGTTGAAAGAGATATAATAGTGTCAAAGTCAGGCAGATTTGGCTCATGCGTAGCGGAAGGTGGAAGTGATTTTGAAAAAAATGTCGTTGCGTACAAAAGGATTAATCCTGATTGTTCTCATTTCTTTCTTCCCATTGTTGATTGCTGGAGTGGGCAACTATTCTGCGGTCAAGGATGCGATGCTTAAATCCGAAATCGAGAAAACAAGCAGCATGCAAAACAAGCGTGCAAACGAATTAGCGTCATGGATGGCTATCCGCAAAGCGGAGGTTATTGTGATGAGCCGAACAGAGGTTGTCCGTTTTGGTACAGATGAGGAGCGTCTTCATTACTTTGGACGTGAGCTGGTTCGTGGCGGCTTTATCTATCACTCGATTGGGTATATAGATGAATCAGGCATAAGCCTGCGTACCGATGGTATTAGAAGAGATATGAGTATGGAGTCATTTTTTCAGGAGTCGATTACAGGCAAAGTGGTCATTACGGATCCTTTTAAGCCTTCTTTTTCTGATGCTACGCAATCGTTTATTGTTGTACCTGTGTATGGGGCTACGAACGAACTCAAAGGAGTTGTGTATGCCTCTATTGTTATGGCTACACTCCGGCCATTCATTGAATTTACAGGCGATCAAACGATTATACGCTTGTTCAATGATGAAGGCGGCATCATCTATAGCTCTGATAACCAAGAAATCATTAGCAAGGGCTTATTTCATGAGAAGTCTTCCTTGTCTCCGATTGCGGAGAAAATGCTTGGCTCCTATGAGGGTGTTTCGAAAATTAACATAGCGGGAAGAGCGTACGCGGTTTTTCATACGAAGGTGAGTGAAACACCTTGGCGTTTTGCATTGCAAGAGCCAATGTCCAAGCTGGAAGAAGAGGTAAAGCCGATATTTTGGCGTATTTTCACGACGATTGCTGTCTCGGAAGTGATCATTGTAATCTTTTTCTTTCTCTACTTCGAACGTATTGTGAAACGGTTAGAACGTATTTTGGGCGTGACGGAGCAGGCTGCAGCGGGGAGCTTCGAGGCAGAGCATCTTGAAGTTGAGCCATATGACGAGATCGGTCAGCTTGGTCATTCTGTGAACGGCATGATGGAGCATTTGCAAGAAATGTTCGATCGCCTTGAGGCAATCATTAATCAAAATCAATATGCATTTATCGTGCTCGACGATCAGTATAAGGTCACCTATTTGAATAAAACAGCTGAAGAGATGCTGGGCTATAAGACTTCGGAGCTGGCTGGAAGCGCTACACCGCTGTTGTTCATGGATCTAGATGAGGTTCGCTTGGAAGCTGAGAAGCTTAGCGAACAGCTTGGCAGAACGGTTCAGCCTGTGGTCTTGAAGTATTCAAGGAGCTCCGCAGCACCAGCTTCTCCTATGAGAGGGAATGGACCTTTATTCATAAAAACGGAACAAGAATTCCAACGCTGCACAGCTCGAATGGTTTGCGTGACCGCAATGGGCGGTTCTCTGGTGTTGTAGGTATGGTGCTCGATATTTCCGACCGCAAGCATGTAGAGAAAGCACGCAATCGTTTGCTCGACATCGTTGAATCAGCCAAGGATTTAATAGCTTCAGTCAGCTCAAGAGGCAAGCTCGTCTATATGAATGGGGCAGGCAGAGAAATGCTGGGCTTGCAAAGCAATGCGGATCAGGTGCATATGGTAGAGGAATATTCTCATCCAGAAATGTATTCGGAGCTTGTGAGAGGAGCGGCGCTCGCCAAAGAGTTTGGTTACTGGGAAAGCGACGCGCAGCTAATGAAGCAAAATGGCGAGCCGCTGTACGTTTCCATGGTCATCGTGCCGCATAAAGATGAAGATACGGGTGAGCTGTTTTTCTCTTGTATAGCAAGAGATATTTCGGAGCAGAAGATGGTGCAGGAGAAGCTTGTTCGTGCCACGCTCGAAGCGGAGGAAGCGAATCAGGCGAAGAGCCGATTCCTGGCGCTCATGAGCCATGAGATACGCACACCGCTTAATGGCATAATTGGCTTGACGCAATTAATGCGCAAGACAGGGCTGTCTTCGTCACAGAAGGATTATATGGACAAGATGAATACATCCTCGGAGACGCTGCTGCGAATTATTAATGATATTTTGGATTTCTCCAAAATTGAAGCAGGCAAGGTCGACATCGAACGTCAGCCATTCCAGCCTGAGGAGCTGATGCACCGGATCACTGATCAATTAAGCGTATTTATGGGCGGTAAAGAGCAGTTTGAATTCATTATTGATACGCCAGAGGAACTGCCGCAAACGATTATTGGCGATGCGCTGCGTCTTGAGCAGGTGCTGCTCAATTTGTGCATGAATGCGATCAAATTCACGAATAGAGGAAAAGTAAGGCTGAAGCTGGAGATAGTGGAGCCGACCGATAAAGGGGTAAACGTGAAGTTTATCATCTCGGATACGGGGATTGGAATGAGCGAGGCTCAGGTCCTAAAGCTCTTTAAACCGTTTACGCAAGCTGATGGGTCAACAACACGGAAGTTTGGTGGAACGGGACTTGGCCTTGTCATATCCAAATCATTTGTTGAATTAATGGGAGGCAAGCTGATGGTTTCCAGCAAAGCGCTTGTTGGAAGCGAGTTTTACTTTACGCTGCCATTCACTATTATTCATAAGTATACCGAACCGCGTTTGCAGGTTCATCAGGATTTATTGGAGCAGCCCGTGTGGATCGTAGAGGATGATGACGAGATGCGGGAGCACTGGAGCGATATTGTCGAATCGTTTGGCTTGACACCTATTCCATTTCACTCTTGGAAAATGGCTAGAGATCGCCTGCGCCGCATTGGAGCTGGCGCTCTGCCGAAGCTTATCGTACTGGATATGGAGATGCCGGATATGTACGGTGCAGAAACCTGGCTTGAATTCCATCGTGATGCGGAACTTGCTGGTGTCAAAACCATTGCTATGACGACCTCTTATGGACGCGACGAAATGATGCAGCTTCCTGCTGAGCAAAGACCGGTAACATTGTTAATTAAGCCTATCATGAGAACGGCTATGCTTCGTGCAATTGAAAGTGTTCTGGATCATAAGGGCACGAATGGGAAGGAACAAGAAATCGAGTCGCTCGTAGCAACGATTCAACAAAATATGACAAATACGCGGATTTTGTTAGCAGAAGACAATAAAATTAATCAGCTGGTAGCAATCGAAATTTTGAAGGAGCGGGGCTACGAGGTCGGCTTAGCTGAGAATGGCGAAGAAGTGCTGATGAAGCTGGGCGAAGAGCGCTGGGATCTTATATTAATGGATATTCATATGCCGATAATGGATGGATCGGAAGCGGTTCGCATCATTCGCACACAAGCTAAATATGATCATATTCCGATTATTGCCGTGACGGCAAACGTGCTTCGCAATGATCACGAGCGTTATTTGAAGCTGGGGATGAACGATGTGGTAACGAAGCCTATTTCCTCCGAACGAATTCATAATGTCATTTCCTATTGGTTGAAGGAAATCAGCGGTTCGGCTATTCAGCCGGTCGTCAAATCTGGCCTAAATGATCGTTCACGTGCATTAGAACCAGCAAATATAGATAGTTTGCCGTCTATTGACGGCATGGACGTTGAAAGCGCACTGGCAAGAGTGAATGGAAAACTGCCGATCTTGCTGCATATGATGGAGCAATTTATGCTTGATTACGATTCATTTGCAGACCAGCTGCGAATGATGATTAAGCAATCGGAGCTAACAATTGTCAAACGAATGGCTCACACACTTAAGGGGGCTGCCGGTTATTTATCTGCTTACGAATTGTTAGAGGCGGCTTGTGAGGTTGAGCGAATTGTGAAGCTGCCGGAGCTTGAATCGGACAATTTGCAAAAAGCTATTATTCAGTTAGAGGTGACGTTAAAGCGGCTTTTGGATGGTCTTCGGAAAGCGAAAGATATATTCGACAATAAAACCTAACAAATTTCTAACAACTTGTTGTTCCTTTAATAACGTTAAGGTATAGTAGAGATACAAAAAATATTCGACAGAAATCTTCAATCCTCAAAAAGGGTGACGACAATGTATAAGGTTTTAGTTATTGAAGATGACGTCATGATGAGTGATATGCTGTCTATGTATTTATCCGAGGAAGGCTATTCTGTCATGCAAGCTTATAGAGCGGATGATGGATTAAGACTCGCATCAGAGTTTAATCCGGACTTGGTGCTGCTTGATTTAATCTTGCCCGATCTGGACGGAATGGAAGTGTGTGCGCTAATTAGAAAGCGCTCTAACGTACCGATTATGATTCTATCCATGAAGAGTGAAGTGTCAGAAAGAGTTCAGGCTTTAAAGGCTGGAGCGGATGATTACATGTGCAAACCATTCAGCATGCACGAAATGACAGCTAGGGTAGAGGCGTTAATTCGTCGATCGAATACGATGCAGACAGAGACAGCGCAGCAGGTTTCAGCAGCAGTGGAAGCGACCGAAGAGGGGGAGCTCATTCAGCTTGATTTTGAGAGACGCCTATTGCTGGTTCGCGGGAAGTTAGTTGAAACAACCTTCTCGGAATATGAGCTGATGAAATTATTTCTTGCACATCCGGGCAAGGTGTTTAGCAGGGAAGAACTTATAAATACGATTCGCGGCTTTGATTCCTTCGTAACAGACCGTGCCATAGACGTACATATCGTCAACCTTCGCAAGAAGATTGAACAGAACCCGAAGGAACCGCGGCTCATTCGAACGGTATGGGGATTCGGCTATAAGTATACCGCTCAGCATACGAGCAAGAATCAAAGCTGAATAAGCTATTATGTAAGAAGAATCACTCTATAACATGGAGTGATTCTTTTTTTTACCCATTTGCCCAGCAATACTTTGAATATTCGCTGCCATTCTCTTAATTGTAAGGTTGTTAGAACGGGTATTAAATTATCTAACAATGTTCTAAATATTGCTCATTAATTTTTCTAATAGTTGTATGACAAAATGAGTGTATATAACTGAAATGGAAAAGGATGGTGGTCGAACAACATGGATGCGTTGACCGGTTTGCCTTGTCGCAAGGAGGCTTTTGCACAGCTGGAATTGGCCGTAAATGTCGTACGTGCAGCAGGCAAGCGGATGGTGGTAGCGTTGGTGGATTTGGATAAATTTTATCGCTTAAACGAAACCAAAGGAACAGAGTTTGGCAACCATGTACTCCTCATGATGGGGCAGCGTCTGGCTGAGGCTAGAAAGGCTGCTACAACGGTGAGTAGAGTTGGTGGAAACAGATTTATGGTAGCTATGCCTGTAGAACATGATGAATGTCAAAGCATGCAAGCTGTGGAGGCTATCAAAAATGCGATTGAGCGTCCCATCGATATTAACGGAGCGGAGCTATATTTGACCTCGAGTATTGGGGCAACGATATACCCGAAGGATGGACGAACAAGCGAACAGCTCATATGCCGAGCGGAGTCTGCCCTATACCAATCAAAAGAGCAGGGCGGCAATCGAGCAAGATTTTATAATTTGGAAGATACAAATAAGCTTAACCGACGCATCGCTATTGAAGCGGCGTTAAGACCGGCCTTATATTTACAGCAATTTCACCTCAGCTATCAACCAATCTATCGCATGGAGGACGGTAAGCTTAAAGGATTTGAAGCGCTGCTGCGCTGGCAGCATCCTGAGCTTGGCGATATTTCACCTACAGAATTTATACCTATAGCTGAGCATAGCGGTCTCATTGTACCTATTGGAGAATGGGTGCTTAGAGAATCGTGCAAAACGCTCGCGAACATGAGCAAATATGGTTTGAATAGTCTTAATATGTCAATTAATATATCTTCTCTTCAGCTGCAAGATCCGACCTTTTCACAAACGGTGCTGCATGTGTTAAAGGAGTATGAGCTTGCGCCCTCCTCATTTGAGCTTGAAATAACGGAAAGCTGTATGCTTCATACTTCAACTACAGCCATATCTACACTTAGCTGGCTTCGAGCAGCTGGCGTTCGAATCATACTAGACGATTTTGGAACAGGCTTCTCATCCCTCACCAACTTGAATCAATTGCCGATTCATTGCCTTAAGATCGATAAGTCATTCATTAGAAACATTGATCTGCAAAGCGCGGATCGCATTATCGTTGAAGGCATCATTAATCTCGTTCATAAGCTTGGTCTTGAAGTGATTGCCAAGGGTGTAGAGTACAAGGAACAATACGAATTATTAGGCGAATGGGGCTGCAATTATGTACAGGGATTCCTTCTGGGCAAACCACAGGAACCTGACGTGCTTGATATATCCATGATACGACGTTCGGAATACACAGCAAAGAAGATGACTAAAGGAGAACTGTAAAGTGAGTCTATTAAGCAAGCTAAAAAATCTTCGATCGATCAAACCTACGATTCGTATAAAGCTAATGGCGTTATGCTTGTCGCTTCTTTTAATTCCTAGCATTCTAGTTAGTACTTTAAGTTACAATACTGCTGTTAGCGAACTGGACAACGGCGGCGAGAAGCTGCTTCAAAATAGCGTTAGAAGCACCATTGGTTTAATTGCATTGCTCGACACACAGGTGAAAGCAGGAGCGATTGACCGCGCCAAAGCAGAGGAGTTCGTCAAAGTCACTATGCTTGGGCCAAAGAATGAGGCAGGCAAACGGCCTATCAATAAAAGCATTGATCTCGGCGAAAACGGTTATGTTTTTGCATTAGACAAAGACTCACTCACGATTGCCCATCCCACGATGGAGGGCAGCAGTCTTGCTGGACTTAAGTACAGCGATGGAGAACCAGTGCTCGATTCTGAATGGGGTCTCCCTGTTTCGGATGCCTTCATGAAGAAAGCGGAGTCGGGGGGCGGTTTTGTTTATTATACTTGGGCGCTTCCGGGTACAGAGAATGAACTGGCATCGAAAATTACTTACTTAGAGAAGGACCCTCACTGGGGCTGGATCATTGCCTCTGGTACATATATGCAGGATTTTAATAAAGGCGCTGAACAGATTGTGACGGTGACAATCGTTACCTTATTAATTACGATAGCTGTCGGTATGGCAGCGACAATACTCTTTACGATCCGCATGACACGGCCAATCAAGCAGGTTTCTGCGCTTTCGATGGAGGTTGCAAAAGGCAATCTTCAAATAGAACCAATTATTTGCCATTACCGAGATGAGACAGGTGTACTTGCTGTAAGCTTTAATGAAATGGTAAAGCAGCTTAAAACGCTTGTGCACGAGGTGGGTAGCAGCGTCGATCAGGTAGCCGCTTCCTCGGAGGAGCTTATGGCTAGCGGAGAACAAACCAGTCATGCAAGCGAACATATCGCATATACGATTCAGAAGGTAGCAGATGGGGCAGAGAAGCAATCGGCTAGTGCTGAGCAGAGTTTTCAGGTTATACATGAAATGTCGGCAAGCGTTCAGCAAATTGCGGTCAGCACGGAGCAAGCGTCACATGCAGCCAAAAAAACTTCCCGCCAGGCAACAGAAGGAAACGAGACGCTGCAGCAGGCAGTTGTTCAAATGGAATCGATACAGCTATCTTTTAATAGTTTGGCTGCAGCCGTACAAGGACTTGGGAATCGATCCACAGAAATCGTTAGAATGGTGCAGGTTATATCAGACATTTCTGCTCAGACGAATCTGCTTGCACTGAACGCTTCAATAGAAGCGGCGAGGGCGGGCGAGCATGGCAAAGGCTTCGCAGTTGTAGCTGGCGAGGTTCGCAAGCTGGCAGAGCAAACGAAGGAATCAAGCGATCATATTACGAAAATTGTTATGGCTGTTGGCACGGAGACGGAACGTGTGGTGCTGGCGATGAATGATGCGGGCACTGTCGTATCCGGCGGCATCCAAGCAGTTGAAGGAGCAGGCCGCATGTTCGGCTCTATACGGGACGAGGTTATGCAGGTTGCTGAGCAAATTGATGAGGTTTCGCAAGCAGCAAATGGCATTGCAGCAGGTACGGAGCAGGTGATGCTGACCATTAAAGAGGTCGTTGATATCGCGGTTGAAGGGGCTTCTGGTACGCAATCTGTAGCTGCAGCGGCGCAGCAGCAGACGGCCTCGATGGAAGAAATTGCAGCGGCATCAGCTATGCTTGCCAATATGGCAGAGCATTTACAGAAGGAAATTATGAAATTTAAGGTTTAGCTTAAAGGAGAATGAATAATGCCCTAGCAGCGATATGAAGTGCCCCCTTTATAGTAGACATTGGAAAAACCCATATGGGGAACCGATGATACTTTAGGGGGTATTTTTTATGAGGAAGAAAGAACAACCAAATAAATCGTATACAAAGGAAATAAAGCAGGAAGCCGTACGGTTACATGAGGATGAGAAGTGGACATATAGGCAAATTACTGAGAAGTATGGGATACAAGATAAAGATAGGGTTCGTAAATGGGTCTATAAGTTTAGAAAACAAGGTGAATATGGATTATTGGATAATAGAGGCCGAAGGGTAGATCGATCAGGACCTATACACCCAGCAGCTTAAACGGGAGAATGCGGTGTTAAAAAAGTGCTTAGAAATCTGGAAACGGGAGGTGTAAAGGGCAAGTATGCCATTATCGAGGAGATGTCCGGAATGTATTCGGTGACTCTTCTTTGTGAATTACTTGATGTATGGCGGAGTGCTTACTATCGCTACCTTAAGCGTAAAATGGATGATCCAGACGGCGAAATCAAGAAGTGGATTAAAGATATTTACCTCCAGCGAGATCGAAAGTATGGCTACAGGAGGATTCAAGGTGAACTGGAGCGTCAATACGGAGATACAGTGAACCACAAGAAAGTGTTACGTCTCATGCAGGAAATGGGTATTCGATCTATCATTCGTGCCAAACGTCCTTACTTCAACACGTATCAAGCCGCGCAGTCAGACGGCAGAATTGCTCCAAATCTGCTGAATCGTGAATTCATGGCAACAAAACCAAATCAGAAGTGGGTTACGGACATCACACAGTACCGTGTAGGCGATCAGCGCCTATATCTTTCTGCTATAATGGATTTGTATGGGAAAGACATCGTAGCCTTTCATATGAGCACTAGAAACGACAATGAGCTGGTATTAGACACCTTTAGCAAGGCTTTTGAAGAACACAAAGACGCTGCAGGTAAGATAGTCGATCTAATCGTCCATAGCGATCAGGGCTCCCAATATACGTCTCATGTTTACCACGATCTACTGCCTACGGTAGGAGTCCAAATCAGCATGTCACGTCGGGGCAATTGTATAGACAACGCAGCAATGGAGAGTTTTTTCTCTCATCTGAAAACGGAAGCACTCTATCCATATGATATTAGTTCAATTAGTGAGGCTCAACAACGAATTGAGGAGTTCATTCGATTTTACAATAATGATCGGATTCAAATTAAATTAAACAAACAGACACCAATTGAGTATCGACTAAAATTTACAGCATGATCGTTAGACAAAATTCAAATGTTAGACTGCAATTCATTAAGCTAACAGGCAGGATAGCAAAAAATAGGAAGAAATCCTCTTGTGCATCATGTATCAATAATTAGTAAAATTGGTACATGGATATAGAGAAGGGAGCAAGCCGAATGATTGACATGCAATATATAAACGATCTTGAGGCAGAGATGGATGTAATGAAGCTTGTAGATAATTATTATGAAATAAAATCAATCTTGCAGCAGTACCCTCAGGAACAGTGGTCATATGAAATGATTTTAGCATATGCTAGGGCATTGAATTATCTGCAAGATTATTCTGACCAGACCAATCCATTTGAACAAGCATACAGGCTGCTGCAAACTGTTTCTGATAAGGGAATTACGGACGCTGAATGGCATTTAATAATGGCTTCTGTTAGTTTTAATCTACAACTTTACGCTGGGGCAGTAAAACATGCTGAACAAGCAAATACGATCATAGCTGGCTGTGCTGATGATATGCTTGAACTGTACTCACAATATGACTAATTATTGCACCGCAATCAACAGTATTTTGTTACGCTAACGGGTAACGATAGTTCAATCAATGAAAGGCAGACCAGAATTTGGTCTGCCGCTTTGTCATTTAACAGTTCATTTTAAAGGGCTTTTTCATTGTCTACAATATTGGGGCTTGACCAATATGCTGTTGGGGCATTTTTTGTAGGTGAATGGGGATGATGAAAGCACAAAAAGACCTGACGGGCACTTTGCCTGCAGGTCTTTCTTTACGAGTTATCTAACATACTTCAAGGTAGAGCTTTGTGCCGTCGTTATACTGGAAAATAGCGACATCACGCACCATTTCAACCGATTTGATTCTTCTCCACTTTTTGCGGAAGTCAAAATCAAGTTCTAATTCGTACAATTTATGATGAAGCAGATCTATGGATGCCGATTGTTCATTAGGGTAATAGACTGGGACAGAACGACTTTTAAAGGTAACGATTTTCATCATTTCCTATAACACCTCCGATCAATTTCCTCCATTCTAACGTAAATATTTTAGCCCCTTATGAATATGTGGTCAGAATTTTGTTTACTTTATTTACACTTTTCTAACATGTTCGACAATGATTGCACATGCATAAGTGGTGTAGCAGCTGTAATCTCATGTATGAAAGCCATAGAAAAACTGGCGGAATGATCAACTGAATGATAGCTTGCAAAATATTTCCTTAAAGCTTTCGCTGCTGGTTGCATAATAAACGATTGCGATGAGCGTTAAATGAAGCGGATAAAAGCTGCGCCAGACGAAGCGCGGTACTTTGATGGTTTCGAGGCTGCGCATGAAATCAGGCACATAGACCATGAGAATAGTAGCAAATATGCTAAAGGGCTGTATGAACCATTCCTTTATAAAGATGCTTACCACTTCCAAGGAGAAGTGAAACACAACAAAGGATTGATTTTGAGCATAACGATAAATGAGTACGAGCAGTGCAGCATATACGCCATAGCTGAAGGGCATAAACTCGAGAAGTCCAGCGAGTGAAAGGCAAAGCAGAACTTGCAGAAGCGGCTTTCCGTTCCATTTGTCTAGAAGGCGCAAAAGCAGCAGGCAGACGAATAAAGTGCCTACCGTATTGACTTCAAGCCGGTAAAAAGCAAATTGATAGGGCAGCTGCGATAAAAGCGCGATCCATGCTACCCGTTTCAGATAACGATCGAGATTGCTCGTTCGGTAATAACCGAGGACAATCGCGAGCGCATAGAAAGGGAGTGCCAGCCGTCCAATGATTCTCCAAATGACGTTCTCAGGGAACCACAACAAACCAATATGATCAATAAGCATAGTAAGCATAGCCAAAACTTGAATCGCAATCACCTTCGTTCCCTCGCCTTTTGTTTAGTATAGCATAGGAAAACGAGGGAATAGGAGCAGGAAGACCTCCAAGCCGCTTTGCGCGCATGAGGAGGTCTCCCTTGAATCATGACTTGATTATAGTCCGGCGTTTTTCTGCAGCCGACGGGCAATTTCAATAAAATCCTCTTGCGAGATGCCTGGCGCAAACTCTTCTGGAAGCTCGCTTAAATCAGGCATAGGTGCGCCTTGCGGTGCGCCTTGAATGACCTCAAGCTCAGCGCCGGTAAGCGGATTTTGTCCATTCCAAATGAGGACAATATCCTTGTAGTCGTTCTGACTGAATGTGTACAGCTTGTTGCCAAGCCCCATTGCTTCGTATTTTCGAGCCGTTTCGAAGCTGTTGTTGCTAAGGTCGGGAATAGGGATAAGCTTCTTCACATCAACACCCGTTGCGATTTCGAGCGCTTTGGCATAGGCAAGTACATGGACACCGCCGCGAACGAGCAAATATCCAATCATTGCCCTTGCTGTAGGGTGATCCGTCATCTCAAATACTCGCATTTTATGCGTTCGTGCTCCGCACTCCAAGAAGAAATTATGCAGAAGATCAAGCACTAGATTGCCGCTGCTAAATACATTATCACCAGTCCATGCGCGTCCCATCGAATCACCTGGCAGCGAGGTTTGACCTGTTTGTATAAAAAAATAGCTGTTGCGCTTATTTACGCCTTCTCTTAGTGGAGCAGAGTTAGGATCACCGGGACTTGTTGTCCCTGTTAACACCATATTAATAGCTGTCGAAACAAGCTCCACATGGCCAAATTCCTCTGCTGTTATGCTGGATACTAGGTCGTAGAACGGTTTAAGCTTCTTTTTCTCACGGAAATTAAAGGACTGATACATGTAGTTGTTTAAGGTGGACATTTCACCAAATTTTCCTCCAAGCAGCTCCTGCACCGCTGCAGCGGCGTTCGCATCCGCGTAAGGTGATGGCGGGAGTTCTATCTGAAGCCGATTTATCCGTTCAATCATGAGTCTACTCCCCTCATTTCATCGACGTTTCATTCTATGCATATGTATGACAGCTTTCGCAGTCATAGACCGTCGATGTCAAAAGGGACATGCTTTTGTCGAATGTATCAAAGCCTAACTTGATACTTAGAGCAGTGTGATGACAAGAAGCTCATACAGAACGAGTGGCAGCACCGCATTGTACGGGTTCATGAAAGCGCGAGGGTCACGCATCGTACATTGCAAATAAAGAATGCAGTGATCGATATGCATAAGCTTGCCTTCAAATACATGTCCATCGATGGTCTGGACGCAAACGTATTTATGCATATGACCGCCGCACATATTCATAATCCTATCGCGTACCTCCATCACCATTGCCGTGTGCTGCGCTTCGGCTTCATAGATCACTGGAGCGGGCTTCTCCATGCCTGCCATATTGCTCATATTGGGCATGCCGCCCATACTGCCGACGTTTGGCATATTGCCCATGTTGCTCATATTGGGCATGCTGCCCATATTGCCTGCATTCGGCATACCGCTCATGGTGTTCATGTTAGGCATGCTGCCCGAGCTCCCTGCGTTCGGCATATTGCTCATGCTCCCCATGTTGCCGGGGTTTGGCACATTGCCCATATTGCCGATATTGCCCATGCTCATCATATTTTCTGCCAAGCCAAAGACCTCCATTCGTATGGTATGTCATATAGGTATGCAGGAAGCGAGCGGGTCATACAAAAATGGAAGGTTAAATTCAACACATGAAGAGCGATACTCGTCCATGCAACTCTCTTAAATTTACATAGAATAGAGTATGTTCGAGAGGGAGGTGGAGTAATATGTCTGCTAAATCAATACTGAAAGTTAGCAATGTGAAAGCGGCTCGTAAAACAAGTAAAACAAATAGCCGAGCTCGGATCTCTTCTGAGTGCATAAGCCCAGTGGAGCACAAAAGCTGCGGACGCAGAGAAGACCCGGCGGTTGAAGCGATGCAAGAAGCAGGAGCTGAGTTAAGCGATATTTTTAAACAGCTGAAGGATGAGCGCACTGCTGCAAAACTTGTGAGAGCGATACGATGTCGTGATGCAAGAGCCGTTCAAAGCTTGATCGATTGCCATTGCCGTGTAGTTAACTTCTTCAGCACGCGTGACAAGGACTGTGTAAGAATTTTCTGTGCGTTCGGAAGAAATCAAGATGTAACTGTCTCATTTGATATTTGCGTCAAAAGAGAAGTAGATGAATGCCGTCGTCAATTCTGGTAGTTTCAATTTAATAGGAAGGGCTGTCAAGAATTTATGTTGGCAGTCCTTTTTGTTATTTAAAAAGGAGGTATATCACAGGAGGTGTATGGGCCGCATACGCTATAGGAGTGAGAGACGAGAATCATGTATAAGTTTGGAGGGAAAGAGGATGCCGCGAATACCTAATTTTCCGCAAGCGTTGTTGGATGAGCACCGCGTATGGCATCATACGAATCATTTGGTTCCGGGAACGATACCGCCGCCGGGTTATGGCGATCGATTTCTGCGATTTCATCGAGATTTTATTAATAGGGTATACAATTGGCATGATTCGATGGGCTATGACCGCAGCTGGATTGCTGGCTGGAACCAAGTGCCTGAGGAAATCAGGCGTTCCTCCTGCTTTAATCCAGGTGCAGAGCAGCGAGTACAAAACAATCCGCGTTCATTCGCTACAGCCGATCAGCTGGGCAGCTTTATTGAGTACAATCTTCACGGGTGTTTTCATGAAATGGCGGCGAGGCTGTACAATCAGCCTGAGCTGAATGATTTTGACCTAGCGCCGCGCCATACTGAATTTTATAATATCCATGGTTTAATTGACCAGTGGTATAGCAATTGGGAGCGAACAATGGGTGTTCGCGATCCAACTAGCAAAAGCAAGGCATCCCTTAAGTACAACCGCGCAGAGACTGAAGTACGCTCGTATAATAAGAAAACTCGCGAGGCACGAATTGCTTCGCCGAAACGGAGCGCTGGACAATCGTCAGCTGCTCGTTCTGATCTCCGAGCTCAACACCTGAAGCAGAAACCGCAGATAAAGAGCCTTCAAACAATGCAATCAGCTCATCTAGATCAGCCTCATAAACGCCGGCCACTTCTTCAGGCTGCAGCAGAAGTTCTGTCAAAGGCAGCTCGCACACAAGGCCAAAAACGTCACTGACTTCACGGTCGATAAAGGGTTTTCCATTTACTTCACCGCTAACATTTTCCCTGATTTGCCCGAGTGGTATGAGCTGTTCAAATGAGGCGGAAACCCCTAGTTCTTCCTCAAGCTCACGAATGGCCTCGCGTATCGTTTCGCCCGCACTCAAATGACCGGCCGCCGTGATATCGTAGCAGCCCGGATTTGTATCCTTGCCTGCCTGACGCAGCTGAAACCGCACGAACCTGCGGTTTCCTTCGCGGCGCGTCAGCCAGCAATGGAAGCTGCGGTGCCAATAACCTTTCGCATGCGTCTCTGCCCGCGTTGCTGTGCCCAGCGGCCGAAGCTGCTCGTCATAAATATCAAAGAGCTCATCAGCCATGTGCAGCAGCCTCTAGCTGGGATGTGCAGTGCTTGCAGCGCGTAGCCTTCACAGGAATTTTGGACAAGCAGTATGGGCAATCCTTCTCGGTCACTTCAACAGGTGGAGCTTCCTTCTTCTCATTGCGACGAAGCACATTGATTACTTTTACAAGCAGAAAGATACAGAATGCAACGATAATAAAGTCCAGCATTACGTTTATGAATTGGCCATAATTGATGGTAGGCAGCAAGGTTTCATCAATTTTGCCTCCATTGTTTGCAGCGACATTGGCGGCATGTTCTTTGCTATAAAGCGGGATTTTTAAATCCTTAAAATCGACTCCTCCCAAAACTACACCGATCGGCGGCATAATCACATCGTTAACCAGAGAAGTTACAATTTTACCAAAAGCTCCCCCGATAATGACCCCGACCGCTAAATCGATGACATTGCCTCTCATTGCAAACTCTTTAAACTCTTTAATGATTTTCATTGCTTTTCCTCCTACACATTTTAAGAAGCGGTAATAATGTCTGACGTATGCCTCGTGCTATTACGAAGCGAAATGATCAAATCTAGCAATCCTATTAGACTATTATCGCCTGTTTCTACTAAGGTCATTCTAACATAATAGCCGAAGATGAGCAGAAGAGAAACTCACTCTCGATTTCTTACAAAAAATTGAAATATTGCCGGGACAAAGAGAGGTTTTTAAAGGATATTGTCGAATTTTACTATTTGAAAGCAAATTAATGGTTATTTAAGGAGTTCTATGAGCGACCTCGTTATACATGGAAATGGATTCTATTTGGTCTTATCGCTCTTCATCATGTGTTTTGCCTCCTATACGATGCTGAAAATGATTGAAAAGCCTCTGCAAAATGAATTTACACACGGCTTCAATTGGATCATTGGCGGCGCTGCCGTATTTGGACTTGGTCTATGGACGATGCATGTTGTTTTGATGCTTGCATCCCATTATAGATTGGTCATGAATTGGAGCATGCTCCCTATAGTATTCGCATGTGTCATTATCATTTATGTCTCATTAGTTGTTATGCAAAAGAAAAATCTCTCATCGGTACGCTTCTTAGTTGGAGCCCTATTAATGGCTCTGGGAGCTACTATGCTTCATTACTTGTCGATGCTTTCTGAATCGGTCGTTATACTAAAAATGGATTGGCCGCTTTATTGGATCTCCTTTGGAGTCAACTTTATTGGTGCATATTTGGCTTTTTATTGGTTGGAAACAAAGGGGTCAGGGTATAAGTTAAAAAGCTGCTTTTCACTCGGATTGTCTAATATAGTCGTTCATCAAGTTGGTATGCACGCGCTGCAGATTGATTATAGCGATGTTTTATCTACAGATCTTCTAAACCAATATTTGTTGATTCTTGCATCTTTACTTGGTTTATCTACTTTATTTATCCTCAGCTTCAGTCTTACCACCTGGTTTGCATCCAACCAATATACTCAAATGAATGAGCGTTATAAACTTCTAGTGGAGAACTCCATAGATACGATAGCTTTAATAAGCGACGGCAAATGGGAATTTATGAACCGTGCTGGTTTGCGTTTATTCGAAGTGCATTCAGAGGATAAAATAATCGGTTCAAATGTTTATAATTTATTGGCCCAACCCTATCATAATGAACTGGAAGCATGGCTCACAGCAGGTCAAGCAGGAGATGATGCGTCCAATAAGCCAATCGAGCTGCAATGGATGTCCATGCAAGGGACGCTGCTTCATACAGAAATGGTACGGGTGAGTTCTACCTTTTCGGGTAAACAAATTGAACAAGTCATTATTCGGGATATTTCTGAGAGAAAGAAGAATGAGGAGCTGCTCATTAATTCTGAGAAGCTTTATGTCGCAGGTCAATTAGCGGCGGGCATTGCACATGAAATCCGAAATCCGCTTACCTCGTTAAAAGGGTTTATGCAGCTGCTTTCATCGGGCCGGGGCAATATCAACCATTTTTACGACATTATGAAAACAGAGCTCATCCGTATCGAGTCAATCGTCAGCGAACTACTGATGCTCTCCAAGCCACAGGTTTATGATTTTGTGCACAAAGATTGCCGTCAATTAATGGCGGACACGGTTAATTTACTGGAGACACAAGCTATTTTGCACAATGTGATCATTGAATTCCATTCTGACTATCGCCCATTATGGGTATACGGCGTTGAGAATCAATTAAAGCAAGCGTTTATTAACGTGCTTAAAAATGCGATAGAAGCGATGCATAATGGTGGCATCGTCATGATTAATATGTCCCTTGATCCTGATCGCGGAGTAATGATACGCATTAAAGATGAAGGACCAGGCATGCCTGCGGAGCAGCTGTCGAAGATTGGTCAACCCTTTTATACAACAAAGGATAAAGGGACCGGACTTGGATTAATGGTCACTTTCAAAATTATTAATAATCATCAGGGACAAATTACGGCCGAAAGCAAGCTAGGAGTCGGGACGACCTTCATCATCCAATTGCCGTATATGGAGCAGCCGAATTTGCCGATGGATCAGAAGCAGAGCGAGCGGGGCCAATAAGATGATTCAGACCATTAGAGACGGAATCCCACCATTTATAATCAACAATTTTCCACACGCCAACGGATGACTTTTTGAATTTGAAACTTAATTTTCAAGACATCGTAATACGGTTATGCAGTTCGGAATGAAGATAATTTGAGTGGAGGTCGGTTTGATGTTTAATCGTTTTTTGGCAAGCATCGGTATTGGCTCAGCAAAGATTGATACACTATTAGAAAAAGCACGTTATGCGCCAGGTGAAGAGGTTCGAGGTATCGTCAAAATGCAAGGCGGCAACGTAGAGCAGCGAATTGAAACGATACAGCTATCGGTCATGACAGAATATATACGTGAGAGCAATGACAGTAAAATAACGCAGCAGGGAGTGGTGGGACGCTATCACGTGAGCGCTCCCTTCACATTGCAGGCAAATGAAAGTCGCGAGGTGCCTTTCTCCTTCCAGCTGCCCCATCAAACACCGCTTACAATTGGCCGCGCGCCAGTATGGGTGAAGACGGAGTTAGACGTTCGCGGAGGCGTCGATCCAGGTGATAATGACCGAATCGAAGTGGTTCCGACACACGCCATGAACACGGTGCTGGAGGCGCTGAATGTGCTCGGCTTCCGTTTGCGTAAGGCAGAATGCGAGTACTCTTCCCGTCTTGGCGGCAAAATGCCATTTATTCAAGAGCTGGAATTTGTGCCGACCTCGCAGTTCCGAGGCCAGCTCGACGAGCTGGAAGTGATGTTCTATCCATCGGATCGCGAGCTTGAGCTGGTGCTCCAAATCGACCGGCGCGCACGCGGATTATCATCCTTTTTTGCAGAGGCTATGGATATGGATGAGACATTTGTTCGGGCTCGCTTCACGAATGAGCAGCTCTCAGCAGGGCCAAACGCGATTGCGCAGCAATTGTCTGGAATCATAGCGCGCTATATTTAATTTTTATAAATAAAACAAGCTCGGGAGCGCTCCTGCAGGGGCGTTTCGGAGCTTTTTTGCTGCTTGCAGCGCCGTTATAAATGAATAACGGATGCAAGTAGTGATCGAATCGGTTTTTTCGGTATAATAACTGGAGGAGGGGATTAATTTGGCAGAACCGCTTAAGGCTATGTACGATGGATTATTTTTGGAGAAATTTGCGGGTTTGCTGAAGTCAGCATGGAGTCCTTTTGACGCCGTTCTTTTCGCAGAGCGAGTAAGGGATGGTGACTGGGAGCAATTAGAGTTAAAGGCTCGAACTCGAAAAATAACAGAAGCGCTGGGTGCTGCATTACCGCAGGCATATGATGAAGCGCTGGCTGTTTTATATCAAATAGATGAAAAATGCACAGGGCTGCCTTTTATCATATTTCCAGACTTCGTCGAGGTGTTTGGACTGGAGCCGCAAAACTGGGAGCTGTCACTGGACGCGCTGGAGCGCTTTACGAAATATTCGACCTCAGAATTTGCAATAAGAGCATTCATTCTTGCTGACCCACAGCGTATGGCTCAGCAAATGCTTATATGGGCAGATCATCCGAATGAGCACGTAAGGCGGCTCGCGAGCGAAGGCATAAGACCGCGCCTGCCATGGGCGCAGGCGCTGCCGCTCTTTAAGCGAGACCCATCGCCGATTGTTCCGATTTTGGAGAAGCTGAAATGTGATGATTCACTTTATGTGCGCAAGAGCGTAGCTAACAACTTGAATGATATTGCGAAAGATCATCCCGAACTCGTCATATCGCTTGCGCAGGCCTGGATCGGCAATGATGCGAAGACGGATTGGATCATTCGTCATGGCTGCCGTACGCTGATAAAGCAATCAAGCCCGCAGATCATGGAATTGTTTGGGTACGCGAAGCATGCGTCTGCAGAAGAAGAGGAACAACCGCTTGTTGCTTTTGCTGCAATCGAGGTAGATCCAGAGACGGTTGCTATTGGCGGTGAGGTATCTATACGCTATCGTGTACAGCTGCGTGAGGGTGAGCCGGCCAAGCTGCGTATCGAATATGGAATTGCATTCGTGAAGTCTGGAGGCAAAACTTCATTGAAACGTTTCCTGCTATCGGATCGCGAGTATGCTGGAGGAGCGTCAGCTTCAAGTGTTCGCACTCATCGTTTTGCTGATTTAACGACACGCAAGCATTATAGCGGGCTTCATCTTGTGACGCTTTGGGTAAATGGAAGAGAGGTGGCTTCAGCCGAACTTCTGGTGACGGAGGCAGAATCAACATGACGATTGGTGCAAGGGTTTTAAAAACGGGGATGGCTGTTGCATTAGCGATTTATTTGAGCAGCTTGTTCGGCTTCACTTCCCCGCTTATTGCTGCCGTGGCAGCTATATTTACGATTCAGCCTTCTATTTACCGCTCATGGCAGCGTGTAGCGGATCAAGTGCAAACGAATCTGCTTGGTGCTGTAATGGCGATTGTAGCCGTTCGGTTATTCGGTCATACGCCGATTGCGGCAGGTCTTGTATGTATTCTTGTCATTCTCATTAGCATTCGCTTGAAGATGGAGAGCACGATTAGTCTGACGCTGGTTACGGTCGTTGCCATTATGGAAGCGAATGGACAAGGCTGGGACGTGGCTATTGGAAGATTTTTAATGGTGCTAACGGGTATCGGGGCTTCATTTGCTGTTAACGTGCTCGTATTTCCTCCACGGCCAAGGAAGCAATTTACCGAACAGGTTCATCATGCCTATTCACAGCTTTCTCTGCTGCTTCGCACAGCCATTTCGAATGAGATGAAGGAGCAAGTTTTCCGCCAAGAGAAGGACAAGCTTCACGATACGCTGCATAAGCTGGAGGAACGCCACACCGTATTCGAAGAGGAGCGCAAAGTGCTTGCGAAGACGAAGACAAGCCATGCCCGTCAGCTGCTTGTATCGAAACAAATGATTAAGTCTCTGCAAAAAGGGGCTGATCTGCTCGATGTGGTGGAGGAGCATTATTTTTCCTCCCAAAGTGCCAGTGAGTGGGCGCTGCGCTTCGATCGGCAAATTGAGGATTTATCGAAGTATCACGAGCACATTTTGTTGAAAGCCGAAGGGAAAATGAAGCCTAATGCGCTGATTGAGCCTGAGGAAGAACGAGAAGCGAGGTTTGTGAAGGAATTGACAGCGTATATTTTGGAAGATCCGGATGAGCATAAGCGACTCGTCTTTGTCGCTTCGGCATTGTTCGAATACGCCTACCATTTGCGGCGACTGGAGAAGCTGCTCGATCAGGTGACGCAGCGCGAGGAAAACGCGAAGCGCTGTGCTGAAGAGGCCGAGAATGGATCGAAGTCATCATAAACAGATTAAGCTGGTTAATGTAGCAAATAAAACAAAAACAGCAGGTTAGAACGCCGCTTAAGAGCGTTCTTGCCTGCTGTTTTTCTGCTTATATTACAGCATGCTCAATGTTTACTGATCATCGTCAGTTTTGTTGCTGCCTTCATGACGCCTTGGATGCTGCATATGAGCCTCTGGGTTATTATCATCATCATGCGGCACCAGCCTCGGATCAGTATGCCCCTCATGATGATTATTGAAGAAGAGCTCAACGAGCTGCCACTCGGTTGTTCCGAGCATCGGATCTGCTGGGAATACGTCTCCTCGTTCCAGCTGCTCTTCACGTCCCCATTCATTGCGGTAGGTGCCTTTTACTTCAACAGGCTCACCAGATAGGGGATTCATCTCATTATGGTTATTATCATTGCTCATATGGTGTCAACCAACCTTCCTGTCCTTATAATCCGTGCTTCGGCACAGCTGAACGATCGGCATCTGACTGCAGTTCGCTCGCTGACGATTTGCTGGCTAGATTGCGGTCTGCTCGGGATTGCGCCTTGCTTGCTGCCTTCTGTTGATCGGATGGCTGTTTGCCTGACATGTGGTCACCCTCCTCGAGAATCTTATTGTTTTTTCATTTTCTTATCTTCAGAAGAAGATCCTCAACAGTGTGCCACAAAAGGATGAAATGTATGAGTACTAGGTGGAAGAACAGGAGCAATCTATAATAACTGGAGTCCGCATGAGGGGCAAACCGAATCACGTTCAGTGACGATCTCATCGCAAGCGGGACAGGGTTCGGAAAAGGGTGCTTTAGCAGCAGCAGCATGTATGAGCTCGCCTTTGCCTTCTTTTATGGCGGAGGATTGTTCGGGATTCGGACGGAGATGGGCAGGCGTTCCGAAGATCGTCTCCACCATCTCTTTAATGTCCTTAAATTTATCTGAGTCATCTGTAACAATTCGAATGAACATAAACATGCCAGCGAGCAAAGCAAATGCAATGACCAGCACGATCGTCGTTGCCAAAGCATCAAACCATGTGAGGAGAGGGAGAGGCGTATGTACAGGCAAACTAGCCAAGATGGTCCATGAAAACATACTCCATCACCTCACCCATTCAGCTGATAGCGGGATTCGAGACGTTTGCCCCCGAACCACATGACCAGAACAGCAGTAATCGAGACGAATATACGCCAAGGCTCATTGACTAAATTGCCAATATCGAAGCTAATCAAGGAAATGCAAAATATCATAACTGCCTTCCCAAGCAGTGTAGCGAGCATAAAAGTAGGAAATGGCACCTTGCTAAGCCCGGATACGACAGTTATGACAACTGAAGGAGTAAAAGGGAAGCAAGCCAGCAAGAATAGCGGCGTGAAGCCGCGGCGTTCAACCCAATTGAAGAACCGCTGCGACTTTGGAAATCTTCGCTCTAGTTTCCCTTTCACATTGCGTCCGAGCTTTCGACTGATCCAAAATACGCAGAAGGCACCAGCGCTTACACCGATCCATGAAAAAAGAAATCCAAAGCCGAGGCCGTAAATGTTGGCATTAGCCGCAATGATAAGAATTAATGGGAGGAAAGGGAGAAACGATTCAAGCATGGGAAGCAAAATGCCGGGAAAAGGCCCCCATTGCGAATAGCTTTCCAATGTCCATTGGATTGAATCGAGATCCAAGTGTTTTAAGTATTCAAGCCAGTTGCGCCAATCATCCATAGATCTAACCCCGTTCTACTTGTTTGTAGCTTTTTCATTTGTAGCGATTGCCGGAAATGGGAACCATAAATAAAATAAACCAATCAATCCAAAGAGGATTGCGCTTGTCCAAAAAACGGATGCTTCTCCGTTCCAAGCAGCGATTAAGCCGCCAGCAGCTGGACCGATCATAACGCCAATGCCTTCAAAAGTGGATAATACGCCCCAGCCAAGCCCTTCTTGATTAGGTGGAACATAGGCAGCGAGCAGCGCATTCCAAACAGGCAAAATAGCAGAATAGGATAATCCAAGAGCAGCCGCTATTAGTAAACAATACCAGAACGAAAGTCCTGATGCCAGCATATATAAACCAAATGCAAACGCTCCAAATCCAGTCACGAGAAACCATTTTTTATTAACCAGCTTATCGGCAAGTTTCCCCATGGGGATGAGTCCACCTGCAGCAAAAAGTCCTCCGGCCGTTAAAAGAATGGAGTACTGCGTACCTGAGATACCCAGCTCCTGATTCGCAAAACTTGGTAAAATGGGAACGAGCATGCTTGCGCCTGTCGTCTGCAATATCATCCCCGGCAGAAGCATCTTCATATGGCCGAGTCGTTCCTTCAGAATGACGAGCTGCTTTTGAAATGGCATGCGGTTTGATGCAGCAGCCCTTTCTTTGCTCATGAAAAGCGTTAATACGCATGCAGCCACAGACATGCTGACAAGCAGCTTGTACGTAAAAGATACGCTGTAATCGAGCAGAATATTACATACGATCGGGCCGCTTCCTAGTCCCACCATCCAAATGGTGTATAGTGTTCCCATTTGGGTTGCACGCTGCTGATCGGTTACTTTCGTTAAGCATACGATCCAGATCGGTGACATTCCGATGCCATATAGTGCGGCTGCACCAATGAACATCCATGGCAGCTCGGAGAATTGCAGCAAATATATGCCGATCAGCGAAATAATTAAACCTGCTTGAACGACGATACGAGTTGAGAAACGATCGAGCAAATAACCAATAGCCATTTTGAGCAGCGTATCGGTTAAATAGTGAGCTGAAATCGCAGCGCCGATAACATCAGGTGATAGGCCTAATGTTTTTGCCCCAAAAATAGGCAGCAAACTAACAAGAACAGCACCTCTTACAAACTCCACAACAAACAAAATAACGGAGATAAGCCGCATCTCCGCTCCAAACCAACTTTTCTGATTTGTAATCACGGGCAAGCCCCTTATCCATTATAAAGTGATTGCTTTCTCCATTATACGCAAGTTGGATAAAATATCCAAAACGATGCTGTCGGCTGCGGTTTGTGAGGCTTGAAGCTGTTTAGTGGATTGTCTGCTATTAGTAAGACGTAATGGATCATGAACGAGTTTCAAAATTTGTTCCGTCAGCTCATTCACCTCATAGGCAACGACAGCTGCGCCTTTGGACTTAAGATACAATGCATTTTGTTTTTCTTGTCCAGGAACTGGCTTGTAGATGAATATGGGCAGCTCGGCAGCGATCGCTTCTGATAATGTAACGCCGCCTGGCTTAGTGATGAGGCAATTAGATATAGCCATAAGCTCGTGAATAGACTCAATAAACCCGTACACCTGCAGGCGAGAAGCTCCTTCATGTGCTTGAAATTGTTGCTCAATAATATTTTTCATAAACAGATTACGTCCACATACGAGCGCGACCTGAACCTCAGCGTTTTGCAGCAAGCTGCTGCAAATTTGCGATACATCAGGCAAAACGCCCTGCGCTCCCGCCATGATTAGGACGATAGGTTGATTAGGATTTAGTTTATATCTATCGTAGAGCTCGCTTGAGGCGACTGTTGCACAGAATCCGCGTTTGAGCGGAATGCCGCTCACTTGAATTGCCCTCTCCGGTATTCCCAGCGATGAAAGCTCTAATCGGAGATCCTCAGTAGCGACATAATAGCGGTCGACGCTTGGATGAACCCAGCGCCTGTGAAGATCAAAATCGGTAATGACAGCATAGGAGGGAGGATGAACGCTTTTACGTTTCTTAAGCTTCGGCAGAGCAAAGCTGGGGAAAGTATGCACGACGATATCCGGCTGCTCGACTGCAAGAATACGCCTAATTTTTTCTGTACCAAAGGAATGAAGAAGCCCGCCAAATAATGAATCATGCTTCATTAGCCTTGTGAAATCATACACCCAGCCATATAGCGAGGGCATATGCGTATAGCTCTTTAAGTAAAAGCGCTTGGCAAACTCATTTATCCAAGGGTGAGATTCCGCCATGAGATCGACCATTACCGTGCGATAATTGCCGTGCTCCTCCCAAGCGCTCTTAATCGCGCGAGCAACCTGAAGATGGCCTTCTCCATATGAAGCGTACAAAATTAACAATTTCGGCTGCGGTTTTTCCTCGAAACGTATCATAGACACACCTCCTGCCGTTAGTGTAACGAACATTTGTTATGCGATTGTGAACGGTGTTTGGTTACTTTGTGTATTTTTAGTATAATGAATACGCAATCCATCCTATTTCAAAATTGAAGGAGCGATGATTAGAGTGCAATACACGAAACTAGGAAGATCTGGACTTCGAGTCAGCCGTTTATGTCTGGGCACAATGAATTTTGGCGTGGACACAGACGAGAAGGAATCATTTCGTATATTAGACGCAGCTCTAGATGCAGGCATTAATTTTATCGATACCGCTAACATTTACGGTTGGGGCGAGAACGCAGGCCGTACAGAAGAAATAATTGGAAAATGGTTCAAGCAGGGCGACGGACGCCGTGAACGTACGGTGCTGGCTACAAAAGTATACGGCGACATGCATGATAATCATGACGGTCCGAACCGTGAAGCGGGACTATCCGCATATAAAATTCGCAGACATTTGGAAGGTTCGCTTAAGCGTCTTCAAACGGATCATATCGAGCTGTACCAAATGCATCATGTGGATCGCAGTGCAAATTGGAATGAGCTTTGGGGAGCATTCGAAACAGCAGTAAACCAAGGCAAGGTTGGCTACATAGGCTCAAGTAATTTTGCCGGCTGGGATATTGCAGTTGCGCAAGGCGAAGCGAAGGCAAGAGGATCGATCGGTCTTGTATCTGAGCAGCACAAATATAATTTGTTATGCCGTTTGCCGGAACTGGAAGTCTTGCCAGCTTCGAAGGAATTAGGACTTGGCGTTATTCCGTGGAGTCCGCTTGACGGCGGCTTGCTTGCAGGCAATCATCGTCGTAAAGACGGAGGCCGCCGCAGCGGAGATTCGAAACGATTGGAGCAGCATCGTGATCAATTAGATGCCTATGCTGCATTTTGTGACGAGCTTGGCGAGCCTGAGGATCTGGTTTCACTCGCATGGCTGCTTGCGAATCCGGCAGTAACGGCTCCGATTATCGGTGTCCGCACGCTGGATCAATTCGAGCGCTCGCTTCGCGCAGTTGAAATCTCATTAGATGAATCTGCACTGAAACGTATTGATGAAATATTCCCTGGTCCTGGCGGAGATGCACCGCGCGCTTACGCCTGGTAATGACAAACGCCCCGTATCCATTCATGGATACGGGGCGTATCTTATTCACATCATGTCGATCAAATCAACAAGTTAAACAAAACAGGGTCCTTGTTCAGCTCAAGAAATTGAAAGCCCTTCTTGCTCATGCGAGCAACGAGCGGATCGTAATCCTCACGGTGTGTAAGCTCGATGCCGACGAGTGCCGGACCGTTGTCTTTGTTTGATTTTTTGGTGTACTCGAATCGTGTAATATCATCATTAGGACCAAGCACGCTGTCGAGAAATTCACGTAGCGCTCCTGCGCGCTGCGGGAAGCTGACCATAAAGTAATGCTTGTAGCCCTCATAGATGAGAGAACGTTCTTTGATTTCCTGCATCCGATCGACATCATTATTGCCGCCGCTAACGACACAGACGACCGTCTTGCCTTGAATTTGATCACGATATGCTTCTAGCGCAGCGATGGGCAGTGCGCCAGCCGGCTCGGCTACGATGGCATTCTCATTATACAAATCGAGCATCGTCGTACACACTTTGCCTTCAGGCACGGAAATAACATCGTCAAGCAGGTCTCTGCATAGCTCAAATGATAAATCACCGATACGTTTAACAGCTGCGCCATCGACGAATTTCTCAATTTGATCAAGGGTAACGACTTCACCTGCATCAAGCGATGCTCTTAGTGATTGCGCGCCTTCCGGCTCCACGCCAATTACCTTTGTTGTCGGTGAGACGATTTTTACATAAGATGAGACGCCGGCTGCAAGCCCGCCACCGCCGACGGTCACGAATACGAAGTCAGGAACGGTATCCGCGGCTTCCATTAATTCTTGTCCTACCGTTCCGTTTCCTGCGATGATTTTGGGATCGTCAAAGGGGTGTACGAAGGCCAGGCCATTGCGATTGCTCTCTGCGACTGCTTCGGCATAAGCATCGTCAAAGGTGTCTCCTGTGAGGATGACTTCTACTTGCGATCCGCCAAAAAAGTTAACCTGCGTCACCTTCTGGCGAGGAGTTGTGCTGGGCATGTATATTTTGCCGGGGATGCCGAGTGTTTGGCACGAGTAGGCTACGCCTTGCGCATGGTTGCCGGCGCTGGCGCAAACCACCCCTTTAGCGAGCGTTTCTGGTGACAGAGAACGCATCATATGGTACGCTCCGCGTATTTTGAAGGAACGAACGATTTGCAGGTCCTCTCGTTTTAGAAGAACATGACATCCAAACCGCTCGGACAGCACACGGTTATGTTGAAGTGGTGTTCGTGTAATGATATCCTTTAAGTGCATTTGAGCTTGAACGATTTCTTCAAGCCCAATACGATGCAGCGGTATAGGATTTGTGTTCATAGGTGACCATCCTCTCGGCATTTTTTTGATCAACAGTAAAAATGATTGGATTCATTATAGCACTATCATTATGAGTTGGCGTAATAGAAATCGTTTATCTGTATAGCAAGGAGAGGATTCACATGGGAAAAACCTTAAAAAGACTTCTAATGAGCTTCATTGTTATTCTTTTGCTGCTTGGCGGCGCACTATGGTGGTTTCTGTTGTACATTGCACCGGATGAGCCGCTGGACATGAGCTATGCGCCGATTGATGTGAAAGAGAAGGCACTGGATATGGTCAAAAAGATGAAGCTGGAGCTCGTCCTCACGGAATCCGATATTAACCATTTGATCAAAATGAATATGAAAGACGAGCTTGCCATCAGCAGACCAGAATCCACTCATCAAGAAATTGCGAAGGCTATTCATCTGGACGGGGCAAACTTTGACCTCGAAGAGAACAGGCTGATCGCACAAATGAATATTACCTATAAGAACAAAATCCCTGCAAGACTGGATGCGGTATATTCACTGGACTGGGAGTCTCCAAACATTATTCTTAAACCCCAATCGCTCTCTGTCAAAGCTATTCAGCTGCCGCTAAGTATGCTAGAAACGATCGTCATTCCGCTAGATTTGCCGGCGCAGGATGTTGTAACGGTGAGAGATGTACAGTTCGAGAATAATCAGATAAAAATTCGTTTCAAGCTCCAAATTCAATTAAAGCTGTAATGAACGATGAATCTTGGAAAAGAAAACGACAGATTAAGGACGAATCCTTAAACTGTCGTTTTTCATAATTTCGTTTTTTAAGAGATGCCTAATCCAGCGCTAGCATAGCCAGCTACAACATTGACAAGTGATACACCAGTAGCTGTAGCAGAGAAGACAAGAAGAAGGCGTGTTCCAGCAGTAACAGGAATAGATAAACCTGGAGTAATGCCGCTGCTAATAGTACCTAGAGCCAGAACACCGGTAAGTGGAGGAGCTAATGTTACAACAGCGCCTGGAACTGCAGTAAACGAATTGTTTGGTGTCGTTGACTGGTAAAGCTGGGCAGTAATAGTTACTGTAGAGTCGACAAGTGAAAGCGCTACTGTTGTACTGAAGTAAGCTGCAAGAGAAGAGATCGTACCATTGCGCGGCACAGAGAAAGCAAAGTTGAGAAGTGTTCCTGCAGCGCCTGTGAGGTCGATTATTCCACCAAGAATACTAACGCCTATAGCGGAGGAACCTGCAGGCCCTGTTGCACCTGTAGGACCAGCTATTCCTTGAGGTCCTTGTGGACCTTGTGGTCCTCTTCTGCCTTTGTGGCCTTCTTCTCCTCGCTCAGCTACGACTTTAACTCTTTGAGATATAATTTTTTTCTTAACAACAATTATTTTGTCATCGTGTTTCTTCCTTCTTGGACTGCAGCCTGCAGTCGGTTTTCTGACACAACGCTTCTTATAATAATAATGACTCAGCGAAAACACCTACTTGTTAGATGCCTTATTATACGGCTGTACTCTATCTATTGATTGGGTATCTATCTGCTATGGTCATAGTCCTTCAACTATATTTGCGGAAATGTGTGTTTGTATGGGATGGATGATCAACTACTAAATGATAGAGAAGTAGAAAAGAATGAATGAAGAATAAATGAAGAACAGGATTGACATTATTATTGAGAATGGTTATCATGTATACGAAAGTGATAATCATTATCACTATGTGGTGTTGTTCTTTTACTACTGCCATGAAAGAGTTTGGATAGACATCCCCAATAACACCTTATAAGAAACGAAACATATTGCATTATTAGTGAATAGATAACGATATAACGATTATTTTTTAGGAGTGAGAGACATGCAGACTGAAACGAGCAAGCCTTGGAATTGGCTGCTCTTTCCCTTCTCGTCCGTTAAAGCAGGAGCTGATAGCTTGTATGCCGCTTCAGTCGGTCACGGGATTTACCAAATCGATACTGAAGGAGAATGGAGGAAGCTTGATCAAGGCATGGAAGACCAGACTAATGTAAACCGGCTGCAATTGCAGCATGATTTGCTGCATGCCTGCTCAAGCAGCGGCTTATATGAATGGAACGGAGAAGCATGGGTCAATGATGGCATATTGATTCCTAGTTATCAGTATCGCAAGATTGGTGGAAGCAGCTACGTTGCAACGGAATATGGGCTTTGGTCCAAAGCCAGCTCCAAATGGGAGCAAATAGCATGCCAAGATAAACGTGTATATGATTTTATGAATTTGCCTCAATATTTGATTATTTCGCATGAGAGCGGCATCTCTTTATATGATCGTTTTATGGATGATTGGGCTCATTTTGAGCTGGGTGCAAGTGTAACAAGCTTAGCAGTGTTCAGAGGCCACTTAATTGGAACGAGCGATCAAGGCGAGCTGTTTATTGGCGATAAAAAGGGAAGATTTGACCGGATAAGATTCGGTAAACGTTATATTTTTTCTGTGCAGGCGAAGGGCAATGAGGTTTATGTATGTACGGATCGCGGATTATTCCAGCTTACTTATTTATGTAATCAAGTAACTCTACTATCCGTTAAACTTGGTTATCCTGTAACAGATATTGATATGCAAGATGGAAATCTTTATCTCGCTACGCTTTTCCAAGGCATTCAAACGATAGATGTCTAACGACAAAAAATAGAAAGCGGAGGAAAAAAGATGCCCAAAATACTTGTGGTGTATGCTAGCATGACCGGAAATACAGAAGAAATGGCCGAGGCGATAGTAGAAGGCGCTAAGGAAGCGGGTGCCGAGGTTGTTTCTAAAGAGGCCTTCGATGCCACCGCAGATGAGCTGAATCATTATGACGCGATTATTATAGGCGCGTACACATGGGGAGACGGTGAGCTTCCGGATGAATTTCTCGACTTCTTCGAAGAAATGGATGGACTTGATCTTAGCGGCAAGAAAGCAGCCGTATTTGGCTCAGGTGATACATCATACCCAATCTATTGCGGCGCTGTAGATACAATTGAAGCGAAGCTGAAGGAGCTCGGCGCAGAAATTGCGGGAGAGTGCATTAAATTTGAATATAACGCGTCGGAAGAAGAGAAAGAGCATGGAAGAAGATTAGGACGCCAAATTGCGGGTCTTGTAGCGGTAGCCGGATAGTGGAACAAGAAAGGCGGACTTTGTAATGGAGCAGTTGCCAGCGATTTTGAGAGTTGAAGACTATAAGCTAGAAGAGCTGCTGCGTTGCCCCGAACGGTTCGCTCGAAGAAAGTCCGGTCGCAAGCAGGAAAGTGATGTGAATTGGCGGCAGCTTGTTCAATATGCAGCCAGCCACACGGTAAACGACTTTTATCGTCAGTCCAAAGAGACACGCGGAGTAGAAACGATACATACTTCCGTTGAGACTTGGTGGACGAATCGCAATTATAAATTTCATTCCGACGAGCATTTCTTGCAAATGAAGCAAACGATTAAGGAGCATTTGGCAGCCTTCTTGCTTGGAGGTGGAGCACCGAGTATGCCGATTATATTTTATGAGCAAATGACGGCTTATATAGAGGAGCTCGATTTGGAGATTTCACAAATCTTTCATTTGGTTTCTGCCGAGCAAGAGGCTTCGATTGATCATTATATTGTTCAAAAGCTAGCGGTAGACACAGATGAAGATGCTCTTAATCTATATTTTCATATGACATCGGTATTTTGTATGAGCGCATTCGCGAAGCTCCCTGACCGAATCGAAGTGTTCTCCCTTTTAAGCGGTAAGCAGGTCGTGTTCGTGCCTGACGAGCAATCGCTTGAGCTTTCTTATGATTATATGTTTTTGGTCAAAAGCTTGCTGCCGGACATAGATTTCTTTAAGGTTAATCCGGGCTCGGATGTACAGCTGGTGATGTGAAATTGCTGCTGAAAATAATACAAAATTTGCAAATCCCCCAAGTCATTTCCGGAAGCGGAATGGTGGGGGATTTCTTTTGTTGTAGACAAATGAAATGGTTTTCAAGTAACATGAGCAGTAGTCATTTTTTGCACATTTACACATGATTATTAATTGTGAAGTTTATTTTACTATGAAAAAGTAAGCGTATGCTTTTTGAGGCAAGTTTTGCTAGGTAAATTGAGCATAGGCGGATGGCAGGCTTTGCTATGCAAAACTGGATTAATGCTTATGAAGAGAGTTTTGCTGAGCAAAAACTGGATTAATGTTTATGAAGAGGGTTTTGCTGAGCAAAGCAAAGCTTATGAGTACGAAGAAAGTTTTGCTATGCAAAACAAAGCTCATGCTTACGAAGAAAGTTATGCTGCGCAAAACTAAGCTAGTGCTTACGAAGTAAGTTTTGCTATGCAAAACTTTAGAAGGAGAGAGATTAGGTTGTCAGAGGAGCTATTACTAACGTTTCGTTCACCACCATTGCCATTTTTCATAGAATCCAACCGTTTGGTTTATCGTGCGGGCGAGGAGCATCCGAATCGGACGAACCTCGGCGTATTTGATTTGTTGTATGTGAACAAGGGTGCACTGCATGTAGCAGAGGATAATCGCAGATGGACGCTCGGTCCTGGAGATGTGCTTATTTTAAGGCCGGACCGCTGGCATTATTCTACACGTCCATGCGAGGAAGAGACTGTGTTTGATTGGATTCATTTTCAAACAGTAGGCGCTTGGGAGGAGACGGTAGGCAATCAAAGTGGATCGCTTAGAGGGGATTACTACACTTATGCCATTCGTCTGCCTAAACAAATGAAGCTTACCTACACGGATGAAGCGAGTCTTATTTTCTCGCAATTGCATGAGGCTTCCAAAGGCTCGTCACATGGCGCGTTCTGGGATCGGCAGCAGCGGTTTCTGCATTTGCTTCAAATGCTGGACGAAGGCTGGCGCTCGGATGCAGCTAAAGCTGCCGTATCGGTAGCAGAGCGTGCGGCTGCGTACTTAAAGCTGAATTATCGTTCACCAATCAGCAACACGATGCTGAGTGATGTGCTTCAATTACATACGAATTATATTACTCGCTGCATGAGTGAGGTTTTTGATTGTACGCCGCAGCAATATTTGCTTTATTATAGACTCGATCAAGCAAAGCTGCTGCTTATTAAGACAGATTGGACGATTGCAAAAGTAGCAGAGGAAACGGGATTCCGGCAGACGCCGCATTTCTCAAGGCTGTTTGCATCCCATACGGGAATGCCCCCTCTTAAATTCCGAAAAAGATTTACGATGTAGACGGGCGGATTTTGAAGAGTAGAGGAACTATTTTCGGAAAGCTGTTGTTTAGGTCTTTCTAATTTTCTGACTATAAACGTTGCATAAATATCGCGACTTTAACAAAAACTGGATTCAACAACGTGTAAAGGGTGGTCGCGATGATTGAACGGTTTTCGTTAACAGCTGATATTGGCGATATAGTGGATATGTTTCAGGTAGGAAAAGTAATTCGGGGGCACACAAACCGATTTAATGCAGCTCCGACTCAGATGGTTTCGATTGTCATGAATGATCGATTTGATCAGCGGACGATGGAGGAATCGAGATGGGGGCTGTTTCCTTTTTGGGCAAAGGATGCGGTTAATGCAGATCATATGACGTTGTCCGAGAAGCCTTTCTTAGAAAGAATGCTTCGCAGACAAAGATGTGTGCTGCCATGCAGCGGCTTTTTTGGTCAGAAACAATTCGGCAAAGAGCGTGATCCGAGGGCGATGCACATCGTTGTTCCAAGCCAGCAGCTTTTTGGCATAGCGGGCATTTACGACTGCTGGAAAAACGTGAGCGGCAAAGAAGTGCGCGCCTTCACTATGATTACCGCAGCTTCGTCAGGAGCGATGTCGGTGTGGCAGCCTCGAGTTCCGGTTATTTTGGACGAAGAGGGCATGGAAGATTGGCTCAATCCGCGTATTACCGAATTCAGTGGATTGCGGAAACATTTAGAGGCTATGGACACTTATCTCATGCGCGCCTACCCGGTAACGAATGCGGTGCATGATGATCTGTACGAATCGCCGGATTGCATCCGTGAAATCCGTCCTGATTTTGCTTAGGTAAGGGATTTAATAAGTGATATAGGTTAAATCAAAAGGCGTTCTATCTCTGACTCGGCTCTGTATACGGCCGAAACAGGGTAGACGCCTTTTTTTGATTTTTTAGTGGACGGGGTTAGGTGCTTGAATCAGATACATTATGATTTAGTTGGTTGTAGATGGAATCAACTTTGGTGAAAAAGCTCTAAGCACGATTCGGGTGAGAGGCAATTAGATGAACTAGGACAATTAAGCGCGATGCGGGTGAGAGGCAATTAGATGAACACTAGAACAATTAAGCGCGAGCGCGTTGGAGCTCTGTTGTTAATAGCGGAACGACCTCGAATAAATCGCCTACGATGCCATAATCAGCAACGCTGAAAATAGGTGCATCGGGGTCTTTATTGATAGCGACAATGACGCGAGATTGGCTCATACCCGCCAGATGTTGAATAGCGCCGCTGATTCCGCAGGCAATATAGAGCTGAGGTGTAACAACTTTACCAGTTTGCCCGATTTGGAGGGCATAATCACAGTAGCCGGCATCGCATGCGCCGCGAGAGGCGCCGACTGCGCCCCCGAGCGCTGTTGCCATCGCTTGCAGCGGCTCAAAACCTGCTGCGCTGCGAACGCCTCGGCCGCCGGACACGACGACGTCGGCTTCGGCAAGATCAAGCTGCCCGCCTGCGCGTCGCACAAGGCTGCGCACGGCGGTATAAAGCGGCGGCACCGTAAACGGCAGCTCTGCTGCGGTGCCCTTTATTTCTGCGGCGTCCAGTGGTTCCGCCGCCGGCAGGTTGTTCGGGCGCACCGTGATGACCCACGTCGCGCCCGAAACAAAGCTGCGCCGCTCGAACGCCTTGCCGGCGTAGAGCGGGCGGGTAAATAAGACGTCATTGCGATCGTCAGATGTTTCGATGGCAATGACGTCAGCAATGTGGCCGGCGCCATGGGCAGCGGCCACTCGGGGCGCGAGCTCGCGCCCCAAAGCTGTGTGGCCGAGCAATAGCGCGTCCGGCCGCACCGCAGTTATGGCTGCGCCGAGGGCGGCGATGTACGCCTCGGGCGCAAAGGCGTGAAGGGCCGGATCGTCGGCGATATGCACGACGTCCGCGCCCCGCGCGATCAGTGCGGCGGCTTCATCCGCCGCACCGCCGAAGCAGGCAAGGACGGCGTGGACATGGCCGTCCTTGCCTGCGAGCCGGCGCGCTGCGCCGAGTGCCTCGAGCGCCACTCGGCGCAGCGCGCCATTCCGGCTTTCTGCAAATACGAGAATGGTTTTGGACATAGGATACAGCTCCTCTTCCACAGCTTTTACGAATAAGCGTAGCTCTTTATGCGTTCAGCTCTATAATCAGTGCTTGATCTGTTTAGGCATCGTCTTAACGGACATTAGAGCCGCTATTTGTGAATTTAGTGGTTAATTACTCTCTAACGGACATAAAAGCCACTATTTCTGAATTTCGGGGGTTAACCCGAAAATACATTCTAACGGACATGAGAGCCGTTATTTCTAAATTTAGGGGCATAAATTACTTTTAACGGATATGAAAGCCGCTACTTCTGTAATTAGGGGCAAAAATTACTTTTTAACGGACATGAGAGCCGTTGTTTCTGCATTTAGGGGCATAAATTACATTCTAACGGACATGAGATCCGTTATTTCTGTATTTAAGGGCTAAATTACAATTTAACGGACATGAGAGCCATTATTTACCCTAAATGGCACCCAAACGCTCGATATTTTATGAAATAAGGGAACCTATGTCCGTTAGATCGAGAAATAGAAGGTTTTTCAGCAAATAAGGTATCTGATGTCCGTTAATTGTAAGGTTTGATTAATTACCAAAGTCCAATGTTAGTCAAGCACTGCTTTTGATTTTGAGCCACTCTATCAACAAGAAAACTAACTAAATTGTCTAGTAACCAGTAACTATTCAGTTCTTGTTAAAGTCTCTGCATCATTTCTGCTCCACTATCTAGATTCCTCAGCACACGTCCACTAGCAGCTCCACTATCTACATCCCTCAGCGCAAATCCACTACCTGCCCAATACCAACATGCCTCAACACAAATTTACTACCTACTCCACTACCTAAATCCCCCAGCCCAACTCCACTCCCCCTGAACATTCCAACTACATTAAATAAGTCATGTTCCTATAGAAGCTGTCCTTGCTCCTGCAGGGGCGAGACAAGTGCTGCTGCTTGCTGGGCCGACTCGCCGGGAAGCCAATTTCCCCGCAGTGCACGGAGGTGGAGGGGGAGCTGCGTGCGCGCAGTGTGTGGCGAAACTCGCTTTCTAGTGAAAGCTCGCCACTGGCGCGCTCAGCTTTAGATCCAACATCCCCAGCCCAACTCCACTACCCCTGATCAGCCCCAACTATAAAATAGTCACGAACTCAAAGAAGCTTCGCTTCCTCTCGCAGCAGAGACACAAGAGCTGCGGCTTGCTCGGCCGGGTCGCCGGGGAGTCGTTTGCCCGCTGCGCGGGGAGGCGGCGGGAGCAGCTGTGTACGTGCCGTGCGAGGCGATACGCTTTCAAGTGAAAGCTCGCCACTGGCGATCAGCTCAGCAGCCGTTATTGTGCGAAGCGGCTTGCGCTTCGCTTTCATAATGCCTGGCAGCGACGGATAACGCGGCTCGTTTAGTCCTTGCTGAGCGGTAATGAGCGCAGGGAGTGGAATCGATACCGTTTCGGTATCTCCTTCAACATCGCGCTCAACTAATGCGTAACGCTCAGCGCCCCCAGCAGTAGGTGAGCTGAGAAGTCCATCGGCAGGCAGGGAGCCAAGTTCCCCAGCAGTTAAGATGGTGACCTTCACAGCTGAAGCTGCATGAGGCAGGTGAAGCAGCTCGGCAATTTGCAAAGCAACGCTGCCAGCGCCGCTGTCTACTGCAAACAAGCCGGCTAGCAGCAAATCAGGGGCGAGCGGCCTAATTACGGCAGCAAGAGCAGCAGCGACGGCTGAGCTGTCATCGGACAAATCTGCGCTATCAAGCCGAATAGCTTCATCTGCTCCGATAGCCAGAGCGGTTCGGAGCACCTCTTGCGAGCGCTCGGCACCGCAGGTGATCACGATGACCTCGCCGCCGAGCTGCTCACGCTGGCGAATGGCTTCCTCGAGTGCGTATTCATCGTAGGGATTGATTACAAATTTGGCGTCTCTTTCGTCAACGCCAGCGGGTGTTACAATGATTTTTTCCTCGGTATCGAACGTTTGCTTGAGAAGCACAACTATTTTCAGCATAGAAGCTCCCTCACTTGTACCGCTAATTTGTTGACACTGTCCATCAGTGCTAGGATATGCTGTCTTGGAATTGAATAGACCGCCCTGCAATTGCCCGCTGTGCGGCATGTTCAAGGCCGAAAGCTCATATACATGGAGCACCGCGGCTATTTTTGTAAGCGCTTCAATACTTGTCCGACTACTGCGCGCGTAGGTGCTCGGTTTTATAGCCGGCATATAAGGGAGGCGGGGCGTATGCCATCTTTTTTGGCACTTAGGAATGTAGATCAATGGTTGATAGGGGGAAGATGGGCATTATTCGCGGCGGTTGTGTTGTTTGCTATTACCATGTTCGCAATGGTTGTACAGCGGCGCATCTTGTATATGAGGCTTGGGGTGCCGGTGGTTTTTTCGCGGTATCGACGCAAGTCAGGCAGTAAATCCGGATTTACCTCACAAGTGCTAGGCCATCGTAAGCTGCTGAACGATGTGAGAAGCGGCGTGATGCATTTGGTTTATTTTTATGGCTTTATTGTGCTTCAGTTTGGTGCGGCGGACTTGGTTTGGAAAGGGCTGAACCAAGGTGTACCGCTGCCGCTGCCCTATTATAATTGGTTCTCGCTGACGCAGGAGATGAGCGTTACACTCGTTTTTGCAGCTGTGCTGTACGGTGCTTTCCGGCGTTATGGGGAACGGCTCCCGCGGCTTAAGCGGGGGTGGAAACCTTCACTCGTTATGTGGTTTATTGGCTCGTTGATGCTGACTGTTTTATTCTCATTAGCATTCGAGCGATTGGCTGCGGAAGTGCGCATGGGCCAGAATGCTTTGGTGCATGGGTCCACTGCAGCCATCGTTGAGGCGAAGTTCGCACCAGTGAGCGCTCCATTGGCCACTATGCTTGAGAGTGCAGGTGTACAGCCGCAAAGCACAGCAGCCCATGCAGGGTTTGAATTGTTTTGGTGGCTGCATCTTCTGGTTCTGCTTAGCTTCCTTGTGTACGTGCCGCAATCAAAGCATTTTCATTTATTGACAGCGCCTGTGAATCTTTGGTTCAGACGCAGCACGCCTCCCGGCCGACTTGTGCCGCTTAACCTAGAGGATGAGGAAGCGGAGTCCTTTGGCGCAGGGAAGGTTGAGCATTTCTCGCAAAAACAGATGCTAGATTTGTATGCATGCGTGGAATGCGGCCGCTGTACGAATGTTTGTCCGGCATCGAGCACCGGCAAGCTGCTCTCGCCGATGCATCTTATTGTGAAGCTGAGGGATCATTTGACCGAAAAAGGCGCTGCCATAACGTCCAAGTCACCATGGCTTCCAGCCAGCCTGCTGCATTCGAAATCGCGTGAGCCTCATGCCCATGTGATGGGAGCGGTGCTTCCTGCTTGGGAAGCTGAATCCGAATGGGGCACAAACATAGCGCCAACCATGGCTGCGCAGGCTGGGGCATGGAATATAAAAGAGAGTGCTAAACCAGAGGAGGTCGAGCTGATCGGCGAGGTGTTGACCGAGGAGGAGCTGTGGGCATGTACGACCTGCCGGAATTGCGAGGAGCAATGCCCGGTTGGCAATGAGCATGTCGACAAAATTATCGATATGCGCCGTTACTTGGTGCTGATGGAAGGGAGGCTGCCGTCTGACGGGCAGCGCGCGCTGCAAAACATCGAGCGGCAAAGCAATCCTTGGGGCTTGCCGCGTGCCGAGCGGGCGGCTTGGATTAACGATTGCGAGAGCAGAACCGGCATTCAAGTGCCTACGATGCAGGAGCTGAAGAAGCAGGGCAAAAAAGCAGATGTGCTGCTCTGGGCGGGATCGATGGGCGCGTATGACATGCGAAGCCGCCGTGTTTTGTACGATGTGGTTAGGCTGCTGGATCATGCGGGAATCAACTTCGCTACGCTGGGATTGGAGGAAAAAAGCTCAGGCGATACAGCTAGACGAATCGGCAATGAACTGCTTTTCCAAGAGCTATGCCGCGAGAATATAGAAACGCTTAACAAATATGGCGTTACACAAATCGTGACCGCTTGCCCCCATACGTATAACACGTTCAAAAATGAATATCCTGACTTCGGTCTTAGTCCTAGCATCCTCGTGGAGCATCATACCGAAATGCTCTCTCGCCTGCTTGAGGAAGGTTTATTGAAGCCGGAGCATAAGATTGAGGAGCGAGTAACCGTACATGATTCTTGTTACCTCGGCCGTTACAACGATACGTATGAAGCGCCGCGCAGCCTGCTTCGCTCCATTCCAGGCGTATCGATTGAAGAGATGGAGCGCTCGGGCTCAAACGGCATGTGCTGCGGGGCGGGGGGCGGTCTCATGTGGATGGAGGAGCATTCTGGAACTCGCATCAACCATGCTCGAACCGCTCAGGCACTTGAAGTGAAACCATCGGTTATCAGCTCTGCTTGCCCCTACTGCCTAACGATGATGGAGGATGGTTTAAAGGCGCTGGGCGCGGATGAGAAGGTAATCGCACGTGATGTGGCTGAGCTGCTTGCCGAAAGTGTTTTTGGCGAATAAGCCGCTGTTTGTCAAAAAGGAGGAGGAGGCTATGACGACACAAGCATCGCAAAATAACTCAAGTACGATTCGCAGAGCCGCAGTGATCGGCTCCGGCGTAATGGGGGCCGGCATCGCTGCACATTTAGCCAATGCGGGGATGCGAGTGACGCTGCTGGACATTGTTCCGCATTCGCTGACGGCAGAGGAAGAACGACAGGGGCTTACGCTCTCTGATGCCAAGGTGCGCAATCGGCTCGCAAATGCGGCGATAGCAAAAATGGGCAAGTCACAACCCGCCCAGCTCTACGATCCAGCTTGGTCATCACGCATTACGCCGGGTAATTTGACCGATCATCTAGAGCTGCTGGGCGAGGCAGACTGGATTGTAGAAGCGGTTGTGGAGCGGCTCGACATTAAATGTGATGTGCTTGCAAAGGTTGAAGCCGCACGCCGCCTAGGCAGCATCGTTTCTACGAATACGTCGGGATTATCAGCGGCGTCCATGGCAGAGGGGAGGAGCAAGGAGTTTCGGCTGCATTTTGCGGTAACCCATTTTTTCAACCCGCCGCGGTATATGAAGCTTGTTGAGATCGTGCCTACCGAAGACACCACATCCGAGGTTATTCAGCTGTTGACGGAGGTTTGCGAGAAGCGGCTTGGCAAGGGAGTCGTACTGGCGAAGGATACGCCTAACTTCATTGCGAACCGAATTGGCACTTACGGCATGCTGGTTACGCTTGAGGATACGCTGGCATTTGGGCTGACGGTAGAGGAAGCAGATGCCTTGACCGGTCCGGCGATGGGAAGGCCGAAGACGGCGACACTGCGCATGCTCGATTTGGTTGGGTTGGATACGCTGCTGCATGTCGTGGATAATGTGCGGGAGCGGAGCAGCGATCCATCGGAGCAAAAGGTTTTTGCAAGGCCGCCCCTGCTTGAGAAGCTTGCAGCATCGGGACGGCTAGGTGAGAAAACGGGTGCGGGTTTTTACCGAAAGGTGAAGGGGAAAGGAGGCAGTGAGATTGAATCGCTTAAGCTGGATACGCTCGAGTATGGGCCTAAGCGGTCAGTCAACTCCCCTGTTATTGATGCGTCTAAGGCTGCGAAGGGTGCGGCGGCAAAAGTGAAGGCGCTGCTTCGCACAGACCCGCAGGACCGCTACGCTAAATTTGCATGGTCCACTATCAAAAAAACACTGCTGTATGCAGCGGCACAAGTCGGTGTCATTGCGGATTCGATCTCGGATATCGACCGCGCAATGCGCTGGGGCTTTAACTGGGAGCTTGGACCGTTCGAGCTGTGGGATGCGATAGGGCTTCGCAAATCGGTGCAGCAAATGCAGAAGGAGGGCGATGCGATCCCAGAGTGGGTGGCGGCTTGGCTAGCAGCCGGACATGAAAGCTTCTATAAGGTGGAGGGAACGGAGCGGGTTTATGCTGCAAGCGGAGCATACAAGAGGGAAGTGGAGGAAGCAGATTCGGTTTCCTTAACGGCATTAAAGGCTGCCGGAAAAACGGTATTGTCCACCTCAGGCGCTAGTCTAATCGATATTGGCGATGACGTTGTACTGCTGGAATTCCATTCGCCTAACAATGCCATCGGGGGTGATATTTTATCGGCGATTCGTCAAAGCACAGAGGAGGTGTCTCTAAATTGGCGGGGGCTTGTGATAGCGAATGAAGGGCGAAACTTCTGTGTAGGAGCAAACCTGATGCTGCTATTAATGGAGGCGCAAAGCGGCGAATGGGATGAAGTGGAGGATATTATTCGTTTCTTCCAGAGCAGTATGCTAGGGCTTAAGCGGCTTGACCGTCCTGTCGTAGCTGCTCCGCACCGAATGACGCTGGGCGGCGGAGTAGAAGCATGCTTGCCTGCTGATCGTATTATTTATTCGCCAGAGACATACTTTGGATTGGTGGAAACGGGAGTTGGCCTTATTCCTGCGGGCGGGGGCTGCAAGGAAGCGGCTGCGATGGCAGCTGAACGGGCCTTTATTGCGAATGGCGGCAAGCCAGGCGGAGACCTGCAGCCGCATTTGAATGCGCTGTTTGAGACGATTGCGCTGGCCAAATCATCAACCAGCGGCTACGAGGTGCGCCGTTTGGGACTGATGCGGCCGCAGGATAAGGTCATTATGCGGCAGGAGGCACGGATAGCCGAGGCGAAGCGGGCGGTGCTGGAGCTGGACCGGGCGGGCTACTCGCCGCCAGCGGAGGAACGTATTCGCGTTGCCGGACGAGAAGGCAGAGCGGTGCTTAAGGTAGCGGTGCAAGCGATGCAGCTTAGCGGCCATATTAGTGAGCATGACGCGCTTATCGCCGGCAAGCTTGGTTCTGTACTCGCGGGCGGGGACATTCAGCCGGGCGCTGAAGTGAGCGAGCAATATTTGCTCGATTTGGAATGCGAAGCATTCCTCAGCCTATGCGGCGAGCGCAAGACACAGGAGCGTATGAGCCATATGCTCGCGACAGGCAAGCCGCTGCGCAACTAGCCTAAAACGAAGGGGGAGAGTGAAATGTCAGCTTCATCACCGTTTGAAGATCACGCTCGTGATGCCGTTATCGTTGCTGCGGTGAGGACGGCGGTCGGCAAAGCATCAAAGGGGAGCCTTGCGGAGACGAGGGCAGAGGATCTTGGGCGAGCTGTGCTGCAAGGTGCGTTTGAGAGTCTGCCCGGCTTGTCGCCCGAGCTTATAGAGGATGTCATCATTGGCTGCGCAATGCCCGAAGGTGAACAAGGCTTGAATATGGCGCGCACGATCTCGCTTTATTCGGGATTGCCGGTGACGACGCCAGCAGTAACGATTAACCGCTTTTGCGCATCAGGCCTGCAAGCAATCGCCTATGCAGCGGAGCGAATTAGGCTTGGCGATGCGGACGTTATTGCTGCTGGCGGAGTAGAGAGCATGAGCCATGTGCCGATGACTGGCTTCAGGCTGTCGCCGCATCCTGCGATTGTCGATACGATGCCAGAGGTTTATATGGGAATGGGACATACGGCTGAAGAGGTTGCCCGCCGTTATGGGGTGACGCGTGAAGAGCAGGATGCGTTTGCAGCATCCAGCCATCGCAAGGCGGCAGCAGCTATTGAAGCAGGACGCTTCCAAGCCGAGATCGTTCCGATAACGACAAGCCGCTCCGGCGTGAACGATGCTGGCCGTCCATGGTCGAAAGTGATCACTTTCGATACAGATGAAGGCGTCCGGCCGGAGACGACGGTTCAGACGTTGGCGCCGCTCAAGCCCTCTTTTGCAAGAGAAGGTACGGTTACAGCGGGCAATACGTCCCAAATGAGCGATGGAGCAGCTGCGGTAATCGTGATGAGCAGGGCGCGTGCGGAGGAGCTTGGCTATCGTCCGCTCGCCGTATTCCGCGGTTTTAGTGTAGCTGGCGTTGCTCCTGAGGTTATGGGCATCGGTCCTATCGAAGCCGTGCCTAAAGCGCTTATGAAAGCGGGAATTACGCTTGAACAGGTTGATCTGTTTGAGCTTAACGAAGCGTTTGCGGCGCAGTGCGTCCCTATCATTAAGGAGCTTGGCATTAATCCTGAAATCGTCAATGTGAACGGCGGGGCTATTGCACTCGGACATCCGCTTGGTTGTACAGGAACAAAGCTGTCGGTGTCACTTATTCATGAGCTTGGCCGCAGAGGCGGCGGTATTGGCGTTGTCACAATGTGTATAGGCGGAGGCATGGGAGCAGCAGGCGTAATTGAAGTGTATAACTCAGACCAATAAGGTCGGCAGGTGGATAAGGGAGTTTGGCAGCATCCTGAAATAAAATATTCGGTTGGCTGAAAGGAGAACTGCGCATGACGGAGACGATACGTTTTGGCGGTCGGTTTGTCGTGGAAGACAGTGTGCCGGAATCGGTCGTGACGCCCGAGGATTTTACGGAAGAGCAACGAATGATGGCGGATGCGGCGCAGCAGTTCATGGATGCGGAAATAACGCCGCGCGATGCGGAGCTGGAAGCTTTAAATTATGATCTGACCGTAGAGCTGATGCGCAAAGCAGGTGAGCTTGGCCTGCTGGGCGCAGATGTGCCGGAGGCTTACGGCGGGCTGGGGCTCGACAAGGTAAGCACGACGCTGCTCGCAGAAACGTTGGCAAGATCCTCCTCGTTTGCGCTTTCGGTAGGCGCTCATACGGGAATCGGCACGCTGCCCATCGTTTTTTTCGGAACACCAAAGCAAAAAGAAACGTATCTCCCGGCACTTGCAACGGGGGAGCGCATCGCTGCTTATTGCTTAACTGAACCGGCATCGGGCTCGGATGCGCTAGGGGCGAAAACGACGGCAAGATTATCGCCAAATGGGAAGCACTACGTGCTCAACGGATCAAAGCTCTATATTACAAACGCAGGTTTTGCTGACTTATTTATCGTTTATGCGAAGGTAGACGGTGAGTATTTTACAGCATTTATTGTAGAGAAAGGCATGCCGGGGTTCAGTATTGGACCGGAGGAGCATAAGATGGGCATCAAGGGTTCTTCAACTCGCCCTTTATTTTTTGAAGATGTAGCGGTACCGGTTGAAAACGTGCTTGGGGAGGTTGGAAAAGGGCATCAAATCGCATTTAACATTTTGAACATAGGACGCTTTAAGCTTGGAGCAGCTTGCCTCGGTTCGTCGAAGGAGACCATTGAGCTTGCATCGGCCTATGCCAATACGCGGAAGCAATTTGGGAAGGCGATTTCCTCCTATCCGTTAATAGGCGCCAAGCTGGCTGATATGAACATTCGTACTTATGTGCTTGAGAGCATGGTTTATCGAACTGCGGGCTGGATCGATTCGATGCTGCGGACGACGGAAGAAGGCGGGGCGGCAGTTGAAGGCATGACGGTCGCTAAGGCAATCGGAGAGTATGCCATTGAATGCTCGATTATAAAGGTTTTTGCATCTGAGGCGCTTGATTTTGTAGCGGATGAAGGGGTGCAGATTCATGGCGGCTACGGCTATATTCGCGAGTATAAGGTAGAAAGAATTTATCGGGATTCGCGAATTAACCGGATTTTTGAAGGCACGAATGAAATTAATCGGATGCTCATTCCTGGCACGCTGATGAAAAAAGCGTTAAAGGGCGAGCTCCCGCTGCTGCGCAAAGCTCGTTCATTGCAAGCAGAGCTGCTGCAGCCGATGCCGATTCCGCCTCTTGAAAAGCCGCTTAGCAAAGAAGCGTTCCGCGTAGGTCAAGCGAAAAAAATCTTCCTCGCCATCGGCGGGCTTGCTGTTCAGAAGCTGGGACTGCGGCTGGAGCAGGAACAAGAGGTGCTGTGTTCTCTTGCAGATCTTATGATCAACATCTTCGCCATGGAAAGCGCACTGCTGCGCTCACAAAAAATATGGAAGGCTAGCCGCGGAGTCGCTTCGGAAAAGACGGAAAATGTTTTAGCGATGACGACAGTTTTTGTGCAGGAGGCCATGGAGCGGGTTGAGTCACTCGCTAAGCTGGCACTTGCTGCGCTAGAGACGGGAGACGGGCTGCAGATGCAGCTGTCCGTCCTCAAAAAGCTGATGCGCGCGCCTATCTCAGATACGGTTGCTTTGAAGCGAACAATTGCCGCTCGTGTCATTAACAGTGAGCATTATGTCGTGTGAAGGGGGAGAGCATGAATGGATTCGCTCAGACCGGAAGATCCGTCTTTGCCCGAGCAACCGTCCACTCAATCTGAAGAGCAAGCGCGCCCATGGCTTCAACATTACCCGAAAGAGGTATCACCTTCACTGCACTATCCCGATCAGAACATCGTCCAGTTTTTAATAAATGCGGCTAATCATCATCCAAATCATCCTGCCGTACATTTCCTTGGCAAAATATTAACATACCGCGAGCTTCACGAGAATGCGGTTAATCTCGCTTATGGTCTCCTTTCCCTTGGCATAGCCAAAGGAGACCGGGTGGCAATCATGCTGCCGAATTGCCCGCAGGCAGTGGCTGCTTTTTATGGGGTGCTGCTTGCAGGCGGCGTCGTTGTTCAGACAAATCCGCTTTATGTGGAGCGGGAGCTTGAGCATCAGCTAGCAGATAGCGGAGCTGTTGCTCTCATTACGGTTGATCTGCTTTATGCACGCTTGTCTCGGGTTCGAGGCAAGCAGCCGGAGTCGGGTCCGCTGCCGCAGCTGAAGCATGCGATCATCACATCGATTAAGGATGGGCTGCCGTTTCCGAAAAACTTGCTTTATCCTCTTAAACAGCGAAAAGAGGGCTTTCGCGCAGATATTCCATATGGCAGCTTTGGCGTCGTTTCTTATAAGAAGCTGCTTGCAGCAAAGCATACGGATATGAGACTGCCTGATTCGGCAAAAGGGTCTGATCTCGCGGCACTGCAATATACAGGCGGCACAACAGGAACGCCAAAAGGAGTGATGCTGACTCATCGCAATCTCGTTGCCAATACGATACAAATATCTACTTGGTGCTATAAAGCGGAGGATGCTAAAGAGAGATTTTTAGCGGCGCTGCCACTGTTTCATGTGTTTGGATTAACGGTATTAATGAATATGTCGGTACTTCGTGCGGGAACGCTTATATTACTTCCGCGCTTCGAAGTAGAGACGGTACTGCAAACGATTAATCAGCAGAAACCTACCATTTTTCCAGGCGCGCCAACAATGTATGTCGCACTCATCCATCATAAGTCCGCGGCAAAAATCGATTTTTCTTCTATTAATGTGTGTGTAAGCGGATCAGCGGCTTTGCCGCTAGAGGTGCAGGAGAAGTTCGAAGCTTTAACTGGCGGAAGGCTTGTTGAAGGTTATGGCTTGTCGGAATCTTCTCCCGTCACCCATGCCAACCCGGTATGGGAGAAACGCAAAATCGGCACGATCGGCATTCCTTTTCCGGATACGGATGCGGCAGTGATTGATCCTGAGAGCGGTGAGAGATTGCCTATCGGTGAGCTTGGGGAGTTAATTGTTCGCGGTCCGCAGGTCATGCGAGGATATTGGAATAAGCCTGCTGAAACGGATCAGGTATTGCGGGATGGTTGGCTCCATACTGGCGACCTTGCTACGATGGATGAAGATGGTTATTTTACGATTATGGATCGAATTAAGGATGTTATTATCGCTGGCGGCTTTAATATTTATCCTCGTGAAGTGGAGGAGGTACTGTTCGAGCATCCGGCCGTAAGGGAAGCGGCAGTGATTGGTGTGAAGGATGAGTACAGAGGCGAAACGGTAAAAGCTTTTATTGTGTTTAAGGAGGGCTGGCAAGTATCAAGCAGTCAGCTTGACCGTTGGTGCAGAGAGCGGCTCGCTTCCTATAAGGTGCCACACCACTATTCCTTTAGGGAAACGCTTCCAAAAACGATGGTCGGAAAAGTGCTTCGTCGAAAACTGCAGGAGGAGGAGGCGGAGGCTGAAAAGGCGAGAAAGGCGGAGAAGAAGGGAGAGTGAGCGGTATGGATGAGGATTGGTTTGTTCAACAGGCAGATCAAGCCGGTCATCTGACAAGGCTCGCAGAACGTGCGCAAGCCACCTTTTGGGGGTTGCTTGGCTGTGAAATCGTGCAGGCAAACGCAAGCAAAGCGGCCATATGCCTGGATGCAACTGAGCGGCATCTTAATCTGCTAAACATCGTTCACGGCGGAGTGCTGATGTCTTTGATGGATAATGCGATGGGGCTTGTGGTTATGCTAGCAGCACCTGAGAAAAGCGCGGTAACAGCAAATTTGAACACACAATTTCTCGCCAGCGCCAAGGGCGGCGTGCTGCTTTGCGAAGCAGAGCTGGTTCACCGAACGGAACGTACACTGACGCTGCAAGCGCAGGTCAAGGATGACGTAGGCAAGCTGCTCGTTTGCGGAATTGGTGCGTATCGGATCATTTAGTTCACATTTTCGTAAGTTGATTGCTTGCTTCTGGTACGATATAATAATACCTAATTATGGAAAAATAGTTCGAGTGGAACAGAGCTAATAATTAAGCGTAATATACCGATAAAAGTAATATGGGAAGGAGGCGAGGACATGGTTCAGGGCTGGGTAACGACATTGGTTTTAGCATTCGGAATTTTGGTCGCCATTATTGGCGTGATCGCATATTTAAGAATGTTTCGTAAAGATCGGCTTTCATCTACGTCTCACCAGTCAGCTGATGTCTCGCCTCCAAACGTAATTAGCATAACAACCGCAAGGGATTCTGAGCATAAGAAGCCGCCCAAATCCAAAAAAGCCGCGCCAAGAGATTAATAATTGTTAACTTTCATATTCTGAACCTAAATGTTATAATAGTAAGAAAAATGCGAACATTGTGACTCATTGGCCATGGAGTTGCCTGCACCGAGTGGGGGTTCTTGCGGTGTAACCGCCGCATGCGGTCTCGTATAATGCTGTTTAGGACGACCATCCAACGTAAAGGGGAGGAGATTTCATGGCGAAGCATAGCCAGAATGAAGTCAAGGAAAGCCTGAAAGAACTCACGAGAATTTTTCAACCCAAGGACCCGCGTAAATTTGTTAAAGAGTATATTCGAAAGTACCGGATTACCGGGGGCTACGAAGATGAATTAACGACATTGGTGGAAAATGAATTGTGCAGAATCAACTCCTCGGTCAGCTAGACTCATCATGAAGGATACGGCTTTGTAAACTGTCTATAGGCAGGATGCAAAGTCTTTTTGTTTTTTACAGGACGTGCAAACTTAGGATGCTAGGTTTTTCTAAAAGCGGATTTCCCACCAATCCTACTAACCCCAGATTATTTTTGGTCACTCGATAGTGCAACGAATATTTCCCCCCTCAAATCATAATTTCGCCATATCTGATGGGCATGTGTCTCCCTTTTCTCGAATAAGTTATACATAGACAAATCTACTCGTTGTCATAGGCGGGATATGTTTGCGAAGTGGATTTTACTTACGTAAAACCTAGGCTTATGCTTTCGAAGTGGATTTTACTATCGTAAAACCTGGGCTTATGCTTTCAGTGGATTTTACTACGTAAAACCTAGGCTTATGCTTTCGAAGTGGATTTTACTATCGTAAAACCTGGAGGAGGTACGTACACACATGGCAGTGGATTTGAAGACAAAGGAACATATTCGGGGCATTCGTAAAGCTGGCCGTATTGTCGCTGCCTGTCACAAAGCGCTCTCGAAACGGATAGCGCCGGGTGTCACCACGCAGGAGATTGACCGGTTTGTTGAGCGGTTCATGCTGGATCGAGGGGCAACTCCGGCGCAGAAAGGCTACAAAGGATATCCATTTGCTACGTGTGCCTCCGTTAACGAGGTTGTTTGCCATGGCTTTCCAGACTCTGAGCCGCTGGAAGCCGGTGATATTGTTACGATTGATATGGTGGCTGAATTGGACGGATGGAAGGCTGATTCAGCATGGACCTATGCGATTGGCAAGACGAATATAGCCACAGAAAAGCTGCTCCTTGCAGCAGAGCAATCGTTAAAAGATGGAATAAAGCAAGCTGTGCTAGGCAATCGACTGGGAGACATCGGATACGCGATTCAAAGAAGAGCGGAAAGAGCTGGTTTTGAGGTAGTAACAGCTTTTGTTGGTCATGGCATCGGCAGAAGTATGCATGAATTTCCTCAGGTGATGCATCATGGCTTGCCTGGTCAGGGGATTTTGCTTGAAGAAGGCATGGTGATAACGATAGAGCCGATTCTTACAGCAGGAAGAGCCGACGTATATATAGCACAGGATGGGTGGACGGCTCGGACTAGAGATGGGGCATGGGCGGCGCAATTTGAGCATACCGTGGCGATTACGAAGGAAGGTCCAATCGTGTTGACCCGCTGGGAATAATGATATTAATTTTAACTAAACATAACCAAAAGTCGAGCCTGTGCAGGATCTAACTGCTGCTCGGCTTTTTTAGTTTGCCTATTTTCGTGCGTTGGCTGAATGTTTGCCACTAAAATTCAATGATAATGCCAAAGCAGTCATGAATAAAGAGTTCTTTTCTGTGGAACGCGAGCGGAAAGAAGAGTGGGGATAGAAATCATGTCCATCTCCACAATCAACGCACATATTGAACATGTTAATGCTGCTAATTATTTTGAAGTGATCATCTGATTTTTTTTGGATGATCACTTTTTTTGTTTACATTTTATAAAAATGGTCAGTTTAAGTTAGGTTTTCTAACATGAATGACTTTGTGATCACCATGAATATAACGCATTTAAGTTAGTTTTATTTGGATTGCACAATAATGTGCGCCCAATTTTAGCTAACTTAGCTATTGTTCCTAGGTATTTCGAATGATAATATGTCATATAACTTAACATAAAAACCAATATCATCTGACGATTGTTAAGCGGAAAAGGGGGAGACGATGTGAATGATGCGGCAGGGAAAGAAATCGTAGCCTTTAACCATGTAAGTAAAATATATAATACTGGAACCATCGCGTTAAGTGATGTTCATTTCTCCATAAAAGAGGGAGAGTTTATCAGCTTTCTAGGGCCGTCTGGTTGTGGAAAGTCTACTGCGCTTCGAATGGTAGCGGGGCTGGAGGAGGCTACCTCTGGTGGTGTGCTGGTAAATGGCAAGGAGCCGAAGCAGCTGATCCGTGAGTCGAACGATATTGCCTATGTATTCCAAGAAGCTAATTTATTGCCGTGGCGCACTGTGCTGGACAATGTCATTTTACCTCTGGAGCTCAGAGGTGGAAATATGAAAGAAAATAAAGAAGCGGCCAAACAAGTGCTGGAGATGGTTGGTTTAAAGGACCATTTTAAAGCATATCCAAGGCAGCTTTCTGGGGGCATGAGAATGCGAGTTTCCATTGCCCGCGCTTTAGCAGCGAAGCCAAAACTCCTGCTCATGGATGAGCCCTTTGCAGCGCTAGATGAAATTACAAGGCAAACCCTCCAAATGGAGCTGTTTGATATATGGGAACGTGAGAAAATGACTGTTTTGTTCGTGACGCACAATGTGTTTGAAGCGGTTCTGCTATCCTCCAAGATTGCCGTCATGTCGGCACGTCCTGGAAAATTATCTGCTTTAATTAATGTGCGGCTGCCTTATCCAAGAACGCTTGGCATGCGAACCGAGCGGGATTTCGGTAAATATGTTGAGCTTGCCTCAACTTATTTGGAGCATGGCACTCTTCGGAAGGAGCTGGGTTAATGTCGATCTCATCATTCGAAACCTTGCAGCCTAAGCTTGAGACGCCCGTTGTTGTGAAGAAAACAAGCCGAAATTTCGGATATACATTCAAACATTATTATCTAGGACCGATTGTGGCCTTTGTTCTTGTCATGGCGCTCTGGCAGCTCATACCTGCTTGGCTTGGCATGAAACCTTTTATTTTCCCTAAACCGACAGATGTGTTTAAAGCAGCAATCGAGGACTGGTCTATTTTGTGGGAAGCCGTGCGCATTACTGTTTTGGAGTCGGTAGTAGGCTTTTTGCTTAGCGCGGTGATCGGTATCTTCATCTCCATATTGCTGGCCAGCTCTCTCATTATGGAGCGAAGCATTTATCCATACGCCATTATTCTTCAGACCATTCCCGTTGTTGCTGTAGCGCCGCTTGTCGTAATCTGGTTTGGCGCCGGCTACAATTCTATCGTTGTTATCTCCTTTTTAATCGGATTTTTCCCTGTTGTCTCCAATACATTAATGGGATTAAATTCAGTGGATTCCAATATGGATGAGTTGTTCACGCTATACAATTCGTCAAAGTGGCAAAAAATGTGGAAGCTTCGCTTACCTGCTGCAATGCCTTACATCATGGCTGGTTTGAAAATATCGTGTACCCTATCGATTGTCGGAGTCATTGTAGGGGAGTATGTGGCGGGAATCGGGGGCGGCAAAGGCGGGCTCGGTTACGCCATAACGATAGCTGCTGTACAGATGAAAACACCTTTTTTATTTGCTTGCGGTATTGCTTCAGCTATTTTAGGCATCAGCTTCTATCTCATCGTCAGCATGATCGCTAAGCGAGTACTGGGCTCATGGCATGAGTCCGCGATGAAGACAAGAAAATAAATAGAAAAAGTGGAGGAGAGACAAAATGAAGAAATGGATGAAATTCGGGGGAGTTGCTTTATCGCTAACGATAATGATGGTCTTGTTCGCAGCATGTGGAGGGAAGTCTGGAAATAACACACCGGCAAGTACAACAGAGAATTCACAAACTGCAGAAACGGCTGCTACAGAAGCGCCCAAAGCTCCTGTAGAAACGAAGAAAGCAAAGCTTGTTCTGAACTGGTTCCCGAAGGCACAGCATGGCGGTGTATATGCGGCCAAGGAGCAGGGGATTTTTGAAAAGCATGGTTTTGATGTTACGCTTGAGCCGGGAGGCCCGCAGGTTTCGGCTGTGCAAATCGTCGCTTCTGGAAAAGCGGAATTCGGTCTTGCTCATGCGGACCAAATCGTTATCGCCAAAAATCAGGGGATTGATTTGGTTGTCGTAGCAGCGGCGCTTCAAGGCAGTCCGCAAGCGTTCATGTTTCAAGAAAGTGCGGAGGTAAATAGCTTCGAGGACCTCAATGGCAGAACCGTATTTATTCAGCCGGGCATTACGTATTGGGACTTTTTGAAGAGCAAATATGATTTGAGCGGAGCAAAAGAAATGACCTACACCGGCCAGCATGTCAATTTTCTTGCTGATCCAGAATCGGTCACTCAAGCATTCCTAACTTCAGAGCCGTTCTTCATGGAGAAGGAAGGCGTAAAAACAAAAACATTGCTTATTTCCGAATCTGGTTATAATCCATACAATGTAGTCTTGTTCGTCACAAAAGAGTATTTGGAGAAAAATAAAGAGACTGTTGGAAATTTTGTCGCTGCCTTCTCCGAGGGCTGGATGTCCTATAAGGATACTTCTAAGGAAGTGAATGCTGCTATTCATGCAGCTAACCCGAATATCGATCTTGATGCGATCGATTTTGAGGATCAAGCTCAGAAGGAATTTGTTTATGGCGGGGATGCTGCTGAGCATGGATTTGGCTATATGACAGAGGAGCGTTGGTCGACGCTGATCAATCAGCTTGCTGATCTAGGGCTGCTCAAAAATAAGTTCGACGCCAAGGAGATATTCACGACGGAATTTTTGACTGGTAAATGATAAGTGGATAGAATTATAAAAAGGGATGCAGACACGTTGCCGTGATCTGTATCCTTTTTTCATGTGAGAATATAGCTTTTCGATACGAAACTTCTGATATTCTGGTAAAGTTTAGTTTAAATAATTTTTTCCGTGCACATGTGGCGCTGTCGGTATTGACTGAAGGATTTTACAGTAATAGGATATAAGAACTGGAATAAATGCAATCTGATTATATAGAAAAGTGTTCAATTAACTGCACCAAGTCTTGGTTAGGAGGTCTTGCTTTGTCTGTGATACATGAATTTTCACAACACATTCCTGAATGGAATAGAGGCAGTCTGCACGCTGACTGTGAGAATTGTTTTGGTTTATGCTGTGTTTCATTGCCGTTCACAGCTTCTATAGATTTTGCGATCGATAAAGACGCCGGTCAGCCATGCAGCAATTTGCAATCGAACTTTCGCTGTGGCATTCATCAAAGTCTTAGGGAGCGGGGATTTAAAGGTTGTACAGTTTACGATTGTTTTGGAGCTGGTCAACAGGTTTCACAGGTAACCTATAACGGACAAGATTGGCGGCAGGTACCAGATACCGCGGAGCAAATGTTCGAGGTATTCCGGGTCATGCGGCAAATCCATGAGCTGCTTTGGTATTTAAACGAGGCGCTTGCACTGGAAACGACGCAATCGATTCACGATGAGCTTAGATTTATGCTCGAAGAGACAGAACGGTTCACTCGCCTGAACCCAAATTCACTGGTGGAATTGAATGTGACAGCACATCGTTTGGAAATCAACAAGCTGCTTCTTAAAGCAAGTGAGCTTGTACGCGAGGAAGCCCTTCGCACGAATAAGCAGAGTAACACTCGAGGCCGTAAGAAGAACTACGAAAGAGGCGCCGATCTCATTGGAGCTAAGCTTAGAGGTGCTGATCTTATCGGAGCAAATTTAAGGGGATCTTATCTGATTGCTGCGGACCTCAGAGATGCTGATCTTAGAGCGGCTGACCTTATCGGAGCTGATTTTCGAGACGCTGACCTCAGTGGTGCAAACCTCTCAAAAAGTCTCTTTCTCACGCAGTTTCAGCTTAACGCAGCCAAAGGGAATGAAGATACAAAAATTCCGCCGACGCTTACTCGTCCAACACACTGGTTAGCATAGAAGATGAACGATTGCCTAAGTGTGCTATTGCACATTATATTAAAAAGGCCAACCAGAAGATTCTGGTTGACCTGATTATACGAATGGCTGCCGTTAGGCAGCCATTTTACTTTTAATTGGTTTGTTGCCGATGGAACAATTGCCTCCGCAAACCACAAACCACAAACCACAAACCGCAAACCGCAAACCACACGACACAATCTGCAAAATGAATGCCACAGAACCAACCATCATCATTCAAAGATGAACTCTGAATGCTACAAGCGTAACGAACACCAGACACCTTATTGGCGATAAATCTGACTGTTTTTCAATCTAACGAACTCAGCACCGCTTATTTTGCGATTTTCCACACGTTTGAACGCATTTTTGTGTAAATAACGTGGTTTAAGTTCGTTAGAAAACAAATTGGTCTCAAAAGTGGAAAATAACGTGGTCTGAGTTCGTTAGCAACGCCGTGCCGCTTGTTTCGCGATTTCCCACACATGTTTGAATGTTATGACACAATCTGCAAAACGAATGCCTCAGAACCAACCATCATCATTCAAAGATGAACTCTGAATGCTACAATCGCGTAACGAACACCAGACACCTTATTGGCGATAAATCTGACTGTTTTTCAATCTAACGAACTCAGCGCCGCTTATTTTGCGATTTTACACATGTTTGAACGCTATTCTGTGTGAATAACGTGACTTGAGTTCGTTAGAAAAGAAATGGGTCTTAAAAGTGGCATATAACACCATCTGAGTTCGTTAGCAACGACATGCCGCTTATTTCGCGACTTCCCACATGTTTGGAAGCATTTTTGTGTAAATAACGTGACTTGAGTTCGTTAGAAAACAAATTGGTCTTAAAAGCCACAAATAACGCCATCTGAGTTCGTTAGCAACAATGTGCCGCTTATATAGCGGTGATTTTCCACACGTTTGAATGCTATTTTGTGTATATAACACCATCTGAGCTCGATAGGGTGAAGCCAACGCGACTCAAGCGCCGATTACACCGAAGAATCAAAACAATCGGTGATTGAGTCGTATCATAAATGTGATGTTTCTATGTTAGTTGGAAGCTTTTTGCGCTGAGATAATCAGGAACATTGGTCTGCGATTCTCATCAAACATCAGCGGGTTATTCATCATTTCCTCCGAAGGCATTGGTTCCTTAATGGCTTTTAACTCAAAGCCGGCGCTAATAACGTCATTCATATATGTTGAAACGGTGCGATGATATTTAATCACATTATCGGTTAGGAAGGAGGTTTTGCGTAAGCCTTCTGACTGATATTGATCAACTGGCCAGTGCAGACGGTTTCCATGGTCATCATAATGCCAATCTTGTTCATCACGAGAAGTGAATATAGGGTGCTCCACTGAAAAAATGAAGGAGCCTCCCGGCTTTAGACAAGCATGTATCTTTTTGCACAGGGCCTCAAAGGATTCGATATAGTGAAAAGCTAATGAGCTGATAACGATATCAAATTGAGAATCTGAGAATGCGATATCTTCAATTGGCATTTGTATGTAAGTAATGGCGGCGTCATTCGTTTGTTCCCGAGCTTTTTGCAGCATGTTCTCAGAAATATCAACACCTACGACTGAGCTTGCTTGCTGTTCACGAGCATAGAGGCAATGCCAGCCGAAGCCGCAGCCTAAATCAAGCACGCTTTTACCACTTAAGTCTGGCAGTAAGGATTTGAATACATGCCACTCTCCCGCAGCTTCAAGTCCATGGGTGGAACGAGCCATTTCCTTATATTGTGAGAAGAAAGTTGAATCATCATATTTATTTTGTTTCATTCCATTGTACCCCCATATACTAAAATAGCCTTCACCAACATGCTAACTGAACTTTACTCATTTATCAATAAACCTGGCTTTGCACTACTGCTCTATGTTAAAAACACGCATTACTAGCCTAATATAATAAAATACCCCTTTCTGCTCTACATAAAGCAAATGAAAGGGGTATATTATAAAGAATCGAACTGCGTTGCGATTATTTGCAGAGAGAAGATAGTGTTAGCCCAGCTTCGTTTTACGATAATCGGATGGTGTAACGCCAAAGCTCTTCTTAAACATTCGGTGGAAGTAGGAGCTGCTCGTATAGCCGCTCTTTACCGCGATATCTACGATCGACAAATCGGTATTCTCCAAATGCTCCTTCGCACGTTCCATACGTACATTATTAATGACATCAACAATAGTAGCAAGCGTCTGCTGTTTATATACCCGGCTCAAGTAGATGGAGGACATGTCTAATTCATCGGCAATCCAGTTCAGGCTCAGATTCGGGTTCGCGTATTCCTTTTGGATAAGATCGTTAATCTTGCGAATTAGATCACCTTGTTTGGTGGAGCGCTTCATGGAAAGCTTCATTTGAATGTCATCGAATAAGGAGAAGAAAACTTCATTAAGCTCATTAATCGTTTCAAAATGATCCGGCGTTGGAATATGGATGCTCAAGCTCGCCTCTACGTCCAGACTGTTGTTTTTCTGAATCGTGAACAAAATATTGTTGACGGTCATCGTTAGATGCGAGATGGCGAGCTGAACGACATGGATCGGATATTGCGCCGTCTCCTGTACGATTTCTGCAAACAGTTTTTTGGCTTCCTCGGTCTTTGAGGTCATTAAGGCATCGGTTAATTTCCGCTCTTTGTCAGCGGGGAAGATATATTCCTTCGATTTCAGAGCTATGATATCCTGTCCGTTAATTAAAGAGCCAAGACCATAAAACAAGCGATGCTGCGATGCCTCCTTCACCAGCTTGTAATGGGTAGAGAGCTGCTGTGCCTGATAGGCCTCAGGGCTATACGTAATTGAGAGACCAATTTTCAAAAAGTCCAACGAGGAACGCTGAATTTTGGCAAGCATGTTTCGAAGCATCTCGTCATCAAGCTCATCGGATTCGTCGGGCCGACCTAGAAGCATAATGACATAATCGGCATCCATATCGACGGTTTCTACACGATAATCGTTATGAGCAATCTCGGAAGCGATATTCATAATGGCAAACTTATAGACATGCATATCGTCGCCGCGATTTTGCTTCAGAGCCGCGAGCTCGTCAATTTTTAAGAGGACGACGCGGTAACGCGCATGAAAGTCGAAAGTGATTCCGCTGACCATCAGCTTCTGCAGCTGTGCGTTTGTTTGCAGCGATTGCGAGCCTTGGATAAGGCTGCGCAGCATATTTTGCCTAATGGTATAGGAACTGTTGCGTTTTTCTGTTTCGAGAATATTCATCTTATTCATAATTTGATGAATAGGACGATACAGCATTAGAGAGAGCAGCCACGAGATAAGCAAGCCGATGACCAAAATGATGACAGCAATCATGATCGTTGTATTTCGGATGGAATAAATAGCTTTAGTTACATGCTTGTATGGTGTCACACGTACGTATTGCCAGTCCAAGGAATCGGGCGAAGTATACGAGATAAGAGACTTCTTTCCGTCAAAGTCGGCAACAACATAACCAGATTCTTTGTTTTTAATCTTTTCATTAATGATGCGGTTATCCTCGTTGCTTAGTTTTTTAGGTAAAAGGGTATCACCGGACAACAGAAGGTTCTGATTGTCGAGAATATAGGATTTACCCTCGCTGTCGCTCTTATTGACGCCAATGTCTTTGTTGATCCAAGCGGAAGAAATATTAATAATAACAGCAGAATTAATCGTCTGCGTACGACCGATAGCATCATAACCTAAATAGGTATAAGCCTTCGTTAACTGCTCACCGGTGAGATTAACCGTTTTATACGTTCTCGGAATAGGCGTGAACGGACGATACTCCTGGTAGTTATCGAGAATATCAAGTATCCCTTTATCCGCAAGCTCCTCTTTATTGAACGTGCCCCCTTCGGCTTGACGGCTGGCAGTGTAAAACAAGCCATTGGCCGAATTGTACACATAAATGGATTCAATGAACGGCATAGAGTTCAAATAGTTGTTCAATTCGTTCATCGCTGCCGTAACATCATAGATGTTAGGGTCATTGTAGAACATTAGCTTAGAGACACTGAAGGTTCGATAGATTTGGAAGGAGAGGGACTGTGCGCTCTCGGTCATACTGATAACTTCTTTACTCGTTTGGGTTAGATTGCTGACGTCTGACTGGTAGGCTTTCTTCAAATCGATCTGCATGTAAGTGAAGAAATTAAACAAGGAGGATACCATTAGAGTAAGCACGATGCACAAAGTGATCGTGAACAGCAGCTTACTGTATAGTTTTCCGTTGTTTTTCAATTGAACAGCTGGCATGTTGGCTCCCCCTTTATATATGTAGAACATTTTGGAATTAACATAGTTAACTATATTAGCGTAAGCGCTTCCCTATATAGCCAAACGTTGATCGTGTGCCTTTTAGGAATTAGTTTGAATATTTCACTAGTCAGCTCTCTGATACAAGGAACATTATAATCTTCACTAGCAGCTTGGTGCAATGAACCAAATAAATGAAGGTGACTGAACTTGATTTTATGGAGTGAACAATATAAACCACAGTGAACTTATCGGCGAAATGCTGGAAGTTGGATGACAACGGAGTGCTTTATCCGTTAGAATGTCACGGAATATGGCGCTGATGGCAGAAGGGACCGTGAAGATATGATTAATACGAAGCTGAAGCAGATTTGGTATGGAGGAGATTATAATCCGGATCAGTGGCCGGAGGAGATATGGCATGAGGATATGCGTCTGTTTAAAGAAGCGGGAATTAATGTAGTAACGCTTCCTGTATTCAGCTGGGCGAAGCTGCAGCCATCGGAGGATACGTATGATTTTGGATGGCTGGACAAGCTGCTGAACCTCATCGCGGAAAATGGGATTTATGCTTGTCTCGCCACATCAACCGCTGCACAGCCGGCATGGATGTCGCGCAAATATGAGGATGTGCTGCCTGTTGATGTGGACGGAAGGAAGCGCACGCATGGTGCACGTACGAACTTTTGTCCAAACAGCAAGACCTACCGCAGATTATCGGGTCAGCTGGCACGTAAATTAGCCGAGCGATACAAAGATCAACCGGCACTACTCATTTGGCATATTAACAACGAATACGGCACGCATTGTTATTGCAGCAGCTGCGCGGCAGAATTCCGTGAATGGTTGAAGGTGAAATACGAGACGATTGAGCGGCTGAACGCGGAGTGGAATATGAGCTTTTGGGGACACACCGTCTACGAATGGGAGGAAATCGTACCGCCATCCAATTTAAACGGAGATAACCGTAATTTCCAGCCCATGGCGATTGATTACAAGCGATTTATGTCCGATTCTATTCTCGGCTGCTACCAAATTGAATATGCGGAGCTGAAGGCGGTTACGCCGGATATTCCGATTACGACGAATATTTGGGGCTTATTTAACGGTCTTGATCTGAAAAAATGGGGCGAAGCGATGGATGTTGTCTCTTGGGACAGCTATCCGCAAATGAATGAGCCTATGGGCAATGTGGCAATGCGCCATGACTATATGCGCGGCTTAAAGGACGGCAAGCCCTTTATACTGATGGAGCAAACACCGAGCCAGCAAAACTGGCAGCCTTATAATAGCTTGAAGCGTCCCGGCGTGATGCGGCTTTGGAGCTATCAAGCCGTTGCGCATGGCGCTGACACGGTTATGTTCTTTCAGCTTCGCCGCTCATTCGGGGCATGCGAGAAATATCATGGTGCGGTTATCGAGCATGTCGGTCACGAGGATACGCGAGTATTTCGTGAATGTGCTGCGCTCGGGCGTGAGCTTGATGAGCTTGGCGATCGTTTGCTTGATTCGGAGGTTCATGCCGAGGTCGCGTTATTGTTCGATATTGATACGTGGAACGCAGTAGAAATTACGAGCGGACCGAGTGTTGATCTGAATTATTTGGATCAAGCGCAAAAGTATTACAAAGCATTTTACGATCAGAATGTGGCGATCGATGTGCTCAGTCCGCTGAGCGATTTCTCCAAATACAAAATTGTTGTAGCTCCCGTGCTATATATGTTAAAGCCAGGTGTTGCTGAGCGAATTGAAGCGTTTGTACAAAATGGAGGCACCTTCATCACTACCTTCTTCAGCGGCATCGTCAACGAGAACGACTTGGTTACGCTTGGCGGATACCCGGGCAAGCTCCGCAATTTGCTGGGACTATGGGTGGAGGAGATTGACAGCCTGCTGCCTGAGATGCGCAACAGTGTTGAAATTGGCGAGGTATTCGGCCATGTAGCAGGAACGTATGAGTGTGGTTTGCTATGTGATCTTCTTCATCTTGAGGGAGCGAGAGCGATCGGGACGTATGGCAAAGATTTTTACGCGGGCATGCCAGCGCTGACGGTAAACGCATTTGGTTCAGGTGAAGCCTATTACGTAGCTACAGCGCCGGAACAAAAGCTGTTAGCGGATCTGATCCAAACGTTGTGTGCAAAACATCAAATTGTTGCTCCGTTCACAGCGGCAGCAGGTGTAGAACTCGCGCAGAGAGTCAAAGGGGATCAGGTATATACATTTGTTTTGAACCATAACAGTCATCAATCGACGATTTCTCTCGAAAATGTGAGCTATTTCGACCTATTAACTAATCGTCAGGTGAGTGGAACGGTAGAAATACAGCCGCATGGCGTTATGATTTTGCAAAAAGCATAAGCCATGATTCTAAAAACCACGATTTCGTTCGTCTCGAATGACACTTCGAGCAGACGATCTTGTGGTTTTTTTGACGCCTATTCCGTGTGAAATGGCTTGTTAATACATAAAAGTTTAAATCGTTCACTGTTCATTTCGCTAATTCGTTCACTGACTTTGCAATCTTACTCTTTCTCCCAAAACAGGGGCGGCGTACAGTGAGAACAGCAGACAACACGAAATAGAAAAGAACGCTTTGAGAGGAGACATCATCTGCATGTTGAAAAAAAATGGAGTGCTTAGGGAGCTTGTAACGAATCGTATACTCTTCCTTATGTTATTGCCGGCGCTTATCTTCTTCCTAATTAACTCGTATGTTCCAATGGTGGGTATCTACTACGCTTTCACAAGGTTCGACTTCAACACAAGCTTGTTCAATAGCCAATTCGTTGGACTCGACAACTTCAAGTTTTTATGGAAATCGGGGGTTCTCGCAAGACTAACCTTAAATACGGTCGGCTATAACATCGTATTTATTCTACTCGGAAACGTGCTCGCCATCGCGCTTGCCATTCTATTAAGCGAGCTGCGCTTGCAATGGTTTAAGAAGCTGACGCAATCGATCATGTTTCTACCGTATTTCGTGTCCTTCGTTATTCTTAGTGTCATCGTTTACAACGTGTTCAACTATGAGAGCGGATTTCTGAATTCGACGCTGAAGTCATTCGGATACGAATCATTGGACGTATACAATACGCCATGGGTGTGGGTGTTCCTTATTATCATCTTCTACCTGTGGAAAAATATAGGGTACAGCATGGTTATCTACCTGGCATCGATTACTGGAATTAGCGAAGAGTATTATGAGGCTGCCAAAATCGACGGCGCGAACATTTTCCAGCGTATCTGGTACATTACCGTTCCGATGCTGAAGACAACATTCGTTATGCTCCTGCTGTTCGCACTCGGAAGTATCATGAAAGGCCAGTTCGACTTGTTCTACCAGCTGATCGGCAACAACGGCGTGCTTTACAATACGACAGATATTCTCGATACGTATGTGTACCGTTCACTGAAAGTGACGTTCGATATCGGCATGTCGACAGCCGCTGGTCTATACCAATCGCTATTCGGCTTCGTTCTTATCATGACCGTCAACTATATCATCAAGAAAATCAACGACGAGTACGCATTGTTCTAAACGATCTGAAGCAATCGCTATCAGCTAACTGTAGGAGGTACCCATGAAAATCAAAGACGACAATTATATGAAATGGTTTAGACTCATCGCTTTTATAGTCATCCTCATTTCAACTGTAGCCTGCTTGTTTCCGTTCCTGCTCATTATATCTGCTTCTTTTACGCAAAATGAAGCCATTATAAGAGATGGCTACCATCTCATTCCAACCGTGTTTTCATTTGAGGGTTATGCGACGGTGTTCCGTTTTCCGAAGCAGGTATTGCAAGCCTATGGCGTGACCACGCTAACCACGGTTATCGGGACGACGCTTGGATTGTTCCTGATGACGATGGCTGGATACGTCCTGCAGCGCAAGGATTTCAAATATCGAAATTTCTTTGCTTTTATGATTTATTTCACAACGCTGTTTGGCGGCGGACTGGTGCCTTGGTACATCCTAATGACCAAGTATTTGAAGCTGACTGACAAGCTTGAAGTGTTGATATTGCCGGGTCTTATGACGCCTTTCCTTATTATTCTGATGAAAAACTTTATCCGCTCCGCAGTACCGGATGAGGTTATTGAATCGGCAAAAATTGACGGCGCAAACGACTTCACCATATATAGCCGGATTGTGCTTCAGCTGTCGATGCCCGGCATCGCAACCGTAGGTTTGTTCCTGGCGCTTCATTATTGGAATGACTGGTTCACTTCCTCGTTGTTTATTAACGACACGACGAAGTACCAGCTGCAATATTACTTGTACAACGTTATTAATGCGATGAGCTTCGTTGCGCAAATGGGCTCGGGAACTGGCGTCTCGCTAGGCTCCGACATGCCGACAGAATCAACGAAGATGGCGATGTCCATTATCGTTACAGGACCAATCCTGTTCCTGTATCCGTTCGTGCAGCGTTATTTTGTAAAAGGATTGACGATTGGTGCGGTTAAAGGTTAGAACTAGACAAGGGATCAATCATTCCACGTTTAGCTAACATAGATAAGAACTTATTAAAGGGAGGATTCACATGACTAAGAAAGCAGCAAAAGCGGTCTCCATGTTTCTATCCATCATCGTGCTTATTACAGTACTAGCAGCTTGCGGATCGAATAACAATGGAAACAGCGGCAGTAGCGCCACCGATGCTCCAAAAGACACAGAGGGTACAACTAACGAAGGCGCAACGAATGAGGGCGGCGAAAAATCAGGTATCGATACGTCGAAAAAAGTGGAATTGCAATTTTATATGTTAGGCGATGCTCCTAAAGATATCGCTTCTATTCAAGAGCAAGTCAACAAAATGGCATTGGAAGATTTGAATGCTACCGTTAAATTCAACTATACGTCTTGGACAGATTGGGATCAAAAGTACAAGCTATTGCTTGGATCAGGCCAACAGGTTGACTTGATCTTCACAGCGGATTGGACGCAATACCAATCGTACGCGAAGAAAGGCGCTTTCCAAGCGCTCGACAAGATTCTTCCCGTAGCAGCGCCTACGCTTAACTCTTACGTGCCAGCAGATATGTGGGAAGCTGTAAAAATCGACGGTCAAATCTACACGGTTCCAGCTACGTACAAGGAGTATGTAACGGATGGTTTTGTATGGCGTGAAGATCTTCGCGAGAAATACAATCTGCCTACACCAGTAGATATTGCAACGTTCGAGCAATACCTAGATGGAATCAAGAAAAATGAACCAACGGTTACACCGCTTTCGATGAACTCGGATGTGAAAACAAACCTAATGGATCGTTTCATTGGTATTTCCCACTCTCCAGTTGGTGCGCTGCCATACGGTATCGGCATCGACTATGCAACACCTAATGAAGTACATTCCTACTGGGGTTCAGATGAGCAAGTTCAAGATTTGACGGTAATGAAGCGTTGGCAGGATAACGGCTACATGGTGAAAAACGTGCTGGCTGTTAAAGATACGCTGCAGGATCAAATCACAAGCGGCAAAGCTGCAGCAATTATTGGGGACAACCCGACTCGCTATAATGATATGGTAATCAAAATTCAAGCAACTCACCCGGATTGGAAGCTGGGCTACCACCCATTCCCAAAAACAAATGGAATTGCAACGCCAGTTCACCCAATCCACAACGGTTTCGCTATTCCAGCTAGCAGTAAAAACGCTGAGCGCGCGCTTGCGTTCTACGAGAAGCTGGTTACGGACAAACGCTACAACATGCTTACGCAATACGGTGTAGAAGGCAAAAACTATGAAGTAAAAGACGGCTATTACTCGATGATCGGCGATTCCAATTCCAACGGCTTCCCTCGTGAGGGCATGAATGGTTGGGCATGGAGAAACCCTGAGTTCATGCTGTTCGACAAAAACTATGATGGCGTAAAAGCGATCTTCGATGAGCTTGATAAAATTCAAGTACCTGATAAATTCACAGGTTTCGCAGAAGATTACACACCTTACCAAGCTGAGAGAGCAGCACTTGAGCAAGTAGAGAAACAATACTTGTTCCCGCTGAATGCAGGTCTCGTGAAAAACGTAGAAGATGGCGTAAAAACGTTCATGGAAAAAGCAAAACAAGCAGGCCTTGAGAAAATTCAAGCGGAATACACGAAGCAATGGCAAGCGTATGTTACGGAGCAAGGCATTAAATAAGACCGTTTAAGAAAACAGATCATTCCTCTTAGGAGGATGATCTGTTTTCTTATAGCTAATTTATTCTAATGATTCAGCATGACCTGCCAATTGAAGCAGCTCATCAACAACAATGCTTGGCTGATAGCTATGGAGGGAGTGGGAGCTGCCTTTCACGATGGTTTGCTTGCCGGAAACAGACCATGAAGGAAGCGCTGCTTCACTGTCTGCCCATGACTGATCATCGTCCAGCTTGCCAAAATAGTCCGCAGTCAATACTGTAATGGGAATTTTCAACGGTTTTCCTCCCTCAAGCACCATTTTGGCATTCTCTCGGCTTTGGCTCATTTCATCCGTCATATTTCGGTTTCCAGTCCTTAGCAGCAAGGCTTTGCGGTTTAATTCCTTCAGCTCCTCCGGCAATAGCTTCTCCCCGTTGCTTTCATCGGATAGCCATTTTACGAAGCCATCCACATGATACAAAGCCCTCAGTATGCCAAACGTCCGGAGTCCTTTTTGCATCCAAGGAATAAGAGTAAGCTCAGGGCTGGACTTGTAATATTCAGGACTTCCGCCCTCTATAAGCAGAATACCCTTTACTTCTTCTGGAAAACGTTGCGCATACCGGATGGTATCCAGAGAACCCATTGAATGGGCGGCAAAAATATAAGGTGGTTTCTGCCCAGAGACCTGTAGAAGCTCATGAATCTCGTCGGTAATCATGTTGATGTCCCGCTTTCTGTCTGTCGTGTTACTGTATCCGTAACCGAAACGGTCATAGACCGCAATCTTCACATGCTGCTTCAGTCCTTCATACAAAGGATAAAAATCAGCGTAGGGATTCGGCGTTCCCCACCCTGAAGCAAAGACGATTGTTGTATCACCTATACCTTCCGAATAGAGATGCATTTTGCTGCCTGCTACATTATACAGTTTCCCGGTAGGTCTATATGTTTTTCGGTCCTGCTTGGAACCGTACCATTGATAAGCGGCTCCGAGACCTGCCAGCACCACAAGAATGACGAGCAGGGAAAACATAATTTTGCGAACAAACCTCCACATGTTGAGCTTCTCCCTCTATATAAAAATTACCATATTTATCTAATATATAGAGATCTAAAACAATTTAAAACGGACTTTAGTAAAGGAGATGCCCCGTCTTTGGTCTGGTCAGCTGACTGTAAGAGCTAAGGAACGTAATGTAGTATGGAAGAATTGAATTCATCGCTATGTAGGCATTATGCAGAGAAAGAGCTCGATTCCGAAGTGGAATCGAGCTCTTTTTTTAAATCCAATGTATAGGTTGATGAGCTGTGACAGGTTTCTGATTGTTAGTAAAAGATTTATTTAGCTACGGTTTCTAGTGCGACTTCAATCATATCGTTGAAGGTCGTTTGTCTCTCTTGTGCAGTCGTTTGTTCTCCAGTGAGAATATGATCACTTACCGTTAGGAGGCTGAGACCTTTTACGCCGAATTTAACTGTTAAATAATAAAGTGCGGCTGTTTCCATTTCTACTGCCAATACGCCATGGCGGCCTAGCTTGGTCACGGCATCTTTGTCTTCTGTGTAGAAAACATCAGAAGATAGCACGTTACCTACGCGCAGGTTAAGGCCTTTAGCCTCTCCAATTTCATAAGCGGTTTTAATTAGATCAAAGTTTCCAATCTGAGGGAAGTCAAACCCAGGGAATTGGTTGCGAATGATAGCCGAATCGGTAGCCGCTGCTTGCGCAATAAGAACATCGCGGAGATTCACATCATTTTGAATAGCGCCACATGTTCCGATACGAACGAGATTTTTGGCACCATAATCGTTGATCAATTCTTGAATATATATGGACGCAGAAGGCATACCCATTCCTGTACCTTGAATCGATACTCGGTTGCCCTTATATGTGCCTGTAAAGCCTAACATGCCACGTACATTGTTGTAACAGACGACATTTTCGAGGAAGGTCTCCGCAATATACTTTGCACGCAGCGGATCTCCAGGTAATAAGACGGATTCTGCAATTTCGCCAATCTTTGCTTCAATATGAAAACTCATGTGAATTCCCTCCAATGTTTCTTATCGTGCATCACAAAAAAGAATGCACGAGAATCATAGCATGATTCGATATCCACATTATGTTAAAGGGATTACTATACTTTTGTGAACTGGTTCACAAAATAACTGTTAGCGCAGTAACGGAAATAAAGCGCTGTCATTTGTATTATTAGGTGCACGGCATCGTTAAATGTTATTCCACTTACGCATTGCAGGAAGCTCTTCTGTTTCATTACAGATCGATTCTATCATTTCCTTATCAAGGAGGTATAAGTACTTATCACGAATGTCGATCAGTCCTTCGGCTTGAAACTCACCCAGCGTTTTGGAGATGGATTCTCGCGTGACTCCGAGCATGTTGGCGAACAAGGATTGATTAATTTTTAAATCGATTTTGTATGCGTTATCACTGGCGACTCCATAGTTGTAATAGAGATCCATAATGAGATTAACTACTTTTCCACGTACGTCATGGAAGGTCAAATAACGAATCATGCGATTGAGCATCCGAGTTCGCTCTACAAGAATTTTGTAAGCGTTTCGCAGGATGGAAGGATATTGATCCACGAGCTGCAGGAAATCCCGTTTTGACAGCAGCCAAACGTTGACGTCTTCTAAGGCTTCTATGGATGAGATCCGATGATTGTCGCTGGAGAGGGCTTCTACTTCTCCAATGATATCACCGGCACTAGTAATACTCAGAACGACTTCTTTTCCTTCGTACATGCGATAAATCTTGATCATACCTGAGCGAATAAGATAAACCTCGTCACTTTGGTCATTTTCAAACATTAGAACATGATTCTTCTTGAACCGTCGTTCTTTGAGCAATGGGGTTATTTTTTGCAATTCATCCTTAGGAATGTCCGAGAAAATCGAGATGTCTGAGATGTTGTCGATCATAAGAATTTTCCTTTCGCATTTCAATATTTAAGCAACTCTTAGGTAAGAGATTGCGAAACGGCTAGAAACGTATTGTAGCATGGATTGAGTGGAAAATAGCAATGCATTGCCTTAGCTTTTTTTTGAGAAATGAGGTGTATTTATGAAATTCGAGCGGATAAGCGTGATTGTGCTGGATAGTGTTGGTATCGGTGAATTACCGGACGCTGCAGCTTTCGGAGACGAAGGCAGCCACACCTTAGGACATATTTGCGAGCAAGTACCGGACATGAAGTTACCAAATCTTACAGCTATGGGTCTAGGTAATATTGCACCACTGGCTACCATCTTGAAAGCGGATAAACCTCAAGCATGTTATGGCAAGATGGCGGAGGTATCGGTAGGCAAAGATACGATGACGGGTCATTGGGAACTCATGGGACTCGAAGTAAAGGTGCCCTTTCAAGTTTATTCCGATGGATTTCCAGCGGAATTGATTGAGAAGTTCGAAGCCTTGACCGGTCGCAAGGTGATTGGAAACAAGCCGGCTTCTGGAACTGAAATTTTGGACGAGTATGGAGAAGAGCAGCTCCGAACGGGCGCATGGATTGTTTATACTTCCGGAGACAGCGTATTCCAAATCGCAGCTCATGAGGATGTTATTCCATTAAATGAGCTATATCATGCATGTGAAATTGCGCGTGAGCTAACTTTGAATGATCCTTATGTAGTTGGCCGAGTCATAGCAAGGCCTTACATCGGTGAGCCGGGAGCTTATAAACGTACACCTAATCGGCATGATTATGCACTCAAGCCTTTTGGAGAAACCGTGCTTGATCATCTGAAAAATGAAGGCCTCGATGTTATTTCGGTGGGGAAGATCAACGATATTTTCACAGGGCAAGGAATCAATGAATCCTATCCAACAAAGAGCAATTTGGATGGCATCAAGGCAACGATCAAGCTGCTTAATCGGCCTTTCCACGGATTGTTATTCACAAACTTAGTTGATTTTGATTCTTTATATGGCCATCGTCGCGATCCTAAAGGATACGCTGCCTGCCTTGAAGAGTTCGATCAGTATGTACCAGAGCTTATGCAGCAAATGGGGGGCAACGATTTACTTATCATTACGGCTGATCACGGCAACGACCCAACTGCGCCAGGAACGGATCATACCCGTGAATACGTACCTATCTTGATCTACAGCCCATCGTTAGCAAAGGATAGCATTTCTATAGGCATAAGAAACACATTTGCTGATTTAGCTGCAACGATTGCAGAAAATTTCATGGTCACTAAACCAGCTATCGGGGAAAGCTTCTTGGAATTGTTAGTAAATCAAACCAATAACGAGGAATAAAACATTAGGGGGAATTTACAATGAAAAAAACAATGAAAGCATTATTGCCTTTAATACTGATTTTTACGTTAGTGATAACAGCATGCGGTCAAAAAAGCGATACGGGTAACGCAGGGGCTGCAGGTACAGATAATAAACAAGAGCTTAAAAAGCTGAAAGTCGGAATGGTTACTGACCTTGGCAGTGTAAATGACAAATCCTTTAACCAAAGTGCTTGGGAAGCGTTGCAGAAATTAAAGAAGGACTTTGGTTTTGAAGTGAAGTACCTGGAACCAAAAACAGATGGCGATGTTGTTCCTAACTTAAATCAATTTGTTAAAGCAAACTATGATTTAACATGGGCAACTGCCTTTACTTTAGCAGATGCAGTAACACAGCTATCCAAAGAAAATCCAGATAAGATGTTTGGAATTGTCGATTCTGACCTTGTGCTGCCGAATGTAGCCGCTATTTCTTTTAAAGAGCAAGAAGGTTCGTTCCTTGTTGGGGTTATCGCAGGTTTAACGACAAAAACAAATAAAATCGGCTTTATCGGCGGCATGGATATTCCCGTTATTAAACGGTTTGAAGCGGGCTTCCGCGAAGGGATAAAAGCTGTAAATCCAGATGCGAAATTAATCGTTAACTATACAGGGCTATTCAACCGGGTAGATATGGGGAAATCTGCAGCTTCTACCATCTATAACGATGGTGCAGATATCATATTCCATGCAGCAGGACTAACAGGCAATGGTGTATTTAATGAAGCGAAGGAACGCAATAGCAAGGGCGGAAAAGTATGGGTCATTGGCGTGGATAAAGATCAATCTTTAACCTTCGGAGATGATGTTACATTAACTTCGATGATCAAAAAAGTAGATGAGGCTGTTTACCAAGCTTCAAAAAAATTAGCTGAAGGCGATTTCCCGGCGGGTAAAGTGACATTAATGGGCCTCAAGGAAAATGGAGTCGATATCGCTCCAAATTCGAAAACTAATGTAGCGCCGGAAGTTCTTGCCAAGGTCGAGGAATATCGCACGAAAATCATTAATGGTGAGATCGTCGTACCGGAAAAATAATGCGATTTCGTCCCCTCTTCTATCATTGTCCTAGATAGGGTGAGGGGACGAATATTTTGGGGAGGGTCTTATATGACTAAGACAGATGTCGTGTTAGAGCTGAAAGGGATAACCAAAAGATTCCCCGGCGTAGTCGCTAACGATTCGATTAGCTTGCAGCTAAAGCGTGGAGAAATTCATGCTTTGCTCGGGGAAAATGGATCAGGGAAATCCACCCTAATGAGTATCGTATTCGGATTATATCAGCCAGACGAAGGCGAGATTCATGTAAATGGAAAGCATGAGCTGATGGATAGTCCAAACAAGGCAATTGAGCTCGGGATTGGGATGGTGCATCAGCATTTTAAATTGGTAGAGCCTTTTACGGTAACGGAAAATATCATTCTCGGAATGGAACCCAAAAAGGGGATGAAGATTGATATTAAAGGAGCAAGTAAAAAGGTTAAAGAACTATCTGAACGTTATAAGCTTGATGTTGATCCAATGGCAACCATCGAATCGATCAGTGTAGGGATGCAGCAGCGCGTAGAAATTTTAAAAACACTATACCGTGGAGCAGATATTCTAATCTTTGATGAGCCTACGGCTGTGTTAACTCCACAAGAGATCACAGAATTATTGGCTATTATGAAGCGTCTTGTCGCTGAGGGCAAATCTATTATCCTCATTACTCATAAGCTTAAGGAAATTATGGAAATAGCAGATACTTGCACCATTATTCGGCGCGGTAAGCGGATTGAAAGTGTGGAAGTCGCATCGAGCGATGCACAGCAATTAGCGGAAAAAATGGTAGGCAAAGAAGTTAATTTTAAAACTGCAAAAAGAGCAGCTAACCCGAAAAAAGCGTTATTAGAAGTGAAAAATTTGGTGGTTACAGGCAGTAACGGCAAGGCCGCTGTTAATAATCTCAGCTTCTCCGTACGGGCGGGCGAGATTGTCGGTATTGCTGGTGTAGACGGCAATGGCCAGTCAGAGCTAATCGAAGCTTTAACAGGTATGCAAAGCATACGTTCAGGTGAAGTTTGGCTGCAAGGCAAAAGCATCGCCAATCTTGCTCCGCGTACGATTTCAGAAGCGGGAATGTCACATATTCCGCAGGATCGGCATAAACATGGACTCGTTCTGGACTTTTCTGTCAGTGAAAATACAATTTTGCAAACGTATTATCAACCAGAAATAAGCAAGCATGGTTTTATTAATAAGAAAAAGATGGATGACATGGCAACGCGGTTAGTGAACGAGTTTGATATACGCACACCAGGCATTGATACATTCGTTCGTTCGATGTCAGGAGGAAACCAACAAAAAATCATTATCGCACGCGAAATCGATAAAAATCCGCAGGTCTTGATTGCGGCTCAGCCGACACGAGGGCTGGACGTAGGCGCGATTGAATTTGTGCATCAGCAGTTAATCGCAGAACGTGATCAAGGCAAGGCTGTTTTGCTGATTTCGTTTGAATTGGATGAAATACTCAATGTAGCAGACCGTATTCTGGTCCTATTCGGCGGACAAATGGTTGGAGAAACCACGCCAGAAACAACAAATGATCAGCAATTAGGAATGATGATGGCAGGCAAGCATGAAGGAGAAGGCATCCATGAATAAAATAATGAGTATTTTCAAACGGGAATCTGCACTTATCCCTCTTGTTGCCATTGTTATGGGTTTGCTATTAGGCGCCATTATTATGTGGATCGGCGGCTACGACCCCGTGCTGGCCTATAAATCCCTAATCGATAAAATATTCGGCAGCCGTTACGATTTTGGAGAAGCTATGCGTACGATTGTACCGCTTATGATGAGCGGCTTGGCCGTAGCGATCGCTTTTCGTTCTGGCATGTTTAATATTGGCGTAGACGGTCAGATTATTATGGGATCGCTCGGCGCCTTAATAGTAGGCACACAGTTTAGTCTGCCACCTGTGCTGCATGCGCTGCTGGCTGTCCTAGTTGGCGCCTTGCTTGGCGGAATGTGGGGAGCGCTTGTGGGTTATATTAAGGCAAAACGTGGTATTAATGAAGTGATTACCAGCATCATGCTTAATTTTATTGCGCTTTATTTGGCGAATTATATTATTCGGACGTTCATCCCGCAAGCAGGTACCCAACGATCCGCCTTGATCCATGACTCTGCCAGTATTCAAATTAGCTGGCTCTCTGAGCTGATGGATGGCGCACGTATCCACTGGGGATTTTTGATTGCGATTATTGCGGTTATTTTTTACCACATCTATTTAACCAAGACCACATGGGGTTATGAGCTGCGGGCAGTTGGGCTTAATTCTGATGCTGCAAAATATGCAGGAATGAAGGTTTCGAATGTTATGGTTCGTACCATGTTTATTTCAGGCGTATTTGGCGGTTTGATTGGTACCTTTGAAGTGTTAGGCGTGTTCAACTATGTGGCTATCAACTCGGTTTCATCTGGTCTAGGTTTTGATGGTATAGCTGTAGCTTTGCTTGGCGGCAATAGCGCACTTGGCGTATTCCTCTCCGCGTCTCTCATTGGGGGCCTTACCTATGGTTCACAAGGCATGAGCTTTGGTGCAGAGGTGCCAGGCGAAATTATTCGGATGATTATTGCATTTATTATCTTTTTTGTTGCTGCACCAGGCATCGTTAAGTTGCTTTTCCGGACGATTAAACTAAAATCAAAGAAGAAGGTGTGACAGATGGAGGTAATTGGCAATTTACTAAATGGGACGCTCGTATTCTCAACTGCCCTTATCTTTGCTGCACTCGGTGGACTCATTTCCGAACGCTCGGGAGTCATTAATATTGGACTGGAAGGGTTTATGGTATCGGGAGCCTTCTTCTCTGCAATAACGACTCATTATGCGGAAATAGCGGGTTTTGGCGGTTTCTCCCCATGGTTAGGCTTGCTTGGAGCCTTCCTATTTACCATTATTTTTTCTAGCATTCATGCAGTCGCCTCGATTACATTTAAGGCGAATCAGGTTGTAAGCGGAGTTGTTATCAATATTCTCGCAGCAAGCTCAACGTTCTTTTTCGTAAAATTACTTTTTGACGGCTCAGCAGAAACACCGCTTCTAACGACTGTATTTCATAAGGTGACGATTCCTTATTTAAGCGACATTCCGTTCATTGGCAATGTATTCTTCAATGCCTACCCGACTACGTATATTGCCATTGCATTAGTCATCACCCTATTTTCTTATTTGTTTAAGACCGCAGGTGGACTAAGGCTTCGTTCTGTTGGTGAACATCCAAGCGCGGCAGATACGGTTGGAATAAAAGTAAATCGCACGCGCTACATCGCTGTTATTTTGAGCGGATCACTTGCAGCTCTTGGCGGAGCAACGATTGTTCTTACCTCAAATGGCAACTTTGCTTTTAATACCATTTCTGGACAAGGCTATATTGCGCTTGCGGCTGTTATTTTTGGAAAATGGAATCCGATAGGCGTGATGCTTGCTTCACTATTTTTTGGTTTAGCCCAAGCAGCAAAGGACCAATTGCAAATCTTTGATTTTGCTGCTAGCATTCCAAATGAGTTCTTCTATATGTTTCCATACGTCTTAACATTACTCGTATTAATTGGAGCAGTAGGGAAAGCTCGTTCACCCAAAGCATTAGGGGAACCCTATGATGTTGGGAAACGATAAAAGGTGGTTATACACTTGGGAAGTCGATTGCAGAAAATGTTCCATATTGAAAAAGAAAACACGACGGTACGTACGGAGTTAGTTGCAGGAACAACTTCATTTATGACGGTTGCCTATATCATTGCGGTCAATGGAGCCATCTTGCAGCTAGCCGGCATGCCTTATGAAGCAGCTACGATTGTTACAGTAATCTGCTCTTTTATCGGTTGTATGCTGATGGCGCTTTGGGCGAAGTCACCGTTAATTCTCGTGCCTGGGATGGGAGACAATGCATTTTTTGTTTTCACATTGGTATTCTCGTTAGGACTTACGTGGCAGCAAGCACTTGCAGCAGTATTTTTGGCGGGTATTGTATTTATGTTAACTGCGGTAACGAAAGGGGCCGACTATTTATCGCGCTCGATCCCGACGTCGATGATTAACGCCATGACCGCCGGTATTGGTCTTTTTATTGCTTTTCTAGGCTTGAAAAATGGGGGGATCATCGTTGCGAGCGAAGGAACTTTCGTTACTTTGGCTAAGCTGAGTGATCCTTATGCCCTAACGACGATATTGACTTTATTGATTGCGATTCCGCTTTTCATGCGAAATGTAAAAGGCAGCTTTTTAATTGCTATTATCGCAGGTACAGGCATTGGTGCGCTGCTTGGTATCGTCGATTTTTCAACATTACGTGATTTTAGTATTTCCTTTAATGGGTACGGAGAGTTGTTTTTTGCCTTGGACTTTAGCGGGATCGGCACGCTTAATTTTTGGACAGCCGTTTTTTCGCTATCGATGGTCATTATTTTTCAAAATATGGGCGCCCAGCTTGGGATGCTTCCAGACAAGGCTAAGTTCCGCAGGTCTTTTCAGGCTAACTCTGTATCGGTTATAAGTGCAGGTCTTCTGGGTTGTAGTCCGATGACGACAGCAGCTGAGTCTGCAACAGGCATTGCATCAGGCGGGAGAACGGGGCTAACCTCATTTACAACGGGAATTTTGTTTATTCCTGCTTTGTTTATGATTCCGCTTTTCAAAATAATCCCAAACAGTGCAATTGCGCCTGTACTCATCATTGTTGGCTGTCTTATGTTCCAGAGCATTAAGGAGATTCCGTTCAACGATTTTACAGAAGCTTTTCCTGCTTATCTGATGATGGCAATTATGCCGCTATCCTTTAGTATCGCGAACGGGATTGCGTTTGGTTTCATTGCCTACCCAATTCTGAAGCTGGTCACAGGCCGAAGAAAAGAAGTATCGATAACGATGTACGTCATCGCATTTTTCTTCTTGCTTTATTTTATTTTGGGATCGATTTAAGATGGAATTGTGGAAAAAGTGGAGATACGATATGTAGGATTTAAATACATCGCTAAGTAGGCAATAGGCCTTGAGCGGTGTATTTTTTTATGTTCTGAATCAACAGGGAGTTATTGCTTAAGCTAGAGTCGTATCGGCGTCTCAACAGCGTTATAATATGGATATAAGATGTAATACAAAAAACGTTACGAGGAGGCTTAGCCGATGAGTGGACTGTTGGAGCGTCTTCGCAAGGGTTATGGTAAAAAGCTCGTTTCGCTGCATGCTTGGAACGGCTGGATTGTCGTTATTTTGGCACTAACAGGGCTTATACTGGTGGGCGGCTTCTGGCGCGGCGTTCTTGGGGAGGTTCGCGTTTGGATAAAGTGGGCACATGTCGTTGTCGGTATAGCATCCATCCTGCCTGTTGTCTATTATCTGGCGCTGGCGGGCAAGCATTGGAAGCAGCTGAAGCAAAAGCCTTGGCAAAGATTTAACGTACTCGTCGTGTTAGGCTTATTGCTGGGCTGGTTCGGATCAGGCGTGCTGCTGTGGCAGTTTAGAGCCGTCGGGCCAAGCGTGTCTAATGTGGCATTGGTCATCCATGATCTCCTTACATGGGTTGGGCTTCCTTATATCATTTATCATTCCATCACGCGGGTCAAATGGCTGAAAGAGCCGAATCGACGTACCGTCAAAAACGAGCAGAAGGAAGAGGGCGTCATCCATCCAGCGGGAGCGCCTCAGCCGGTGTATACGCGCAAAGCGTTCATTCGTGGTGCAATTGGCATAGGCTTGGCTGTTACGATCGGGCCTTCTTTTCTAAAATGGCTCGGGAACTCGCTTGGAAGTGTAGGCGGAAGCCAGAGCATCGATAAGCTGATCGAAAATGATGCCAATATGCTTCTGCCAGCGCCGGAGCCGCTGCCTGCTTCAGCCCCGCCAACGGGTGGCGGAGCTGTTGGACAGTTCCGTGTATACACGGTAACGCCGATTCCCTCTTTTACAAATGCGGATTGGAATTTTACGATAGACGGGTTAGTCGATAAGACGTTTAAGTGGGATTGGAAACAGTTTGTGGCGCTGAAGCGAACGGTGCAGGTCAGTGATTTTCACTGTGTGACCGGTTGGTCCGTTTACAAAAACACGTGGGAGGGTATTCCACTTAAAGAATTGTTGAAAATGGCGGGTGTACAGTCCGGTGCGGAGACGGTGAAGCTGTACTCGGGTGATGGTGTATATACAGATACCCTTACACTTGAGCAGGCCGACATGGATGATGTAATGGTGGCGGTCATGCATGATGGGAAGCCGATCCCGAGTGATCTCGGCGGACCGGTTCGTCTCATTGTACCGAAAATGTATGCCTATAAGTCCGTAAAATGGTTAAACCGAATTGAGCTGATTAAAGGCGAGCATGTGGGGTACTGGGAAGCTCGTGGATATGCGAACGATGCGTGGGTGTAGTTTTTTTGTACTATTTTACAGGTAATCCAACCTCTATAATGCACGTTGGTGATATGATCAGGGTAGATATGGTATAAACTGAGTGAATAGCTGCTATAGAATGAAATATGGTGACGGGGAAGGTGCTGTTATTGAGTAATGGGAGTATTTTGCATCAGACATTTACGTTGGAGCTGGACCCGGGAGTGTATGTAAGAGGCGATATAAGAGTGAAGGAAGATGGGGGACGCAAACCGGTCCTCCTCTTTGTGCATGGTTTTAAAGGGTTCAAGGATTGGGCGTTCTTCCCTTATGCAGCCGAGCAATTCGCGGGTCAGGACTTTGCGGTAATTACGTTCAACTTTTCGTTTAACGGCGTTAATGAACATGATTTTGACGAGCTGGATAAGTTCGGGATGAACACCTACACGCAGGAGCAAAAGGATTTGTCAGCTGTGCTTGCAGCATTGCTCGAGGGCAAACTTCCGCTTGATGAACAGATGGATAAGCAGCAAATTTTCATAGTAGGGCATAGCCGCGGCGGAGGGAATAGCGTAATATTCGCAGCCGAGCATCCTGAAATTCGCGGCGTAGTAACATGGAACGGAATAGCGAAGGCAAATCTGTTTGGAGAAGATTTCCGCGAGCAGGTATTGCGGGATGGGGTAGGCTATGTGACGAATGCAAGGACAAAGCAGGAAATGCCGATTAACGCTGCGTTTTTTGAGGATTTGGATCGGAATCGAATGCGCTTCGCTATCACAGCTAAAGCGGCGTCACTTCGAACACCTGTGTTATTCATTCAAGGAACGGGGGATGCTGGGCGATTGCTTACAGGATACTATCTGCTCCAAGCTGCTGCTCCGCAGCATCGTTTTTCACCGCTGGAAGGAGCGAACCATACTTTTGGAGCGGTGCATCCTTTTGCAGGGACGACGGATGATCTGGAGAAGGCGATTGAAATAACGGGAGCGTTTTTTGCGCTGCTGCTTCAGCGCCCGTCGGAGTGATAGAGCGGAGTGTTTTGATGAAGAGAGCGTTAGATGATCATCTAGAAATGATTGATATGCGAGCGGCAGGGCTATTTTAGAAAAAGTAGAGGAGATGGATGAGATGACCTATTTTAAAAAAGCGGATTGGGTGCTGGAGCAGCTTGGTATGAATGGGACGGTAGTTGTGGATGCGCGCTACGCGCTTAACGATTCCGAAGCGGGTAAGCGATCGTATGCAGAAGCTCATATTCCAGGTGCTTATTACTTAAATCTAAGCGAGGATCTCTCCAGTCCAAAGCGTCCGAATGGAGAAGGCGGTCGTCATCCATTGCCCGAGCCGCGGGTGCTAGCAGATATTCTTGAACGGATTGGCATTGGCAATCATACGACAGTTATCGCATATGACGATCAAGGTGGCGCGATGGCATCCCGTCTGCGCTGGCTGCTGCAATGGCTTGGGCATGATGGACAGGTCTATCTAATAGAAGGCGGATTCGCAGGCTGGCAAGCGGCGGGGTATCCGGTTAGCACGGATGTCCCTTTTTTAATAGAAGGAATTAATTTTAATGTAAACGTTCGTGATGAGATGCTGGTTAGCCAAGCGGATGTAAAGGCACGAGTCGGCAAAGCTGGAACGGTGGTCATCGATTCCCGTGAAGCCCCTCGCTATCGCGGTGAAGTAGAGCCGCTTGATCCTAAGGCTGGACATATTCCAGGAGCGATAAATCGCTTCTGGAACGAAGGCAAACGCGCCGACGGCAGCTGGAAATCACCGGAGGAGCAGAAGCTTCGCTTCAATGGATTGTCACAGGACGATGAGATTATCGTGTACTGCGGCTCAGGCGTGACGGCTACGCCGAACGTTTTCGCTTTGCAAGACGCAGGCTTCCGCAATGTGAAGCTGTATGCGGGGAGTTGGAGTGATTGGAGTTCCAGTCCTGAAAATCCAGTTGCCACTGGCGACGAATAGAACGCTTAATCAGCATAGTAGTATGCAACTTAGTGTACATCGCCTATGTGGCGATGTACTTCTTTGCGTTGTGCTTGGGGGTATCGAAGTCAACACGGAGTCAACCATTAACTGCTGAAAGTACTTTGCAAAGTTTTTATTGTACATCTCGAATCAAGTATGAAAAAATTGCCGGTGATATGATCAAAAGGAATGGAGGGAGGCTTTTCAGCTCACCCCTGCAGCCTACCAAAAAGCTCCTCGGCCTATTCCGTTGGCTATTCGTCAGGAGGTATTCTCGCCTTATCATTACTTGATCAAGGAGCGAGACATAATGAATAAGGTACATTTACAACCGGCAGAGATCAAAGTCGAGTTCATTCCGGCGCTTTTATGAGGACAGTTGAGGAGGTAGCCTGGAACTTTGCCCCCCGCCCAGGGATGGGAATACAAATCAATTGTAGTTGATTGTAAACAGTGTTACTCTAACAAAGGTAAACTCAAAACCTATGCTCTTCAATACATCCAATAATAGTCACCATTTTAGTTATAAGAAAGGTAATACTATGATAAAAGTTGAAAACTTATCCTTCTCATTTCCGCAAAAAGAACTATATAACAGCATTTCGTTTACGTTAGAAGAGGCACAGCATTGCGCTTTTATAGGAACAAGTGGCAGTGGGAAAAGTACATTAATTGATATATTGATGGATCCAGAAAGATATATGTTCGAGGGCATATTGGAAATAGATCCGACTTGCAAAATAGGGTATGTAAGTCAATTCTCACAACTAGACAGAACGAAAGAAACAACAGTTTTTGAATATATAGGGGAAAAATTTATTAAGATACAAAATGAAATAACATCTATTTGTACTGAAATGGAAACATCAGCGGATATTGATTCGTTATTAGAACAGTATCAATTAGCTTTAGACGCATTTGATGCAATCGGTGGGGATGATTTTGAAAGCAACATTAACAAGAAACTAAATCAAGCAAACCTCATGAAGCTAAAAGATGTTAGGGTATCTGACCTGAGTGGCGGGGAATTCAAACTTATTCAAGTGATGAAGGAAATGCTTAATAGTCCAGACTTAATGATTATGGACGAACCAGATGTATTTTTAGACTTTGAAAACCTAAATGCGCTTAAAAATCTTATTAATTCTCACAAAGGAATACTGCTAGTTGTTACGCACAACCGATATCTATTGAATCATTGTTTCAACAAAATTATACACCTTGAAAACACGGAAATCCAAGAGTTTGATGGGCGATATATTGATTATAACTTCTCATTACTTCAGACTAAAGTGGAGTTGCAAGAACTCGCAATCGCTGATAATGAAGAAATTAAGAGAAACGATAAAACAATCGTTAATCTTAGAGTTATCGCAACTTATAATTCACATGCATCTAGAGGGAAAGCGTTAAAAGCTAGAGTTAGGTTTCAAGAAAGATTAGAAGCGCGTAGAATTAAAATGCCATTTGTTGATATTAAGCAACCGAATATTAGTTTTGGTATTAATAATGAAATTGAAGACACCATTGTTGTAAATGTTAATAATTATAGTGTTGCCTTTGATGAGTTGCTTTTAGACAATGTTAACTTTGAGATAAAATCGACAGATAAAGTAGCCATTATTGGTGCGAACGGTACCGGGAAAACGACTTTACTCCGAGATATCTTTAAAAATAATCATGAATCAATTGAAATAAATGCTGATGTTAAAGTGGCTTATTTAAGTCAGATTCAAGGCGAAATGCTAAAGGATTCTAATACCATACTAGAAGAATTCATCGATGCTGGGTTTAAAACTTATGATGAGGTTAGATCGTATCTTTCAAACTATGGTTTTGAAGGAGAAATCGTTTATCAAAAGATAGAAGCTTTATCTGGTGGAGAAAAAAACTTGCTTCAATTAGCTAAAGTTTCAGCCAGTAAAGCAAACGTATTGCTTCTTGATGAACCGACAAGCCATTTAGACACCTATACACAAATCGCACTGGAGAAAGCCATTGAAGACTATAAAGGCGCGATTCTCATGATTTCTCACGATTTCTATACTGTTGTAAATGGTATGGATTATGTTTTAATCATTGACGATAAGTCGATTAGAAAAATGAGTATGCCAGAATTTAGACAGATGATTTATGCTAGTCATTTTGATAAAGGCTATCTAGAAGCTGAACAAAATAAAAAATCAGTTGAAATGAAAATAGAATTGGCTTTAAAAGATACTAATTTTGAACTTGCAAAAGTATTGGTTGATGAACTTGAAGAGCTGATTAAGTTGCTTTAAATGAAAACCCTTTGATTGAATAAGCCGCCATGCAGCCCTAGGGTCATGGCGGCTTATTGTGTATATTCGAATTCAACCTCAAGTCAACAACGCCGTTCTGACATTTGCCTTGAAAGTACTTACGTAATTATAGAAAATTAACCTTGACTATATCCCTGCCGATGAGAGTTCCCCAACGGTCATAAACCGATGCATCAATATTGTAAGTTCCGCCTGCCAGCACGAGCTTTGTACTATTTGTTAACGTATGATGAATGTCGTATCCGCTGGTCGGCACGTTGAGCAAACCCGAATAGTAGGTCCTTGATCCGTTGTTTATCTCCTGTATACGGAACTCGTACTTGTAACCTCCAGTAGGCTTTGTAATACCGATATAATCCGGAACCGCGCCGAAGCTATTCGGATACGGGTTAAACACAAAGACCCCATTGGCCGCGCTCGCTTGGGAAGCGATCCCGAGCAGCAAACCGATGACCATGACAAGCGAAAATATCTTCTTCATTATTCATTCCTCCTAGTAAGGTTCGTCTTACCCGTTCCGGCCGAAATGGGTATGTACCTTTGCAGAGAGCTCTCGCAATGAATATATCATCAATTAACAGAAGTAACTATATTTAGAATTTTGAATTGTATGTCTATTTCTATCGGATTTTTTTCTATTAAAAGGAGGTTGCCCATCGTGGGCAACCTCTTGTATATGCTTGGTTTTACAGCGATTCGCTATTCAAGTACCCAATGAATACATATGCTGAGGATTCCATGCTAAACCTGCAGATCGGTGCATAATACGCACAACGTGTGAAATCGGTACACGCTTCTCATTTCTCATTTTTTCCAATTTTCCACCAAATGATCTACCGCTGCCTGCTCAATTGCCAGCCCTTCCGTGTAACGCTCCATAAACAAGGCAAAGCCATTCACATCTGCGCTGTCAGGATAAACCTCTTGTCCTTCTGCATTATGGAACACTTTATTGGCAAGGAAATCAGCCAAGCCCTCGTGCTGTTCCTTAATAACCATATAGGATGTCAAAATTGCCATCCCCCATGGGCCGCCCTCACCAGCCGTAGACATGACCGAAACAGGAACATTCAGTGCTGCGGCACATATTTTTTGACCGACTAGCGGCGTTTTGAACAATCCGCCATGCGCCAAAATACGATTTTTTGCAGTGTTACGTCATAAGTATTCTCAACCTCTTGCTGTAATTGGTGATAGGTTTCTTGCAAACCATTAATCATTTCATTGAGATGGTAGGTCCAATAACCGTCAATCAATTGATTTTCCCACTCATAGCTGCTGGAAGCGATTGTTTCAAAATTGTAATCAATCCGTACAGCCTTAATTCGTGTGGATCCAAATTCGATGCCAAGCGAGGTTTCTCCCCTGACTGGTTTGTTCCACTTTTGATCGTTCACACTCCTTTTAAACTCTAACTATCTTATTTCGTAGTGACTACCATGGAGCAACCATCCTAATCACAACTTACGTTCACGAAAAGGGTTCAGGGTTTTAAGTCACGAATATAATATATCTGCCAAAAATTCCTATAGCTGGTTTGGTGAACTAGGATTAAAGAGAAATATCATAGAAATAAGTAGGTGAGGCATAGTGACTCAGGAAGAAGTGTTAAAAGGCGGAAATGTTAATCACATTGTCCGTAGGGAAAATACTGTTCTCCGTCCCACAGGTTATTGGAGCCCGTGTGTTCATGAGCTTCTTAAACATCTAGAGAAGCAAGGCTTTGAGGGAGCACCAAGTTTTCTCGGAATCGACGATTCTGATCGTGAAATACTAACATTCATTTCAGGGGAAGTTCCAGGGAATGAGTACCCTGAGCTTGAGCCTTACATGTGGTCGGATGAAACGCTTGTAGGTTTAGCACGTCTTTTACGCCAGTTTCATGATGCGACTGAAGGATCAACTCTCATGAAGAAGAGTAAATGGCAGCTTAGTTATGTCAACGAACGTGAGCACGAAGTGATATGCCATAATGACGCTGCATTGTACAATGTGGTCTTTCAAAAGGGGATTCCTGTGGGACTCATTGATTTTGATATGGCTGGTCCAGGTCCACGTATGTGGGACATTGCTTATTCTCTCTATACATCGGTTCCGCTTGCGAGCTTCGAGCCTGACCATTCTTCGGGAAAAACGGTGAAGTACCAATCGGATATACACGCTACGGAGCGCCGTAAACGAATTCATTTGTTTTTTGAATCGTATGGAACTCCCGTCCCCAATGAACTGTGTCAGTGGATTATTCAACGATTGACTACAATGTGCGATACGTTGAGAAATGGTGCTGCCGAAGGGAATGTTGCCTTTAAAAAAATGGTTGATGAGGGACACTTGGCTCACTATGAGAGCGAGATTCGATTTGTAGCAGATCATTTCAATGATTGGATAAAGAACTAAATATTACGTTAACAGTTCACGATAAAACATATCGAGATCAAAGAAAGGGCCATCCCGCAAAAGGATGGCCTTAAAACTTGCCGTTATAGATATTGAAGTGAACCGTATCAAAGGCACCTAGTCGGGTGCCTTTTGATTATTTTCCTACATACTTAACCGAATAAATATGCGTTTTCGTTAAATCAATCACTTCCTGAATAAATCCCTCCCGAGATTCCTTGAAATCAGTCTTGATCCAATTCAGAATGAGTCCGTAAAAGCCATAGGCTGTATAACGCTTAAAATAATCCATGTTGACGGGGATGTTATTGATCGTTTCAAAAATAAATTGTTCCTTATAGATCTTTAGAATGGTTTTAGGGAATCCCGTGTGCAATCCTGGTAAAGTATCATCGTATTTTATCAGCTCAAAAAAATCCCGGTGTTGATAAATGTAGGAAACGATATTAAAGGACGGTGCGTTGAGTCTTTCCGTGTATACTTTGTGTCCATGAACATATGGTTTTCCTACGGAATCTTCCAACCCCTGAAACATAGAAGTAAGTAAATCTTCAGCTAATTTAATTTTATCTTGGTAATGTACATAGAAAGTACTACGGTTATAGGAGGCTGTATCTACAATGTCCTTTACAGAAACCAGATGGTAACCCTTCTCTTTTATTAGTTTTATAAAGGCTGATTTTAGATGTTCTTCTGTTCGATTTCTTCGCTCAGATGTCACGTTTTGTTCATCACTCATAAAAATATCTCCTCGCAAAAAGACGATTTTGATGTAAGTGTCTACTAGTTAGACATATATTAATACTTTAATGATTGTTAAATGTGAACAAAAAACTACAATTAAGATGAGAACAAAATAGTACAAATATTTATTAATGAATGTTAATTAATAAAAACACAAATAGTACTATTAAAAATATTGTACTGGAGGATTCATCGATGGGCAAACTACAAAACAAGGTAGCTGTGATTACTGGGGGAGCATCCGGAATCGGTGCAGCTACAGCACGTTTATTCGTTTTAGAAGGAGCCAAAGTGGTTCTTGTTGATTTAAATGAAGAAAAAGGAAAGGCGTTCGAGAACGAGTTAAAGGCGCTTAATGCTGAAGCATTATTTATTAAAGCAAATATTACAAGTGAAGAAGAAGTCGCCAATATCTTCAAACAAACCGTTGAAGCCTTCGGCAAAGTGGATGTTGTATTCAACAATGCAGGGATTGGGCGCGTTCATCCTTCGCATGATTTGGAGTACTCCGAGTGGCGCAACACAGTAAATGTCGACTTGGATGGCGTCTTCCTGGTAGCACGTGAAGCCATCCGCGAAATGTTAAAAATGGGCGGAGGTACGATAGTAAATACGGCGTCTATGTACGGCTGGGTTGGTTCGCCCGGCTCGGCAGCCTATAATGCGGCAAAAGGCGGCGTGATTAATTTGACTCGCTCTCTTGCTCTTGAATATGCAGAACAAAATATCCGCATTAACTCATTATGCCCAGGTTTCATTGACACACCCATTATTCCCGAAGAAAGTAAACAAGTATTAGCCGGACTCACTCCGATGAAGCGCCTCGGTAAAGCGGAAGAAATGGCAAAAGCCGTACTTTTCATGGCATGCGATGACTCATCATTTATGACTGGAAATAGCTTAACCGTTGATGGCGGATATACAGCTCAATAACAGTTCTAAACATGCAGTGATTAGCATGACCAAAGTTTCAAGCTCAAAAATGGGAAAATTAGGATAAAGAGTAGCCGTTATTACATGAGCGGCTCAAGGCATGGGCGCTATGCATGCACGTGAATTTGTCGAAGAGGATGCAAAGGTTGTCGTCATAGACATCAAAATCAGGCCGGCCAACAGCTGGCAGATGAGCTAGGCAGATAGATTTCTTACAGTGAGAATTCTATTGCGACTGGAGAAGAGTAGAAGGCTTAAGCAGATATATAGTATGTAATTTGGAGTACATCGCTCATGTGGCGATGTACTCTTTTGCGTTGTGCTCAGGAGTATCGAGGCCAACGTGAAGTCAACGAATGGGGTGAATGTACTTAAAAAAGGCAACGTTGATTTTGGGAAGCTTTGTATTCTACATTCTAGCACCCAGCTCACGCGCGAGAAGCATCGGGAACATCCTTCGAGTGGTCCGAAAATCGGGAGAGTCGACAGGGGTCTAATTCACTTCTAGATTCCCGATCGAGTATTTCACTTGCAGCCAGATGAGCAATCAGCGGCGCCAGCGTAATCGCAGAATGCATCACCGTCAGATAAAGTCCCTTTATGTGATCGTGGAAGCCCACGATCGGATAGCCGTCTTCAGGCATGGGTCTCATCCCGACCTTTATACTTTCCAGTTCCAGTTGATTTCCGTCCTTCAGACTGCGACGCAGCGTGTCGAACGCTCGCTTACCGACCGCCTCGGGTCCGTTTTCCTCCGACTCGTCGATATAATCTTCCGCAGCCAGCAGTACATGATCTGTCAGTTGACGCGCTTCAAATTGCGCATTTGAGATTAATGTGCGTATCAGTTTATTCGTAGTTTTCATCTGAATTAGAATGGAAGGCGACGACGTTACCGGCACGTGACAACCTAAGGGGGCGCAAAGTTCGGGTATGCCTGTACCTGCGGCCATTACCACGACATCCGACTCCAGAAAACCCTTGGACGTATGGACGCCGACTAAGCGGGAATCTTCTTGATGCAGCTGTGTAACGTTGGTGCCGAACTGAATCTTTGCTCCGTACTCCCGCGCTTTGCTGAGCAACAGCTCCGTTACCCCTATAGGGTCCAACGCACCTTCTTCGCTGACAAACATCGCATCATCCGGATATTCTTTCAGATTCGGCTCCAATGCCTCAAGCTGCTCTCGGTTTAATTTTTGAAAGTGGAGTTGCTCCCTTAGGGGCGGAGTGCCCCAAGTCAGCGCCCCATGCCAATGAATGTTCAGTTCAGGCAGCTCTTGCTGAAGCGCATGATATTCTTCCAAAGCTGCATCGTACAAATGCCAGTATTCTGGAGCCACCCTATGAGTCGTATGTATCCAGGCAAAAGATTTTTCAGTGACTTCACGCGCCGCGGCGGGGTGTCGTTCTATTACGGTTACATCTTGATTTCTTTTAGCCAGATGATAGGCCATTGACGCCCCGACAATCCCTGCGCCAATAATCACGATTTTTTGTTTATTCAATTATGACTCCCCCTCTATCACCCTAGTGTAACATAGGCGTCATGATAATCAGACGTTATTACATATTCAGGAAGCTGGAGTGATTGGAGTTCTGTAGAGGGAATCTGTTTGTTTGGGGGATACAGCACTCATCGATTTTCATGAAAACGGTTCCAATAGGCTAAGAATGACTGGAAAAGTTTAAAAATGTCTCACTACATACTAGGTTGCTCATACGGTAAGCTAGTAGTAGTCCTTATATTTACAGTTCTTCCATTATGAATACTTAGGGGTGATGTTGGAGTCCTCTTCGCTGTCTGGTTGCCAAGCAAGCTAATGGTATAAGCCGAACCTAAGAAATGGGAGGTAACAATTATGCGTAAAAGGTTTATAAGTTTGTTCTTGTCAGTAACGATGCTGCTGTCCGTCCTTATCGGATTCAATTCCTCTACATCAGCCGCGGATCCAATCATCAGTTCTGGAAATCCCATTTTCACTAGTATTTTCACCGCCGACCCTTCTGCTCGAGTGTGGAATGACGGACGTATTTACGTGTACGCGTCACACGATATCTTTCCTTCCAGAGGAAGCGATTTGATGGATAAATATCACGTCTTCTCGTCGGACAATATGGTCGACTGGGTGGACGAAGGAGAGATCCTGAGCGCGGACGAGGTGCCGTGGGGACGGCCGGAAGGGGGCTTTATGTGGGCTCCGGATGCCGCATACAAGAACGGAACCTACTACTTCTATTTTCCGCATCCTAGCGACACGAATTGGAATAGCTCTTGGAAGATCGGCGTGGCAACAAGCGACAAGCCTGCCGAGGATTTCGAGGTTCAAGGGTATATACAGGGGCTTCCTGGCAGCAATTTGATTGATCCTAACGTATTCCGCGACGACAACGGAACCTATTACCTGTATGCCGGGGGAGGAGGTACCAGCTACGGGATGAAGCTTGGTGCCGACATGGTGTCGATAGATGGTCCCGTCAAGCAGTTCACCGAGCTGGAGGATTTCCACGAGGCTACTTGGGTGTTTAAGCGGGGAAGCGTTTATTATTTAATGTACTCCGATAATAATCCTGGCGCGAACCGGATGCGGTATGCAACCAGCAGCAATCCTCTTGGACCATGGACCAACCGCGGCGTCATACTGGATCCGGTATTCGGCAGTGAAACTTCGCATGGGTCTGTTGTGGAATACAAAGGGAACTGGTATATGTTTTATCATAATGCGAAAATTTCCTCGAACGGTACGCTGCGTTCCGTCGCCGTAGATCGGTTGTATTTCAATTCTGACGGGACAATTCAAAAGGTCATACAGACGTCCGAAGGTGTACCGGCTGTTGGACCGCGCTCCACCGCTACCGAGATCAAGTACTACGATTTAATTAACGAAAGCTTTGACGCATATACACAGAAAACGGAGTATGCCATGAATATGAGCAACGTATCCATAGGAGGAGGGGCGACCCGATCCGGTGCAAATGTTGAAAATATGCATACTCAAGGCTCCTACATTCAGTTGAATGGAATCAACGGCGGCGCAGGCGGGAAGGCGCTTCTAACCGTACTCTATTCTTCCGGGGACAGCGGGTCAGCCTTTAAGGTAGATGCGAGCGGCGACACGGCCGGAGACGGTTATTTTCTTTCCCTGCCTGGAACGGGAGAGTGGGGCAATTATACCGGTCGAACCAATCGTCTAATCGATTTGAATTCGGGCACGAACAATCAAATCCGGCTAAGCGGCGGTATGGGAGGAGTCAACGTATCGCGCGTCATCGTATCCTTGATCCCGCAAACGACGCAGGAAGCGGAATATCCGATGAGCGGAACTAACGTGTCCGTAGGGGGAGGGGCGACGAAGTCGGGCGGAAACATTGAAAATATGCATATCCCGGGCTCCTACTTCGAGCTGACTGGGGTTGGCGGTGGGTTGGGTGGCCAAAAGCTTTTAACCGTGGTTTATGCTTCAGCGGACGCCCAAACAACCTTTAAAGTGAACGCCAGCGGCGCCCCGTCGGGGAACGGCTATTCGCTTACTTTGCCTGGCACGGGAGGCTGGAGTGCCTACACCGGTCGGGCCAGCCGCATCATCGATTTGAATACAGGCAACAGCAACGTTATTCGGGTGAGCGGCGGCATGGGCGGAGCTAACGTGAGCCGAGTCATCGTCTCGTCGATTCCGTAAACATGAGTCCGTTAAAATAACAAAATAATTGCTTAATCAATAAGCAGGATGGGGGCTGTGACAGGTTACTGGTTGGTGACCGGTTGCGGCCCTCTTTGGGCTTTCCTTTCAACAGGTTGCAAACAAAGCGAGAAGTGAGTAGTCGCAGAAGGTTCGGAGTCAGTCAAAGTTTAGCGGTCGGTCAGGAGGTTGTTGAACGCTTGTCGCTTTTGCTTCCGTCCATTAACGAACAGGCGCAAGCTTTCATGCGGAGCAATAGTTCGACCGCCATTGACGCCAAAGCGATGGCGTCGATGATCGGTCTACTATTCTGATTTATTATTAAGAAATCCAAGCAGGCAAGGTGGCAAATAAATAGCTTCATTAAAATTAAGCAAGTGTTGTAATCACGAGTGGGCGGCAACGCTATTATCCTTGAAAAAGCTACGCTATATCAAATTTTTGACCACCCGAATACCGGCTGCAAAATCTTGCGAATATAATAAGCCATTATCGTCATTGGGGTCCATGAGCTGCGCTTGTTCTGGATGTATTGATCGTTGATAATATAAGTCCGAGTGGAAGTAGGGCTCTTCAGACCAAACGTTTCCCACTTCGCCGGATCATTCGAACCTTCGAGCCTTACAAGCATATTCTCCGACTCACTATTTATTTTAGCCGGAATTTGCTCGTAGGCTTGGGAGATTTGCACATGAAATTCGTCGATCGGATTGCGGCTAGCAAGGCTCTCCAAGTGGATGCCTTCGCGAATGTAAGAAACGTATGCCAGATGGTCAGCCCAGAACTCGTCGATATAAAAAAGTCGTACCCGCTGCTCCGAAGGGCTCATCGGCTTCTCGCCCTTTAAAATTCCGAGCCTCTCCTCGTATAGAATTCGCCTTTGATCCTCCACCATATCCGAATAACAGTTCAGTTCCTGGCGGATATGAAAGTTTTGCCCCATAGCAACGCGCTGAATATGCGCGATTTTGTTGCGGAGTCCCGGCTTTTCGAGAGCCTCATCCTGCCTCAGATTGCGAAACGCTTTATCGATGCCGAACTGAAGCAACAACTCGTCCTCCAAGCTTACGAAAAGTATGGAAGCTCCCGGGTCGCCTTGGCGGCCAGAACGCCCGCGCAGTTGGTCGTCGATCCGCACGCTTTCGTTCACATGTGTGCCAATCACGTACAGCCCACCCAGCTTGGCGACAGCTTCTGCTTGCATGGGGTTGCCTCCGCCGAGCCGAATGTCGACGCCACGGCCTGCCATATTGGTAGACACCGTCACGGCGCCGATTTCTCCTGCTTTGGCTATGATCTCGGCTTCTCTAGCGTCGTTTTTTGCATTCAGAACATGGCAAGGTACATCGGCAACCGCTAGCGCCTCCGCCAGCATGTCAGACTCCTCGACGCTTGATGTACCAATGAGAATCGGACGACCCGTCGCATGGACGGACAAGATTTCTTTTACAAGTGCCTTGAGTTTGGCTTCTTTATGAGTATAAATTCGGTAAGGATGGTCGATCCGTATGTTTGGCCGGTTCGGCATGATTTGTACGACCTGCAGCGCATAAATATCTTCGAATTCCATTGCGGAGGCGTAAGCGGTAGCCGTCATTCCGCAAATCTTCGGATATAGGCTAAGGAAGTGTTGAAGAGTGATTGTCCCGAGAATTTCCCCGCCGGATATCGACTGCAGCCCTTCTTTGGCCGCAAGTGCAGCTTGCAGCCCATCCGGCAAATGCCTGTTCTCCGCCACGCGGCCTGTATATTCGTCGATCAGCTCGATTTTACCGTTCCGGACGATATAATCGACGTCTTTTTTCAATAACAATTCCACATGCAGCGCGCAATTTAATGACGTTAACAAATGACTATTATGGCTATCGTACAAATTACCGCATCCGAGCAGCGACTCCGCTTTCGCAGAACCTGCTTCATTTAAATATACGTTCCGCTCGAACTCGTCGAAGTCGTAATGCTCTACTTGCTCGAGGTGCCGAGCCACTTCTGCGAAACGAATGCCGTCGTTGCTGGAAGAGCCCGACTCGCCAGCGATGACTAGCGGCACCCTCGCTTCGTCGAGAAGCAGTGAATCCGCTTCGTCGACGATGACGTAGTGGAAAGGACGATGTACGGTATCGGCTTCGCCCAGTGCGATCGTGTCTCGCAAATAATCGAATCCCGCCTCCTTGGCTGTAACATAGGTTATATCCGCGGCGTACGCTTCGCGTTTCTCCGACAGGTTCATGCCCGCTTGAACCGAGTTTATCGTTAACCCTAGGAAACGATAGATTGGGCCCATCCACTCTGCATCTCGATTTGCCAAATAGTCGTTAAAAGTCAGCACATGAACGCCTTCGCCTGTCAGCGCATTTAGATAAGCAGGCATAACAGCAGAGAGTGTTTTTCCTTCACCGGTATGCTGCTCGATCAAAAATCTCTCGTGAAGAGCGATGGCAGCGATGATCTGAACATCGTAAGGCTGTAATCCGAGTGTTCTTTTCGCTGTCTCACAGACTAACGCATAAGCATCGATAAGCAGCTCATCCAAAGGCGTACCCGATTTTGCTTTCTCTCTTAGCCGGAGGGATTCCGCTTGAAGCTGCCCATCGTCCCATGCTTCCAAATTCCGTTTCCTAATGAGCTCCACTTTGTCCTGATAGACTTGCAGTTTATGCTGAGTATCGCGGTCTTTGAATTTTTGCATCAGCTTGGCGGCTATATTCATAGGAATTTAATCTCCCCTCGGTAGAAATTCGTTTAGTTTTGGATAATATTTGTGCTGATCTGTCACCTAATAGGTTTAAATCTACTTCATATAAGCAAAACCATATACTGCACTTAGTTATTGGTTAGAAAATATTGTAATTTGTCCATTGCAAAATGTAAATAATATATTGCATTCCAGTGGCGAGAGTGTCTGAAAATACTTTGATTAAGCTTCGTGTTGAGTACGAATATAGTACATATTTTATCCTCCTAAATTTGTTCGCTTTCAACTAGCTGCAAAACTCGATGGCATTTTGGTAGGCAGATTCCCTTTTTAAGTAGTCAATATGCTCAGCAATGAATGGAATACTATCGTCTCTATTTTTATATTTTCAGGTTAATGGAAGCGTGGTATTATAACGAATAATAGGTTTAATTTCAATTATTTTACAAAATCAGATTGGATAAAGGGGGTAACGCTTTATTATGCTAGGCAAATGCATAGGCATTGGCTCCAGTTGTGAGGTGCATGAGTGGGGCGAAGAGGGAAAAGTAGTAAAGTTGTTTCATGCTGGCACGCCATTGGAAGCTGTTCAGCTCGAATATCGGAACAGTTCTGCTGCTTGGGCCAGCGGACTACCGGCAGCGCGCCCGTTCGAGCAAGTCGTGTGGGATAACCGCCTTGGTATCGTCTTCGAGAAAGTAGTCGGATCGACATTCGTGAATCGTTTTTTTGAACAACTGCATGCTTTTCATGAAATTGATTTTGACGATGTAGACAGCGATTTAAGGAAATTTGCTCGCGTCCTGTATAACATTCATAAAGGAGACATCAGCGGGATCGTTACTGAGCAAAAGGAGCATTTGAAGGTAATCATCGGTAGACCCTCCTTGCTGACGGAAGACGAAATAACTGCCCTCCATGCTTATGTGGATCAGTTGCCTAATAAACGAATGCTATGCCACGGCGACACGAACGTCAATAATCTCATTTTACGAGAAGGTATACCAGTTATGATTGATTGGATGCATACCGTAATCGGCAACCCGGCGGCGGATATCGCGGAAGTTTGCGTGACGATCCTGTATGCTGTGTTGCCCCCAGAAACGCCGCCTGACGTTAACGCATTCTTTGAATTCTCGCGGCAGACAGCTTACCGTATATTCGTCGATGAATATTGCAAGCTGTCTGGCGTGACAGAAGATGAAATATTCCCTTGGTACGTTCCAGTCGCCGCTCGTCAGCTCGCATCGGGTGCCTTATCAGACGTACAAGCGGAAAAGCTCGTTGCTTTGATTAGGGATAAGCTCAGTATCGTGCTTTAGCGAAGAGGGCTGTAACAGGTTAAGGACAAGTTTACGATTGGAAGTCTTTTTCAGAGCATGACTGCAAGCTAGAGTGTTATTATTCTATCGGGTGACAATACACGCGTATAAAATATTACAGAAAATTATGGTAATATAGTTTTGATAGATTACCATTTTAGTTTATGGAGGCGCTTACTTATGGACCAACAGTTGCAGCAAGAGGGGTACTTCGGGGAATTCGGAGGAAGCTTCGTTCCACCGGAATTGCAGGAAGTGCTAAACTATTTGAGCGAGCAATTTTACAAGTTCAGGGAAGATCCAGACTTTCAGGAAGAGCTCAGCTATTACCTGCGTGAATATGTTGGCCGCAAGAGCCCGCTCACGTATGCGGAGAGACTGTCCAAATCGTGGGGAGGACCCAAGATCTACTTAAAGCGCGAAGATCTGAACCATACTGGTGCGCATAAGATCAACAACGCCATTGGCCAGATCCTGCTAGCCAAGCGAATGGGCGCCAAGCGGATTATCGCCGAGACTGGTGCTGGTCAGCACGGAGTTGCGACAGCAACGGCTTGTGCAATGTTTAATATGGAATGTGTCATCTACATGGGAGCAGAAGATATGCGCCGTCAGGCGCTTAACGTGTTCCGGATGGAACTGCTCGGTGCTACTGTTGTACCGGTTGATAAGGGTCAGGGTCGACTGAAGGACGCTGTGGACGAAGCATTGGGCGATCTGGTTCGCAATTATAAAAATACGTTTTACTTGCTCGGTTCTGCGGTTGGTCCACATCCGTTTCCGACGATGGTCAAGCATTTTCAAGCGGTCATCAGTGAAGAGTCAAAGCAGCAGATTTTGGAGAAGGAAGGTCGTTTGCCTGATGCGGTAGTAGCCTGTGCGGGCGGCGGCAGCAATGCGATTGGCGCATTCGCTCATTACATCGACGAGCCGAGCGTTCGCTTAATCGGCGTTGAACCCGATCAAGCACCGACCTTAACGGAAGGCGTTCCGGGCATGATTCACGGCTTCAAATGCTTGGTACTGCTGGACGAGGAAGGAGAGCCGCGGAAGACGTATTCAATCGCCGCGGGGCTCGATTATCCGGGTATCGGGCCGGAGCATAGCCATTTGAAGGTGACTGGACGCGCCGAATATGCGACGGTTACCAATGAGGAAGTGCTGGAAGCATTCCAAGAACTTTCTCGTACGGAAGGAATTATCCCTGCCTTGGAGAGCGCGCACGCGGTTGCCTATGCCAAGAAGCTGGCGCCAATGATGGATCAAGAACAGATCTTGATCATTAACCTTTCCGGACGTGGAGACAAAGATGTCGAGCAAGTATTTCAGATGATTAAATAATAACAAACGTCGGCTGCATCTATGCAAGATCGGCTGCGGTACGATGAAAACAATCACGATTATATCGATGTAATCTAGAATTTGGAATAGCAGACCGGGAGCCTCCTAAGTGGAGAGACTCCCGGTCTTTGTTATATAATTGGCAGAAGCGCTCCATTGAAGATTGGAATCACACCATATACTATAGATATGAAGGCTAATAGAGCAATCTAAGGCTAAAGGTTCCATAATGGATTACATAAATGAACGAAAGAGGCGAGTCAAAATGAATAACATCGTGTCGTTGGAATGGCTAAAGGAGAAACTCGGTGAGCCGAAACTCGTCATCGCGGATTGCCGTTTTCGTTTGGACGATCCCGATGCGGGGCTCAGAGCGTATGAGGAGTCCCATATTCCGGGGGCTGTTTATATGGATCTGGAGAAGGATCTATCCGGTGAGGTCGAGGAATATGGCGGACGCCATCCGCTTCCCGATATTTTTGCAATGACAGTGACGTTCGGCAGGACGGGCATAAGCAATGATTCGATTGTGGTCGCTTATGACGATCAAGGCGGAGCGATGGCTTCCCGGCTGTGGTGGCTGCTGAAGTATATGGGGCATGAGCAGGTCTATGTGCTGGACAAAGGCTTCTCTGCTTGGGTCAAAGAAGGGTTGCCTGTATCAACCGAGAACAAAGTGGTACAGCCTGCGACATACCTTGCAACGGTTCAGCACAATATGCTAGTTGAAATGGATGAGGTTAGGGAGCTGCTTGGCAGCGAGGGAGTAACGCTTATTGACTCGCGCGAAGCTCCACGCTACCGCGGAGAGGTCGAGCCGATCGACCGCGTCGCAGGCCACATTCCAGGCGCGATTAATCGTTTCTGGAAAGAGGGTCTAACGGAATCCGGCGCTTGGAAGGACGTCACCGCTCAAACTGATCGGTTCCATGATCTGGACAAGAACGGCGAGCTGATCGTGTATTGCGGATCAGGCGTCACAGCCACGCCAAACGTCATTGCGCTGCAGGAAGCAGGCTTCACGAAAGTGCGCTTGTATGCGGGAAGCTGGAGTGATTGGATTAGTTTCTCTAACAACCCCATCGCCATCGGGGACGAAGAAGAACGGTTAGAAGAATAGCAGTAATTATTCGATGAATACATCGCCATGCAGCTTGTAAGCTGCGGCGATGTATTTTTATATCGTGAACTCAACACGAGGTCAACAAATGGATTTCGAACGATGAAATGAATTATTTTCTGAGACCTAGCGTACACTCATGTTCATCCTAATTACGCAAAGATGCCGGACTCTTCGCCCGTAATTGCCTAGCGTCCTGATTAGACAACGTGACGTTTGTATGATATGGTGTGGTTTACAGATAGGCATTCCACTTTCCGAAGTGGGGTGCCTTCCTGTATATTTACGGAGGTTTTACATTAAATGTATTGTGCCGTAATCGGCAGAACATGGAGGTGGTGATGCTATGTTTCGCTCTTTATCCCCAATCGGGGAAGATTCAGCGACTAAGGAACGAGCGCAAAGATCTTTTAATAAAGAGGAGAGAGTTAAGCATGACAACATTTATGCAAGCAGAGAAACGTACACATTTGAATACATCAGGGCTTCGTAATCTACGTAAATCAGGTCGTCTGCCTGGTATTGTGTTTGGTAGGAATGTAGAAAATAAGATGGTTCATATTTCAACGATAGAATTTCATAAGTGGTTGAAGCAAGGTACATCTGGTTTTATCGATATACAGCTTGACGGGAAAGATTCGGTGTCCGTATTGCTTGAGGATCTCCAGCGAGATCCGGTAACGCGTGACTTGATTCATGTTGATTTCCAGCAAGTGCAGAATAACGAAATCGTATGCACAAAGGTTCCGGTAAAATTCATAGGCAAGCCAATCGGATTGAAGCAGGGCGGGATTGTACAACTTCAGTCCGAGTTTATTGAGGTAGAAGCTTTGCCAAGGCATTTGCCATCGGTGATAGAATATGATATCAGCGGCATGAATATCGGTGAATCCGTCTATGTGAAGGATTTGGATTTGTCATCAGAAGTTACACTTATTTCCGGTAAAAACGAGTTTCTCGTATCTGTAGTAAAGCCTTAACTCATCCTATTAGGTTTCAACGATTAAAAACACGTCGTATCTACAGCTTACCTGCTGGTACGACGTGTTTTTGCGTAATTTGACATCTTCCTACCGTTCTTAAGGACCATTGACGGCGCTTGCAGATTATCCCCATAATAGAAAAAGGTGTTACATAAATTTACAGTTGGGAGAGGGTAAAATGTCCAAACGCGTGCTTATTCTAACCGGCGACGGTGCAGAGGTTCTGGAGGTTTATTATCCATTCTATCGGTTGAAGGAAGAGGGCTACGAGGCGGTGATCGCTTCGCCGAGAAAGAAGACATTGAATACGGTATGCCACGACTTCATCGAGGGATGGGATACTTATTCGGAGAAGCCAGCTCATCTGCTGCCGTCTGATATAGCCTTTGCGGACGTGGAGCCTGCTGACTACGATGCCGTGATCATCCCAGGCGGACGCGCTCCTGAGTTCATCCGCAACGATCAAGATCTTCCGCGAATTGTCCAGCACTTTCTGGATGCGGACAAGCCTGTAGGCGCGATTTGTCACGGTGCTCAGGTATTCCTGGCGCTGCCCGATCGTTCCTACTTTAAAGGCAGAACGTTAACGGCATACAATGCGTGCAAGCTAGAAGTCGAATCACTCGGCGCAGAATATGCAAGCGAGACACTGCATGTAGACGGAAATTTAGTATCGGGTCACGCATGGCCTGATCTCCCTGGATTTATGCGGGAATTTCTAAATCTGCTTGGCCGGACGTCGAACAAGGAACTAACCTCAACCACGAACTAATTCTTAATACAGCGAATATGCATTGCCTTTCAAGTGTTGGCTTTGCATACGAATAGAAGGATGAAAAGACACCTTGGGGGTGTCTTTTTTGACATATGCGCGCCTAGCCAGCGACGAGTAAGTGCTGAGAGGCATAACAGTATGAATGATTTGAATACATCGCCATGTGGGCTTAATGCTCTAGGCGATGTATTTTTTTGTGCTTGGAATCAATACAAAGCCGACGAAAAAATTGGAATATGCTCATGAAATGCTCTTAACAGAGTACATGCTCATAAACTATAAACTCTTAGTAGAGAATATGATGTCTGGTTACTTACAAAAGGAGGCTGTCAGCAGTAATTTGACTAACGGCAGATTGTAAATGATAATTGTTATCAATAACGTGAAAATAGATGAAAGTCCTCATGCTCACCTTTCTGTATTCCAGCGGACACAGAATATACAACGATCATTCGAGATTAACGGTCAATTACTATTGAAATGAGGTAAGCAAAGTGAAAATCGACATTGATCAGTTAGCAGAGCATCTGGCACACACTCCTTTTCAAGTACAAGGAGTATATCGATACGCTAGAAATCCAGGCGTGCCTCACGCCGACTATACAGATTCTTTTCCTGGATTTGTGTTTCCTCTTACAGGAAAAATACAATTTCAATTTAATGACACGCCTTATATCTTTTCGCCAGGAAAAGTTGTACATGGGGCTGCAAAAATGAAACTAGGCCAAAAAGTGTTTGGTGAAACGGACTGGGAATATATCTTAGTTTTATACCGGATATGTAACTCGGAACTAGAAGAGTCAAGCTTTTCTCATCAGCATTTCGAATTATTAACAGGGCAGTCCCCTCGTCTAAATGAATTAATTATGCGTCTTTGGCGTGTTTATAATCAGCGTGGAGGCATTTCAAAGTTTCAGACCGAGATGCTGTTCCGCGATGTACTGAATGAAGCCTTATTATGTGTTGATAATAGGCAAAATAGCTGTGAATCACATACTTTATTCGAACGGGTATCTCATTATATTCAAGAATACTATTATCAAAGCCTTACAATAGCATCGCTTGCAGAACAGAATAACGTTAATCGCAATCGACTTTCTTATGTGTTTAGAAGGCATGCAGGTATGGGGCCTGCACAATATTTATTAAAATATCGTATAAACATGGCGCAAGAAATGTTATTTACAAGTGATGCACCTGTACAACAAATTGCGGAAACTGTTGGATTTGCTGACCCTTTTTATTTTAGTAGAGTGTTCAAAAAGCAAATAGGTATTGCTCCCACTGAATATCGAGAGAAATTCATCAATAATCCAAGCTAGTTTCAATAAGCATCCATTCAAATCAAAATATGACTTTACTATAATAATGGAAACGGAAATAAGCGCTTTATTACATCTGAGTGTCTGTTAACTATAAGGGTATATTGGAAATTTGAAAAAAGGAGGGATTAATATCCATTATCAAGCTATTAACCTGAATGAGAAGCTATCTAAATTCAATGACTATTGGTCTCTGAAAGTCATTGGTGAAATGAATGACTATCAATTTAAGCTTATTAAGATTGCTGGGGATTATGAATGGCACGTTCATGAGGATACCGATAAGGTATTTATCGCACTTGAAGGGGAGATGATCCTTGACTTTCGTGATGGCCAAGTGATAATTTCCAAGGGTGAAATGTTTATTGTCCCAAGGGGAATAGAGATGAAGCCTTCCGCCGAAGAGGAATGCCATATCATGCTGGTGGAGCCTAAAAGCGTTATAAACACTAGCGATACGGAGTCCGAATTAACAGCAGCCGATACATGGATCTAGTGCTTGTTACTAGTACGAACTAATCTATGGGAATATGGTTTTTTGTTCCAATTCATAGGAGTGATGAAGTGGTAAACCGTATTCGTGATGGCTTAATTTCCAGTGGGTTTTGCTGTACTAAGACAGCCTGATTGGGAGATTTGCTTAATAGAAATGTCGTGTTTAATTTTTGTCGCTACAATGAAGGACACCCAATTAGGGTGTCCTTCATTTCGCTTTATAGATGTTAAGATGAACTTTTAACTAGTTCTTCCTGTTTATAAGCGACTTTGCTTATTTAAGTTTTATTTTGAACAATGATTATTTCCAAAATGTAATTTTGTCAGAGCTTAATCGAACGGATTCATGTCCTTCTTCCTTTGCTTTTCCTATTGAAATAATCATGACTGGAACATAGCGCTCTTCATCTAAATCAAATGCTTTAGCTACCTGGTCAACTTCAAATCCTGCCATTGGATTCGTATCATACCCATGTGCACGAGCTACTAGCATTAACTGCATGGCAAAGAGGCTGCTATCGACCTTTGCAACTTCAACTTTCATTTCCTTTGGTAGAGTTGGATACATCGATAGAATGGTTGCGACTTGACTATCGCGTACTTCAGCTGGCATTTTTCCTTGTTCCACGGCAGTATTGTAAATTTCTTCAACATATAAATAGCTTTGGGTATCACCAAAAATTAATAACATGGCAGATGAAGTATCGTTTTGTACAGTATTGAAACGTACAAGGGGTCTTAATTTCTCTTTTCCTTCCGGAGTATCAACTACAAGTACACGCCAAGGCTGCATATTCGCAGAGGAAGGAGCAAGACTGGCTTCCGCAATCATTTCGCTTATCTCTTCTTTTGATATTTTAATGCTCTCATCATAATTACGCACTGAACGTCTTCCCGTAACTATACTGGTGAAATTGTTATTTTGAATGTGGTTAAACATAGAATCTCTCCTTTTGATAACATAAGGTTTTTTTGACATTGTGTATGTCGTTCGTTATCATAATTGCATTATGAACTATAAACCAAGGTTTATAGCAAATAAATAAAGCGAGGCCATATGATGAAAATAAACGATGTTTCAAAATTAACGGGTCTGCCTATATCAACCTTGAGATTCTATGAACGTAAAAACCTAATTCCGGACACATTTGTCAAAAGAGATGCAAATAATTATCGTATTTATACTGAGGAAATTGTTGAATTTCTAGAAGATGTGAAGGCACTTTTATCTGTAGGCTTTTCGGTAGAAGAGTTGAGTTTACTAGTAAATCAAGAACTTAATTTATCATACGAGGTAAAGAAAAAAATAGTTGAACAAAAAATTGAAGAAATTGAGGATATTCAGAAGCGATTAAAAAAGTCGAAAAATTTTCTGCAAGCAACCTTGGAAGGAAAAGCGAATTTTCAAACGAAGTGTTAATGCTGTTGAGAGTCTAAAATAGTATGAATGATTTGAATACATCACCATGTAGGCCGCGTGCCTTGGGTGATGTATTTTTGCGTTCGAAAGCTCCTCGCTGCATCGTTCGATAAAGCGCTATCGAGGTTAGATATATTAGTGTAAACCTTAAATATTATTAAAGGTTTCTTAAGGAATTAGAAAAAGACGATTTAAAGTGCCGTGTTATAATGAAAAATCACATGAGAATAAGACAGTACGATTTTGTGTTCGATATGAGGAGGAATATTGTGAGCATTACAGATATGTTCAATTACTTACGCTTTCTGGGATTGCCAGTGGTCATTGTAGTTGGAGTCGAGCTGCTGCTTATTGCAGGTTATTATACATTTTATTATCGCAAAAGAAGGCGAGAGGAAGAGCCCTGGCTGCCTATGAGCAAGCTTATACTCGGTGCGCTTTTCATCGGTTATATTGTTTTTGTTCTCCAGTTGACCGTTATCGGCCGAGGTACGTCACATTTCTTGGAAATGAACTTATATCCTTTCGGTGGCTACATTGAAGCATGGCAAAAATATTCGCTAAGAGAGTTTCAGAACGGCATTTTTAATATTTTAATGTTTGTGCCATTGGGGATTTTGCTGCCATGTTTGAGTTACAAGTTTAGAGCGTTCAAACCGCTTCTTCTTGTTGTTGTATGTGCAACATTAGCTATCGAAACGTATCAGACGCTTACTGGCGCAGGTCTATTTGAGGTTGATGATCTTATTAACAATACACTTGGCGGCATTATGGGCTACCAGTTGTATAGACTTGCTGCTTCTATCATTGAGCACAAAAAAGTTAAGATCAAGAGCCTGCTGGGCAATCTGTCCATCCCCATAGCAATCGGTTTGATGTTTTGTGCAATGAGTATCGTCTACAATCAGCAGGAGTTTGGTCAACTAGCCATTAATTCATATCACAAATGGAATATGAAAGGCGTTGAGCTTAGCGCTTCACTCACGTTAAGCCCAGAACCAAATGCTGCAGCGGTATACAAAAGAGTCGTAAATAATGATGAAATCGCAGCTCCGCTGCGGCAAAAACTAGAATTGACCGAGCTAAGCGTCAAGAAGTGGGGAAGTGATCGTGAAAGTGTGTTAACGAGCAATAGCGGAATACACTACACGTTATTTCAATCCAAAGAGGGAAACTGGTCGTTAACTGAAAATGATTACGTCCCAGCGCAAGACTCGCTAATTAATCCGAATTCTATGTTAGAGAAGGCGAAAACGATTGCGGATGATTTGGGCTTACCTACCGAGAAGGCTGAATTGCGAGGAGTAGATGACGGTGAGTATGCATGGTCACTCTCGCAGATTCCTGGAATGAACGAGGATTATTGGACAGGCGATTTCTCCATTGGCCTAAAAGAGGATGGCAGCATCTACGCGATCAATAGCGGAATTAAGCACAATCTGTTTGTGCTTACGATGGATCTATTATCTCCAGCCGAAGTATATAAACGCATAGAGGATGGGGAATTTCAGCAGCTGCAAAGAAATGCCTTATTAACAAAGGATCAGCTTGAAATAAAAAAGGGTGACCATCTAGAAATAAAAGGAATAGAACTAATCTATATGTATGATTCAAAAGACTTTTATCGGCCTGTATACCAGGTTAATGGAACATATAATGGAGATCCCAATTGGTTTACCTTGATTGATGCAAAGAATTAAAAAAGCTGGTTTGGGCTTATTTTATTTTAATCTATATCCCTGAAAGCATATCTCAGGAAGCTTTATAAAAGGGTACCCATACAATGGACATTTTTAAAAGAATGTTTAGCGTAGGGGTACCTTTTTGTAGCTAGAGTGATTAGTGGGGGCGAGCCGTCACGCTCTATTTTTCTCCATCCAAGGCACGGTCCAGTCGATCAGGGGTCTTACTTCCATAAATCGCACATCAGCATTTCCTACTTTATGAATTTTTATATTTTTTTGTTGATCATATTCCTTTCCTAATCTACTAAAATCTTCGTCGTCGACTGCTTGAGTAGAATAAGTAACCCACGTTCTCTTGCCATCAATCATGATTGCACTGCTCTCATCTGCAAATCTTTTGGAAGAAAAATTTGCTCTCGTTTCCGCTAAATGCAGGGATGTATTTTTTTCATAGCCAACACCAAGTAATAGTACATGTCCATCTAATTTATACAATTTATCTACAGGGGAGCCGCTGCCAAAAATATTGCTTAAATCATGTTTTTCAGTTACATATTCCGCGTGTTTCCCTACTGCTGCTATCGACCTTGCCGGGTGATCAGACCTTTTGGCCCCTGGCCACTGTCTAAACATTTCAGCCACGGCACCCATACCAATGGCAGGTGTTATTTCTTTATCATATGCGGGCCAGTTTTCTCGAATAATAGGCCACCATTCCTTCGGTTCATTCCAATGAACTCCAGTAGAGGGATCAAGGTTTTTCCATGTCTGAGAAGGCATCATCAATGTTCCTTCTTTTCCTACGATTTCAAGAAGTGACCTAATCAATGTTTCAGCCCCGCCTACAACAAATCCCAAGCTTTTTAATGAAGTATGTACAAATATGGTTTGCCCTTCCGTTAATCCGCAGTTTTTGAACTGTGTAATTAAATCCTCTTTCGTTAAAATCATTCTCGTTTCTTCGTTTCCAGTCATTGTGCATCCTCCATTTCATTTGGAAAACAAAATAACCCCGCTACAGGTAGCGGGGTTGTCTCTAGCATTGCCAGAAAAGCATAGCCCTTGAATTACTCAAAATGGAATTATTTTTCAATAGTATATCAACAAAAATGACAGTCTACAATGGTCAGCAGAAAAAAATGCTCTTCAATTTAATTATCATAGAATACATCGACAAATAGGCTGCAGTATTCGTTTATGGCCGTCTTTTTGCTGCGGATAAATGTGCAATTGCAGCCCCATTAAACCCTTTAGCAATAAGCCATACTGCTAAAATCATTTCATTCGCCGCTACAGGAAGGGACATTAGTGCGCCCCAAACGGAAAGCTGAGAAAATACGCCGAACATTTCCAACAATGCTGCAATGAAAACAAGAGCTGCCCCTGTCATCCCCAATAGGGAGATAAAACGCGGTACAAGCCTGGATTGATAGAAGATATAGCTGTACATCATTGTATTGATCCCCAGCATGAAGTTAGGACCGAGTAGGAATGTCCAGTTGTGAACGGAATGCAATAAAGTGCCCGAGGCTTGGAAGGAAGCCACGTTCGAGGCGCCTGATGCTACATACTCCTGGCTCAAGGTTAACAGGGACAGCACGCTGACGATGCCGATAGTAATAATAACGGCTTCCATAAACCGAAAGCAAACATGGCCGAGCGCGATACTTTCATTATACCTACGCAAGAATGGAAACATAATGATGGATGTGCCAACCGCTGAAACGACAAGAATTAATTCCATCAACGCGCCTAGAATTACTTGGTTGGCGTGCTCAGCACCGGTTACCAAGTAATCGGGATCATTGAGGATCGGGTCGTACAATATAAGTCCAATGATTGACGAAACCGCCGCAAGGATAAACAGTACGCCCACGACTTTCGCAGCTAACTTGGCTGATCTCATATTTAACCTCCATCTATTTCATTACTGATGTTCTCCGTAGAAAAAAACCTCTTCCAAATGCAGGTTGAAGGCATGAGCGATACGAAAAGCTAGCTCCAGAGAGGGAGAGTAGTTGCCCTTTTCCAGTGCTACGATGGTTTGTCTGGTTACGCCCACCTTGTCAGCCAACTGCTGCTGCGTCATTTCGTCATGGTTGAATCGTAATTTGCGAATGTGATTGCCGACAAGATTTTTACTCATCTTAAACTCCTCTCCGATAATGATACAGTTTCGTCACAGAACCGGTGATATCGGAAATGAATCCCGAGACAATCAAGATGACGAACATCACCTGTACTGGCTGCTCAATGACGAGCGATCCCATGGCTAGAAGAAAGCCGAGGATAAATACGAAAAAACCGTTTCGATTCGCCTTCAATTCGATGTGTTTATCCAGTTCGTCCGCGAACGTTGGCTCCTTTTCCCCAGTTGTGATTCTAAAAATGATGTTGAAAACAATGCTGATCACGATATGTGCGAGGATGGAAACTAAAGTCAGGACGAGGACGAAAGAACCCCAATACCGAAAGGTTTCTGACATATCCATTCCATCTGCCGGATATTGCACGTACTTGTACGCGCTAAAAGAAATGAATATGAGGATGGCGCTGAAGATAGATACGATACTTTTCTTCTCTTGATAGGTCAAGCCGTTCACCTCCTATAGAATAAATTTTACAAGTTAAGTTTTATATACATAATGTATTAAAAACCATTCATAATGTCAAGTTTATTTTACATTAAAAGTGGAATTGACGGGATTAGCTATGCGGGGTCATTCGGTCAAATGATGATGAGGTGCGAGAAAAGTTATAAATATTCACAGAAAAATAGTTGCAATAGCATTCTATATTTCATATACTGACATTAGTTGCAATGACATACTATTTAAGGGGTGAGAAAACTGAGCGAATATAGGAAGCTGGCTGAGAAGCATGAATCGGAATCTCACGGACAATATATTTCTGCCATCTACCGCCATATGCAAGTCTTGATATCAGCGGAGCTGGCACCTTATCGAATCGGCAGCGGGCAGTATATTTTCCTAATGGCCATAGCATCTCAGCAGCCCATTACTCAAAAAGCTTTAAGCGAGAAGCTGCTTATTGATAAGACGACTACCGCTAAGGCGATTGCAAAGCTAGAAGCAGAAGGATACGTGCGCAGGGAAGTTGATCCCGAGGATAACCGCTATCAGCAGCTTTATTTGACAGAATCGGCACAGGACGTGGTACCGAAAGTACAGGAAGCGTTAGACAGGGTAAAGAGTAGAACCAAGCAGGGAATTTCCGATGAGGAATATGATCTATTTATAAGCCTGTTGAAGGTTGTGCTTAGCAATCTGAGCAGGCAGGATGAAATGATGTAATGAAAAATGTCACATAAGCAATTGAAATTACAAATGCAGCGTATGACCAAACGAACCTTGGGAGGGTGCAAAGGATGATAGCATATCCGTTTATCGTAGTGGACAACTGCAAGGAGGAAATGAAGTATTATCAAAGCGTTTTTGGCGGCGAGATTGCGATTCTACGCAAGCAAGGGGAAGAGGTACTCAATGCGGACCTGCAAGTGGGGGATGCAATCCTTAAGTTTGCAGATACTCAAGCAGCGAAACCTGAGCTGATGGGTGATTATGTAAGAGTCTTTCTGAAAATCGAGACGGAGGAGGCTTATCGAGGAATTTACAATGAATTTGCCTCCAGCGGGACAGTTAATACGGAAATATATGAAGCTCCATTTAACGGCCTGCTGGCTATCGTTACCGACCGGAACGGCATATGCTGGGTGTTGTCCTTTTATCGAAGCTAATGTTAGATAATTGGGAATGGAACGTTATTGTTCACTCTGTGGAACGGGAAGAAATCTTCTTTGCCCCAAATACTGATGGGCAGGTGCAGGCACAGGGCTATCGGCTACATGTTAATACGGATCTGTCAGCAGAGCTACGTGCGCAGGATCAGGTTCGAATGACTGTTGGCGAATTAGGTAAACCCGACTGGGCTGCTTTTATCGGAACGGTAGTGGATTGCAGTCCTGATTCCATCCTGCTTTATACGAGTCCCCAATATGAGTCAAGTCTAATGAACACAAGGCAGCTTGAACGCCTATTCTCACCGCTCACTTCTATAGAGGGAGCCCATAGTGTTATTGATAAGTTCGGTTTTTTCCCTCCGTTTCATTACGATGAAATAACAAAGGTCCGCATTGAAGCTGCAGGACTGCATGGCAATCAGAAAAACTTGTATGTAACGATCAGACATACATCCGCAGGTGGGCTGGAGCAGCCTATTGCTTTGTATTTCGAAGACATCCAGCATGAGAAAATAAGTCCCGCCGAGGAGTGCAATATCTGTTTGCAGCTGAGTCTCGCCTATGAAGGCGATCAGATTCGCGTCGAATTGGATGCCGTGTCTGGGTTTGAAGCATCGTTTCTATGCCGAAAAATGATTGTTCAATTTCATGATGAGAGTATGAGCTGAGAAACCTCATAGGTCAGACACTGAAAATACAGTGCATAATGGATCTTTGATTCATATGCGCTGTATTTTTTGATGCCTAAAAACAAATTTTGCTAAGGTCAGGTCTAACTTTCATCGTTATGATCATGAAGGATCATGCAGCAGGGCTTCATGTAACACTTTTTCCATTGCCATACTTTCGCCATGTTCAGGAGCATTCTGCTCAGACATAATTCAGTTATAAGTACAGAAGTTAGTTTGTTTTATAGCTGTCTTTAAGGAGGAATGGGCATGTTTAATAAAACGGTGGCGCTTCAACCTTTTGCTGATATTTCTGCGTATACGGATGGTTTCAAGATTGTCTCGGCACAAATTGGCTCCGATGGCTGCATGTATGTTTTGCTCATTAACGAGATCCCCGTTCGGGAACGAGGCATGTTCGTCCAAACGGTTCTAAGGAAAACATATACCTACAAGGTACTGCTCGTAGAAAAAGATTATGTTGATGAAGTGGTGATTGCGGATCAACATTTCAATTATCATTATGTCCAGCCGCTTCATAATCGTCTACTGTTAGTCGGAGCGCGCTGCTCTTACTATGGGGTAGGCAAATATGACCTGAACGCTAAAGTGTGTGATTTTAAAGGGAATACGATCCGAGAGTTTTTGCTTGGAGACGGCATTCAAAGTGTTCAAGTGACGGAGAAAGGGATCATTTGGACCAGTTATTTCGACGAAGGCGTGTTTGGAAACAACGGTTGGGATAAACCTGTAGGAGCGCAAGGCCTTGTGGCTTGGGATGAGAACGGCAACAAATTGTATGAGGACCAAGTGTCGGATATCGCCGATTGTTATGCTTTGAATGCAGTTAACGATGAGGAAGTTTGGTTTTATTATTATACGGACTTTTTGCTGGGCTGTATTTCCGGCGGAATCGAGCAGCCCAAGGTCACTTTTATAAATCCTGAGATTTCTGGCTCTTCGGGGTTTTGTACGGATGGTTATCACTTTCTGTTCGATGGCGGCTACGGAAAACACGGAACTTATATTCTTAAGAAAAATGAAAAACCGGGGAGCTTATCCGCAGGGTGCCGGATCCATTTTCTGAATGAAAAAGCCGAACCGCTTGTCCCGTTAACACAGGATTTTCGAGAGAATCGAGTGCTTTTCAGTGAAGGAAGCTTGTTGTACCTGGTGTCGGTGGAAGAAGTGGTTTAGCCTTGCTCTCCTATTTTCATTGACTAATCTGGTTTATAGTTATAAACTCGTTACAAAGGTTTATGATTATAAACCAGATAGGGGAGGTTATTATGAGTAACTTGAAGCTGTGTGAAAGTGATTATCGCTTTATGCTTGTTGTGTGGGAGAGCGAGCCGGTGGCATCCGGAAGGCTGGTAACTCTTTGTTCAGAAAAACTCGGCTGGAAGAAGCCAACCACCTATACCGTGCTTCGGAAAATGTGTGAAAAAGGACTTCTTAAAAATGAGGATACAATTGTAAGCTCCATTATTCCAAAAGAGCAGATCCAGGCGTATGAAAGCGAGCATTTTATTGAGCGGACTTTTGAGGGCTCGCTGCCTCAGTTTCTCGTCTCTTTTTTCGGCAATAAAGCTCTCTCCAATAAGGAAGCTGATGAGCTAAAGCGTCTAATTGATGAGCATAAGGAGGGGTGAGTATGGAAACGTTGTTTCTAAAAATACTCAATATGTCTCTCACGGCGTCTTATGTCATTATCGCAGTGCTTCTCATCCGTCTGCTGTTGAAACGGGCACCAAAGAAATATTCCTATTTGCTATGGGCGATTGTACTGTTCCGCTTAGTTTGTCCGGTGTCTATTTCCTCTGAGCTCAGCCTCTTTAATGCTCCCCCCTTTGATATGACCACAGCGCAAAAGAGCGGCGAAGCGGCACTGAGCTATGTCCCAGCGGACATCGGCTATATGGAGAAGCCGGGGATGACGGTAGGCATACCGACCGTAAATGTCATGATAAGCGACACGCTGCCTCCGGCTGAACCGAATGCTAGCGTAAATCCATTGCAAATATGGATACAGATCGGTACAGTTCTTTGGTGTTTAGGTGTTCTTGCGCTGCTTGTTTACAGCTTGGTGACCTATTTCCGATTGAAACGCCGCATGGCTACAGCGGTCCTACTGGATAAACATATATTCGAGTCCGACAACATCCGGTCGCCATTTATTCTCGGCTTTATCAAACCGCGAATTTATATTCCCTTTGGGCTTCAGGAGCAAGAACGAGTCTATATTCTGAAGCATGAAGCCTACCATTTAAAGAGGAAAGATCACTTAATCAAGCCGCTTGCCTTTGTGGTTCTTGCTTTTCACTGGTTTAATCCGCTTGCTTGGCTTGCCTTTATATTAATGGCCAAAGACATGGAGATGAGCTGCGATGAAAAGGTGCTATCGGAGACGGGTTCGGGAATCGCGAAGGATTATTGCACGTCATTGCTAGCCTTTGCGGCAAACCGTCGCTTACCGTCTGCTAGTCCGCTAGCCTTTGGAGAGACAGGCATCCGTGAGCGCGTCAAAAATATACTACGCTTTAAGACGCCAAAAAAACGGGTGATCGTATTCTCAGCCGCTGCTTGTATAATTGCTGTTGCCGTCTGTGCAACGAATCCAATCGTGAATGGGGCGTTGCAAGAGACTGGAGAACCGCATGGCAGCTATCGCTTTGAAGAACAGGTGTATATGAATTTACTGAGCTCGTTTGTAGCTGTCGATGGGTTTAAGGAGTACTATACATTTACCGAAAACTCGCTTATTATAACCGACGGAGCCGGCAATCAACAGAAAATGAAGGCTGTTTATGAACGGAAGGCTTTAGATGTGCAAAAGTTTAATGAAAGCTTTATGCCTAGCATTAATGTTCCTAATATTTTAGGCTATAAAGAAAGATATGAATACGTACTAACAGATTCGGCCGTTGATCCTGAATATCGTCTTTTTCTACTGGATGATGAGGTGTGGCTGGCAAAAACAAATAAGGATAACGTCAATACTCTAAAGAGCGAATATATTTGGAGCATCTACAAAATTTCGAAGGTAGACGAGGAGATAGTAGAATCGGAATCTATAGTGGGAACTCAGGACGGTGTGGATGCTTTTTTAGCTTTGCAAAAGGATTTTAATTCAGGCTACGACACAGACAAGTGTTATAACATCACACCACAATCTATTAGTGAAAACTCTGAGTATAGCATTTTCAAATATGACAAATCTGCCGCATCATTTTTGTTATATAAGGGAGTTGTGTATCCGCTTGGCGAGTGGTTTGGCGGGCTAGGCGTAACCAGCATGGCTCTAGCCGATCTGGATAACGACGGGGATTCCGAATTGTATTTTACATACTCATGGGGTTCTGGCCTTCATCGCTCTCATGCGGCTTATTTTAACCCGTCTGCCAAAGAAATTGTGATCTTACCCTACACAAACATGAATAAGGACATGACCCTCGTGGATCATGGTGACGGCAGTCTATCTCTATATGGGGCAGACATATCAAATCTAATAGATTTTGCTCATTTCGATAAGAAGAAATCGGATTTTATATCGGATATTGTTTATGAGAAAGGACAGATCTTATTAGGTGCAGCAGCTAATGTGTAAAGACGGAGGCGAACGCAACGATATGAAAGCTTCAAAAGCGTAGAAGCTAGAAGCTCAGATCACCGTAATTGAGGATGCAACTTTCACTGCTATGATCCAATTTCCATCCCAAAATCATTTTTCTAACGAACCGTATTGCCCTTATTGTGCATTAAAGTACAACTATTTTATTTTAACGAATCTGGATAACGTTATATCATGTTTTATTAGATATTATGAGCTGCTTTTCTCGAATTAACGATTATGGAGTTCGTTACAATTTTAATCGACTACCAATGGCTTAAATAGGAGCTATAAGGTTCGTAAGACATAGGTATGCTAAGAGAAGGACATCCTTCTGCCTAAGCTCCATCGAAAACAAAGCTGGGTCTGTTCCAAGTGTAGGTAATTCTACTTTTGGGATAGCCCTTTTTTAAATTAAAGAATGGCGATAAGGTACGAAAAAAGACTAATCGTTCTCTATTTTCGTTTATTTCATACCTTTGTTCTACTTTGAATAAGCAAAAATATTCATGTTTATGTCAGCGTTTACATCGTATCTAGGTTCGGGTAAAGTGATGGAATAAGGGGGATCGCATATGCGTAGAAGTTGGCTGCTGGGACTTATTATGTGTACAGGTTTAATTCATCTTGCGACGTTATCAGTGGACAGTACGGTGCTGCATTGGATATTCAAGCTTCTGCCAATGGCACTCATTATTACGCTCGTTGCTCGCAGTGTACCAGATGGACGCGGCCAAGCGGTTTATAGGAAGCTGATTCTGACAGGGCTGCTGTTTAGCCTATTGGGAGATGCGTTTCTACTGCTTCCCGATGATCCTTGGTTTGTGTTCGGATTGGGTACATTTCTAACGGGGCATTTGTTTTATGTGGCTGCAATGGTTGCTGGTTGGTTTAAGCAGCAATCGCGAATGAGCTGGTATGGTGTGCTTGCAGGCTTGATTATCGTCATTTACTCGGTGCTGCTGGGCAGTCGCTTTTATGAGCGTATTTCGGGGGATGAAAGCTTAAGCGGGTTATGGATTCCCGTCGTTGTCTACATTACCGTTATTGGAGCGATGTGCTTTACGGCAATTATGAGCCGCAATGCGTTTGCGATTGTTGGTGCGATCCTATTCGTTGCATCGGACTCGATACTGGCTTGGAATAAGTTTGTCGCAGATGTGCCTTATTCAGGTCTCCTTATTATGTCTACTTACTTCGCAGCTCAATTGTTGATTGCTTCAAGTGTACAGAAGGTCAAGAATGTTGGAGCGGCGGCCGCTAAGCCTAAGAACATCCCTCTGTGATTAAGAATACGAACTTGATGATTGTGAATCAAATTGGATCGAGAACAGGTGTCACCTGACACCTGATCGAACTTGGAGCATTGTTCAAACTAGATCATTTCAACAAGCGCTTGCGATCGTAGGAGATCCCACAAGAACAGCGATGAGTACCGAAAAGCGAGTTATAGGATGGAGGGAACTCGCGATTTACACGGCGAACCTCGCGAGAGAACTCTCTGCTATCCCTTGGAACTCTACGCAGCTTGTTGGCCTTTGCTTGGGTATCGATATGTGCTCCGGGAGGAACGAACCGATTGGGGGCAATTAGACGCTGATGGTTTCCAAAGCTTAACATTATTCCCCATGTCTTATTCTCCTCATGAGCAGTTTATATGCCTTCCCAACCCATTGAGCTGCCTTATACACACCAAAATCTATTAATCTCCATATGATAGTAGTAATTCTACTAATATTAAGGAGATGATAGGAATGATGAGAACAGGGGGAAGCAAGAGCGGAGGAGACCGAAGCTCAGGTTGCACATGCTCAAAGAACCGGAGCCATGGCGATAAAAGCGAAGGCCACAAGAGTGGAGGCCACAAAAACGAAGGACATAAAAGCGAAGGCCACAAAAATGAAGGTCACAAGAGCGAAGGCCATAAATGCTGCTGCGGTAAAAGCAGTGGAAGCAACAGCAATATTTTAAAAATTCTTTTGCGAATTGGTGTAGGAACACCCAATGTTCGGATTCATTTTGATGGAACATCGCATGTAGGCGTTTATTTGGGCATTTCAGACGGCAGCGTCATTCTTAATGTAAGAGGTGTCGTAGCATATATTAAAATAACTTCTATAACGGCTGTAGAGTTAGGTGTTAAAGTCAATAGAAAGTGTAAGAGAAAACAGTCGTGGAAATGCAAAAAAACATAAGCTATATGTGTGTACGCACTGGATATAACAACCGTACTGTTAGCAATAGGGCCGTGTTGATTTCCTTGTTTGGGTGGCACGATCTATTCATTATTCCTACCGATATAAACAAAAAAAGGGCTAGAAGCCCTTATTGCTGTAGATATGACCCAGATGGAGTTAGTTCACTTATTGTTATGATCGAAGCTTGCTTTTCCATCACCATATAACGCGGGAAATGATTAATCTTGGGGACGAGTGCCGGGCTCCAGGCCAGTAGAAGTCGCTGTCTTAATAAGCCGGACCGATAGGTCGCTATGCAGCCGAATTTGGCAGGATAGCCGAATAGCAGTATCCTCGATTCCTTTGTTGCGAAGAACTGTCGCTTCTGCCTCGCTCATCTCACCTGCATCTCCAGAGAGCACTTCTACAGCGCATGTCGTACACTTAACGTTCCCGCCGCATCGGTGCAGGACGTCGACTCCATTATCCTCTAACATTAGCACAAGCTTTGTGCCCTCAACTGCCTGAATGGCGTTTCTTCCTTCTACTTGAACCGTTGGCATTTGCCATTCCTCCTCGAATTGTTCATCCTCATATTACCTAACCAGCTTATATTAAACCATTATCTTATTGAATAAGTCCAATATTATAGCCCTTAACAGAACGAAGAGCCACAAGAGGGGTACTTTTTTCAAAGTATCCTTCTTATGGGGAAAATGGCTAAAATAAAAAGAATCGTGCCCGAAAGATCACTCATCTAACGGGGCACGATTCTTTAATGTCGCCAGCTTAGCTGGTTGCAACGGCCACCCAGTGGCCTTTTTTCACTTCCACGAATTCGGAGTGCTCGAGCTCGTAGGGATCAGCTTTGGCAGCTTCCTCATGCACTACCAGCTTCTTCTGCGATTCAACCTTGGGATCGGGTACTGGGATTGCCGCCAAAAGCGACTTCGTATAAGCATGGATCGGATTCGCGTAAAGCTCCTCGCTTTCGGCAAGCTCAACGATCTTCCCTTTATACATGACCGCGACGCGGTCGCTAATATGCTTCACCATCGATAAATCATGGGCGATGAACAGGTATGTCAGACCAAGCCTTTGCTGAAGCTCCTCGAGCAGCTTCACAATTTGTGCTTGAATGGAAACGTCGAGTGCGGACAATGGCTCGTCGCAGACGATAAATTCAGGCTCTACAGCGAGCGTCCGCGCAATGCCGATCCGCTGCCGTTGGCCGCCGGAAAATTCATGCGGGTAGCGCATGGCATGAGAAGGATCTAGCCCAACCATCTCAAGCAGCTCCTCGACACGTTTCTGACGATCCCGTTTGGAGGTCGTTATTTCGTGTACGTCAAGTGCTTCGCCAATAATATCAATGATGCGAAGCCTTGGATTTAGTGACGCGTACGGGTCCTGGAAGATCATGCCCATATGACGTCTCATCGTCTTCATCTCCGAGCGATTTAATTGCTGAAGCGGTATTCCTTTGAAAAGCACTTCGCCGCCCGTCGCCTCATTTAAGCGAAGAATTGTGCGGCCGGTCGTTGACTTTCCGCTGCCCGATTCACCGACAACTCCGAGCGTTTCGCCTGCCTGTATATCGAAGCTGATATCATTAACGGCCTTAACAATTTGCCCTTTTCCCATATCAAAATATTGCTTCAATGAACGGACCTGCAGCAAAGGCACTCCTTCTTCCCGCTGAATAATTGCAGGGATGGGCTTCGGTTTTTTCTTCTCGTCTAAACGAGGCAATGCATGGAGAAGCTTAACAGTGTAAGGATGCTGGGGACTAGCAAAGATTTGCTCCGTTGTTCCTGTCTCGACGATTTCTCCGTCCTTCATGACGACGACGCGATCACACATGCCGGCTACGACACCTAGGTCATGCGTAATTAAAATAATGGAGGTTCCCAGCTGCTTCTGTATATCCTTCATCTGGTTAAGGATCTGTGCCTGTATGGTAACGTCAAGCGACGTTGTCGGCTCATCTGCGATTAGCAGCGAAGGACGGCATGCCAGCGCAATGGCAATCATGACCCGCTGACGCATCCCGCCAGAGAATTCATGAGGGTACTGATGATAGCGGGCTTCGCTGTTCGGAATGCCTACGAGCTTCAACATCTCGATCGCTTCAGTACGGGCTTGCTTCTTGTCCAGCTTTTGATGCTTGATCAAGCTTTCTTCAATTTGGTTGCCGATCCGCATGGTCGGATTGAGCGATGACATGGGATCTTGAAAGATCATCCCGATATCTCTTCCTCGTATGGCTTCCATTTCTTTATCGGTTTTAAAGGCTAGATTTTGTCCTTGAAAAAGCACTTCACCGTTCTTCACCATGGAAGGGGGAGAGGGCAGCAACCTCATAATTGTACGCGCAGTAACGCTCTTTCCGCTGCCGGATTCGCCTACAATGCCGAGCGTTTCACCTTTTCGGACCTCAAAGCTGACGTGACGTACCGCTTCTATTTCTTTGTTACGGGCGAAAAAAGAAACCGATAAATCGTTAACTTGTAATAATGTATCCATATATGCACCTGCAATTCTGTGGTTTTCCAATTGAGATTAGGGTAATTTAAATAGAGATTCTTATTTATACCTGATATTCCTTATATCATGTATAATGAAAAAAAGTAAGTAACAAAGTTATAAGTTATTGACATATTCCAGTCCATAAAATAAAATCTACTATATTGATCGGAATAATGCAATTTAAAATTACTAGATGGAAAGGAAGCGGACTAGCTTGAAAGGGCACGCAACTGCTATGGGTAATGGCCTTGTTGATCATATCGCCGCCATCTACCGCAAAATGTTATTACATCCAGCCTACAGTCTGCTTATATTGCTGTTAGGAGCTCCTGTATCTGCCATCGTGTATGGCGTTCATCAATATCGTAAAACTAAGTACGGCTACAAAGCAATCGCCGAGGAGACAAGGAGCAAGCTGCTTGCAACGGGGCAGCGGGATAAGCTGCTAATCGAGGCTAAGGAACAGCTTGTCCGCAAGCATCGTTTCTTCGGGCAGACCGTCAGCGCAGAGCAAACCGAGCTGGAAGCGAACCGGTTGGCTGAGATCAAATTTAATGAATCGTTCAACCATGAGCTGGACAAACGGCTTGCCAGCGAGAACGGGCTGAAGTTTTCATATGGCGATACGTATCATGCGTTAGCCCTGAATCCGGCTTTCTTCATCTTATCACTCATTATCGGTTTTCCAATGTATGTGTTGATGGCCATTTACTCGATGCCTTACTTGAAATACGTTGCGGAACGAATCGTGATGTCAGTATTCGTTATTTTGGGCGTCGCTTTTCTCGTTTTTACAATCCTGTATATATCGCCGATGAATCCAGCGGCTAACTTATTAGGAGAGACAGCGACTGCCGAGCAGATCGCAGCCTTCAACCATCTGTACGGATTGGATCAACCTTATCTTGTCCAGTTATGGGACACAATTAGAGGTATATTTACATTCGATCTCGGCAAGTCATTTGCAGGCAACGAGAATGTTACTGCAGCTATCGCGAATAAATTTCCGGTGACGCTCACGTTAACGGTTATCTCGACGCTGATCGCAGTATTGATCGCTTTGCCAATCGGCATTATTTCGGCTACGAGACCGAATTCCTTTTTTGATTATACCTTTATGTTCATTGCTTTGCTCGGATTGTCGATTCCGAACTTCTGGCAGGCGCTTATTTTTATTTTGAATTTCTCAATTAAGCTTCCATGGCTGCCTGCAACGTATAACCCTGAGAACTGGCTGTCTGCGATTATGCCGATTGTCGTTCTAGGCACAGGGCTAACGGCTGCCGTAGCTCGAATGACCCGCTCATCGACGCTGGAAGTTATTCATGAGGATTACATTACGACCGCAAGGGCCAAAGGGCTTGCCCGCAAAAGTGTCATTTGGAAGCATGCCGTTGGCAACGCGCTTATCCCAATTATTACTGTCATTGGCTTGCAGTTCGGCGGTATGCTCGGGGGAGCGGCGGTTACAGAGAAAGTATTCAATATTAGCGGTATCGGCAGTTATATCGTTGATAAGCAGTTCATTCCCGACATTCCTAGCGTGATGGGCGGGGTCGTCTATACAGCCATTACCATCTCGATCGTGAATGTTATCGTCGATTTGATGTATGCGTTTTTTGATCCTAGAATCCGCTCGAAAATGAAACAATACTAAAGCAGGTGCTACTCTTGACGAATCCTACTATCAGCAAGCAAGAAGTCAAGTTCAGGCTGAAATCGAGCCAAGAATACAGTCAGGCAAGCTTCGCTGGCATCGTATCCCTGGCGCTTGGTCTTGTTCTTCTGCTAAACAGTTATGTTCCCGGTGACGGGTCATTTAAGCCTGCAGTACTCATTGCAAGCATTGCATATTTTGCCTTCGCTCTGCTCGAGCTGGCGGTATGGGCGCTCATTCGAAGCGATCTTATCCGTTTGGGCGCGATCAGACGTTCCACAAGGATGCTTGGTTATGTACTGCTGTTAAGCCTTCTAACCGCGAATGTATTCGTGGCAACCACGGCGTTCCAGCTCATCAAGCAGAAAAAAAGCGCGGCGTATACGTTAGCTGTTTATTCGCTCCTTACGACTCTGCTCGTATTCGCAGTATCAGCCCTTAACTTGTTTAAGCCTTATGTGGCTAACGGGTTTATGATCGGTATGTTTCTATTGATCGTTGCTGCGCTCCTGCAGCTCGCAGCATTGCTGCTGGTCGCTAAGTATGCAGATCAAGCAGCGATGCCGCGCTGGATGGGAATCGTTGCTGGCATTCTTATTTTAACTTCGGTATCCGGCAACTTGTTCGCATTATTTCTAGGGTTATTATTGATTGCGAAGCTGCGGGACAAGGGGTATTCATCCGGCTCTAAGCTTGGAGAAGTTGTGGAGCGTTTGTCGAGAAGCTCGACTTCCATGCTTGGACTGCTCTTTATCCTGTTCCTGCTCACGCTGTCCATAACCAGTTACCTGACCTTTGATTACGGCCTTGCGGTTGAGAACAACTACAGCTTAATTCTTCAGTCTCCTGAGCTGGCTTACCCGCTAGGAACGGATAACTTCGGAAGAGACCTGTTCTCTCGTATCGTCTTCGGCGCACGAATCTCTTTGGCAGTTGGCTTGTTGTCAACGCTCATCCCCGTCTTGATTGGGGGCGTTCTAGGTGCAGTCTCTGGCTATTATGGGCGGCATACGGACAATATTATTATGAGGATATTAGATATCCTCTATGCGATTCCTGGCATTCTGCTTGCCATTGCGATTATTGCGGCATTTGGCGCAAGCACGGTCAATCTAATTTTGGCATTAAGTGTAGGTGCGATTCCAACTTATGCCCGGACAATGAGAGCTAATGTCATGCTCGTATCTACGCTGGAATATGTACAGGCTGCTAGAGCTTTCGGCTCCAGTGACCGAACTATTTTGTTCAAGCATATCGTACCTAACTCCATCGCGCCGATGATTGTAAAATCTACGCTGACGATTGGTACTGCGGTCATCTCGACCAGCAGCTTGAGTTATTTGGGGCTTGGCGTCGAACCGCATATTCCGGAGTGGGGAAATATATTAAAGCTCGGAAGCGCATATCTGGAAACGCATGCCTATACGGCTGTTTATCCGGGACTTGCGATTATCGCGCTTGTACTCTCATTCAACTTTCTTGGCGACGGCTTGCGCGATGCGCTGGATCCGAAGCTGGATTAAAGATTTCATCCCTTTTTTAACCTCATTCATATTCCATCGACTTCTACGTTACGAGACAGGAATGGGCGATAACTGAATGTGAGTTAACATACAAGATAAAGATAAAACAGGAGGAGACTACTATCATGAAGAACAAAGGCAAATTCGCCGCATTGTTGCTAATCAGTCTTTCGATTATGCTCAGCGGATGCAAATTAACAACAAAGAACGACGTGAAGGAATCACCAGCACCAACGCAAGGAACAGAGGCAGTCGTTGACAGTAACCCAGTAGATATAGAATTGCTTGGCATGAGCTCAAACGAGGCTGACCTTAACATTGTTCGCGATCAGCTTACAAAAAACGGCTTTAAAGTGAAATTGAATCTACAAGCCGATTACGGCAGCTTCAAATCACAGCAGGACGCTGGCAACTATGACATCGCATTGTCCAGCTGGACTACCGTTACAGGTAACCCCGACTATGCAGTACGCTCGCTCTTCAAAACAGGCGGAGACTACAGCATCCTTGCTGATCCGGAAATCGATAAATTGATTGATGCGGCTGGTGCTCAAACGCCAGAAGAGTACACAGAAACGTACAAGCAATTCGAGCAGCAGCTTGTCTTTGACAAGGCTTATATCGCGCCGCTATACAACTCCTTGAAAGCACAGGCCTTGAATCAAGACGTACTGAACAAGGATTCCGTACGCATCTCGAAGTCACGTTCCCTTCCTTGGGAAGATGTTGATTTTAAAGACACTTCAAAGCGTGCAAAAGATGCGCTAGTGCTTCAATCAACTATGCCGACACTGACGTCGCTTGATCCAATCAAAGGCAACGACGGCTCCATCAACATTATTAATACGAATATGTATGTGCGTCTAGTGAATCTAACAGATGATGATAAAATCACTTCCGAAGGTTCCCTATCGTTGAATCATGCGATTGCTGATGGCAATTCCGATTATTACTTTATCCTAAGAGACGATATTAATTTTGCTCAAATCAAAAACAAGCTCGCAGTAGATACTGGCGAACGCGTTGGTGCTGACGATGTAATCTTCTCGCTGAACCGCGCGAAGGACAAAAACTCTGTACCTGACCACCGTACGTTTACTCTTCACGAGCATATCAATAACGTAGAGCTTGTAACGGATGTTGCAGCACTAGATGCTGTTAAGGTTTCCGGTGGCAGCGACACAGTAAAAGCAGCTCTTGAAAAAGGTCTTGGTTCAAAAATTTCCGCTCTCGTATCGGATAAGAAGCAAGCGAACAACAAAGAGGGTAAATACCAAGTCGTTAAGCTTACGACGACTGAGCCTTTCCCGCAAGTACTGAACTACTTGGCTCACCAATCGGCAGGTATCGTGTCCAAGAAACAAGTAGAGAGCATCAACACGTACGATGTAGCTAAATTCGATGTGAACAAAGATATTCCTTACGGCGACCAAAATACGGTAACAGAAGGCAGCGCGTATAACAACACTTTGTTTACAAGCGGTCCTTACATCCTGTCCTCCAAAAATGATTACGAGGCAATTTTCTACAAAAACCCTGCGTATATGAAGGGTACAGAAAATGAGCCGAATATCGCTAATATTAAAATCCGCTTTATCAAAGACGCAGACAGCAGCTTGTCCGCGCTCCGCAGTGGTGAGATTCACATCTACTACGGCGTATCCGAGACGAAATTTGACGTTGTGAAGGGCGACAGCAAGCTGGCGCTTCAAACCGTACAAAGCAATGCTGTTTCTTACTTGCTGTTCAATACAAAAAATCGTCCAGTTGCAGAAAGCGCAGACCTGCGGAAAGCAGTTCTATACTCCATCAACCAGGATGAAATCTTGGCATTCTACAATGGCAACAAGTTCAAAGCCGTTTCCACGCTTAGCCCGCTTGTGAATACAGGCATGGAGCTGAAAGCTGATCCGGCGAAAGCGAAAGAATTCCTAAACGCCTACAAAGCAAGCAAGTAACTTTTAATATTGGCAAGAGACTGCCTCCGGTTATCCATGATGACCGGGGCAGTCTCTTTCACATAGGACTGCTCACACGCGAGCATAGAGGAGAGATTACGAATGGCTGACACACTCAAGCCCGAAACGAAGCTTTCACAATGGGATGCCTTGATGCTGGAATCACTGAAGGCTTACGGCTGGCCAAATGATGAACTGATTAGCAAAGTGCAGGCTGGCAATTTGCCGACAGATGAAAGTAAGTTCCATTTCGAATACACCGCATTAACCGCTTTGGCGAATGAGGAGCAAGATACTTTCGTACAAGCTGTAACAAACAGCTATCAAATCAAGTACAACACGATACGCGGCATTCACAGCTGGATACTTGTCGCACTGAAGCAAGAAGCAGAGCTTATTCTGGAGCCGGAGAACGAAGCGGTCATCGCCTACTTGTCAGAAGTGGAAGCACAGCGTCTCGCTTCCGTTCTTTCATTCGGCTGGGGCGTATCCCCTCATGAGGGGGAGCAAGATTCAGACGGTAGAGCCTCGTATAAGGTGGCACCTGTTAGAGCTTAAGGATTAGCTGGTATTGTAAATGGAATAATTAATAATTATGGTTTCAGTGAACAGAATTGTGACCTATAAGAAGGATGCTTTTTTAAAAAAGTGCTTTTCTTATAGGGTTTTGGAACGAATGTTATACCTATACAAGAAACCCAGTACCGCATCGGTACTGGGTTTCTTGTATAACATTAAACATCTTCCCATCCGAAATAAGAATAGGGGAACCAAGAAGTCGAGACATAGACAACAGCATGGCTCTCCCTATCGAATATGAACGATATTGAATACATATTATCAGGGTTGTTAAGCTTATCATGAATGGAAATGTCGCGGTAATTTCCGTCGTTGGTCTTCTCGTAGAAATAGGTAGCTGATTGGTCTCCATAAAAACCAAAAGTTCCATATAGGCGAAGGACATCGAACATTGTGCTTTCTCCGAGGACAATCCCCTTATATGTACGTAATGACGGATTTGCATTGGTAGGTTCAATAGAGTCTTCATCTATTTTCCAAGAATCAATCAAACCATCTTTGTTATAGTGAGCTGAGAATAAAGGATAAATGTTATTATTAAAGACATCCTTATCATCCGAAACCTCGTATAGCTCCTCTATTGTTTTTTTTGAATCTCCTATCTTCACCTCAGTAAAAGGACTACTTCCAAATAAATTGAAGTCATTTTTCGTGACGGGTTCGGCGCTGAAATCTGGAATACGCTGGACGGCTGCAGATGGTAAAGACGGTAGAAGTGTGCGATCCGATGGAGCGGTTGGCCTTTTTAATATATCCAGTACTCCTTTAAAGGAGAGTTGTCTAATCCACTGAATGGCTTCTGCTCGTGAAAAAGAGTCCTGTCCATTGAATTGCTCTGGCGTTATAGCATCACTGTTAGCCATACCGTTTCCAATGAGGTAAACAACGGCGTCTTCACCTTCATAATGAACCCCTTGCACGGCACAAATGATTTCTGAAGCTCGCGACTTCGTGAGTGGCTCCATTCGCAGCTTATGGTTCGAAGCGCCGGATGTAGGATGATTAAAGCTCTCTGCCAGGCGATAGGGACCGTCTGTCCAATCATCATTACCCTCAGGGGAACTTGCGGATGGCAAAGCCATACCCAAGGCTCTATAAAGAGCTTTTAAAAACTCTGCTTCACTTATTGGCTCGTCAGGCTTTAAGCTGCTGTCAGGGTATCCATTTATAATATTTTGTGCCATAGCCCATTGAAACAGACGCTCAGCCCAGTGTCCTTTCATTCCATAGGGCTTGATAATGAGAAAATCGTATTTTTCGTCATCTTTTTGATCCTGAGCATTCAAATTTGCTGTTGCTGTTACCCAAAATAATGAAGATACGATGATCAGACATGTAACTATACGCTTAAACTTAAACATAAAATTCATCCTTCCGAATCCAATTAAATACCGTTTTTTATATTGTTAAAAACTTCCTAATGTTATATCGGAAAGTATAGTATTTTAACTGATAGCTGCGAGTGAAAACAACGATTTGATTTATTCTTCTTTAATCAGAATTAGATGAGGCGATGTAATGGAGTAGATTAAAATAGCTGTGGCAAGGCAAGCGGTGGGGGTCTTTCATTGGTTGCGTAAGCGTGGCATAATGTAAACAGCTTACTCGGTTGATTTCATGGAACATAAGCAAGCTTTAAAAATATTTTGAATATTCCTTTACGGGAATATTCCTGTTGTGGTATATTTAATTCAACAAAAGGAAATACAAGGAGGGAGGGCTTAAAGGATTCGATAAAGCAATGTTTGCTTTAGAAGAAGGATGAATTAATTAAATCAAGTGAATGGATGTTTTTCTTATGAATGCTAACGTTATGAGTGCCTTGGCTGAGCCTAACCGCCTGCAGATTGTTGACCTATTGCGAGCGAGTCCTCTAACGGTTGGGGAGATTGCTGAAAGGCTTGGCTTACGGCAGCCCCAAGCTTCCAAGCATTTGCGCGTCCTTAGCGAGGTCGGTATTGTTGAGGTGCAGGCGATTGCTAACCGTCGTATTTACAAGCTGCGTCCTGATCCGTTTAAGGAATTAGACGCTTGGCTTGAATCATACCGACGTATGTGGGAGGAACGCTACGATCGGCTGGATGATTATTTACTGGAGCTGCAAAACAAGGAAACAGATAAGTAAGATTAGCAATAAGACATAAACGGATTAATGATATAAACAAATTTGAGGAGGATGTTTATTATGACTAACCCTAACCTAACTAATCAATTGGTATCTAAAGTAGAAGGCAGCACACTTATATTGGAGCGTGTGTTTCAAGCACCGCGCGAGCTTGTATTTAAAGCTTTCTCGGAGGCAGAGCATTTAAAACATTGGTGGGGACCAAAAGGCTGGACTATACCTGTATGCAACGTCGACTTTCGTCCAGGTGGAACTTGGCATTATTGCATGAAGTGTGAAGATAAGAACCAAGGCGATTTCTACGGTATGGAATCGTGGGGTAAAGCATTCTATCAGGAGATTACAGCACCGGAGCAGATCGTCTATAGAGATTGTTTCTCGGATGCAGAAGGCAATGTTGCGGAAAATATGCCGCAAATGATGGTTACGCTCGATTTTATCGAGCAAGATGGCAAGACGAAGCTAGTTAACACCGCGAAATATGCATCGCCAGAAGCTTTGCAAACGGTGATTGATATGGGAATGATTCCAGGTATAACGCAAACCTTTGAAAACTTGGATGTTCATCTGGAAAAGCTGCAACAAAGCAATTAAGGAATAAAGGCGTGTATTTTCACAAGAAGAATTAATAAAAATAGAAAAGAGACCGTATGTTACGTCGCCTTAACTTGGGATTTTAAACTGATACTATTACCTATAAATTGTTTGGAGCTAGAAAAAAACAGCGTACTCAGTTACCCGAGTACGCTGTTTTCTTCTTCATTACGCTAGATTACCAGTTGTTTCCGGATACTCTTGTCACTGTAAAGTTCGGGCTGCCGCTTTCACCATAAATGGCTGCGACACCTGGGTTATTCACTTTCACATTCGTAAAGCTTGCTCCCCCGACAGCTGGCCCTTGGCCTTGTTCTCCTCTAACCACGAGCTTGATGCCGTAGCGGGAAGGGTTGTTGATGTTAACGTTCTCTACGCGAACGTTTTGCATAGCAAGGTTCTCTGGCGATTTTGTCTGGAACATTAGACCAAAGTACACGGGATTATTAATGTCCACATTTTTTACGAGAATGTTTTTGAAGGTTCTGTCTCCACCGAAGAACCAGATAGCGCCAAAGTTTTGATATTCATTGATTTTGTCATCAGCGCCGACGCTGGTCCAGAAATCTCCACCCGTCCGGTCTAATGTTACGCCATCAATTACAGTATCCTTATCGCCAAATCCTAATGTGTTGTACCCAAAGCTTAAGCTGCTGATGGTGATGCCTGGATAAGTCAACGTATCTGCACCATAGAGGTTTTGATATAGGTTATCCGAGCCGCCGTATACGGCAAAAGCTGCTGCACGTCTTACACAGGTTGCCGTAAGATTTGTGTATTTGTTGCCTACATTGTAGGAACCGCCTGCATCAACTGCGCTGAATAAGGCGAAGGCATCGTCACCGGCGCCTCTTGAATAGTTGTTGTCAATCACGTTATAGGATGAGCCGTTGGTCATATTAATTCCATCTGCGAATGTGTTTTTGATACGATTGTCTTTGAACGTGTTGTTGGAGGAATTCACGCCCCAATACAAGCAGATGAAGTGCTCAACCCAGACGTTCTGAACCGTTACATTCTGCATGCCGTTGCCATCGATGAATTTACCAGGACCATCAGTTCTGTATATATAGTTGCCCCATGCAGACAGGTCTTTAATCGTTGAACCGTTAGCGGTAGAGCCAATATTAAAACCTACATCTGTATTGGATTGGTTCTGTGGCGCAACCAATTTGGTATGCCATGGTCCAGCACCAATGATTTCGGTTGCACGTCCATAAAGGAATATTTTACTGTTGATCACCCATTCGCCTGCAGGGATGTAAATACCCTTTTTCGTGGAATCCTGTCTAAATTCATTAAGCGCCTGCTCTATGGATTTGGAAGAGGAAACCGAAATATATTTAGTCGTGTCAGGGTTAGCGGCTGGAGGAGCGACATTTTCGGTTTCAATCATGTCAACATAGATTGCTGATACGTCACCAGCATCCTTTTGAATTTTGATCTTTGTTCCTGCTGGATACACTTGGTCAAGCAGCAACTGGGAATCTTCATACAGCCAGTAAGCAGTTAATCCTACCCCAGGCGCATTGTCGTAACCCAGGCGGCCAAGCGTACTTGGTGTTGCATAGACGTAAGAGAACTTGGAGGTTACCGTGAATTTGCCTTTACTCACACCGTTAGCATAAATACTAATCGTTCCAGTCGTATTTTCTGCAACTGCGTTGCGAAGGACAAAAGCGTTAGCCGAAGAAGTCAGCGTAAACTCTACATATTCGCCTGTTGCATCAAGATGCACGGCGGACCGTCCAGAAGCTTCACCCGCATAATCGCCAGGCTTGAAGTTCGGAGCTAATTTTGTTCCGTTCGTTGTATTGGAAGAGGACTCTGCTTCAATAATGGTAAACGGCATATTAGCGCCGCGGCCGGAATAAAGGCTTGTTGTATTTGAGTTGTTAGCTTGCTTAATGAGTACTTCGTTTGTGTCAGCTGCAACAGAGGAAGTTACTGTGTAGCTGCCATTGACAGCAGTCCAAGTCCCCAGGCTGACATTGACGGATTGGTCTACAGCTAATGAGCCATTATTGGAACCATTTAAGGTTTGAATGGTTGCGCCAGCAGCATTTTTAAGAACTAATGTTATGGCATGAGCACCACCGGCGGAAGCAATGTTCCCTTGGTTTTTAAGATTTACGGTAAAGGTTACTGTATTGCCTGCACTTGGATTGCTTGGATTCCAAGAGGCGGTTGCGATTAGATCGGAGCTAGACACGGCAGCTACGGTTAATGCAGTCGGGTTGCTATAGCTGTTGTTAGTCTCGTTCTGCTCAATAATCGCATTGCTCTCGTCGACCTTGGCGCTAACGGCGTAGGTTCCAGCATTTTTTGCTCCGGCATTCAGCGATACGGTAGCTGAAGCGCCAGCCGTCAATGCGGCTACTGGAGCAGATCCTGCTAGCTCGTTGCCGAGATAAAAATTGACTGTAGTCGCAGGGGCGTTTGCAGTGCCGATATTTTTAACGGATGCGTTAAGGGTAATCGCATTCGTCTCTACCGGAGCTGTAGGCGTCCAAGTTATTCCTGTAATCGTAAGATCCGGATTTGGAGCTGGAGCGCCATAGATTTCAAATTCGGCTACTTGGCCAGCAGGAGCGCCGGAGTTGTTCGTTATGTTCAATTGGACCTGTTTCGCCGTAGCGGTTACCGGAATCGTTACCGAGTTGCCGTTAGCAGGGTTAAACGTGTAAGATGCCGCGGAAACCAAGCTGCTGAATGTGGAAGAGTTCTGAGTGTTGCCTAACACTTGAATCGTTTGGGTTCGCGTACCCCATTCGCTAGACGGGTTTAGCTTCACAACAACCGATGTGATGTTGTGATTGGAACCGAGATCGACGGTTAATTGGCTAGGATTGCTGCCGCCTTCCCAGTATGTAGCCGTATTGCCGTCGTTGCCGTTCGTTGCTACGAATGTGTGGACGGTAGAACTGGAAGTGATTAATTTACCTAGAGCTAAGTTGCCGCCAGCAGGTGGCGTTGGTGTAATTGTAGGCGTCGGTGTAATTGTAGGCGTAATCGTAGGTGTAGGAGTTGGCGTTGGCGTTGGCGTTTGTGTAGGCACAGGTGTAGGGGTTGGAGTAGCTGTTGGTATAGGAGTAGGAGTAGGAGTAGGTGTTGGCGTTACTGTGGAACCGTAAATTTCGAATTCAGAAATTTGTCCGGCTTGCCAACCCGTGTTAGCCGTAAAGTTTAAGCGAACATAACGGGTGCTGGTTGCTGTAAAGTTGATTGTCACGGTGTTGCTGCTCACTGCTGGATTGAATGTGTAGGATGCAGAACCAACAATATTAGAGAACGTTGTGCCGTTTGTGCTGCCTTGTACAGCTAAGGTTTGTGAACGTGTTTCCCAGCCCGCAGGCAGCTTTAGTTTAACTTGATCGATGCTCGTATTCGCACCAAGATCGATTTGGAGCCATTGTGGGAATGCATTGTTTACACTCTCCCAATAGGTACCCTGGTTGTTGTCATTAACGTTGCTCGCTACATACACATCGGCATAGCCGCTGGCTGATACAACTTTGCCCAGAGCAAGATTTGGGCCTCCAGCGGCTGAAGATACGGAGGGGTACAGCGTGAGCTGCGACAGCAATAAAACAAATGCCAAAGACATGATGACGAATGGATTTCTTTTTACCAATTCGTTCATTGATAACATAAAAAACCTCCTAGTCAGATGTTTTAACTTCGAATTAATGCGCTTTCAATTTTGCACATCATTACATTCTCTCTTAATCACCTCCTTAAATGTGTGAAGTCATCGTGATTCTAGACGGCAATGCAATAAAACCAATATTTATTTAATATTGGTTTACAAAATAGGCGGATAATGTTGCACGATCAAACGATATTGCAAACAAACTTATAGTACTAGCATAAATCAGTTATACAGCTTGCTGAATATGCATTCCTACGATTATCGTGTGTAATATTATTGTTTAGATAAACGGGGGCTATATATTTAGAGGTTTTCAATTGAGAATAAGCAACTACGCTTTATGAAAAAACTTGCCAAGTCAATGTCTAATGAATTTAACCCTGCAAAGCAGGTTGGCAAAATGTGCACATCAGTCAGCAGTAGCTGAATCTAAGAGCATAAATGCACTTATTTAACTAAATACTTTTCAATTTTGTTCAACTAGATGCATTTATACACCTATTCGAATCATTTTCATCTCGTTTGTTAAAAACAGGTGCACTTCTGCGCTTATTTACACTCGACTATCGGTTCACGCACACCACTAATCTCTATATCGATATCAAAAATGACATTGTAAACGAGTTTTATTTTGAATATTTAATAGACTAAATAAAGGGTAATTCATCCGTAAAACTACAGACTTCCAATATAGCCCTGTTTCAAAATCACACCTTGGAGGTAAGAAGAAGCATACAATTATCGAGGAGATGATGAAGATGAATACAAACGGACTGAAAGATAAAGTGAAGGGTATTGCGAACCAAAGCAAAGGCGAAATGAAGGATAGCTACGGCAAAGCGACAGATAACAAGAAGCTGCAGGCTGAAGGCAAGTTGGATAAGCTGAAAGGTACTGCACAGGAGAAGCTTGGCGAACTGAAGGAAAAAATCAGCAAGTAGCGAATGGACGATAATGTATGCATCTGAGCCAATAGGTTTGCGGAAGGGCTGCCTAGCGGTGTTCAGGTACCAATCATTATCAGCAGAATTTTATAATGAGGAGCAGTCGGCTCTCCCGTCGAAGGGAGGCTGGCTGCTCTTTTTGTGCTTACTCCCTGCAAGTAATTCTATGTATTTACATATCATTTTCCTTCAGCAGCCTTACAATTCGAGACCTTTCGTTCCCATTACCGTACAAAATAGGAGATGAAAAATGTGGGATGAATGGAGGAGCTGTAATTGCATCTGATTATTGAAGATATCGTCAAGCGATTTGAGGATAAACAAGTGCTCCAAGGAGCCGGATTTACTTTTGAGAAAGGAAAAATATATGGCCTGCTTGGCCGAAACGGTGCAGGCAAGACGACGCTATTCGACTGTCTGAGCGGAGAGAAGGACATGGATGGCGGGCAAGTGCTGTTGGAAGTGGATGGCCACACGAGGAAGCTAAGCGAGCAGGATGTCGGATATGTGTACTCGCTGCCGATTCTTCCCGAGTTTCTTACGGGCTATGAGTTCGTGAAGTTTTTTATGGATATTAACAAAGGCAAGCTGCAAATGGATAAGAGCATTGATTATTATTTTGACATGATGAGCATGACAATGGAGGATCGCCATCTGCTGATCAAAGGCTACTCACACGGCATGAAGAACAAGCTGCAAATGCTGCTATTTCTCATAACGAAACCGCCAATTATACTGCTCGATGAGCCGCTTACCTCCTTCGATGTTATTGTTGCTCTGGAGATGAAGAACATGCTGAGGGAGATGAAGAGTGATCACATTCTGATATTCTCTACGCATATTTTGCAATTAGCTTCAGATCTATGCGATGAGCTGGTTGTATTGAACAAAGGGAAGTTGTCTGCCGTGCCGTCAGAGCTGCTGCATAGCGCGGAATTTGAGCAATCCGTCATTAACCTGCTGAAGGATGAAGCCCATGCTGAGAACGCTTAACACGCTGCTCGCCATTCGAACCTCCATTACGGCAAACATGCTCATTTATTATATTCAGAAGCTGCCGCTGCTCGGCAAGCTGGTCCACAATAGCTTCTATGCCAATTTGGGGCTCAAGAAGGCCGTTTCTATTATAGCGCTCATCATTACCCAGCTGTGGGGATTCATGCTTCGATTCGCGTATTTGGGGATACTTATTTACTTGCCTATAGCGGAATTCGTTGTGGGATTGTCAGAGGAAGAAAAGCACCAGCAGTTTGTACATATTTTTGCAATCATCAGTTTTGTTGTGGCAGCGATCAGCAGCGCGACTGTGCTCGAACCAAAGCGAGAGAAGTACGTAGCGGTGAAGCTGATGAGGTTGTCTGGAAAAAGATACATGCAGGCGTCACTTGCCTATCGTTATACAACCTTTTTGCTATATCTACTGCCAGCCATGCTTTTGTTCGGATCACTCGCGGGAGTCTCCATTTTGCAAGCGATTTTGCTAACCATTATGGTCACAATGTGGCGAGTTCTTGCGGAGTATGCACATCTCAAGCTTTTTGAGAAAACGGGCATTGTACTGATTAAACAAACAGCTCTCGTATGGATGATCATATTAATTGGTTATGCCGGCGCGTATTTGCCATTGCTGCTCGGCAAGGTTCCGTTTACGGGTACGTTTCTTCTGAGTCTGCCGGTTTGTATTGTCATTATAGCTGTAGGCTTGTTTGCTGTCTTTCAACTGGCCCGTTATACCGGTTACAGTGGAGTAGTTGATGCGGCAACTAAAAGGGATGACCCTCTGCTCGATCTAGGTCGTATGGTTACAGAGTCACAGAAGAAGAGCGTCAAATCAAAGGATAGCGATTATATTATAGATGTAAACGAGCAAGGCCAGTTAGACGGCAAAAAAGGTTATGCGTATTTGAACGCTATATTTTTTCTCCGGCATCGCAGCCTGATCAGCAGCCCGGTTAACAAACGATTAGTTATCGTTGGTACTTTTGGTGTGGTGGGTGTTCTGCTTACCTTCCTATTCCAAGAGCAGCTGCAGAGTCTAAAATGGAATGCGGGAACGGTATTTCCATTCTTAGTTCTAATTATGTATTACATGTCCGTTGGAGAAAACATTTGCAAGGCCATGTTCTACAACTGTGATCTTAGCCTAATGCGTTATAGCTTCTATCGCGGCTCGGCATTTGGTCATTTCCTCATTCGGCTAAAAAAAATGATGGGTTTGAACCTGAGTATTGCCGCTGCTTTTGGGGTGTCACTAACAGCGATTATCGCAGCAGCGGGCGGGGAGTGGCTAAATAGCGAACTGCTTATGCTTTGGATCTGTGTTATTTCGTTGGCCGTGTTTTTCACCATACATCATTTGTTTATGTATTATATTTTTCAACCGTATTCTACAGAGCTGAATGTGAAAAACCCGCTATATTATATAGTGAATATGGGGATATCAGCAGCTAGCGGGGCATGTATCTTTTTGCGAATTCCGATAGTGCCATTTACGGTGAGTATAGCTGCTTTGACGCTGATTTACTTAGCTGCTGCGCCAGTGCTTGTCCGCAGGTACGGGCCGAGAACGTTTCGAGTGAGATAAGAATGATGATGCTCTTGCTTGCAGAATGAATTTTTAAAAAAAGGATTGCAAGTTTCTCATACATCGTCACAAGATTATAGTAAACAACGACAGGCCACGTCTGGCTTAGCCAGGCGTGACCTGTCGTTACTGCCGTTATTCGTTAGTCCTCGCTTGTTACCTTTCCAAAAAGGGATAGAGCGTAAAGCGCAGCGACACCGACGACGATATATACAATTCGTGATCCAACCTCTTCTGTTCCCCCAAAAACCTCACTGACGACGTCATAATTGAATAAGCCCACGGATAACCAATTTAAGCCGCCTAGGATGATCAGAATAAGACTAATTACGTTAAGTGCCTTCATCAGAATTAACCTCCTTAATGGGGTTTCCTAACTTTTTTGCTGAAAAGCCTGATGGATGTGCGCTGATTCTTAGTTGTTTACTATAGGATTATGAGTATCTGCCGCATGATATGCCATACAAGCCTCATCCTTTAAACACCTGTATGGCATTTTTTACAGTGTTTGACCAAGTTAGAACGGATAGATTTTCTTCGCTTTTCTTCGTACTGCGATGAAGGAGAACGATCATATTAAATTATGGAATCATGCTTCCATTAAAGTGAGCTGCAGAGATATCTATCACCGACTAGACAAGAGCACGATCAGACAATCATACCTCCTCATATGTTAAGGATAAGGAGGGAATGTACATTATGAACTACAAGAGTACCACTATTAAGAGTAAGTGGACAAAAACGAAATGGCTGCTTAAGAATGCAGATGTAAGAGCGTACGTTCCTAAGACGCTGCGCTTTAACCGAAGGAATCTTAGTATGATCCTTTCTCAATATCCAACTGTCTATTTCAAGCCGACCGCTGGTTCAGGCGGCTTTAATATTATACGGATAAAGAAGCAGGGAAATGGTTATCAGATGCAACACAACTCCGAAAAAAATCACTGCTCCACGCTCGACAACCTTTATGGAAAATTGAAAAAGCATGCGAGGAAACGTTCTTATTTACTGCAAAAAGGCATTCATCTTGCCACTGTGAATGGCAACTCTTTCGACATACGGGTCATGGTACAAAAGACAAACAACGGCATATGGAAGAGCAGTGCGCTCTTCACGAAAATAGGCAAGCGGGGGAAAGTTACAACAAACTATCACCAAGGCGGTCAGATCGGATATTTCAAGAATACACTTTCTAAAGCAGGGTTCAGTTATGCTAGAGTAGAAAGAAAGGAAGCAGAACTGAAGAGGCTTGGCAGATCAGTTGGACGTATATTTGATAGACATGGAAGTAGATTTCGCGAGCTGGGCCTCGACGTCGCCTTGGACAAAACCGGAAATGCTTGGATTCTTGAGGTAAATACGAGACCGCAGTTTTATCCGCTGAAGCATTTAAAGGACAAAAGCATGTATCGACGCATTACATCTTATGCCAAGCAATATGGAAGGAAGAAATAGACAAAAAAAACGACGCCTCTCGCGAAAGAGGGCGTCGTTTTTCTTTTAGCTAATCATTTAGGGATTTTCAATACCGTGCCGGCTTTTACATTATCAATATCTACGATTTGATTGAAGTCGGCAATGAACATCGCGTATTTGTTAGAGCCATAATAGGTTTTGGAAATGCTGTAAAGTGTCTCACCGTTTTTAACGGTATGATCTACTGTCTCAAAACCTGGAGTTACGCCCCATGAGTTATCATCTTCCTCTTTCTTATAATTTTTAAGAGAAGGAATGATGAGATTGCTGCCAGCTTTCAATCCGGCGTTTTTGTCAATTTTGTTTTCCTGCGCAATGTAACTTACATATTCCGCGGATTTATAAAACATTTTGGATATGCTGGAGAGGGTATCGCCAGCCTGTACCAAATAGGTTGCTGGCAGGGTGATTTTGGAATAATCCTTTGACCCTTGCGAGCTGCCGCCTGTTGATCCAGTGCCAGAGGATAATGCCGGAATAGTTAGCTTATCTCCAGCTTTCATATCATTAATAAACAAAATATGGTTATGCTCTGCAAGCAGTGCGTAGTGGTCTTTCGATTGATAAAATTTCTCGGATATTGAGCTTAAGGTGTCGCCTTTTTGAACGATATAGGTAGTTGGAAGCTTTATCGTCTCATTGGAAGAGCCTGTGGGCTTGTCGCTCTCCTTCGGCTCTTGTACAGGTTTTTCTACCTTGTCTGGTTTTTCTGTCACAGCGGGCTTAGCAGTGTCAGGTGTTTTTACGGTCTCTTTGACCGGTGGATTTGGATTATTAGTTTCAACAGGTTTGGAACCCGTATTGGTATCCTGTTTTTCTTCAGTTGGTTCTTGTTTTTCTTCATCGTCTACAGATCCTGCGGGGATAAGCTCGTCTGTAATCGTTTCAAGCCCGCCATTTTCATTTTTGCTTGAATTCGAGTTAGCAGTTTCATTATTGAGCGCTTGCTCATTTGATTGCTCTAGCTTATTAGCAACAGCGGATTGCAGGTTGAAATCAAGCACACTCAAATATTTGCCGTACAGAACGCCGCAGACTCCAATGAGAATAATGACGATTGCCAAGTAGATGATGAGAGTCGTTTTTTTCAAAGATACAAAGCTGCCTTTTTGACGGTTATTGCTGCGTGTAATTTTCTGATTCAAGCACGTTTTCTCCTTTATTCTCAACTTGATTCTATTTTATCCGACATGTTCCAACATGTGGAATGGGACTAAACAGCCATTTCAACAGTATGCAAAATGCTCCGGATGCAACTCGCATATACTACCAATTTGTGCATAGCGCCAAAAAATGAAGTATTTAATAGAACTTAGCTCAAAAAGAACAGTTTAAATGGCAAAATACATACAACAATGGTTATTTTACACTATGCTTCTATACAAGATCTAAACATATTATTCAGTGGAATGAATAGAAAAAAAAGCCGCTCCCCATCCAGTGAATACTGGAAAGGGAACGGCTATTAAACTTGTTTTATTTGACCCTGTCTCTAGCCCTAGATCAAGCCTTTTACGACGAGCTTAAATTGCTCTTCTGTCAGATCTACATTGCCTGACGCTGTCACCTGATAATGTGTTTTTTTCGCTTCGTCATACCATATCGCTTGATAGCTTTGAAAGCCGTGTATATTGGCGCTTGCAAAAATAGTTTCTATGCCGTTTATAGCGACTGTTTCTTGTGTATATTCCGCGGAGAGAGCAACCTCCATGCCAATCATGTTTTTCATGGCTTGGATTCGAATGCTCATGTCGTTTTTTGTGTATTCGAGCTCCGATATATTTGCTTTTCTCCAGTTTACCTCTTCGATGAATAAATTCCGATCCGGCTCAGCCGCAGCCCTTTGTTTGAACAACGCAAGCAATCTAGCGTATTCTTCAGCCAGGGAAGCGTCATGTTCATTCGGAGTGAGCGGCATAACGCTGCCGTATTTGAATGTGAACCCATCTGGCAAGTTTACTGGCTCCTTAATGACTGGTGCGGAAGCGCGATCGAGAAGCTCCTTAAAATCGTTGTAAGAAGTATCCGTATTTGTGTTGTGGAGGTATTGTATAGCTAGAGACGAACGATCATTTCTAACGAAGTAGGCCAGCATTTGTCCTGGCTTAACTAATTCTAGTACGCGATCTCTATAAGTTGGAAGCGGAGAATCATTTTGATGCGTATATGGTACGATTTTCGATTCTGACTCCAGCACAATGGATTTAATTTTGACATCTCCTGCACGATCACGAATTTGAATCAACTCACTTGCAGCATATACGGATGCTGATGTTAGAAGCACAATGAATAGAATCGTGGCGTAGATCGGAAATCGCTTTGCTGGATTGTAGCTTCGGACCTTTATGCCTGATTGCGAAGCAGAAATATGGTTCATTACAGCATCTGATAAATTAATAGTATTGATCTGATGATTAGGTATGGCGTGCTGCCTTAAGTCTTTATATGGATCGTTTGATTGTTCTCGTCCCATTTTAGCTCCTCCTGCCATTCCGCCATTTTTTTTCTAACCTTTTCTTTCATTCTGCTTACTCTTTTTTTGGCAGCCTCCGGTTTGCATCCCATAATCTCACCCAGCTCCTCGAAAGTTCGTTCTTCAAAAATGCGAAGAATGAGCATAGATCGATCCTCTGGAGATAACGCAGTCAGTGCATACATTAATTGCGAGCTGAATAATCGGTTGTCTATCGTTTGTTCTGGACTCTCTGCTTTCACTTCCGGAGTAAACAATCGAAGCAGCAGACGAAGCTGGTATTTACGCTTACGCAATAGGTTTAAACAATGACGGTAGGCAATTTTGTACAACCATGAAGAGAAGCTGACCGTGTTCTTGTATTGCATAATAGACTCGAACGCTTTTATAAAAATATCTTGGGCGGCATCTTCGGCATCCTGCTGATTTCCAAGTAACCGCAAGCAGTAGCGGTAGATGGCCTGCTGATACTTTTGAACGACCTCGACATAGTAACTCGAATCGCCTTTTTGCACCCGTACGATGAATTGCTCAATGGTCTGGTCTTCGATGAAATCTCCTCCCTTCGCGAATGGTGCTTTCTAATCTATATAACACTTGATAGTAGTCAATCGGGACATTTAATATTCTCCACAATATATCGTACAGACGACTATGTGTATACATAAAAGGAAGGGAGTCCCAAATGTTAATAGGGTTATAAAACAACGAGAAAATATACCCAATATATTTCATTGACGCCTCTAATTAATAATGATAATCTTTATCAATAAAAGAGGTGGGTGAGAACTTTTAGCCCAGTATTACTGGGGAAAAGTAAGCTTAGCTGCGCCCAAAAATATAGCTACACATTACTGGGGGATATCATCTTGAAGAAAAACGTATTCATATGTATGAGTATACTTTTATTTGTATTAGCATTAGCGGCATGCGGGAAGGCAGAAACGAATCCACAAGCAACGTCAAACCTTGAGCAGAATGGCGCGGCTTCACAGAATGAGAAAGCATCTAATGAAAGTACGACCGAAACGCGGGTTTATAAACATTTCTTTGGAGAAACGAAGATCCCGGTCAATCCGGAAAAAGTCGTTACACTCCAATATGCCAGCCATATGCTTAAGGTAGGACTTAAACCAATCGGAGCTTCAAGCCATTTGCTTGAAACAACGGATGCGGACTTTAAAGGTATTGAAGACGTTGGAAGTGCAGATCAAATAAACTATGAGAAAATCGTGTCATTGCAGCCTGACTTGATTATTGCTGGTGACATTGAGAAGGAAGTTTATGACAAGCTTACAAAAATAGCTCCAACGGTTGTCGTTCCTTGGATGGATCATGATGTGTTCGGCCACGTTGAGGTTATAGGAGATATTCTGAATCGCAAGCAGGAAGCAGCAGCATGGAAAACGGATTTCGATGAGAAAATGAAAACAGCAAAAGATCAAATTATCGGTAAAATTGGCGAGGGCAAAACTTTTGCTATTTATAGAGTGGACCCGAAACAATTTTATGTCTATGGCGTTCGCAATATGGGCTTTACGCTTTATAAAGCGCTTGGACTCACTCCGCCTGCTCTCGTTCAGAAGGAAATAGCGAAGGATCCGAATTTGTGGGCAGTTCCGATCTCCTTGGAGGTGCTTCCGGATTACGACGCTGACTATGTGTTTCTGACCTTGCTTGAGGGAGAGGATACAACTAAGCGTTTGGACGAGATAAAGCAAAGCTCGTTGTGGAAAAACCTCACGGCCGTTAAAGATCATCATATTTACGATATTAGCATGGACACTTGGTTAGGCTACACGCCTCATGATATTGAAGTTCAAATAAAGGAAGCTGTTCAATTTTTGACACAGGATAAGTAGAAGCAGCGAAGGAAAGTTAGAAGGGTTGAGCTATTGTTCAGCTTTTAATATCTGTAAGATTAAATGAACGCAGCATCTGGTGTTTCCAGAAGGGTTGCGTTCTTTATTTATTTCGCAATACTATAGAGAGCAGATAAATACGAGATGCAGGTGATGAGCGGTGTACGATGACCAGCAAAAGAGTGATTATAAGCAGCTAGAGGGCATGTGGTTCAAGCTTAGAGCAGTCGAAAAAAACAATAGTCTCACTGGCAATTGGTCTCTCCGAATGCAATTCATTGAGTCGCATATGCTGGTCATCACAGCATCAGGCAAGGGATGGATTACTGTAGATGGCCGGTATTACGAGCTTCGGGCAGGGAGTGCCTATGTATGCACGCCTGGCCAGCTGGTTGAGGCATCTATGAAGGATTTAGGAGAGAGAGGGCTATACATTGTGCGCTTCGATGTATTTGAGCAGCCTCAATTGCCCGCAAAACAAGAACATAACGATCCACTTGGCCGAAATATGAGGTTTCCGATCACTGGAGAAGTCGTTGTATCCTCGATGATCGTAATAAGTGCACTATGTGAAGCGATGTCTAAGTCTATACGAAGCGGAAATGATATGCAGCGGCTGCGCGGGCAAATCGAGTTTTATGAACTGGTATATAGTCTGTTGCGAGATGGTCAGCGCTTACTGGACAACGATTCTGAAGCGGATTTGGAACGTGCTAAAACGTACATCGAGCAGCATTATCGGGAGGACCTTACCATCGAGCAGTTAGCGAAGGAAGCTGGAGTCAGCTCTCGGCATTTTATTAGACTGTTTAAGCAAAGATATGGCTGCAGCGCTATCGAATATTTGTCTAGATATCGAATTGGACAAGCTCAAGAGTTGATGAGACCTCACCATGATTATCAGCTCAAGGATATATCCAGTTATGTAGGCTATCAGGATGAGGTTTATTTCCGCCGCAAATTCAAGCAAATAACAGGTACTCCTCCGGCGGCGTTTATGAGAAATGCGAGGCAAAAGATCGTGGCGTTCCACGCCAATATGATCGGTAATCTTCTCGCGCTTAATATTACTCCTCATGCGGCTCCCGAGGATCATCCATGGGTCGAATATTACCGAAGGAAATATGATACGAGTTCGGTGTTGTCCCTTGCTAAAGACGATGATGTGAAAATAGAACAGATCAGAAGCATGAACCCTGACTTTATCGTTGGGCTAGAAGGTTTCACGAGCTTGGATATGCAGAAGACGCTTAATGGAATAACATCAACTTATTTCTTGCCGTGGGAACACGATTGGCGCATGCATATACGATTGATCGCAGAAAAGCTAGGTAAAACTGCAGAAGCAGAGGTATGGCTGGATCGGTATGAAAGAAAGGCGGCAGCAGTTCGGGAGCAAACCAAAAACATATTGTATAATGAGCGTCTGCTTATTGTGAGAATATCCAAAAAAAATATTAGCGTACTGGCAAATCGGAGTCTTGGCGAGGTGTTTTATGATGATCTTCATATTATGCCTGCAACGGAGGTAAATAGGGATCTTAATAATCAACAATTGACACAAGAGGAGCTTGCGCAGACAGATGCGGACAGATTGCTGCTTATCGTGGATGAAGATGCTCAGTCGCAGGCAGCCTGGCAGGACCTCAAGCAATCAGCGTTTTGGGTGAAGATGCGGCCGATTAGAAACAATCGCATCGATTATCTTCCACCCTACCCTTGGACAGAGTACACGGCGTTCACGCAAGAGCTAATCCTGGACGAAGTGTTAAAGCTTTGGCGTAATCGTGCATAAAATGTTGGCGAGATCGTCGATAGGAGTATAGACGTATTTCCTTTATACTGCTAGGAGTGATAGTGATTCTCATTTTCAAATGATAATCAATGAACATTGAGCGCTCAGGGGGAGTATAGAAAAAATGAAATATTCAAAAATAGGTTCGTTCATCGTTTTGGCTGTGATATTGATGGTACTTATGGTCGCTTGTTCAGGGAATAATGAGTCAACAAAAGGAACGGTGAAAAATTCAGTAACAGAAGCACCATCGGATAATGTTCGTGTCGTAGCAAGTGAGAAGGGTGAAATTACGATTCCGTCCAATCCGAGCAAGGTCATTGGGCTTTCTGTTGTTTATCCGGAATTTCTACAAGCATTAGGGGTTACTCCGATCGCGGTGCAAAATTATCATGCCGATTTCCCTTCATACCTGCAAGAAGCCTTCAAAGATGTGCAAAAAATGGGTATTGCTGAAACCCCAGATTTTGAGATGATATTAGCAGCCGAGCCTGATCTTATTATTGCACCTGCATGGTGGTCGGATAAAGACTATGATCAGCTAACCAAGATTGCGCCGACGGTGTTGCTGCCGCAGCGTGATGACTGGCGTGATGAACTGAAGGATATTGGAAAAGTACTGAACAAGGAGGATGTCGCGGATAAAGTCATTCAAGACTTGGTTGATCAGGAAGCGGCAGCCAAAGCAAAGCTTGATACTCTCGTTGGCGATGAAACCGTTATGTACATGATGATTATGCCAAAGGCAGTTGTCTTGTACGGCGAAAATATTGATCGCGGAAGCTTTATTCACAAGACGCTTGGGCTTAAGCCGATTGCGAACTTTCCTCAGACGGAGCAATCTCTCTCTATATCGCTTGAGAAATTGCCGGAATATAATCCTGACCATCTTATCGTACAGCTGGACGACGAGAATAATGAAGTCATCCAACAATCGTACAAAGATATGTTGAACAGCGCATTATGGAAAAACATGAAGGCAGTTAAAAACAATCAGGTATACGTGATGGGCGGCAAAGAATGGTTTAGCCTAGGCATGTCACCGCTTGCTAACAGCTATGCAATAGACGCTGTTCTTAAAGCATTCGAAAGTAATGAGAAATAAAGAATAGACGATCTGTCTTAATAGTTACATGTGATAAGGCTAGGAAAGCTTTCAAAATTAAGCGCCGGAAAAGTCTCGTAAAGAGAACCGGCGCTTTTTTTGTTTGAACTTTACATCAAGCTATTATTTGAGCTTTCATGAATGCTAGGCTCGCGAGATCGGAATCCAGCAAATGAAGATGCTTCCCACCCCGGGCTCGCTCTCAACGGAAATATGTCCGCCCATTACGGAACAGAATCGGCTGCTTATGGCAAGCCCAAGCCCAGTACCGCCGTATTTGCGAGTGGTGGAAGCATCGGCTTGGGTGAACGGCTGAAATAATTTGTCCAGCTGCTCAGGGCTCATGCCAATGCCAGAATCTTTGATAAGAAAGCTAAAGCCTGGTTTTCCTTCCTTATCTTCTTCATAGACGTTAAATTGGATCGCTCCATTATGGGTGAATTTACTAGCATTGCTAAGCAAGTTTAATAGGATTTGGCGCAGCTTTGTAACATCAGCCATCATTTCACCTCGTACATAGTGAGTCTGCAGCTGGTTGCCATTACTTTCAATAAGCGGTTTTATGGTTGTAATCACATCTTGAATCAAATCATGAACCTGAAATATCTCTTCATGGATTTCCATTTTTCCTTCTTCAATTTTTGAAATGTCCAAAATATCATTAATGAGGGAGAGCAGATGCCTTCCGCTTTTTCCGATTTTGCCTAAATCCTCTACAAACGTCTGCTCACCAAGCTCCTCAGCCTCCTCGATCAGCATCTCACTATAGCCAATGATGGCGTTCAGCGGTGTCCGAAGCTCATGGCTCATATTGGCAAGAAATTGGCTCTTGATCCGATTGGCTTTAATCGCTTCGTCATGGGCCTTCTCCAGCTGCGCTGTCCGCTCCTTAACCATCTGCTCCAAGTGTTCGTTAAGCTGCCGCAATTCATGGTTTATTTTTAGGATCTCATCCGACTTATCCTGTATTTCAGAGTCTTTAACAGAGAACTTATTGGAAATATAGATACCCATAAGCGACATGCCTAATGTAAATAGCGTTCCTCCGGAAATGATATAAGCGAGCCATTGTTGATTCAGAATCATCCCAGATTCCGAACTGTGTAAATGAATATTCTCTATATCAAAATGCGCAGCCATCATGCCGATATAATGCATGCCAACGACTGCAGCTCCCATTAACAATCCACTACCCAGCTTCTTCCACATATGTCCGCGCTTGTTCTCACTGCCTTTACGAAAATAAAATGAAAGCCACAAGGCCGCAACTGAGGCCACAACAGCAATAATAATAGATAACGAGAAATAAATAGGATCGTAGGTGATCTCAATCATCATTGCTTCCATGCCGATGTAATGCATCGTTACTATACCGCTTGCCAGCAATATTCCCCCGCTCAGCAATTGAGGCAGTGAAAGCTGGTTTCTACCGACGATATGAAGGGCCAAAAAAGACGCTACTATAGCTACAATAACCGAGAGAACAACGGTTGGCATATGATATGCAATGGGAACGGGCAGCGAAAAGGCGAGCATTCCAACAAAATGCATCGACCAAATGCCCATACCCATAGCGCAAGCGCCAAATAGGAGCCATAACCAACGTTTTCTATTATGCGTAGTACTTATTCGTCCGACCAAATCAAGCACCGTATAAGAGGCAACGACCGCTACAAGATATGAAAAGATGACCAATACGATATCGTATGTTCCATGAGCATGATTCATTTTCTAACCAACTCCTACTCGGTTCATTATGGCAATGATTACATTTCGACAAAATATGAGAAATTCCCTTCCTTATTCTATTTTCGAAATCAAAAGCTTAGGAAGAACTCTCTCGATTAATGTCGAATGATGATCTATAATGATAGCAAGTATGGAAAGATTATCTAATAATCAAAGAACAAATGAGGATAAATTATGGATGAGCTATGGATGAAATCCGCAAAGTTTCTGATTGTAGATGATCAGGAATATAATATCAGTCTCCTAGAGCGTATATTGACACGAGCGGGTTATACGAATTTGTTCACGACCACAGATGCAACGCAGCTAGAGACGCTATACCGGGCCAATCAGCCCGATATTATTTTGTTAGATTTACATATGCCTGTTATGGATGGATTATCGGCGCTGCAGCATTTAAGAAAATGGAAGCAAGAAGGGGAATATTTGCCGGTTCTTGTCCTAACAGCGGATGTGACACCCGAGGCCAGAACGCGGGTGCTGCATGAAGGTGCCAACGATTTTATTACAAAACCTTTTGATCGGATGGAAGTTGTCCTGCGCATTCAAAACTTTTTGAAGACAAGATATTACCATCTGAAGCTTCAAGAGCAAAACTACAATTTGGAGCAGCGGGTTCGTGAACGCACCAAAGAGATTGAACAGGCCAAAAATGAAATTTTGAACGTACTGGGGCGTACAGCGGAATATCGTGATGATGAGACGGGGCAGCATACGCAGCGAGTGGGTGATATGGCTGGAAGGCTTGCAACTGATTTAGGGTTGTCGGCAGAGGAAGCAGCTCTTATTAGACGGGCAGCACCTTTGCATGATATCGGAAAAATCGGAATCTCAGACAGCATCCTGTTGAAGCCGGGAAGGTTCTTGCCAGAGGAATTCGAAAAGATGAAGCTGCATACGGAAATTGGCGCCAGCATTTTGGAGGGAAGCCAGTTCCCGGTTCTGCAATTAGCCAAAAGCATCGCGCTATCTCATCATGAGAAATGGAATGGGACAGGTTATCCGAATGGACTTAGCGGAGAAGATATTCCACTTGCCGGTAGAATCGTAGCGATCGCTGACTTCTATGATGCCCTGACGCATGAGCGACCGTACAAACGGGCATGGACACAAGAGGAAGCTATTGCTGAAATTAAGCTTCAGAGCGGAGTTCATTTTGATCCTAAGGTCGTAGAGGCCTTTTTGCGTGTAATAGAGAGCAGCAGTGAAGATAAGAGAGAACGAGAGGATGTTCAGTTGTGAAAGGAATGGTGTTCACATCTTTTTTGGAAATGGTAGAAAACAAGTTTTCCCTGAAGCTGGTAGATGAAATTATTGAAGCTGCAGAGCTGCCTTCAGGAGGAAGCTATACAACGGTTGGCACATATGACCACCATGAGATGATTAAATTGATCGTGGAGCTTAACGCTCGAACCCAGATCCCTGTGCCTGACCTCATTCGAACATTTGGCGAATATTTATTTGGCCAGCTGCTAGATATGCATCCTGACTTTATGGTGGAGAATAGCACCGTATTTGAGTTTTTGCAGAAGGTCGACAGCTATATCCATGTAGAAGTGCGCAAGCTTTATCCTGGAGCGGAGCTTCCAGCGTTTCAATATGACACTTCTATACCGGGTACTTTGATTATGACGTACAACTCTTCACGGCCGTTCGCTGATTTGGCTGAAGGACTTATTCTAGGCTGCGTGGCGCACTATGGAGAAGCAATAGATGTGAAAAGAATCGATTTGGCAGATGGAACGTCTGCCCGTTTTGAATTAACCCAAGTGGGGTGAACCATGCCATGAATGATATTGATGTCGTCCGCAGGCAGCTTGAGCGGGAGAAGAAGGCTCGCCAAGCTGCCGAGAAGATTGCCGAGGAAAAAACTCGTGAGATCTATTATGTTAACCAAGAGCTGAGGCAATTAAATGATCAGCTGGAGGTGCTTGTGAAAGAACGGACGCTTGAGCTGTCCAAAGCCCGCGATGAAGCAGTGGAAGCCAGTCAAATCAAAAGCCAATTTCTTGCGAGCATGAGCCATGAATTGCGGACTCCTCTGAACGCAATTATCGGTTATAGCGAAATGCTGAAGGAAGACATGGAAGAGATGGGCGAACCTGCTCTGGCCGATGATCTTAACAAGATTAATAATGCCGGCAGGCATTTGCTCACACTCATAAACGATATACTCGACTTGTCCAAAATCGAAGCAGGCAAAATGGAATTATACTTGGAACAATGTGATATTCCGAGCATTATTCATGACATTGTAACGACCGTACATCCGCTAATGGAAGTGAATAAGAACCAGATCAAGGTAGAATGCACGGAAGGCTCGATCAAAACCGACATAACAAAGCTCCGTCAAATCCTATTTAATTTGCTCAGCAACGCAAGCAAGTTCACGAAGGATGGAACAGTAACGCTGCAAGTGGAATTTGAGAGTGAGGCGGGACTGCCTGGCATTGTATTCCGGGTACAAGATACTGGCATCGGGATGACTGCGGAGCAGATGGATCAAATTTTCCAAGCGTTTAAACAAGCGGATTCGTCGACAACCAAAAAATATGGCGGTACCGGCTTGGGGCTCGCCATTAGCCAAAGCCTATGCTATATGATGGGAGGCAACATCAGCGCGAGCAGCATAGTAGGGGAAGGTACTACTTTCACTATCTGGCTTCCCTTGCTGGAGAATGCAGATTCTGAACAACTAAGTGCCTTAATACATAGTGATGAAAGCTTTCCCATGGAAGGGGCTAGAACGATTCTCGTCATCGACGATGATCCAGCTATGCTTCGGCTAATGCAGTATTATTTAGGGAATGAGGAGTGGAACGTACAGCTGGCCCCATCCGGGCAAGAGGGTGTCCGCTTAGCGAAGACGTTGAAGCCAGCTGTCATTGCGCTTGATGTGCTCATGCCCGGAATGGACGGTTGGAACGTACTGGCAGCATTCAAAAATGATTCTGAGCTTGCGCACATTCCTGTTGTGATGATTTCCATGATGGACGAGCAGCATTTGGCTTATGCGCTTGGCGCGTCAGAATTTCTAACCAAGCCAATTTATCGGGAGCGATTGATCTCCACATTAGATAAGTATATACCTGAGCGCCAGTCGCATTCTGTACTGGTCATCGAAGACGATGTGGTGACAAGTGATATGATGACAAAGCTGCTGAAGCGGGAAGGCTACCGCGTATCAAGGGCTGGCAATGGACATCATGCACTGCAGCGCATGCAAGAAGAAGCGCCTCATTTAATTTTATTAGATCTCATGATGCCGGAAATGGATGGCTTTGAGTTTGTTGCGGCGATGCGTGAGCACGAGGAATGGCGGTCGATACCGGTTGTCGTTATAACAGCAAAGAGTATAACGGAAGAAGATCGACGGAGGCTTAATGGCTGTGTAGAGAACATCGTGCAAAAGGGGCATCTGGATCGCAAGGCTCTCTTGCATGAGGTACGCCATTTGATTGCGCTCTCGCTCGCAGAGGGGGGAGAACATGTATAAAATTTTGTTGGTTGAAGACAACGAGATGAACCGGGATATGTTGTCGCGCCGCTTGATCCGCAAAGGCTATCAAGTGGTCATGGCATCAGATGGCCTGCAAGGGATAGAGATGGCAAAGTCAGAGTCGCCTAATCTCATCTTGATGGATATGAGCTTGCCCGTCATTGACGGCTGGGACGCTACAAGGGAACTGAAGGCAGCTGAGGGGACCAATCATATTCCGATTATCGCCTTGACTGCCCATGCGATGGCAAGTGATCGGGATAAAGCCTTTGAAGCGGGATGCGATGATTTTGATACAAAGCCTATCGAATGGAATAGGCTGCTTGAGAAGATTCAAAGTTTCTTAACATGAGTGTATCGGCCACTTTAATGATATAAAGCTCCCATTGAATGGTTTGAGGTGATAAATCTATTATCTAGATCTATTTTTGCGAGTAAGACTTATTTAGCGAAAATAGATCTATATTTTAGATTTATTTTTTTTATTTAGTAGATCTTTTTTCATTTTGCATTTTCCTAAACTCATTAGGCGTACAGCCGATCTCCTGCTTGAACAGCTTGGTAAAATAAGAGTAGTTCGTGTATCCGGTTTTGCTGGCAATAGTATTGACCGACAACTGTGTGGTTTCGAGCAAATGCTTGGCGGCTTTGATGCGCACTTGAATGATATAATTCCCTAATGAAATGCCCGTTTCTTTCTTAAACAATCGAGCCAAATAATCAGGATTAAGATAGACGGTTTCCGCCAGACTCGTTCTGGACAGCTCATCTCCGCAATGGCTGTGAATATGCTGCTTGATTTCTTCTACGACGGACTTGGGCTGCTCCGTGAAATTCCGGTACTCTGTCGCCGTATTCACCAAATATTGAAGATAGTTCTCCATATCCTCTATGGAGTTCAATGATTGCATAAACATTTGGTCATTAGTTCTTCCCGTATACATTTTATGTGCTTGAATTTCTTTGCTCTTGAGATACGCATAAACAAGCTGAACGATATCCAGCCGAAACAAACTCAGCACAGAAGCATTCAGCATTTGCTTTTGGGTTATATTGTGCAAATATGAGCTCGTTTCCGCAAGAAAGGAGCTTGGTTTATTTTGCTCCAGCAGCTGCTCCAAAAGCATTAAGTCAGGCGGTATATAAGAAGTTTCTTGCTGATTGAAATGCTCCAGCAAAAAGGTTTGATTGCGATATTTAATGATCTTCTCATTCATGCTAAGCAGTTCCTTCATGACGTGATGGATGGCCTCCAGTTTTCCGGTGCTTGCTATATTGCAGCTTGCATCACATTTGAGAAATGTACTTGCTCTTTGAATGAAGGTAGCGCAAATGCTTTCAATGATTCCACTGTCGGGAATGTCCTTCCATTTCAGTATCGCCATCCAATTGGACTCCTTGAACTCCAATATCGATTCGACTGTAAAACGTTTATTCTGGAACAACTCATGCAGCACATTCATAAGCGCAAAATCAAATAAATCCTTGTCTTTTTTTTCTAGGCTTTCCTCGTGAGGAAATACATGAATAAGGACAGGCAGTACCAAGTCTGTTAAGGCGTAAGGGAGATTCTGCTCAGCAATCAAATAGGAAATGTTGGAGGGGGTAGAATAGGTTGTTTTCCCCGTCACGAGCTTGCGCCAGAAATGCTCCTGCACGTTTTTCTGATTTTTTTGCCAGTAGTAGCCTTCTTGAACCGCCTTGGCGACGCCCTGCTGTTCGTTGGCTTTGAAGATGGCTTTCTGAATAATTAGCGTCAGCTTGTCGAATTCAATTGGTTTTAGAAAATAATCAAAGCTTTGCAGCTCGATCGCTTTTTGCGCGTAGTTGAAATCAGCATAATTGGTCAGAAATATGGTCTGAATATTGTATTTCTCTTCACGGATCCAAGCGAGCAGCTCAAGCCCGCTGCCCTGCGGCATTTCGATGTCGCAAAGTAAAATGTGAATCGGATGCTGCTTGAGCAACTCCTGCGCGTGGGCGATATTAAAAGCAGTATAGACATGATCAATCGATAATGCCTGCCAATTCACCTTTTTCTCTAGTGCGGTCACAACAAAATAGTCGTCATCTACAAGCAGTACATTCATTCGTTGTTACTCCTTTCACGGTGTATCCTGCGTAGGATGAGGAAGGTATATCGTCACGCAAGCCCCTCCAGCGTCAATATTGGAAAAATGAATTTTAGCCTTGCGGTGATATAAGTATTCCAAACGTTGTATCGTGTTCATTATGCCGATGTGATTCCCGTTTGCTTGATCAAGCGGCTGTCCACTTTCAAGCCTTTCCAATATATCCGGGTCAAACCCAGGGCCGGTATCGGATATACGAATAACAGCAACCTCTTCCTCGGATTCCCTCTCCACATCAACATCCAGCCTAATTTGAACCTCATGTACACGCGAGACCGCATATTTCACTGAATTTTCGATGAAGGTCTGAAGCACAAGCGGCGGAATTCTCATCTTGCCCGTATCTTGGCCTTGATGAATATGATAGGAGAAGGCATCTCTGTAACGATGTTTTTGAATTTCCAAATAAATGCGAACATGATCAATCTCATCGTCCAGCTTCACGAAATCTTCCCCATTTTGAAAAATATAACGAAAATAGTTGGACGTTGAAATGGCCATGCTTTGAATTTCCTCGAACATTTGCATTTGAGCCATGCTGTGAATGTTGGTTAAGCAATTCAAAAAAAAGTGAGGCTTGATCTGTAACTTCATATAATCGAGCTGAATTTTTTGTTTTTCAATTTCATGCTCATAAATATCGATTTTGAAAATTCGAATTTGCTCCAGCAGGTTTTTGAACAGCTTATTGGCATATTCGAGTTCAACGATTTTGTTCATCTTGAGATCGAGCGGTTTGCTGTCTTCATTAAACTGCGTCAGGCTGAATGAAAAGTTTTTGAGCGGTCTTAAAATCAGGATATTGAAATAAACCATGATGCCGCATAGGGCGCAGGCAACAATTGCAGCAAGGAGCATAATGAGCAGCTGGGCAATCATAATTTTCTCAAACGCGCCAAATTTGATGAACATTTTCACGCCAAAGGTTGCATTTGCAAATGGTTTGCTGACAGTTGTTGTGGTCTGGATCATGCCTAGCAGCGTTTTCTTTTGCTCGTTGTTACGGACCTCAGTGCCCTTATCCGTCGACAGATTATTGATGACATTGCCGGTATGATCGATTAAGGATACAAACCCGTTGCCCCCAAGATCCATTTGCTGAAGCGGACCAATCAGTTCATCAGCAGAAATAAGACAAATCAGGTAGCTTTCATGAAACGGCACGATATTAATGATAAAATATTTCGCATTCAACTGGATAAGCGACCAGTTGGAATAATAGGTTTCAAGCGAATTTTTATCTTGTACATAGGATGCGATTTGTTTTTTTAATGATAAATAATCAGGGTACAACACATTGGTTGGTGAGGAATTTAAAAAGTATTTTTGATCTTCTAAATAGATGAAGAAATTATATTTTTTCTCGTAATTTTTTTGGAGCTCGGAGAAACGCCTGTACAGCTCTGTATTTGCTTTAATAAATTCGTTATCGGTGGAGCGAAATTGCTTCATCTTTTTTACGTTTTCATCGTTTGCGAGCGTCCAGCCCATGTATTGATTAATATTGGAGAAATCAAGATTGATTTGATTAATGTACATATTCGCGGTGTTTTGCAAATACCGTGTCGTTTGCTGCTTGACCATGGAAATAGCGACGATACTAATAATGCAATCCAGTACTAATACAGAGACTAAAATCAATAGCATCACTTTTACGTAGTGCCTAATCGGATAGGATTTGCCGGGTTTGCGTTTTGTCATAGGTCTCATTAGCTTCCTCTCTTTTCGGGCTTTCTGTCTGCTAGTAAAACCAATTATAATGCAAACGCAGTAGAATGAGAGGCGGGTCTAGCCCGTTTTCACATGAAAGTCCGAAAAAAACGCAAGAAAGTCTGGATAGTGTCAGTCTTTTTTTAATTTCTAGCATCCTGCTGCCAAACCGTTAGATGAATGGGATGAAAAGTCCGAATAGCGATTTAGAATAGTCCGAATTGTTCTCAAAGCAGCCTTTATAATAAAGAGGCAAGAGAGAGTGTGACGAAACAACATGGACGCAGACGAATGAAGGATGGGGGAATTTCATTGAAGACCAGCCAATTAAACATGAATATGCAGCAAACGATTGGCCGGATAAGAAAGAATTGGGGCTTGTATGTTTTGCTGCTGCCAGCAGTCGTGCTGCTTCTGCTTTTTTCTTATAAGCCGATGTATGGGGTGCTGATTGCTTTTAAAGATTACAGTCCCGCTCTCGGAATTATGGACAGTCCTTGGGCAGGGTTCAAGTACTTTGAGAAGTTTTTCAACTCCTATCAATTTTCCAGCACAATTAAAAACACGTTGATTATTAGCTTCTATAGCATAGCTACTTTTCCAATACCGATTATGCTCGCGCTGATGATTAATCAAATGCGAGTGAACCGGTTTAAGCAAGTATTTCAGACGGTAACCTATATGCCGCATTTTATTTCTACCGTTGTAATGGTGGGTCTCATCCTCATTTTATCCTCACCGAGCACCGGGCTAATAGGCAATATCTTTCGTTTGTTTGGGGCTGAGGCTCCTAACTTGATGGGCTCAGCGGAATGGTTTACCAGCGTTTACGTATGGACGGATGTTTGGCAGCATGCTGGCTGGGACAGCATTATCTTCATTGCGGCGTTATCCGCTGTTGATCCAAGCCTTTATGAAGCAGCGAAGGTGGATGGGGCAAGCCGCTGGCAAAGAATACGTTTCATTGATATTCCGATGCTGCTCCCAACGGCCATCACATTGCTGATCCTTCGAATTGGCGGACTGCTCGGTGTCGGATTTGAAAAGGTTTATTTGATGCAAAATAATTTGAACATTTCCTCCAGCGAGGTTATTGCTACCTATGTATATAAAATCGGGATGCTAAGCAGCCAGTACAGCTTCTCCTCGGCGATCAATCTGTTTAATACGATCATTAGCTTTATATTACTGATTCTAGTTAATCAGGCAGCCAAAAAATACAGCGAAAACAGCCTGTGGTAACAGAAAGGAAGGATACGGATGAGCACAATGGAAACCGCAGCACAACCGGCTTTGCATAAACAAAAAAGGCGTTCCTTCGACGCCATGGAATGGTTGCTATATTTGTTTGCGATTGTGATGCTGATCCTAATCGTTTATCCGATTTATTTTATCGTCATCGCATCATTCAGTGATCCTGCCGCCGTCGCTAACGGTCAAATGTGGGTTTTGCCAAAAGGCTTTACGCTCGATGGCTATAAGGAATTATTGAATCATTCTAACATATGGATTGGCTACCGAAATACGCTCCTGTATACCGTAATAGGGACGATCATTAGCTTGGCGATCAATGTTTCGGCAGCCTATGCGCTTTCCAGAAAAGATCTTGTAGGCCGCAAGAGCATCAATATATTTTTTATATTCACGATGTTTTTTAATGGTGGTCTCATTCCTACATTTTTGACGATCCGCGACTTTCATTTGTATGACACTTTTCTAGTTATGGTACTGCCTTTCTCTGTTGCCGTGTTTAATATCATTGTGGCACGTACGTTTTTCCAGTCCAGCATTCCCGGCGATTTGTGGGAAGCCGCGCAGCTTGATGGCTGCGGCAACCTGAAGTATTATGTGCAAATCGTGCTGCCGCTGTCAAAAGCCATTTTGTCTGTTTTGGCCTTATGGACGGCGGTCGGCTACTGGAATTCCTATTTTAATGCACTCATTTACTTAAAGGATCAGGATTTGTATCCCTTGCAGCTTGTGCTTAGGAACATATTAATTACGAATCAAATGCAGTCAAGCATGGGAACAGGCGAAGCGGCGCTTATTGCCCTGCGACTAGCGAACCTAATGCGCTATTCCGTTATTATCGTCTCGACGCTTCCAATCATGTGTATGTATCCATTCGTTCAAAAGTATTTCAATCAGGGGGTGATGATTGGCGCTGTGAAGTAATTTAGCCATTTGCCATTCACAATAAGTACTAGGGGGATCTTTCAAATGAAGAAAAAATTGTTCATTGCACTAGTTCTAAGCTTAAGCATGTTAATCAGTCTTATAGGCTGCGCTTCTGGCAAAACGGAGAAGGAACCTGCCCAAGCAGGCTCCGAATTTAGCTCAGAAGGGCTGCCGATCGTAACGGCGCCAATCACACTGGATGTGTTGACTGTGCGCTGGGGCAATATGGGAGATACATTCAAAAATAATAAATGGCTGCAGGACCTTGAAAAAGCAACGAACGTTAAAATAAACTGGCAGGTCATGTCCTCCAATGACTGGGGCGAGCAAAAATCGATCATGCTGGCGAGCGGCAAGCTTCCTGATATTATTTTTGGAGACAATGCCTTCTCGGATTCCGATATCGTCAACAACTTAAGCTATTTCCGCCCGCTCGATGACTATATCGACAAATATATGCCGAACTTGAAAGCGGCAATGGACGAAACGCCAGAGCTGAAGCAAATCAGCACATTCCCAGACGGCAAAATTTACTCTTTGCCTGCTAGGCTGCCATCACGTCCTCTATCGACGATGCAGCCTGTAATCAATAAAGCGTGGCTCGATCGTCTCGGCCTTGAAGTTCCTAATAATATTGAAGATTTGTACAATGTGTTCAAAGCATTCAAAGAAAAGGATCCGAACCAAAACGGGAAAGCGGATGAAATTCCTTTTAGCGGCTCGGTAGATATTAGCATGGATTTTCTAAACCCATTTGGCATAACAGATTTGAACGGTAACAGCATGATGCTCAAGGACGGCGAGCCCGTTTTCTATCCGACTTCGAACGAATATAAAGAAGCGCTGAAATGGACGCATAAATTGTATTCAGAAGGGTTGATCGATCAGGAGCTGTTCACCCAGGACAATACCATGTCTTCTGCTAAACAGCAAAATCCAGATGCAGCTATGATCGGCTTCTCGAATCAATGGATACCGGATGCTGTCTTCGGAAAGTGGAAGGATGAATATGCAGCTATTCCGTCCATTGCTGGACCAGATGGCAAGCGTTATCAAACCGGAGATCCTGTTGGATTAAGCTTAAGACGCAATGAAATGCTGATTACGACATTCAGTGAAAATCCGGAAGTCGCTGCGCGCTGGGCGGATCAGTTCTACACAAATGAAGCAAGTATTCAAAATTTCTGGGGCGCAATCGGAACCGTTATTGATAAAAAAGGCGATGGCAGCTATGCGCTGATGAATCCTCCAGAAGGCACAAGCGCGGATGCTTGGTACTGGGATCAATCGGTCCGTGATTTTGGTCCAAAATATGTAAGCCCAAGCTTTGAGAAAAATATCGTTTTGGATGAAACGACAGGAGACGGGCTGAAACTGGCAATCGACAAGCTCGTAAGTGAATATGTAACGACGCCATTCCCGAATGTTATGTACAACGTAGAAGAATTCAAGGAGCTTCCAACGCTTACTACGGATATTGACAGCTACGTCAAAACGAACCGTGCAAAATGGATTATAAAAGGAAACATCGATCAAGAATGGGACGCGTATATTAAACAGCTGAACGGCATGGGACTAGAACGTTTGGTTGAGATTCGCAGTGATGCCTATAAACGTTATACAAGTGTTAAGTAACTGTTGTAAAGGAGCTAGTACGTAATGGTGAGAGTAACGGTATGGAATGAAAATCGTCATGAGAAAAACAATCCGGTTGTAGGTGGCATTTATCCGAACGGCATTCATGGCGCAATTGCAGACTTCCTGACGAAAGCAGGCTTTGAAGTCGGAACAGCTACGCTCGATGAGCCGGAGCATGGACTAACGGAGCAGGTATTGAATCAGACGGATGTATTAATTTGGTGGGGGCATTTGGCGCATCATGAGGTCGAGGACAGGATCGTCGACAAGGTGTACCAGCGGGTGCTGAAAGGAATGGGGCTTATCGTTCTGCATTCAGGGCACGCTTCGAAAATTTTCAGCAAGCTGCTTGGCACACCGACAGGACAGCTGAAATGGCGCGAGGCGGATGAAAAGGAACGGATTTGGGTCATTGACCCGGCTCATCCAATTGCTTCAGGCCTTGGCGAATACATCGAGCTGCAGCAGGAAGAGATGTACGGTGAGCATTTTAATATTCCGACTCCAGACCAGCTGGTGTTTGTTTCTTGGTTTGAAGGCGGCGAAGTGTTCCGCAGCGGCGTTACTTACCACCGCGGACAAGGGAAAGTCTTTTACTTCCGTCCGGGGCATGAGACCTATCCGACCTATTACAATAAAGAAATCCAGAAGGTAATCGAGAACGGCGTGCGATGGGCAGTGCCAAGTCAAACGGCTGAGCCTGTTTATGGCAATGCAGCTCCGCTGGAGCCTATTAAATCCAAGCCTTACTCGAGAGAGGTAACCGAAATATGAGAAAATTCCGTATCGGCTTGATTGGTTTAGGCGGAATGGCTCAAGAGCATATTCGGTGGATGAAAGCGGAAGGCCGCTTTGACATTATTGCGGTAAGCGATGTGTATGAAGAAGCGTTAGCCAAGGTGGGTGACCAGCTTGATGTTGCTGAGGGCAAGCGTTACTTGGACTATAACCATCTGATTGAGGATAATGATGTGGATGCCGTAGTGTCCGTTACGCCGAACAATGTCCATGCGGACATTATCCGGGCTTGCCTGCAAGCACGAAAGCCATTCATGGCGGAGAAACCTTTTACCCGCATGTTTGAGGAAGCTGAGTCACTACTTGAGTTGTATGAACAGCAGCCGATTCCAGCAATGATGGCGTTCACCTACCGCTATACACCTGCATTCCGATACGTACGGCAGCTTGTGCGCGAGGGTGAAATCGGAACGGTTCGCAGCTTTAGTGTCCAATATTTGCAGGGATGGGGCGCAGCGCCAAATAATGTCCCTTATATTTGGCGTTTTAACAAAGATATTACCGGCACGGGGACGCTTGGCGATTTGGGCTCGCATATGATCGATATGGCACGGTTTCTATTTGGGGAATTCGAAGAGCTGTCGGCACAGCTGCATACCATTATTCCGCAGCGGCAAGATCCAGCGAGCGGCAACATGGTTACCATCGAGGTGGATGACTTTGCAAGCTTCCAGGCTCGTATGGAGGGTGGTATTATGGGCGTCTTCCAAACGACTCGCAATGCGATTGGATCGGGCAATCAGCACGAAGTATCCATATATGGAGATTTAGGCACGCTTCATGCTTCAACGCTAAATCCGAATGAGTTGGTTTGGATTCGTGAGGAGGCTCCTGGTCAGCTTGCGCGAGTGGTTGTCGAGGTTCCTGCAAGTTGTAAAGTGACGCAGTATGCTGATTTTACGGCATTGCTTGAGGGAAGCGTTCCGGATGGCATTGCCGGCTTTATGGATGGGTACCGCAATCAAGAGATTTTAGATGCTATTATTAAGGCAAGTGAAACGAAAGCAACCGTACAGCTCTAAGTTTAATTTGTTCCGGTTCAGTGAAGACGATTTTAGTCTTTGCTGAACCGTTTTTTTTGTTTCTAGAAGAGGCTGCACCGAAAAAACGTGTAGATTAGTTAAAATCAAACTGTACCTTGCTTGCAGCTACATACTGGTATAAGTTTGAAATATAGCTTCTTTTAAAATTAAAGATTGAGAGTGGGATAGATGATGAGAATAGAAGTGTGCAAAAGGGGTCGATTATTTTGTGAATGATTTCTTTCTATTGCAGCCATTCAGAGGGAAAGGTGTTGCACAAAAGGCAGCGACGCAAGTATTTGAGAGGTTCAAAGGCCAGTGGGAGCTCTTTACAAACCCGATGGAGCAAAATATAACAGGGCAAAAATTTTGGAGAAAAACAGTATCAAGCTACACAAAGAACCATTTTGAAGAAGCGGTTGGCATGACATTTGACGGTCATAAAATGGTGTTTAGATTTAATAATGCGGACAGATGAGTTGGGGAGGCAAAAGCATGCAGCTGTACTTGGATAAAATCGTTTCTTTGTTTAAAGGGGAGCTCGGCGACAAGTTGTCGGGCATTTATTTACACGGATCATTGGCTATGGGATGCTTTCATCCCCAAAGAAGCGATATCGATTTTATCGTTGTGATCAAAGAGAGTCTGACCGAGGAAAACAAAAAAAGGATGGCTAGGTTAGTGTTGGCGCTGGATGATGAAATGCCAAATGCTAGAGGTATGGAGTTTAGTGTGGTTCTGGAATCGCACCTGAGTTCCTTCGTCTATCCTACGCCCTGTGAAATGCATTATTCTGACTTCCACAAGGAGAGATATCGCTCAGACGAAAACTATGTTTGCGGCGGGTACGAGGATCATGATTTTGCATCGCAGCTGGTTGTCGCTTATTATCGCGGAATTACCTTATATGGCAAGCCGCTTAATGAGTTGTATGAGCCTATCGATAAAACGTATTTTCTAGCGTCCATTTATCATGATATTAAAGGGGCTTCGGAAGACATTATGGATCAACCGATGTATATTACCTTGAACCTGTGTAGAGTGCTGTTCTACCTGAGAGAAGGGAATATATCGTCCAAAAAAGAAGGGGGAGAATGGGGCGTCAAAGCTCTTCCAACAGAGTATCAGGACTTGATTGGAAAGTGCCTAGACGAGTACGCCGGAGTTACAGGGAAACAAACGTTTGATCGTGAGCTCTTAACGGCATTTGCAGGTGGTATGCTGCGTGAAATAAAGGCATTAATTTAAGTGAGATGGAAAGCAGAGCATCCACTTAAACTGTTGATGTGATTAATTGTTAAAAGCATAAAATTACTTAACGAATACGAAAGCCTCTATTTGCCTCGCTTCTTCTCTTTTGCAGAGGGCGGCGGACATAGAGGTTTTTATTTTGCTTCATGACGTACACACTACGCTTGCTTCATAAAGGAGTTTTATTTATTGATGAAGAATAAATAACGGATATGAGCTGGAGCGGGACAACATGAGCAATTAATAGACAGCATTTTAACTCGCTAAGTCGAATTTGAAAAATGCTATTCGTCGTTTAAATAAGGACGAAATTATCGGCTGAGTAAAAACAATAATAGAGACTCGATTATAAAATCAGGAGGGAATACATATGCGATTTATGATGATCGTCAAAGGCACTAAAGATTCCGAGGCAGGCGTTATGCCAAGTCAGGAGCTTCTCGAAGCGATGCTTCGTTACAATGAAGAATTGGCTAAGGCTGGCGTACTGCTCGCAGCGGACGGGCTCCAAGCAAGCTCGAACGGCATACGCATTTCTTATCCAAATCCCGGTGAAAAACCGAAAGTAATAGACGGTCCATTCACTGAGGCCAAAGAAATTATAGCGGGGTATACGCTTATTGAAGTTAATTCTAGGGAAGAAGCCATTGAATGGGCGATGAGGATGCCAGATCCCCATGGTAATGGCGAGGGTGAAATCGAGCTAAGGCAGGTGCTTGATGCGATGGATTTGACTCAAAATCCGGAAACGCTGGCTTTGGAAGCCGCGCTTCGAGAACAGATGGAGAGGCCTAAAAAATCGTGAGCCAGTCTGCAGTCCATCGTACAATTGATGCCATCTGGCGTATTGAATCAGCCAAGCTTATAGCCGGGCTGGCGCGGATGGTTCGCGACGTCGGCCTTGCGGAAGACCTTGCACAGGATGCGCTTATTATTGCACTAGAGAAGTGGTCGGAAAGCGGAATTCCGGATAATCCAGGAGCATGGCTTATGACTGCAGCGAAACGCCGTGCGATTGATATGATTAGGAGGAGCAAGCTGCGCGACCAGAAATATGAAGAGTTTGGACGAGGAACGGTCTTATATACCGAGGAAGATATTCATATAGCGATGGATGGAGAGGTCGGAGATGATCTCCTGCGCTTGATTTTCACAACATGTCATCCTGCTCTATCTCAGGAGGCGAGAGTAGCTTTGACGCTGCGCTTGCTTGGAGGACTTACCACGGATGAAATCGCACATGCTTATCTTGTTGCAGAGTCGACTATTGCACAGCGGATTGTTCGAGCGAAACGTACGTTAAGCAGCTTGCGGGTTGGTTTCGAGGTTCCTGTAGGCGATGAGCTCAAGGAACGACTCTCTACTGTACTCGAAGTGATCTATTTAATGTTTAATGAGGGGTATACGGCGACATCCGGCGGCAGCTGGTTTCGACCGCTGCTCTGCCAGGAAGCGCTAAGGCTAGGACGTATCCTGGCGGAAATTGCACCCGCCGAGCCTGAAGTGCATGGTTTGGTTGCTTTAATGGAAATCCAATCGTCACGCTTCAAAACACGGGTAAATGCTGCGGGCGAACCGATTCTTCTGATGGATCAAAACCGCAGTTTATGGGATCAGCTGCTCATCCGCCGAGGCTTAACTGCTCTTGAGCGAGCGCAAAAGCTCGGCCGTCCGCTTGGTCCTTACGCGCTTCAAGCTGCGATTACTGCGTGCCATGCTAAAGCTCGGATGGCATCGGAGACCGATTGGGCGCGTATTGCCGCTTTATATGAAGCTTTGTCGCGCGTCATGCCGTCCCCTATCGTAGAATTAAATCGGGCGGTAGCGATTGCAATGGCTTTCGGTCCAGCGTTCGGCCTTCAAATTGTTGATGAGCTCACATCCGCAGCATCATTAAAAGACTATCATTTGCTGCCGAGCGTCCGCGGTGATCTTCTGGTTAAATTGGGCCGTATGGATGAGGCGCGCACAGAATTTGAGCGTGCTGCTTCGTTGACACGTAACGCTCGCGAGCGCGAGCTTCTGCTGAATCGTGCTGCCGAGTGCTTGTCTTTAGAAGCGGATAAAGAAAATGAAGGTCATGAAAAATAACGATTATGTCGATTATGAAGCTCCCCATTCGTTGCTGAAGTAGAGGATGGTTTGAAATCGCCCCGTTCTCAAGCGATAAGGAGGAAATATACATGCGATATATGTTGATTGTTAAAGCAACCAAGCAATCTGAAGCTGGTGTGAAGCCCGATCGACAGCTTATGGATGAGATGGCTTCGTTCAATGATTCTCTTGCTGAGGCAGGTGTGCTCTTAGCTGCTGAAGGTCTGCAGCCCAGCTCGAGCGGACTGCGGATCACGTATTCCGAATACGGAGAGAAGCCGAATGTTGTAGTCGGTCCTTTTGCGGAGGTAAAAGGAATAATAGCGGGATATACGCTGATTGATGTGAAATCGGAGGAAGAAGCCATTGCATTTGCGATGCTTATGCCAAATCCAGCCTACGGCGGCGAGGGTGAAATTGAGCTGCGCCTGCTTCTTGAAGATACGAAATTGCTGCAAGGCTCAAGAATGATGGCACTGGAAGCGGATTTGAGAGACCAAATCGACATTCTAAATAAAAGCTGAGTTTTTTTTATGAAGCTGTCGATTTTGTTAATACTCGTTCGACGTAATGATAGAGTCAGGTAGAATTTCAATTACAAAGGAGAAATATCAAATGAATCAAGAAGTAACAGATTTTATCGCAGCGATAAAAGAGCCTTGGCAAGTGGAGCTGAGTTCTGAGCTGCGCAAGCTTGTTCATGGAGCTATCCCAGACGTTCAGGAGCGCATTCAGTATAAGAAACCTCATTTTTTGAAAAATGGAAAATACGCTGCCGTTATTTCCACTTCGAAGGATGCGGTGAGCTTTACGATCTTTAACGCAAGTGAGCTATCGTTTCCGGAGCCATTGTTTGACGGTCCTCCTGAACGGAAAACCATTAAGCTTAAACAGGGGAATGCAGTTGATTATGATCAATTGACGTCGTTAGTTGGCCAGGCCGCCTCGACACTATAAGAATGTATTTTGAATGAGAAGAGCACCTTGCTGGTGCTCTTTTTTGCGGGAAGCAACATAAGGAGCAGCTATAAGAAGACCGGACACCATTCACTCGAATGGTGTCCGGCTTTTCTGTTCTTTATGAGTAAATAAAGCTACGTAAATATGGTTATTGTGTAAGCTTCCTTATCCACTCTCTAGCGCCAAATGCGATGACCCGGTTATGAATCTTAGGTTCTGTTAGATTACAGCACTTTAACAATTCAGGCAGCGCATGTTCTTCAAGAGCAGCCTTGGCAGCTTCCATATAGCCCTTATATGTCGGAGTGCTGCCGCCAATCACGATGACATCGGGATTATACAGATGAAGCAGGTTAGTTAAAGCGTAGCCAAAATATTGCCCTGCTTGGCGTACAAGCGCAGTCACCTGCGAATCGCCTGCTTCTAGCCGCTCACGCACTGCCGCATCATCTATGCCGGCTTGGTTCGTAATCGCGTAACCACTGGCGAGAGTATCGAGCAGTGCTGGCTTGCCATTCACGGTAAGGATCATATAGCCGAGCTCACCGCTCCAGCCCTTCGCACCAAGCAGCAATTCGCCTGAGGCGACTACACCTGCTGCGATGAAGGCATCAGACATAATGACCGCAACGGTATGGTTGTCCTGATAATGAGCAGCCTCGGCCATCGTCGCAGCCTTAACGTCGTTAATGAATGCTACAGGAATGCCTGCTGCTGTCGTAAACATATCTGCTGTAGCTCCGTTTAACACAGGTAAAACATGACTTAGCTCTACTTTATCCGTACCTACAACGAGTCCCGGCATACCCATGCCGATGCCGCTTGGTGTATAAGTCAGCTTGGCTACAAAAGCTTCGACCTCCTGCTGCAGCTCGAGCAACGAGCAATCTCTGGCGATAGGAAATATATGCTCTAGATAGCCATTCGGCGTATTCGCCATCATATACATCTGACCGCCGTCTATTTCGATGCCAACATATGAATTCATATCATAGTCACTCCTAGTATAGGGTAGAGTAAGAAGTCTACTATCTCTAAAACATATCCATATTATATAAATTATAGAAAATAGCTGCAATAAGAGTATTTCGGCCATGCCAAGAACAAGTATAATTGTATTTTATCGGAGCCTGATGTTTATAAGTGGTAATCTAAAGAAGTGGTTTAGATAATTATTTATAACGAGGCGGATACAAATATGGAAGAACAAATATTGAAATTACTTAAGGAAGCTTATTCTATTGGTTGTTATAAGGTGGAAACGGTAACCAATGAAATCTATCGTTGTCTTGCAAAGGAGGGCACCCTTTTTGTTCGAATAACGAACTATAAAACCTATCAAGAGCAGTCAGAAGAAGTGAGCTGGACGAATTTTTTATGCCATCAAGGCGTTGGCGCTTCTGAAGCAGTCCACTCTTCTAATCATCAATATATTGAAAAGATCATGCTGGATGAAGAAAAGCTAGCCGTTGTATATAAAGCTGCGGCGGGCATTCATTTGCCACGGTCGGAGTGGAACAAATCCGTACTTAAAAAGGTTGGAAAACAAATAGGTAAGATGCATCGCGTAACCCAATCCTATCGTGAGTCTACGGCACATCTTAAGGATTGGTATGAAAACAAGGAATATGATTTTCTCACACATATCCCGAAGGAAGAAACAGACATACGAGAAATGGCGGATCATCTTTTAACAAAGATCAAGGGTTTACCTAAAAACAATTCAAACTACGGACTGATCCACGGTGATTTATGGCTAGAAAACATCTTAGTGGACGGCTCTGAAATTACGATGATTGATTTCCAAGATTGTGAAAAACATTTTAATATTTTTGATTTAGCTGTGCCCATCTATTCTGCTATGGAATACTCATTCTCAGGCGGAGGGAACATCAAGGACTATCGACAGTCCATTACGGCAGCTCTCCTTGAAGGGTATAGAGAAGAGCACGATCTATCTCCGGAGATGGTTGACACATTGCCGCTTTTTTTGAAATTGAAACAACTGTTTGAATACAACCTGATGCATATGTATTGGAATCATGAACAATTAAGTGAGGAACAAGTTCGAATCATCAATTTATATAGAATGCGAATAGAGTATGATCACTTTTTGTAAAAGGGTTAGCTGAGCGGAGGTGTTGTGAATTGACTGCTTATGACTTTGTATTTCCTGAACTAGAGACAGAACGTTTGAGGCTTTCTATTTTGACTTTAGATGATTCTGAAGCAATTTATAAGCATTTTTCGGATGAAAATGTGACCAGATTTATGGATATAAACCCATGTAAAGATTTAAACGAGGCCAAAGAGATTATTCAATATCACATCGATGATAAGGGCTGCCGATGGGGGATTTTCAGTAAAAAGGATCATAGACTCGTTGGAACTTGCGGTTTCCATTGCTGGATTCAAGGAGAGCAGCCTAAAGCAGAGATAGGATTTGATTTAGCTAAGGAATACTGGGGAATGGGGCTAATGCAAGAAGCGCTGCTCCCTGTAATAGCGTTTGGATTTGAGCAGATGGGTTTATCGATAATCGAAGCCACCGTGGAACAGCAAAATGAAAAATCCATTCAACTGCTGAATAGGCTGCATTTTGAGAAGGAAGCAGAATTAAGAGATGGGCTTTTTTATTATTACTTGAATCGAACGATATGAAAATTAGAAATCAAAATAGACCGAAACCATTCGATAATATGGTTCTCGGTCTATTTCCTATTTTCAAAATGGGGAACAAGTGATTAGCCCTCCTCCAAATTGGAGTAGTGTGTGACCCGGTTTCTCCCACTTTTTTTGGAGTTGTAAAGCGCTTGATCAGCTTTTTGAAGCAAGGATTGATCGGTATCCTCCTGCGTAATCGTTGCTGCGCCAATACTAACGGTCACATGATATTCTCCCCAATGAGCTGTTTCAGTCTTGCTGCGATACCTTTCGGCTGCTAATATGGCATTCTCCAGATTGGTATTAGGAATAATAATGACGAATTCCTCTCCTCCAAATCGAGCCACAATGTCGTCTTCTCTCGAAGTGGATACGAGTAGTTGTGCCAGCTCTGTAAGAACCAAATCACCGACCTGATGCCCATAGGTATCGTTAATGCTTTTAAAACGATCAATATCGATAATTAAAAGGGAAAATGGCAGTTCCGTTTGTTGAAATAATGCGATATTCGCGAGTAAGCACTCTTGAAAAAACCTTCGGTTTTTGAGCCCGGTTAAAGGATCGGTTGATGCTAGCTTTTCCAGCTGGTGGTTCAAATTTAGCAATTGCGATTGCTTGCTTTCATATTCTTCATGCAGGAGTTCAAGCTTTTTGTTCGCTTCATGGGTTGCCCGATAAAGTTCCTCCAGCTTTGTTTTGGTTTGCAGGATATCGTTCTCATGTTCAATGCGTTTGCGCATTTCCACAACGACACAATCAATGACAATTTCTCCATCTCGTTCGTGACGAATCCCGTTTAACAGTACAGGCACATCAAGCTGGTCTCTCGTTTTAAACGAGAAGTACATTTCATTCACATGCCCATACAGCTGGATATACGGATAAAAATAGGTATGAAAAAACAGTTTGTTCGTAAGAGACATAGTGGTTTCAAGATGTCGGTTCAGCAGTTCCTGCCGCTCAAAACCAAGCATGTTTAACAGCGTTTGATTGACCTCTTGAATTACCCCTGTACTTGAAATAGTGAAAAATCCACAGGGAGCATAATTTAACTGGGTATCCATGTAAAGACTGCCTCTCTTCAAATTCTAGTTGTTGGATAGATATTGTTTGATCAGTTGCGTCGTCTCTTCTGGATGACTTAAGTGCGGGTAATGGCCTTTTGCAAGCATATGCTGAAGAGTACTGTTTTTAAGATGAGCATGCAAATAGTCGCCAACCTCAATAGGAGCAATGCTGTCGTCAGAACATTGAAGAATGAGGGTAGGGACGGTTGCATGAATGAGATCAGCGCGACAATCGGATAAAAAAGTTACCTCAGCAAATTGCCTTGCAATATGGGGATCTCTAGAGCAAAAGCTTTTTTCCAATTCGTTAGTTAATTCCTTGCGTTCTGAATTTTGCATGACGATTGGCGCGAGGTAGCTCGCCCAGCCAATAAAATTCATTTGCATCATATGAAGCAATTCATCGATTTCATGCCTATGGAAACCTCCATAATAATCTGGAAGGTCGTTTACATAACGCGGAGAAGGACCAAGCATAATAATGTGTTTAAAATATTCGGTATTGTGAATGGATGCAAGCATCCCAATCATACTGCTAACGGAGTGGCCAACAAATATAGCATCCTTTACATGCAGCGTATCCATAATTTCAATGACATCTTGCGCATAACCATGTAAACTACTATATTTTTCGGGTTCATAATAATCGAGTTGTGATTCTCCAGAACCTACATAATCAAACAAGATGATGCGGTAATCATCTTCAAAGCTCGGGACGATGTAGCGCCACATATCTTGATCGCAGCCGAATCCATGTGCAAACACTATCGTTTGTTCACCTTTGCCTAAAACATTTACGTTATTGCGTACTAGGAAATCGACGGTCATCGGAATTCCCCTCTCTAAGATGATTAGTAAATAGATCCTCTGATATGCCATAAGCTTATGATCATTATATCTGATTACAGTGAACAATGGATTATTAATCTAATTAATTAATATATTAGCAGTGGAAATGATAGGGCTTTCTTTTTATTATCTTAATTGTGTATAGTAAAAACGAAATGAATGGGACAAGGAGTGTAAGCATGAATCGTTTCGGACAAATGAATACATTGCGTAATCAAATTTTCCTTGGCTTCATGCTCGTTATGGTTATCGTGCTGGGGGCGGTCGGCTTTTTTACGTATGATCAAGTTTCGGTTCTGCTGCGCAACAATGCGGAAAAACATATTCAACAAACGGCTGTTCAAGCGACAGGCAAGCTGGATGTGCTGCTGCGGCAGATCGATACGTTTACGATGCAGGTAGCAACAAGCGCAACGATCCAGCGGTTGATGGCACAAGAGGTGCAAGGACGCAAGATCAGCTTTGAAGAACGTCAATCCCTTCAGCAGGAGATACGAAAGCAAGAAGCTTATGCAACGGGGATTCGCTCATTGGAGCTGTATACAACCGACTATAGGATGCTGTTCCCGCTTACGGATATAAGCTTGGACAACCGGGTATCTACGGGCTGGCTCAGCCTTGTGGACAAGGGAAGAGGCAGGTTGGTCTGGTTCGGGATGGACCCGAGGTACCCCGATTCCATCATTGCGATTCGCCATGTTCGGCTTATTGACCATTCCTTCTCGCATGCAGGGTATTTGATGGTGCAAATTGATAAAAAATATTTTGAGCTCACGGAATCGAATGGAAACGCTGACAATAATTCCAGTGAAATGATGGGTTTATTCGATGCCGAGAATCAGACGATTACCTCCGATTTTTCGAAGGAAGTAGACGTTGAGAAGATGCTTAATCAAGGGGATGAGACGGTAGCGCTGGACGGAGAACGTTTCATGGCCATTGAGAAAAAATCGGAAATGACCGGCTGGAAAATTATTATTTTAACGCCGATAAAGTATGCTGCCGAAGGCATTTCGATTTTGCGTACCGTTATTATTGTTTCAATTTTAGTAGGCGGCATGTTATTTCTTATTTTAACTTTTATTTTATCAACGATGATTACTCGCCCGATATTGAATTTGATTAAAGTGATGCGCAATGCGAAGTTCGGAACCTTGAAGCCGATACCGGTTACGTCCAAAACGATGGAAATTAATGAGCTTAATAATACGTACAATCAGATGGTTGGCTCTTTGAATGAGCTCATTGATGTTGTTTATCAGAAGGAAATTGTTCAAAGCCGGACGGAGCTGAAGGCGCTGCAAGCGCAAATTAATCCGCACTTCTTGTTTAATACACTGGAAGCCTTTTATTGGGCACTGGATGAGAAAGACGAAGAGGAGCTGGCGGATGTTGTTATTGCAATGTCTGGTTTGTTCCGATATGTCATTTCACACGCGGATGAGGATGAATGGGTAACGATCGGTGATGAGCTTGAGCATGCGCAGCGGTATTTAAAAATAATGGATATGCGTATGATTGATAGACTGGCATGGAAGGTTGAATCGGAAGAAAATTGCCGCAGTGTGCCGATTCCTAAGCTTCTTATTCAACCGCTCGTGGAAAATGCTATTCTGCACGGCGTTGAACAGCGAATTGGGGCAGGCACCGTTGTTGTTCGGGTCGAGCCGTCTGAGCGGACGGGTTATACTCGCATTGCTGTGACGGATAATGGACCAGGCATGGATGAGGGGAAAATTCGGGCTTTGTACGCAGCAATGGACAAAGGCCAGCATCAAACTTCCTCCAAAGGAACTGGGGTTGGCATAAGCAATGTGGAACGAAGATTGCTGCTTTATTATCATTTGGAAACCAAAGGCTTGGAAATTAAGAGCGAGATCGGCAGTGGCACAACCGTCGCCTTTGAGATACCGAATGAACATGGGAGGGAAATTCCAATTGAAAACCATACTGATCGTGGATGATGAACCGAGAACGAGGGAAGGCGTACGCAAAGTGCTTGAAGCATGGTCGGCTGGACAATATCGGATAGAGACCGCATCCAATGGGATAGAAGCGATGGAGTGGCTGAAGCATAACGAGGCGAATTTGCTAATCACCGATATACGCATGCCTGAAATCGGCGGGCTCGATTTAGTGGAGCGAATAAACGAGCAGCTGCCGCATCCTCCTGTCGTCATCATTATTTCGGGTCACCCAGAATTTGATTACGCGCAGAAGGCGCTGCAGTTTGGCGTAGTCGAATATCTGCTCAAGCCTTTGGATAAAACTAAACTTATTAAAGCGGTAGAGCTTGCTATGAAAAGAGAAGAAAGCAAACACCGGATTGAGCGCATGGAGAAGCTAATGGACCCGAAGCTGCTGGATATTGCGCAGGAAGAAGACAGCTATAGCCCGCAGGTGCAAGAAGCGATTCAGTATTTAAAAGACAATTTGCAGAAGCCGCTCACTATGCGCGATACAGCAGAGCATTTGCATATGAATGCGAGCTATCTCAGCGTGCTCTTTAAGGAGCAGACGGGGCTAACGTTTAGCGATTATTTGACGAGAAAAAGGGTACAAAGAGCTAAGGAATTACTGTCTACAACAAGACTTGCGATTGCTGATATTGCTGAACAAGTCGGTTATCAAACGGCGAAATATTTTGTGAAAGTATTTCGTTCGCTTGAAGGAACCAGCCCGGGTCAATACCGAAGAACGATCGCTCATTCCGAGGAGACAATCCAATAAAAGTAGTATTTTCCCCAATTCATGTACCCTTACGATGCTGACATCGTGTTGATAAAATGGATTTGTAAGATTCAAATCTATCACCAGCAGAAAAGGGGTTGTAAACGTGTTCAAAAAGAAATGGACGATTCTCCTATTGACTCTATGTCTTGCAGTTGTTGCAGCAGGCTGCGGTCAAAATTCGAACAATGGCGGTAAAGAGGATTCAAAGAATGGTGCAAATGGAAGCGGTTCCGAGAAAGTAACGGTTAACTTTATGCACTTATGGCCTGAGGGTGTATCGGCTGGACAAAACAAAATTGTGAATCAAATCATTTCTGAATATCAAAAAGAGAACCCTAACGTTACGATCAAACAAGAAGTGCTGGATAACGAACAATATAAAAATAAATTGAAAGTGCTTTCAGCATCAAACCAACTGCCGGATGTAGGCGTTACTTGGGCAGCGGGCTTCCTTCAGCCGTATGTAGAGGGCAAGCTGTTCACACCGCTGGATGATCTGCTTAGCGGAAATCTTAATGGCAAATTCGTCAGCGGCACAACAGAGGCTTATGCTGTAGACGGTAAAACGTATGGTTTGCCGCTTGAATTCAATATTTCACCGGTATATTACAATAAAGCGCTTTTTGAGAAATACAAGCTGGAAGTGCCGCAAACCTACGAGCAATTTAAGCAAGTTGTGAAAACGCTCTCTGACAACGGTGTCGCGCCAATCGCTCTTGGCAACAAGGATCGCTGGACTGGATCTTTGTGGTACATGTACCTTGCAGATCGTTTTGCAGGACAAGAAGCATTGTCCAAGGCAATTAGCGGCTCAGGATCTTTCAAGGATGAAAACCTAGTAAAAGCGGCTAGTGAGGTACAATCGCTAGTAGACAGCAATGCATTCGTAAAAGGCTTTAACGGCCTGTCCAACGAAGAAGCAAAATCAGAGTTTCTAAACAGCAAAGCGGCTATGTACATGATGGGTACGTGGGAGCTTCCTAACTTCACAACGAATGAAGATATACCTAAAGAGTTCCGCGACAGCGTTGGTTTCTTCAAGTTCCCAACGATTGAAGGCGGCAAAGGCGATATCAACAGCTGGGTAGGTGGACCAGGCGTTGGATTGTTCGTTTCAGAAAGCTCAAATGTCAAAGCAGAAGCGAAAGCTTTCGTAGAATATTTTGTGGAAAAATGGGGCGAGCAATCCGTTACTGGAGCAGGTGTTATTCCAGCAACGAAGGTGGATACTTCCAAGCTTGAGCTGCCTCAGCTATATGTAGATCTGTTCAATGAAATGAACAAAGCTAGCAGCATTACCTTGTTTGCAGATGTACAAATGCAAGCAAATGCCGCAGAAACGCATCTCAACCAAATTCAAGCGTTATTCGGCAAAGCAGTGACACCAGAGAAATTCTCTGAAGAGCATGATGCGGCCATTTCCAAAGGAAACTGACAGCTTCTAGAATAGGGAGCAGGGAAGCCGTTTACCCGGCATATGATGCCGGGTAAATGCTTACTGCTTGAGAATGAGAAAGGAGTCGGCTAATTTGGATAAGGTCATGTCGAACAAAAGAATAATTGCGCTGTATGTGCTGCCTTCCCTGCTTTTGATATTAGCTATTGTATACATTCCAATCGTTCTGACTGGCTATTATGGATTAAACCAGTGGAATGGCATTGGAGCAATGAAGTTTATTGGTTTGGATAATTATCAAGCTCTAATTAAGGATAAAATGTTTTGGAACAGCGCCGGTCATTCGCTTATGTTAGCTGTTTTTTCAACACTTAGTCTCATTCTCTATTTAGTTATTGCTATGGTGTTGTCCGCCAAACTAAAGGGCGTCAATTTTTTTCGCAAAATATATTTGATTCCGATGCTGCTGTCGTCCGTAGCGATTGCACAGCTTTGGCTGAAAATTTATCATCCAACAAATGGGATTCTGAACAGCTTTCTCGAATCCATTGGGTTTGCAAATCCTCCCGCATGGCTGGCTGAGTCTTCACTGGTATTGTTTGCTTTATTCATTCCAATCCTCTGGCAGTATGCGGGCTTTTATATTTTAATTTATTACGCTGCGCTTAAGAACATCCCGGCTTCACTTGAGGAAGCGGCGAAGATCGACGGTGCGAATGCCTTTCAAATCGCTTACAAAATCAAGCTTCCGCTGGCGATGGAGGTCATTAAAGTAACGATCGTGCTGGCAGTTGTTGGCTCGCTAAAATACTTTGATCTGATCTACGTCATGACAGATGGAGGGCCGAATGGCTCCAGTGAAGTGATGGCATCGTACATGTATCACCAAGCTTTCCGGGCATATGACTTTGGTTATGGCAGTGCAATTGGCTTCTTCCTGCTTATCATCTGTCTCATCGTAACTTGGATAATCCGAAAATTGACTGCTACAAAAGATACGATTCAATATTCGTAAGGAGGGAAGCTTCATGATGCCCGGAACTGCAGGACAGCTGAGGAACGGAAACAAAAGCTCCGGCGCTTGGATAGCAAGCAAACTGGGTTATTCCGTACTATATATCGTGTTATCGGTCGTTGCCATATTGCAAATTTTCCCGCTCGTATGGCTTCTGTTTTTCTCGCTTAAAAACAATCAGGAAGTATTCAATCTTCCTCCGTTGTCACTGCCTATGAATCCTAGGTGGGAAAATTACGAGAAGGTATGGAGTGCTGGAAATATTGATGTTTACTTTTTCAACAGCGTATGGATTACGGTTGTAGCGACGGTGCTTACGATTGTGTTAAGCAGCCTGGTTACCTACGCGATAACAAGGTTGAAGTGGAAGGGAAGTTCTTTTGTACTCGGTTTATTCATGGTTGCGATGATGATTCCGGTGCATTCGACGCTCATTCCGTTGTTCAGCATATTCAACAAAATACATCTCATTGATCATCCGTTGTCGCTTATTTTGTCTTATGTAGCGTTCAATATGCCGATCACGATTATGATCCTGCTTGGCTTCTATTATGCTTTGCCGCGAGAGGTAGAAGAAGCGGCGGTTATTGACGGCTGCTCCGTGAACAAAATATTTTTCCGAATCGTACTGCCGATGACAGGCTCTGTTATCGCAACGACAGGCATTATTAACATGATTTATAATTGGAATGAATTTATTTTCGTTAATACATTTATAAGCTCAGATGCCTATAAAACGCTGACGGTCGGCGTGCAAAACTTCATCGGGCAGTATACGACGGACTGGGGCGCAATCGGCGCTACATTAATGATTAGTATATTGCCAATATTGATTGCATTCCTATTCTTAAGCGATCGTATCGTTGAAGGCATAGCGGCAGGTTCAGTCAAAGGCTAAAGCTGATGATGGACGTCGTTCGCTTGGCAGTATTTGAATCGTTCAAGAACCTCCAATCACAGCAGTGATTATGGAGGTTCTTTCGTTTATGTAAAGTATAAAAAAAAAGAAAGCTCTTAGGAACGATGCTCAGCTCCCAAAAGCTTTCTTACTTCATTAATGATTGTCGTATATAAAATAATCAAAGTCTGCATGAAGGCTGCGTCCAGATGTATCCTGACACTGCATGCCGACGAATGCGCCTGTGAAGAAGCCGCCGCCTTGAATGTAGTCATCCGATAGCTTGTAGCATTCGAAGTTTACAGGCAGTCGAGTCCAGCTCTTGCCATCAAACGAATAAGAGTAGTAGTACAGTGTATTCTCTACGTCAGCACGAATATGCACATAGGCAACGTCTTCTGTAATCGCTATTTCGTTTCCTTGAAGCGGCTCAGAGAACGAAAAATTATCGCATGCAACAAGCTGCAAAATTCTTCCCTTTTCCTCATTCCATGAGATTTGGCAGGATGTCCAGTTTTGCGTGTTGTAGTAGTTCACAAGCCCAGCTGATTGTTGGAAGGACGTCGGTTGAAATGCGATTTTTGTTTCAGCTGTAAAGTTGAAATGCTGCCATCTCCTTGCGATAAATGACTGCGTAAATTTGGAAGTCAATGATTCTTTGCCGTATAGACGAAGATGTCCAGGGTTATCGGTCAAAGAAACAATTTGATCTCCTAAAGGGATGCGCAGGCTTTGGAAATGCAGGTTTAGCGTGCTGCTATCGAAATCGTCCTTAACTGGATAATCGCGCTCCCATTTCACTTCTGGAATGTTCGGTCCTTCAATGACAAGGGAAGGCTGGTTGCCGCCAACGACATAAGGCCAATCATTGCGCCATTCGAGCCGCTGAATAGCTGTTTCTCTGCCAAGCGGGCAGTATCCACGCGGATCAAGCAGCGGCTGGCCTTCTCTGGAGAGAGGTCGTCCAACTAGATGCACTAAGAACCACTCGCCCGTATGCGTTTGAACGATAGAAGCATGGCCAGCCTTTTGCAATGGAATACGCGGTGCATGGAACGATGAGATTAACGGATTTTCTGGATGCACCTCATATGGTCCGGTAAGCTGTTTGGAGCGAGCGATAGTCGCCTGATGCTCATATTTGGTGCCGCCCTCAGCCGTAAGCAAGTAATAGTAGCCATTCATTTTATAGAGATGAGGAGCTTCGGTCAGCTTAATATCGGTTCCTTTGAAAATAATTTCAGGTTTGCCGATTAGCTTCTGCTCACTCGCGCTGTATTCCTGTAGCAAAATACCATAGAAGTTGTGATGGCCGACCCGTTGATCCCACATCATGTTTACAAAATACTTTTTTCCGTCCTCGTCATGGAACAACGATGGATCGAAGCCGGAGCTATTCACATGAATGGGCTCGGACCATTCGCCATCAATCGTGTCGCAGGTAACCAAATAATTGTGGCAGTCTTTCCATTGTCCTTCGGTCACTTTCACATCGGTATAGATGAGCCAAAATTTATTGTCACTATAGGATAGTGCGGGAGCCCAAATACCGCCAGAATCAGGATTGCCCATCATGTTCAGCTGGCTGAGCCTGCTTAAAGGTCTTGAGGCAAGCCTCCAGTTTTTTAAATCCTTAGAGTGGTAAATGCCGACGCCGGGAAACCATTCGAAGGTTGAAACCGCAATATAGTAGTCTTCTCCTACACGGCAAATACAGGGGTCTGGATTAAAGCCAGGTAAAATCGGATTTTGGATGGCAGTCATATCTTTTCTCCTTTTTAGGAAATGAATTGTAATCTATACTATCTATATCATAGCAATGATTTTAACCCGTTCCCATATCCATACCATGTTGATATTTACCCAAATCAATCATATTTTTGAGCCTGCAAATAAGGAAGGAGAAATACGCGCTTATGCAAATAAAAATAGAGTCCGCTAGAAAGGAATTTATGCTGCCTGATATGGATTCCACCTTCCGTGTTTTTGCAGCACACTGGCGTACGGTTGATCCGGATTGGAAATATCCGCTGCATAAGCATCCTCTATTTGAAGTGAATCTCGTATTATCGGGAACGCAGGAGATGAAGGTTAACGGACATGCCTATAAGCAAGGTCCAGGTGATCTTATATTGCTCAATCCGGGGGACAATCATGAAAGCTCTGTCGCTAGTAATGATGAAATGACCTATTACTGCTTGCATTTTGACGTCGATGAGAGATCTTTCCGTGAGCTTCTTATTCGCAATAGCCGTTGTTTTCACGAAGCTGGCAGTGAGCTGGCAGTAGCAATCAAGCCAGCTTTGGATAAATTAATGGCATTAACCTCTGAAGAAGCAGTGGTACGAGTAGAATCTCGCATGAATATTTTGTCTGCTTTATTTGAACTGTTTGCCGGATTAAGCGGTACGCTGTCTGAGCTTAACCGCGGTGATGAGGCTGGTGCACGGAAATCGGCTGCAGCAGCACAGATTGCGACTATGCTGGAGCGTACGGTTGAGGGTGCGGCAAGCAGAAGAGGGCAGGAGGACGAGATGGAGACGATAAAATTAATTGCGGATTCGGTGGGTTACAGCATGTCGTCGGTCAATCGCATGTTTACCCAGGTGTATGGCGTGTCTCCCCGTCAATATTTGTCCACTTTGATGCTAAAAAAAGCGAAGCTGCTGCTGATGAATCCCGAAGCAACGGTAGAGTCGATATCGGCGAGGCTTGGCTACCATAATATTGCGCACTTCAGCAGGCAGTTCAAGCGCTGGACGGGGGAGTCGCCAAGCAGCTTCCGCAGCCGTTTCCATGAATAAGCAAAACGCTTCATCTTGAATGTGCAATATACTATAATTGGAAAGTGATCATTATATTATCTTATTTGGCGGTGGAGACTAGTGTCAGCTGAAATTACTTATGGAAGCAAAGAAGAAAGCGAATACGTGAAAAGAAAACTGATCGAGTATAATCATGGGCATGTCCCCGACGAGTTGAAAAACAATTATGAGGAAATAAACCTGACGATAAAGGATGACGAGGGCAAAATCCTTGGCGGACTATTAAGCGTCTTTTGCTGGAATTGGATAGAGGTCGATATTTTATGGGTAGATCAAGCTCTTAGAGGCACAGGTCTCGGCAGCCAGCTGCTATCCCAAATAGAGAAAATAGCTAAAGAGAAGAAATGCACCTTCATTAAGCTAAACACGTTTAGTTTTCAGGCGCCGGAATTTTATAAGAAAAACGGTTATAGAGAAGTGGCGGTCTTTGAAGACGCGCCCTTAGGCAGCAAACATTATTATTTTCGAAAAGATATTAGTCCACTCATTTCAATCAGAATATAACAAAAGGCTGCCAAGTTTTAAAGAAGAAGGGATTTGAATATGATCAAAGTTGCTTATTTAGGGCCCAAGGGAACCTTTTCGGAAGAGGCTGCCCATCAATATTTTGCTGATTCAACCGAATGGGTTATGCACGAATCGATATTGGATGTATTGGAAGCTGTTTATTCGGAGGAAGTGGATAAATGTATTGTTCCGATTGAAAATTCAATTGCAGGCAACATACATATGACCATTGACGGTTTATTAATGTACAATCTCCACATTGAAGCGGATCTGGTTTTTACGGTATCCCTTCATTTGATTGGAAGTCCTGAGGCTGATATCAATGAGATCACAACGGTTAGATCTATAAATCCAGTCATTAACCAGTGCAAGGAGTTCATTAAACGCAATCATCTAAAAACGGAATATACAGATAGTACAGCGAAGGCTGCTCAATCCATTAAAGAATCGGATACGGTCGCGGCGATTGCTTCGAAATCGGTAGCAGAGCAATATAGCTTGAAAATACTCGATAGTGAAATTCAAGACCATTCAGCTAATCACACCCGATTTATTGTTGTCAGCAAAAAAATACTTTTGGGCAAAGCACAAATGAAGTCCATGCTATTGCTAACACCAAACAATGAATTCCCGGGTGTATTGTCATCCATTCTAAATGTTTTCTCCGCACTAGGCATTAACCTTACTTGGATTGAATCGCGTCCCACTGGTAAGCAATTAGGGACATATCGCTTTTTAATAGAAACGGAAATGGCGCAGGATGAACCGCGTATGAATAAAGCGATGAAAATTTTTGAAACGTTTGGGCATCAAGTGCATATTGTAGGAAGTTATTCGACAACTATTCTTTAACGGGATAGTTCTTCTAATCAGCAGATTAGCAACAATTATTTCCATTCCATCGTTATAGGAGATAAGAATGAATGGGAGTGATGAACATGAGAAATAAAGTACTATTACTAACCCTTAGCTGCATCTGTTTGTTTATCGTAGTGAACGCTAATTTTGTTCATGCTTGCTCACCTATCCCATGGAGCTTTGAAGAGGCGTATGAGTCGAAAGCTATGGTTTATGGCAAGGTGGCTGATATAAGTGAGGACGGAAGAAAAGTTACACTGGCTGTTACTTCATATGCTGGACCGGGCAAAGCGCCGCAGACGATTTATTTGCCAGAAACGATAGACAATAGAAGCAAATATCCAGCTGGAAATGCATGTCCTGATTTTTCTATGAAGTTCAAATCCGGTGAAGAATACGTCTTTTTCCTATCTGACATCCCTCCTAATCTTAAATTGCTTTCTCCAAGCTGGATAACGGCGTCTAAAGTAGAAAATGGGCAGGTCGTCGTTGGATATCCAAATGGTGAAAAGGACGAATTGGAAGATCGGTTGAAGGGGTTTGCAGATTCAAAGAATTACGAGATACAATCGCCACATAGCACATCTCCTATTTGGGGAAAAAGCGATAAGTTATTAGTGCCGTCCATGATCGTAGTCGGCTTGCGCATCATGTTAGGACGTATTTAATGTTGTGAAATACGAATGAACAACAGCTAAATCCTAGTTACAATAGGGGAACGATTCTCCCTATAGAAAGGGGAATAGCGCCTTGGAATTAACGTACTTAAAAACATTTCGCGAAGTAGCAAAGTGGGGGAGCTTCACACGAGCTGCTGAAACTCTGGGTTATGCGCAGTCGAGTATTACGACTCAAATTCAGAAGCTTGAAGAATCGTATGGGGCAGTTCTTTTGGAGCGATTTGGGAGGAAAATGAGGCTAACGATGGCCGGGGAAACGCTATTGCAATATGCCGACGATATCGTTAGGCTGCATGAGGAGTCAAAAGAAGTTCTCTCCACACAGTCGAAGGGCACGCTGACCATTGGTACGATTGAGACATTGGCTGCTTTTTTCCTCCCCCCGCATCTTCAGGCTTATCGTATAAGCTACCCGCAGGTTAACATTGTCATTCAGCCGGGGAATGAACCGGTAATTATCGAGAGTGTAAAAGAGGGAGCTTTAGATGTCGGGATCATCTTAGATCCGCCGTTTGCTGATCCTGAGCTTCACAGCTGTATTTTGAGGGAAGAGGAGCTTGTCATCATTGCAAGTCCCGATCATCGCTTCGGAAGCTTTGATGAGGTGCAGGTTGAAGATTTGGCGAACGAATCGATGATTTTAACAGAGAATGGCTGCACCTACCGGGCTATGCTGCTCAAGGTACTCAAGCATAACCATGTGAATTATACATTATCGTATGAGTTTGGCAATTTAGAAGCGATTAAGCAGTGTGTGATGTACGGTCTTGGAATTGCTTTATTGCCGCGTATTGTCGTTGCTGATGCGGTTCAGAAAGGCGAGTTGATTGCTGTTCCTTTTGCGCACCCCGATTGTAAGTTCTATACACAGCTCATCTATGCCAAGAAGAAATGGAAATCCAAAGCGTTTACGGGGTTCTTAGAGCTTGTTGGCGGAGTTAATCATCAAAATTAATGAAGTATACTATAGATTTCTATCGATAACTCCATTGTTTAAGGCTGTGCTACATTATATTTAAGAAAGCGAACAGCTTAAATATAACAGCTCAAATGGAGGCAGCGGAAATGGAAAACGAATCTTATGTATCGCTTGTTCTTGAAACACCAGCAGCTTCACCGGAGGATACCCATCGTCATTATATGAACAAACTGGCTGTAGAAACAGATGTTTCTGACGTATGTCATGATATGAAGCGGGGCGTTAATGACTTTCTGCTCATCGATGTTCGCAGTGCAAAAGCTTATGAAGAGTGCCATGTTCCTGGTGCGATTAACCTGCCGTCCAATATGATTAATGAGGAGAGGACTTCATCCTTCTCAAAGGAACAAGTCATTGTTGTATACTGCTGGGGGCCGGCATGCAATGGAGCTGCCAAAGGTGCCGCTCGTTTATCTGGGCTTGGCTTTAAGGTAAAGGAGATGCTTGGCGGCATGGAATATTGGCGTAAGGAAGGCAATGAGGTAGAGGGCTTGTTAGGTGGGTCTGCCCCTTTAATCGGGTAATGAACAAGCCGCGGCTCTCAGGAGTACTAAAACCTGATAACAAATCATTATAGCTAAACTTTATCGGAAATAGAAATATGCAAATGGTAAAATGAGGCTATGTTAATAATGAGAGGGTTTTAGAGATGGAAAAAGAACTAACTTCCTTATTTGATGAGTATCATGAGCAGCATCATTTTTCAGGTACAGGATTAGTGAACAAAGGCGGCAAGGTCATATTCGCCCGAGCATACGGCTTTGCACATAGAGGATTTAAAGTGGCAAACCAGATGAATACGATGTTCGATACAGCTTCGATTACCAAATTGTTTACTGCAGTTGCGATACTTCAGCTTGTTGAGCAAGGCAAAATAAAGCTGGAAGACCGAATTACAGCGATCATCGACCTCACTGGCACCAAAATACCAAGCGACGTTACGATCGCTCATTTACTTACGCATACGTCAGGTATTGCTGATGATGCAGATGAAGAAATGGGAGAGAGCTACGAGGATTTGTTCATAAACAAGCCCAATTACTCGATAAGAGATTGTGCTGATTTTATTCCTCAGTTTGCGTATAAGGAACCCAAATTCAAGGCGGGAACAAACGTCAGCTATAATAACTGTGCATTTGTGCTGCTAGGCCTCGCGATTGAGAAAGCAACCAATGGAAACTATCGAAGCTATGTAGATGAACATATATTTCGTGCTTGCGGGATGCAGAATACAGCATTTAGCTCAAAAGATGAGGGAGATGCTCCTATTGCTGAAGGCTACGCTGCCATTTACGACGAACAAAATATAGTCGCGTGGCGTAAAAACATATATTCCTATCCGCCAATGGGTACTTCTGATGGAGGTGCATTTACTACTGTCGGCGACCTTGACTTGTTCATGCGTGCACTCATTAATGGAAGGTTGTTATCCGAGGAGATGACGACCGAGATCATGAAGCCTCATTCTGCCATCGAACAAAAGTATGAATGGGGCAAAATCGTAAACGGATATGGCTTTCATTTTCTCTACAATAATGATGGCAAACTAATTCGAATGTATAAAGAGGGTTCAAATGCAGGTGTAGCTGCTATGTTTGCCTATTACCCGGAGATGGATTCTACCAGTATTATACTGGCAAATCAAACCTGCAACGTATGGGAGCTACATTTCAAAGCAGAGCAGCTGTTGCTGGCTGAAGGTAATTAAATCGGTGCATATGGTCTGCTGTAATTAAAGAAGAGGACTGTTGTAGCTGCCTAAACGGCAAGCTCCAACGGTCCTCTTTGTAATTATATTATTCTGTCACAATTCCGTAGATGAGTACGGGTGGTGTTACGCTGCTGCCGATGCGGATGTTTTCGTAAATGATGTTAAGCACATCATCAACATTCTCACGGTTGGAATGAATCGTAACGAGGGATTCACCTGTTTTAACCGCATCGCCGATTTTTTTGTTCAGCATGAGGCCTACAGCCAAATCAATTTCCGATTCCTTCGTCGCACGTCCAGCTCCAAGCAGCATCGCTGCAGTTCCGATCTCATCGGCAATAATTTCAGTGACCACGCCGTCTGCTTTGGCAGGCACCTCAATCAGATAAGGCGCTTGCGGCAATTTCTCAGGATGATCCACAACCGAAGGATCGCCGCCTTGATTAGCGATAAATGATTTGAATTTTTCGAGTGCTTTGCCGTTGCGAATAACTTCTTTCAGCATTTCCTCGGCTTCTTCTAGAGAGCTAGCTTTATTCGCAAGAAACACCATTTGGCTGCCTAGTGCAAGACAAAGCTCTTCCAAATCTTTAGGTCCTTTTCCTTGAAGTGTATCGATTGCTTCTTTCACTTCAAGCGCGTTGCCGATTGCGAGGCCAAGCGGCTGGCTCATATCCGAGATGACGGCCATCGTCTTACGGCCAACGTTATTGCCGATGCTTACCATAGCATGTGCAAGCTCCTTGGCATCTTCAACGGTTTTCATAAATGCACCAGCGCCTGTTTTCACATCCAGCACGATAGCATCTGAACCGGCAGCAATCTTCTTGCTCATAATCGAGCTGGCAATGAGCGGAATAGAATCTACCGTTGCTGTAACATCGCGCAAAGCATATAGCTTCTTATCAGCTGGCGTCAAATTGCCGGATTGTCCGATAACCGCAATTTTATCCTTGTTCACGAGGTTCACGAATTCATCCTTGCCGATTTCCACATGGAATCCTGCAATGGCTTCCAGCTTGTCAATTGTACCGCCAGTATGTCCAAGACCGCGGCCTGACATTTTGGCAACAGGGATATCCAGTGCAGCAACAAGTGGAGCAAGTACAAGCGTAGTTGTATCGCCAACACCGCCAGTGGAGTGCTTATCTACCTTCACGCCTTCAATTGCCGACAGATCAATCGTATCGCCGGAATTCACGATCGCCATCGTTAAGTCAGCGCGTTCGCGCTCTGTCATATCCTTGAAGAAGATAGCCATAGCCAAGGCGCTAACCTGATAGTCAGGAATTTCATCCTTCGTATAGCCTTCAATAATAAAGTTGATTTCCTCTGTTGTAAGCTCTCCGCCGTCACGTTTTTTCTCAATTAGGTCAACCATTCTCATGTTGTTGTCTCCTCGCTGTTCATTGATTATTTAATATCAAATTATAGTGAAATTACGGTTTCAAGAGCAACTTCCATCATATCGTTAAAGGTGCTTTGACGCTCTGCCGAAGTCGTTTCTTCGCCAGTTAGAAGATGGTCGCTTACCGTTAGAATCGTTAGTGCGTTGACGCCGTATTTAGCTGCAAGAGTATAAAGTGCTGTTGTTTCCATTTCTACACCTAGAACGCCGTGATCCATTAGTCTTTGAACAATTGTTTTATCATCGCGGTAGAAAGTATCCGAGCAGAAAATATTGCCGACATGCAATTTTAGCCCTTTTTCAATACCGCGCTCATAGGCTGCCTTTAACAAGGAGAAGCTGCCGATTGGCGAGAAATCATATCCGCCAAAAACATGGCGATTAACGCTGGAATCTGTACAAGCGGCTTGCGCCAAAATAACTTCACGAACATGTACGCTTTCCTGCATAGCGCCGCAAGTGCCTACACGAACTAGATTTTTAACGCCATAGTCCTTAATCAATTCATTCACATAAATACTGATTGAAGGGACGCCCATTCCAGTTCCCTGCACGGATATGCGATTTCCTTTATAAGTACCTGTAAAACCTAGCATGCCCCTAACTTCGTTATAGCAGATGACATCCTCCAAATACGTATCCGCAATATATTTGGCTCTCAGCGGATCTCCCGGCAATAAAATAGTTTCTGCAATTTGGCCTTGTTCGGCTGCAATATGAACGCTCATCAACATTCTCCTCTAAAATCGTTATTTTAATTGTCCCAAAAAGCTTTTGCCATGCTCTGGCATCTTAACTCCGAAGTTTTCAGCAATGGTTGCCCCAATATCTGCAAAGGTTTCGCTTATCGGCAGAGCTTGACCAGCTTGTTGAAAACGCGGCGAGTATGCGAGTAGAGGCACATATTCGCGAGTGTGGTCCGTACCATGATAAGTCGGGTCATTGCCGTGATCGGCTGTAATGATCAGCAAGTCCTGATCTGTTAATTTGGCGAAAACCTCTGGCAAACGAGCATCATATTCTTCCAATGCTTGTCCATAGCCCTTTGGATCGCGGCGATGCCCGAATAGCGCATCAAAATCAACGAGGTTCAAGAAGCTGATTCCCGTAAACGATTCATCAAGGGTTGCGATAAGTTGATCCATGCCGTCTGCATTGGACACTGTACGCACAGTTTTCGTTACACCCTCACCATCGTATATATCGGATATTTTACCAAGGGCGATGACATCAAATCCACCGTCTTTTAGCTCATTCATTACTGTTCTATTAAATGGTTTCAATGCATAGTCATGGCGATTGGATGTTCTTTTGAAATGGCCGGGCTCACCAACAAAAGGACGTGCAATAATTCTTCCCAGCATATAGGGATCTTCTAGTGTGATTTCCCGGCAAAATTCACAAATTTCATAAAGCTCGGACAGTGGAACAACCTCTTCATGAGCAGCAATTTGCAGCACGGAATCAGCAGAAGTGTAGACAATCAGTGCGCCCGTCTGCATATGCTCTTCACCAAGCTCGTCGATAATCTCAGTGCCGCTTGCAGGTTTGTTTCCAATGACCTTGCGACCAGTATGAGCTTCAATGCGAGCGATCAATTCCTGAGGGAATCCATCTGCGAAGACACGAAATGGTACTGCAATATGGAGTCCCATGATCTCCCAGTGGCCCGTCATTGTGTCTTTGCCATTGGATGCTTCTTGCATTTTTGTATAATAAGCAAGCGGCTGGTCTGCGACCTTCACTCCAGCAATTTCCCTAATGTTGGATAGTCCGAGCTTAGCCATATTAGGCATCTCAAGACCTCCGCATTCCCGTGCGATATGACCGAGTGTATCGACATCAACGTCCCCGAAGCTGGCTGCATCCGGCGACTCGCCGATACCTACAGAGTCCATGACAACAAGGTGAATTCTTTGAAACTTGTTCATTGGTTTTAGGCTCCTTGTTATTTAATAAACAGTCCGGCAATAATGGCAGACAAGACGCTAACTAAAGTAGCCCCGTACAACAATTTTAACCCAAATCGAGCCACGACGTTACCTTGTTTTTCATGCAGGCCTTTCACAGCGCCGGCAATGATGCCGATCGATGAGAAGTTGGCGAAGGAAACTAAAAATACAGAGACAATGCCGACAGCGCGCGCAGACAAATTAGGATATTTCTCTAGCTCAAGCATAGCGACAAACTCATTGGATACCATTTTTGTAGCCATTATGCTTCCTGCGTCGACTGCATCTTTCCATGGAACACCCATGATAAAAGCGAAGGGAGCAAAAATATAGCCTAACAGTTCTTGGAACGAGATGCCAATGATACCGCTGAAAAGTCCATTTACGAGCGCGATCATGGCAATAAAACCGATAAGCATAGCTGCGACGATGATAGCAACCTTGAAGCCATCTAATATATATTCGCCCAACACTTCAAAGAAGGATTGTTTTTCTTCTTCTTGCACCTGTAAAATATCGTCTTCCGGCTCAACCTTATAAGGGTTAAGAATGGAAGCGATGATGAATCCGCCAAATAGATTCAGCACAAGCGCCGTTACTACATATTTTGGATCGAGTATTTGCATGTACGAGCCAACAATCGACATCGACACCGTAGACATCGCCGAGGCACACAATGTATACAACCGATGTTTAGGCAGCAACCCGATTTGTTTTTTAACGGAAATGAAAACCTCTGATTGTCCCAAAATTGCAGAAGCTACCGCATTATAGGACTCCAATTTTCCCATGCCATTTATTTTGCTCAAGACAAGACCGATATATTTGACGATAAACGGCAGAACCTTGATGTATTGCAATATCCCAATGAGCGCGGAAATAAACACGATTGGCAGCAATACACTTAAGAAGAAAGAAAACTGACCTTCATTCAGCAAGCCGCCAAATACGAATTCAATCCCGGTATGGGCATAGCCAAGCAATTTCTCAAACATACTGGAGAACCCTTTAATTAAAACAGCACCAGCTAAGGTGTTTAATAGAACGAAGGCTAAGATTACCTGCAGGATGACCATGATAATGAGCGGTTTATAGCGAATGTTCTTTTTGTTATTGCTCGCAATGTAAGAAAGCCCAAGAACAACAAGCAAACCTAATATAGCGATTAAAAATTTCATGGTTCATTCTCCTAGTTAGTTAATATTGTGCGAGTTTAGAATTACTATGAAGCGCTTACAATAGATTCACAGATTACTATTTCATATCGGAGGCTTGAAAAGCACCTGGCAGCAGCTGTGCCATGGTCCATTCTTCTGTATGTCCATGGAGATTTGTTAAATAGATTTTTGTATTCTCATCACAAAATTCGGCCAATACCTGTCGACAAGCGCCGCATGGAGATACAGGACCTTCGGTATCTGCCACTACTGCAATAGCTTCAATGATGCGTTCACCTTCGGATACCGCTTTGAAAATAGCCGTTCGCTCCGCGCAATTCGTTAATCCAAACGATGCATTCTCAATATTACAGCCTCGGTAAATGCGTTTGCTGCCTGTTAGTAGAGCGGCACCAACTGCAAAATGCGAGTAGGGGATATGAGCATGCTGACGGGCTTCAATCGCTTCTTTAATTAACTGTTCCTTCATCCTACAATCCTCCTGTAAAGGCTGCTCCAAATTGGAGCAGCACCATCATATCTATTTAGTAAGAAGAGGTCGATTGCTCGCCTTCCATAATCTTCACGCCTGAGCTGGCACCGATTCTTGATGCGCCTGCTGCAATCATTTTTTCCATATCTTCAAGACTGCGAATGCCGCCGGAAGCTTTAACGCCGAGCTTGTCCCCAACGGTTTTGCGCATAAGCGCTACGTCTTCAGCAGTTGCTCCGCCAGTTGAAAAACCTGTCGATGTTTTCACGAAATCCGCACCCGCACGATCAGACAACTGACTAGCGCGTACTTTTTCATCGTCTGTAAGCAGTGATGCTTCGATAATTACTTTCACAATGGCTTTACCAGCAGCGGCTTCAACAACAGCTTGAATATCTTTTTGTACAAAGTCGTCGTCGCCATCTTTGAGTGCACCAATGTTAATGACCATATCAACCTCAGTCGCTCCATTTGCAATAGCGTTCTTAGCTTCAAAGGCCTTTGTCTCCGTAGTAGAAGCCCCTAATGGAAATCCGATTACTGTACAAACCTTAACGGTGCTGCCTGCCAATTGCTCAGCAGCGTAAGCTACCCAAGTTGGATTGACGCAAACGGAAGCAAAACTATATTTTCTCGCTTCTGCCGTTAATTTTGTAATCTCAGACTTTGTTGCATCTGCACGCAAAAGCGTATGATCAATCATTCCAGACAAATTTAACATAGCCAGTTCACCTTCCCCTTATACGAATGCTTAATTTCACGCTTATAATAACACGACTTTGAACATATGTAAAATCATAAATGAACAAATGTTCAATCTTAATGTTGGATAATGTAGATTATAAGGAAAAATTCATGAGTTGTACTTACAATGAGGTGATACCTGAGCTTAGAGGTGTATGTTCCGCAACATTCTTTCAGAAAAAAACGTTTTACATTTGGAATGGAAAAATGTAGTGTGTCATCTTTTTGAGATTTGTATACATGAAAGGATTTGTTTTTTTCATCTTATAAAAAGGAGATAAAACAATGTCTGACTTAAAACCATTTGATGCTAATATCATGAAACTAGGCAGCACAAATACACAAGAAGCGTTTCATGCGATACATAATTTGAAAAAACAAGGGACAAATGTAATTCCAGTTTTAATCGAACAACTGCATGTAACGGATGTATCAGTACGTACTATGATCGTTGTTGTACTAGGTGAGTTTGGTGAAGCAGCATCAGAATCTGCTGCTCAGGTTGCTGCCTTGTTGAAGGAGGACAATGAACAGCTCAGAATGGCCTCTGCATTAACTTTAACGAGAATAGGCAGCCATAGCGTCCCTTATTTACTGCAAATACTCGCTTCCACAAATGATAAAGCTTGTTTTTGGGCAGCATGGGCATTGTCTTTCATTGATCCCGCTCACATTAATGATGAATCAATTGAACGGTTAAAGCATACCCGAGAAAATCCTGATAGCCCGATTGAAGTTTTTGCAGCGGAAGAGGCGTTAGGGAAAATATTAGCCAATCGGCTTCAAAAGTAGAACGAAAAAGCCTTGCGAGGCAATCTCGCAAGGCTTTTGATACCTTTTCACCCGAAAATGCATAAAATGGATAACAATAGGAGTGTTTGGATGAATAATCGTTTTAAGGCGAGAATATCTTTTTTTACGTATATAGCGCTTCTGTTTACTTTAGATAACTATTATTCATTTATGATCTTTAATTTATTTCTTGCTTTTGCAGCACTGGAGCTGTCTTTTTTGCTGCCTTTATTTAAGTCGCATAAGAAAAGAAATATGCTGGTTAGTTTTGTTTTCTTTATCGTTTTCATCCTGCTCTCGCCAAATGTGTTCTACGTTGTAACCGATCTGATTCATCTCAATTTCTTTTCGTTTGATTATATGGAGGGACTTCACGTTAATGAGTGGTGGAACTTCTTTGTGTTAATCAGCGGGGTTTTCATAGCTCTATTTTTTTACATTTTAATGATCAAAGAGATTCAACTGCTTCTTATAAATACAAAGTGGAATAAACTGATTTTATTTGTATTTATGCTGCTCGGCGGTCTAGGGATTTATATAGGAAGATTTTTACGCTTTCATTCTATTCATTTGTTTACGGAGCCTTTGTCTTTATTGAAACAAGTGCTAGATTCATTAAACGGAAATTCATTGCTATTCATCCTATGGATGAGCGTTTTACAATTTATCGTTTATTGGTTTTTTGTAGATTCAAAAGGGAACGAAGCTTGATGGAGGAAACAGTCTAACTTATAGCAAAATTTCATAAAAACCTCCTGTTGATTGAGCTGATTCAGCTGCTTTAACAGGAGGTTTTCCTATTGTGCTATCTTTACGTCTAATAGTTACGGCTGCCGTATTACCCTTCGTTGTGAAACTTTCCTCACTATTTTTTTGAATACCATATAGCAGAATGATACGGCAGGCGCTGGGTCGCTTAGGCTCCAGATGGCAGGCGCTCTTTTGACAAAATGGGATTTAACGATTGGCAGGACGCTTAACTGTTTGGTTCGGACATAATCGCGCGATGAAATAAGATCTTCAAACAAAAAGCAGAAGGCGATCCCTGTATCGCTTGTAATCGCATAGCTTCCAATCGGCTTGCCTACTAGCTCGTTGTAAGCGAGCAGTGGGAAGTTAACGCCACATTTTTGAAGGAGAGGGTCCAGTGTAGTCGTTCTCGCATTAATCTCCAGCAAATAATACTTGCCGGTTACCGCATCCTTCTTGAATTCAATTTCGGCGAAGCCCTTATAGCCAATCGCTTCTAGAAAAGGGGCACCGATGTGGTAAAGCTCCTCTATGTACTTTTGCTTTGTGAAGGAAGATGCGCCAAAGTTAATCGGGAATTGCCGTAGTTTTTGACAGGTCATCCAGTGAGTTACCTTTGAACTCTGATCCAAGTAGGCATCAAAGGTGTAGACATGATCATCGAAGCCGGGAATAATTCTTTGCACGATAACCTGAAGTTTAGCTTGCCTCGATTTCTCGATTGCTACTCTCATTTCCTCCAAGTTATGGCATGTGAATATTTTGGCTCGGAAGAAGTCCACGAAAGCTGGAGAGTCCGTGGGTTTCACGATACATGGAAAGCCGATCTCAGCAACGACTCGTTCTTCAAATCGTTCCTCAGCTGGGCTGATCGATTCTGGCACTAATACACCGTGTTTTGTTGTAAGGGTATGGAGATACTCCTTGTCCATAATATTGCTCCAAAAGCCTTGTACGTTCATATTGATATGGTAGTACTTTTTGAGCTCGTCCAAATAAGAATCAACGAACTCCACATAAGGGTCGACACTCGGAAAAAGGACAGGCTTCTTGTCCTGCTTTTTGGCGTAGTCGATTAAATAGTGCAGAAGCTCCTCTTTCTGCTGTTTATAATGAGGAACAATAATTTGCTCGCTTAAGTATTTGGATTTGGCGCCATATGTATTTTGCTTGGAATAATCCATTGCTACTGTATAGATCCCTTTGGAACCGAGGCCTCTTATGATGCTTAAACCTGTGTAAAAGTTTGAGCCAAGTACGACAGCTTTATTTTCCACCAAACAACACTCGCTTCCTTAGTCATATGAAATAGTTATGTCATTCGCGTTGTTTTCAATCTCTCCTAAATATTGCTAAATATATCATGAGGGTATTTCATTATCAAACACATTTTGATGGATATAGCCATTGTCTGCTCTACTGTATTAGAATAGTTATTAAGGTAATTATTGCAAGCTTAAGTATCTTGTAAGAGGAGAATGGCCATGACACGTGTTAATGTAGTAATTCAAATAGGGAGGAAAAAGATGAGAAAATGGATAGCGTATTTGCTAGTTGCTGTTGCAGTTTGCGGGTTAATCATTGGCATTAATAAACCATTCGAAAAAGGCGATTACATTCTAGAGAAACAACTTAACAGCAATGACGCTCCAACCCTATTTGTTGTCTATAACATTTCCAAAAAAGAGGCCAAAACAAAGACGCTTTCTGATTTTTTGAATAACGAAAATCATAACGATGTGATGATTATTCGCGTTGATGATAGAGAGCTTTACAATGACCTAAGGATCGGCGAAAGAGTAACGATCAAAACAAAGGGTTACACGATGTTGTCATCCCCACCTCAAGCAGTAGCGGATGAGATTATTAGGCATTCTTGAGCTGCTCTAACGCGGCTTCAATAGGTTTGTCTAGTCGTGTGTTCTCCTTGATGTCACTCCAGTAAACGATCAGAACGTTTCCTTCCTGATATAATCTCGGAAACGATTTGGAATCGACATTCTCTGTTTGTTTATGGAGTTCTTCAGCCCCATTAATACGATCTTTTTCAGATTGAAAGATATAAAAATGCATAAACTCAGGTTCATTTTCTTTCTTATCTAGTGGCATTCCTACGGAATAGACCTCGGGAATAACATCGTTTAATTTCGGTGGGTAACCTGTTATCCCATAGGATATTAGCTCTAACTTCTGAGCTTCAATCGCTTTAGTTACATCTTCTAAAATAAACTTATTTTCCTTGCTATTTGTATCTTTGGAGCATCCGCCTAAGATGATGATGCATAATAAAATGAAAAATACTGGTTTTATTTTCGACATATCCGATAGTACACCCCCAACATAATAATAATGCTGCCTTGCGACATTTACTTGTAATCATATAGACACCTTAATGATTGATAAGGTTGCATTATTTGGATGGATTATCCATTTAATAAAAGTTAAAGTCTAACGAATCGTAAAGAGCTTATTTTGCGGAAAAGTGATGTTTAAAGATGCTAACGAATCACAGCAACGCTATTAGGTAGTTTTGATCACGTAAAGAGACGATTTGAAGGAAATAAGGTTGCTTGTGTTCGTTACATTTTTTAAAGGTGAAAATGTAGGCGGATAACGTGTATCAGATTCGTTACAGATAATGATGATACCTCTGGAACTGTTGGAAGTGTTGGTACTGCTGGTACCGCTGGTATCTCTGGCACCTCAGGTACCTCTGGAACTGCTGGTATCCCTGGCATCTCAGGTATCTCAGGTATCTCAGGTATCTCAGGTATCTCTGTAACCGCTGGTACTTACTGTCACCTCCGTGGTACTCATGATACTTCTGGTGGATAGTTCGACGTGTTACTTTACCTTTTCGCATACAAATGCAGTTAGATGTTTGCTTGCTATACACAAACTAAAACGCAAATCGGCTGCTAGAAGGCTGCGCCTTTCGGATATGCTCTCCGTATTTCGGAATGCTCACCGTAAGCTGCGGTCATGTGCTATATTTTGAGAGAGTAACAATGATAGCTCCAAACCATACATATCAGGAGGCAATCCGATGATGAGCATGCATAGCAACAACAAAGATGTAAGCGGTTTCGTTAGGGCGGAAGGTAAAAAGTTGGTTAATGGAGACGGCAAAGAAATTGTGCTGAGAGGCGTTGGGTTCGGAAGCTGGCTGCTGCCGGAAGGCTATATGTGGAAGTTCCCGCAAGGCGGAGACCGTCCGCGCAAAATCGAGGCGATGGTCAAGGAATTAATCGGCGAAGAGAAAGCAGCACAGTTCTGGGATAGTTATGTGGAGCGTTATGTGGATGAAATTGATGTCCGCGAAGTAGCGAAGCAGGGCTTTAATTCCGTGAGGTTTCCAATCAATGCCCGCGGAATTCTAGAACAAGGGGAAGAGATCATTTTTAATGAAAAGAGGCTTGCACGAATCCATGAAGTGATTGAATGGTGCAGAAAGTATAAGCTGTATGTCATTTTGGATTTGCACGGGGCGCCAGGCGGGCAGACGGGAGCCAACATTGACGATTCGGAAAATGATTTGCCGGAGCTGTTTACGGATCGCCGCAACCAAGAGCTGACGATCGCGATTTGGCGAATGTTCGCAGAGCGCTATAAAGACGATTGGATTATTGCCGGATATGACCTCTTTAATGAACCTCTTCCGGATTGGTTTAACCAATATAATGATCTTGTAGAGCCGCTGCACAAGGAAATTACAGCAGCGATCCGTGAAGTGGACAAGCGTCATATGATCATTATTGAAGGGGTGCATTGGTCAACGGACTGGAGTGTATTCACAGAGAAATTTGATGATAATTTAATGCTGCAATTCCATAAGTATTGGAACAACCCCGATACGGAAAGTATTCAGAAGTATATAGATAAGCGTGAGGAGTGGAATGTGCCGATCTTCATGGGCGAAGGCGGTGAAAATAACGCACAGTGGTACAGCGGAGCATTCCAAATGTTCGAGGACCATCAGATTTCGTGGAATTTCTGGACGTGGAAAAAGATGAACACATCAAATTCTCCGTACTCTATTCGTATGCCTGAAGGCTGGAAACTGCTGACGGCTTATTTGGAGGGCGGCGCTAAACCGGATGAAGCAGCTGCGGAAGCGATCTTAAATGAATATCTCGATAATCTGAAAGTGGACAATTGTGATGCGTTCCCAGGCATATCCCGTGCGCTGCTGCGTCACCTTCCGCTCCAGATTCCTGCTGAATTTTATGGACAAGGTGAGGGTGCCGGCTTCGGCATCGTAAACAAGAAAACGAACAAGACAGGGCTGCGTGCAAGTGACGGCGTGCCAATGAGGATGATTTCGGGCAAGACCGAGATACCAAGCTATCATTCAGAGGGCGGCAAGGTTTGGGCAGAGGATAATACGCTTTGTGTTGAGCTGCATAAAGGGGATTGGCTCGCGTACGATGCTTTGTGCGTCGAAGGCAAGTCATTTGATCTGCATGCTCGACTGCTAGCAGCTGCGGGGCAAGCGACATTATCTATTGAACTGGAAGGCCAAGAGCCGGTGAGCTGTGAGGTGAACGGTGAGGATTGGACGGAGAGCCTGCTTCTAAAGGACATCCATCTGCCAGCTGGAGCAGTTCGTGTCATCATCCGTATTTTAAGCGGCAGTGTGGATTTGGATTGGATTGAATTTTCGTTTGCTAAATAGAATGAAAAACTAAAATGTGATGCGAGGCAGGTTCTGCCAGCATCACATTTTTTTGTGCGCAAAAAACGGTAGATGCACCCAAAACCGAAAAATGGTCACCTGAATACGAAATCTAAAACCTTACGAGACAGGAGCCAACAATCTACAATTAAAGTATAAGATATGCAAGGGCTTACATCAGATTTTCAACAGCATGGGGGTAATTATTTTGAAAACACAGCTAGGTTCAGCGCCTGCTTCCTTGCCTGCTGCGGACGCAAAGGCAGCAAGAAGCAAATGGTTCAAAAAGTTGTACAGCCAACGGCACATTCAAATTATGGCGTTACTAGGCGTGCTATGGATGATTATATTCAACTACGTTCCTATGTATGGCGTTATTATCGCCTTTAAAGAATTCAACATTGTTAAATCCATAAGCGAGGCGCCTTGGGTGGGCTTTATGCACTTTAAGGAGTTTTTCCAGGATGAGAGCTTCGTTGATGTCATGAAAAATACACTCGGCATCAGTCTTATCAAACTTGCGATCGGATTTCCACTACCTATTATTTTTGCATTATTTCTAAACGAGGTTCGTTCGGTCGGCTTCAAGAAAGCGATTCAGACCATTTCGTATTTGCCTCACTTTTTGTCATGGGTTATTCTCGGCGGTATTCTTGCCACTTGGCTTTCGGATGTTGGGATTATTAACAATGTTCTTCTTGCTCTTAATTTCATCGATGAGCCGATTTCCTATTTGGCAGAGCCTAGCTACTTCTGGAGCATCATCATTACATCAGATATTTGGAAAGAGCTTGGCTGGTCCGCCATTATCTATCTTGCGGCTATTGCCAGTGTATCGCCGGAGTTGTATGAAGCAGCAACGATTGATGGAGCAGGGCGTTTTCAAAAAATGTGGTACGTTACTTTGCCTAGCATTAAGGCGACGATCTCCATCCTGTTCATTCTAGCAGTGAGCGGCGTGCTTAACTCGAACTTTGACCAGATTCTAGTGCTGCGCAACTCATTGAATGAGAGCGCGAGCAACGTTATCGATATTTATGTTTATCAGACGGGTATGCAGCAAGGACGTTATTCTTACTCGACTGCTGTCGGATTGTTTAAGTCTTTAATCGCATTAATTCTATTGCTTATTGCAAACCGAGTAACGAAAAAAATGAACGATACTTCACTGTTCTAGAAACGGAGGCGACTAACCGTGTTTAATATTAAACGTAAAACAAAAGGAGAAGCATTTTTCGATATCTTCAACAATTTCGGTATGCTGCTCATTTGCTTCGCGACCCTATATCCGATTTGGTATGTGCTGGTCAATGCCTTCAATGAAGGGCAGGACGGCATGCGCGGCGGGATCTACTGGTGGCCGCGGGTTTTCAGCATCGAGAGCTTCGACGCGGTTTTCCAAAGCAGCGGCATCATGACTGCGATGGGAATTACCGTAGCCAAAACACTGCTTGGCACGGTGCTTCACGTGTTTTTTACGGCGATGGTTGCTTATGCATTCTCACGCAAAGGCCTCATCGGCGGCAAAATATATATTCTCTTCGGAACGGTTACCTTGTTCTTCGGCGGCGGTCTAATCCCGACCTACCTGCTTATGAGAGACCTGCATTTGCTGGATAACTTCATGGTCTATATCATTCCTGCCATGTTCAGCTTCTTCGATCTTATTATCTTCATGACCTTCTTCCGGGATATTCCGGATGGCCTTGAGGAAGCTGCTAAAATTGACGGAGCAAATGACTGGTCGATCTTTGTGCGAGTGATTTTGCCAGTATCGATGCCGGTTATCGCTACAATTGCTTTGTTCCACGGGGTATACCAATGGAATGATTATTTTGCCGGCGTAATCTACATGAACAACATGGACATGCAGCCGATACAAACTTATTTGTACCGTATTGTTGCTCAGTCCAGCTCTAGCCAAATGTTGGCCGCTATCCCTGGAGGTATAGGGAAATCCGTTACTACACAATCCATTAAGCTGGCTACGATGGTTGTCACGACCCTTCCAATCGTTATCGCTTATCCGTTCCTGCAGAAGTATTTCGTAAAAGGAATGATGATCGGTTCGATTAAAGGTTAACTTATGGCAGTACCTTCCGCCCTTTATTGAGCAGAGGATTGCATATATAATCATTCATACAGAGAAGGGGAAGACAAACATGAACAAGAAGCTTAAGCTCAAAAATGTATTGATGCTGATGGTCGCAACGGTTCTAGTCTTTACGACCGCTTGCTCTTCAGGCGGCAACAAAAACAATGGCAAGGAAGAGGGCAATGGCGCTCCTGCTGAGCAAGTGAAGCTTACTCAGGACGATAAGGGCTGGGAAGTGGATAAAAGCCCGATTACGTTCGACTGGTACATCAACTTCTCTTGGTTCCCTAACAAATGGGGCGTAGATGCGACTTCGAAATATATTACTGAAAAAACTGGCGTTAACATTAACTTCATCGTTCCAGCCGGCAACGAAGCTGAGAAGATGAATACAATGATCGCTTCGGGCTCTTTGCCTGACTTTATTACACTAGGCTGGTACGAAGATGCGGTTAAGAAAATGATCGAAGGCGATCTAGTCCTACCGCTGAACGAGCTTGCTGATCAATATGACCCTTACTTCTACAAAGTAACAGACCCTGCTAAGCTTTCTTGGTACAAACAAGAAAACGGCAATGTATACGGTTATCCGAACTCTTCCTCATCACCTAAGGACTATGAGAAATTCGGAGACAACATTACATCCACGCAAACCTTCCTTGTGCGAAAAGATATGTACGAAGCACTAGGCAAACCGGATATGCGTACGCCGGAAGGCTTTTTGAATGCACTTGAGGCTGCGAAAAAAATGTATCCTGATGTGAATGGCCAACCGCTTATTCCACTAGGCATGTATGATTTCAGCGACACAGGCAACGCGTCGCTTCAACATTATATTCAGAACTTCCTTGCTATTCCTTACGATAAAGATGGTCAGCTGTATGATCGCAATACAGATCCTGAATACGTAAAATGGCTGAAAACAATGCGTCAGGCGAACGAAGACGGCTTGCTGTCGAAAGATATCTTCATTGACAAGCGCCCGCAAATGGAAGAAAAAATTGCACAAGGCCGTTATTTCGCAATGCTTTACGCTAGATCTGACCTTGCAAACCAACAAAATGCACTATTTGCAAATGATCCGAACTCCATCTACATTGCTGTAGACGGTCCTGCTAATACTAACCTTGATCAGCCGACGCTTGCTGGCCCATCGATCTCAGGTTGGACAGTAACTCTGATCTCCAAAGATGTGAAAGACAAAGCGCGCGCGATTCGTTTCCTAGACTATTTGATCTCGGAAGAAGGACAGCATGATACGTTCTTCGGTAAACAAGGCGTAACTTGGGATAACATTGATGGCAAAGATCAGTTCTTGCCAGACGCATTGAATCTATTGAATACAGATCGTGGCGCTTTCGACAAGCAGCTTGGCGCATCCCACACGTTCTGGATGATGATGGATACGAACCTAACGCCAATCTGGTCTCCGCCAGCTGTTGAGCCATTCAAGCAATTGGAAGATTGGACTCGCGGCAAGGCGAAGAGCTTGTCGGAATTCGACCAGCTGAACCCAACTGGCACTTCAGCCGAAGGTATTATGAACACAAAAATAGATCAAGAGTTTGGCAAAGTATTGCCAAAACTAGTGCTGGCTAAATCGGATGCAGAGTTCGATAAAATTTGGGGCGATTTCCTAAAGAAACGTGAGACTCTTGGATTCAGCAAAGTACAAGCCTACAAACAAAAGAAATACGAAGAAAATGTTGCGAAGTTGGACGCAGCAAAATAATATAATCATTTCTACCACTTAGGGGGAAGACCCCAGCGAAAGGTACTCCAGAACCGGAAACGGTCTGGGGTGCTTTTTGTGCAATATAAGAATAGCTTGATGGGGAAGTTAATCGAGTGAATGAAATACAGAGCGGAAGTGAGAGCATTATGGGCAGAAAATTTCGGTTACATCTTCAGTCTGCTACGAATTGGCTAGGACATCGATCGATGCAAAGCCGCCTTGTGGCGGCTTATATCGTCATATTATTAATCCCTAGCATCGGCGTATCGAACTATCTCTTTAATCAGATTAGGGATAGTTATATTAACGATACCTTTAAGCAAAGCCAATACTTGCTTGAAATGGAGAAAGTGAATGTTCTAAATCAGATTGAAGCTATGGAACGGGCTGCCCAGCTCACGTTATCGAAATCTGAAATTTTGGACTATATCTCAAAGGATGAAGATCTTCCTGTTGAAGAGCTCCTCGACTTATATCGTGGCACCCTTACCGACATGATCAACATTCAAATCAATAATCCGAATATTGCCCATCTTCGTTTGTTTGCAAACAATGATCATATGTCCGAAGTTTGGCCGATTATTTTCCATGAACGCCGGATTCAAAAAGAGCCGTGGTATGCCAAGCTGGATCAATTGGATGGCAAGGAGATGTGGATATTCAAAGAGCAGGATCTCGACATTTTGCATCGTTACGTGACGGATGTTAACGAGCAAATGCCGAAGGTTTCACTCCTGCGCGTCGTGAATTCCGGAAGCAAGCGTATTGGGATTATCCAAGTCGAAATGCTGCTGAAGCAGTTCTCGCCTAAAGCGTTTGCCAATATTAAGGATGACGGGTCACAGATGATGCTTGCTGATGGCAACGGAACTATTTTTATGGATGACAATCAACCGTTTGTCGGCAGTGATCCAGAGCTTCATCGAGCCATTTTGCAAGAGTTCCGGGAAATGAATGAGCACGGGGTTAAAGAGAAGCGATTTTCTGTAAATAAGCATCCTTATTTGCTGGTCTCCACGCCTGTGGAACAAGTCAGTGCGCATATTCTTAATGTGGTGTCGTTAAAAAATGTTGATGAACGCGTATCCAGAGCCGAGAGACAAATCATCGCTGCTAATATTATTTTGATCGGTCTATTGTCCTTCATAACGTATTTAATGAACTCCTTTATTCTCAAAAATCTGAGTCGCCTCACAGAGGCAATGAAGAAAGTAAGAAGAGGAGAAATGCCAACGGGGCTTCCTTTGGGCGGAGGCGGAGAAATAGGCGAGCTAGCGCATCATTTTAACAAATTAATTCATACCATTAATGAGCTAATTGCCCAGGGAGTTAAGAAACAGGCGCTAACGAAAGAGGCCGAGCTGCGCACCCTGCACAGTCAGATCGACTCGCATTTTTTGTACAATACGCTCGAGAATATTAAGATGCTCGCAGAGATGGAAAACCAGCGGACGATATCCGATTCGCTTACCTCGCTTGGCGGGATGATGCGTTATAATTTCAAGTGGTCTGGCGAGTATGTAAGCTTACAGGATGAGCTTCGCCATATTCAGAATTATATTGCCGTCATGAATATTCGGTTCGATGAACCGATTCAGCTGGAACTAAATATACCACCGAAGCTGCTGGAGATTGAAGTGCTTAAGATGTCCCTGCAGCCAATCGTAGAAAATGCAGTAAAACATGCGTGGACGGGTGTGGAAGAGAGTAAGAGCAAAATATTAATTGATGTTATTGAGGATGAGGATGCAGGCATTATCATCAGGCTGAGAGATAACGGCATGGGTATTGAAGCGGCCCGCTTGGAGCGGTTAAATGACATGATTCACACCGATAATAGTAACGGGATTTCTTCAGAGAAAGAAGCGGGAAAAGGAAAACAAGCGTTTGGAATCGGCCTGCGCAATGTTCATCAGCGTATTCGGCTTTATTATGGCAAGCCATATGGATTACAGGTATATAGCAGAGAAGGGCAATTCACAGAAGTAGTCATTACCCTTCCTAAGGTACTGTTGATGGGAGGAAGTTCCGGATATGAGAACAATGCTGATCGTAGATGACGAGAAAAATATCCGTTTAGGGCTCAAGACGATGATTGAGAGAGAATTTCCCGAATTGTATCACATTCGAATGGCGATTCATGGAGAAGATGCTTTAATACAATATCGCAATGAACGAGCAGACATCGTAATTACAGATATTCGCATGCCCGTGATGGATGGAATTGAACTCATTAAGCAGCTAACTCAGGAGTCGGAGCCGGAGCAGAAACCGATCTTCATTATATTAAGCGGCTATGACGATTTCTCCTATGCAAAGGCTGCGATAGAATACCAGGTTAAAGATTATTTGCTTAAGCCTATTCGGCGGGACGAGCTGTTTGAATCACTCACAAAGAGCGAGCACACGCTGCAAGCACAAGCTGAATTAGCTGAGCGGGTAGCGGTAAGCGATACGTACCGTGAACAGCTGCGGATAAACAGGCTGAAGGAATGGTTCAGGCAGGATGACCCAGCTTACGATTTTGCAAATGATCTGGAAGCTAAAATCGGATTTGAGCAGTTTACTAGACCGTTTACTGTTGCCGTCCTGAATTATAAATCAGAGAGCGGCGACTCCATGAACAAAGAAGAGTTCAAGCTGCTAGTGGAGAAAATGATGCAGCCGATTAAAGGCGTACTGGATGTCTCATTTCTAGATAGTGAAGGCAAGCTCGTTCTGATCGGCAGCCCAGCATTGCAGTTCGAAGAATTGTTTAGGCAGGCTGGCGGGAAGGAACTGGATGGACTGCGCATGGGGATAAGCGCCGAGGGGAATGAAATCGAAGATCTGTTTCATTGTTATAAGCAAGCTTCTGAGGCGCTGCAATATTCATTCATTTATTCGAATTGCCGTCTGCTGCATCATGAGGACATTCGAGCGAAGCGGCAGTATTATCCGGTGCCAGAAGAAGAAATTCGCAAGCTTGGCAATATGCTCGGAACCGATCGGGAACGGGAGGTTCAGGAGCTGCTGAAGCAGATTTTCCATACCGAGGATATACCAAATGTAGATATTGGCTACTTAAAGCTGGTAGGCAAAATGATCAATGAGCAGGTTTTGGACGAAGTATTCCGCATTTACGGCGAAGAGTCGATCGAGGTATTGAAGCTGTATCGTAAAGTGGGGAGCATGGATAATTTCCGCAGCTTTCACGACTATTATCGGAGCTTGGAGCTGCTGCTCTCAAGCGTGAACGACTATGTCAGAGGCATTCGCTCAGCATATAGCGAGCATTCAGAGATTAAAGCAGCGGTTAATTATATGGAGGATAACTATTATCGTCCGCTTAATATGGCTGTCGTGAGCAATTATGTTGGCCTTAATTACTCCTATTTCAGTGAGGCGTTCAAGGTTCATACGGGTGAAAATTTTGTATTGTTTCTAAAAAAAATTCGTATTCGCAAAAGCAAAGAGCTGCTGCTCGAAGGCAATCAAAAGATGCAGGAAATCGGCAGCGCCGTTGGCTTTGAGAACAGCAAGCAGTTTTCTCGTGTGTTTAAGGAGCTTGAGGGAATATCGCCGCAGGAATATCGAATCAAGGTGAGATCAGATGCTGATCAGAGCAAAGAATCGGTAGAACATAGGGTTTAGAGGGGAGGAGCTGCGGGCTCCTCTTTTTTTATTTTCCTTTGTTAACCTCCGCGTACGCTAACTTTCACTTTTCCATGGGCTTTCCATATTTCACTAAAACATGCCAGAGTAATTTTAATTCTTGCAAAACTTCTTTGTAGGTTCCTCTATCGCTCCAATTACTTGGATTTTGTTTCAAGTCCATGGCTGCTGCGCCAATCATAAAAACATCAATAAAATTACTTTGCGCAATTCTTTTGGCTAGTGAAGGCATCGAAGGACCTCTGAAATTGATAGGAACCTCATCAACTAAAAGGGTAAAGCCCCTATGCCAGTAAAGATCAATGGAATACTTTAAACATAGCTGTTCTAAGATTTGTCCTGTAGGGGTGCCCTTAAATGATGGATCGGCTACAAGCGCCTTTACGTCTTCTTTAAGAGAAATGTCGCCATGAACCTGAGCTTCGATATAGTGGTCAAGATTTCGATTTGGCTCTTTATTTGATGGATTTTGGAATGGTTTCTCAAGATTGACGAGCATATGGTCTATTAACTTTCGAACCGTCAGATTGCTTTCACCAATGGCAAAATTGTTATAGAACGCATCCCTCATGAGAGCAGCCAAAATAAGGTCAAATTCCTCATATGTCCCCTTTTCCTTGGGGTCTTGGTGAGAATCCAAATAAGTATAAGTGCAACGATGAGAGACCTCAGCGGATAAAAGAAAATAACATGATCCAAACCGTGGAGCAGGTCCATCGGGATGTAACATGACATTGAGTGCCCCATACTTCGGCCGTTCGCTATTGGTTGAGCCATTTATTTGGTACGCTCCGCCAAACATTTTATTTTCCCAAACGTCTCGTTCACCACCTGGAAATGCTGATACACTTCCATTCGATAGGAAAGTTTCGAACTGGCTTTTATAGATCCCCTGCTCAAGTAGTGCTTCAGCAACGCTTTTCATGTTCGGATCTAATCGATCGGGATGAAAGTGCAGCGCAATGCTTGCATGAGATTTTAGTTTAGTGATAGCATCTTCAAATGTCTTCAGCTCGATGTTGGACATTTGAAGGATTTCTCTCATTGTTTGCTCCGCCTCATGTTTGCGGCTTCTTGCGTAATCTGTTATGTACTCTTGAGCTAATTGCTGAGACCTCGATAATTCCATAGGCAGAAGAGTCCTTTCCCTTTTTTATAGAATCATAATACAGGATGGACAGTAAGGGAAATGCAGATAGCGTTATTAAAAATACTTTATTTTTTTCTGACAATAGAAAGTTATAATGTATAATGATTTACATATGTTGTAAGTATTCAACGTCACCATGTTTAATGATTCTAATAGGAAGACTACATGGCAGAGGTGGGGTAGTAATGGTGTGAGTCACTCCGTTCAAGAAGTTTACGAAAAAAAGACGGCAGGCTTGAAGCAAACGACGGAATCTGATCATGAAGTCGCTGTAAAAGCAGCAATTGTTCAGATGGTAGAACGTATGGAAGATTCGACTCTTTCGACGGGAATGCTGGCAAAGCTTATTTCGTACAGTCCTTTTCATTTTGATCGTATCTTTCGCTCCACCACAGGCATTCCGCCTCGGCTGTATTTATCTGCTCTTCGCTTTCAATGGAGTAAAAAGCTGCTATTGAAATCTACTTTATCAGCTACAGAAGTAGGTCAAACGGTGGGATACAGCAGTTTTAGCACCTTTTCTTCCAAATTCTCAAGTTTTATCGGGCTTTCGCCGCAGCAGTTTAGACATTTTATAGAGAGCAGGTCGCTTGGGCTCAATGAACTTCGATCCATTCGTTTGCCAGAGGGCATTAAGGCGCTTTCATCCATAGAGGGGCATGTTAAGGCGTCAGAATCGCTTCATGGCGTGATTTGTATTGGCTTGTTTCCTAGGCCAATTCCTATGGGCAAGCCTGTGGGATGCACAATAGTTTTTGAGTCAGGAGCATACGTGATACCGGATGTTCCCGATGGAACGTACTATATCATGTCAATCGCATTTTCATGGGATGCTTCTCTCGATGAGTACCTGCATCCGCAGCATTCTTGGCGTGGCAAGGCGAGTGGGAAAATCACTGTAACAGATGGCGTAGCTAAAGGCGAATCCAATGTTATCCTTCGACCTCCAAAGTTTTATGATCCGCCTATATTGATTTCCTTTCCCGTTCTCGTTCAAGCTTATCTTAATAGGCTGGAGGGATAAAAGAGAGCAAACTAGAAGAAGCAAAATTCACGGTTGATAGCTATTCTTTTTGTAGAGTCTTATCAGACTACTGCAAAAAGAGGAGTGAACGTTATGTCACGTGTTATTCATTTTGAAATAGAGACTAGAAATCCAGAGAAAAAAATGTCATTTTACGAAGAGGTTTTTGGTTGGAAGTTCCAAGAGATGATGGAGGGGTACTGGATAATCATTACGGGCGAAGATGGTGAGGAAGGAATTGACGGTGGACTAATGCGCAGCTCTACAGAAGAGGCACTGCGAACCGTTAATTCAATTACCGTGGCGGATCTGGATGAATATTTGGGCAAGGTCGAGCGGGCAGGCGGAAAAGTTACCTCCGCCAAGATGGAAATTCCCGAGATTGGCGATTTTGCTTATTGTGAGGACTCTGAAGGTCTTGCTTTTGGCGTGATTCAGTTTTTCAAAAAAGAATGAATTAGACAGTACATTGGGGGAAATCGTTATGAGCAATGTGAAAACGCAAAGCTATGAGAACCATGGGCAATATGCACCTTTGTATCATTTTATACTGGCGCCCATTGCGCTTGTCCTATTTATTGCGTCGATTGTTCATATATTTAAAGAGCAATTCAGCTTTTCTTCGCTATTAATTTTTGGTCTTTCTGTATGTGTAGTTCTATTAGGGGCGGTTGTCCGTCAGTTCGCAACGAAGCTGCAGGATCGCAGCATTGTTCAGGAGGAGAATTTTCGGCATTTCAGGCTTACAGGCAAACCATTGGATACAAGACTTAGCGTGCAGCAAATCATTGCTCTGCGTTTTGCGGAGGATGATGCTTTTCCTGCATTATGCGTGAAGGCTGTTGAAGAGGGAATGAATTCCGGGACGATCAAGAAATCGATTACGAATTGGAGAGCGGATCATAACCGCGTTTAAAAGCAGGACGATAACAAGGAAAGAGCAAGGATGGGCTCTAGCCGTCCTTGCTCATTTTCTGTTTATATCTTTGGATATATACCGTTCTCATGCGTCATGCCAATACGCTTTTTTCTACTCATTAGCATTTCAATAAACAGTAGATTTGGTACCCAGCAAATCCAAGCAATAACGAAGAACGATTCATTCGTATCCGTTATTTTCCAAATGCCAGCTGCGAGTGCAGTATACAAGCGGAGTGTAATTGCAGCGCAGGTAAGAGCATAGTTTCTCGCCATCCAGCGTCCATGCTCAGCCTTATTCCGGTGGACGATAATGCTTTTTAACGCGCGATAAAGGGAATACAGCCATAAAATAGATAAGGTGCCGAAGCCAACCCTTGCGATCAGCCCGCCGTTCGCGTAAAAAGCGAGATAGAGGCCAGTGATGCCGCCAATTCCAATCATTGCAGCATAAATATAGCCGATCGTGCGGTGTACTTTTGGCGAGCGATGCCGAAACCGCTTGATGAATTGAAACCAGCCGATTGCAATCGCTATTCCAGCAGAAACGGCATGGCCCCATAGAACGCTGTACCATAAGTCAGGCATGCTTCCTTTTTCTGTGACAAAGCCCTGCTCCTTAATGCCGTCAGGTGATCCGTACAAAAGCAAGGCGTATGCCCCAACTGCTAACGCCAAGAAAGCCAATATTCCAAGTGACCACGAACGACCAGCACTTCCTCGTACACGCATCAGTTTACCTCCGAATTTCATCGTTATTTACTGTTAATGAAAATGTATCATTTAAGCTTATTCCGCCTCAAGCGGCTGGCGACGGAGCTGCGACTACGTCTTAAGTCTAAAAGTTCGATCCGCAGATAAAGACCAAATCGCCTCAATTCCGACGGAGATCATGTTAACTTATTAATAGAATTTTAAATTTTATCTTAAATTTTAATTTGGCGGTATTTGAGTTATTATAGTGTTTGTCAGATTTTATGAAGTTAAAGTATATTAAGATTCTTCATCAATAAAAGTTGTGTGTTGCGTGTGGTGGTTATGTACCTATCAGGGTGAATTACACAAGAGGAGGGATATAGCAATGACTATCTTAAATTTAACGGACAACACTTACGATAAGTTGGTTTCTGAACAGGATGCCGTCTTGGTGGAATTTTGGGCGGAATGGTGTACGCTATGTAAACAAATGAAGCCGATTCTAGAGGAAATCGACTTAGCTTATGCAGGAAAAGTAACGGTGGCCATGGTAGATGTAGCGACGGAAACGAAAGTGACAGAGCAAATGGGAGTCATGAGTTTACCAGCTTTGTTTATTTACAAAAAGGGTGAGCTAGTCGGGAAAGTGACAGGTTTTGTACCGAAAGAAACGTTAACGGGCGCCATCAATCAACTCATCCCATAGTGGATTTAAATCAAATCAAGTTACTGCTGATCTAAAGTCAGCAGTTTTTTTATGGAAATAGTTGTTGACAATATAGGGTAGGGGGGTATACTATACGAATGTAAATCAAATCAAGGAGGAATACGATATGTCAGGAAATTCAAATGCTATGACTAATGTGAATCCGCTAAGATGGAAAGCATTGTTCTTGCTATGTTTGGCTCAGTTCATCGTTATCATGGATACATCTATCATCGGGGTTGCTCTTCCAGCTGTTAAAGAAGCACTTGGTTACTCGCAAAACAACCTGCAATGGGTATTTAATGCGTATGTCATTTTCTTTGGGGGATTATTGCTGCTAGGAGGCCGACTTTCCGATCTATTCGGTCAACGCAGGATGTTTATGCTTGGGTTTATAATCTTGTCACTTGCTTCGCTGTTAGCCGGATTAGCTTGGTCCCAGGAGTCGATGAATATTGGCCGCGCCATTCAAGGATTTGGATCTGCGCTAATCGCTCCAGCTGCATTGACCATCATCATGCAACTCTTTGTCGCTAACCCTAAGGAGTTAAACAAAGCTTTCGGCTTCTGGGGAGCATCCGCAGCAGCAGGCGGAACGGCCGGGGTTTTCCTTGGAGGAGTCATCACGGAATGGCTCAGTTGGAATTGGACATTCCTGATCAACATCCCCGTTGGCTTGTTCGCTATTTTGTACAGTCTGTATGTCCTTCCAAAAGGAACAAAAAGCAAAGGCAGCATCGATATCTTAGGATCACTGACGGTCACAGCTGCGTTGGTGCTGGCGGTATATGCAATCGTCACTTCGGAGCATAACGGATGGGGAGCGCAAACATTTGCTCTATTGGCCATTGCTGCTGTACTGTTCATTCTGTTTCTGATCGTGCAAGCGAAGAAAAAAGACCCGCTCGTACCTCTACGAATATTTAGAGCTCCAAATCTACTTGCGAGCAATATCATTTTGGCAACTCTTTCAGGTGCTTGGATTCCGCTTTGGTTTTTCTTAAATCTGTATCTTCAACAGGTTTTGAACTATTCGGCATTCATGGGCGGGGTTGCTCTGGTGCCGATGACGATCCTCATCATGATCTTGATGGTCGCAGTCATGGGAAGGCTTGTCGGCAAGTTCGGCATCAAAGGAAATCTCGTCATTGGTATGCTTATATTAGCAGGATCATTGTTGCTGTTCGCTGGGAGTACGCCAGAAGATGGAAACTTCGTTACCAACGTACTATGGGCTTCTCTACTCGGGGCACTTGGCATGTCAATGGCTTATATCCCGGCAACGATTTCCTCCTTGTCGGGGGCAAGACCGGAAGAATCCGGTTTGGCGTCGGGCTTATCCAATATGAGCTATCAGATTGGTTCAGCCATTGGATTAGCTGTCATGGTTGCCGTATCTTCTTCCTGGACCAAAGGGGAGCTGGATAAAGGGATCGATCAAATCGCAGCATTAAATACGGGTTTTCACTCCGCATTCGTTGGAGCAGCTATCATCGCTATCGTGGGTGCACTTATTGCGTTGATTTTTATCCGTAAAGGGAAAACGTCAGAGAATTGAAAATGAGATAGCATAATAATCAGTCGTGTTATTCACGGCTGATTTGCTGCTTTATCAGAGCTTTGCATCGGATAGGGTTAGGGGGTATAATAGGGCATAAGGGGAGGGGATAAGCCATGGAAAATGAATTAACGGTTGCATCCGCTGGACATGAAAATCATCACCACCATCAACATAGCCATCACTCCGAGAAGACCAAGATAAACCTGACCAGTCGCCTGAACCGAATTGAAGGGCAAATTCGAGGTATCAAAGGGTTAATCGAAAAAGATACGTACTGCGATGACGTGCTCAATCAGATCGCGTCGGTTCAATCGGCTCTAAACGGCGTCGGAAAATTACTTCTCGAGAATCATATGAAAAGCTGTGTCGTTGAAAAAATTCAATCGGGTGAACATGGAGTCATTGATGAGTTGCTGACGACAATAAATAAACTAATGAAATGATAATCGGAGCAAATGTGCTTGTGTACATTTGCTTTTAAATTTTATTCATCAACTACGCTTGACAAATATAGGGTACGGGGGTATTCTATACTTATCGTTACCATTAATTACAAAGGTTGTGTTGGAGCTTGACTCTTCGTAAATTAGCCTTAGCAACCCCACTCTCATAAAGGTGCGGAAGAAGTGGGCATGCCATTCGTTCATTGGCTGGATGAAGCGTTCACCGGCTTGGAAGTGTCGATTCTAATAAAATCGGATATGCAGGCTGCACCCTTGGAGCAAGTGAACCGTTTGCGAAAGGGAAGTGTGACTAAGCTTGTCGGTTGAATCAACTTCAAGGAAGTTATCAATAAATTATTTATTATTTTGTCGTTAATATACTATAGGGTAGTATAGTATGCTAACGAAACAAATGAGACGGAGGAATTAAAAATGAAAAACGTAATGTTAAATGTAGAAGGAATGACTTGTGGCAGTTGTGTTCGTAGGATTGAAGGTGCAGTCGAAACTCTCGGTGCAAAAGCGACTGTTGATCGAGCCGCAGGTCTGGTTGAATTAGTGTATGACGACAGTGAAATCTCATTGGATGCCATTGTCGAAACGATTGAGAAACAGGGCTACGATGTCGTGAAATAAAAAAGTCACATAGATAAGATGGTAATACAACAGAAGAATAGGTGATGATCATGAGCAGTTCTAATCAAGCAGTATCAAACCAACAAGCCACACTACAAATCACTGGCATGACTTGCGCAGCATGTGCGAGCCGTATAGAGAAAGGTCTGAATAAGCTGGAAGGCGTTGCACAAGCAAACGTGAACTTCGCCATGGAGCAAGCATCCGTCAACTTTGACCCTTCTCAAGTGAACATGTCCCAATTGGAACAGAAAATTCAAGCCTTGGGATACGGTACGGTAAAGGAGTCCATTGACTTCGATATTGTAGGCATGACCTGCGCAGCGTGCGCCACGCGCATCGAGAAGGGCCTTAACAAAATGAGCGGCGTAAAAGCGACGGTAAACTTAGCTTTGGAGACGGCGCATGTGGAATTTATTCCATCCATGACAAGTGCTGCGGATATGATCAAGAAAGTCGAACAGATCGGCTATAAAGCTAAACCAAAGAACGAGCAGACGAGTGAAAGCGATCATAAGAAAAAAGAAGTCCGCAGCCTGCAGATCCGGTTGATTGTATCAGCTATTCTCTCTTTGCCGCTTCTCTGGGCTATGGTTGGGCATTTCTCCTTTACGTCATGGATATGGGTGCCTGAGATTTTCATGAATCCATGGTTCCAATTGATATTGGCTACCCCAGTACAGTTCATTATTGGCAGCCGATTCTATGTCGGAGCCTACAAGGCGCTGCGCAATGGCAGTGCGAATATGGATGTATTGGTAGCGCTCGGCACATCTGCCGCCTACTTCTATAGTGTTTACTTAACCATCGAATCAATAAATGCATCCGCACATCATCAGGTTGAGATGTATTATGAGACGAGTGCCGTGCTGATTACGTTAATATTGCTGGGTAAATTATTCGAAACGCTGGCGAAAGGCCGATCTTCCGAAGCGATTAAAGCATTGATGGGCTTACAAGCCAAGTCGGCTATCGTCATACGGGATGGTCAGGAAGTTAGTATTCCAATAGAAGACGTAGTAACTGGAGATGTATTCCTAGTTAAACCCGGCGAGAAAGTGCCAGTCGATGGTGTAGTGCTTGAAGGGTTATCGGCAGTTGATGAATCGATGTTAACCGGTGAAAGTATCCCGGTAGATAAGCAGACAGGAGATCAAGTCATTGGAGCAACGCTGAACAAAAACGGCGTGCTTAAAGTTAGAGCGACTAAAGTCGGCAAAGAAACGGCGCTTTCCCAAATCATCAAAGTCGTAGAGGAAGCGCAAGGCTCGAAAGCGCCGATTCAAAGGGTAGCCGACGTGATCTCGGGAATCTTCGTCCCGATCGTTGTAGGGATCGCAATCGTCACTTTCTTGATCTGGTACTTCGCTGTTGATGCAGGCAATTTCGCAGAGGCGTTGGAGAAGGCAATTGCCGTTCTGGTTATAGCATGCCCGTGTGCGCTAGGTCTTGCTACGCCAACATCGATTATGGCCGGTTCGGGTCGATCCGCTGAACTCGGTATTTTGTTCAAAGGCGGCGAGCATTTAGAATCCACGCATCGCATTAACACTATTATATTGGATAAAACGGGAACGGTAACGAAAGGCAAGCCGGAATTGACGGATGTACGGATTGAGCAAGGCTATAATCGGGAGCAGCTCTTGTCCTGGATTGCTGCAGCGGAGAAAAATTCGGAGCATCCGCTAGCGGAAGCGATTGTGGCTGGCATTCAAGAGCAAGGTATTTCTCTCCCATCGACAGATTCCTTTCAAGCGATACCTGGGTTTGGCATTGAAGCTACAGTTCAAGGGAACGAATTGCTAATAGGAACCCGAAAGTTATTGGCGAAAGCTAACGTGAACGCGGAGTCCGCTTTTGAGGAAATGAGCCGACTGGAGTCGGTTGGAAAAACAGCGATGCTGGTTGCGGTTAACGGGAAGTACGCTGGTATGGTAGCCGTAGCGGACACGATTAAAGATACGTCAAAGCAGGCAGTTGCCAGATTAAAGCAGCTCGGTTTGGAAGTCGTGATGATGACAGGCGACAATGAACGTACGGCGAAAGCCATAGCGAGTCAAGTTGGAATTGACCATGTGCTGGCGGAAGTGCTGCCGGATGGTAAAGCCAACGAGGTCAAGAGATTGCAAGAAAGCGGTAAGAAGGTCGCGATGGTTGGAGATGGAATTAACGATGCGCCGGCATTGGCAATTGCGGATATCGGGATGGCGATCGGAACGGGAACCGACGTGGCCATGGAGGCCGCGGATGTTACTTTAATGCGCGGGGACTTGAACAGTATTCCGGACGCGATCTCGATGAGTAAGAAAACGATGGTAAACATTAAGCAAAACTTGTTCTGGGCGCTTGCTTATAATGTCATCGGGATCCCGATTGCAGCGCTTGGATTCCTTGCACCCTGGCTCGCCGGAGCAGCTATGGCTTTAAGCTCCGTCTCTGTCGTGCTGAATGCGCTTCGTCTACAAAGGGCAAAAGTATAAAGTTATTCAGATCATGGAGGCTAAAATGAAACGAATTTATTTGATCGGATTGCTAGCTGTGCTCGTTCTTGTTGCTGCTTGCGGAAAACAAAATAAACAAGAAACAGATAATCATGGTGCTCATGGCGGCAATTCTCAAGCGGCATCACCCGCTGCATCAAGCGCCGGAGAGCACGGAGCTCACGGAGAAGAACATGCTGGCGAGACGAAGAAGCTTGAGACCAATGCTGTTTGGAAATGGTCTGAAGAAACGCCGAAATCTGGAGAGAACACCGTAATAACCGTACAAATTCAAGATACGGACGGAAAGGCCATCGAGGCATTTGATATAAATCACGAGAAGAAGCTTCATCTCATCGCAGTCAGCAAAGATTTATCTTTTTTTGAACACATCCATCCGGAGTACAAAGGGAATGGGCAATTCGAAATCACGGCATCGTTCCCTTCCGGTGGAGATTATAAGTTATTCGCCGACTATATTCCTACCGGCGGCTCCGCCACAACGAAGTCCGAATGGATTAAGGTAGAAGGGCTAGCCGCTGAACAAGTACCGATTAAACCATCGGATGACCATTCCGTGATCCTGGACAGGGTAGAAATTACACTCGAAAACAATCATTCGGAAGCCGGCAAAGAAATAGAGTTAAACTTCAAACTTACGGATGCGAAGTCCAAAGAACCGATAACGGATCTAGAGCCTTACCTAGGCGCAGTTGGGCACGTTGTAATTCTAAGCGAAGATACAGAGCAGTATTTGCATGTACACCCGATGGAGGAAAAAGCGAAAGGCCCGGATGCGAAATTCATGACGACTTTCCCGAGTGCCGGTGTATATAAGATTTGGGGGCAATTTCAACGAAACGGTAAAACGTTTATCAGTCCTTTTGTAGTTGAAGTGAAATAAACTAATCTTAAGTCCGCGTAAAAACGCGGGCTTTTTTTTAGTTATTGGACAATGTTCCTGTCATCTGACACAAATAGGCTATGGTATAGTAAGGGAATGGATTGAAAATATATAACTTTACATAGATAGGATGGGTGGGACGGCTTGAAACAACGCATATTGCTCGTAGAGGACGACCGATCGATTAGCGAAATGGTAGAGGCTTATTTGACGTTGGAAGGCTTCCATATCGTACATGCGGCAGATGGTGAAGAAGCATTACGGTTATTTTCGCAGGAAACGTATGATTTAATATTGCTGGATGTCATGCTGCCTAAGCTGAATGGCATTGATTTTCTGAAGAAGATTAGGGAGCATAGTCTGCTTCCAGTCCTCATTTTATCTGCTAAGGATGGCGATGTGGACAAAGCTTTAGGATTAGGATTCGGAGCGGATGACTATCTGGCCAAACCGTTCTCTATGATCGAACTGCTCGCAAGAGTAAAGGCTGCGATACGCAGAGCAACGCAATACTCAGGTGTTCGGAATCAGGCAGCGCCTAGTGTACTTCGTGTTCATGAGCTTACGATCGATACGGACAATATTGATGTAAGCAAACGGGGCAAGTCGATTAAGCTTACTTCAAAGGAATGGCAGATCATAAAGCTTCTAACGTTGAACCCAACCAAAGTGTTTACGAAGGAGCAAATTTACAGATCGGTATGGAACGATGATTACTTTGGAGACGAGAATGTTATAAACGTTCATATCAGCCGTTTGAGAGAGAAGATCGAAGACGATCCATCATCGCCGCAATATATAAAGACGTTATGGGGCATCGGATATAAGCTGGGAGAATTTTAATATGGTTTATAGTTTAGTGGGTATAATTGTCATACTCGCCATTTTAAATGTCATTCAGTATCAAATGAAGCGGGCTAGAAGCTCTGGCTTACGGTATATTACAAACCAGATCAGCAGACAGCTAGAGCAGCACTCTTCGGAAATGCTGCTCCTCATGACAGATGATCGCGAATTGAAGCTGCTGCTGGTAGAGTTAAACCGCCTCTTGACAGATAATCAAAATAAGCTGGCGCAGTTTACCAAAACGAATCATTCCATGAGGAAAATGCTTGCTAACTTCTCGCATGATCTAAAAACACCGCTAACCGTCGTGCTCGGCTATGCCGAGATGATACAAGGCAGCCGCGAAATGGCATTTGAAGAAAGAGAACGTCTTCTGCGGCTTATTCATGAAAAAACGCTGGAGATCATTAAGCTGATGAACGGTTTTTTCGATTTAGCTAGATTAGAAGCGGGTGACAACGACATTACGCTATCGCGAATACATATGAACGAGCTATGCAAAAAAAACATTTTGACCTTTTACGATTTGGTGCAGGCAAGCGGCTATGAAGCAGATATTCAAATTCCAGAAGAAGCGATCTATGCTTTAGGGAACGAGGAAGCGCTGGAGCGGGTGCTCAGCAATTTATTGTCCAATGCCATTCGTTACGGCAGCGATGGGAAGAGAATTGGGCTTGCTATGAGTGTTGACGATTCGCATGTTAGGATTGAAGTATCAGATTGCGGCAAAGGGATTAGCGCTCGAAATCAGGAGCTTGTTTTTGAAAGGATGTTTACGCTGGAGGAGTCTAGAAACAAGGCTTTCCAGGGAAGTGGATTGGGCTTAACGATTACGAAAAGACTCGTGGAGGAAATGAATGGCGAGATCACCTTGCATAGCATCCCGTTTGAGAAAACGACGTTCACGGTTAAGCTGAGGCGCATGACCTATTAGCAACTTAAGATTTTTGTTAGAAATAAGCAACAAATAAGATAAAGGTGTTCGATAAACTGAGAACTAGTTACAACATGGAAAGAAGGAGAGAACGAGTGGATTATATTTTGAGAACGAGCGGCCTGACGAAAGCATTTGAGGGCAAAGAAGTCGTAAGCAATGTAAGCATGAGCGTGCGGAAGGGCGAAATATATGGCTTCCTTGGCCCAAATGGCGCAGGGAAAACGACCGTTATGAAAATGCTCACGAATTTGATTAAGCCGACTGCGGGGCAGATCGAATTGTTTAATGAGCCGCTTAGGCCTAACACGTATGATGTATTTAAAAGAATGGGAAGCATCATTGAAATGCCGGTTTTTTATGACAAGCTGACTGCCAAACAAAACCTGCAGCTGCATAACGAGTACATGGGCTGCCATGATGACAAGGTTATCGGAGAGGTGCTCGGCATGGTTGCCCTGCGTAACGTGGATGATAAAGCGGTCAAAAACTTCTCGCTCGGGATGAAGCAAAGACTGGCGATCGCTAGAGCGATTATGAACAGACCTGAATTGCTCATATTGGATGAGCCGATTAATGGGCTTGATCCTGCCGGCATTAAAGAAATTCGTAATCTGCTTCAAATGCTAAGTACAGATTATGGAGTTACTATTCTCATATCGAGCCATTTGCTCAGTGAAATAGAGCAAATGGCCAATACGATTGGCGTGATCAGCGGCGGCAGGCTCATTAAACAGGTGTCGATGGCAGATGTACGGGGCCAGAACTCAGAATATATCGAGCTCATAACGCCGGATCGGACTAAGGCATGCGCTGTGCTAGCCAACGAGCTCCAGCTCACTAATTTTAAAATTATAGATGACAATATGATTCGTATCTTTGAATCGGGAGCGATGCAGACGACGATTTCAAAGTCGCTTGCACTAAATGATGTAAATATCGAGTCGCTGAACAAGAAGTACACTTCTTTGGAGCAGTATTTCCTCGATTTGATTCAAGGAGACGAGGTGAAGCATCCGTGATTAAACTTATGAAGCTGGAAATAGCGAAAATGGGATTAGGCTGGTATGTGAAGGCAGCGATTATAGCGAATGCCGCGATTGTTACGCTAATGTTTATGATCGGTTACTTTGAGGGTGTAGAAGTTAAAAACGAGATCGCAAATATTGGAGAGCTGTATATTATAGCTGGCGCTATGGTTAGATCGACGTTTATCGTCATGGCTGCCGTTCTAATTAGCAAGTTAATCATTGATGAGTATAAGAAAAAAACAATTCTAGTTATGTTTATGTACCCGGTTAGTCGCAAGAAGCTGTTTGCTTCCAAGCTGGCGATTGTAGCTATCCTTACTTTTGTTGCAATAATCATCTCGCATATTTTCACATTGTCTATGCTTATTGGCATAAATCATTTTTTTCATATTATAGAGGAATCGCCTGTGCCGCTGGATTATGCTGCGCAGCTAGCAAGCATCGTAAGCTTTGCCTTTGCAGCAGCAGGAGCAAGTTTAGTGCCGCTTTATTTCGGCATGCGCAAGCATTCGGTGCCTGCAACTATTCTCTCTTCACTCCTAATCGTCATACTGACAAGTTCGAGCAATCCTGTCTTCTCACTGGCAACCATCATTTACATTCCGCTTGCTTTAGCAGTATTTGGCGTAGCGATCGCCTGGTCAACGGTTCGGCATATCGAGAATAGGGATGTTTTGTAACACCAAAATCTATTAATTATCATAGAATATTTGAGGGTGAATAAACTAGAATCGAGATTGGTGGTGGATGACGGCAATACGATTTTGGCAAAACAGAAATCAACAATGGCTACGGGTAAGCAAAAGGGGACCACATCGATGTGATCCCCTTTTGCTTGTAAAGCTTAATACTTACGCGTCTTCCCATTTCTGTTTGAAGAACAGCTGATATACCTTGGTAACAACGATTTTCAGCATCATGTATACCGGTATAATAATGATTACGCCTATGATTCCAAAAGCGTCACTGCCAACCAGCACCAATAGAATAGTTGTAATAGGGTGAATATCGAGCTGTTTTCCGAAAATATAAGGTGAAATAATATTATCCTGTATTTGTTGTGAGAGTAGAATGACCACTAATGACCAAATCGCAACAGTTGGCGATTCAATTAAACCAATAATGACGATCGGTACAGCAGACAGTATGGCGCCTATAAAAGGAATAAAGTTCATAATAACAGCAACGACAGTCAATAAAAGAGCATAGGGCAAACCGATGATAAGGAAGCCGATATACATCAGAACACCGAGCGCCAGATTTACAACAACTCTCCCCACAATGAATCCGCTTAGAGCCGTATCAATTTCCTGCATCGTTTTTTCACCTTCAGCATGGTATCTCTTAGGCATGAAGCTGACGATTTTCTGGCCGAATTTATCCCCTTCCTTCAACATGTAAAAAAGAAGAATAGGGAAGGTGAACAAAATGAGTGCGAAATTAGAGATAAAAGAAAACATCCCCGTTAAATAGTTAGTCAACAATGAAAATCCTTTATTCAGGTATTCGGTTATTTTTGAAAAAGGACTTACATCTTCAGGTAAAATGTCTGCTAAAAACCCGTTCTGTTCCAGATCTTGCAGCTGTTTGCCTAACGTATTGAAAAGATTAGGCGCATTATTTACTAAATTGAAAAACTGAGTGCGAAGCGAAGGAAATACGCCAACGATAAATAAACTAAAGAGCACAGCAGCTGCTAAATAAATAATGAGAATGACCCAAGGTCTCTTTAATTTAGGTCGCTCCATCCAGTTTACAAGCGGGCGTAGTAGATAATAGAAAAAAGAGGCGAGCATCAACGGAATCATAACAATACTGAACAAAGAAACGAAGGGCTTGAAAATAAAATCGACAAGTGATGCTAAATAAATAATGGCAAGAACTAAAATAACAGCGAAACAAATTTTAATAAATCGGTTTAAAGAAATCAGGGCGCTCACTCCATCTGCTATGAATTGTTTTTAGTATCGAATATTATTATCGCCATTAATAAATTCGTTTAGACTAAGGGAAATCTTTTCTGTTTTTGTTTCATTTTAAAAGATTATGTACATATTATTGCATAAAAACAGAGAGGAATCTAACTCGTAAACTAATATTGAAAAATAGTTTATAAGAGTTTCGTTTGCTGAAAATTTCTTAAATATTTTTAAAGTAATGATTGAAGTTATGAGTAAAACGGAGATTATATTTACAAAAAGAAAATACATATTTTATTAAATGTAATTATATAACAATAAAAACCTAACAAATAACTATCACCAGAATGTAATACATCACATTAAAGCTTGACGGCGTTTACTATAGACATTAGTATATGATCCATTAGAGTAATGAAATCCAAAAACAAGAATATATATATTGAATATGCTATAAATTATAGTTGCAGTTAAATTGTTTTATGCTTATATTAGATATGATAAATCTATGGTTTGAAAATTCGGAAAATTATGAATATTGCAAGTTTAGAATCACTACGTTAGGAGGATTCTATTGAAAAAAGAGCTGCTGAAAATTGAGAGTTTGACGACTTCTTTTCGAATTGCGGATCGTTATTACGCAGCAGTGGATGATGTGACGCTAACGGTAAAAGAAAATGAGGTTCTTGCCATAGTGGGGGAATCGGGCTCCGGCAAGAGTGCGCTGGCCTATTCCATCATGGGCCTCCATACGAGAGCAAAGATAGAAGGAAATATTTATTACCAAGGACAGGACATTGTCCAGATGTCACCCTCCACGCTAAATAAGCTGAGAGGGAAAGAAATAGGCATGATCTTCCAAGACCCATTATCCGCATTAAATCCCCTTATGATTATCGGTTCTCAGATTGAAGAAGTTATTCTCCTGCACCAGCCCAAACTCTCTAGTAAGGAAAGAGCGGACAGGGCGATCGAGCTTTTAACTAAAGTGGGTATTCCTCGCCCAGAGCATACATACGGGCGTTACCCCCATGAATTGTCCGGCGGGATGAGGCAGCGTGTCATTATTGCCATCGCGATTGCCAATGATCCTAAGCTATTAATTGCAGATGAACCGACTACAGCACTGGATGTAACGATACAATTGCAAATTCTTGAATTGCTGCGGCGTCTGAAGGATGAAAGCAAGGCTGGCATCGTCTTAATCACGCATGACTTGGGCGTTGTGGCCGAGATGGCTGACCGAGTCGCTGTTATGTATGCCGGACAAATTGTTGAAATTGCCGATATCTACACAATCATTGCTAAAGCACAGCATCCCTATACCAGATCATTATTGCAATCGATACCAACTGTAAATGAAGCAAAGTCTAAGCTCCATGTTATTCAGGGAATTGTGCCATCTCTTCAGAACCTCCCGAGGCAGGGCTGCCGTTTTCGATCGAGGACGCCTTGGATTGCTGAGGCTGCACATGAAGCGAACCCGGAAATGCATGAGATTTCTCCGGGCCATTTCGTCAGATGCAGCTGCTACAAGCATTTTCACTTCCCTGACGAGAAGGAGGATCATCAACATGTCATTTCTTGAGATCAGCGATCTAAAGGTACATTTTCCGAATCGCGGGAGTCTTTTCAGTAAAAAGGGTCCACCGATCAAAGCGGTAGACGGTATACAATTCTCCTTGGAGCAGGGACAGACCTATGGACTAGTAGGCGAGTCTGGCTCTGGCAAGACCACGACAGGCAGAGCCATCATCGGCTTAAATGCAATTACATCAGGAAGTGTTCTCTTCCAAGGCCAGCAGCTTGCTGCAGGCGGACTTCGAAGCCATGCAGGCTTCCGCAGAGATATTCAAATGATCTTCCAAGATCCCTATTCCTCCTTGAATCCTAAGAAACGCGTGCTTGATATTATCGCTGAGCCGCTGCGAAATTTTGAGAAGCAGTCTGCTGGCGAAGAGAAGCGTAGTGTACAACAATTATTGGAGCAAGTGGGCTTGAGCCCAGAATCGATTTATAAATATCCTCATGAATTTTCGGGAGGCCAGCGGCAGCGAATTGGGATTGCGAGAGCCATCGCTTTAAAACCAAAGCTGATTATAGCCGATGAACCTGTGTCAGCGCTGGACGTCTCCGTTCAAGCGCAGGTACTAAACTTCATGCAGGATATTCAGAAAGAGCTAAACCTTACTTATTTGCTCATTAGTCATGATCTCGGCATTATAAGGCATATGTGCGATCATATTGGCATTATGTACAAAGGCCGTTACGTTGAACGAGGAACGACAGCTGATATATTCAATCAGCCTCAGCATATTTATACGAAGCGTCTTATCTCGGCTATTCCTGACATTGATCCAACGAAGCGAGAGGAAAAACACTCGTTTCGCAAAGCGGTAAAGGCGGAATATGAACAAGCCTATGAGAATTATTTTGACGAGGATGGTTTGGCTTATCCGTTAAAACCCGTTTCAGAAACACATTTCGTGGCTTTGCCTGGGAGAGGGTGAGGACGATGTGGCGCACAGTTTTACGAAGAATAGTCATAATGATCCCTCAAATTATATTGTTAAGCATCCTCGTCTTTCTAATAGCCAAGGCCATGCCGGGGGACGCATTGACTGGACTGATCGATCCAAGTATAGACCCCGCTGCGATGGATGCACAGCGTGAGAGGCTAGGCCTTAACAATCCGTGGTATGTGCAGTATTGGGACTGGATTACGAAAGCTGTGCAAGGTGACTTCGGACAGTCGTTTCGTTTCAAAATGCCAGTGTCTGATCTGATTGGCCAGCGGATGATGAATACCGTTTGGTTATCCATCGTCACTCTAATCCTTACTTACTTGATTGCAATACCGCTTGGGATTACAAGCGGTCGCTATAACGACACATGGGGAGATCGATTGATTACAGGATATACCTATATTGGATTTGCGGCCCCGCTATTTATTTTCGCTTTATTGATGTTATGGGTGTTCGGCTTTCATTTTGGTTGGTTTCCAACAGGGGGAAGCGTTGCTCCGGGACTGGAACCAAGTACTCTTCAATATGCTATGAGCAAATTTTATCATTTGCTGCTCCCAGCCATCTCGATGGCTCTTATCGCAACCGTGTCGACGGTTCAATATCTTCGAAGCGAAATCATTGATACGAAGCAAAAGGATTTCATTATCACAGCAAGAGCAAAAGGCGCCTCAGAATCCCGCGTATATAATCGCCATATTTTAAGAAATTCGTTATTGCCGATCGCAGCTTTTTTTGGTTATGAAATTACTGGACTCATCGGAGGCACGGTGTTCATAGAGGGGATCTTCAGTTATCCAGGAATGGGTCAACTATTCTTAAGCTCTATCGCTCTGCGGGATTTCAGCGTCGTTACTGCGCTTGTTTTATTGTATGGAGTGGCTTCTATTGTTGGGGCATTAATCTCTGACATTGTTTTGAGTATCGTTGATCCTCGTATTCGAATTAAATAAGAACTCGAGATGTTGAGGTGAAAGAAATGAGAAAGACGAACATTCCCATAACCGCGCTCCAGGTGCCGGATAAAAGCCCGTCAAGCTTGAATATTATTTGGCGGGAAATCGTACGAGACAAAGTCGCATTCGTATCCTTAATTTTTTTGAGCGTAGTTATTCTTTCTGTGTATGGGATCTCGCTTGTTCTGAATCAGGAGCAAATTGTATCGGTTGATTTATTTGCACTGAAAAAGCCGCCGTCATCCGAGCATTTGTTAGGTACGGACTATGGAGGCCGCGATGTTTTTGGGCAATTAATTATTGGGACTCGAAATTCATTAACGATTGCTATTATAGTTACTGCGTTTACAGGAGTCATTGGCGTATGTGTTGGACTCATTTCCGGTTATTTCGGTGGCACGGTTGACAATATCTTTATGAGATTTGTTGACTTTTTTATGATCTTGCCGACCTTGATGATCGTAATTGCGTTTGTTACAGCCGTGCCCAAATATAATATTTGGTCGTTCTCGCTTATTATGACCGCTTTTTTGTGGATGGGGATTGCAAGACTAATTCGTTCGAAGGCGCTGCAGGAGAAGGAGCTTGATTATGTTCAGGCATCCAAAACATTAGGCTCCTCCAATTTTAAAATCATGATGGTCCAGGTATTGCCGAATTTAAGCTCCATCATAATTGTAACGATGACTTTGAACTTGGCGGCAAATATCGGTTTAGAGTCTGGACTATCGTTTCTTGGCTTCGGGTTTCCTGAGAGCATGCCCAGCTTAGGCACGTTAGTCAGCTATGCTAGAGACCCGCAAACGCTCGAGCTTAGATGGTGGATATGGTTACCTGCATCGATACTGATTTTGGTACTGATGTTGAGTATAAACAATGTCGGTCAAGCGCTAAAGCGTGCGACGGATGCAAGACAAAGAAAAGGATAATAAAGGAGGAGAATGATGGTGAAGAAGAACACGATGTTTTCAAGGTCTTTATTTTTACCGCTTATGGTGGCATTGCTAGTCTTTCTTGCAGCTTGTTCATCTAATAATGGGAGTGTAGACACGCCGAGCCCGACTGATGGTGCGGCGAAGCCAACGGAGAGTGCCGCTCCTGCGGAAACCGAGAAGCCTGCTCCAGACGATGGTCTTTATTCCATTGAGGATTTCAGCAATGTGAAGAAAAATGAGGGCGAAGCCATAAAGGGTGGTTCCATTACATTTGGCCTTGTATCAGATACACCATTTGAAGGGACGCTGAACTGGAACTTTTATTCCGGTGATCCGGATTCACAAGTACTAAACTGGTTTGATGAAGGGCTGCTTACTTGGGATAAAAGCTATGTATATACGAATGATGGGGCAGCAACGTATGAAGTGTCTGAGGATGGCAAAACATTTACGCTTACGATTCGCGATAATGTAAACTGGCATGACGGCAAGCCAGTAACTGCTGAGGATTGGTTATTCGCTCATGAAGTCATCGGGAATCCCAAATATGATGGACCGCGGTATGATTCAAATTTCACTAATATCGTAGGGATGACGGAATTCCATGAAGGAAAAGCAAAAACGATCTCAGGAATTGAAGTTTTAGGCGAGAAAAAGCTTAAAATTACGTATATTCAATCTTCTCCTTCCCTTTTGACCGGTGGTGTATGGAATTATCCATTAGCGAAGCACATATTCGGCAATATGGATGTGGCTAAAATTTCGGCTTCTCCAGAGGTTCGTGAGAAACCAATCGGCTTTGGGCCATTTAAAGTAAAAAGCATCGTTCCTGGGGAATCTGTTGTTTTTGAGAAAAATACAGATTACTGGCGCGGTGAGCCTGCACTAGATGAGGTTGTATTGAAAGTAATTAATCAAACAACCGTCGTACAACAATTGAAAACCGGCGGTGTTGATCTCGTTGATGCCTTCCCAGCGGATCAATATCCAGATAATGCGAGTCTATCAAATCTTGAATACTTAGGTGCAATTGACCGTGCATATACGTATATTGGCTTTAAACTAGGCAAGTGGGATGCCGAGGCTGGCAAAGTTGTTCCTGATCCTAAATCGAAAATGGGCGATGTGAACTTGCGGAAAGCGATGTGGCATGCGGTCGATAACGATCAGGTCGGCAAGCAATTCTATCACGGCCTGCGCTGGAATGCGACGACACTTATTCCGCCTTCTCACCCTGAATATCATGATGCTACTAATAAAGGCCTTGCCTTTGACAAAGATTTGGCTAACAAGATTTTGGATGATGCCGGCTACAAAATGAATGGCAAATTCCGTACAAATCCAGATGGCAGCGAATTAGTTATTAACTTTATTTCCATGACAGGCGGAGATATTGCACAGCCGCTTGCTCAATATTATGTACAGTCATGGCAAGCGATTGGCTTGAACGTAAAGCTGGAAATGGTGGAGTTCAACACTTTCTATGATCGTGTAGGCAGCACAGGAAAAGATGATCCAACAGTAGATGTGTATCAAGGCGCTTGGGGCGTAGGAATTGACGTCGATCCAGCTGGCTTATACGGGCGAGATGCGATTTACAACTTCCCGCGTTATGCTAGTGACGAACAGGATCGCTTGCTGAAAGAAGGGGTTTCAGAAGCGGCCTTTGATGTGAAGGTGCGTCAAGGCATCTACAAGGAATGGCAGGAGCTGATGGTGAAAGACATTCCTGTATTCCCGACGCTGTATCGCGCCGTTATCGTTCCAGTTAATAAACGGATACTCAATTTCGCCATTGGAGATGGAACGGGCATTTATCTGCATCAACTTGCAGTATCTCAAGATAAACCGGTAGTAGCGAAGTAAAGCGGTGGTTAGTGCGTTCGACTAAGTAGAACTTATTGTAGTGAAAAAGCCTTCAAAGCCACGCTGCTAGTGGTTTTGAAGGCTTTTTATTATTTCCCTTGATTGACTAGCCACTCTGTCAGCTCTTCAGATTGAGCTAGAACAGCGATGGGGTCAAAATACCAGGATCTCTCTTCAGGCCATATGTAGATGTGACCATTTTTTACAGCTGGAAGATTGCCCCAGATCGGGTCGTTTTGAAAATATTCTAACGTACGATCATTGGATGTCAAAATAATATAATCGCCTGCATACTTGGACAGCATTTCTGATGAAATTTCAGCCCACTGCTTCTTCATGATTTCATCGGCAACATCGACAGGAGGTTTACGGCCTAATGATTGATAGATGGGCTGGCCGCCGCGACCGAAGTTGTCTCCGTAAACCCAAGTCGTCTTATCGCTGTACTCCATGATGGAGAAGGTTGCACCCGCAGGGATAGCTTTATCTACCTTGGCTTTGGCTTCCGCAATGCGGTGGTCATATTCGGCCAGCCATGACTTAGCTACATCTTCTTTGCCGAATAAATCTCCGAAATAGGTCAACTCTGCGTGGACATTTTTTAATTCTCCGTATGGGATAACAATCGTTGGCGCAATTTTACGTAGCTGCTCGTAGCTGTCTCCGTTGGCTGTAATGATGAGATCGGGGGAGAGGCTGATTATGTTTTCAGCGGATGGCTCTCCATAAACTCCTGTATCTGCAACGCCAGCCAGCGCTTCTTTGAAATAGTAGTTTTCTATCGTAACACCCGGAGATCCTACCGGAATAACATCAAGAGCAATCAGGCTGCCCAAGTATTCTTCGGCTACAATCCGCTTAGGATGAACCGGAATTTCGATGTCGCCTTTAACCGTGGAGACCGTCTTGAATTTCGCAGCTTCCGGCACGGCCGTTTCCGGTGTGGTCTCTTCGGTGCCGCTTGATGGTGCTCTAGCGTTGGTTGGAGCTTTTTCTGTTCCGCAAGCGGATACTAGAACCGCTAACAATAGTAATGAAACGGCAAAAATGAAACGACGGCTGCTGTAAAACTTCTGTTGAAAAGAAAACAATGTCATATCCTCCTTATTTAAAACGATAATCATTCTCATTAACACTTTACCGTGTAATCTTGAAAATGACTATGGACTAAAATGATGTGTAGTCATGCAGATTTGTGACGTGAGGTCATCGCACGAAGCAGCTCTCGAAGCTGCGCTTGCGTAGAGATCGGGTCGTATCCGCAAAACATATCTGGCTCATTGAGCAGGTATACCTGCTTATTCTGGACAGCTTTCAGCGCAAGCCAGCGAGGGGAGTGAAATAAACGATCTATTTGGCTCAGACCACATGGGCAAGAAGGCAATGAAGTAATGAAAATATGGTCGGCCGGATAAGAAGCAATGGTTTCGATATCTGCTTCCACATATCCGCGAGCGAAAAAGCCTTGTTCCAGCAATTCGGAGGGAGGCTGAAAGCCGAGATCATCATAAAGAATTTGACTGCCTCTGCCATGACTGCTGCTGCAGCAATAAGCTTTGTTCGAATCAATCTCCCATACAACGGCGGTACCGCGATAGCCAAGCTGGCGATCCAGCCTATGATTGCTTCTAATGATCAACTGATCATAATAGGCGAGCCACGCTTCAGCTGTCTGACGTTTATCTACAATGTCAGCAATTATAAGGAACTGTTCGCGCCAGTTCATCGTCATAAAAGGAAGTTCCACCACTGGCGCGAGCGGAAGCAGGTCCTTATTCTCTTCAGCCATGTTGTAGCTGATAATGACATCAGGCCTTGCAGCAGCGATCGCTTCATAGTAGGTGGAGGGAGTTTGGCCGTATGTATTTAACTTCTGACTGGTGTTTACAATCAACTTGTTATTGGAATGCTCCAACCAGGTTGTATAGACGCCAAGCTCTGGGATAACGCCGAGCGCCATTAGGCTAGCAGTATGATTTAGATTCAATGCGGCAATCCGTTTGTGCTTGCGTTGATAAGCGGTGGGGGAAAGCCCGACAGCTTCTTTGAATTTACGGCTTAAATAAAAGCCTTCCTTATAGCCGACTTCTAGTGCGAGAGTATTCAGATCAGGAGCTCCGACAAGGATACGCCGCTGCGCGCTGCGAATTCTCAGTAAGGTCAGATAGGCATTGAAGGTACGTCCTGTATTTTTGCGGAATGTACGTGAGAAATGCTCTTGGCTGACATTAGCTTGTTCAGCCATTTGCTCTCGCGTCAGATCCTTATTATAATGCGTCTCCATATATTGAATCGCATGCTCAAGCCAGTAGTTGGACGGCTGCTGCAAAGCATTACGTTCTTTGAACAGCTCTACAAGCAGCTCAATAAACAACTGTTGAGACTGAAGCGGTTCACTTAATTGGGGCTCTCTCCACACCGTTTCCAGCTCGCCGGCTAGTCTAAGGATTCCGACCGAACAGCGATGCAGCGGTTCAGCGTGATTGAGCCCACGATGCTCGGAGCCCTCTGCAGTCAAGCAGCGGTAAGCAATGTGGATACCGCGCAGCGAGGGAGATGCCTTCCATTTTAATCGCTGATGGGCATCACATAACAAGACGCTTCCACGCGCTATCTCATACAGCTGATCGTTAATAGAAAGCTCAGCTGTACCACTCGATACGATGAAAATACGGGAAAATGGCGCTGATTCTTCAAAGAAGCGGTCTGCCACCGTTTCAATATCTATTCTAGTTACTTGGACAGGCATATAAAATAAATGGGAGGAAAGGGGCATTTCTTCACAAGCAGGGGACATAGGCAGTTCACTCTTTCTGGATGATGATAAATCCATCGACTTCTATCATTATAAATGATAACCATTCTCAATTACAATGGATAGCGCTCATCATACAGAAAAGAGCTGCAAAGGATTAATCCTTCGCAGCTCGTGCTCTTGGTGATCGGTGAATTGGTATTAGAATAAAGGACCAGGCGTGCTGCAACCTGGAAAAGAATTAACATCTTGAATCGTATTAAGGGGATATTGCTTCGTCGCAAATTGACTCTGATACAAGTATTCTTGCAGCACTAAATTACCGCCGGTTATGCTGCATAAAACGCCCGTTACACCTTGTCCGTTCGTTAAAGAGACGCCGACTGGCTGGCCGACTAATCCTAAAGCCTTCGAATACCATGACATTTGAAGCATAAAAGAATCACCTCCACCATGCATTGTATGTTAGACATTGGCGGAGGGTAACAGAGATCAACCTCTATTACTTACATGCTTCAGCGAAAATATGAGCCATCTGCTCACTGTCCGCTTCTCTATAGACATAATCATGATAATGGGGCTTATGAATGCCCTGCCAACCTTTTTCCACCGCGCTTTTGTAATAATGTATGGCACGATCCTGCTCTCCGGTCAAATAAAACAAGCAAGCGGCATTCCAATAAAGCGCGGCATCTCCGTTCCAATCCCAGCCTTGATCAAGCGCTTGTGCGTAGCTCCATGCTGCACGTGCATAGTCTCGTTCCGCGCCATATTTCGTGTCTCCGCGCAGATAGTGGTTCCCGTTAACGAGGAGATTGTTTAAAGGCAGATTCCATCCGAACAAAACGGGGAAATCAATAAGCAGCTTAAACCCAGCAGCTATAGCGGTTTTTTGTGAGCCTATATTGCTTGACCAGCATTGCCAGCCTACTCTTGTCATGCCTCGTTGCTTTGCAAGTGACAGTGCACCTAACGCTGTTTTTCGCGCCCAACCGTTGCCTCGATATTGTTCATCTGTTTGAATGCCAAGCTCACATTCATCCCCGACTACCCAATCGGTCAGGCACCAGCTGATGATGGCGGGCCCTTCATCCGTGTCTTGAATTGCAGCGCATCCAAAACCGCTATCCTCATAAGCTTCAATGGAGGCCCAGCCACCTTGAATTTCACTGATGACGCCATCGAGCCCTATTAAATCTTCTCTTTTAAGAAAGCTGCTATCTACCGGGAAAATATGATCAGCAAGCGTATTCTCTATTCCGTCCAGATCGTGAGTAAACGTCATACGGCCGCTTCGCAGAGGCAGCAGATCCTTCATCACGAGGCTGAGCATATTTTCCCATTTCTCATCTGAGGGGTAGAAGAGCACATAATCCAGTCGTCCGATCGCTGCAAGCTTCGGCAAAAGTTCTTCTTTAAACAGTTTGTTAACTTCTTCAAAAAATAAATGATTTTCAGGGCTGCCGCCTAAAAATATACCTTGAGGGCTTGTTAATACAGCTGTCGCGCTGTCAATGGACAAGAAAACTCTTCCGTGCAAAACACCTTCAATGACACCTTGAATCGATAAATGGTGCTTCAAAGCTCCAAAAAGTGCTGCTGCTTTAGTGAAGTTTTCGCTGGCAAGTTCCGTTCCTATCGCTTTCGAAATATACATAAACTTATTTCCTCCCAGAAGTATGTGAGAGGTTTATTTAATTATAGATGTAAACCTCTCACATGCTTTTTGATTTGATTGTTCTTATTCAAACATCATCACTCCTTTGAACGTAGTAGAGGTCATACTCTAGGTGCTGGTTATACCATGTCTAAATTCATTATGCTTAGTGGAAATAGGCACGGCAAGGTGCTGTTTATTTATACTTAAACTTTACTGATTTCACACAAGTGCAATATCACCAAAAGTGATTTTTACTAAAATAGAGGATTAAGCTTCCAGCAACCACAACTTAGCAAAAAATATCAAAAACAGCTCTCTTCTATCTGCTATTCTAATGTCAAAGGAGGCGCACCTTTGATTACTCACAACATCATTCAAAAAAGTATCCAGTACATGGAGGATAACCTTCAGGATGAGCTGACACTTGAACAAATAGCTGCACACGCTGGTTTTTCTCCATACCATTTTCACCGTTTATTCCGAAAGGAAGTAGGCATAAACATAGCGGATTATTTGAGAAGCCGCCGACTTTGTTATGCATCTAGACTGCTACTAAACACGGATGAAACGATCATTGCGATTTCGTTGAACTGCTATTTTGAAAGCCAGGAAGCATTTACAAGAGCATTCAAGAAGATGTACAGCATGCCGCCGGGCCGTTACCGTAAAATGTTTGCACCACATACGTATTCTACTTTAGGAGGAGATTATATGGATCAAGCTTCACCTGTGAAAGACTGGTTCCTGACGGGAAGCCAGCCTCAAAACTATGAAATGGGGGTTGACCGCAGCATTGTTCATCAAGGAAATGCATCGGGGTATTTGAAGGCGCTTATTGCAGAGGACCCGGGTCAATTTGGGACGATGATGCAGCAATTTAAAGCTGAGAAGTTTGTCGGTCGCAGAATGAGATTCACAGGTTTTGTAAGGACAAGCGGGGTACAGGAATATTGCGGCTTGTGGATGAGGGTGGACAACAACGCACAGGATATTTTGCAGTTTGATAATATGAATGATAGAAAAATTATTGGCGATACGGGCTGGAATCATTACGCTATCGTACTGGATGTTCCTGCTAACAGCGCGACCATATCCATTGGTGTACTGCTTATGGGTAAAGGACATGTATGGGTGGATAGCTTCAAGTTCGAAGAGGTTGATCTCAGCGTGCCAACAACTAATCTTGAGATGGAAAGCGAGCTGCTGGATGGGCCGTCTAATCTTTCATTCGAGGAATAATAAAGAGTAGATAAGCTGTATGGCTTCGATTCCAAGGATTGACATAAATTTAGAATGAACATATAATACCTAGTAAATAACTTGGTTTTTTGCAAATGATCTACAAAAAAACCAATGAACTAGAGGAGACTACAAAATGGCTGTTCAAACATTTAAAGCAACTGCTCAATTGCAAGAGGGCGTAAAGGTTTTAACGAAGTCTAGACATTTCGAGCTCACGATCGATGAGCCCAAAAGCTTGGGCGGGACAGATACGGGGATGAATCCTGTTGAAGCGCTGCTCGCTTCATTAGGAGCTTGCCAATCGATTGTTGCTAGAGTTTACGCTCCAAAGTTTGATGTTAAACTGGATGATTTCAGAGTAGAGGTAGAAGGCGACATCGATCTTGATGGATTTTTCAATAAATCGGATGTGCGTCCTGGTTACTCGGATATTCGCTATACCTTCCATATCAAAACCGATTCACCAAAAGAAAAGGTTGAGGAATTCGTGAAGTTTCTAGAAAGCAAATGTCCAGTTGGCGACACAATCGCACATCCGGTTAACGTGAAACTAGAAAGCATCGTTATTGATCATTAATTTTAAGCTGTTCGCTATCATTAAATGTTCGTACATAATGACAAAGCAGGCTAGGTTTCCCCTTTATGAGGGGGCTTGGTCTTTTTTTATAGCATCTCGTTATTCACTGCTTTTTATTTCAGAATAAAACGAATAACAAAATAACGATATTGTCATTACACTCTTGATTTGATATAGTAGGCTAAAATCACCGAGAGGGGGACAGTGCTGAGCTAATGGATCATCCAACTGCCAGAAGCGGATGAATCGCTCGCTGCCCAATATGACAAATGATCTTCCGTTGAATAAGGAAACGATTTTAGATGCAGCTGAACAGGTGCTTAGACGTTATGGGCCCGATAAAAGCTCGGTTGTGGATGTAGCTAAGGTGCTGCAAGTAAGCCATGGTACGTTGTATCGCCACTTTGCAAGTAAAGCTGCATTGCGAGAAGCGGTAACGGGGCGCTGGTTGGAGAGATGCATTGCATTGCCTTTAGAAGCGATAGCCAATCAAACCGGCGGCAGCTCTTCAGAGCGCTTGCGTTTATGGATGGAGACACTCATCCGCAGCAAGCGGAATTATGCAGCCAATGATTCAGAGATGTTTGCGATGTACGCGGCTGTCACTGTAAATGCGGTTGAAATGATCACCGATCATGTGAACCGCTTGATAGGGCAGATCACGCAAATCATAGATGAAGGAATACGTTCAAACGAATTCAAGTCTGGACAAGCCGAGAACTTAGCGAAGGCCGTATTTTTTGCAACGTCGAAATTTCATCATCCTGCACATGCCAATGAATGGTTGGCAGAAGACATCGATGAACAGTTCAAATTCGTATGGAATTTACTGCTTAGTGGAATCGTATAATGTGAAGCCCCATGATGATTTTTATCAGAGGGGCTTTTTTATTTATAGATAAATCTTCTTTAATCAAAATGACAAATAATAAAAAATGTCACTTGATATTTGTCTGTGGCGAGAATATAATCAGAGCATAATGATGTAGATGCCAAGGAGGGAATAGTTTTGGAGAAGCGTTTAGCTGGGAAAGTAGCATTGGTAACGGGAGCGTCAAGGGGAATTGGTCGGGAGATTGCTGAGCAATTAGCGGGTAACGGTGCAAAGGTTGTTGTGAACTTCACGAGTAGCCCAGGCAAAGCAGAAGAAGTAGTAAATGGCATTAAGCGTTTAGGTGGTGAAGCTATAGCGATTCAAGCTGATATTAGTATCGTTGCGGAAGTAGAGGCTATGTTCAGCAAAACGTTAGAAGCTTTTGGACAAATAGATATACTTGTGAATAACGCGGGTATTATGATTACGAAGCCGATTGCTAATATGACGGAGGAAGACTTCGATAAGCAGTTCGCTATTAATGTGAAGGGCACATTTTTTGCTTGCCAGCAAGCGGCATTGCATATGAACGCTAACGGAAGAATTATCAATTTCTCGACTTCGGTTGTTGGCGCGATGTTCCCGACGTATAGCGTGTATGCAGCGACGAAAGGAGCAGTTGAACAGATCACTCGCCAACTAGCGAAGGAGCTTGGTCCAAAGGGGATCACCATTAATGCCATTGCGCCTGGTCCTGTTAACACGGAGCTCTTTAAAGTAGGGAAATCAGAGGAGCAAATAGCGGGTATTGCCAATATGAATGCATTCGGAAGATTGGGTGAACTTGAGGATATTTCGAGTGTGGTGCTATTTTTGTCCAGTGACGAGTCACAGTGGATGACAGGTCAGACGATTCGAGTGAATGGCGGTTTTGTATAATTTTGTTGTGAACAAAAAAGACGAGTCCGATCGCAGCTTCTGCGGAACGGGCTCGTCTTTATTTACGCCGTGAAGCTTAGAATAAGGGCGGAAAGCTCACTTACTATTTTTCGTCCTCATTCACTTTCTCATCAAACCACATCGGGTCATCGTTATCCACGTTGTAGTTGATAAGAAGCTCTTCGCCAGCTTTTACGTCTGAGTAAGTAAAGAAGTTAACGACATGATTGTCAAAATCAAGATCGTGATAAGCATTTGGGGTATAGGAATGGTTGAACAACATGCCGTATCCAAGCAGGATCGCAGTGTGATTAGCGCCATACTCAAACACATAATCAGCAAGCATCGTTTTCTCTATGTGCTCATGCTCCTCATTCGGGAAAGGAATGACCGGGGCTTCATGAAACAGTACGCCTTTTGCAATATCAACCTTCGCAAATACTCCTCTATTAAATTCTCCATCGCTAAGCTTAGAAGTCTTTACCTCAATCATGTTAGTCACCTACGGTTCTTTAGTCTAAGGAGCTCGTTGCCATTGCATTAAGCTCGCTCACCTTAGGTAATATATCAATTTAATGAGTAAATAGCCAGCGGCTTCGGTAAACGTTATTTCATAACGATCCATTATTGTGGGAACATTTATCATTTTCAGCCCGTCTAGGTTATGAGGTGATGATGATGAACCAAAAAATTCTGATATACCTTTTATGCGGAGTCATTCTGTTAAGTACAGCACTTATTGTTAACCCTAAAGCAGCTTTCGCATGCTCGTGTGCAATGTCGCCGTCTGCAGAGACGCAGGTAAAAGATGAGCTTGGACGCAAGACTGCCATTTTCACTGGAAAAGTAATCAAGGTAACACAGCCTCCTAAGAAAAAAACGATGTCATCTGCTGATCTCGTTCAAGTAGACTTTGAAGTAGCAACGGTATGGAAAGGAAAACTCAAGCAGCAGACAGCTGTATATACAGCGATGAGTTCTGCAAGCTGCGGATATGAAAAATTTAATGCAGGAGATACCTATATCGTGTCTGCTAATGACAGATCAGGAAAGCTAGAAACAGGGATATGTGATTTAACGAAGCTGGTTTCTGCTGCAGGAGAAGAGTTGAAGGTACTAGGCAATGGTTATAATCCGCTGCCCTTAAGCGCTGGCGAGGTTTTGCATGCTAACGAAAGCGGAGCAACAAAGCTGCAGATCATCATAGGTGCGCTAGCCCTTTTTATGATCATTGGGATTGTTGTTGTGCGGGCACGACGTCGTCAATAAAGCAATGAGGAATGTTATGTTTATAGGTTGTATATGTGCAAAAAAGAAGCCGTAAGCTCTTGAAGAGGATTACGGTTTTTTTGCATGCTCTTATAGGCTTCAAAAGTTATTTTCCTGCATGAATAAGAAGATAGGAGTAAGACATACCCTAACCTAATCCATTGATTTCTTATTTACATTCATAAAATCTATGGTTAAATGGGGAGTGGCGAAACGAGGTGATTGAACAGGTGCTTCGTCAAAAAGCATTAATTTTGGAGGGGTACATGTGTACAAGCTGCTGCTCGTTGATGACGAGCCGGAAGTTACGGAAGGATTAATGAGTGAGATTGATTGGAAAAGCTGCGGTTTCTCAGAAGTTAGAACAGCAGGGAACGGCAAGGAAGCGATAGAGATTTTTGAGAAAATGGAGCCTGATGTGCTCATTACAGATATTAGCATGCCATATATGAACGGTCTGGAGCTGTCGGAATGGGCTAGAAAGATATATCCCATTACACGGATTGTCATCTTATCGGGTCATGATGAATTTGAATACGCGAAGCAGGCCATACATTTGCAGGTAGAGGCTTATGTTTTGAAACCGTTCTCGGCAAAGCAGCTAACGGACACGATTGCGGAAGTAGCGAAGCGCATGGATGAAGAACGTGAGAAGCGAACCAATATTGAGCTTCTGGAGGAGCATTACCGCACCAGTCTGCCTATCGTGCGCGAGAAGTTTCTTTCCTCTTTAATTACTCGCAAACAGTCTTATAAGGACATTTCTATAAAAGCAGCGAAATACGGCATGGAGCTGAATGGCGAGGGGTATATCGTCTCCATTATTGCAGTTAATCACTCTGAACATCAGAAGGATGCTGAGCTTCAAATACCCTCACATTCACTTGCTTCGTCAACAGATTTGGATCTGAAGCTATTCTCCGTATGCAATATTGCAGCTGAAATATGGAATAAACATTTGCTTGGCAAAGTTTTTATTCATCAAGATCAAGTTGTACTGTTCACGGTCAGCCCAGAGCTCGATAAGGGCTTGGTGATGGAGAAAACACAGGATGCATTAAAGGAAATATTGCAAAGCATCGAGAGGTTTTTGCGTTTTCCCGTCATGATTGGCGTTGGAACCTTCACACAAGATGTGGGAAATCTCAAGTATGCTTATGAGGCTGCAACGGTTGCTTTAGATTATCGCCGGATTCTTGGCAACAATCTCATCATTTGTATCGATGATATGGAAAGTCGTGTGAATGACAAGCTTCTCTTTGACGAATGGAAGGAGCAAAATCTAGTTCGAACGGTGAAGCTTGGTACGGAGAAAGAACTGGAAGAAGTAATTGATGGACTGTTTGATGAAATATCCCGCATCCAGGCTCCTGTTCATGAGTATCAGCATTATTTGCTCGAGATGGTAACGGCGATTATCAAGCTGACCAAAGCTTATGAGAGTGACAATGATGACATTTTCGCAGGCGGATGGGGCATATTGAATCAATACCAGAAGCTGAACAGCATGCAGGAAACGAAGGCTTGGTTTGGAGATTTATGTGCTAAGGTGAGAGTTCGTATCGCCAGCCGCAGGCAGCATACTTATAAACAAATCGTAGAGGATGCCATTCACTATACGAAAGAGCATTATCACGATAGTGATTTGTCTATTGCGAAGGTGTGTGCCCATCTGCATATCAGCGCAGGATATTTTAGCGGCTTGTTTAAAAAAGAGTTAAAAATGACGTTCGGTGCTTATTTGCTGCAGCTTCGAATGGAACAGGCGAAGGAGCTGCTTCGCACGACAGAGCTCAAAGCATTTGAGATAGCGGAGAAAATCGGATTTGCCGATCCAAATTATTTTAGCCTCAGCTTTAAGAAATATGCCGGATTGTCTGCCAAAGAATATCGCAGCGGCTTACTGGGACTAGAGAAATGATAAAACGCAAAAGCATACAGTTTATTTTAACCGTTTCTTTTACTATATTTTCTGTGTTTATTATATTGCTTGTCAGCGTTGTTCTCTATGGCCGTTTCTCTGCAACTGCGCAGGAGAATGCCTTTCGCAATTCACAGCAAATTGTCGATCAAGTAAGCTACAATCTTGAAAATTATATAGAGGTCACGTCTGACTTGTTCAACATGATGCATCATTCAATCGGACAAAGCGCCGATGTGAAGTCCGATGGGATGCGCCGCCAGCTGGAATCGATGATGTCGACGCGTTCGGACACGGTATCACTCGCCTTATTCGATGATAAAGGTCAGCTGCTTATCGATTTACCGAATGTTGAGCTGAAGGAAACGCTGAAAGTGACGGAGGAAGGCTGGTTTCGAAGCGCACTCGATTCAGCAGGTCACTTATCCATATCGCTTCCGCATGTTCAAAATTTGTATAAGCAGCAGTTCCGATGGGTCGTATCGATGAGCAAAAGCATCACAGTCCAGCATCAAGGCAAGCAGGTTCATGGCGTTTTGCTGATGGATGTCAATTTCAATACGATTGATGAGCTTTCCGAACGAGTGAGCTTGGGGCAAAAGGGTTATGTGTATATGCTGGACGAGTCTGCGGGCAACATTGTTTATCATCCGCAGCTTGAGCTCATCTATGCGAAGCTGAAAGAAGAGAATGTTGAGCTGGCGCTTAAGCATACGTACGGCAGCTTTATTGACGATTCTAAGGATGAGGCAAAAATGATAAGCGTTCAAACGATTGGCAACGTCGGCTGGAAGGTAGTGGGCGTATCCTATTTGGATGAGGTGATGACGACAAGCGGGCAATTAAACCGATCGATGTCCAAGCTTGTTATCGGCCTAGCGCTAATCGTATTTTTATTATCGAGTTTAGTCGCACGGAGAATCTCAAGACCGATCAAACGACTGGAGCTTTCGATGAAAAGCGTAGAGCGGGGCGACTTCAACCTGGCCGCCAGCGGCGAAGGGCCGCTTGAGATCAAGCGTCTTGCAGATCGGTACAACATTATGATCGGTACGATCAAGCAGCTGATGGACCGAATTGTAAGGGAACAAGAGAGCAAACGAAAGTATGAGCTGGAAGCGCTGCAAGCGCAGATCAATCCGCATTTTCTGTACAACACATTAAATACGGTTGTACGCATGGTGGGCATGAACAAAAATGAAGAAGTGATTACGACGATTACATCGCTGTCCAAGCTGTTTCGCATTAGTATAGGCAAAGGGAAAAGCCTAATCACGCTTGCAGATGAGATGGAGCATGCACGGAACTATTTGGTTATCCAGCACATGCGGTTCAAAAACAAATTCGACTATTCCTTTGATTTGCAGCAGGAGGCATTGTCGCTTGCTACCTTAAAGCTTATTGTTCAGCCTCTAATTGAGAACGCGCTCGTGCATGGCATTGAGCCCTCCGTTGACAAGGGGCATATTGCTATTTCCATGAGGCTTGAAGGCACTGATATTGTGATCAAGATCGTTGATAATGGGCTTGGCATGTCGGAGGAGAGACTGGGTAAAATTCTTACAGGTGCTGTCATAAGCTCGAAGGGATCTGGTGTTGGAGTTATGAATGTGCAGGAGAGAATTCGATTGTTCTTCGGTCCAACTTATGGTTTGCATTTCGAGAGCGAGCAGGAAGTAGGCACAACCGTCACGATTCGTTTCCCTGCTCTTACACTGCAGCAAGCTGAAGGAGGGGAAAAGCATAATGGTTAATTTCAAAGGCAGAGTCATTAGCTTGCTGCTCTTCATCATAGCTGTCCTTTTATTGTATTCCGCTCTTTACCCGGGTCCAGAAGTGCCGAAGCAGGAGCAGACTGGGAAGACGATTCAGCTTATTCTTCGGACGAGCAAAGGCGACTACTGGAAAAATGTGACGATGGGCGCACAAGCTGCCGTCAAAGAATTTGGCATTACTCTGCATGTCTCTGCTGGTGCAGATGAGGGGGACATCAAAGGGCAGCTGCAATCAGCTATGCAATCGCTGGAGACTCGGCCAGATGCAATTGTACTCGGAGCAAATGATGATGCGGCATTTCAGCCTTTTTTGGAGGAAGCTGCGAAGCGGAATATACCGGTTATCGCAATGGATAGCTTGCTAACCTCGGGGAAGACGGCTTCCTATGTCGGAATGGACAATTACTTGGCTGGCAAAGAAGCGCTGCGGGAAATCGCCAGACAGCTTGGAGGCAACGGCGATATTGCGATTTTAACGTATAGCAAGGGTGGAATTAATGGCATTCAGCGGGAGCGGGGAATCCGTGATGCAGTTAACGAATATGAGGGACTTCACCTTGTTGGCAGTCAATTGTGCTCGGAGGCGTACCAAGAATGTGAGCAAACCGTCAGCAGTATTTTAGATAAACAAAAGGTAGACGGCATATTAACACTTAACACAGAAACGTCGATAGGAGCGGCGCATGAACTGAAACGCAGGCAAGCGGGCAATAAGATCAAGCTGGTAGGCTTCGATAGCTCGCCGGAGCTGCTGGAGCTGCTTCAGGAAAATCAGCTGCAAACATTAATCGTACAAAATCCCTTCAGCATGGGCTATCTTAGCGTCAAGCATGCATTAGCAGCAGCAAATGGACAAGCGGTTCCCGAGAAGGTTGAAATGAGTATGGAGCTTATAACGGAAGAGAATATGTTTTGGCTTAAAAATCAGAAGTTATTGTTCCCTGTTGTGCAATAATGCTCATTTTATATGCAAATAGATGAGGATATTAATAAAAGTGATGAGGATATTACATGTGAATCCCTCCAAAATTACGACATAATGAAGCAGTAGTTAATTCATCCACCAGGGGGATATAAATAATGAAAAAGTGGACAGCAGCGCTCGTTATTGGAGCATTAGCAGTTACAGCAGCAGGTTGCGGAAGCGCAAATGGCGACGGGAGCGCAAGCAGCTTGCCTAAGGCAGGCGTAGCCATTTATAAGTTTGACGACACATTTATGAGCGGTGTGCGCAGCGCGATCGATACAGCGGCAGAAGGTAAATTGGCAGTAGATATCGTAGATAGCCAAAACTCGCAGCCCACACAAAATGATAAAGTTGATTTGTTTATAACTAAAAAAGTAAAAGCAATGGCAGTTAACCCGGTTGACCGTACAGCTGCTGGCATCGTTATTGATAAAGCACAAAAAGCTAATATTCCGGTAGTATTCATTAACCGCGAGCCGCTTGCTGATGATTTGGCAAAATGGGACAAGGCGTTTTTTGTAGGCGCAAAAGCGGAAGAGTCAGGCACTATGGAAGGCGAAATCATTGCTGAGTATTGGAAAGCACATCCGGAAGCGGACAAAAACGGTGACGGCGTGCTGCAATATGCGATGCTGAAAGGCGAGCCAGGGCATCAAGATGCTGAGCTTCGGACTAAGTTTTCTGTACAGGCGATTCAAGATGCTGGCATCAAAGTCGAGAATATTGCTGAAGATACTGCGATGTGGGATCGTGTTAAGGGCCAAGAAAAGATGGCAGCTTTCCTTGCTTCCAAAGGCGATAAAATTGAAGCTGTTCTGGCAAACAATGATGACATGGCGCTTGGCGCAATTGAAGCATTGAAAGCTGCTGGCTACTTTAAAGACAATAAATTTATGCCGGTTGTTGGCGTAGATGCAACAGATCCAGCTAAGCAAGCGCTGAAAGAAGGCACTTTGCTCGGTACCGTTCTAAACGATGCGTCGAACCAAGGTAAAGCAACGGTTGAGCTTATGCGCGTTCTTGCTGCAGGCGAAACACCAACGAAGGAGAATACAGGCTTTGAAATTACAGACGGTAAATACGTTTGGATTCCATACCAAAAGGTAACGCAAGAGACCAAATAAGATAAGCGTTAAGATGGATGATCAAGAGCGGGGGAATAACGTCACTTGCGTTGCCCCTGTTTTTTTTCGCCTACTTTCTTGGCGGGCTGGACAAAGGGAGGCTATACGATGGCAAAGCAGCATCCTTATTTGCTTGAAATGAACGGGATTACCAAGACGTTTCCAGGTGTTAAGGCGCTAGATGATGTTACGTTAAAAGTACGGCCGGGCACGGTTCATGCGCTCATGGGCGAGAATGGTGCAGGTAAATCTACATTGATGAAATGTTTGTTTGGCATTTATAAGCCGGATAACGGCGAGATCATTCTTGATGAGCAAAAGGTTGATATTAAAAACTCCAAGGACGCATTGAATTACGGCGTCTCCATGATTCATCAGGAGCTGCATCCAGTGCCGCAGCGCAGCGTGATGGAGAACATTTGGCTTGGCAGATTTCCGGTAAGAGGCATAGCGCCTTTCCGGTTCATTGATCATAAAAAGATGTACCGCGACACAGCTCAGCTGTTCGAGGATTTAAATATGACGATTGACCCGCATCAGCTGGTCGGCGAGTTGTCAGTTTCCAAAATACAATCGCTCGAAATTGCCAAAGCGGTGTCCTTCAATTCCAAAATTATTGTAATGGATGAGCCGACTTCCTCGCTTACAGGCAATGAGGTAGAGCAGCTGTTCGACATCATCAATAAGCTGCGTGCACGAGGCGTTTCGATTATTTATATTTCGCACAAAATGGAAGAAATATTACGAATCTCCGATGACGTGACGATCATGCGCGACGGTAAATACATCGGTACTTGGCCAGCTCCTGAGCTGACCATCGATACGATTATTACGCGCATGGTTGGCCGAGATTTGTCGGATCGATTCCCGGAGCGTACGAACATCCCAGGAGAAGTCATGCTGCGCGTAGAGGGATTAACCTCGCCGCATGCACATTCCTTCAATGATGTATCGTTCGAGCTGAGAAAAGGTGAAATTCTCGGAATAGGCGGACTGGTTGGGGCTCAGCGTACTGAACTGATTGAGGCGTTGTTCGGGCTTCGATCCGTAAAATCAGGTGTCATCTACAAGGATGGAAAGTCGATTACGATTAAGTCGCCAATCGATGCAAAGCGCCACAAAATTGCACTATTAACTGAGGAGCGCAGGGTGACGGGGATTTTTCCGGTGTTGTCCGTAACCGAGAACACAGCGATCGCTAATCTCGATTTATATCAGAATCGCTTTGGCTTCTTAAATGAATCGAAGATGAGATCGGAAGCAGCAAAAGGTGTTGAGAAATTCAAGACGAAGACGCCGTCTGTTGATCAACTGATTCGCAACCTATCCGGCGGTAATCAGCAGAAGGTGCTGTTAGCTCGTTGGCTGCTTACAAATCCAGATATTTTGCTGCTGGACGAGCCAACAAGAGGCATTGATATCGGAGCTAAATATGAAATTTACAATATTATTATTGAGCTTGCCAAGCAAGGGAAAAGCATCATTATGATTTCGTCTGAGATGCCAGAGCTCATTGGCATGTCCGATCGTATCATGGTGATGTCGGAGGGTCGTGCCACAGGTATTCTTGAAGGCAACATGGCAACCGAGCAAAGTATTATGCGGCTTGCGGCACAGACGGGCTAATGATGAAGGATTTAAAGGAGGTTTACGGCAATGGAAGCAGCTAAAGGTTTGAAAATAAAAAATGCATTTTCGCAAAATGCCATTTGGATTGTACTTGTCGCATTAATTTTAGGAATCGCCATTATTGATGCAAACTTTTTGTCTATAACAACGCTTAGAGATATGATGGTGCAGTCATCGACGCGAGTCATTATTGCGCTTGGCGCTGCATTTGTTCTTATCACAGCGGGAACTGACTTGTCAGCAGGGCGTGTAGTCGGACTCAGCGCGGTCGTATCCGCATCGATGCTGCAAATGCCTGAATATGCGAGCAAGTTTTTCCCTAACCTGCCTGAGCTATGGGTGATCATTCCGATTGTAATCGCGATCACGGTTGGTTTGCTGGTCGGACTATTGAACGGCTTAATCGTAGCGAAATTTAACGTACCGCCTTTTATTGCTACGCTTGGTACGATGGTCGCGGTGTACGGTGCGAATTCTCTTTACTTCGATATGCCGCCAAACAACTCGCAGCCAATCGGCGGTTTGCGCAGTGATTTCACTGAAATTGGTACAGGTGCTGTTGGCAGCGGCCAATTCTCTATTCCTTATATCGTATTAATCGCTATTTTTGTAGCGTTCATCGTATGGGTTGTCTTCAATAAAACGCGTCTTGGTAAAAACATGTACGCCATTGGCGGCAACATTCAAGCGGCTCATGTATCCGGCATTAACGTGGCTAAAAACTTGATGTGGATTTATGCAATTGCGGGTGCTTTGTACGGCTTAGCGGGTGTGCTTGAAGCAGCGCGTACGGGCGGCGCGTCGAACAACTACGGCAATATGTATGAGCTTGATGCCATTGCTGCATGCGTGGTCGGCGGCGTTTCAACAACTGGCGGCGTAGGCAGAGTGAAAGGGATCATCGCAGGTGTTCTCATTTTCACTGTCATTAACTATGGTTTGACTTATATCGGTATCAACCCGAACTGGCAGCTGATTATCAAAGGTTTGATTATCGTTGTTGCTGTAGCGTTTGATATTCGCAAATATGTAGCGAAGAAGTAAAACGAGAACGAAGAAGAAGCTGTCTCAGAAGGTCGATGACCTTAGGGCAGCTTCTTCTTTCATACACACGATAGGTTTTCATTGTACTTCGCGCAACTGGTGGCAGCTATTCAGCAATGATGCTTTTAGATATGCAGGCTAAGACTCCTCCTCAATCACACGCTCAATATACTTCGCTACTCCATCCTCATCGTTGCTCTCTACGACTAGCGTGGACAGCTCAATGAGAGTAGGATGCGCATTGGAAACAGCGACCTTGGTGCCGGCAGCTTCGAACATCCCTAAGTCATTCAGATTGTCACCGAACACCGTAACGTCCTCAGGCGTACATTGCATCAGCTCAGCCCATTGCTTCAAGCCTTCTTTTTTATTTGCTTTGCTGTGGCTGAATTCTAGAAAATAATGATCTTTTATATATTGATCCTTCATGAGATGAACATGAACCCGATCGCCGAATGTACGCTGTACTTCATCCTTAAGCGGCTCAAGCTCATGCAGCAAGCCAATATAGGTCACAATCAGTGTCCTAAAGACATGCGAGCATTCGAGCAGCGGCATTTCTCCAAAACGAGGATCATTAGGGCGGCTCTCGTAGAAGGTTATGTCGCCAATTCGCAGCAGCTTCTCATGGAATACACGTTCCTTATCCTCTGCATCCAGCGCGAACAAGAAGGGAATTAGACCTTGTTTTCTTCCTAGATCAATAATTTGATTCGTCGTTTCGTTATCCAGCCAGTATCCGCCTATGACCTTAGATGAAATGGGATCAAAGACAACCGCGCCATTATATAAAACGATCGGATATTTCCACGGAATGATAGATACAATTTTGTTGGAGCTCATATAGCTTCTTGCCGTTGCATAACTAATGATGATACCTTGTTTCATCGCATGCTTTATGACGTTAATTGTATACTCGGACAAGGATGCATCCGATTGCAGCAGCGTTCCGTCAAGATCAGTAAGGAAATGTTTATTTGCCATTCATAAGCCCCCTGTTATTCAATATAAGACGCTGCTCCCGCCCATGCTTTCGCGAGCCGGCGTATCCCTCGTTCCATTTCTTTCTCGTGTAGTCCGCCGAACCCCAAGTATAATCTTGCAAAACGACTGGGCAGGATAGGCGTATCCTGTGCAGCATACACGTAAACATCCTCCGAAGCAGCAAGCTTAATCAGCTCCTCGGCACTGCACATTGTTTGAACAGCGATTTCCACATGCATCCCTGCAGAATCTCCATGAACCTGCACATACCCGGGCAAATAAGTGTCAATGAGCTGAAGCAGCTTAGCACGTTTTTTACGATAAAGATTGCGAACCTTCCTTACATGCCTGTACCAATGCCCTCGTTCCATGAACAGCTGCATAGCCCACTGATCGATGCGTGATGGACTTGTAAGCGTGTGCTCTATAGATTGCAGCTTGGTGAGCAGAGGAGTCGGGACAACCATATAATTCATACGCAGCGCGGGTGTGAATGCTTTGGAAAACGTCCCAATATAAATGACGCTGCCCTGATGATCCATTCCTTGGAGAGAAGGGATGGTCTTGCCCGAATAACGAAACTCACCGTCGTAGTCATCCTCAATGATATAGGCGCTGTTTGTGCTTGCCCAGTGGAGCAGCAGCTGCCTAGTGGAGTACGGCAATGAGCTCCCAGTAGGACGATGTGAAGGAGTGACATATAAGATTCGAATTTGTTTGTCTTCTAATATAGAAATGAAGTTCTCCATGTTATGGATGGGGACAGGAGCGACGTTGTAGCCGTGCTGCTGGAAGGCAGCTCTTACCTGAGCGATACCGGCTTCTTCCACTGCAATTGTAGATGCACCGTTTAGCAGTTTAGCGAGAATTTGTGTGCTGTAAGAAAAACCTGATCCAATAATGATTTGTTCAGGCTTGCAATTGACGCCTCTTGAACGCTTTAAATAGTAAGACACTTGCAAACGTAAATCGTATTCGCCCCGCGGATCGCCATACTGATGAACATCATTCGCATGGAGAGATAGGGCATCATGAAGTACGGACTTCCATGCGCGAATGGGGAATGATTGTCCGTCCACGGCGAGCAGGCTGAAATCGACGACTGCGTCGTTTTGGATAGGAATCGGAATGGAATGGCGATGTATGCTGGCTTTTTCTTCTAAAATCTCTGTATGAACCATGGCGGCAGCAGGAGTTAATTGTGATTGTATGACAAAAAGACCGGCGCGCGGCTTGCTAACCGCATAACCTTCTTCCAGCAGCATGTGATACGCCGTTTCAATTGTCGTTTTACTAAGCTTCGATTGCTCGTGGAGCGATCGAATAGAGGGAAGCTTTGTTCCATCCGCTAGAGCGCCAGATTGGATGAGTTTCCGTAAATGTCTGTACAACACCAAATAGACAGGGCCTTGCTCTTCTTCTGAAAGGTTGATATCCATCTTATCTCCACACAATCTGACCCTTAAAATTCATATAAATCTGACACTGTGTTAGAGGTCAATTTCAGTATAAACTTTGGCATAGGCTTCCATCAATAACAAGAAATATAAATGGAGAGAAGGGGTTGCTATGCCGCGAGTAGAAGGAACCGTTGAAAGAAGACTAGCAACATTAGGGATTATTGTACCAAAGGCGAGCGAGCCCGCAGCTAAATATGCCAACTGCGTATTTTCAAATGGACTTCTTTTTGTTTCGGGAAAAGGTCCTTCGTCCGCGATAAAAGGGAAGCTTGGCAAGGAGTTCACGACAGCAGACGGTTATCAACTCGCTAGGCAGACAGGAATTGAAGTTCTCGCCGTATTAAAGCATTCACTAGAGCAGTTGGATCTTGTGACCCGCGTCGTAAAGGTACAAGGTTTTGTGAATGCTGATCCTAGCTATGAAGAGCATCATAAGGTACTCGATGGCTTCTCGGATTTGATGGTGGAGGTATTTGGCGAGAGAGGAATTCATGCACGTTCGGTCATGGGGGCGAGCTCCTTAAGAAATCAGCTGCCGATCATTGTTGATTCTATTTTTGAAGTGGCCACGGCATAAAGTCTTCTAATTATTAGCCGTTGCATTTGCTTTTATATTGCCTTAACATTAAAGTTTAAGAAAGCCGTCAGGTGATGACGGTTTTTTTATATTTAATGAAGTGCAAATTTCTAAGGAGTGAGCGTCTTGCAGTTTTTCCCTAAACGTTATGACAGATCACTGTTTATCGTTATATTCATCTTTATGATGTTGAAAATGCTCCTGTTTCGCCATTTCGTCTTTTCAGGCATACAGGTGAAGAGCTTGCTGCCTGATGCAGCAGCTGTACTTGCACTGCTTCTGCTGCTGGAGCTAGTCAGCTCTGCGAGGTGGAGAGGAGCCGTATTTGGGCTCGTGAATGCCGTGTTTTCCTTGCTGCTATTTGCTTCAACGGTGTATGTCAGTTATTACGGAACAGTACCTACGTATACCGCACTGCATGGACTTGACCAGGTACTGCAAATTAGGACAAGCGTAGGGTCTATTATTTTGCCTGCTTATTATGTTTACTTTCTCGATGTTGCCGTCTTGGCAGCTCTATATATCGTTAAACGTGTCAGAGGAATACGCAGCGACGGGCGCAAGCGAATTGCCAAACCTCTATACACAGCTATTGCAGCTGTTCTATGTATTGCGATCTCGGGTGGATTCATTTGGTCCGCGAGTACGATTCCGAATGAGATCGTGAAAGCTGAGAATTTAGGCTATATCAATTATCAGGTTGCGGCAGCTGTTAAGGCGAGCAAAGAGCAGGCCGCGCTGAAAAATGGCAATGTAGAAGAAACAGGGGCTGATGCGATAGCGCTCAAATCCTCCTATTTTGAACAAGCTGGAGATATGGTCGTTGCCGGCACGCCTAATTATTTCGGATCTGCCGAAGGTAAAAATGTGATCGTCGTTCAAATGGAGGCGTTCCAAAACTTTGCCATCAATTTGTCTGTCGGTGGTCAGGCGGTTACGCCTGTTCTTAATCAGCTAGCGAAGGAAAGCTTCTATTTTCCTTATGTATTCCAACAAATTGGACAAGGGAATACTGCGGACGCTGAATTCATGTCGAATACTTCAATCTATCCAACCGGGGATATGGCGATGTCTACAGGCTATGGTGATCGTGAGCTGCCGAGTCTTCCGAGATTGCTTGGAGAAAGCGGGTACGAATCGGGCACCTTTCATATCAATGATGTGACTTTTTGGGATCGCAACCGAATGTATCCTGCGCTAGGTTTTACGGCATATTATGATAAAGCATCATTTAAAAATGATCATTTTAATTCTTTTGGCGCATCGGATGAGGAGCTTTACAGGGTCGGTCTTGAAAAGCTTAAGGATATGAAGGAGCAAGGCAAGTCTTTTTATGCTCAATTCGTAACTGCATCCAGTCATCATCCTTTCAAGGTTCCAACGGAGCTTCAGCATATTACGATGCCGGACTCCTTGCAAGGAACGCAGCTGGGCAATTATTTGACCGCATTAAATTACACCGATTATGAACTGGGCCGTTTTATTGAGGGGCTCAAAGCGAGCGGCATGTGGGAAAACACGGTGTTGGTTGCCTATGGCGATCACGCTGGTCTACAAACGACAGACAATGATCCTGCATGGGTTAGTGAGCAGCTTGGCATCGACTATGATGAGCAAATTAGCCGCTTAAACATCCCGCTTATTGTTCATGTACCTGGCGTAGAGGGGAAGACCGTTAATCAGGTTGGCGGTCAGGTTGATATTATGCCGACCGTTACAAATCTGCTAGGCATATCGCTTGATGATCAAGCTTTTACGACGTTTGGCCATGACTTGCTTAATATTTCACAAAATGTAATCGGTATGCGGTATTATTTGCCGACAGGATCATTTTTTAATAATGACATTTTATTTATACCAGGCAAAGGCTTTGAGGACGGAACTGCTGTCGATATTAGAACGAAAAAGCCAGTAGCCGACTTCAGTAAATATCGTGGAGATTATGATTATATACTGGAACTCATGAAGCTTTCGGATGATTATGTACGTCTGCTGCCGAAGCGGGCACCATAGAAGCAGATGAAATGCCTCTTGTCTATCCGGACTTGAGGCATTTTTTTCTTCGCAAATGCAATTATAAGCTTTTATGGAGGCAGGCAATGAGGTAAGATGGATATAGCTACAGAAGGTACTCTATTCCAATAAACGTAAGGAATCGATGAGACATGCGAATTGGTTTTTTTGATTCAGGGCTTGGCGGGCTTACCGTATTAGCGGAGGCACTTCAAAGACTTCCTGATAAGGATTTTCTTTATATGGCGGACACGCTCCATGTTCCCTATGGGACGAAGTCAGAGGAAGACGTGAAAGCGTACATTTTTGAAACGGTTGGTTTAATGATGGAAGAGGGCATAGATGCATTGGTCGTCGCTTGCAATACAGCGACCAGTATTGCAATTAACGAGTTAAGAGAACGTTATTCCCTGCCCATTGTCGGCATGGAGCCTGCTGTTAAGCCAGCAGTAGAAATGAATCGAGCAACAGGCAAGAGGGTACTCGTCTTTGCAACGCAGTTAACGCTACAACTGCCAAAATATTACGCACTCGTGTCACGCGTGGATGAGATGGGAATCGTGGATTCACTGCCTCTGCCGGAGCTTGTGCGTTATTGTGAGGCGCTGCAATTCGATAAACAGATTATCAACGAATATTTCCGGGCAAAGCTCGCAAACTATGATTTAGACAATTACGGAATTATCGTACTCGGCTGTACACATTATCCTTTCTACAAGGATATATTGAGGGAGCTGTTACCTGCTCATATCGAGATTGTGGATGGGAATGTGGGAACGGTGAAACGCCTATCCGCATTATTGAGCCGCTATGGCATTTCCGGAGGCGGAGGCAACGGAAACGTACGCTTTATGTGCTCGGGCCAAGAGCCAGCTTACATGGACAAGATGCAAAAGGCACTTTCGATTTTACGTGAAAAAAATGTGTTAACACAGTCACTTCAAAGCTAATTCGAAGCAAAAGGCGGGCAGCGCTCATCATGAGTGCTGCCCGCCTTTTTTTTATGACGATTATATGATTGCCGGCGGTTCTTCCAAAGTAAGCAAAACAGGACAATGATCGCTGCCCAAAATATGAGTGTCAATGGACGCATCGATGAGCAGTGGGCTCAGTCTTGAAGAGGCTAAGAAATAATCGATCCGCCATCCCACGTTCCGCTCGCGAACCTTCATCATGTACGACCACCAGCTGTACACATCCGTACGATCCGGGTAAAAATGTCTAAATGTATCGAGGAAGCCAGTTGCTAGCAGCTCCGTCATCTTGCCGCGCTCCTCAAGCGTAAAGCCAGAGTTGCCTAGATTAGGCTTCGGATGCTTAAGATCGATTTCTTGATGGGCTACGTTCAAATCACCGCAAACAATGACAGGCTTTAAGGCATCAAGCTGCTGAAGATAACCGCGGAAGCGATCTTCCCATTCCATGCGGTAATCCAAGCGCGATAAGTCGCGCTTGGCGTTAGGCGTATATACCGTAACTAGATAGAATCCTTCAAACTCCAGCGTAATGACTCGTCCCTCTGGCTCCGAGTTTTCCTCAATACCATAGTGCACGGAGAGTGGTTTTATGCGGGTGAACACCGCAGTGCCTGAGTAACCCTTCTTAATCGCGTAATTCCAATATTGCGAGTACTCCTCACCAAGCTCCATGTTGATTTGTCCATCCTGCAGCTTCGTTTCTTGCAGGCAAAAAATATCTGCATCCGTTTCCTTGAAATAATCGTTAAAACCTTTCGTTACGCATGCCCGTAAACCATTTACGTTCCAAGATACTAGCTTAATCATGATCTATCTCCTTACGTTTTCTATCATTACGTACTAGTTTATCATATTTTCTTCAAAGGACTGTTGGAAACATCATGCTCTGTGCATAAAAAAAAGGCTATGCCAAGCGATTAGACACCTGCTAGGAGACCACATTAGTTAATATATATAAAATATCATTTGCAAACGTTATATACAGTTAAGTATTTTAATGTAAAAATTGATAGTGACGATAATGTAGACTTAAGCAGCATTCATGAGATAAATAAGATAGCTTATAAGAACCGTAAACGTTTGAAGAAGAAGGAGGCTGTCATGATAAAAATATATAAGAGTGAATCAGGAAAAGAACAGGTTCTGCATTCCTATAATGCGCTTCTGGAACTGTGGCCAGCGAAATTTGAGGAGCTGGACATTAACACCAAATACGGCGTCACGCATTGTCTTATTGCTGGTCATAAATCGAATCCGCCTCTGCTGCTGCTTCATGGCGTTGGAGATAATTCGGCGGTGATGTGGATGCTAAACATAAAGGAATTATCCAACCATTTTTATTGCATTGCAGTAGATACGATGGGTGGACCAGGAAAAAGTGTGCCTAACGAAAACTTTCAGAAAAAGACGTTTGATCAGGTGGATTGGATCAATGAAATCGTTGATCAAATGGGATTGGATCAATTTCATATCGCTGGTGTGTCGAATGGAGCTTATATGGCTTTTATTTATACGGTTAACGAGGCAAGTAGAGTGAACAAAGTCGTTTGCATGGAGGGAGGTATGGTTACAACACCAATTAAAACGATGGTGAGCACCTTAATGATGATGATGCCGGAAATGCTGATTCCAACCCGCAATAATATGCTAAAAATTATAAAAAAGCTAAGTTCGCCCCAATCCCGCGTTTATGAACAGCACCCCGAATTAGCGGATCATCTTGTGCTTGCTATGAAAAATCATAATCAACAAGCGATGTTTGCACATAAGCTGCAGAAATATGATCAAGCGTCAGCAGCTGCGATAAAGGATAAGCTGTATTTTCTGATGGGTGAGTACAAGCTATCCCATAAGAAGGATTTTTTGCAGGTATTAAACGCAGGACAATTTCGTTACAAAATAATCCCTCATGCAGGACACGGCGTTAATCATGAACAGCCTGATGCTGTACATAATGAACTAATCCCATTTTTACTTCATTGAACTTGTATTGCTCGGAGCAAGCGATAATACGAAGCGACTAGGCCGACACACTCTCTATATGGAGAAAGAGCTCGGTCCTTTTTTGCGTGTGGTAAAAGTTGGTTGACATGTCTTTAGCCTAATGATAGGATAAAAGTACACTAGAACTAGGAAATATGACTTTAAGATAAATGCAGCAAGGAGGCATGGGCATGAATCAACAAAGTGAACAGAGCCAGCTTGATCTTCGGTTATTTCGTATATGGTTCAAAGCGTCTAAGGCAGTTGGCGACAATGTGCGCAAGGATATAGAAAGCCATGGCATTAGTCAGGAACATTTTATGATATTGGAGCTTTTGTATAGCAAGGGGCCTCATCCGATACAGAAAATAAGTGAAAAGTTCTGCATTCCAAGCGGCAGCATTACCTATGTTGTTGATAAGCTTGAGAAAAAAGGATATGTGAGGCGAGAGCCAAGCGCTACAGACCGTAGAGGCTCAAATGTCATTCTTACCGAAGCGGGGCAAACACTGTTTGATGATATTTTTCCGAAGCATGCGGATGTCATTACACGCAATTTGAGTTCTGTAAGCGACGAGGATAAAGAGAAGCTTATTGAGCTATTAAAAACGATCGGCATTAATGCAGAACAACTGAGCAAATAACATAAAAGTTTAAGGGGATGTATCAAATGACAACGATTAATCTTGCTATTATATATTACAGTGTAACGGGAACAAATTATCAAATGGCGCAGTGGGCTGCAGAAGGTGCGAAAGCAGCTGGAGCTGAGGTGAAAATATTGAAGACGCCTGAGCTTGCTTCAGAAGAAGCAATACAAGCTAACCCCATCTGGAGAACTCATGTTGCAGAGACGCAAGATATACCTGAGGTTACCTATAAGGATCTGGAATGGGCGGACGCTATTATATTTAGCATTCCATCACGCTTTGGCGGTATGCCTGGTCCTGTTAAGCAGTTTCTTGATTCGACAGGCTCACTTTGGTTTAACGGCAAGCTGGTCAATAAAGTCGTCAGCGGAATGACTTCGGCTCAGAATGCTCATGGCGGTCAAGAGCAAACCATCCTTGGACTGTACACTTCGATGTACCATTGGGGAGCGATAGTAGCTGCACCGGGTTATTCGAGTCCAGTTACCTTTGAAGCTGGCGGTAACCCATATGGGACAAGCGTGACGGTGCAAGGCGGGAAAATGGTTGAGGACGTAAAAGCAGCTGTGGAATATCAAGCTAAGCGTACAGTCAATGTTGCGCAGTGGGTCAAGCAAGGGCTCGCTCAAGCTTAAGCAGAAAATAAGAAGAGGCAGAGGGATACTGCCTCTTTTTTTTGTGCTATTATGGTATGGTAATCGCAGCGATCTTCGATGAACAATGGGTATGACAGCCTTGAAAGGCGGGAATAACGGTGAACGCAAGCAAAAGTACATTTTGGAAGTCCTATATGAGCGGTTTAAAATTGCATGTTGCCATAGCCGACTATACGAAGGTGCCGCTTTCGTGGAAGGACGATAATTATACGACGGATGTGAATAAGCTATATTATATCCAAGAGGGCGAAGGGTACATTAAGGCCGGGAATCAAATTTATTATCCAAAGCCCGGTGATCTGTGTCTGCTGCCCGCAGATGTCGTACAATCCTATGGAACGATTAATACGAATACTTACGGAAAATATTGGTGCCACTTTACTGCAAAAATAGATAATTTCAACCTGTTTCAACTGCTCGAAATGCCCGTCATGATATCGATATCCGATCACGAAGGCTTGAAGGGTAAATTTGAGAGGCTGGTACACCATCATAAGAGTGAAGACTGGACATCCGAGCTGCAGCTGCAGTCGGCGTTTCTTGAGATTATGGCCATGATGCTGGAGCAGGCTGAGGATGTGACAATCAAAACACCGGCAACCAGCTCATTTGAGAAGCTGAATGTTGTGCTGACCTATATTGAAGAGCATTTATCGGAAAATATTACAGTAGATACTCTTGCTCAGCTTGTACATTTTCACCCTAATTATTTTATACGAATGTTCAAAAATACGACAGGGCTCTCACCTATACAATATGTGAATCGCAAGCGTATGGACAAAGGACGGCAGCTGCTATCCTTTACTTCACTTAGCATCTCGGCAATAGCTGAATCTCTAGGAATGGATGCTACTTATTTCTCTCGTTTATTCAAAGAATATATGGCTTTGTCACCGAGCGAATATAGGGAGCTTTCACTGAAATGATTAATTAATAAAGAAAACCGTTGCTGTTTAAGCGACGGTTTTTTGAGATTACAAACAAAACGTTTCCATTTTCTTCACAAGAGGGAATTGATCTGCGTTATTTTTAACCATATATTAGATAATGAAAAGGTAAGTGGAAGGGAGTGTTTATGCCATTAACAAACTCTATAAAAAGAATATTAGTTTCTTTATTGCTTCAAGCTTCATTATCATTTTGCTGGATCTTCTATTTGCTAATTCTGTTCTAATTAAAGAGAACGATCAGCTGCTGACGCTTGGCATTGCATTAGATTTTGTCGTGGTTATCCCTTTATTGCTGTACTTTCTATGGTTCCGCAAGCTGAATTTCAAGATCGCATCCATCATTCCTTTTGCTCTTATAGGTTATTTAGCATTAGCGTTATTTGTACCAAACACCGATCAAGAAACGATGAACGCTATAAAATATTTCCTTATTCCGCTGCCGCCTTTTATTCTAGCTTTAAAAATCTATGATATTGCGGCTGCCTATAAGCGTTATAAAAAAGTGGATAATCATCCTATAGAAACACTTCGGAAAAGTCTAGAAGAGACCATTCGCCATCCCAAAATTGCAGCTTTGCTCACTCATGAATTATCTGTTTTTTATTACACCTTGTTCGCATGGAGAGAACCAATTTTCATTCGAACGGGGTCTGCCTCATTTAGTTATCATAAAAACTCTAACAAACTGATAACCTTACTCGTATTTTCGAAAATATTGATTATTGAAGGGGTATGCATGCACATTCTGCTTGCGCAATGGTCGCATACAGCTGCATGGTTACTCTCATTAGGAAATGTATATATTATTATGCTGCTTGTTGCTGATTACCGAGCGATGTGCTTAAATCCTATTTTGGTATCGGATCAACAAATAAGGTTTCAGTACGGCATTCAGTTGTATTCGGACATGAATATCCATACGATTGCATCCATTTCGGTCATTAAATTCGAGAAATTAGGTAAGGATAAAATGAAGAAAACGATGAAAATTCTGGACACAGAACCTAATGTGCATATGATATTAAAAGAAGAAATCACGGTTATTACGGCGTTTGGGATTCGAGAACAAGTTGACCAAATCTATTTATTTGTAGATAATCCTCATGAATTTCAAACGAAATGCCATCAGTTGATGGAGGTAAGCAAACAGGACAGCGAATAGTTCGCTTGCCCTGTTATGCTTTCGGATTCAATCATCTATCTCGCCAATAGTACAAGTACATTGCTTGCTCATATTTTCTCTAACGAACTGTATCATGCTTATTATGCAGAAAATGATCTTTTTCAAACGCTAACGAACCTGGTTGGCGTTATATCATGCTTTATAGGGTGATATGAGCTATTTTTCTCGAAATAGCGATGCTGGAGTTCGTTGCAATAATAATTCCTTGCAAATGGTTTAAATAAGAGCTGCTGAGTTCGTTACAGCATACGCCAAAAACAAAGGAGCTAAGCGGATTCAAATCGCTTAGCTCCTTTGTTATTCCGAACTTTTCCCATGATTAGGATTGTTCTGCACAACTAATTCTTTTGGGACAACCTTTTTGCTGCAAGTATAAGAACTCCGATGGAATCAAGGATAAAAGCTATTTGCAGGCGTAGTTGTCGAACACCAGCGGGAATTGAATAGTGATTTGATCAAAATATCCTTCGCTTCATCCGTGCCGATATAGCGCAGTGCTTCTAGAGCATGAGCTCTTACATAACGGTTCTCGTCATCGAGTACTGCCGCCAAAGCGGGAACGGCTGCTGCCGCTGCAGCACCCATGCGAGATAAGGACAGCCCAGCTGTAAATCGTACTTGAACATCCTCATCGGACAAGGCTGTAATAAGACCCTTCACTGCAATTTCTGAAGAATTAGACAAAATGCCAAGTGCTTCAACGACTGCAATTCTTACTGTCGCATCGGAGTGGGACAGAAGTTCAACAAGCTTTGGAAGCGCGGATTCAGCATAGCTGCGCAGCTCGCCAAGTGCGAATATAGCATATTGTACAGTCTCTGAGCGATCGCTCTCTAGTGCGTCGATCAATCCGCTTACTGCATCTGAGCCTGCGATGGACAGTCCATAAGCAGACGTGCGTGATACGTCTAATCTCTCATGATGAAGACCAGCCAGCAGTACTTTCACGCCTGGAGCGCCATATTTAGCAAGCGCATAGGCAGCATTCAAGGCATTTGGTTCGAAGCTATCTTCCAAAGCCGTCGCCAGTGCGGCTAATTTCTCTTCGTTTGCTTCCGCAGTGTTTGCTAGACTGCCTAGCTTACCTGACATCCAGTTCCATGTTTCTTCCCACATGTCTTCGTGGTTTGCGATTGGCAGGGCAAGGTCAGCAGGCTCTTTCCACTCGGAGATCAGATTATTCCATGAAGGCTTAGTTGGAACAGCTGTACGCATGAATTCAAATTTAAGCATGTAACGAGCATTGCCTAATATATTTGGTGTTGAACGGTGCCAGATATCATAGTGGATGAGTGCAAATGTACCTGCTTCACCGCTAGCGTAAGCTTCTCCTTGAACCTCGTCAGAGGCGAAGGTACGCGACTCGTAATTTTGGGTGCCAGGCACAACGCTAGTAGGCCCAAGCTCAATTGGTGTGTTTTGCGGGAAGTACATAATCATAGCCCACCATGGGTGGTGGTTGCGCATACGGGAGTAGCCCCAGTAGCTGTCCTTATGCCAACCGCCAGCAACCGGCTGTGCATTAAAGTGGCCATGGCGATGGGCATGCAGCATGTAGTTTGGACCCAGTACGCTTGTTAATGCGCCTGTAATAACGGGGCTGTCGAAAGCCTGTTGAATTTCTCGGATTCGCGGCAGCAGGTTGTTGCCGGGATTGCCTTCCTCGTCATATACTTTTCCAAGTTCAGCTGTCATGGCTTGATGGAAGGATTCAGGGAAATCTGTTTTTAGAATAAGAAAACCTTCAGTTATAAACTTTTGCATTTGTTCGTCAGTGAGTAGTAGCGGTGATTGATTCATATAATGGATGACCTCCTAATGTTGTGGTGATAAACCGATTATATGAGAAGTCGAACCAATGCTACATACACGAAACTAAGTGAAGCTTGCATAAAACTAACTTCCTGTTTGTCAGCCAAAAAAGCTGCTCATTTGAGCAGCTTTTTAATATTTTTTAATTTTCCAGCATAAGGAGGGAAGACGAGCCCAAGCTCAAGCTTGGTGCTTTTCTTCAAAATACTCTTCTGATGCGAGAAAAGATCAAAGCTGTATTTGCCATGATAGGCTCCTACACCTGAGCTGCCAACACCGCCAAATGGCAAATAGGGATTAGAGACGTGCATAATCGTATCGTTAATACAGCCGCCGCCGAAGGAAACACGGCTCATAACTTCATCCTCCAATGCTTTATTCTCTGTAAACAAGTAGAGGGAAAGCGGCTTTGGATGAGCGTTAATCATTCGAATGGCCTCATGGATATCTCGGTACTCCATAACAGGCAAAATAGGGCCAAATAATTCTTCTGACATCGCCGCGCTATCCCATGAAACACCATCCAGTATCGTCGGTTCGATAAAGAGGTCTGCGCGGTCTGTGCCTCCTCCATAAACGATACTGGCTTTGTCTTGCTCTAGAATGGAAGCAAGCCTGTCAAATTGACGTTGATTAATGATTCGACCATAATCTTTGTTGCTTTGTATAGAAGCTCCATAGAAGGATTGGATGACTTCCTTCATTTTTGCGACCAGCTTTTCTTTAATATCCTGATGAGCCAGCACATAATCGGGTGAAATACAGGTTTGGCCGGTATTCATTAATTTGCCCCAGATGATCCGCTTGGCAGCGATCTCGAGATTAGCGGTAGAATCTACAATGACAGGGCTTTTTCCTCCAAGCTCAAGCGTGACAGGCACAAGGTTTTTGGCAGCCGCCTCCATAACGATTTTACCGACCGCGATGCTCCCTGTGAAAAAAATATAATCAACCGGCGCGTGGATGAGCAAAGAGGTCGTTTCCTTCTCCCCCTCAATGACTTTAATGTAGGCGGGATCAAAGGTTTCATTTATGATTTTACTTATTAAAGCTGAAACATGAGGCGAGCTTTCGGATGGTTTGAGAATGGCACAATTGCCTGCGGCAATGGCTCCGATAAGCGGCTCAATGACAAGCTGGAACGGATAGTTGAAGGGACCAATTATTAAAGCTGTGCCGTAGGGCTCCTTCATAATACGGCTGGATGATGGAAACAGATAAATCGGTGTTTTCACCTTCTGCGGCTTCATCCACTTTTTGAGATGCTTAATGACATGTCGAATGCTATTGGTTACGATTATAATTTCTGTCATATGAGTCTCTAACTCACTTTTGCGAAGGTCTTGATAAAGCGCCTCGACAATTTCCTGCTCATGACGTTGTATGGCTTGCAGCAATCGTTGCAATTGATTCAGCCTAAAGCGCAGCTCCTTGGTCTGGCCTTGTTCGAAAAATGTTTTTTGCTCTAGCACAATCTGTTCAATATCTTCTGCTCTAAATGAACTCATTTCCGCAACCCTCCTTACATATCCACATCTTAACAGGTAATGAAACGAACTTCCACTTGGATATTGAGTTAGCGATCTCATTTTTTTGCATATTAACACACAAAGAAAAACAGGGTACCCGTCTTCTGAAAATCAAAGAGGGATATCCTGTTTAGATGGTATTAAAGTGCTTCTTTAATGATTTTTTTGTAATAAGAGACGGAAAGAATTCCGAATATGGAGTAAAGGATGGTATATAGCAGCATGACTATAATCATCGGAGTTAAAAGCTCTGTTCCGAAGAAAAACCATCCGGATTTGACTGCAAAATAGCTGTGAAGCAGCCCAACCACTAAGGGAATGCCAAAGTTGAACATTTGTTTTATTTTTATGCCCCTTAACAAATCAGCCCTTGTGAAGCCGAGCTTTCGAAGGATGGTATAGTTTGGCTTTTCCTCTTCGCTTTCTCCCATTTGCTTAAAATAGAGAATATTGCCGGATGTGATAAGAAAGGTTAATCCAAGGAAAGCAACGATAAACATAATCAAGCCCATCGTTTGTTTTTGCTGGTTGCTTGTATTAAGCTGAGAATCATTTCTGTTGTGCTCAGAGAACTTCATCTCATTGAATAGCTGAGTCGCTTCTTTTAGATCAGAACGATCTTTCATATTAATTCCGATATGCAGGGTAGAGTGTTTCTGAATAGCCGGATCAAGATGATTATTTAAGCGCTCAAAAACAGAATCATCGACGATAACTACAGGCAATCCGCCGCTTTTAAACCACCAAGAGACGATGGGCTGCTCCTTAAGTCCGATATATTGCTGTGGAATACTTTGAGTAGGATTCACTAGCTGTACAGGCCCTGAGTCCTTCAAAGACATGAACTGTTTGAGCATGCTGCTGTAACCGGAGAGATAGAGCTCGTCTTTAGACAGCTGAATGCCGTCAACAGACTTTTCGCTGACTACGGGCAAGGTCATCATATCCGAATTCCCAGCCACGCTTACCCCTTCCAGATTGTTATTCATAATACTCTTCACATTGACGTCTACCTGAATGACAGGAATCGTTTTTTCGGTATACGGCAGCTTGTTTTTGTTTAGCGCTTCTTTAAACTGCTCCGCGTCCTGAACGTTCATAAATGCAAAATGTTCGGGAACATTGTTTTTGGCTGTTTTTTCGGCAGAGTAATAAGAGATATAGCTTAAGGACAATAAGCCGATAGCAAGCGCCGACACGGTCGTAATGATGGTGAGCAGCAGCGCATTCGATTTCATACGGAACATAATAGACGAGAGAGATAAGGTTTCATTTATGTTAAGGTAACCGTTTTTCTGCTTTCGGATCACGTTGAAAATAAAGCTGACCGATCCTTTATAGAAAAGGAAAGTTCCAAGGATAACGGAGCCCAAAATGCCGATCATGGCAGCAAAGAGCGCGGTCATCGTCACAAATTTACCGCCGAACAGTTCGGAAGAAATATAATAGCCAAGGGAAATGAGCAGCAGTCCGGCAATGCCGATCAGCATTTCCAGAATAGACACTCTTCTTGCTTTGCCTTCTGTGACGGAATTCACTCTAAACAGCGATAATATCGTTTGTTTTTTTATAAATAAATAATTCATCAACATAATCAGAAGATAAATAACTAAAAAAATAATTATGGTTTGCTTGAAGGCTTGGGTGGAGAAATGCAACTCGGCGGCCACCTCTACACCTATCGTTTTAAATAAAATCATAATAATTAATTTGGACACAGAGAAACCGACCAGAACCCCCAGCAGGATGGAGCCGAAATAAAGAAAAAAGTTTTCCAGAGTCAGAATGCGGAAAATTTTATTTTTGGTCATTCCGATAAGCTGAAATAAGCCGATTTCCTTGCTGCGCCTTTTAATAAAGATGGTATTGGCGTACAGCAGAAAAATAGAAACGATTCCAACGAGCAAATAAGAAGCAGTCTTAATGGCGGCAGCCCCTTTAACAGAGCCTTTTGCCTCATCCATGGCAGGATCAAACTGCAAGGTGACAAAGGCGAAATAAAGAGCAGCGCTAAACACGAGAGCAAACACATAGAGATAATAGTTTTTTAAATTCTTTTTTAGATTGCGGAAAATGAGTTGATTAATGCTCATGGTGCACCCCGCTTAGTACACTTTGTGTTGCCATAATATCGTTGAAGAAGTTTTGCCGCGTTTGTTCTCCCTTATAAAGCTGAGAATAGATTTGTCCATCCTTGATGAAGATGACTCTGCTGCAATAGCTGGCAGCTACCGGATCGTGAGTAACCATGGCGATTGTAGCTTGTCTTTTTTGATTTAAACCGCTCAGCTTGTTCAGTAAATCAGAGGCGGATTTGGAATCAAGAGCGCCTGTCGGTTCGTCAGCGAAAATAATGCTTGGCTCATGAATGAACGCTCTTGCAGCGGATGTACGTTGCTTTTGACCGCCAGATATTTCATTTGGGTACTTATTGCGGAGCTCATAAATGCCAAGCTCGGTCGCTACCGCCTGAAACTTACGCTCAGCTTCTTTTTTTGGCGTCTTTGTTATCGACAGCGGCAATAAAATATTTTCTTTGACCGTTAGCGTATCTAACAAATTGTATTCCTGAAAAATAAAGCCTAAACGATTTTTACGAAATTCAGCCAATTGTTTTTCTTTTAACCCAGAAATAACTTTCCCTTCGATTTTAATCGAGCCGCTGCTAATGTGGTCAATCGATGAAAGCACGTTTAGCAAGGTTGTTTTTCCTGAGCCGGATGCGCCCATGATGCTGACGAATTCCCCTTTTTCAATGCTAATATCGAGCCCGCATAATACTTCCTGCTTATTGAATTTGTTTCCGTAAATTTTATGAATTTTGGTTGCTTCCAGAATGAACATGTGATTAACACTCTCCCTAGATCTATTACTTGTATTGTAAATCGAATGTCCGATTAGTTCCTTCGAATGACCGAACAAATAATAGAAGCATGTGACAATGTTGTCACATGCTTGTGATACGAACGAATTCATTTCGCTGCGGGAAAGTTAAGGTGAACGCTGTTCCTGCTCCAAGCTCGGATTTGACATGGACACGGATCAACAGCGATTGAGCTGCTTTTTGAGCTAAATACAATCCCATACCGGTTGCCGCGCTGTCTTGGTGCATCGTGGTCGATGTAAAGCCTTTATCGAAAATGCGAGGCAGATCCTTCGGGTCGATGCCGCGACCATAGTCTATAATTTCAAGGATAGTCTGCTGGTCCCGCTGATAGCTCTTGATGACGATATCGGATGGCGGGCTATATTTTACGGCGTTAGTTAAAATCTGTCTGATGATAAAGGAAAGCCATTTCGCATCGCTCAGCGCTTTCGGTTCATCCAATTGAATATCAAAGCCGATCCCCTTCTGAATACACCATGATTGCAGCGTCTTAATCTCATCGAAGATGATCGTTTCCAAATCGGTGTTTTCGATATAGATATCATTTTCAATAAACGGTATGCGTCTCTGATGGAGCTGCTGGTCGAGCAGGAGGTGAATCCGCAGCCATTCATACGTCAAATGCGTTTTCATTCCTTCATCCTGTATACGGTCGATCATGAGACGCATCGCGGTTAGCGGCGTTTTTACCTCGTGTATCCAAGATAACAGCTCATCCTTCTCATGCTCCAAAATCATCCGATTGTTCATTGCAGCGTGCTTCAGCAGTTCCGCTTGATTCGTCATGCTTTTTTCGATCACTTTCTCAAACGGGCTCTCCGGCTCAGCCATGCTCGTAGTATCCAAGCTGATGTCTCGCTCCTCTAAGCTTCTGATGAACCTTGTTTCTTTATGATACCGGATGACGAAATGGATGATAAAAATAATCGATGATAAATAAAAGAGATAGATCATTGATTGCAGGGGAATTGTTGAATCTACATAAGCACAAACAAGAATCAGCAGCTGCAAAATAATAAACAACAGAATCCAGCTGCGCCGTTCCACTATATATTTTCTAATCATAATCATGCGCCTCTTCAACAGCCATATAGCCTTGTCCAACCTTCGTTTCAACAAATCGGCCCAGTTCAATTTCATCGAGCCTTTTGCGCAGCCGGTTCACATTCACAGTAAGCGTGTTGTCACTGACAAACCGTTTATCATCCCATAAGCTATTAATTAACTCTTCCCGGCTTACAATCTTATTTTTACGGTCAATGAGCATTTTTAAAATAAAGATCTCATTTTTGGTAAGCTCAATGGAGCCTTTATGATTGGAGACCAGATTTTTCTCGTAATCAACCGTTGCGTCGCACCAGGTTTTAAGCTCGATATGTTCGGTATTGTAATTGTATACCCGCCGAAGAATAGCTTGTATTTTGACGATGAGCACATCGAAATGAAAGGGCTTTTGTATATAATCATCCGCTCCAAGCTGCATAGACATGACGATGTCCGTCGGGTGGTCTCGCGAGGATAAGAAGATGATCGGGACGTTGGAGTGGGAACGTATCATTCTGCACCAATGAAATCCATCGAATTTTGGAAGCTGAATATCGATGATCACGAGGTCCGGCTTAATCGCGGTAAATTGCTGAATCACTTTCTCAAAGTCCGATATGCCATGTACCTCATATGACCACTGGGATAATCGGTCTTTTATCTCGTTAAATAACGTTGTGTCATCTTCAATTAACAATAGTTTAAACATAGAGTCACCGCTTTTTTAAAAGTTTATTACTATGAATTGTATAGGAAAATCCCTATGTATGCCATAAATGGCACGGAACAAAGTGCTGAATTGAGAGGGGGGATGAGAAAAGAAGGTTGTGCAACATTTTGTGCAAACGTTGTCATTTCGGGGGAAAAAGGTGAATTTACGTGTCGAAATAGGTAAAAGGTGAGAAAAACAATTGACAGCGCTTTATTTTGAGTATTAATATGGGAATCAGCAAACGCTTTCATTGCGCTTTTATGACTGGAACAGCTGTTGTAGAAGATGCGGTTAAAAAGTTTGCATTAATTATGTTATTTGTGCAAACGCTTGCATAAAATCTATAGCTGTTTAGACAGAAGTCAGGGGGTGTTGTTTAAACGAACTTTGGTGTAGTCAGAACGGTTCGCGTTGATGATTGAAAGGTGCAATGATCATAATTTGAGGAGGTTCATCTAAATGGGCTTTGCTTTAAAACGAAAGAAATTGATGTCTATCATGCTTATTGCAGCTATGATCTGGTCGATAGTGGGCGCGATACCGCTACATACGAACGCCGCGGCGCCAACTCAGGTTGTTCTTGTCGGCGACTTGCAGAAGGGGCTCGGTAACAGCGAGAATTGGGACCCCAAAGCCGAGGTAACCAAGATGAGCGATAGCGGCAGCGGTTATTATACGTTTAAGGCTACGCTGCCAGCAGGCACATATGAATATAAAGTTGCTCTAAATGGAGGCTGGTTGGAAAGCTATGGCTTTGGTAATTATACGAATCCAAGCGGTGTGGATAGCGGCGGCAATATTAAGCTGACACTCTCCGAAGAGAAAGAAGTGACTTTTTATTATAACCACGATACACATAAAATTGCGGATTCTACCTATTACACCCAGGTAGCCAGCGACAAGCTGCCTCGTATTGTTGGGACTCTGCAGGTTCCGCTAGGGGAACCAAGTAACTGGGCACCAGAATCGGCGCTATCTCTTTTGACTGATACCGATCTGGATGGCGTCTACACGATAACGAAAGATGTACCCAAAGGGGATTACAAATTCAAAATCGTGCTTGGATCCACTTGGGATGACCAGACGTATCCAAAGGATGATCAATTGCTTAGTCTTCCTGCCGATCTTCCGGTAACGTTTAAATATAATGCGAATACAGAAGCAGTATCAGCAGATTTCAAAGCACCAGTTGAACCGAGTCCGAGTCCAGATCCGGTTGACCCGAACCTCGATCCGATTCCGGCCAACCACCTGCGCATTCATTACAATCGGGCAGATGCTCTTTATGAGAATCAAGGAATATGGACATGGGAGCAGGTTGCCGCTCCTTCAACAGGCTGGCCGGGTGGCGCAACAGCTTTTCCAGCAGATAAGATAGACAGCTATGGTGCTTATGTTGATATTCCGCTAGCTGCGAATGCCAAAAAAGTGGGCTTCCTTATCGTTAATCGATTAGATGGAGTTAAGGATGGCGGCGATAAAGCGGTAGCGATAAGCTCCCCTGCAGTAAATGAAATTTGGATTAAGGAGAACTCCGATAAAGTATCTTATTTCGAGCCGGTAGAGCTCCCAGCTAATACCGTTCGTATTCACTATGTGAGAGACGATAAAAAACAGAGTGCTTACGGTTTATGGCTGTGGGATCAGGTGGCGACTCCTTCAACAGGATGGCCAACGGGCGCATCCGCTTTTACAGAGGAACAGGTCGACCGTTATGGCAGCTATGTCGATATTCCGCTTCAAGAGAACGCGCAAAAAATTAGTTTTCTTGTCGTTAATCGCACCTTGGGCGATGCGGATAAGGATGGAGGCAATCGCTCCTTCAGTCTTGTAAATCGTTACAATCAGCTCTGGATCAAGAAGGGAGATAATAATGTATACGTGTCCCCTTACTGGGAACTGCCTACAGCCCTTGAATCCGCAGAGATCTTATCCGAAAGTAAGCTCCTTCTCGGATTTACGATGACCGACGGTCTCGCAGCAGAGGAATTGAAAAGTGCGATCACTATTAAGGATAAGAACGGTACAGCTGTACCGATTAATCAAGTGGTGTTGAACGCTGATAAAAAAACAGCAAATGTCTCGGCAAACATTCAGCTGGATCAAACGCCGCTGAGCGTAACCTACCAAGGGAGAACCGTATCCGCGACTTCAGGCTGGAGAATGCTTGATGAGCTTTACAACTACGAAGGTAATGATCTTGGGGCGAGCTATCATTCTGGCAGCGTAGTTCTGAAGCTATGGGCGCCAAAAGCAAGCGCAGTCGTAGCAAATGTCTATGATAAAGCTGATTCCACTAAGCTGGTTGGCAGCGTCAGTTTGACGAAAGGCGACAAGGGCGTTTGGACGGCAGCTATCGCGCCAACTGATTTCACAGGTCAAGGCATAACCGACCTGAAGGGGTATTTTTATCAATATGAAGTGACCAATGATGGGGTTACGAAACAAGTACTCGACCCGTACGCGAAATCGATGGCGGAATTTAGAGTGAATACGAAAGGTGAAACCGGTCCAGATGGCGATGCAGTTGGCAAAGCGGCAATCGTTGATCTAGGTGCGACTGATCCTGCTGTAGATTATGATTTTGCCAAAATTGACGGCTATGAGAAACGAGAGGACGCGATTATTTGGGAGGCGCATATTAGAGACTTTACGTCCGATCCATCCGTAGCTGATGATCTTAATGCGAGATGGGGCTCTTATAACGCGTTCAAGGATAAGCTGTCTTATATTAAATCATTAGGCGTTACCCATATTCAGCTGCTTCCAGTTATGGCCTGGTATTATGGCGACGAAGCTCAGATGGGAACAAGAGAACTGGAATACTCTGCACAAAACAACGAATACAACTGGGGTTATGATCCGCATAGCTACTTCTCGCCGGATGGCGCTTATTCGGAGGATGCGGCAGATCCCGAGCTGAGAGTAAAGGAATTAAAAGGACTCATTGATGCGATTCATGATGAAGGTATGGGAGTCGTTCTTGATGTCGTCTACACCCATATGGCCAAAGCAAGTTTCTTAAATGATATCGTACCTAACTATTACGCATTCCAAGATGCAAATGGCAACAATATCGGCGGATTCGGCAACAATCTTGCTACCTCTCACAAAATGGCGGAGAAGCTAATGGTTGATTCGGTTAAGTACTGGTTTGATGAATACAAAATCGACGGCATGCGCTGGGATATGATGGGCGACGCTACGTATGATTCCGTACAGAATGCTTACGATGCAGCAGCGAGTATTAATCCGAATGCCTTGTTTATCGGTGAAGGCTGGGTAACGTTCGGGGGCGATGCTTCTGATCCTGCTTTGAAGGGCAAAGGCGCAGACCAAAAATGGATGGATAAAACAGACAGCGTAGGCGTTTTCTCCGATGAGATTCGCAATGAATTGAAATCCGGTTTCGGCTCGGAGGGCGAGCCAAGATTTATAACAGGTGGAGCAAGAAGCGTGGCTACGATCCTGAATAATATCAAGGGGCAGCCAAGCAACACGCCTGCTGATGACCCGGGAGACATGGTGCAGTATATTGAAGCCCATGACAACTTGCCGCTGTATGATGTTATTGCCCAGTCGATTAAGAAAGACCCGGCTATAGCGGCTAATGATCTGGAAATTCATAAACGGATACGTTTGGGCAATTTGCTCATTCTAACCTCTCAAGGTACGGCTTTCCTTCATGCTGGTCAAGAATATGGCAGAACGAAGCAGTGGCTTGGGGCAGGAGTGCCGGAGCAGAAATACCACGAGCTTAAAGATGCAGCCGGAACCTCATTTGGTTATTTCATTCATGATTCCTATGATTCCTCCGATGCAATCAATAAATTTGACTGGCAGAAGGCGACGAATGCTGAGCAATATCCAGTCAATCATGTAACGAAGGAGTACACAGCAGGACTAATTGAACTTCGGAAACATACGGATGCCTTCCGTTTAGGCGAAAAGGACCTAGTTGATTCCAATGTCACGCTCATTCCTGCGAAGGAAATGAAAGATAACGATCTTGTGATCGGCTACAAAAATAAAGCAACAGACGGCACCGGCAATTATTATGTATTTATGAATGCTGATCGTACAGCAAGAACGCTTACGTTATCAGAGGATTTAACTGCAGGCACAGTGCTTGTAGATAATGATGAAGCGGGGATTTCGGCGGTTTCTGCGCCATCCGGCTTTGAACTGACGGCTAGCTCGATTACGATTGAGCCGTTGACCGCAGTCATTATTAAGATGGAAGCGGCAGCGCCTGTTCTAAATGCGCTTGAGCTGGATAACGCTAACTATCCTTTGCAGGTTGGAACGACCCATCAAACGGTAGTTTATGCGAAATACAGTGACGGCAGCAAAAGAAAAGTAACAAGCGGAGTTGTATATTCTTCGAATAAGCCCGAAATTGCTTCTGTAACAACAGGAGGCCTTGTTAAAGCAAACAGCTTAGGAAATGCAACGATCACAGCTACGTACAACGGAATATCCGTGAGCGCTGTAGTTGCTGTAAAAACAGAATCAATCAAACGGTATGTCCAAATCAACTACATTCGTCCGGATAAAAACTATCAGGACTGGAATATGTGGATATGGAACACCGGTGTGAAAAATGATCAAATCAACTTTGATAAAATCGAAAATGGCATTGCAACAGTCATGCTTGAAATTTCGCAGGATGCGACCAATGTGGGCTTCGTGCTTCGTAAAGGAACAGACTGGGACACAGCGAAGCAGGATATTCCAGACGATCGCGTGATTCCGATCTCGCCTGGGGCTGCTTTTACGAAAGTAAATATAACGAGTATGGTAAATCAGCTGGATATTTTGCCAACTATCACCGGACCAGTTCTAAAAGATGGTGGCATTACCTTCCTGTACCGGGATGATGCTTTATTTGAAAAAGGACGCTCAAGTGATTTGACCGGGGTTAAGGTAAAGGTGAATGGTGCAGAGCATGAAATGGTTTATGATGCTGCGAAGGAGTGGTTTACTTATTCACTTGCAAATGTAGAAGGCGGCACATACGAATATACCTTCCTTGTGAAGAAGAAAGACGAAGCAGCCTTTGAAATAACCGATCCCAAAAATACGACCAATGGCAAATCAATCATTACGTATCGGAAGCCGGTCGTAACGATGACGACATCGGTTGATCCAGCTGCGATTTCGTACAATGAAAGTGCGGTGCTCAAATTACAGGCATCAGCATCAGAAGAAGTCGCATTTACTGAAGGGTATATGGATTTAACGGCAGTAGGTGGATTAGCTAAAGTGCCTTTCGACACCAAGCTGTTTGCACAAACGATTGCCGTGAAAGACACAGTTACAGCGGGAGTAAAAGAAATACCCGTTACACTCATCGATGAGTACGGCAACAAGCACACGCATACAGCCACAATAACGGTAAAAGCAAGAACCTTTGCTGGCAATCTCGACTTTGATTGGGATGAGGCACGTATCTATTTTGTGCTAACTGATCGGTTTGCGGATGGGGATTGGGCCAATAATGCGGATGTAGATAAAGATCACCTTGAAGCTTACCACGGCGGTGATTTCCAAGGCATGATCGACAAGCTGGATTATTTGCAGGAGCTGGGCATTAATACGCTGTGGATCACTCCGATTGTCGATAATATCGATTTCAACAAAGGCGTAGATTTTAACACCAAGCAGTACGGCTATCATGGCTACTGGGCTAAAGATTTCACGAAGCTTGATGAGCATCTTGGTGATATGGATACGTTTAAGGAGCTCATTAACAAAGCCCACGACAAGGGCATCAAAATTATGGTTGACGTGGTGCTTAACCACACCGGCTACGGCTTAAAAGCTGAGGATAACCGTCCAGGCATTACACCGGAGGACAAAGCTCGCTTTGAAGGGATGCTCAGAACAAATGGCGTTCAAGCCAGCACCAATCCAATTGAAGGTGAACTGGATGGTTTGCCGGACTTCAAGACAGAGGACCCAGCCGTTCGTGAGAAAATGATCGAATGGCAAGCAGGCTGGCTGGAGCGTGCAAGAACGGATCGCGGCGACACGATTGATTTCTTCCGCGTGGATACAGTGAAGCATGTAGAGAGCACAACATGGAAAGCGTTCAAAAATGCGTTGACGACTATCGATCCAAGCTTCAAGCTGATCGGTGAAAATTTTGGCGCTTCAATCGACGGTGACGGCGGCATGCTGCGCAGCGGCCAAATGGACAGCTTGCTCGATTTTAGCTTTAATGACAGAGCCAAAGATTTTACGGATGGGAAGATTGATGCTGTTGATGCTTATCTGGCAGACCGGGAAACGAAGCTGGATAACACAGCAATGATGGGGCAGTTCCTAAGCAGCCACGATGAGGATGGTTTCCTGTCTGAGTTTGTGAAAGGAGACAAAGGCAAGCTGAAAATCGCAGCAGCTCTTCAAATCACAGCGAAAGGCCAGCCCGTCATTTATTACGGCGAGGAGCTTGGCCGCTCAGGACCTAATGCTCGCGATATGAGCGCAGGATTGTTCAGCGAAAATCGTTCAGATATGCCATGGGATCAGTTGACGGCAGAACAAGCGCTGCATGATCACTACGAGAAGCTGCTCAGTATTCGGGCGAAATTCTCGAAGGTTTATTCCAAAGGCTTGCGTACCAAGCTTGCTGGATCGGATGCACTAGCCTATTTAGCATTTAATAAACAATTTAACAACGTAAATATTGTAACGATCATTAACACAGCCGTAGAGAGCAAGCAGGTTACACTGGAGGTTCCTTTCGAAGTTGGAGCAAAGGCAAAGGATGAGTACAGCGGAACGCTTTACACGGTGAAGGATAATGGACAGGTGACAGTTGAAGTGCCGGGCAGAAATGAAGGCGGAACGGTTATTTTGAGTGAGGTTGCGGATAATGTTCCGACACCTACGACGCCGAGTAAACCACAGCCAGCTGATGTCCAAGTGATTGATAATGACATCTTGCGCAGCGGCAAGGATGGTAAAGTGTCGGTACAATTTGTCGATGGAAAACATTCGGTACAATTTCCGCTTGATGCAGCAGCAGTACTGGCAGGCAATAGCTTGGAGCTGAAGGCAGCTGGCATTACAATGACGCTGTCAAATGAACTATTGGCTTCCATTAAAGGACTTGTGTCTGCGAGTGAAGCGGATGGGGCTCGTATCGTATTCGAGGCAAAACCGTTGAAGACAGCAGATGCGGACGCTTTGGTTGACGGAACCCAGGATGCTCAAGCTAAGCTGAAAGCGGGCTCTCTGGTTTATGATTTCAACTTAAGCATCGTAACGAAGGCTGGAAAAGTGATTCCGGTTACGAAGTTTGAGAAGCCGATCCTACTCAGCTTCCAGCTTAATCCGAACGCCAACCAAGACATCGTTGGTATCTATTATGTGAGTGATACTGGCAAGCTGGAATACATCGGCGGTACGCTTAAGGGTGAGATAATTACGGCTGAGGTATTCCATTTCAGCAAATATGCGGTTCTTGAGTACGATAAATCATTTACGGATGTGCCAGCGAGTCACTGGGCTATCGCAGCGATTAAATCACTGGCTGCGAAGCGCATTGTTTCGGGCATTAATGAGAAGCAGTTTGCACCGCAATCGAACGTAACGAGAGCTGAATTTGCAGCTATGCTTATCCGTGCTCTTGGAGTGAAGGCAGAAGGCACGGCAAGCTATAGCGATGTAGAAGCGGGCAAATGGTATTCCGCTTATGTGGCGACAGCAAGCAAGCTGGGCATTATAAAAGGCCGCAGTACTTCGGCGTTTGCGCCAAATGAAACGATAAGCCGCGAGGAAATGGCTGTCATGATCATGCGAGCGTATGAGGTTAGAAAGGGAGCGGCTGCAGCTTCAGCGGCAGAGGAAACAACATTCACTGACCGCAGCCAAATTAGCAATTGGGCGGAAGCATCGGTTGCGGCAGCTGCTAAGCTAGGGCTCGTTCAAGGCAGAGCAAACGATACATTTGCGCCGAAAGGGAAAATGACACGTGCAGAAAGTGCACAGGTCATCTATAAGCTTTTAGGGAAATAAGCATTTCTTTAATGTAAGGGTTAGAAAGATAGCAAATCATTATGTCTAACATGATGTAGTTGCTGAAACAGACAAAAGCCGGGCTTCTCCTTCTGGAGACCCGGCTTTTTTTGGTGTTGTTGTATTGCCAAGTAGAGTAATCCATATCTTTACATCACGCCATAGTTACAGTATACTGTAACCGATACAGCGAACTGTAAAAGTATTGGTCGTCGATAATGAGAAAAGAGGTGAGACGATGGACGCATTCACAGCGAAACAAGTTGCAGAGATACTCCAGCAGGAAGACCCTGAGATGAATTTGAGAACCGTTAGGTATTATACCCAGATCGGGATCGTTCCCCCGTTAGAGCTTCTTGGGAACAAAAGAGTTTATACGAGCAGCCACGTTAGTTACTTTCGTGCGATTCTCACGTTAGTCCATAGCGGAGAAACGCTGGCTGCCATTCAAGAAAAGCTGAAGGAGCTTTCTATAGATGAGATTTCCAAAATTGGCGAGAATCTTCAGCTGTATCGCTCCAAAAAAATGCTAACCAACGATACCCATGTCATTAATGAGGACGTCATTCTTTCGATGAGTCCACGTATATCGGCGGAACTCCGAGTGAAAATGGTAGAGACAATCTCTCAAATGCTGAAGGGAGAAGTGAAGTGATGATCAAAGCAAGGTTCACCAAATCCGTTATGGAAAATGAAGAAGGCATGAACCATCTATGGCTTCAGCTTTCTCCAACCCGTGATGCGGATGATGTTCGTGTACAGCTTACGCTGCCAAGCGGCATTCATCGTCTGCACAATTTGAGCGGATATGAGGAGACGGTTATTCAGGAGATCGTCGTACCCAATCCAATGATAATAAATAACATGATCGTGGAACTATTTACGACAGGCCCAGTAACATGCGGAGAGAAGACCATCATTGTTGCTATCACTTATAGAGAAAAAGAAAAGCCTATTCGAATTGAATATGAAGTGCCATTAAGGATCGTATCTGAGGATGAAATGGACGGCTTGGTCGTTGATGAAGAAGCCGCAGCGTTTATGAAAGAACATCTGGCTCTGAAAAAATCTAATGAGCAATCTGAATATGAATTTATTGATCATTCCCAAACAAAAATCATTAGGATCGAATCGAGTGAATATGCCGATTGGGAGAAAAAGTACCGAATTGAAGGGCTTGCACCACGTTAGGCATCCAAAATAATTAATGAGATAAACATTAATTAATCATACGTTTTCTGCCGAGCCAGTACGGTTTCTTCAGCTCCGCCTTGTTTAGCTTTCCGACAGAGGTTCTTGGGAGAGAGGAAACGATTTCCAATCGCGTTGGAATTTTAAATGGAGCAATCTGCTCATGGCAAAATATTTTTAGATCAGTTAAAGTCAGCTCGGCATCGCCCTTAAGGGACACCACCGCAGTTACTTCTTCGCCATCCACTAATAAGGGCGTTCCAATTACAGCAACCTCACGAATAGAAGGATGCTTGCTAAGTGCCTCCTCTACTTCTGAGCAGTAAACATTTGCACCGTCAACAATAATAATATCTTTTTTTCGATCCATGAGATACAAATAACCATCCTCATCAAACCTGCCTAAATCTCCTGTATAGAGCCACCCACCCTGCAAGGCATGGTTTGTTTCTACTGGATTATTCCAGTAGCCAAGCATGATTTGTTCTCCTTTGCATATAATTTCGCCAGTTTCTCCTTGTTTAACATCTTGGCCGAGCTCGTCAATAATACGAATTTGGAATGCTTTTTGTCCCCAATGCGGCATGTTGGCTGGACTGCCAACGGATATTAATCGATTTAGCTTTCCTTCATGGAAACATTGGTTTATGTTTAAAAAACTAATAAATTGTCCGCTTTCTGTTTGAGAATAGACTTCAGTAATTTGTGCATTCGGAAAAATAGTTAACGCTTGATGAAATAATTTTTCGCTGATGGGCGCGCCGCCGCAAGAGATGCCTTCGATGGATTGCAGGCTGCGGGATTTGATATTTTCCATAAGGACAATATCTCGAAATAATAGCCCCACAGTACCCAAAAACTTAATTTGCTCCCGTTCAATGATATCAACAATTTCTTCAGCTCGAACGGGATATTCATTCGGATAGATGAGGCAGCCGCCTTCAAATAAGGTCGTCCACAAAACAAACTGGCCGGTTAAATGGGCTTGATTCATCACGATCGATTTTTTAGAAGCGTTATGCCCGCCGCCCCTCTCTAGGTTCATAAAGGACCAATTGCGAATATGGCGGTGAGAATGCATGACACCTTTGGATCGTCCCGTCGTACCGCCTGTATAAATAATAAGCGCCACATCATCTGGTTCAGCTTCATGCCATTCCATGAGAGCGGGACAATGAACCATAAAGGACTGCAATGATAGGGGGGACTGATCTAAGGTGCATGAAATGAAATGCGCAATTGGCAGTGAAGATAAGGCTTCTAATAGCTGAGATTGTTCGGAGTTGTAGACTAGCGCAGTGGGAGCAGCATCTTGAACAATATTTTTGATTTCATTTGCGGTTAACCCGGGAAAAATCGTTACAGGAATGGCACCAATGGCAACGGCAGCAAGTTCGGCAATAGCAAGCTGCGGTGATGGAGAACTAATCATTGCGATTCGTTCACCTGGCTTGATTGCGAGATTATGAAATCCTTGAGCGACACGGTTAACCTTATTAAATAACTGTTCATAAGTAAGGGTTTCATTCTTATCCTTCATTGCTTTTTTTGTTGGGTGCATCTTAGCAGTCTTCGGCAGTATTTTGGAAAGCAGCATATCATAACCTCCCTAATTAAAATAAGAGCAATAAAACCTATGAATTTACTGTACTATTCAACCGTAACAGGAAGAAGCTGGGGCAGCAAATTGATTTTCCTTATGGAAAAATAATGTTTTTTTTATAAAATGACCAACCGTTTGATTGGTGCAGCTACTTATATACCATACGACTGCCAAAGGAGGTGCCGCATGACAGCAAATATCCTGATCGATGAATCGCTTCTGCAAAGCTATTCGAGAAAGATATTCGGCTTTGCTCTCTTGCCTAACCATGAGATTGTTCGCAAATATGCAACGAACGGCATTAAAACGCGCAACAGCCATTACCATGGCGGGCTTCAGATGGAATCGTGGTGGTCGGGTATGTCGTGGAGAGACTTTAACGCGCCCGATCTGGATGACTTATCAAGGGTCGTAGAGCTTATAGAGAGCGGAGCTTCACACTCGGAATATGATCGGATCTTAATTAGCAGACTCGTCGAAAAGGGTTTTGTATCCATGGAGAGCGGCAAGCTTGAATGTTTGGTTCCATACTTTAATGCCTCCCAGCATAAAGCGCTGAATCGTATATTGGATCAAGCATTTCATGAGAACAACTTCAAAAAGAAAGTAGATCAAATCTATGAGGATATGATATCCGTATGCAGAAAGGATGCGCCATCATTTATATCGGATAAAGAGATTGTGTACAAAGCAATGAATGATGGGATGACGCTTGTTTTTGCGGTAATGGAATATTTGGAGCGCAAACATTTTTTGGCAACGCCTGCCGATACCGAGAAAAAACGACTTACTACAATGGTTTGGCAATTTCCTTCCAGCAACCAGTAGTTGATTAAAACAAAAGAGGCTGTTCCAAAAGTAGAGTATTCTACTTATGGAACAGCCTCTTGTTAAGACGGATAATAAATGACCATACTGATTCTCACAATACAATCACCTGAATTGTGATAGACATGGGGAGTATCTGCTGTAAAACGTATGGAATCGCCCGTTTTCACTGTATATTCTTCATTATTTACACGAACGGTAAGCTCACCCTCAAACACGGTTAAAAACTCCTGTGTACCTTCTCTATGTGATTCAGAACTCAAATAAGCGCCTATTTCCATATCAACGGAATACATTTCAAATCGTCTGCCTTCTTCAAAGGGGAAAAACGGATAAAGCAGAAATCTACCGTTATCTTCTGTTAGTGTTTGTATTTCATTTTTGCGAACGATGACTGTATCGGATTGCGGCTCGTTAATGAGGGAAGTGAATGAAACTTTTAAACCATTAGCTATTTTCCAAACGGTTCCAATAGTAGGGTTGGATTCGCCGCGTTCGATTTGTCCTAACATCGTTTTGCTGACCCCTGTCATTTCTGCTACCTTATCAAGACTAAGCTTTTGTAGCTCCCGCAGGTGTTTTAGGTTATTGGCAAGTACATAATTGATGTCTTCCAAAATATTTAGCCTCCTCGATTGTGCGATATAGCGTTCATAATGTATAATCATAACGTACATGCGTTAAAGAGTACATCTTGTTCAAGTATAGCACACGAGAGGCGGATTTAAATCATGGCTTTAGCTCCTTTTTTGATTTATGTTATTGTGAATACATTTACGCCAGGGCCAAATAACATCATGGCGATGTCTAATGCGAGCCGATATGGAATGAAGAAGTCTATTCGTTTTCTGTTTGGTGTAGCAACTGGTTTCTTACTATTAATGCTCTTATGTTGTTATTTCAATCTGCTATTATATAGCTTCGTTCCTAAAATGAAATTTTTCATGAATATGTTAGGAAGCCTGTATATGACTTATCTTGCATTTAAAATAATGAAGAGTAAACCACACCGTAGTGATGGAGATAATCATGGGCAGCTGAATTCATTCTTATCGGGCATGCTGCTGCAGTTCGTTAATTTTAAGGTGATATTATATGGGATTACAGCGATTTCGACGTTCATCATGCCATTTTACAAATCAAATATAAGCTTATTATTGTTTTCGATGTTCCTTGCCTTTGTAGGACTGGTAGCCACATCCTGCTGGGCTGTTTTTGGTGCATTATTTCAAAAATTTCTCGCTGCACATGAGAAAAAGTTCAATATATTCATGGGATTATTATTGATTTATAGTGCAATTACCATGCATTTGTAGAGGATTGTTCAGACAGAAGGGCAGGATAGTTGAGCTGAAAAAGGAGCTGTTTGGCTTTGGCAGCAAGCTTTCTTATGGTTAAGTTAACGTAGCACTACAGCTTAATAAAACAGCGGCAGTCAGGACTTATTTTCTCGTCCAGATCTGCCGCTGTTTGTATTATGAGGATCTAATCCATTTTTAAAATTCGATAATTGCTGCAGCTCTAGTTTCTACTCCTTGCCATGACGTATGAATAGCCACACGCCGAACAAGATGAGTACGCCGGCTGCCATTTGATAAGCCGTCAATGCTTCCTTTAATAGAGCCCAAGCGAGCAAGGAGGCGATAACGGGTTCGCCCAGTACAGCCATGGATACGGCTGCAGCGCTCATATGCTTCAGCAGCCAATTGAACAAGTAATGCCCGAATAGCGTCGGTACGATCGCAAGCAGCAAGAAAATGCCCCATTCCTGCGGACTATAGCCTGTAAAGGAATTGCCGCGAACGAGATTGTAGACAGCGAGTGAAGTTGCAGCAAGCGCGAATACCCAGAAATTATAAGTAAATGCGCTCATATCCTTACGCAATTCCTTGCCGATCATCATATGAACAGCAACAGCAGCTGCACCTAGGAAGGACAAAACGTCGCCGATCAACGCATCCCTTGAGAGGGAAAAGTCTCCCGATGCAATAACGATGGAGCCGATCAGCGCGATCCCCATCCCCCACAGCATCATGCGATTTGCTTTAATACGGAACAGCCAGTAGGAGCCGAGCATTACCATAACAGGCTCCAATGTCAAAATAACGGTAGAGCTTGCGACCGTGGTCAGCCGCAGAGAAGCCATCCATAACAAGAAGTGCAGCCCGAGCATGACGCCGGAGAGGGTGAGCAGTCTCCACTGCTTGGCACTGAGCTGGAACATTTCCGTGCGGCATTTAAAGACGAGCGGCAGCATGATCAGGTTAGTTAGATAGAGCCTGTACATGGCGATGACGGCAACGTCAGCATTTGACCAACGAACGAAAATTGAAGAAAAGGATATAGCGATAATACCAATGATGTATAACAATTCATAAGTAGCTAAAGACTTGGTGCTGCGGTTCATCGTTGTAATTTCTCCCATACTTATAAACCCCCTGAGTCCAATTGCAGCATCTGCGATGGAAGGATCAGGGGGCTTTATTATATTTATGACCAAACATAAACAGCTCTTGCGGCTATCCGGCTTGTCCGGCTGAAGCTTTCCCAGCCTTCTCGAGTTCTGCGTCAAAATACTGCTGAAGCTCCGTCACTTTTCTTACATCCTCGAATGAGGCTTTGCCTGCTAAATAACGTTCCGCGAAAACTTCCCATTGTGGAACGATTTTTTGCGCGTTCATAGAGCGAATCGCGTTTTTAACCATTCTGCGTTCCTTCGCATTCGTGTACATATCCTTGAACTGCTGCTTAAGCTCGAAATCCAGCTCGCCAAAAATTTTGCGGAATACCTCAGCCGTCATACGAGCATCATCGAGTGCCCGGTGCGCTGAGCCTTCAGCTGTGATTTCTAGATCAATGAGCGCAGCTTCGACGCTGACATCGTTCGTTACGTTCTTATAGCGAATGTAACCCTTCAAAAGGTCGAAATAATCGGCAGCCATCCAGAAGCTGTCATCGAGCTTATGCATGCGCGTATCATAGACGATTCTCTTCAAATCCTCGCCGCCCCAAGTGAACAGCAGGAAGGAGTCGCTTTTCTTCAGCCATGTGGTGAAATCGCCTATTACTTTCGGAAAACGGCTTGCTACGTCGATGTCTTCCTGTGGAATGCCTGTTTTTTTCTTAATGAAGCTGTTCAGCTTGGAGAAATAGATCGGTTTGATCAATGCGGAAAATTCATCTACCTGTTCAAGTGAACTATTGAGACGAACCGCGCCAATTTCAATAACCTCCATAGGTAATTCGCTTGCAAATTTTCGTCCGTTAAATTCAATATCCAATATAATGTAGTCCAAAATCTTAACCTCCGATAGATAGCCTGTGTTATTCATTCTATCAGAAAAAGTTATCCAGATGGAAACTACAATATGGTAGAACGCCGCAGCAGGTTTATTTTTTTGATTTCATCACATAAAAGACAATCGTGCCAATAAGAATGACGAGGATCACAGGAAGCAGCCATACGCCAAGCGAAGAGACGCCTCCGGATGCATTTTGAATAGCCGCCCATTGCACATAAGTGAATAATGCTACAATTTCAAGCTTGACCCAGCTTAGCAGGTGGATGGAGCTCTTGTATTGGTAAGTGGCATTTTGCTCCGTAATCGTGGTCATGTAATTGAATTGATGAGGGATTTTGCGTAAATGCGCAAGCCCAGCAAATAATAGGAATGAGATTATCGGTAAAATGATGAGTGCTGCTTTGCTTCCCCATCCGTCAGCCTCGCCTCTCCCGTTAAAGTGAATGGCAATCGTTTGCGGAAGATCAGGCCATTTTACAATTAAATAGATGACGGACGAGAGCAGGAGTAGAACCGATATTCCATCATGCCATCTTTCAAGATTTGATTTTGCAATCGTAAGCTTAGGTAAATTCGCCATAGTGGCAGCACCGCCTTATCTCTAGTCATGTGCATACTCATTAATTATAGCGTATGGCTTTGCGGATAGTAACCTTTTTTACAGTAATTTTCCAAATAAGAAACTCCAGCCTAGGCCGGGGGAGGGCTAAGACTGGAGTTGCTCGATCACTTATTTGTTTAAATATAAGAATTTATAAGTTTGATATTTATAGAAGGCTTATATTTCTCCGTCAAAGGACGCCGAAGGCGTTTTAGCTTGAGCCGCTTAGTTTTTAAGAGCGTTTCATACGGCGGGAATTCAGCCAAAGCGGGATACGGAACACTAAGTTGATCAGCAGGACAACGAATACGAGCACGGCTGCCGCTTTTTGAGCAATCTCCTGAGCGTCGCCAACAATGGCTTCGGATTGTACATACCACAGATGAACGGCAAGTGTAGCACCTGGCGAGAAGAGACTGAAATCCCACATTTCACCAGATGTCGTAACACCAGCAGTTAGGATGATTACGGCGCTTTCGCCGAATGCGCGGCCGGCAACAAGGCAGATCCCTGTAATGATGCCGTTAAGCGCAGCTGGAATAAGTGCACGAGTAATAGTCTGCAAATGCGTACCGCCAAGTGCAAAGGAAGCGCTCTTCAGCTCTTTCGGTACTGCACGAATGGACTCCTCTGTTACGCGGGTTAGTACAGGCAAGTTAAGAAAAGCTAGACTGACTGCACCGCCAAGGATGGTCAAGCCAATCTCGAAGTATTCAACGAATAGAGCGATACCGAACAAGCCGAAAATGATAGACGGCACGGAAGCGAGTCCTTCCACGCAAATGCGTACGAAGCCGATGAGCTTATTGTCAGGTGCAAATTCGGCCAAATAAATGCCAGCTGCCATTCCGAGCGGAATAGAGATGAGCAAAGAGATAAATAAGATGTAAAAGGAGTTAAGCAGAGTAGGGCCGATACCGCCGCCTTCTTCAATTTCGCTCGGCAAGCCGAATATGAAATCCCATGTTATTTTTGGAAGACCGTCCTGAAGAATTAGAAAAAGAAGGCCAAAAATAAAAGCGATGATTAAAATGCCTAACGACCAAACAATACCTGTAAACAAGCGATCTTTAAAGCGATTAAGTCCTTTTTTGCTGCTAAAGGGGTTTGCTAATGGATTCATATCTAAAGCTTGTTTCATACTTGCGACCCCTTTCTTTGAAGCCAGCGAATGGCAACGATCATAAGCAGCGAAATAACGAGGAGCAAGAAGCCCATTAAGTAGAGCGCATAGTTCCAAGTGGAATCAAAAGGAACATTCGAAATTTGCATAACGATGTTGCTCGTAAGAACGGAGGTTGGCTTGAGCAAGCTGTCTGCCAGTTGAGGCGTATTGCCAATAACCATAACGACAGCCATCGTCTCGCCGACTGCACGCGCCATACCGAGAATGACGGCATACATGATTCCGCTTTTGGCCGAAGGAAGCAGTACTCTCCATACGGTTTGAAAACGAGTAGCGCCTAGCGCATAGGAAGCGTCGCTGAATTTGGCTGGTACAGCGCTAATCGCGTCATCACTTATACGGCTTACAGTAGGTAGAACCATAATTGTGAGCACGAGCGCTGCCGCAAGCAGCCCATCGCCCATTCCGCTTCCGGTAACATTTCGAATCAGAGGAATAAGAACGGTCAAGCCTAAATAGCCATAAACGACGGACGGAATTCCGACGAGCAGGTCAAGAACCGGACGGAGCATGTTTTTTAGCCACGGCGGTACAAAGACAGACAGAAATACTGCAATGATTAAGGAAATAGGGACGCAGATTAATAGCGTCAAAGCGGTCAGGGCAAAGGTGCCGAATATGAAAATAAGCGCGCCGTATTGCTCATTTTCGGGATTCCATTCCGTGGAAAAGAAGAAATCTGCTAGTGAAATGTTGCCGAATGTCAAAACGCCTGTACGGAACATAAGCAGCAAAATGAGTAAGAGGATGAGACAAACAAAACCGGCTGCTGCTATGCACAAGTAACGAAACATACGATTCGTGAAAAACAAGCGCGATCTCCGGTCAAACGGCTTGCTGCTGCCAGTCAAGATCGCGCTGCCGAGCTCAGAAGAGAGACGCGGCTGCCTTGCAGCATGAGTGGACTCCAACATAAATTATAGGCTCCTCTGTGCGAAACCCGCCCTAGCTGTTATTGGAGCAGCTAAGCATGTTTCGCAATAAAATATAAATGGGGATAATGATTCATGCGATGAAAGAAAAGAACGATCGACTTAAGCGCTCTTGTGCGCAAGCCGACCGCTCCTCTTGTTTTTAACTATTTAATAGCTGAGATCGGAATGAATTTAAGCTTTTTAAGCGAACCATTTTGGAATTTTGTGCTTTGTACGTATTTAATAAATTCCTTTGTAGCGCCAGTTGGCTCGCCTTTTGTCATATAGTAGCCATAGCCCCATACATTGTATTTCCCGTTAATTACGTTAGCTTCAGTTGGTTCGATGTTGTTGATTTTTACAGCAGTCATTTTGTCTGTTACATAAGCAAGGTCCATGTAACCAATAGCGTTTGGTGTTGTTTCAATTGCGGACTTCATGTCGCCGCTTGTTTTTACTTCTTTGTAATTGTCGCCTTTGCTCATGAAATCTGTTCCATCAAGCGCTTTGTCTTGGAAGTTAACACGAGTACCGGAACCGAAAGTACGGTTTACAACGATGATATCAGCATCCTTGCCGCCAACTTCTTTCCAGTTTTTGATTTTACCGGAGAAGATGCCTTGCAAGTCTTTAGTCGTTAGGTTTGTTGCAGTTACGTTTTTGTTAACAACAGCTGCGAAAGGAATGATAGCTACTTTATGTGCAACTTGGCCTTCGAATTTTTTGAAGCCTGGAACATCTTTGGATGCATCCCAGTCAACTGCTCCGATGTCTGCGATGCCTTTGCGTACAGCTTGCGGTCCAGTAATCGATCCAGCTGCGGAAGCTGAGATTTTTACTTTTGGATTCAATTTTTTGAACTCGCTTGATGCTTGAAGTGTCAACGGCAGAAGAGCAGAGGAGCCGTTGATGACAATTTTGCCGCTAAGCTTGCTAGCTGCGGTAGCCGTAGGTGTTGATGCAGGAACGGAACTGAAGCCGATAACAGCGATAAGCGCTGCGATTGTTAATTGTTTAAACCATTTCATTAGGAATGACCTCCATTAATTAGTTTGTGATGTTTTTCCATTTGCCTTGAACGGATACTGCCAATTGACCATCAATAAGTGCTGCAAAATCGGAGCTGTCCGATACGACTAATTCTGTTGCGCTGTCCGATACGGTTTGCACAAGTTTGTTCGTACCTGTAGCACTGTCAATCTCGTAGATTGCGTTAGTGCTGTTTCCGTCAGCTGTAAGCAGATAGAGCTTGCTTCCGCCTTGAACTAATTGGTAAACGTCTTTGTCAGCGAAGAGAGGCGTGCTTGCTTTGCCTGTATTGTCCACCGTTACGAGCTGACCAACGCTTGCTTCGTCTGAGCTTACGCTAACATAGCTTACTTTGGAGCCGTCTGCTGCCAGCTTAAGGAAAACTTTATCCGTTGCTTCTTTTGTCAGCTGTACAGGTTTATTATCACCAACTGTAGAATTATAGAAGTAGATTTGCGGCTCAGTGCCTGTTGCATCAATAGCAACATCATCAAGCTCAACGTCTTTGCTGCTGTCTGCCGTTACTTTCGGCTGCTTGAAGACGTAGAAAGCGAATTTAGTGCCGTCTGCAGATACTTCAAGGTTTGCCTTGTAATCTACTTTATCTTCCAATACTTTGGATACTTTGCCGTCAGCTATAGCAAGCTTAGCGATGACAGAGCTTTTGTCGCCTTGTAAGAAGAAGATGGAAGAACCGTCTTTTGACCATTGAAGCTCATTTTTGATCGAGCTGTCCGTACTTACTTGTTTCGCTTGTTTTGTGCTCAGATCGATTGTGAATACCGCACCGTTTGCATCGGAGTAAGCTACACTTTTGCCATCAGGAGACAAAATAAGATCGGAAGTGTCAGAGGATGCTAGAAGCAGCTCATATTTTCCAGTAACAGCATCAACTAAGAAATCTTCGCGGCCTTCGCCAGCCGTGTTCGATACGATAAGCTGTTTGGAGTTAACCCAGATTGCATGCTCAGCACTATCAAGCAATTGAACCGTATGTATGTTGTTGTCTTCGTAAGTGCCGCCAAGTGCCTCAACGAATGCAGTAGGCTCGATGAAAGTGGAGTAAGCCACTTCAATAGCTGGATGCTGAAGTGCAGTTGCAACACCGTTTATGTTAATTGTTTTTGCAGCGATTTTTAGCTTCAGCGTTTTGTCGCCAAACTTTACAACTACCGTATGATCGCTGTTGATGTGAAGAGTCGCGCCGATCGCGTTTGTCATGTCCCGAACAGAAGCGAGTGTAACGCCGCCGTCTACAACGGTACGAACGGTTACTGGATTAGCATTTACTAGAAAGCTTGCTGTGCTAATTTGTGCAGCTTGCTTTACTGAAGCGGTTTGTGCGAATACCGGAGTAACTGCTGAAGCGCTAATTGCTGCTGCGATCATCGAGATTGCCATTGCTTTTTTCATTTGCATGGAATTGGGTCACCTTTCTCAAATGGGTATTTTTTTTTATTAATACAATCCAAGGCATACTCGGTCAGTATATACGGTTGGCTTGATCCCTCCCAGGCAGCGCTAGATCAATACATTTTGTAATGAATCGTTTATTTCTACCTGATCATAACAATGAATTATCATCCCAATATTTAGAAATTGTATCGAATTTGTAAAGATAGAAAAATTACCACCTAAATCCAATTCTCCTTCTTTTAAGAAGGAAATAGTAGAAATTTACCCCACTATAAGAAGAAAGTGCACCATGGTCTTTTTTGAACGAGGTTTATAATGGGGGTATGCTCGCAAATCTATTCACTTATAGGAGGACCAATCAATGAACATTTCAATCGGAGGTTATTCATTCAACAACACGTATTTAGAAGGGAAAATGGATATTTTCGGATATTTGGAAACGGTGAAATACCGGTATCGGATGGATGTGGTCGATTTGTGGAATGGCTTTTTTATAGATCGCAGCAGCAAGCCTATTATGAAGCTGGCCGAGGAAAGCTATATTCGCAAAATACGTGAGGCGCTCGATGAAAAAGAAATGCGGGTCGTTAATTTTGCGATCGATGGTGCTCATTTGTGGGACCCAGACAAGGAAATGAGACAGCATTTGTATGATAATGCTCTCCTTCATTTGAAAGCTTCCGTTATTTTAGGTGCGGAAACCGTCCGGATTGATACGGGAGGCAGCTACGAGGACTGGGAAGCAATGAGCGACGAGCAATTTGAATATACGGTAAAAAGATACCAGGAGTTTTCCCAATATGCGGCTGACCATGGCTTTCTAATTGGACCAGAGAACCATATGGGTGCATCACTAAATCCGAATGAGATGAAACGTCTCGCAGAGGCAGTTGATCATCCAGCCTTTGGTTTTCTTGTTCATTTAGGCCGTTGGAAGGAGAATCAAGCAGAAGGAGACAGCATCGTTGCGCCTTGGGCGTATCATACCCATTTTGACGAAGAAACTGCTGACGGTACTCATGCTTTGGAGACGATCCATATGCTGCAAGAATCAGGGTATAAGGGATATTGGGGAGTAGAATATAATGCGCCAAAAAATCAATACGTAGAAACGGAGCTGCTTATTACGAAGGTGAAGAAGCTTCTGATCGAGGCGGATCAACAATCAGGCAGAGGGGCTCAGCACTATGAATAAAATACGAATTGGCATTATAGGCGTAGGACAAATTGGAAAAATGCATATCGAAAAATATAAAAATATCGCTGGCGCTGAGCTTGTTGCTGTATGCGATTTAAATGAAGCGGAAGCAAAACGAGTTGCTGAGCATTATGATATCCCTCATGCCTACTCTGATTTTAGAGAGCTGCTGAAGCGTGATGATTTGGACGCGGTTGACGTGTGCCTGCACAACAATTTCCATGCACCGGTAACGATCGCAGCGCTGCAGGCGGGCCTGCATGTCTATTGTGAGAAGCCGATTGCAGGAACCTATTCAGATGGCAAGGCTATGGTCGATGCTGCGAAGTTATGTGGAAAACAATTGCATGTGCAGCTCTACACGTTATATGGTAAAGATACGAAAGCTGCCAAAACATTAATTGATGGCGGCATGCTGGGCAAGCTGTACCATGCCCGCTCGTCAGGCTTTCGCCGAAGAAATCGACCGTTTGTTGATGGTTATGGCACGCCTTATTTTACGCGCAAGGAAACAGCGGCAGGCGGCGCGCTGCTCGACATGGGCGTCTATCACATTGCACAGCTGCTCTATTTATTAGGCAACCCGCAGGTTGAAAGAATTTCAGGGAAAGTTTATCAAGAGACGGATATGCTGCAAGAGAGAAGGGAACAAAGCGGCTTTGATGTAGAGGAGCTGGCTACAGGCTTGATTCGGTTCAGCGGTGGTTTGACGCTTGATATCGTAGAAGCGTGGGCTGTTCATCTTGGCGGCTTCGAGGGCAGCAGTATCGCTGGTTCCAAGGGTGGCGTACGCTTGCCGAACGAGCAGACAGGACCGGGGGCTCAGTCCTTCAGCTTCCATAACACGGTTTGTGATATGGATATGGACAGTACGCTGGACCTTGATATGATGGACCTGCGCAGGAATCGCTTATATGAGAATGAGGATGCCTACAGCTCATCCCAGCATCACTGGATCGCAGCTCTGCAAGGCAGAGTGCCACTACTGCCAACAGCGGAAATCGCGCTGAATACGATGCTCATTAGCGAAGGCATTTATATGTCAGAGGAGCTTGGACGTGAGGTTAGCGCGGACGAAGTTATTGTACGCGCACGTACTTCTGCTGTAGAGCTTTAAAGAAGTGCTAAGCTAAAGAGCAAGACGAGGGACTTGGATATGAATCAGAATCAGAATCGTACATTTCATTTAATTAAAGCGTTTAACTTTTTTGTATATGGCGCGATTGCCGTCTACAGTACGTTTTTTGTTGTTTATTTGCAATCCATTGGAATGTCTACGCTTGAGATTGGTGCGTTAATGGCGGGCGGCCCGATTGTTTCCATCATCGCGAACCCGCTATGGGGTTATTTGAGCGATCGATTCCGCAATGTCAGGCTTATTCTGATCGTGATGCTTATTGGCAGCATGCTTGTCATGCAGCTCGTCTTTTTATATCAATCGTATACGATCATTTACGCCTGTATGCTGTTCTTTTTCTTTTTTCAAATGCCTTTATTTTCACAGAGCAACAGTCTCATTCTGAACAGCATTGAAGGAACGAACCATAAATTTGGCGCTTTTCGGTTGTTCGGCTCGCTCGGCTGGGCGTTTATCGCTTTGGTGGCTGGACCTGTGATTGGGCAAATTGGCATTGAGCGTCTCTGGATTATTTATTCGGTCATGATGCTTATCTCGCTTGCTTTTGCGTTTACGCTGCCAAAGGGTGATGCGAAGGGTGCAGCCCCTGCCGGCAAAGTGAATTACCGTTCGATGTTCGTGAACCGTTCCTTCTTGTTGTTCTTAATCATAGGTCTAGTGATCTCCATTCCTAACTCTATGAATACGACATTTATCCCGCTGTATATTAAGGAATTGGGCGGAGAGGCTTCCTTAATCGGTTGGTCGGCCTTCTGGTCATCCATATTTGAAATTCCAGTCTTCTTGCTGCTTGATCGGTATTTGAAAAAAAATACAAAAACGATGGTATTATGCCTCGTTGTCATCAGCATCCTGTTCGCCTTGCGCTGGTTCCTGATGTCAAACGCAGACACTGCTCAGCAAATTATTTATATCCAAGTGCTGCACTGCTTAACATTTGGCGGCTACTATTATATTGGCACGCAGCTGGCCGTACAGCTTGTGCCTGCTGAATTCAGAGCATCGGGACAAGCGCTTTATGCCCTTACTTGGGGAGGCTTGTCAGGCATTGCGGCGGGCTTTCTCGGAGGCTGGGTGTTTGAGCAAATGGGTCCGCAGGCGATGTATCAATTATGCAGCGTCATGGCTGCGCTCGGGATTGTTGGCTTCTTCTTGTTGTTTGCGCGGCTGCGCAGAGAAGTGGGCACGAGCAGCAAAATAAGCTCTCATGCTGGATAACTGCAACCTTTCTTGTCTTATGGTCGTTCGAATAAGAGAATGGACATCATGTTATAGGAGAGGTGAACGACCATGAGGAAACGACGGAGTTTAGCCATAACAGCAGTCGCGGTCATGCTTTCTACATCTATTGCAGCACAAGCCTTCGCGGCGGCTCCATTTGGCGATATCGCAAACATTGGCAGCAAGGCAAAGATTGAAGCTTTGCAGCAGCAAGGAATTATTAAAGGAGTGAGCGATACGGCATTCCATCCAGAGGATAATTTGACGGCAGCACAAGGCATTTCTTTGATCGTGAGAACGACGCAAATTAGCCTAGCAGCCATTGATTTTTCTAGTGCGCCTACCGCTGATGGTTTCTATACAAAGGTGAAAAACGATGCGTGGTACGCGGAGGATTTCATCATTGCACACTACAACGGTTTGGACATCCCGGCTGATATTGATCCGCAAGCGCCACTTACGAAAGAACAGTTCACGCATTATCTTGTTCAAGCGTTAGAACTTACCGGTCAATATCCGACGATCAAAATGTTTATTAATATCCAAGACGAAAAGGATATTACGACGGCGTATCAAGGAACCATTCAGCGTTCACTGCTATACAAGATTGCGTCTCTAGATGAGAAGGGCAACTTTGATCCAGCGCATGTTTTAACCCGTGCTGAAGCGGCAGGAATGCTGTATGATACACAAAGCTTTATTGAGGCGCATAAGGAAAAGGCGGAACCTGAGCAGGGAGCAGCTGAATAAAAAATGAAATAGGGAAAGGCAGTTAATTGAGGATTATTTCAGCCTCCTTAACTGCCTTTTTATTTTAAAATTATTTTTCCTAGCAACGCGATAATTCCAAGCGGAGTAATAAGATATAAAAGAGTAATCTTTATTTATATCACATTTTATTTTGAAAAATCAATAATAAATGTAAAAAAACCTTGAAATTAATTCAAGGCTGTAGTATCTTCTGTATAGGAAACTTTTGGGAGGTGAACGGTAATGGAAAAGATGGCAATGCAAATGATGATGAACATGTGCATGGATGAAATGATGTGCAAGATGAAATCCATGAAGATGATGATGGACATGATGATGGAAATGAAAATGATGGACAACATGGATATGAACATGATGATGATGAAGATGCAGGAATGTGACGAAATGTCCACGATGATGATGCAAATGATGCGTGACATGGAGCAAGTATCGATGTAATCATCTATGAATCTGACCATTCATAGAGGTTAGTATAATCGGCAGAGCTGTTCGCGGCATGCCGTCGTATATCGTTTTTTCCTACATAGCTAAGCAGAGCAGCCAACTGCATGCAGGCTTTTTTTTATTTCTAGACCTTCACAATTGCGCCTCGAACCTTCGCCTTATAACGCATAGTGGGCTTTCAGCTTGCTGGCAATCATAACCCGTTGAAGCTTAAACTCCCAAACCTTTTCTCTTAGCTGAATCTGCTGCTCCGAATTATGTGCATTCCGAAGCTGCTCGTAAATATCAAGCATTTTACGATTGATTTGATCGAAGCGAAGCCATAGATCAACACGAATGCCATGCTCGATTTCAAGGCGGATATGGTTATCTTTGGAGCGCAGGTTTTGAAGGATTTGTTGCTGCCACTCTGCATCTCCGATCATTACAGCAAAGTTATAAAGATCTAAATAATCATCAACCCATTTTGCTGCAATTTGTTTCTCGGAATAAGTCATGCTGGTCAGCTCCAATCTCCGTTTTGTTTATATACCTAGTATTATACTAGGAATTAAAGGGAATGCAAGCAATTTGTAATTATTGTGTTTTTGTCCCATTCAGTTCGAAATGGGATTTACGTTTAAATGCTGCAAAAACAGCGAAGCCATTATTTTTATATACGCAGTCGGAATGAACAAAACCAGCCTCACTCAGCCATCTAAGCTGATCCTCTACAGTGGCATTAATGTCGACGCTTCGGCGCTGGATGGCCGCTTCGATTGCACCTGTGGTTAACCCGCTTTGCCGGATGGCTGTTGTCCATTGCGACATATAATATTGATCCCAATAAGCGGTTGTACCCGCTGCTTGATCAGCATTAACGAAGCTGCCGCCTTCTTTTAAAAGCTGATGAACAGTATGAAATAAGTCGCGTTTTGCTGGATGCGATAAGTGATGGATGGACAAGGAGGAGATGATGGCATCGTATTTTTCCGTATAAGGATAGATTGAGTAATCAGCAGCTATATAGCTGACTGATGGGTCAGTTCCGAAGCGAGATTGCGCCTCCTTTAGCATTTCTTCGCTCAAATCGATAAGAGTAAGATTGGCATTTGGGTATTTGTTGCGAATCATAGATGAGAAAAGCCCTGTTCCGGCACCTAAGTCGAGTATACGCGGGGCATCGCCATCACAGTGAACCAAGTCGGTTGCTATGCTGTAAAAATCATCAAAGCAGGGGATCAGTTGGCGGCGCTGACGGTCATATTCAGGCGCGATAGCATCAAACTGTTTTTTCACATTTTCATTCACAATAATGCCTCCTCGAATATTGGGCTGAGTGCTGATTTTTCATTTTCACTTGAGTTAAACAGTATGTTATAGATGATTATTTCATAATGGAAATATATAATATGAATATACTTTATAGTTTTAAACTATGAATGAATCGATTTCAATCCGTTAAAAAATGGGTATTGCGTATCCGAGTTTTTGATGGTACGATTGGTAAAATTTTAAGATCACTGATGAACACAAATGGCAAGTTAAATAGCTTTTACATTCGATGACGAGAAAGAGTACGTTATGGGCCTGATCGAACAGAGAGTTGGGGCAGCTGAAAACCAACGTTCGGGTAGTAGCGGAAAGCCATCTCCGAGAAGCAGGCTGAACGAGAGTAAGCTCTGCCGCATTTCCAGCGTTAACGGGAACATGTATTGCTAGATACATGAGCAGAGTGTCGCGCTTTTGGCGTGAAACTAGGGTGGTAACACGGGTAGAGACTCGTCCCTTTATAGGGATGGGTCTCTTTTTTTGTTTTTTATCCATATTTTAGGAGGAAAAGTAATGGAGACTTGGTCGATGAGCAAAATGATTTCACCAATGGTGCAGCAAATTCCGCCTTCGGGCATTCGTAAATTTTTTAGCTTGGCTGAAGGCAATAAGGATATTATTTCGCTTGGCGTTGGAGAGCCTGACTTCGTTACGCCTGAGCATGTAAGAGCGGCTTGCGTCCGTGCGCTAGAGCAGGGCAAAACCTCCTACACTTCAAATGCAGGGCTTATTGAGCTTAGAGAAGAGATCGCCAACTATTTATACAATGGGTTCCAAGTGAAATACGAACCATCGAATGAAGTGCTTGTTACCGTTGGAGGCAGTGAAGCCATTGATCTTGCACTGCGGGCGTTAATATCGCCAGAGGATGAAATTATTGTTCCTGTTCCTAGCTATATTGCCTATGCGCCGATCGCGCAGTTAAATGGCGGCAAGGTCATTGAGGTTGAAACGTTCGCTGAGGATCATTTCAAACTAACAGCAGAAGCCCTGAAAGCCGTCATTACTCCGCACTCGAAGGTGCTTATTTTAAACTATCCGAACAACCCGACAGGGGCTATCATGACCTATGAAGAGTGGCTTCCTGTTGCTAAGGTCGTGGAAGAAAATAATATAATCGTTATATCCGATGAAATTTATGCGGAGCTGACCTACGATGCGAAACATGTAAGCTTCGCTTCACTGCCAGGCATGCGGGACAGAACGCTGCTTATTAGCGGCTTCTCCAAAGCTTTTGCAATGACAGGGTGGAGAATCGGTTATGCTTGCGGTCATCCGGAGCTGATTGCAGCGATGCTCAAAATTCATCAGTATACCGTCATGTGCGCACCAATTATTGGGCAGGTTGCGGCGATCGAATCACTTCGCAATGGCTTAGAGGAAAAGGACAGGATGATTGAGGCTTATGCGCAGCGCAGACGGATGTTTGTTAAGGGCCTAAGGGAAATTGGTCTACCCTGCCATGAGCCGCTGGGCGCGTTTTATGCTTTCCCTTCTATTGCGCATACGGGACTTACTTCCGATGCATTTGCGCAAAAGCTATTGTTTGATGCCAGTGTTGCTACAGTGCCTGGGCATGTGTTCGGTCAAGGAGGAGAGGGCTTCATTCGCTGCTCCTATGCATCCTCTGTATCAAGGCTTAACGAAGCGCTTGAGCGTATGGACCGCTGCTTGAGGGCAGCGGGTATGTCTGGAAAATAAAGAAGGGAGCCAGCAGAGGCTCCCTCACAGCCCAAACGAGTGGATCAATCGCTTGGAAAATAAATACTGATCGAGGTGCCTTCGCCAATCGCAGAGCGCACCTCGATTCGGCCTTGATGTGCTTCTACGATCATTTTGGCGATACTCATGCCAAGGCCAGTACCGCTGCTTGATTCTTCTGTATTCGTCCCGCGGTAATACCTTTCGAACAGCTTGTTGACAGTGGCCTCATCCATGCCTCTCCCGTTGTCGGAAACGCGGATGTAGGCATCATCATTCAGCATGCCGCAGGTTACCGTAATAGTTATGCCTGTAGGATTATGTTTCACGGCGTTCGACAGCAGATTATCCATTAGCCGCTGTATCCACTTCGGATTGCCATAAAGGCTGACAGGCAGCTCGTCTCCCTCATAAAGGAAGTCGACCTCGGCAAGCGTAGCATCGTTCACATATTTGAGTACTGAGCGTCTAACCAGCTCGCCGAGCTCAAATTCATGTCGATCCATATGAACGGTTCCATGCTTTATTTGATAAATATGCGAAAAGTCATTCATAAGCTCCAGCATATAGCTGCTTTTTTCGCGAATCATTTTGCCCATGTCCTGAAGCTCTTCATCACTCCACTGCGCAGGGGAGCTTTCCAATATATAGCCGTAGCCTTGAATGGTGGAGAGCGGCGTGCGCAAATCATGCGAAATGCCAGTCATCCATTCCTCTCTCGTTTTCTCAAGCTGGCGCCGATCCTTCTCCGTTTGCGCCAGCCGCTCGGCCATTTGGTAGAAAGCCGCAATCACTTCCCGGTAAAGGCGGTAGCGAATGCGCAGCTTGCCGGTGCGACGGAATACCTTTTTGCGATCCTTTGGCGTAAGCACCTCGTCATACCGTCCATTGCCCATCCGCTCGAACCAACCGGCGAATAGGATGAGCGGCTGACCGTATCGATACCCGTGCCAAAACGAGATAGCTAGTGAAAGGAGAAGTAACGAGCCTCCTATCCAAATGAAGATGCGTATAGCTTCCGATAGGATGGGCTGCTTCGTATATGTTATTCGTTCGTTTGGTGTGTGCAAAATCCAAGTCATATCACTATTTTCAGGCTGGTACACAAAGATGTTCGTATCATAATCACCAGGCTTTTGCTGCATAGTCAGCACTTCCAGCGGCTCATATACATCGATAGCAGAAGTCTGGTCTCCAATTGTTTGAACACTTTGGCCAGCTTGGTCTACGATTAGCAAATAGCTGTTTGTTTTCCTTAGCTCGGTGAGTAGGTCATTCTTATATGCCTCATTTACTAGACCATTCTGATGGTATGCCATATACCATGCAGTCAGCTTCTCTTGCTGCGGATTTTTGTAACCAAGAAGAAAGAGCAGCGGAGTAGAATACGTCAGATCGAGCTCGTTATCGACGGTATAGATACCGGATTTTTCGGATTGCTGGATGGCTATAAGCTGCGTAATCGAATAAGAAGTCGGCTGCTCTTTCGGCGTATGGACCGAATAAATAACCTGCCCTTTGGCGTTCACGACTTGCAGCCACATATCACGCTCTTCAATGAGCTCCTTCCAGTGCGTCGACATCTTAATCTCTTTTTTCGAATAGTCGGTTTCCGCGACAATGGAACTAAGCGCGCCGGCGGGAAAGTTCCGTTTGAGATCCTCGTTCGTAATTCTATTAATAAGGACAAGAAACAGCACGATCATCGCAACGAATATGAGAATGGAATACACGACGAGCTGATATGTAAAATGAAAGGCCATTCGGCGTTGAACCTTCATAGGCTTACAGGCTCCTTAACTAATTTGTAGCCGAGACCACGAACGGTAAGCAGATGCGTCGGCATACTGGGATCATATTCAATTCTTTCGCGAATTCGCCTGATGTGAACCATAACCGTGTTGTCGTCCCCTAATCCGTCAATGCCCCATACCGCTTCATAAAGCTGACCTTTCGAGAAGACGATGCCGGGGTTTTTGCAGAAATACAGCAGCAGCTGAAAAACCTGTGCAGGGCATGATACGGGCCGATTATCTACTAATAATTCTCCAGCTGCTTCATTTAACTGAAAACGGCCATAACGGTAGGTTTGATGAGGGGCAGAGGCAGCAGAAATTGACGAAGCGAATGTTGAATGCGGTGGAAGTGATTCCGCCTCTTCCATGCGGCGCAGCCTTGCTTTAATGCGAGCGGCAATCTCCAATGGATTAAATGGTTTTGTGATATAGTCATCGCCGCCCATCGCAAACCCGGTCAGTATATCGAGATCGGATGCTTTGGCGGTTAAAAATAAAATATGCGGATTGCCCAGCTGTCTAATTTTTGAGCAGAGCTCAAATCCGCTGCCGTCGGGTAGCATCACATCCAGCAGCACGATATCGGCTCCGTATCGAGCGATCGTATCGAGAGCTTCTTGGCAGGTTCCTGCCGTATGGATATGCTGGAAGCCTTCCTTTTGGAGCACCAGCTGCAGCATTTTTACAATAGAAGGTTCATCTTCCACTATGACAATTTTGTTCATGTTCATCACCCCGTTTTATGCTAGCACACCAACCTTAACATCTGTTGAACAAAATTGAAAAAAATTAAGCTGCTGTTATGATTCCGTTTGTTCGCTGTTCAATTGGAATCTTTATGATGGGGTAAGAGGTGATGGGAATGATAAATCAAAATGAAACGGGACAGCGAATTCGCGTTATTGATGCGATTAGAGGGTTCTGCTTGCTTGGCATCCTGCTGGCGAACATGCTTATTTTTCAATATGGCATTTATGGGAAAGAGGAAATGCAGCTATTTAATCCTACTCCTACAGATGAAGTGACGCATCAAGTTCTCAAGGTAGCGGTGGAAGGCAGCTTTATGCCAATCTTTATGTTTTTGTTCGGCTACAGTCTCTTTAAGCTGCGCGAAGGACTAGTCGCCAAGGGGCTTAAGCCAGCGAGGTATATGGTACGGCGCTTTTTTATGCTGATAGGACTTGGGCTTATGCATAGCATGCTCCTTTGGGAGGGCGATATCCTATTGGCCTATGGAATAACTGGATTTTTCTTATTGCTATTTGTAAAAAGAAAGCCAAAAACGCTTATTATATGGGGAGTCATATTAAGCATATTAATGTCTGGACTCGGCTACGGCTTGCAGGAGGATACGCCAAAAGAGAAAGCTCGCATGCATGATTACGTGGAAGAGTCCATTACCGTATATGGTGAAGGAACCTATCAGGAAATTATGAATTTCCGTCAAGAAGAGGACCCGCTAGACCTGCCTGTGGCCGTCATGGCAGTGCTTATGGCTTTGATGCCGATGCTGATGATGCCTATGTTTTTGTTTGGTATAGCGGCTGCTAACAAGCAGTGGTTTCATAATCCTAAGCGGGAGAGACGTAAATTTGCTTGGCTCAGCGGCATACTGCTGCCACTAGGTCTTCTATTGAAAGCGATGGCTGTATTAAAGCCGGATTGGGCTTGGAGCAGCGTATTATTGTCTTTAGGCGGGCAATTGCTGGCCTTTGGGTATATTTTTGGTCTTGCGTTCGTCATGTCCTTTTTATCTAAACGATCCTATATCATCATGGCATTTGAATCGGTTGGACGAATGTCCATGACCAACTATTTAATGCAGACGGTGATTTGTACCACTATATTTTATGGATATGCGTTCGGTTGGTTTGGAGAAATCGGTGTGCTTAACGGCGTACTGCTTGGCATAGCCATTTATACCGTTCAAGCCGTTGTGTCCAGCTTCATCCTGTTCTGGTTCAAAAATGGCCCATTTGAGCGACTGCTTCGCATTGCAACATATTGGTCGTTTAGCGGAAAAGCTCGGGTTTCGAAAAAAGCAGCAGATGCACAGGCTGCGGATCATACTTATTTTAGCGCTATGAACTGAATATCATGCGAGAGGGAGGTGCCTGCAGCGAATGTGAGCAGCTTTTGGCCTTCTTCCACTAAAGCATCATGATCTGCTGCGCTTAACTTCTCAAATGATTGAATGACGAGTGCTGTGGTTTCGTTGTTTTGTTCTATTTTCCACGTGCCGCGTACGAATCCGTCTATTAAAAACGTAGAGCGAATAATGCCGTTAATTGTGAACACGAGCGGTTTATACTTTTCATCCAAAATGCGGCTGCGGTCAGAGTAGGAGAGCAGCATATTATCGAACTCGGATAGAAAGCGCGGCGGAGCTATCGTGTCGCCGGGCGGCAAGGGAGCATCCGGCAAATCAAACAGCTCATTGCCCTTCTCATCGGAGAAGGTACGCAGGCTTGGACGCAGCTGTTCGATAGTCTCGCGAAGCTTGTTTAGCCCAGACCAAACTTGCATATCCTTAATGGTTGCGGGGCCAAAGGCGCCAAGGTAACGCAGCAGCATCGTCTCGAGGGAAGGAGAGTTCGCAAGCGATTGACCAAGCCAAGCTTCCGCAGATGTATGTGTTGCTTGACCACTAAGTCCCCATACACCGCGAGGCGGGATTTGGACGAGCGGGACGAGAGTACGAATGGCAGCGCTAAGGGCAGAGGGGTCAATATTAGGCCACTCTAACGCGAGTAGATTGCCGAGTTCGTTGAATGTGCGAGGCTGTTCCTCCACTAAAGCGCGACCTGCTTCACGTATAGCTTCAAGGTCTATGTTTTGCAGCATTTTTCCGTATGTACTAAACATGCCCTTTTCTAAAGCAGGTTGAAGCAAGGGCCGCAATTCCAAACCGTCACGCGCACTGACCAGATGAATCGTAGAGCGCATGAGAGCAATGCGCACGACTTGACGCTCCGTGATGAGCCTAGAGAGCTGCTCCTGTCGGAAGTTCTCAAGCCGTGTCCATAACGCAAAATAGGGCGGGTTAGGCGCTTGAGACTGAATGGCAACCAAATGCTGGATGGCCTCCAGCACGGATATATTGGATCTTCGCAGCAGCATTTGCCGCTCAAGCAAAGCTCTATTTAATTGGCGCATTCCTAAAATAGGTGCTGCTGCATTCTTTGCTCGCTTAGATGAAGCCATGCAATGAATCCCCTCTCTATTTACGATTCGGTTATTTTTCATTGTTCACTTTATTATACAAAAAATCCCCCTCGACCGGTGCGAATGAAGCCTCGGCGAGGGGGATTTTCTTTTAACAGGTGATTAGTTCACTTTAGTAAAGCGGCCTTCAATTTTTGCCGCGATAGTACCGGCTGTGGAATTCGCATTAATATATGTGATCGTAGCGTCAAGATCTACAGGACCAGCCTCACGGTTTGTTCCTTTCAAGAGCACCGTGTAGCCGTCGCCGCCTGTTGCCATAAAATCGTTCACGACAATCGTATAGGCTGCTGCGTCATCTAGAACAGTGCCATCGGCTTTCTTGATTTCAACAATCTTTTGGCCGTCTGGCTTGCTATCGTCATACTTATATGTGAAACCTGAAATTTGGCCAATCTTCGGGCTTGTTCCTGCCCATTGCTGATTCATCAGCTCTTTCATTTGCGCGCCAGTCAGCGTCATCTTAATGAGCACGTTGCCGAAAGGCTGTACGGAGAACATGTTTCCGTAAGTGACATTTCCTTGTGGAAGATCATTACGGATTCCGCCTGAATTCATGAATGCAAAGTCCGCTTTCATTACTTCGCGCATGCCATCGGCAATTAGGTTTCCTAGCGCTGATTCGCCGGAAGCGTTAGTTGTACGTGTAATGGCAGCATCCGTTTTAGTAACCGGTGCGTTCATAACTGGAGCGTTCAGCTCTTGGTACGATTTGATCATTTGTGCAATTTCTGCATCCGGCGTAACGCCTTCGCGTTTCACTTCAACGACTTCGCCTTTAGCGGAAATAACGTTATGCGTTGCACGATCGATAACTAGATCCACATCAGAGAATGCCGTACCATAAGAGAAGGCTTCAATGACAAGCTTGCCGTCGATCATTTTGTTCAGACCGCCATGGTTGTGGCCTGCGAAGATGACGTCTACATCATCATCAACGTTGTTAGCCAGATCGACAACTTCGCCAGTTGGAGCGTCGGCTTTGCCATCGAATGGATCATGCGCCAAAATAACGATGGTGTGCACGCCCTTCGCTTGCAGCTCTTTCACTGCTTTGTTAACCGCTGGAGCTTGCTCGATAAAGTTAAGACCTTTAATGCTTTCAGCTTTTACGACAGAAGGCGTAATATTCGTTACGACCCCGATAAAACCGACTTTAACTCCGCCAACTTCAAGTACTTTGTAGGCGTCAAGCAGCGGTTTGCCGTTTGCATCCACTACGTTTGCAGCGACATAAGGGAAGTTTGCACCTGCGAAATCCTTGCCCGTTTTCGGGTTTTTGCCTCCGTTGATTAAGCGGAGTGCTTCAGCTGCGCCAGCGTCAAACTCATGGTTGCCGAGTGTGCCGATATCGAAGCCGAGACGGTTCAAGAAATCGATCGTCGGCTCATCCTGCAGCATCGCGGATACCGGTGCGCTAGCACCAACCGCATCGCCAGCATGCACAAGCAGCGTGTTCGGATTCGAAGCTTCGCGTTGTTTCAAATATGTGGCCAAATAATCCGCGCCTCCGAGTGTCGACACGACTTTGCCCGCTGCATCTTTTACATCTTTTTTGTAATCCAATTGTCCGTGGAAATCGTTAATGCCCAGCAATTGTACCGAAATATCGCTGATCAGCGTATGAACGACTTTCGCCGCTTCTGCACGAGTCGATGACGCTTTAGGGACAAACTTGCCTTCGCTGCGTCCGTTCATAACCCCGCGGTCAACTACGATATTCACGCCAGCTTTTGCCCAAGCACTAATTTGAGCATCGTCGGCCATTTTTTTGCTTTCCGCTATGATCGTCTCTTTGCCTGCTTTGAGTTTCAATGCGTTGCTTGCCATTACCGCCATTTGCTCACGCGTAATTTTGTCGTTTGGAGCAAATTTGCCTTTGGAAACTCCGTTAACCAAGCCGTTCTCGCTTGCCGCTGCAACGGATTCCGCATACCATGCAGTCGCTGGAACATCGGTGAACGAGCTTTTGCTTTTCGCAGTCAATTTCAAAGCTTTCACGAGCAGTGTCGCGAATTCCGCGCGGGTAACGTTCGTGTTTGGCTCAAAAGTGGTATCCGTTTTGCCTGTAACGATTTGTTTTGCAACCAGCTCATTAATGGCAGGTGAAGCCCAGTGAGAAGCTGGTACATCAGTAAATAGCTTGTTTAGGTCGAGGGAGAAGATGCCGAAGCCCTTTTCATCGACTTTATCCAAGTAACGGATGTTGTTCGTTGTTTTTGCATACTCCGCCGCTTTTGGAGATGAAGTGAATGTAACCTTTACATCGCCCATAACTGGAGCAATCGACCAGTTGTTATCGATCGATGGGTTAATTTGCTTATTCGTGCTAATGTAATCCATTAAGATTTGGCGGTTTTCGTCCGGTGCGTCAATAATATATTTGCTTCCTTTAACGCCTGGGAAGTTGCCGCCGCCTCCAGCACGGTAATTGTTAGTAATAACGATGAAATCTTGATTTGGATCTACCGGCTTACCCTTGTAGTTTAACTTAATGATCCGGCTGGAAGCTGCATCATTAATCGTGCCATCAACTTTATATTTAGCTGGTTTAGTAACGTCTACTTGGTAAGTTACGCCATCGATCACGTCAAAGTTATACACTTGGAATGAAGGATTAAGCAGTTCTTGCTCTTCCGATTTGCTTTGATCGATTTGATTGAATTTGCCAGCAGACATTTCCAGCCATTCTTTCACAACAGAACCCTTAACCATGATCGCTTTAAGCGTGTTGTCGTAGAGATAGAGATCGCCTGCACTCTTAATCGCGAGCGGGCCGGCTTTAATTTCTGTGAATTCCTCAACGCCATTGCGTCCCGCTTTGAATGGAGCGCCTACGGACAAGATTGGCGTGTCCTTGTATTCTGGCAGGTTTTTCTTAATATAGTTTTCAACATACCATTTCTGTGCGTTCGTTACGATCTGAACAGAAGGGTCGTCTTGTACGAGCGCAAAATAGCTATGAATCGGCGCTGTTGTTGTTCCGATAGGGTTGTTTGCGTATTTAATCGTTGCTTCGTGATCACCATTCACGGCGTCGATGATTGCTTGATCGATTTCAACAAGCGGTTTCTTCGCTGCGCTATCGTAAATCGCTTTCGTGGAGGACTGGGAGCCAGCAACTTTCCATTTGCCGTCCTGTTTCTCTAGCGACAAATCGATAATTCCTAGATTGCTTCCGCCGTATCCAGCTTGTACGGCAGGCACTCCATTAATCGTGCCCTTCGCATTGTCAACGCTTGCATATACTTTGCCAGAAGCATCCTTAAATAAAGCGTCGAGCGATTTCTCGTCAACTGCAGGGAATACTTTATGAGTATGAGAGAATGTAATTGCATCAATACCAGACACCTTGCTTAGAAGCAGTACAGCATCCTCAGCGTTAGTATTTGCTTGAGAGTTGCCATTAAAGCCCGTGTGCGCCATAGCAATAATAATGTCCGCGCCTTCCGCTCTCATTTTAGGTACAAATTTCTCAGCAGTTGCGGCAATATCCTTCGTAATGACTTTGCCTTCAAGCCAAGTTTTGTCCCACTGTGTAATTTGCGGAGGTACAAAGCCGATAACACCGATTTTCAGCGTCTGCTCCTGACCGGATTCATCAACGACTTTTTTCGTAATAATTTTGTAGGGCTCAAAGCGGTTCACATCGTTATCCGGATTCGAGTCCTTATCATCGATATATACGTTTGCGCTCACATAAGGGAAATTGGCGCCTTTAAGAGCGTTGTCCAAATAATCTAATCCATAGTTGAATTCATGGTTGCCAAGGGTAGCAACGTCGTAGTCAAGTTGATTCATGGCCTTATAAACGGGATGAATCTCTTTGTCTTTAATTGGAGCTACGACAGCCTTGTAAGTGCCAAGCGGCGTGCCTTGGATAAGGTCACCGTTGTCAACAAGGAATGTGTTCTTTGATTCTGCTCTAGCCGCTTTAATCAGATTTGAAGTTCTAGCAAATCCGACCGTATTGGAAACGGCATCCTTGTAATAATCGTACGGCACAAGATTGGTGTGAATGTCTGTTGTTTCCATAATTCTGAGTTTCACGCTGGACCCGGCATCCGCTGCTGCTGCGAACATACCGTTAAACGGCATCGACAGTACGAATAAAGTCAATGACGAGACAGCGAGCTTTCGTAAACCCTTTTTCCCCTTAAGCTGACCTTCCTGCATTCTACCAATCTTCCTCTCATGTCATAAATGTTAACATAAACATAATAGAGCAGAAGCTACTAAATTCCAATACTATATTTTCGAAATTTAATAGAACCAAGGTAATAATAATGTATATTTTGAAAAAAGAACAAGAACAAAAAATGGAAAGCTTTGTAACGAAAAGCGTTCCACTTAGCAGCTTGTTTATGTTATTTTTATAGGAACAAAACCATTTCATAGAGAAGAAGGAGTGAAACGTATGACAACGCAAACAAAAGACTGGATATTGCACTCCGTCATTTTTAACTTGAAGCATGAACAAGGCTCTGCGGAGGAACAGCAGTTTTTGGAGGATGGAGAGCGGATTCTTACTTCGATTCCGTCTGTAAAGAACTTTCAAGTGTATAAGCAAGTAAGCGGGAAAAATGACTACCGCCATGGCTTCGCAATGGAATTTGCGAATCAGGCTGATTACGATGCTTATAACGAGCATCCGCTGCATGTGCAGTTTGTAAATGAACGTTGGGTGACAGAAGTAGAAAAGTTTCTTGAAATCGATTACGCGAAGTAGGACGTTCCATTGATGATTTAGCTGAAACGACATATAATGAGCGGTAGAGATAACACATTTTCGAACAAATACGAACATAATGGGATGAGGGACTAAAAGATGAAAAAGCTGAGAGTGCTTCAGCAGTTGACGGATGCCGGCGTCGTGGCGGTATTGCGTGCGGACTCGCCTGAGGAAGTTGTGGAAATGTCACGCCGTGCAATTAAGGGCGGTATCAAAGCGATTGAAATTACGATGACTGTGCCATTTGCGCTGCGTGCTATCGAGCAATTATCCAAAGAGTATTCAAGCTCCGTATCACCTGATGCTGACAACTTTGCTATTATCGGCGTCGGCACAGTACTAGATCCAGAAACGGCACGCGCTGCTATATTGGCAGGGGCGGAATATGTCGTTTCTCCAGCGCTTAATCCGGATACGATCAAGCTTTGCAATCGCTATGCGGTTCCTATTTTACCGGGTACCATGACCATTCACGAAATTCAAACGGCATTGGAGCTGGGCGTTGATATCGTGAAGCTGTTCCCAGGAAATCTATATTCACCAAGCGTGATTCCTTCTATTAAAGGACCGTTGCCGCAGGCTAACGTTATGCCAACCGGCGGCGTATCGCTCGACAACCTAAAGGACTGGATCAAAGCGGGCGCGGTAGCGGTCGGTATCGGATCCGATCTAACGAAGGACGCTGTAAAAACGGGCGATTTCTCGCTCATTGAGAAGAAAGCCGCTGCTTATATCGCAGCTTACCGCGAAGCAAAAGGACTTTAATCAAATACCTGACGGAGGCTGCCTCTGTCAGGTTCTTTTTTTTGAAATATAAGAAAGGATATCATTTTCTCATAGTTACATGACTAGTTTAGAGGAGGAAATCCAGCCAATGCTGAAACGAGAGCAAATTCGAATTCGTGATCCTTACATACTGGTAAATGAGCAAGAGAAATGTTATTACCTATATGGTACAACGGATGAGAATGTATGGTCAGCTCCAGGGACGGGGTTCGATACGTACAAAAGCACTGATCTTGAGAATTGGGATGGGCCTTATCCAGCCTTCAGGCCAGCGCCAGCTTTTTGGTCGGATCATCATTTTTGGGCGCCTGAAGTGTATGTTTACGATAACAGCTACTATATGTTTGCTTCATTTAAGTCAGAGGATAAGCGGCGCGCAACACAGGTTTTAATAGCGGAAAGCCCTCTTGGGCCTTTTGTCCCGCTTACAGATAAGCCCGTCACTCCATTGGAGTGGGAATGTCTTGACGGTACGCTGCATATCGAAGCGGATGGAACTCCATGGATGGTATTTTGCCAAGAATGGGTGCAGGTGAATGATGGTAAAATGTGCGCCATTCCATTGACCGCAGATTTAAAGGAAGCGGCTGGAGAGCCGATCACGCTTTTCTCCGCATCGGAAGCAGCTTGGGCCATTCCATTTGGCGATGATCATAACAACTATATTACAGACGGCCCTTATCTATATCGTAATCAAGCAGGCGAGCTGCTTATGCTTTGGTCAAGCGGTTCGAAAAATGGCTACGCTATTGGGATCGCCCGTTCAGCCAGCGGAACGATTGAAGGGCCATGGACGCAGGATGAGGAGACGCTTTTCCCGCAGGATGGTGGACACGGGATGTTATTCCGCTCATTGGAAGGACAGCTTATGCTTGCCATGCACGCACCCAACAATGAGCCGGATGAAAGAGCAGTATTTATTGAAATCGAAGAGAAGAACGGTACGCTGCAGCGAAAAGTAAAAGCGCAGTTCTTATAACCGATTTGGGAGCTTTGCTTGATTCTGATCAGGAATAGCGTTATAACAGAAACAGGGTCAAAAAAGAGAAAACACAATTGATTAAAGGAGTCGTTCAATTAATGGATTATCGTATTGAGAAGGACACAATGGGCGAGATTCAGGTTCCTGCGGATAAGCTATGGGGCGCACAAACGCAACGCAGCTTGCAAAACTTCAAAATTAGCGGTGAGCGCATGCCGATCGAAGTGGTGTATGCGATGGCTTATATTAAAAAAGCAGCCGCGCAAGCCAATGAGAAGCTTGGCGTTTTGGATGCAGCAAAGTCAGCGATTATTGGTGAAGCGGTAGACGAAATCGTTTCAGGCAAATGGGATGAGCATTTTCCATTAGTCGTATGGCAAACAGGCAGCGGCACGCAAACGAACATGAACGTAAATGAGGTTATTGCTAACCGTGCGAATAACTTGCTTGCAGAACGCGGAAGCGAAGTGCGCATCCACCCGAATGATGACGTAAACCGCTCACAAAGCTCGAATGATACATTCCCTGCAGCGATGCATATTGCTGGCGTAATTGCGCTCGAGGATCGCTTGCTTCCATCTCTTGATCTACTGAATGGCACGCTTCGTGCGAAAGCGGAGAAGTTTAACGATATTGTGAAAATCGGGCGTACTCATCTTCAAGATGCTACACCAATTACGCTTGGTCAAGAAATCAGCGGCTGGTACTCCATGCTGGACAGAACGCGCGCCATGTTAGTTCAAAGCGTAGAAACGATGCGCGATCTAGCGCTTGGCGGTACGGCAGTTGGTACGGGCCTTAACGCTCACCCTGACTTTGCAGTTGCAGTAGCGCAAGAAGTAACGGCGCTTACGGGCAAAACATTTGTAACGGCGGAGAACAAATTCCACTCGCTTACAAGCCACGACCAAATCGTATACACGCATGGTGCCGTAAAAGCGCTGGCGGCTGATTTGATGAAAATTGCAAACGATGTAAGATGGCTGGCAAGCGGTCCTCGCTGCGGCATCGGTGAAATTTCGATTCCAGAGAACGAGCCGGGCAGCTCGATTATGCCAGGTAAAGTTAATCCAACGCAAAGTGAAGCTTTGACGATGGCAGTATGCCAAGTGATTGGCAATGATACGGCTATTTCGATGGCAGCAAGCCAAGGAAACTTCGAGCTAAACGTATTCAAACCAGTTATCATTTATAACTTCCTGCAATCAGTAGCCCTTCTTGCTGATGGCATGGTTTCATTCAACGACAACTGTGCGGTTGGCATTGAGCCAAACGAAGCAGTAATCAAACGTAATCTGGATCAGTCGCTGATGCTGGTCACAGCGCTTAATCCGCATATCGGCTACGAGAATGCGGCTGCCATTGCCAAAAACGCACACAAAAAAGGACTAACATTGAAGGAGTCGGCTATCGCGAGCGACTTGCTTACTTCAGAGCAATTCGATGAATTTGTTCGTCCCGAAAACATGATCGGAAAGCGTTAATAAATAGCTAAATAAGAAAGGATCAGCTCTTGTCTCATGGGACAAGGTGCTGATTCTTTTTGCTGTACAGAGGTTCATGTTATGATATGGGCTTTTTATGGTATGATACGAGGGGCTGCAATCGCAGCAATACTATTCCAAAAAAGTAGGTTTGTCTCATGCATTTATTGTCTGTAGAACATATAACGAAGAGCTATGGCGAGAAGCTATTGTTCGAAAATGTAACATTTGGCGTAGAGGATGGCGACAAAGTCGGCATCATTGGTGTGAACGGCACGGGAAAGTCCACCTTTCTTAAGGTGATTGCGGGCCTAGAACAAGCTGACTCAGGCACAGTGTCGATCGGCAACCGGGTAACGGTTAGAATGCTGGCGCAGGATCCGGTATTTGCTCCGAACGAAACGACGCTGGAGCATGTGCTTGGCGGAGATTCTCCTCAGCTAAGAGCTGTGCAGGCTTATGCTGCGGCAATGGAAGCGATTGAGCTTAATCCAAGCGATGTAGCGCTGCAAGATAAGCTGATTAAGGCAAATCAGCTTATGGATGAATTTGATGCATGGCAGCTAGAGAGCGATGCGAAGATGGCGCTGTCAAAGCTTGGCATTAATGATTTTGAAGCGAAGGTAGAGACGTTGTCCGGCGGCCAGCGCAAGCGTGTCGCTATGGCTGCTGCTTTATTGCTTCCTTCCGATGTGCTCATTCTAGATGAGCCTACGAACCATATCGATAATGATTCCGTAGCTTGGCTCGAAGGCATGCTGCAAAAACGCAGAGGCGCATTGCTCATGATTACGCATGATCGGTATTTCCTTGATCGTGTCAGTAACCGCGTCATTGAGCTCGATAAAGGCCAAGCCCATTTCTATCAAGCAAACTACAGTCGTTTCCTTGAGCTGAAGCTGGACCGCGAGGAGCGGGAAGCTTCAACGGAATCGAAGCGTCAAAATTTGCTGCGCAATGAACTCGCGTGGATCAGACGAGGGGCAAAAGCAAGATCAACGAAGCAAAAGGCGCGTATCGATCGCTTTGAGGCGCTTAAGGCAGATGCACCGAAGCAAGCGGGCGGGAAGATGGACGTATCCGTAGCTTCGACTAGGCTGGGCCGGAAAATCCTTGAAATGGAAAATGTGAAAAAAAGCTTTGGTGATCGGACGCTTATTCGCGATTTCAGCTATATTGCCGTTCCAGAGGACCGAGTAGGCATCGTCGGACGCAACGGAAGCGGGAAATCAACGCTAATGAAGCTGATTACAGGGCAATTAACGCCAGACGAAGGAACCGTGGACCTTGGTACAACAGTCAAGCTGGGCTGGTTCTCGCAAGAGCATGAAGAGATGGATCAGTCTTTGCGAGTGATCGAATATATCCGCGAGGGCGCTGAGCAAGTAAAGACGGCTGATGGCTCGACCATATCGGCGGGACAAATGCTGGAGCGTTTCCTATTCTCCCCTACGATGCAGTGGACACCGATTTCGAAGCTGTCCGGCGGCGAGAAGCGCCGCTTGCAGCTATTGCGCGTGTTAATGAATGCACCGAATGTGCTGCTGCTCGATGAGCCGACGAATGACTTGGATATTTCCACACTAACAGTGCTGGAGGATTATCTTGACGATTTCCCAGGCGTGGTGTTCGTTGTCTCTCATGATCGTTATTTCCTTGATCGGACAGTAGACAAGATTATCGCGTTCGAGGGCAATGGCGTTATTGCACATCACACTGGCAACTATTCAGATTACCAAGCGTTTGTTGAGAAATACGGCGCTGGAACTACTCCATCAGCGGTTGCAGCCGATACCGCCGTTGCAAAAGCGGCTTCGAGCGCAGAGGTGAAGAGTTCAGAAGCGGCTGTGAAACCCGCGCTTAAGGGACGTACACTCAAAATGTCCTACAAGGATCAAAAGGACTTTGAGCAAATCGATGGCTGGATTGAGGCTGCGGAAACCGAGATCAGCGAAATCGCCTCACGCATGGAAGCTGCAAGCAGCGATTCTGCTCGTCTCCTTGAGCTGGCAGCAGAGCAGCAGCAGCTGGAAGAAAAGCTGGAGAAGCTAATGGACCGCTGGGCAGAACTGAATGAATTGGCTGAGCAAATCGCTGCACAGAAGTAAACGAAACCGATTTAACCTAGTTGAAATAGAAAGGCGGCATTGTTCATGAGCAGCAATGAGATTCGTAATATTTATTGTATCGGTCGAAATTATAAACTTCACGCTTTGGAGCTTGGCAATGAGGTGCCTGATCAGCCGCTCGTGTTTACAAAGCCGTCGCATGCCATTGTTCCAATGGCAGGCAACACCGTAGATCTTCCCGGTAATGTAGGCGAGGTGCACTTTGAGCTTGAAATCGTACTGCGGATTGGCCGTGCTTATGAGCCGGGCATCGATCCAGAACAATGCATTGACGGCATGGCGCTTGGTTTGGACTTAACGCTTCGTGACGTTCAGTCCAAGCTGAAGGCTAAGGGACAGCCATGGCTTGCGGCCAAAGGGTTTAAAAACTCAGCTCCGCTTGGTGAATGGCTTCCTTACCCAGGTGCAGCGGCTCTTGCCGAAAAAGAGTTTGTGCTCTTGCGAAATGGCGAAGAGGCGCAGCGCGGCAATGCCAGCGATATGTTATTCAGCGTATCGGAGCTGATTCAATTCGTTGGAGAGCATTACGGGCTTGGCGCCGGCGATCTTCTATTCACAGGAACGCCAGCAGGGGTGGCTGCTTTGCATGACGGTGACCAGCTGCAAGCATTATGGGCAGGTACAGCTGTAGGCAGCTGCAGCGTAAAGCTTGTATAAGATCAATTGATTATCATTTCGCAGCAGCGAGTTTGTTTAGCGAACATCCATAGAATTGTATAAAAAGACAGTTCTTCCCTACTTGGAAGAACTGTTTTTTTATGCAACAATTTATTTAGGGGAGTGTGAGTGTAAGATGAAAGTCGTTTGGATTGAGGATGAGCAGCAGCTGCTTCAGGAATGCGCTGATTATTTGCGAAAAGAATCGGTGGAGGTTTATGGCGCTTCCTCATTGACCGAAGCGGAGCCGCTCATTAAGCAGATGAATCCGGATTTGCTGCTAGTAGATTGGATGCTGCCCGGTGGAGCAAGCGGAATAGACATTTGCAAGCGTAATGAAAAAGAGTGGAAGCTGCCCTTCATTATGGTAACAGCCAAGGGTGATGAATTCGATAAGGTGCTGGCACTGGAGCTTGGCGCGGACGATTATTTGACGAAGCCGTTTGGGCTTCGTGAACTAAGTGCGAGAATTAAAGCAGTTATGCGCAGAGCAAGCAAGCATGGCGAGCCATCCCTTCCTGCGCCTGATGAATCGATTATTTATAGAGGACCGCTCATGCTCGATCAGCAGCGCTTCACAGCTGTGCTCAATGAGCACAAACTTGACTTGACCCGTACTGAATTTTTGCTGCTGTGGAAGCTCGCGGCAAATCCAGGCAGAGTGTTTACACGAACACATTTGATGGATGAGGCGCTTGGCGACGGTTTTCTCGGTTATGAGCGAACGCTCGATTCACATATTCGCAATTTGAGGCGTAAGCTGGAAGGCGGCGATGAGAAGCGTGAGCTCATTCAAACCGTGTATGGAGTTGGCTATCGCTTTACGGAGGAAGCACTGTGAATAGCTATAGCAGTACAAGCATGCAGCGTGAGAAGCTTAGGTTAGTTTACATATGTATGATTGCTGTCGTTGTTGCATTTATTTGTACCTTATGGATGATGAACCGCATCGATCGGACTGAGCTTAAGAAGACGCAGCTGTTTTGGAATGGATACGCTAAGCTTTTTTATGAGTCGACGGGAAGCTGGATCGGTCTTGAGGATCGGCTTCAGCATGATCGTTACATGATTTCCGGACACAAGTCGCTGTCCATTATCGTTTATGACAAAGATGGAATAACCGTGACAGCCACGCTGGTCATTAAGCAAAATACGGATAAAGACACGCGGAAAATAGCCGTACTCTCAAATGGCTCGATTGTCGGGTATACGCAGGTATCGACTACAGCTCAGAAACTTATAAGTATGAGAATGGTATTGCCGCCGCTGTTGCTCGCTATGTTGATATACAGCATTGGATTATGGGTTATTCAACGCTCGCACAGTGTTTCAAAACAAACGGAGCGGCGAATAGCGGCGTTAATTTGGGAGCGAGCCTCTTTATCAGCAAATAATCGTATAGACGGGGACAAGCAGCTCACGGATGCGCTCGATCAAATAGATGGGCTTGTGCAGCGCGTAGAACGCTTAGAAACGGTTAGGCGAACGATGGTAGCTGACATTGCTCATGAGCTTCGAACGCCGATTGCAGTCATGCGGACTCAGCTGGACCATGCCATTCAGGAGGGACTGCCGCTGCCATTAGCGCGTACTGTATCGCTTCATGATGAGACGCTGCGTCTCACTAAGTTAGTTCGTGATTTACAGGAGCTGTCGCTAGCGGAATCTGGCCATTTGTCCTTAAGCAAAAGCTGGTTTTCACTTACCGCGCTAGCAGCGGCGGTTGCTGAGACTCTTGTCGTTCAATCGGATGAACATACAATACAGGCAACGGTACATATGGAGCATGATATTCGTATTTATGCGGATGAAGCAAGGATCAGGCAAATTATTATTAATTTGATTGGGAATGCGCTGCAGCATGCACGCCATGAGCTGCGAATCGAGCTCAGCTTAGAAGCTGGATATGCGGAATTGACGATCATCGATGATGGTTTGGGAATTGAAGAGGAGGAGCTTGCTTTTGTCTTTGACCGCTTTTACAGAGGAGCTGGGCAAGCTAGAGCAAGCAAACGCGGCTCAGGGCTGGGCCTTGGGCTCGCTATAGCGAAGCAATTCGCGCATGCCCACAGCGGAACGCTTGATGTGTCGAGCAGCTATGGCAAAGGAGCTGCGTTTACGTTAAGCCTCCCCATCATAAAAGACTAGCCATCTGCACAAGTTCTGCATATTTGCTCCATTAAGAATGCATATCGATTTGATAAAGTGATAGCATTCAATGGAACAAGGGGTGAGGATTGAAGAGATGATAAAGATAAAGGAATTATGTAAGACATATGGCAAGGGAGAAGCAGCGGTCAGAGCGCTGAGGGACGTATCTTTTACAATTGCTAAAGGAGAAATGGTATCCATTACGGGTGCCTCCGGTTGCGGCAAATCAACGCTGCTGCATATTATGGCTGGCATCGAGTCCAGCGATAAAGGTGAAGTATGGATTGGAGACGCGCCCATCCATTCATGGGAAGACGAAAAGATCGCTAAGCTGCGGCTTGCGAAGATGGGGTTCGTGTTTCAATCCTATCATCTCATACCGGTGCTGAATGCTTGGGAGAATACGGCGCTGCCGCTTATTGCCGCAGGCAGTGATGCTAATAAGGCCAAAGAGAGAGCGCTTGAAGCGCTCAAAGAGGTTGGACTGTCTGATAAAGCTAATCAATATCCTAATCAACTATCGGGCGGTCAAAATCAACGAGTTGCTATCGCTAGAGCTATTGTGGGGAGACCCGATATCATTTGGGCAGATGAGCCTACAGGCGCGCTTGATACGGAAACGGCGGATCAAATCATTGGGATGCTGGAGATGCTCAATCGCCATTACAACACAACGATCGTTATTGTGACGCATGATCAACAAGTAGCTAACCGAACATCACGCACCATTCGATTGCAAAACGGACGTGTTATCCATGATGGGGGCGTTTCGTCATGCTAACGTCTAGTCTTGTATGGCGAATGGCGCTGAGTCATCTGAGAAAACAATGGAAGCAGACGTTGATCACGATAATGGCTGGAGCCATCGGGGCCATGCTGATCGCCATTAGTGCCGTAAACTATGAATCGGTCGAGCGAAGCGGGGCAGCTTGGATTGAGAAGCATCTAGGCCCGATCAACTGGAAGCTAACGCCGGAGAAGCTTAATCCTGACGGTTTCTCCGCGGAAGAGGCTGCATTTTTAGTAGACTTCTCACGAAAAAGCGACTATACGATTCTTCCCTATGTAAAGGCGGAAGCGGCTGTTTTCGCTCAGGCTGCAAATACGGGTGAACAATCCATTCTGAAAAATATGCTGTTTATGGGCTTCTCTATGGAGGAAGCTGCTAGATTTGATCCTGCCTATGAAAACTTATGGACAGATGGCTTGGCTGACGATGAGCTTATTATTAACCGTGACATAGCCAAGCTTCTGCATGTTAACGTCGGTGACGCGCTTAAGGTTTCTGTCTCCGGCAAAGATAAGTTATTTCGCATTCGTGCGGTAGTAGAGCAGCGAGGACTCACTGGCTACCAAGAATATGGTGCATTTGCCGGTACAATAATCGGTACGGAGCAAGCAGTGCGCCAAATGTCTGGCCAAGCTGGAGATGGCTATGAGGCTATACTGGCGGGAAACTCTGATCCATCTGTAAACATGGGCGGCATGTTTTTTGTTTCAGGCCACACCTACAATGTAGAAAACTTGAAAAGCAAATATAAAAATGAAGTCGATGATATGAACTATTCGATCATTATTGGCATGATCAGTATTGTAGCCGTTATATCGAGCATGCTGTTTATGCGGCAGGTGCTGGTCATGATTGGCGATTCCAGGCGGGAGATGTACGGTATTCTAAGAGCAATCGGATTCTCGCGAGACAATATATCTGCGATGTTCATGGTTGAAGCACTCTTGCTGTCAGCAGCTAGTGCGCTGCTTGGTACGCTGATAGGGTTGTCTGGCGGTTATGGTTTGATTCAATTTTTTTATAGCTTCTATGCTGCGGATTTGTCTCAAATGGCTGGACTCGTTGTGCCGATTACAGCTCATGTTTCGATCCTAACAGCAGCGGCTGTATTTGCTGCAACCTTGTTGTTCCTTCTTTTCATTTCTGGATTAACAGCTCGCAAAGCAAGCAGATTCAATATTGTTGAAGCGCTGCGAGGGCCTTCAGCGGACGGCGGGACCTTGCGAGCGGAAGGGTGGAAACGAACGCGAAACCGCTGGGTAATCGCCGCGGGTTTAACCGCTACTTGTGTTCATTTTATATTTGCATTTATCGATCCGCCTGAATTAACGAATGACAACATGCTTACCATTGTGCTTACTTGGATAGCATCCGTGTTTACAGTGTTATTTATCGCGCTTAATGTAGTGGGGAAAATGACTGTCCCGCTGCAAAAGCTGCTGCGGCTTATTGGTGTTCCGCCGTTGTCCATACTGCTCGCTTTTAAATACCCGAATCAACATAAAGGACGAACGTACACAGCAGCGCTTTTATTTGCACTTGTTATGATGTTGATTGCATTTTTGGTTGGCATTACGCAGCTTATACAGGCTAGCGGGAATGTTGATCGCATAAATCAAACCGTCTTAGGTTTTGGTGGTTATGCTGTATACCAATCTGAGCTGGAGAAGGATAAAATTGAAGCGGTTGCCGCTGCTGACCCGTTGATACAAGAGCATATGAAGGGGAAAGTTGTCGTCGAGCCTTATATGCTTAGTATGCAGGAGAACGGCATAGCTCAAGCTATTATACCCGTTACGAAGGAGCTCTTGCTTAATAACATCTTTGCATTAAATGCACGATCGCCAGCGTTCTCAAGCGATGCTGAAGCATGGCAGGCTGTACTGAATGACCCTGCATATGTGATCCTGCCTGACTATTATAAAGAGAAGTTTCCTATGCCATTATTAAATCTCAAGGCAGGCGATAAGATTACGCTTCCTGTATATAAGAGCAAGCTCCGATCGAGAGAAGAAGCTTGGGTTCCGGCACAGAAACGAGATTTCATTATCGCTGGTTTTTTAAGTAACGACGCAGCTTCCGGGTTAATAGATTTCTATGGTACAACCTTGATGAACAAAAAAGTTGTAGATGAGCTGCGTACGCTTGGTCACAAATGGCCCAACCAAACCGATCTTGGCTTCGTTTTATTCCAATTTGATTATAAAGACATTAAGCTGGCTAAGGAGCTGGAGGAAAGATTTGCACTTGAAGGCGTACTGGCCTTTCATGTACCTTATGTACAAAATACAGCGGAGCAATTGATTAATAAACAAATTGGCTATGGATTCATAGGTTTTACGGTTATATCCGCTCTTATTGGCTTGCTAGGGCTTGCGATTATTTTGTATAGAGCCGTGCGCGAGCGGAGTAAACAGATCGGAATGATGCGCTGCATCGGCGTTCCCGGCAAGTCCATATTTTGGATGCTGTTTATCGAAGGTTTTGTTATAAGCTTGATGGGTTTGTTGTCAGGCTTAGCGATAGGCCTTAGCGGGGTTCATATGTTTGTCGAGAGTGTGAAAGAGGATTTGAAAGGCGATAAGTCGGCCCTCCTGTATGAGTATCCATTCGATATTGTTTTTCCCATTATAGCTGGCTTGCTGTTGGCCTCTCTGCTCATTAATATTACGCCAGCAAGGGCAGCACTCAAGCTCAAAGCGGTTGATGTCCTCAAAATGAGCAGCGATTAAAATGGATGTATCAGGCTAGAACACTAAGCAAATAAAGGAGCTTCGACAGTGAGTTTACTGCCGAAGCTCTTTTTGCATAGGACGAGCAACAATTATTTGCCATTAAAAGCGGTAAGCATCCATACATGCTTCTCAAGTGTCGTATGAATAGCAAGGAGCATGTCGGCTGTTGTTTCGTCGTCAGCCTTTTGTGCGGCCTCCATACCGTCTTTCAGTTCACCGATTACGGTTGTAAAATCTTTAATCAATTGCTCAACCATTTGCGTCGCATCTTCTTTATTGGATGCTTCTTCAATGCTAGAAGTTTTCAAATAATCTTTCATGGTTGCGATAGGCGTACCCTTCACGGCAAGCAAGCGTTCAGCGATTTCATCGACATGAAGCGCAGCTTCTTCATAAAGCTCTTGGAATTTTGCATGCAAAGTGAAAAACTGGGAGCCCTTTACGTACCAGTGATAATTGTGAAGCTTGATGTAAAGTACGCTCCAGTTGGCGATTTGGCGATTCAAATGTTGTTGTACAGTTGTAGGTGTTGTCATAATGATCATCCTTTCTGATGGTAGTTTGCGCTATTTGCAGTCAGTGAATACAAAAATGGAAAGGTTGATTGCAAATTCTGAATTAAATTAGACTAACTCCTTGTTTATAATTATTACAAACTAGAAGATGTCTGTCAATATGTATACACCATTTTGTTAGAGTTGAAACATCTTATTGGCATTGAAGCTCATTTTTCTTTTTATTACGGAATGGAAGAGGCCATCTGACGGGACAAAGTAGAGCGCTTACAAAATAATGATTGACAGAAATATACAGGATAAAATATAGTATGAATTATTAAATGAAACGTTTAATCAATTATTTATTAAATTCATATATCGCCTAATATAAACTCTTTGTTCATAAGTGTTTAACGTAGATGAAACGTTTAATTATTGTAAAGGTGGTTCGTCATGAGTCAGGAACGAATAACGATTAAAGATGTTGCTAAACGCGCAAAAGTATCGATTGCTACGGTATCCAACGTACTGAATGGAACAGGCAGAGTAGCGCCTAACACGGTTCAGTCGGTTCAAGCAGCTATCGCTGAGATGAATTTCACGCCAAGCATGTCCGCCCGCAATTTAAAGGATAAGAAATCATCGCTAATAGCGGTCATTGTTCCTTTCTTGGAGAAAGGCAGACTGCATGACAATCCGTTTTATTGGCAGCTTGTTACGGGCATTGAAGAAGGAGCGCGGAACGAGAAGCTGCATGTCCTTCTTGTTGGGGTAGAGCCGGATGAAACCTTTTCATTCGTTCGTGAGCGCCATTTGGATGGTTTGATCATTATTGGCGTATTTGAGGGTTCACCGATATACGAGCGAATTTTAGAGTTGAATGTGCCTTGTGTGTTTATGGATAGCTATTTAAAAAACGATGAGCTGTACCAGGTTGGATTGGATGATGAGCTTGGGGGTTACATCGGAACAAAACATCTGTTATCACTTGGACACCAGAACATCGCATTATTGACCGGGACACTGCTCGAAGAAGGCGTTAATCATAGACGGTGGCTAGGCTATAAGAGAGCGCTGGAAGAAGCAGGGATGACCTGCCAAAGCGACTATGTTTTCGAGGTTCCTACCTCCTCCATTGGCGGTTATCGCACGGCATCTCAAATCGCTTCAAGAGGACAGGAGCTAACGGCTGTATTCGCTTTATCGGATGTTCTCGCTATTGGGCTAATTAAAGGCTTGCATGATCTCGGTATCGTTGTGCCGCGTGATGTGTCCGTAATGGGCTTTGACGATAATCAAAACAGCCATTATATGGTGCCCGGCTTAACGACCGTTCATCAGGATATTGTGCTCAAAGGACAGACGGCTGTGAAATTGCTGACTGCACAAATGGATAAGGATGCTGCTGTCGATCGCAAGGTCGTAATTGGAGTTGAGCTGACCATTAGGCAAAGCACAGCAGTAAAGAAATGAACAGAAGCAGCGCGATAAGCAGCAATCTATGAAGGGGGTGATGCCAAACTTCTAGGAGCCTAGGTGAAATAATGCGTCTAAACGGAGGGTATTTTTTTGAACTAGGCAATAAATCTGCATTTCAAAATAGTGGGGAGTGTTGAATGGATGAAGGTTATAGGGAAAAGGTTAGCTTTGTTCGTATTAGCAGCAGCACTTGTATTGCCGGCAATTAGTGTTAATCCAAGAGAAGCAGAGGCATTAACCGCATCGTCCGCGCTTAGTCCAGTTACGCCAAAGGATACGGTGTACCAAATTATTACTGATCGATTTTATGATGGCAACACAAGCAATAATATTCCTGCTGGCTCCTCCGCTGCTTTATTTGATGATGCGAATGGCGATGGCAAAGGGGATGGCAATGATTTAAAGCTTTATCAAGGCGGAGATTGGCAAGGGATTATCGACAAAATTCCTTATTTGAAAAATATGGGTGTAACAGCTGTTTGGATATCCGCACCCTACGAGAATAGAGATACTGTAATTGAGGATTACCAGCCGGGCGGAAGCATGAATAAATGGACGAGCTTCCATGGATATCATGTTCGCAATTATTTTGCAACGAATCAGCATTTTGGGCTGATGAAGGACTTTGAGAATCTTCGTGATGCTCTCCATAATCAAGGAATGAAGCTGGTCATTGATTTTGTAACGAATCATACGAGCCGCTGGCAAAACCCGACTAACGGCAATTCTCCAGAAGACGGCAAGCTCTATGAGCCGGATAAAGACGCAAGCGGCAATTATGCCTTCAATGCTGCTGGCAACCCTTACGATTACAACAACGATGGCAAAATAGAAAACCTAATCGCCGACCCGAATAATGATGTAAACGGCTGGTTTCACGGATTAGGCGATCGCGCAGGCGACAATTCTCGCTATGGCTTCCGTCATAAGGAACTCGGCTCGCTTGCAGATTTTTCGCAAGAGAATGCCAATGTAGTTGCGCATTTGGAGAAGGCAGCTACGTTCTGGAAATCAAAGGGCGTTGATGGCTTCCGCCATGATGCAACGCTGCATATGAATCCTGCCTTCACGAAAGGCTTGAAGGATGCCATTGACTCCGCTGCAGGCGGCCCGCTCACTCATTTTGGTGAATTTTTTATCAGCAGGCCTGACCCAAAATATGATGAATTCCGTACCTTCCCTGACCGTACGGGCGTGAATAATCTTGATTTTGAATTTTATCGTTCAGCAACAAATGCTTTCGGCAACTTCTCCGAGACGATGTCTACTTTCGGTAATATGCTGACACAAACGAGCGCCGATTATTCCTATGAGAATCAAGCGGTAACATTCCTCGACAACCACGACGTTACGCGGTTCCGCTATATTCAATCGAACAATAAACCTTATCACGCTGCGCTCGCAACGCTTATGACATCACGTGGAACACCAAATATTTATTATGGTACGGAGCAGTATATGTCCTCCGCGGACAGCAGCGATATTGCTGGTCGTTCCTTTATGCAGAAGGCGGCTGCTTTCGATGAGACGACAACTGCTTTCAAAGTGATCAAGAATCTATCGGCCTTGCGTCAGTCCAACGAAGCGATCGCTTATGGTACAACTTCCATTCTGTACAGCACAGACAATGTTCTCGTTTATCAGCGTCAGTTCTACGACAAGCAAGTGATTGTCGCTGTAAATAGACAGCCAGATATTTCGTATACGGTTCCTGCAATTAATACAACGTTGCCTGTAGGAACTTACACAGATGGATTGTCCGGCCTGCTAATGGGCGCGTCGAATACGGTTACGAGCGTATCAGGGCAAAATAAAATTTCTAGCTTCACGCTTTCAGGCGGCGAGGTTAACATTTTGGCGTACAATCCATCGCTTGGCACTACGGTTCCAAGAATCGGAGATGTTGTTTCTACCTCAGGACGCCCAGGCAATACCGTTTATATTTACGGAACGGGCTTAGGCGGCACGGCTACCGTTAAATTCGGTACGGTTGCTGCGACGATCGTATCTAACAATGATACGTTTATCGAAGCTGTCGTTCCAGCTGTAGCTGCCGGTTCACGCAGCATTACGGTTACGAAAGGAACAAATGTCAGCAATAGCTTTACTTACGAGGTACTGTCGGGTGATCAGGTGCAGGTCATCTTTAAGGTCAATGCCACAACGACAGTTGGACAAAATATTCATATCGTCGGCAGCATTCCTGAGCTCGGCAGCTGGGATGCAGCTAAATCGACGGAAGCGATGATGAATCCGAACTATCCAGTATGGTTCCTGCCGGTAAGTGTGCCGAAAGGGACGACCTTCGAATTCAAGTTCATTAAGAAGGACAGTCTCGGCAATGTCATCTGGGAGAGCGGAACGAACCGCTCGTTTACTTCTCCTGCGAGTTCGACAGGCACGTCTGATACTGCTGTCTACAATTGGTCTTGATGTAAATCGGCAGCGCGGAATTCAAGCATAAAAAAACCCGACGGTTCAAGCAACCGTCGGGATTTCATTTATTTGTGATTTTTTAAAATCGGATAGAGCAGGTTTTACTTTGTTTTACTTTGTTTTACTTTGCTTCCGCTTCCGCAAGCATGAAAATCGTCAATATAAACATGGCATGCGACCAAGTAAGCGGGACAACCCAAGCGGTTTCGCCGGTGTTTTTGTCTACTTGCTCTGGCAGGAGGCCGGTCTCCGTACGATGGTCCATCGCCCACTTCAGCAATTGCTTCGCTTCATCAATGCTGCCGGTTTGAATGCGATAGTGAGCAAGCCATAGTGTAGTGAGAATCCATGGGTTACCGCCAATATAAATATCGTCCTCATAGCGCTTAATTCCGCCGACGCCCGGTACAGTCAATGCAGCTTCAACTGCATCAGCAGTGCGGCGCATGGATTCATCATCTGCCGCTACCGCTCCAAACGGTACAGCGATGCCAAGCAGGCTGATATCAATTACAGCATCATGATCGAGAACATGCTTCTTGTAGCCTTTATTGCTTTCAGTCACATAACCAGTTGAGCCAGCTGCCAAGGCTTGCTCGTATTTGCCTGCGTTTACCGTTAGGTCAACTCCGCGGTAGAATCGGCCGCCTTCCTCGTTCCAGCATAACTCTTTGATCGCTGCTGATATCCGCTCCGCAGCAGCAGTCCATTCAGCTGCAAGCTCAGGTTTGCCTGCTAGCTCGGCAAAGCTCGCTGCTGCCGTCAAACCGCCGTATACAGCGGCTGAGGAGTACGTATGCGACGCTTCACGCTCTTCCCACAGGTCGATGCTAGGCTTCGGCAAGCCGCTCTCTGCATCGAGGAAGCTCATCAAGAAGGATGCGCCTTTCTCTACAGCAGGCCATACCTGCTTAGCGAAATCAGAGTCTTTTTTCTCCAAATAATGCTGCCACATTCCCCAAAGAATCGAAGAGCCTTCATCAATTTGCAAACCCCATGACGGCGCTAAGCTGCCATCATGATAATGCCGCTGCTGCCATGAACCATCTGGTGATTGCGCAGAAAGCGTCCATGCATAGAAGCTGTCGGAGAGAGCGCCAAGACCTGCTTTATCAAGCGCAGTCGTAATGAATGCGGCATCCCGGCCCCAGCAGTAGGAATAACCCCCGCAGCGCGTGAAATTTTCATCGAATTCTGGAGCAGCGATAATACTGCCCGTTTGCTCATCGGACATGAGCTTGAACATAAGCAGGGAACGGTCATATAGATCTGATATTTCGTTGTCATCAATCGGACAAGGGGCAGCGGCAGCCAAAAATTCATGCCAGTAGGTCGTCGTTTCTTGGACCCATTCTGCGCTTGTTTTGCTTTTTGCAGTACGCATTTGTTGCAGTACGCTTTCTTCATCATGGCCGGCTGTTATATAAACGGGAATCGTTACGGATGCGCCTGCTGCAAGCTCATTGATACGCCAGTTCAACGCACCATCTGGCTTCATATCAATGTTATTGCCGTTTAACTCACCATGCTGAACGTTATCCCAGTTGATTCCTGATTGATAGCCTGTGCATACGTTTGCACTTGAAAGCGCAAAATAATACTTATGGCGGAAATGAACCAAGGAGTCTTCAGCGGCATTAAACATAGTTGTGTTATATAGATTATTCTCGCTTACGAGAAATGAAGAGTGAACGATAAACGAGAAGGAAGCAGCTTGATCGCTGACGTTTGTGAACGTGTATTCACGAACGATAATATCTTGGCCGGGAACAGCAAAATGTAAGCTGTCCACTTGAACGGGCTGTTGGTCAGTACGAGCATTCACTTGCAAAATGTTTGTTTTTGCAACATATGCCGTCTCATGAGTGAAGCCGTTCGTTTCTTCATCAAACAAGGAAACAGGGGATTGCGCCCACTGAATTCCTGTGCGGATAGCGTCTACATGCTGCGGCAAATCAATGTTCGGCCACCACAGGCGATACATTTTGCCTGTGCGGCCAAGCGATGCGAGAAATTTGGAATTGCCGATAATGGCATCCACTAAAAATGGTTTTTTATTTGACATGCTGTCAACTCCTCTTGGATACGGTTTGAATCGATGATTCGCGAACGATCAGCCTATGCGGAATAATCATTCTGTTTTGGTGTATGCTTTCTTCTTGGATAAGACGAATCAACATTTGTGATGCGGTATAGCCGAGCTGATAGGTTCCGATATCTATCGAGCTGATCGGCGGTGTTGCAAGTTCGGACAATGCAATGTTATTGAAACTTACGATGCTAAGATCATCAGGCACCTTGTACCCAAGCTCTGTCAGGCCGCGCAATACGCCGAATCCGACCACATCATCGATGACAACAAGGCCGCTAGGTCTTTCGGGCAGGCTCATCATAAATGACATGGCACGATAGCCGCTTTGCTGAAGAAACTCGCCTTCAACGATCCATTCGGATCGAACAGGCAAACCGGCTTCGGACATGGCTCTGCGGTAGCCTTCCATCCGGTCATGTGCAACGGTTAATGATGGCGGACCGCTAACAAAACCGATTCTTTCATGGCCTTGGACAATGAGATGCTGCGTCGCATCATAAGCTGCTTGCTCATTGTTATTATCGACTGATAATATATTAGGCCGATTTTCTGTGCGGCCTATTAATACTGTAGGAAACTTATGTTTGTCCAATAGGTCGATTAAAGGGTCATTTACCCGAGAGGATAACAAGATAACGCCGTCAACTCGTCTACCGAATACAAGACGTGATACGGTTTCCGTCTCGTCGCTTGGCGACGTCGCTGCGGTAAGCAGCATATCGTATCCCGCTCTTGTCGATTGCGTCAGAATTCCGCGAAGCAATTCACCGAAGAAAAAGTCTTGAAACAGCTCTTCAGCTGGTCGAGGCAGCATAATGGCTAAGGTTTGTGTTGTTTTTGATACCAGACTCTTCGCCATCACGTTAGGATGGTAGCCCATTTCTTCCATATACCGTTTGACCTTCTGAGAGGTTGCCTTGCTAATTCTAGGATGATTAGAGACGACTCTTGATACAGTGGAAGGAGATACCCCTGCAGCTTTTGCAATATCTTTAATGGTTACCATATTAAGTTGAACCCCCACCCGCGCAAACGTGCTTGCTTTATATGCTTCATCCTAATGCAACTGTTGCCTAAAAGTAAATATATATCTAAAGTAAGCGTTTCACAAATATTGAAAAACTGAATGAGAAAGAGAATATCGAAGAAAATTGAAGATAACTCCGTATTTATTCGGAATATTGAACTGTGCAAACGTTTTAACAAACTGTGCACCTTGTTGTATGATGAATCCACGAATAGAACGCTTTCAAAACAATTCTACTATGTTTTCAGCTGTGAAACGGCATAAAAACCGCTCACAAATTATTTTTTAGTAAGATTTGTACAAACGTTTGCGCATTGTTGAGCTTACCAATTTATGATGGAAGTGAGCTTTTCAGAACGATGAATAAAACGTTAGTGCGAATGCAGCATACTAGAAAAGAAACCTGAGGAATTGTTGGAACGCCGCGAATTCAAAAAAAAGGCATGAAACACATTATGGAGGGGGATCACCTAGCATGAAAAAGTGGTTTGTAATGTCATTAATCACAGCCTTGTTTATCGTTTCCGCTTGTGGTGGAACAAATAAGGCAGAAAACACAGAGAAAACTGGAAATGCAACAAATGCTCCAACGAATAATACACCTGCTAACGAAGGTACTGCATCGGAAGAGATCGTTCCTGAAGAAGGCGCATCACTGCTTATATGGGAAAGTAAAGAAGAACGTCCTTTCGTTGAAGCCATCGCGAAGGAATTCACTGCAAAATACGGCATTGAAATTAAATTCGAGGAAATCGGCGCAGGCGATCAAGTAAACAAGCTGGTTACAGACGGCCCTGCAGGTCTTGGCGCTGACGTTGTTCTTTTCCCGCATGATAACCTTGGTAAAGCAGTAACAGCTGGATTGGTTTTGCCAAATGACTACTATGAAGAGCAATCAAGAAGCGCAAACTCGGAAATTGCAGTAAATGCAGTATCTTATGACGGCGTGCTTTATGGATACCCGCGCTCGGTAGAAACATACGCACTATTTTATAACAAAGCACTAATCAAAGAAGCTCCAAAAACGTTTGATGAGGTAGTAGCATTCTCGAAAACGTTCAACGATACGAAAAACAACAAATACGGTCTTATGTGGGATGTAGGAAACTTCTACTTTAGCTATCCGTTCATCTCAACTGGCGGTTATGTATACGGCGATAACGGTCAAAACAAAGACGATATCGGCCTTAACACAGAAGGCGCAATCGCTGGCTTGAAATACTACGGTTCATTGAAAGACAGCATCTTGCCGCTTAACTCTGGCGATATCAACTACGATATTAAAAAAGGTTTGTTCATCGGCGGTACACTTGCAATGGATATTAACGGTCCTTGGACAATCGGCGATTACAGAAACGCTGGCATCGATTTCGGCGTAGCTCCATTGCCTAGCATCAACGGCCAACCAGCTTCTTCTTTCTCAGGCATTAAAGCTTGGTATGTTAACTCATTCTCGAAATACCCGAATGCAGCACGTTTATTCTCTTATTATGCATCTACAAAAGAAGCTCAGTTGAAAAACTTTGAACTGACAGGCGCTATTCCTGCGAACACAGAAGCAGCAGCAGATCCTACTGTACAAGGCAATGAAGTGGTAAAAGGTTTCTTGGAGCAATTCAACCAATCGACGCCAATGCCTTCCATCCCTGAGATGGGCAATGTATGGACTCCTATCGGAGCAGCATTTGCTGATGTTTGGAACTCTGGCAAAGATGCAAAAGCAGCTTTAGACAATGCCGTGCAACAAATTAAAGACGCTAACAACGGCGCAGCGGCATCGAAATAACATCATATCAACGGTTTCACCCGCCGAATTCCTTCGGCGGGTGAACCGATGTTTTATAAGCCGTTATTTCCATATTGGAATCGGCAAGTTGTTTTTTTTTAGATGAGAGGAAGGGAGCCAGGCGGGATGAATCGTCATCGCAGCACCGCGGCTATATTGTCGTTACTCGTAATGGGTCTTGGGCAATTGTATAACCGCCAATTTATAAAAGGCTTAATTATGCTTGCTGTTGAAGCAGCGGCGCTCATGTATTTTATTCCAAACCTAGGAAGAGCGATTTGGGGAGTTGTCACGCTCGGAGAGAAAACGCAAGGGCTTGAGAAAATAGGTAAAATCAGTGTTCGTGTAGAGGGAGACCATTCGATCTTTCTTCTAATCAGTGGATTAATAACGTTAATTTTATTCCTGCTATTTGTCTTTATCTATGTTATGAATATCCGCGATGCTTATCTGAACGGCAAGCAAAGAGACGCAGGAGTGGCGCCAGCAAGCTTTCGGAAGACGTGGGCTTATGTAACGGATCGTAATTTTCCGCACTTACTGCTTACGCTTCCGGCGCTCGGTGTATTGTTTCTAACGATCATGCCGATTATCTTCATGATTATGCTTGCTTTCACCAACTACGCATCGCCTGATCATATTCCGCCGGCTAAGCTGGTTGACTGGGTAGGCTTCCAAACGTTTGCTAATCTATTGACTTTGAAAACGTGGAGCCATACATTCGTTGGCGTATTTACTTGGACGATTGTATGGGCTGTTATTGCAACGGTAACGACGTATTTCGGCGGTTTGTTAGTTGCGCTGCTAATTGAGCAAAAAGGCATTCGTTTTAAAAAGCTATGGCGGACATTGTTCATTATTCCTTATGCCATTCCGCAATTGATCTCCTTGCTCGTCATGAGAAATTTGTTTAATGGACAATTTGGTCCGATCAATCAATACTTAAAGTTTTTTGGTATGGGCAAGCTGCCTTGGCTGACAGATCCATTTTGGGCAAAGGTAACGGTTATTATCGTTAATATGTGGATTGGTATCCCGGTTTCAATGGTACTTATTCTAGGCGTATTGACTGCAATTCCGAAAGACCTGTACGAAGCTGCCGATGTTGACGGCGCAACAGGCATACAGAAATTCCGTATTATTACGATGCCATTTATTTTGTTCTCGACGGCACCGATTCTGATTACACAGTTCGCTGGCAACATGAATAACTTTAACGTTATTTTCTTGCTCACGAACGGTGACCCGGTTAAAGGTGATTACCAGTACGCCGGCAGCACGGACTTGCTTGTAACCTGGTTGTATAAGCTAACGCTGAACAACAGTCAGTTCAATATGGCATCCGCGATCGGTATCATCATTTTCTTGATCGTAGCGTCGTTCTCTATTTATAACTATCGCCGCTCACGGTCATTTAAAGAGGAGGATATGATTCAATGAAAATGGGCCGGAAAACCGCCAATATTGTGCGCCTGACACTTAGCTATGTCGTTCTAATATTTATAGCTGTGTGCGCTATCTATCCTGCTCTTTGGGTGCTGCTATCCTCGCTTCGCCCGGGCACGGCTCTGTTTAGCGACAGTCTTATTCCTGATACATTCACGATTGTTCATTATAAGGAGTTATTTACGAATCCAAGCTTCCAATACGGTGTTTGGTACGTGAATACGCTCAAAATTGCGACGTTGACGATGATCTTCTCTACGATTCTGGTCACGCTCAGCATGTACGCGTTGTCGCGCTTCCGCTTCCGCGGCCGTAAGATGACACTGACGATTATGCTTGTACTGGGCATGTTTCCTGGCTTCATGAGTATGATCGCTATCTTTATCTTCTTATTGCAGCTTAACCTGCTCGATACACATGCGGCGCTCATTATCGTATATTCTGCTGGTGCAGTGCTCGGCGGTTTTGTCGTTAAAGGCTTTTACGATACGATTCCTCGGAGCTTGGATGAAGCGGCTCGGATTGACGGAGCAACTCATCTGCAGGTGTTTATAAAAATCATGCTTCCGCTGTCGCGTCCAATGTTAACCTATGTGGCGCTGACTACATTTGCCGGTTCATGGGTAGACTTTATCTTTGCAAGATTGGTACTTCGAAGCAAAGACAACTGGACACTTGCTGTAGGGATGTGGGATCTGGTAAGCAATTATCAGAACAGCAACTTCACGTTGTTTGCTGCGGGTGCGGTGTTGATTGCGATTCCGATCACTCTCCTATTCGTCTTCTTGCAGCGCTTCCTTGTACAAGGACTGATGTCTGGCGCTTCGAAAGGATAAGAGAATGAACCACAGCCGTTTGCGTTATGCGACAGTCCTGTTATGCTCGCTAATCTTTATTATGCTCGCCGCTTGCTCTTCAGAGGAAGTGGCGAAGGATAATAAGCCAAGTGTTACATCTTCTGCTGAAGTTGATAAAGAAGATGCGAACGGGGAAACTGCCACTGCAGCTTATACGGTAGATGAGCAGCCTGGCGACGTATACTATGAAATATTTGTCCGTTCCTTCTATGATACGAATGAAGATGGAATCGGCGATCTGAATGGTGTTACGGCTAAGCTCGATTACTTACAGGAGCTCGGCGTAAGCGGTATTTGGCTTATGCCGATTAACGCATCGCCCAGCTACCATGGTTATGATACGACTGATTATTATGCCATTAATCCAGATTACGGTACGCTGGATGATTTGAAGCAGCTGCTGGATGAAGCGCATAAGCGCGATATTAAAGTTATTATGGATCTTGTCGTTAATCATTCGAGCAAGGAACATCCTTGGTTCAAAGAAGCATTAAAGGATGAGAACAGTCCTTACCGCAGCTGGTACACATTTGCTAAACAAGGTGAGAAGGTTAGAGCAGATGGGGCAGTTGGCGGTGATCCGTGGCATAGCTATGGCAGTCTCAAGTATTTAGGTGTGTTTTGGGAAGGCATGCCCGATCTGAACTTTAACGAGCCGAAGGTTCGCGAGGAATTGATTAAGATCGGACAATACTGGCTGGAGCAGGGGCTGGACGGCTTCCGCCTTGATGCGGCAAAGCATATTTACGGCGACTTCGCGTCTACGGCCAGCACGCCTGAGATTCAAGCGAAAAATAAAGCTTGGTGGCAAGAGTTCCGAGCTGGCATGAACAAAGTGAAGCCAGATGCTTATCTGATCGGAGAGGTTTGGGATTCACTAACGGTTATTGCGCCTTACTTTGACCAAGCGCTGAACTCCGCATTCCACTTTGATCTAGCTGGTCGGCTGCTGAGTGCGGCTGATGCGGAGAAGGATGCAGACTTAGCTTATTCTCTAGGACGTGCATACGGTGTTTATGAGAAATCATCTGGTGGTACATTTGTTGATGCACCGTTCCTGAGCAATCATGATCAGAATCGTGTCATGACGGTTTTAAACGGCAATATCAATCACGCCAAGATGGCTGCTGCAATGCTGCTTACTTTGCCAGGCACCCCGTACCTTTATTATGGTGAGGAGCTGGGCATGAAGGGGGCTAAGCCGGATGAATACATTCGTGAGCCAATGCCTTGGTATAGCGCAGCAAGTGGAGGAGAAGGGCAAACCACTTGGGAGAAATCGCGATTCAATGGGAATGCCGAGACGGTATCTGTTGAGGCGCAGACAGCAGATAAAAATTCGCTGTTAAACCATTATCGCGAGCTCATCAAGTGGCGGAACGAGGAGCCCGCTTTGCGCAATGGCGGAATAGCCGAGTTTAAGCTGGAGCTTGCCAATCAGAAGCTAAGTGTATATGTTCGCGTCATTGCTAGCGAGAGGGTGCTCGTTGTGCACAATCTATCGGGCGAGGATCAGATGACGGATCTTCAGCCATCCAAAACGTTTGGATCATTCGAGGAGATCATTCGCTCAAGCAATGATGGGGCTAAGTTGGATAATGGGAAACTGACTATTCCGGCTTACACCACAGTCATATTAAAATAATACGGTAAGAGGGAGTTGCACCGCCGGTGCTGCTCCCTCTTTTTTTTGTGCGTTCCAATGCGATTCCAGCCCATTTGTATTCAATTTTTGTAAAAAAATTAAGGAAATTACTAGTTGGTATATTGACATGTTGACATATTGTTTATAATATACTATTTGTAAGCGCTTATCACAAAGCTTTATCCAACTTGTAGAAGGATCACCATTAGGAGGAATGTTTGCGAATGAATCTGTCTATTACCGATATGAAAAAGAGTGACGCATTGATTTCATCTCTGGAAAAGTGGCCTGAAATCGTTAAGTTTTATAAAAACTGCTTCTATAACACGCTGGAGACGACGACGGAATGGCTTGAGGATGGAACCACTTTTGTATTTACGGGTGATATACCAGCCATGTGGCTGCGTGATTCATCTGCTCAGGTTCGGCATTATATTCCTCTGGCTGTGTCAGATAGCCACTATCAGAAAATGATAGAGGGACTTATCAAAAGGCAAATGCAATATATCCAGATTGATCCCTATGCAAACGCATTCAATAAAGGCCCGGACAACAGGGGACATACGGAAGATGTAACCGAGGGCAATTCATGGGTATGGGAAAGAAAATATGAAATTGATTCCCTATGTTACCCGATACAGCTCGCTTATTTGTACTGGAAGGCAACAAACAGCACCGCAATGTTTGACGATGCTTTTAAAGAAGCGGTTAACAAAATTATTGGGCTTTGGACAGTCGAGCAGAAGCATGCAGAACAATCGAGCTACAGCTTCCAAAGATTTAATTGTCCAGAATCGGATACGTTAAGCCACGATGGAAAAGGGAGTCCCGTTGCCTTTACAGGGATGACGTGGTCGGGGTTTAGGCCAAGTGACGATTCGTGCAAATATCATTATTTGATTCCTGCGAATATGTTCGCTGTTGTTGTGCTGAGATATGTGGAAGAAATCGCCCAAGACATATACAAAGACGAAACACTGGCGCTCGCAGCCAAGAAATTAGGTGGCGAAATCGATGCCGGCATCAAAGCATTTGGGATATACAAGCACGAAACGTTTGGCGAAATATACGCTTACGAAACAGATGGCTTAGGAAATTACAACTTGATGGACGATGCGAATGTGCCAAGTCTGCTGTCGATTCCTTATCTCGGATATACAAGCAAAGAGGATATGATCTATCAGAATACGAGAAGGTTTATTCTAAGTGAAGAGAATCCCTATTATTACGCAGGAAAAGCAGCTAGAGGAATCGGAAGCCCACATACTCCCACGAATTACATATGGCATATCAGCCTAGTCATGCAAGCGCTAACTTCAGACAACGATGCAGAAATACAAGAACTTCTAAGAACGATAATCAGCTCAGATGGCGGTACTGGCTTTATGCATGAGGGTTTTCACGTAGACAATCCGAATGAATTCACGAGACCGTGGTTTGCATGGGCTAACAGCTTACTCGGTGAACTTATTTATAAGCTCGTAGAAGACAAGAAACAGCATCTCTTTTAATTGGTTTGACCTCCACTTGTGTTAGAGCGGGCCTGACTCCGCTGTGGACAGGACTTGCATAACAAATAAAAGATTTGAAAGGGGCAGAAAAATGAAACAAAAGAGAATGTTTTTGTTAGTCGTATGCGTCCTCATTATTTCCATCTTTGCGAGTGCTTGCACAAGTAATAACGGCGGAGGCAAAGACAAGGAGACGGCTGAAGCAACGAACAAGGCAGAAAACACAGCCTCGCCAAGTCCGGAAGCAACACCAGATGACGGAGCTCCTCCAGTAAAAGATTTAGGCGGTTATAAATTTATCGTTGCGGATAACAATGCGAATAGATGGTTCCCGCAAGAAGGAAGCTCTGATCATGCCAATGCCATTATTGATCGAATCAAGTGGGTAGAAGAAACGTACAACGTAAAAATTGAAGTGAGAAAACATTCCGAGGAAGAGTTTGGCGCGGCGGTACTGGCGGGCGACAAATACGCTGACATCATCGTTGCTCCTACTTGGGAGCTGGGAAGACATATCAACGGCAAGCGTATTGTGGACATGAATACGATTCCTAACCTTCGGATGGATCAAGATTATTGGAAGGAATACAACACTTCATTCTTGCTCACTTATGACAACAGAACATATGGGACAGCAGCTCCATTCGCTAACCAAGGGGATGAAGTATGGGTTCTGGCATTCAACAAAAGCATTATTCAAGAGCTAGGTCTTGAAAATCCTTATGAGCTGGTAAAAAACAAACAATGGACATTCCAGAAAATGCTCGAGATGGAGCAAGCGGCAAAACGTGATCTAAATGGTGATGGCGTGATGGACAGCAATGACCGTTATGGACTGGCGACTGGACATGACTGGGATATTTCTGTAGCGCTTTATCTGGCATCCGGCAATAAAATCATTGATATCGCCAGTGATGGAAAAATGAAATATGCAGTAAATACACCAAAAGCATACGAGACGATTGAAATGATTAAGAAGATGGCGAAAAAAGGCGATACGTTCTTCCCGAAAAACGAAGGCGAGGATATGGACGCTTACGTGAAAGCTTTTGCTGAAGGGAAATCGCTGTTTTTAGCTTACTCCAGAGGCAGAGGCGTTATTGATCCGATTTATGAAATGGAAAGTGACTTTGGCTTTATCCCATTGCCAATGGGCAACAACACAGACGATTACCTTGATTGGGTAAGCCATGATGCTCCTTCAATCGCAGTGCCGGTAACGAACAAAGAGCTTGATAAAACAGGACTTATCTTGGATGCTCTAGCGTGGAAAGCGCAAAGCGAAGAGAAAATTTGGATGGATGAAATTGCTCTCACGCAATTGCGTGATGAGGAATCGCTTCAAACGCTCTTGCAGCTGAAAAATTATGGTGTGTCGGACATGGCGTTCATCGGTCAGCAAATGCAAGGCAATGTACACAGTGGTTTGGCACTCATTCCCGATGTTGGGTTCTACGATCAGAACCTGGAGCCTGCCTCCAAGGTAGCGGAAATCGAGGATGCTGTAAATATTGGTCTTGAGGAGCTTGCTTTAAGGCTGAAGGGTGAATTCGTAGAGCCTGAACCGAAGCCTGAGGAAGAGAAAAAGGCAGAATAGCAGCTTTCACCAAATAGATAAAGGGGCTGTCAGACAGATGACGATTGCTGCTAGCGCAACAGCCCCTTTTCTTTTTTTTGCAAAAAAAATGAGACTGCTTTCCCTATCGTTCACGAAAAGGCAATGAATCTCTGTCTATATGGAGGAAACAAATATGACGGTGCGAGTTGAACGTTTATGAATAATAAAATAACGAAATTATCAGTTGCAGCAATCGCCTTATGTTTGTTGGTGATTGTATGGCCGCATGCGGCATTTGCAAGCAAGGATGACAACTTAATCAAGCTGCAAAGCTACCGCACCTATCTTGAACAGCACGCCGATAAAAAAGCTGGAAATGCGGATATTGTGATTAAGGCAGATGCGTATACGAATGCGGAGGGAGATTTGAAAAACCTCGATCATTTTGAAGGAAAGGAAGGCAAATCTGTTCTTACGGGTGAAACCGGAAAGATTGAATGGGAATTTAACGTTCCTGAGAGTGGAATGTACAATGTGGAACTGCTTTATTACCCGATAGATGGGAAAGGCAATTCTATTGAAAGAATGATATCAATTGACGGTGAAGTACCTTATAACGAAGCGAAATACATAAATTTATCACGGGTTTGGAAGGACAAAAGCGAGATTGCGCAAGACAAAAAAGGAAATGACATTAGGCCGAAACAGACGGAAGCGCCTAGATGGAGAACGGTGCTGTTGCATGATTTGCTTGGCTATTATAATGATCCATTACTATTTTATTTGGAAAAAGGTAAGCATACCATTGGATTCGAATCGGTGAGGGAATCAGTGGTTTTAAATACCGTTCGTATTTATAAAGCTGAGGAGCTTCCGACCTATGATGAAGTGAAAGCGGGTTATGAAGCAAAAGGCTATAAGGAAGCGGACGCCGAGACAATTAAGGTTCAAGCGGAAAACAGCTTTGAGAAATCTGATAATACGCTATATCCGGTGTCCGATCGCTCATCAGCTATAACCGAGCCGCAGGACCCATCAAAGCTTCGCTTGAACAGCATAGGCGGCGATAAATGGAAAATGCCGGGTCAATGGATCAGCTACCGATTCACGGTAGAGGAAGCGGGCCTGTACAAGATTGCAACGAGATTCAAGCAAAACAAATTAGCTGGGATGTATGTCAATCGCAAAATTTTGCTGGATGGAGCCGCCCCGTTTAAAGAAGCGAAAGCTGTGAAATTTAAATACGGGAACAACTGGCAAGTGAAAACGTTGGGGGACGATGATCAGGCGTTTTCTTTTTACCTAGAACCGGGCGAGCATGAACTGACGATGGAGGTCACGCTCGGAGATTTGGCTAATGTGCTGAACAGGGTTGATGACAGTTTATTTCAACTGAATGCCGTTTATCGGCAAATTCTGATGATAACCGGCGCTGAGCCGGATTTGTATCGTGATTACGGCTTTGAGAAATTAATACCGGATGCCATAGCCGCCATGAAGGAGCATGCCGCAATACTTAGAGAAGTATCGGCTGATATGGAGGCGCTGGTCGGTCAAAAAGGCGAAAACATGGTGCTGCTTGATAAAGTCGCCTTTCAGCTCGAGCAGATGGTTAAAAATCCGGAAGCCAATATTGCGAAGACCTTTACCCCTTTTAAAGAAAATGTAGGCGCGCTTGGTACGTGGATCTTGACGGTAGGCGAGCAGCCTTTAACGGTCGATTATTTTAGCGTGATGCCGTTGTCCAAGAAGCTGCCAAAAGCGGATGCATCCTTTTTCAAAAAAATGATGTTTGAAGCAAAGTCTTTTTCGATGTCTTTTTTTGTGGATTACAATGCCTTGAATACCGAAGGTGAAACCAAAGGAGAGCCGCTCGAAGTATGGCTGACGTCTGGACGCGATCAATCACAGATTATTAGGGAAATGATCAATGATACGTTCACGCCGGAATCGGGCATAAACGTAAAGCTCAAGCTGGTAACGGAAGGTACGCTTTTGCCATCAGTGCTTGCAGGTACGGGTCCGGATGTGGCGATGGGAAATCTAGCTGCCGACCCTATTCAATACGCGTTAAGACATGCGGTGGAGAACATCAAAGACATGCCGAACTATGATGCTATTGTCTCTAGATTCCATCCTAGTGCATTAGTGCCCTTCGAATTAGACGGAAAAGTATACGCTTTGCCGGAAACACAATCGTTTCCCATGATGTTTTATCGGAAAGATATTTTGCATGATATGGGGCTGAAGGCTCCAGAGACATGGGATGAGTTTTACAAGCTAATACCGGAAATTCAGAAACAAAATATGCAAATTGGTTTTCCGGCGGATATTACCGGCTTGCAAATCTTTTTGTATCAGAAAAATGGGGAGCTTTACAACAAGGAGCGCAGCCGCTCAACGCTGGAAGACGATCTGACGATCGACGCGTTCCAGAAGCAGACGGAGCTGTTCACGACCTATAAGTTTCCGAGGGATTATGATTTCAGCAACCGCTTCCGAACTGGGGAAATGCCGATAGGCATCGCGGATTATACGACATACAACCAATTAATCGCGTTTGCTCCTGAAATTAAAGGACTGTGGGAATTTGCTCCGCTTCCTGGAACGGTGATGGAGGATGGACAATTGAACCGGGCGACGCCGTCGACAGGGACAGCGATCATGATGCTTAAGGGCGTTAAGAAAAAAGATGACGCATGGCGCTTTATGGAGTGGTGGACGAGTGCAGAGACGCAGTCCAGATTCGGAATGGAAATGGAAGCGATTCTCGGCAAGGCAGCCAAACAAGCGACCGCCAATATGGAGGCCCTTGTTAATATGCCTTGGACAAAAACAGAGTATGACCATTTGATGACGCAGTGGTCATTCGCAACAGGTACGCCGGAGGTGCCGGGCGGCTACTATGTGACCCGAAGTATTGGATTCGCTGCCGCAACGGCGTATAACAACGGAGATCCTGAATCTCTTCTGGACTATGTGAAAGAAGTTAATGCTGAAATAACGCGAAAAAGGCGGGAGTTCAAGTTGGAATGATGCTGCCTTGCGATTTTACTGATTCAGGAGGACCCCATTCATGAGTAGAGATTTGGTGATATCAGGAGCTGTTGACCCTAAGAGGCAGGGCAATCCGATCTTGCGAAAATTGGAGCAGGGCTGGAAGTCGATTAAAAAAAATAAAGTGTCCTACCTCTTTGCTGCTCCCTACATGATCTTGTTTTTTGCTTTTACCGCTCTGCCCGTCATTATTTCATTGATTTTAGGTTTTTTCTCGTTTAACTTGCTCGAAGCGCCTATCTTCGTGGGCATGGACAATTATATAAGACTGTTTCTAGGCGATGATATTTTCATTAAAGCAATCGGAAATACGTTCCTGCTTGCTGTGATGGTAGGGCCAATCGGTTACATCATGTGTCTAGTGTTCGCTTGGCTTATTAACGAGCTGCCGAAGTCGCTGAGAACGATTTTAACTTTAATTTTTTACGCGCCATCCATTTCGGGAAACATTTATTTGGTTTGGGGCATTTTCTTCAACAAGGACGCTTATGGTTATGCCAATGCTATTTTGCTTCGTTATAATGTCATTTCTTCGCCTATTCTATGGTTTGAGAATCCAAAATATATGATGACTCTCGTCGTCATCGTTGCCTTATGGACCAGCGTTGGAACAAGCTTCCTCTCCTTTATCGCGGGATTGCAGGGGATCGATCGCACGCTTTATGAAGCAGCGGCAATGGATGGAGTTAAAAATCGGTGGCAGGAGCTTTGGTATGTCACGCTGCCTTCGATGAAGCCGCAGCTCATGTTCGGAGCGGTAATGAGCATTACCGGCGCATTCGGCACCGGCGCGATTGTTACCGCATTGTGCGGCATGCCGAGCAACAGCTATGCAGCGCATACCATCGTTAACCACTTGGAGGATTACGGCGCCATTCGTTATGAAATGGGCTATGCATCTGCTATAGCTACCATTCTATTTATCATCATGATCGGAGCGAATAAGATTGTGCAAATGCTTCTGGCAAAGGTAGGTGAATGAAGTGATTCAAATCAAGCTTCATCGAAGCAAGAGCGGCATTAAACGTTCCTTTTTTGCGGATTTTGGCATCTATTTGTTTTTGCTGCTGTTTGGCATTTTTATGATGCTGCCACTGGTATATGCGATTTCAAATTCAATTAAGCCATTGGAGGAGATTTGGTTTTTCCCTCCGCGGTTTCTAGTAAATAATCCAACCTTAGATAACTTTAGAGATTTGCTCGCAGTCATGAGCGACTCGTGGGTGCCCTTCAGCCGGTATATTTTTAACACTGTATTTATAACAGCTGTTGGTACGGCTGGTCATGTGGTCATCGCTTCCTTATGCGCTTATGTCTTATCCAAGCATAAGTTTCCTGGCAAAGGAATCATGTTCAGCACGGTCGTGCTCTCGCTTATGTTTAGTGGTGTCGTTACCCAAATACCGAACTTTATCATCATTTCTTCGTTAGGCTGGATTGATTCGTATCAGGCTATTATTGTTCCGGCATTTGCATCCTCGCTCGGATTGTATCTCATGAAGCAGTTTATGGATCAGATGATTCCCGACGCCATCTTGGAATCGGCTCGCATTGACGGCTCCAGCGAATGGAAGATTTTCTGGTCAATTGTAATGCCAATGGTTAAGCCTGCTTGGCTGACGCTCATCATCTTCTCCATGCAAGGTTTGTGGGGAATTGGCGCGAATCACTTCATCCAAAGCGAGGAGCTGAAAACCTTAAACTATGCGTTGTCCCAAATCTTAGCCGGCGGAATTGCCCGTACAGGGACAGGATCGGCTGCAGCGGTGCTGATGATGATTGTGCCTATCATCGTGTTTATCATCTCTCAGTCGAAGATTATAGAGACCATGTCTGCATCAGGCATGAAAGAATAGGCATGGAAGGGGAAGAATGCGGTGGTTAGAAAAAAGTGGATTTTGTTTTTTGCCGCACTATTATTGTTGTGCAGCTTCGGTATTGAATCAGCTTCCGCCATGGTTCCATATAAAACCTATTTTTATGATTATGACGGGGAGTATCTCGTTTCTCCTGACGCTTATGTGCCAGGCAAAGTGTTAAACGCCAAGGCGATGGGGATCGAGGGCGCTGGGCTGAACCAGCCTCTGGATTTGTTTGTAGACAACAATAACTCGGTTTATATCGCAGATACGGGATCGAACAGAATTATTATTCTCGATGAACAGTACCGAATAAAACGAGAAATTACGGAGTTTGTCCATGAGGACGGCGTGACGAAGGATCAGTTCAACACGCCAAGCGGCATATTTGTGTCAGAGGAGGGGCTGATCTACGTTGCCGACTCCAAAAACGCTAGAATCGTCGTGCTTCATCAGGATGGAAGCGTAGAGAAAATATTGGAGGCACCAGATTCGGATGTGTTTCCTGCCGGCTTTATTTACGAGCCATCAGCAATCGGTGTTGATCCATCCGGTCTTATCTATGTTATTTCGAAGAGCACAAACATGGGTGTTATTGCTCTGAATGCTGACGGCGGATTCGAAGGTTTTGTCGGAGCGGAGAAGGTTGTGCCCAAAGTGTCCGATTTGTTCTGGAAGCTGGTGACGACCAAGGAGCAGAAGAGCCGCACAGCCAAAAGCGTACCGACCGAGTACAACAACATTACAATCGATGAGCTTGGCTTTGCTTATGTTACGAGCAGTGCGATCCATGCCAGAAACCAATACAGCGCGCTCATTAACCGGGACAAATCGAGTAAGCATGCGCCAATTAAGCGGCTGAACAATACAGGCATCGATGTACTGAAACGAAATGGCGCTTATCCGCCTGCTGGAGATATTCAAACAACCGACAAGGTTTCACGTTTTATTGATGTAGCTTTGGCAGAGGACGGGGCGTACAGCACGCTCGATTCTTCGCAAAATAAGATTTTTACGTACGACGATAACGGCAATCTTCTTTATGTATTTGGCGGTTACGGAACGCAGGACGGCGTGTTCCAGAGCGCTTCTGCGCTCGCTTACCAGAGCAATAATCTGCTTGTGCTCGATAAGGATTCAAGCAAGCTGACTGTATTTAGGCGGACCGAATACGGCGCTAACATTGCAGCGGCGATTCATCATCGCAAGAATCGCAATTACGATGAATCCATCGCTGCATGGCAGCGGGTTTTGAAGATGAATCCGACGCTAGAGATGGCGTATTCCGGTGTGGCGCAGTCCAATATGCGCAAAGAAGAATACAAGGAAGCGATGCACAATTACAAGCTGGCCAATGACTGGGATCATTATTTCAAAGCTTTTGCGGAGTATCGGAAAGAAATAGTAAGCAAATTTATTATCCTCATTCCAATAGTCGCAGCAGCCATTCTATGGCTAGTGTACAGATTTTTCAAATATGCCAAGAAGGTCAACACAGCAGGCTGGAGAAAGCCGGGCAAGCGAACGCTGTGGGAAGAGCTACTTTATTCCTTCCATGTGATGTTCCATCCGTTTGACGGGTTTTGGGATTTGAAGCATGAGAAACGAGGCAGCGTTCGTGCCGCTGTCATTATTGTTGCAGCCGTTATGGCTGTAGACATCTTTAAACAGCTGGCAGGCGGATACATATTGTACCCTTCCGACTGGCGTGTTATTGAGCTTTGGGATACGCTGCTTAGCGTCCTTATTCCATTTGGATTATGGTGCTGTGCAAACTGGGGTCTTACAACATTGATGGATGGCGAAGGAAGCCTTAAAGATATTTTTATCGCGTCTTCCTATTCGTTAGTCCCGATGGTGATCATTACGATTCCTGTCACCCTATTCAGCAATATCGTTGTTTTGGAAGAGCAGCAGTTTATTACCTTTTTTACAACCCTAGCGTTAGGCTGGTCTCTCGGGCTCATATTTATAGGTGTATTGGTGACCAATGATTACAGTCCATTCAAGAATTTCTATACCTCTGCTATTTCAATAGTAGGGATGGGGTTCATTGCTTTCCTTACGGTGCTGTTCATTAACATCCTGCAAAATATGAATTCTTTTATTACGACGATCATCAATGAAATTACGTTTCGGTTGTAGAACAAGATGGTGGATAGGAGGTCAGCGATATGAATGCCAAGGGGATTATCTCTAGGCTATTGGTCATAGTGGTTGCCATTACGCTCGGGATACCGACAAATGGGAAAACGGCGGAGGCAGTAGAAGCAACAACAGCAGAAACAGCAGTTGCAGCAAAAGCAAGCCCACCAAACATGAAAAAAGCTGTAAAGGATGGCGGATTGGCACTTGCTGCTGAGAACGATCACCTCCTGCTGTACTTCGATAATGAATCGGGCGGCGTGGCGGTTGAAGATAAAGCGACGGGAAGTAAATTTTATTCCAACCCGCCAAGTGCTCTGGAAGACCCGAAAGCTAGTGATGCGATGAAGCAGGAGCTTATGTCGCAGGTCAAGCTTGTCTATAATGTGCAAGGCAAAGAAGGCGACTTGGAAATGAACAGCTACACGCATGCGATGAAGCTGGATCAGGTGAGCTGGGGCAAGATTGATAACGGCATAAGAGTGGACATGGTTATCGGGCGCGAGGAACAGCGCATGCTGCTGCCGCGTCAAATTACGAAGTCCAAATTTGAGCAAAATGTTCTTGATCATATGGAAGCTGATCGGGATAAGAAGAAGCTATTAGCCTACTATATCCTCTACAGTCGTGCTGATGTAGAAGGGAGCAAAGGCAAGGAGCTGATCGCGAAATACCCTGTTTTGGAGAAAGAAGATATTTATGTGCTGAAAACCTCCGTCAAGGAGCGGGACAAGAAGGTATTGGAAAACTACGTCAAGGAAGCAGGCTATACGTACGAGAAGCAGGAGGAGGACTACGCCGAGGTTGGATATGACGGAGATGATTCCGTATTCCCTTATTTTAAAATGAGTCTTGATTACGTGCTTGCGGACGGCGGTCTATCGGTCACTCTTTATAACGGCGACATTGAATATGATCAATCCCGTTTTAATCTTGTGAAGCTTTCCTTGCTGAATTATTTCGGTGCAGGGCAAACCGGCGAGGAGGGGTATATATTCCTTCCAGACGGCTCGGGAACGCTCCTCAATTTCAATAATGATGCAAGCAAAAATACGCTATTAACGACAGGGAAAATGTACGGGCCGGATTATGCATTAACGCAGTCGCCAAGAGGCAGCTTCAAACAAGAGTTTCGAGCGCCGGTGTTTGGCATCAAGAAGGATGGAGCAGCGCTATTCTCGGTTATTGAAGAGGGCGATGCGGTAGCGGATATTAATGGCGTTATGGGCGGCATTAATCACTCCTATAACACGGCGTATGCTAACTTCACCATTCGAAATAAAGACTCTTTTATTGCCAAAAATGCTTTTGAACAGGCTCCTTGGATTATTTACGAGAAAAATGCTTATACCGGCAACATCGTCATGAAGTACTTCTTCCTTACAGGAGACGATGCAAATTATGTTGGAATGGCAAAGGCATATCGTCAGTATCTCGTTGATAAAGGAAGCTTGAGCAAAGTGAGCGCCGAAGAGAACATTCCGTTCTACTTGGATACGATGGGTTCTGTCGATAAGATGGTGCGGAAGCTGGGTATTCCGTTTCGCAGCCAAGTGGCAGTCACTTCCTTCGATCAAGCGGGACTAATGCTGGATGAGATGTCGCAAAGAGGTATCCAAAACATTAAGTTTCGCTATACCGGATGGTATAACGGAGGCATGAGCCATACCGCACCTACAAAAATGAAGGTAGAGTCCGTGCTCGGCGGTGCAAAGGGACTGCGCAAGCTGTCAGAGAAAGCGGAGAAGCTGGGGGCAAAGGTGTTCCCGGATGTGGATATGCTATTTGTTTCATCTAATAAAGCATTCGATGGCTTTAAGCCGCAAAAGGACAGCATTCGTTCCTTGTTTCAGAAAACTAGCTATAAAGGATTGTTCAATGTAGCTACGCTTGAGTATGAGAGCAGCGTGTGGGGAATTAATCCGGACAAAATTTCAGGTTATTACAATAAATTTTCCAAAGATTATCATTCGCTTGGTTTAAAGGCACTATCCTTATCGACGATGGGAGAAAGCTTGAATTCCAACTTTAAGAACCGCTCTCAAATCAATCGACAGGACACAAAAAAAATAACGACAGACGTTTTAGCTAAAGCAAAAGAGGATTATGAGGATATTATTACAGACGACGGAAACGCATACGCCTTTCCTTATGTTAATCATATTTTGAACCTGCCTGATGAGGACAGCTCCTTCTCGATAGCAGATGCTCAGGTGCCATTTATTCAAATCGCGCTGCATGGCTATATTGGGTACGCGAGCGAAGCCTTGAACCTAGCGAGCGAGCTGCGTCCGGCTGTTTTGAAAGCTCTGGAATACGGCAGCGGTGTCTATTTCAAGTTGAATTACGGGGAGAACAGCCTGCTGAAGGATGCTTCGTTGTTCGATGATTTGTACGCTTCCCAGTTTGATGATTGGGAGGAGAGCGCTGCAGCCATCTATGCAGAAATGAACAATGTATTGAAGCATGTTCAGGATCAGGCGATCGTGAATCATGAGCGGCTTGGTGAAGAGGTTTACAAAACAACTTATGAAAATGGTACAGCGATTATTGTTAATTACAGCGATAAAGGAATTGAGGTTGAGGGTACCGCAGTAGATGGAATGGGTTACGCGGTCATTAATCCTTAAACCAAGCGAGGAGGATCACCGGCAATGAACAAATTGTCTGCAGCCATAAACAAAAAAGAAAGGTTTAGGCTAACCGTGACGCAGAAGAGGGATCTGATGGGCTGGGTTTTTGTCAGTCCTTTTGTACTCGGATTTCTCCTGCTGTTTCTGGGTATATTCATTGATTCGTTGCGATTTAGCTTCATGGATGTGAATCTTCTAACCCAAGGCGGATTTTCGGAAAAATTCATTGGGCTGGACAATTACCATCAAATTTTAAGAGTGGACCCTAACTTTAACAAGCAGCTTTACGGTGCTGTTCAGAACATGTTATTCGATATTCCGATTATCGTCATGTACAGCTTGTTTATTGCCGTTTTGTTAAATATGAAAATGAAGGGCCGAGGCATTTTTAGAGCGATTTTTTTCGTGCCCGTTATTTTGGCAACTGGAATCATTGATAAAGCTGATTTAAGCAACTCGATTATGAATGCTTATCAGAGTATCCCAGGGCTTGATACGGGCGCGTCTATCGTGACTGAATCGGCAGGCGGGATGTTCAGCAATCTGGAGCTAAAAAAATATATGTTCCAAATGCTGGATTTCAGTCCTGCGCTCGTTAATATAACGGTTGGCGCTGCGGAAAATATATTTGCCGTCATTAATAGTTCAGGCGTGCAAATTCTTATTTTCTTGGCAGGACTGCAAGCAATTTCATCCTCCATCTACGAATCGGCCAAAATCGAAGGCTGTTCCGCTTGGGAGTGCTTTTGGAAAATTACATTTCCGCTGATCAGTCCGTTGATTCTAGTCAATATCATTTATTCGATTATTGATTCCTTTACAGGAAGCAAAAACCAAATTATGCACAGCATTACGAACGCGATGAAGCTTGGTCAATATGGAACAGCCTCGGCTATGGCATGGATTTATTTTCTGGTAGCAGCAGTATTCCTTGTCGTCATTGGCTTTTTTGTCAGCAGATTCGTCTTTTATCAGAATAGGGAGTGAAAAATATGCGGGCTAAATATTTAAATCTGCATGCAATAAATGGCTTGTTCTGGTCGGTTATTCGCTATTTGCTTCTCATTGGGCTGGCGTTTCTTATCTTATATCCGCTGCTCGTAAAGCTCTCTAACAGCTTTATGAGCCCGCAGGATTTGATAGATGGCACGGTGCGCTTCATCCCTAGGCAGTTTACATGGTTTAATTACAAAACAGTCATCGAATATACGTCCTTTTTTAAAGGGCTGTCGAACACGTTCGGCATTTCCTTTCTAAGCGGCATCATTCAAATGCTGGTTTGTACGATGGTCGGCTATGGGCTTGCGCGGTTTAACTTTAAAGGAAAAAGCGTCATATTTTCTTTAGTGGTGCTTACGATTTTAATTCCGCCGCAAACGTATATGATCTCTCTTTATATGAAGTTCAGCTTCTTTGATTTATTTGGTCTGATGTCTACCTTTACAGGGGGAACGGTTAGGCTGATGGATTCAATGTGGCCTATGGCGATTTTATCGATGATCGGTTTTGGATTCAAAAACGGGCTTTATATATTAATCATGCGGCAATATTTCAAAGGAATACCGAAAGAGCTAGAGGAAGCTGCCTATGTGGACGGCTCGGGCTTGTTTCGGACGTTCAGCATGATCATTCTTCCGCTCTCATTTTCCATGATGATTACGATCTTTGTATTCTCCTTCTCGTGGCAGTGGACGGATAGCTTCTATTCCTCGATGTTCTTCAGCCAGTTCAAGCTGTTATCGAATTCACTGCTGGTCGGATTTGAAGGCTTGATGCTGGAGGGCGCCACCCTTGGGCTGAAGCATGGTCAGCCTCTGACAGCCACCTTAACGAACACGATGTCATTATTAGTTGTTATTCCATTAATCATTGTGTATTTGTTTGCGCAAAAATACCTCGTAGAGGGTATTGAGCATAGCGGAATTGTGGGTTAAAAGGTGGAAGCCTGCAAGAAGAAGGGACGGATGAGGTGAAATTTATGAAAAGCATATGCATGCTGCTTGTCGGAAGTTTTTTCTTGACAGGCTGCAATGGAAATGAGGAGCGCTTGGAAAATTACAATAATCATGCGGAATGGGCGGAAGAGAAGCTCATCGAGCATTATTGGAATGAGAATGGAAAGCTGATGAACAACGCTTATCCTTATAGCAAAGAACGCGAGGAGAGCCTAAACTATTGGTGGAAGGCTCATGCCGTGGATGCCATGATGGATGGGTATGAGAGAACGGGTGATGCTGCTTATACCGATAGGGCAGAGGGGATCGTCAAAAGCATTATTAAAAAAAATGGGTCATTGTTTAATGAATTTTATGATGATATGGAATGGCTCGCTCTTGCAGCGCTGAGGCTTTATGATGCAACCAAAAGCGAGACGGTTAAAGGTTATGTGGTAAAGCTGTGGAATGATATTAAGACCGCTTGGTGGGAAGATGAGCTGGGCGGCATGGCTTGGAAGAAGGATCAACGAGACAGCCGGAATGCATGCTCGAACGGGCCGGCAGCTATTTTGGCTGCAAGGATGTATGAGTATTTTGGCGATAAGGAAGATCTGGAGTGGGCCAAAAAGATATATGATTGGCAGAAGAAAAATTTGGTTGATCCTGAAAGCGGTCTTGTGTATGATGGCCTTAAGCTGGAAGAGAATGGTGATCTTAATGTCAATAAGAAATGGATATTCACCTATAACCAAGGCACTTATATAGGCGCGGCGGTTGAGCTTTATAAGCATACAAATGACAAGACTTATTTGGCAGATGCGGAGAAAACCGCTGCCTCGGCTATGAAATATCATACGGTTGCTGAGACCGGAATGATGAAGGAAGAAGGAACCGGAGACGGTGGACTGTTCAAAGGCATATTCATTCGTTATCTGATCCATTTGTATGAAGTCAACGAAAGCGTCCAAATTAAAGAAATGATCTTTCATAATGCGGATACACTGCTCTCGAAAGGCAGCACGAAGGAAATTGGCTTGTTTGGCCCCGCTTGGGATTTGCCTCATCAGGAGCCTTTGGATATATCCGTGCAATTGAGCGGAGTTTTCTTAATAGAAGCCGCAGCCAAAATAGAAAGACTAGATTCGGAATAAGTTAGTATTGACGTAGCGGGGCGACGGCAGCGCCGTTGCTCCATTTCGCCTTTTCATATATTGATGTCGTGATAATAAAGTTGTATAGTTGATATATCAAGATACTATGACAAGGTAGGTCAGCTGATGGATAATCCTTTATATGAGCAGATTTATAATTATATTTTTCAAAAAATCAATGACGGCGAATTGAAAAAAGGGGAGCGTGTTCCTTCGGAAAAAGAACTTGCTGCCCATTTTAACGTTAGCCGAATTACGTCTAAGAAAGCGCTGGAGATGCTCTCGCAGTATAAACTCATTGAGAGAATACAAGGGAAGGGCTCCTTTGTGGCGGAGGTTTTACCTGATCTGCAAGAAACGAAGCTGCAGAAGCAGTCGGAAAGCGTAGAAGCGAGGCCGGAAGATGAGGTTGTGCGCATTGTTGGTGTGATTCTGCCCGACTTTGGCGATTCGTTTGGTGCTGATCTTATTCGCGGAATAGAAGAGCAATGCGCGATTAGCGGCTGCGTCATGATGATGAAGCTGACTTACGATAATCGTGATGAAGAAGAAGCTGCCATTCGTGCTTTTGTGAAGCTGGGTGTCGATGGCATTGTCGTATTCCCGGGCCATGGTGAGCACTATAATGCTGAAGTGCTTAGACTCGTATTAAACGGCTTCCCTATTGTGTTAGTAGACAGGTATTTGAAGGGGATTGCGGCGACCGCTGTGTATACAGACAACAGAAAGGCAGCCTTCGACCTTACGAATATTTTGCTGAATCAAGAGGGCCGGCATGTCGGTTTCTTATCGACGCCTGCAGACAATACGACGACGATTGAAGACCGAATACAAGGTTTTAATGATGCGTGCATGCAGCGTGGGTTTACACCTAAACCTGAACATATTATGACGAATCTATACAGCTCTTTGCCGCAATCGTTTCAAACGATTAAAGTACAGTATGATATTGAGACGGTACGCCATTTCGTGGAAATTAACAAGGATCTTAATGCGTATGTCGTTACGGAATATAATCTTGCTCTTATTTTAAGGGAAGCGCTATTGTCCCTAAAGAAACGGATTCCGGAAGACTATCAAATTGTTTGCTTTGACTCTCCGAGTCAGCCGTTTGGCGATTATTTGTTTACTCATGTTCGCCAGAACGAGCGTGATACAGGCAGGAGAGCTGTCGAAATATTACAGCGTGTTTGGAATAATGAGACTACGGAATTGAACAATATTGTGGAGCACGAGATTGTTCAAGGAAATTCTACCGTATCTATTTAACATCAGAATAGAATAAAGGGTCGTTTCTTAGAGCTGCCAATAGGGCTCTTGGAACGGCCTTTTTTTGTAGGAAATTATAGTCTGAAATGTGAAGATGACATATTGACATATTAACATGTGGAATATAGTATATTATGTGAAAGTGCTTTATATTGTACATTTTCAAAGAGGAAGTAATCCCGTGTTAAAGCAGCTTGCAGTTCGCGGGAAACCTAATGGATCAAAGTGAAACGGAGGAAAGGAAGATGGCAAACAACGTAAAAGCTGCGTTCTGGGAAATGAGAGCGGAGCAGGCTCAACGAACATTGGATTCTCAGTTCTGGAACCCAAGTATCAGCTTATATGACATTAAGACGCCATGTCCCGGCGGAGCGTGCAACACGATTTTTCATTATTGGTGGATGGCCCATGCGGTTGAAACGCAGGTGGATGGATGGAACCGTACGGGTGATTCCATCTATAAGCAAAGGTTGGCTATGCTTCATCAAGGCCTTCTGGAGAGAAACGGCGGAGAATGGCCTAATAATCTATACGATGATATGGAATGGATGGCAATTGGCTGGCTTCGCGCGTATTTGATTGATCAAGATGAAACCTACAGGCACACTGCGAAGTTGCTATGGGAGGATATTAAGACGGGATGGAATGACCATGTCGGCGGCGGAATTGCTTGGCAAAAAACGCAGCTTGATTATAAAAACACGCCTGCTAATGCTCCTGCGGCTATTTTGGCTGCACGTCTATATCAGGTATTCGGCAAGCAGGAAGATTTAGAATGGGCAATCAAGATTTACAATTGGCAGAAAGCTGTGCTTGTTGATCCTGAAAGCGGTTTCGTGTGGGATGGCGCTAACCGTCTAGGCGATGGAACTATTGATAAGGATTGGAAGTTCACTTATTGCCAGGGCGTATTCATTGGAGCAGCAGTTGAGCTGTACAAGATTACGGGCGAAAAAGGTTATCTTGAAGATGCCATACGGACATGGCAGGCGTCTGTGGAGGAGTTTGCATCGCAGGAAGCTAATGTCCTCCCTGCAGAAGGCGGCGGGGATGCTGGTTTGTTTAAAGGGATTTTTGTTCGTTACGCAGGCGAGCTGGCCCTTGCGATGGGCAGCGGCAGCGGAAGTGAAGTAGCAGATGTATTGTATGCAAACGCATCGTCCCTATGGAGCAGCGTTTCGAGCCGGGGGGATATTCTTTTCAGCAAACGGTGGGATGAATCGCTTGAAGAGGAAATAGAGCTCAGCACACAGCTTAGCGGCGTGATCCTGCTCGAAACGGCAGCAGCTTTGGAGAAGTCTGGATTAATATAGAGTAGTCTAAGTAGATCCTTGGGAGGTATATCATGAGTACATCGAAACCAGTAAAGACGTTCCGTTTTGTTGCATTGTCGATTGTTGTTTTATTAATGACGTCCGGTCAAAGCGTCTGGGCCAAACCGAATAAAAATCAAAATGCAGAACGGGCTGAAGCGGCTTATCAGGCTCTACAAACCTACTTCTATCAGCCAGACACCAAGCTCTACAGCGAGAACAGCCCACATTCTGGGAACAATAAATACTCCTACGTTTGGCCTTATGCAGGGACGATGCAGTCAACCGTAGCTTTGGCGAAAATACCTGCGGTGGGCGAGAAATACAAAACCGACATTCAGAATCGATTAGATGGTCTAGCTGCATATTGGAATGACACGAAGACACCTGCAGGCTACGATTCTTACGTACGCGCACCGCTTGGCGGAGGCGGGGACATCTTTTATGATGATAATGATTGGATCGCAATAGAACTTATAAAAATTTACCGAATTACTGGTGATATTGCAGCTTTAGATAGAGCAAAGCAAATATTTGAGCTGCAAGTATCCGGCTGGGACACGGATGCCTCTCATGCCTGCCCTGGCGGCGTTTTTTGGACACAGGCATCGTGGAGCAAGGATCGGAATACCGTATCGAATGCACCTGCCGCTCAAATAGGACTGTATTTATATGAAATCAGCAAGGATACATACTATTTAGACTGGGCGAAGAAAATGTATAACTGGGTAAATGACTGCATGCTGGCGCCTAACGGACTTTACTGGGACCATATTGACCTGAACGGAAATATTAATAAAACACAATGGTCCTATAACCAAGGAACGATGATTGGAGCCAGCGTACTTTTATACAAAGCAACTGGTGAAAAATTATACTTGAACAGAGCAATAAGCATCGCTGATGCGGCTTTGAAATTTTATGGCAGCTCGCGCCTCTACACACAGCCGATTATTTTCAATTCAATCTTTTTTGAAAATCTGCTGATGCTGGATGACATGAACAAAAAATCGAAGTATAAAGATTATATACAGAACTATGCGGATGAGGTGTGGACGACGCTTCGGAACCCTCAGACGGGAGTCGTTGAAATCGATCCGAATCGTTCAACTGAACTATTGGAGCAAGCAGCGCTGGTTACGATCCACGCTCAGCTGGCAGCTGATACGAAAAAGTGATCAGGTTGATGTGATTCAGTCCTCAATTTAACGTAGTAGAAAATGCCTTAGGGATCATCCCTAAGGCATTCCAACCCTGTATGGCTTCTTTTTCTATAGCAAGGTTTCTGCCCCATCGATGTAAATTTCGGTTCCAGAGATATGGCTGGATTCCTGCGACGCTAGAAATAGCACTAAATCGGCGACCTGCTCAGGCTGCCCGGGACCATGCTCGAGAGGCTGGCTGCCTTCAGGGTAGTTCACGGGTATGGTGATTTTATCTACTTGAGGAGTGCGATGGGTGTTTTCCCCAATGTTTGTTTGAATGGCTCCAGGACAAATGGCATTCACACGTATTTTATATCGGGCAAGCTCTAGAGCAGCCATCTTGGCAAAAGCGACCTGACCTGACTTGGAGGAGCTGTAAGCAGCCATGCCGGCACCTGAAAAATCACGATTGCCGTTAATGGAACTCGTTATAATAATGCTCCCGCCGGATTTTTTCATATGGGGGATCGCATATTTGACGGTAAGGAAGGTTCCCTTTAAATTCGTTGTTAGCGTTTCATCCCATGACTCGGGCGACAGATCTTCAATAGGGGCGAGAGTGCCGTTAATGCCCGCATTAGCAAACACAATATCGATCCGTCCGAAGTGCTTTGCGGCAGCTTGGATCGCTTCTTGCATCCGTTCAGCATTGGCAACATCGGTATCGATGAAGAAGGACTCGCCTCCTAATTCCTTTATTTCTTGCTCTACCTCTTCAGTACGGTTGTGAATGAGATCGAGAAGAACGATTTTTGCTCCTTGCTGTGCGAGACGCAGCGCGGCAGCGCGTCCTATGCCGGAACCAGCTCCAGTGATGACCGCAACCTTATCCATTACACGAAGCTGAGAAGAGCTGGAATCCTTCTGGTTAGCTGCATTGTTCATTACTAACGATTCCCTCCATTACTAGCTTATTTCCAAAGTAGTATTCCTTTGGGGCAAATCATTTATTCTTTTAGGAAACGGGTTAAGGATCACTAGCATTGCTAGATGAAATTCAACTACATAAGCAGCATAGAGGAGATGACAAATTGAGCGCTATATTTTTGAACCGTGCACCGCTTGCTTCGACCCCTTTTCAAGAGCTGCCGCTTGGTGCGATTAAGCCGGACGGCTGGCTTAGAGACCAGCTGGAGATTCAAAGCGAGGGAATGACAGGGCATCTAGATGAATTTTGGAGTTATGTCGGGCCAAATAGCGGTTGGCTCGGAGGAGACGGAGACAGCTGGGAGAGAGGACCCTACTACTTGGACGGTCTGCTTCCGCTTGCTTATCTCCTTGATGATGACAAGCTTAAGGCCAAAGTAAAGCCGTGGATCGAATGGACGCTTGCAAGCGCACGCGAGGATGGACAATTCGGACCTGCCGCAAATGAAGATTGGTGGAGCCGAATGATTATGCTCAAGGTGCTGATTCAGCACGCTGAGTATACTGGTGATGAACGGGTAGAACCATTCTTGATGAACTATTTCAAATATCAGCTTGCGGAGCTGCCGAATCGTCCTTTGCAGGAATGGGCAAAGGCTAGAGGCGGCGAAAATCTCATCAGCATTTATTGGTTGTACAATCGCACCGGTGAGCCTTTCTTGCTTGAGCTCTCGCAATTGATTCAGGAGCAAACGCTGGACTGGATAGGCCTTTATGAAGACTATCCTTATTGGTACTTGCAGAAGGCATTTGATCACCGGGTTCATGTTGTTAACGTAGCGATGTCATTCAAGCAGCCAGCTCTCCGCTACCTTCAATCCTTCGATAAGCAGCACATCGAAGCTGCGTACAAGGGGATCTCAAGCGTGATGACTTACCATGGCCAAGTTAATGGCATGTTTTCCGGTGACGAATGGCTTGCAGGAACTCATCCCAGCCAAGGTACGGAGCTGTGCTCTGTGGTGGAATATATGCATTCCTTAGAGCATCTGATTCGGATTACAGGCGATGGCTCCTTCGGTGATATTTTGGAGAAGGTTGCTTATAATGCACTGCCTGCCGCAATCAGCCCGGATTGGACCGTTCATCAATATGACCAGCAGGCTAACCAGATTATGTGTACGCATGCCAAACGCAATTGGACGGAAAACAACAATGAAGCCAATCTATTTGGCATTGAGCCGCATTTTGGCTGCTGCACCGCTAACATGCATCAAGGATGGCCGAAATACACGGCAAGATTGTGGATGGCAACAGAGGATGGCGGTTTGGCTGCAATCGCGTATGCTCCTTGTACGATTACAGCTGCCATCGACGCAAGTACCGATGTTTCCATACGTGTAGCAACGGAATATCCATTTAGAGAAACGATAACGATGACAGTGCATGTAAATCAGCCAGCTGAATTCCCGATTAAATTACGAATACCGGAATGGTGCAGCGCGCCGATTCTGTTGATCAACGGACAACAGCAGTCTGCTATGATCGTCGAAAAAGGTTTTGCTACGCTGTGGCAGGTTTGGGACGATGGCGATGAGCTGACTCTTCGGCTTCCAATGGAGGCACGCACGATCAGCAGAGCTAACGGTGCGGCCGGCTTGCAGCGCGGAGCGCTTATGTTCGTTATCCCAATCAAGGAGCGCTGGCAGAAGCATCGCACGTACGAGCCTTATCATGACTGGGAGATTTACCCGGAGTCGCCATGGAATTATGGAGTGAGTCTGAAGGGAAATGAACAGGGAAAACCTATTGTGGAAGCCGCAGCAATGGTAAGGCAGCCCTTCTCAGCTGAGAATGCACCGATACGTTTGCGAATGAACGGTCGCCGGATCCCGCAATGGACCATGGAGCTTAATTCGGCTGGCACTCCGCCAATAGGGCCTGTTGCTAGCAAGGAACCCGAGGAAGAAATTACGCTTATCCCGTACGGCTGCGCGCGGCTTCGGATCGCCGAGTTCCCAGTTATTCAATCTTAAAACGTTGTCAGTCTATTCGTTTAGTTGAAGTGACGCATCTCCTTCATATACATGTAGGAGAAGCAGCCAATAATGAGCATTGCTGCGCCGCTTATCGCTATGATGACGGCAGGTCCGTGTATATCAGATAGGGTTGAGAATACGGCTAAGCCGACAGGCGGCGCAACGCTTGTTAGAGCACCGATGAGTCCAAATACCCTGCCTTGCATCGAAGGATCAATGGCTACCCGAAGTGCGATAAAGATGATCGTGGTACTGAAGGAGAAGAGGAAGCCAACGAGAAGGATAAGCGGCAATGCTGCAAATGCAGAGGACATTTGTGATATGGCGATGAACATAGGACCCATGAGGATCATGCTTCCAATGATCCATTTTCCTCTGCCTTTTAACCGTTTATCCAGCTTAATAATTAGAATGGAGCCTACGACATAACCGAGCGGGATGCACGCCTCCATAAGCCCGAATACAAATGGTTTGGCATGCCACACATTTACGGCCATGACTTGAATGAGCATGAAGGTGGACAGAAAGAAGAACATAACTACCGGTAATAAAATAACTGCTGCTCTGGCAAATGGATCCGTCCATACGTATCGGAAGCCTGCTTTGAGATCCTCTTTAAAGGTGGTTTGCGGCTTCTCCGTATCTCGAACCGCTGCATAGGGGAACTTGCCCGTGAAGAGCAGCAGCGCTGCTGAGAGCAGAAAGGTTACTGCATCGATAGCAATTGCAAATGCCCCGCCAAATGCAGCAACAGCGATACCTCCGAGAGCAAATCCTGATATTCGGATGATGTTATCGGATATATTGATTACCCCAACGGCCTTGGTTATTTGTTCTTTATCAATAATTTCGACGAGCGAAGCCTGGAAGGCAGGCGTTCGAATGACCCCTGCAAATGCGACGATGGCAGTCAAAATAACGATAAAAATAAATGGTATATTAGGCAGGTAAACAAGTACAGCAATGGCGCCGACGAGCACAAAACGGACAATATCTGTCACCCACATTAACGTTCGACGATCGGTGCGATCCGCAATCGTACCTGCGAAGGAACCGAACAGCATACTGATTACGAGATGGGTAATGAGAACAACGGACATGAGCTTGGCGCTACCTGTCGTTTGCAGTACCCACAGATTTAGCGCAATGCTATGAAAGGTATTGCCTAGCAGCGATAAGCTGTAGCTGGAGAACACGGCGATGAAATTGCGGTTTTTCCACAGAGATGAAGCAGAACCTTCTTGCGGTTGAAGATTTGGAGCGCCGCCATTTGATTCTTTTGCTAATCCGAGCATAATATAACCTCCTATAAGAATGATTGACTTGGTTAATAATTAACTGCAGTTATTAAGGATTAAGAGGACGGCTTAATCGTTTAAGTTGTAATAGAAAAAGCAGAGATTACTCTGCGGTTACTTATTTATCAGCTTTTACTAGAACATATTTATTTACAGGGCCAGACTTCGGATCTTTCAGCAGCTGCATCATAAGATGGAAAGATTCTTCTGGCTTGTGATCGCCAAACGATATCTTGGAAGCGGAAGCAGGGGCGATTTCCGCACAGCCTGCCGTACAAATGACGGTTAAGCTTGTTGGATGAACATATTTAGCTGCTGAGATGGCGACAAATTCGTTTAGAATGATGCCGGTCCGATCCGAATTGTGTTCTAGGAATGCCTTTAAGTCACGCTCTTCGTCCACAACGTGGATTTGATCGCGTCCTATTCCTGAAAGAGTACAAATATGGTTAACGAGATCTGCATTGTTGAAGCTGTCGATTATCAAAAAGCTCTCCTTAGGCTGTATGAGCGATGCGAATGCATGAGTGAAGGCATCGGCATAATCATAATTAACCTTATAAAATAAGGGATCTTCAATCATGCTGTCCACAACGATTAAAGGGACGCCAGTAGAGAAGTGGCTAGAAATCAGGTGGAAGTTTTCCTCCTTAACATCAACAACAAATACGCCGTCCAGCTTGCGTTCCGAGATAATATCGAGATTTGGGCTTGAGGCATCCAAGCTGAATAATACAACGTGGTAGCCGTGATCTGACAGCAGCCGCTCCAGTCGATTAATAAACTGAGAATAACGGAACTGCTTCCAGAAGCCTTCATTTTCCGCTCTGTTAATCAGAATGCCAATCAATCCAGACTTTTGCTTGACCAGCGATCTGGCAGCAAGGTTGGGTACATAATTCAATTGCTTGGCGGCATCGAGAACACGGCATTTTGTTTCTTCAGGTATCGTCTGATTGGAGACATTGTTGAGTACATAACTGACAGTAGCTACAGAAACTTGAGCAGCCTTTGCAATGTCCTTAAGCGTAGCTTTCTTAATGGGGATACAACTCCTTCAACCTTGATACGATTGGAATCGTGAGAGCTTGCTAAAGCTTGATAATGACTGTTGGATTAATATATCGGAAATGGCATGTTTAAAAGTAGTTACTTAATCGTTTAAGTAATTATTGCATGAATGTCAATTAGATGTCTAGACTCAATTTATTAAAGATTTCCTCAAACGCTACTGAGGGTAACGAGTGGTAGTAATAGCTGTAAGCACGCATAGGTGCTTATTGAGCGAATTCGGCGTATGCGGCGGGTAGAAAAGAGGCTGTAAGCACGTATGTGTTCTTACAGCGAGAAACTAGCTATGGTTACTGGTCTGTAAGCACACATAGGTGCTTATTGAGCGAATTCGGCGTATGCGGAAGGTAGAAAAGAGGCTGTAAGCACGTATGTGTTCTTACAGCGAGAAGTAGCTATGGTTACTGGTCTGT